>OZ245938.1:0-1242500 GCA_965230125.1 uncultured Pseudohongiella sp. | reverse complement strand
CGAACTGCAGCTTCCAGTCCGTCGCTGTCGTGCAGCAGGCGGGTCACTTCGCGGGCCAGGATGCTTTGTGCTTCCGGTTTGCCCTGGGATTCCCTGTCAGACCGCTCTATCGCGTCAATCTCACCTGGATCCAGAAAGGTAAAATACTTCAGGAAGCGGTAAACGTCAGCGTCGGCGGTGTTTAGCCAGAACTGATAGAAAGCATAAGGCGAAGTCTTGTTGGCGTCCATCCAAATCGTACCGGATTCGGTTTTACCAAACTTGCTGCCATCGGACTTGGTAATCAGCGGGAAAGTCGCGCCATAGACCTGTTGCTGATAAAGCCGCCGGGTCAGATCAATACCGCCGGTGATATTGCCCCACTGGTCGCTACCGCCGATCTGCAGGGTGCAGCCGAACCGGTGGTTCAGCTCCGCGAAATCAAACGACTGCAGGATCATATAGCTGAATTCGGTGTAGGAAATGCCCTCACCTTCCCGCTCGATACGCTGCTTGACCGACTCCTTCTGAATCATCGCGTTAACCGAGAAGTGCTTGCCGACATCACGCAGAAAGGTCAGGACGTCATAGCCCTTGATCCAGTCCAGGTTGTTCACCAGCAACGCCTTGTTGCTGCCGGACTCAAAATCCAGGAATTGGCTGAGTTGGGGTTTGAGTCGCTCACTCCACTGCGCCACCACGTCTGCCGAATTCAGCTGCCGCTCAGCGTCCTTGAAACTGGGGTCGCCAATCAGGCCCGTGGCACCGCCCAGCAGGGCGATCGGTTGATGCCCGGCTTCCTGGAACCGCTTCAGCGCCAGTAGCGGGACCATATTACCGATGTGAAGACTCTCAGCCGTGGGATCGAATCCACAGTAGACCGTGCGGCTGCCGCTTCCCAGGTGCGCCTTGAGGTCGTCGCCTCCTGCCAGCTGCGCGATCAGATCGCGGCTTTCCAGGTCGGAAATAATATCTTTGGTTGTTCCGGACAAAATAAAACCCTTGTCTCACTCACAAAAAAACTGAATTTGCCGACCCAATCGAAAGAACCGGTGAATCGAGCCGTATTTAATGTCATCAAATGTCGTAGTCGATGTTGTAACCAATAAAGGAACCAGCAACATTAATTGCGGTCCCAAACCGGGGGCCGGAGATTTTACACCAGAACCGAACCCAGTGCGGCATAGCCAAACAACTCACTGGGAAATTTTACAACTGTTGCTATAATCCAGCGCTTTGTTGTGTCCCGGAATGTCACCCGCAGTCGAATTTATGGACAAACTAGAACTTACCAAACAGTTCATCAGCAAGTACTACCCGCGCGATCACGTTTACCTCGCGGGTGCCCTGTGCCTCTTTTTAGTCTGCAGCCTGCTCTGGCCAGCCTCCGATGCCGAGTCAGACCTGGCGCCGTCCGGCGCCCGCTCTACGAGCATAGCCGTGCCAGTTGGCACGCAAAGCACGAATGATGAAGTTTCCACTGCTGCAGTGCCCAGCCCGGAAGCGGCCACTGTAGTAAGTACTCCCCAACCTGAAACCCCTTCAGACAGTGGCCAACCGTCAACAACAGACCTTTCTGACTACGTAGTCACGCCGGAACCGCAACTGGCCGATATCGCCGTGTGGAAGAACTTCGAAGTGCAGCAGGGCGATACTCTCTCTACAATTTTTACCAAAGTCGGCCTCACCGACCGTCACTTGTTCCAGGTACTGAACAGCAGCGAAGAAGCCAAGATCCTGAACCGCCTTTACCCGGGCTATCGTCTGGACTTCATGGTGCCCTCCCGGGGTGAACTGGAGCAGCTGCGGGTCATGCGCTCTCCGCTGGAGGGCTATCTGTTCACCCGCAGTGACAGCGGTTACCAGGCGGAGCACATCCTCAAGGAAGCCGAACTGCAGCAAGCCTTTAAAGTCGGGACCATTGCCGACAGTCTGTTTATGGCCGGTCAGCGGGAAAGTATCCCTGCGGTCCATATAATGGAAATGGCCAATATCTTCGGTGGTGTCATCGATTTCATACTCGACCCCCGGGCCGGAGACCAGTTCAGCATTCTATATGAAGAAAAATACCTGGACGGTGAATTTATTGGGCCCGGCGAGATCCTCGCCACCCGCTTTGTAAATCAGGGCAAGGTGTTCACGGCGGTACGCTATGTCGATGAGAATGGC
This sequence comes from uncultured Pseudohongiella sp., assembly GCA_965230125.1. Lineage (GTDB taxonomy): Bacteria > Pseudomonadota > Gammaproteobacteria > Pseudomonadales > Pseudohongiellaceae > UBA9145. Next base: position 1,240,352 of record OZ245938.1, on the reverse strand, counting down.
GAAGTCGGCTACTACTCACCGGAAGGCGAAAGCATGCGCAAGGCGTTCCTGCGCAACCCGCTGGATGTATTCCGCATCAGCTCCAACTTCAACCCGCGCCGCCGTCACCCCATCCTGAACACCATCCGAGCTCACAAAGGCACGGATTACGCCGCCCCAACCGGAACGCCCATACGCGCGACCGGTGATGGCCGGGTCAGTCATGCCGGCCGTAATGGCTCCTTCGGCAACCTGGTCACCATCAATCATCCAGGTGGCTTCGAGACCAAATATGCTCACCTGTCGCGCTATGCTCGCGGTATCGGCAAGGGTGACCGCGTTCGCCAGGGCGACATCATTGGCTACGTCGGGGCCACCGGCGGCGCTACCGGTCCCCACCTGCACTATGAATTCCTGGTCAATGGCGTACATCAGAATCCGCGCACGATTCTTGATAAACTGCCCAAGGCGGTTTCCATCGCCGAGCAGCAATTACCAAGTTTCAAGACCCAGACTGCCGGACTATTAGCGCGCTTCCGGGAACTCAATAGCGACCGTTTGTTGACCCTGAACCAGCCCGCCGCAGACTGAACACCGGGCGACACCCCAGTTTCTCCAAAGGCCTGTTAACAGGCCCAAGCACAGGCGCAACCATGTCCGACTCTGGACTTTTTATCGGGCTGATCTCTGGCACCAGTGTCGACGGCATTGATTGCGCGCTGGTAGACCTGAGCGGTCAGCTCCCTACCCTGGTGGACACTCATTTCGTCAGCTTTGACCCAGACCTGCGTGCGGCAGTGTTGTCGTTATGCGAAGGTCGGGCGGTGGACCTGGCAGCGCTGGGTGCCACCGATATCCGTCTCGGACGGGAATTCGGCCAGGCGGCCCTGGCCCTGCTGGAAAAGACCGGCACCAAAAGCAACCAGGTTGTTGCCATAGGCAGCCACGGGCAAACCGTCTGGCACCAGCCGGATGGCGACTATCCCTTCACCCTGCAACTGGCGGATCCCAACACCATTGCCCAGATTACCGGCATTACCACGGTCGGCGATCTGCGCAGGCGAGATATGGCTGCCGGCGGTCAGGGCGCACCGCTGGCGCCACTTCTGCATCGGGAGATGTTCCACTCCGCCAACGTTGATCGCGCAGTAGTGAATATTGGCGGGATAAGCAACATCACCGTGCTGCCGCGCAGCGGCCACTGCCTGGCATTCGATACCGGGCCCGGCAATGTGCTGATGGACTACTGGGTCGAGAAACACCAGAGCAAGCCCTATGACGAAGGCGGAGCCTGGGCCGCCAGCGGCCAGTTCAGCCTGACCCTGCTCAATGCCCTGTTTGATGAAGAATACTTCTCCCGCCCCATACCAAAGAGTACCGGACGGGAGCTGTTTAACGGTGCCTGGCTGGAAACCCGGATCAGCAAAACCGGGGTCAATCTGAAACCGGAAGACGTGCAGGCCACCCTGCTCACCTTCACGGTGACCACCATTGTCAGTGAACTCAGCCGCCACTGCTCACCCAGTGAGTTGTACATTTGCGGCGGCGGTGCCCATAACGACACCCTGATGTCAGAACTGGGCAAAGTGGCCAGCGACTATTCGGTATCGTCCACGTCGGATTTGGGAGTAGACCCGGACTGGGTCGAGGCCATGGCTTTTGCCTGGCTTGGGAAGCTGGCCCTGGAAGGCAAGCCGGTGGTCACGGAGGATTTTACCGGTGCCAAAGGAGCCGTGCCGCTTGGCGCCATCTACCGGGCTATCTAGAAGTGACCCGTCTCTAGTCTCTAGTCTCTAGTCTCTAGTCTCTAGTCTCTAGTCTCTAGTCTCTAGTCTCTAGTAACGATTTTCGATCCTCAGATCGAAAATGAAGCCCCACAGCCACAGGTAGTCGCCGCCATCGGGTTTTCAACTGTGAACCTGGAGCCTTCCAGCCCCTCCACATAGTCGATCCTGGCGCCCACCAGATACTGATAGCTCAAGGGATCCACCAGCAGCGACGCACCCTTGTTTTCAATCACAGTGTCGTCGTCATTGACGGTCTCATCGAAACTGAAGCCATACTGAAAACCGGAACATCCGCCGCCCGTGACAAACACGCGCAGCTTCAGGCTGTCGTTACCTTCCTCCTGAATAAGGCTATGTACCTTATTGGCGGCGCTGTCGGTAAACGACATGATGGTTGGGTCAGCTGATTGAACTACGGACATAAATCGGTTCGGGAAATGCAGTTAGCACCGGAATTGGCGCCGTGTAAGTGCAAATAGTGCAATAACCGAGTAAAACAGTCAATTATTCTCGAGACTTGGCTCATCAAAACCGAGTTTCTTTTTTTCGCTGTCATCGGCAAGGCGCTTGGCCTCGGACTGGGTGGCAATGTGCATCAGGTTGCCATTGACCTCGGAACCCATGACCATCTCGATAAGATTATAGTAAACATTCCCCACTACAGTGGCCTTGGCGGCTAACTCGATGTGGTTTGTTGACCGCACGTCCCCCTGGACCAGACCGTTGACGATGGCGGACGGGACGCAAATCTCCCCTTCGACAGAGCCTTTTTCAGCCACCCTGATCAACGCCTTGGAATCGTCTTCAGCGTAAATGTTACCTTTCACCCGGCCCTCGATAATCAATTCGCCGCTGAAGTGGATATCACCGACGACTTCCGTGCTACGCGAGATCAGGGTGTGGGCGGGCCCGGCGGTGCTGCTGGTGCCTTCATTGCTTTTGCCAAACATGCTTGATTCCTCTGTTGGATCCGCGACTGGACCCTGATTTATTCCTTTTCGGGGCGCCCGATATGATCTCGGATAATACGCTCACCCGATTGCCAATTCGCCCGTGGTTATTCGCCTTCGACGACCCAGCTAAAATCCTGGTTAATATTCTTTTCTACCGGCTCGACTGACACCGCCGCGATCTGCACCCGTTCTGGCTCGAAACCTTCGGGAAGCGCCAGCTCACCTTCAATATTCTGGAAATATTTAAAGCGCAGTCGAATATCCAGCTCGTCCTCGTCAGCAGAAAGTTCCCGTAACGGAATGATGCGCTGCCCCTCGTTGGAGCTACCAATCAGGTTGACGTTGGCGTGACCGGTGAGAAATGTATCGCCATCGGCATCCTGCTGGCGCATCACCAGTTTATAGCGAAAGCGCCCGGGCAGCTGCGTGGCGCTGATGTCGAACTGGCCGATGACCAGGCCGGTATCTTCAGTTTCCTCGGACACCACCTGGCGGTAGTAAACAATGTCCTGTTCCAGCTGGGCGATACGCTGGCGCAAGCCGGAAATAGTCGCCTGGACCTCGGCGGTAGCGCGCTGGTCCATCTGGCTGGAGCGCTCCAGGATGGCAATTTGCCGACGCAGCTCCGAATTCTCTGCCTGTACAACCTGCAATTCCTGCTGCACCTCGGCACGATCGGCTTGCTCAATCTCCTGGGCCAGCATGGTTGTGTAGTACCCATACAGAAAACCGCCAGCGGCGCTGATACCAACACCCAGCAGAACCAGCAGAGTAAACATGACCCGCCGCCGTGGCCGGTGGGGCACGACAACCATGCGTTCCTGTTTACTACCTTTTACGATATTGGGCATTGGCTGTTGGGCAGACTTAACCGCCGCGGTTTAACTGGTTCAGGGCAACAGGGCGACAACTTCCAGCCCCGCAACCTCCGCCAGACCAAACATAATATTCATATTCTGCACGGCCTGGCCGGACGCGCCTTTGACCAGGTTGTCTTCCGCGGCCAGGACAATAACGGTTTCAGTACGGCGATCATACGCTACTGAAATTTCGCATTTATTTGAACCTTTGACATCCCGCGTCGCTGGCAGTTCACCGGCGGGAAGGACGTCGACAAACGGCTCTCCAGCATAGCGGGTCTCAAAAATCGTTTGCAACTGCGTCTCTGTGACCTGCTTCCCGGTTTGCAGCGGAGCATACAGGGTGGCCAGGATACCGCGAATCATCGGCGTCAGGTGCGGAACGAATGTCAGCCCCACCGGCGCGCCAGCGGCGTTGGCCAATCCCTGGCTGATTTCAGGGTGATGGCGATGACCACCGACTGCATAGGCGCGAATCGATTCGCTGGTCTCGCACAGCAGGTAATCCTCTACTGCCTTGCGCCCGGCACCGCTAACGCCTGACTTGGCATCGGCGATCAGGCGTCTGGTGTCCACCAGGCCAGCCTCCAGAAGCGGCAGAAACCCAAGCTGCACGGCCGTAGGATAGCAGCCTGGCACCGCGATCAGCCGGGCCCCTGCGATGGCTTCACGGTTGACTTCTGGCAGGCCATACACCGCCTGTGCAACCAGCTCCGGCGACGAATGACTGGTTTTGTACCACTGCTCCCAGAGGTCGATGTCCTTGATGCGGAAATCGGCAGACAGATCAATCACCCGGACCCCGGCCGCCAGCAGGTCTGCCGCCGTATTCATGGCGACCGCATGAGGCGTGGCGTAAAACACGACATCGCAGTCTTTGAGGCCCGCCTTGTCGGGGTGAGCAAACTCCAGGTCCACGTGGCCGCGCAGATTGGCATAGCGGGCGCTCACTGCCGTGCCGGCCAGCTCCCGTGAAGTCACCGCGGAAACGGTCACCTCGGGATGGCGGCTCAGCAAGCGTAGCAGTTCCACGCCAGTGTAGCCGGTGGCACCAATGATTCCTGCTTTGATCACACTCAAGTCCCTGTTGTCGCTGGATAAAATACGAATTACGTGGCCGAGTGGCCGGACGGGGCTCAGTATCTTACACGCCCGGTTGGCAAATGCAAAAACCGCGCGTGACCGGGCGCGCCGCGCCCCGCCGCCGCAAGACTTAACCCCGCAGCTATGCTAGCTTTGCAGCTCTTTAAAATACCACTTCACCACCATCATGCTCTGGGTTAAAGCCTTTCACATTATCGCCGTCGTCACCTGGTTCAGCGGCCTGTTTTATCTGCCGCGCCTGTTCGTCTATCACGTCATGAGTGACGACGAGATCAGCCGGGAACGCTTCGTGATCATGGAGCGCAAGCTGTTCTGGGGAATTACCACGCCCTCAGCCGTGGTGACAGTGGTGCTTGGCGCCTGGCTGCTGGTGGCTAACTGGAGTTACTTTATGGCCTGGTGGTGGATGCACGCCAAGCTGACCCTGGTGGCACTGTTGCTGATCTACCATGGCTTCTGCTGGTGGTACATGAAACTGCTGCGCGAGCGCCGCAACCAGCGCAGCCATGTCTTCTACCGCGTGTTTAATGAGATGCCGGTGGCAATACTGGTGGCTGTAGTCATCCTGATCGTGGTCAAACCAACCCTTTAACGGGACGACTATTATTAGCTATCTTTGCTATCAGCTTTAGGCACTAACCTCAGCAGCAGCACTATGCCCCACGCCAATCACAAGCCCACGGTGTTGTGTTTCTCCGGTCTCGATCCCACCGGCGGCGCCGGCATTCAGGCCGATATTGAAACGCTGTTCAGTATCGGCTGTCATTGCGCACCGGTGGTGACGGCATTGACCGTCCAGAATACCCAGAACGTGATCAGCGTAAAGCCCACCGATCCGGCACTTCTGATTCAGCAGGCCCGCGCCGTGCTTGAGGATATGCCGGTCGATGCAGTCAAGCTGGGAATGCTCGGTAGCGTCGAAGCGGTGGAAGTCGTGCATACCCTGCTGCAGGATTATAATGACCTGCCGGTCGTTCTGGATCCAATTGCCGCTGCCGGGGGTGGCTTTGAGCTGTCCGGAGCACCTGTGCTGGAAGCCATCAGTACCCTGCTGCTGCCGCTGACCACGGTATTGACTCCCAACACCGACGAAGCGCAACGACTGGCCCCGGCTGCCGACACCCTGGATGCCTGCGCCAACGAGATACTCGATGGCGGCTGCCAGCAGGTCCTGATTACCGGCACCCACGCCCAGACGGACACCGTCATCAATCGACTCTACATTGCCCACCAGCAGGTCACCGAGTATAGCTGGCCACGTCTGGAGCAGACCTATCACGGTTCCGGCTGCACTCTGGCTGCCGCGATTGCCGGGTATCTCTCCCATGGACTGACAGTAAGAGACGCCGCTGCGCAGGCCCAGCGGTTTACCTGGGAGTCCCTTAGTCACGGTCTGCGCATGGGCTTCGGTCAACATCTGCCGGACCGCAGTTTCTGGAATAACTCACCCCGTTGAGCCAACCCACCATGGATTTTCGCGGCATCTACGCCCTGACCGATGATGATTTGCTGTCCGCAGAGCTGTTGCTGCCGGCTGTTGAGCAGGCCCTGCAGGCCGGTATCGCCCTGCTACAATACCGCAACAAGGCTACCGCCAGCGCCACAAGACACACCCAGGCCGCAGCGCTGTTGGAACTCTGCCGCGGTTACTCAGTGCCCCTGTTGATTAATGACGATGTCGAGCTCTGCCGCCGGATTGGTGCCGACGGTGTGCACCTCGGACAACAGGACTGCAGCCTGGCGGACGCCCGGGCTGCGCTCGGCAGTGCTGCGCTGATCGGCATTACCTGTCACCAGTCGCTGCAACTGGCCCAGGCCGCCCAGCAAGGGGGCGCCGACTATGTCGCCTTCGGCCGCTTCTTCCCCTCCACCACCAAACCCGGTGCGCCAGCGGCCAGCCCGACCATACTTGGTCGAGCCAGGGCGCAGCTTGACGTGCCCGTGGTTGCCATTGGTGGCATCAATGCGGACAATGGCGCCTCCCTGATCGCAGCCGGCGCCGATATGCTGGCGGTGGTTGGCGGCTTGTTCGGAAACAGCAATGTTTCCCACAACGCGCGCAATCTGGTTACTCTTTTTTAACGATTAATATTTTCCTTCAGTGATTAATTTTTTCGAACATTAATCTCGTTAATCAAACAACTGTCACAAACCCATAGCATCGCAGGTAGAGCAATGAATCACGAAAACTCCAGGAATCTGTTTGACCTGGCACGCAAGCTCATCCCGGGTGGCGTCAACTCTCCGGTTCGCGCTTTCAAGAGTGTTGGTGGAGATCCGCTGTTCTTCAAAGGTGCCAAAGGTGCCTATCTCACCGACTCCGACGACAATCAGTACGTTGATTATGTTGGCTCCTGGGGTCCGATGATTCTCGGCCACCTCAACGACCGGGTAGTGGACGCCCTGCAACAACAACTTAAGCACGGTATCGGCTACGGCGCATCTACCGAGGCCGAGGTAAAGATCGCCAAAAAGCTCACCGAACTGGTGCCCTCCATCGAGAAAGTAAGGCTGGTAAGCTCCGGCACCGAAGCAACCATGAGCGCCATCAGGCTGGCGCGTGGTTTCACCGGGCGTGACAAGATCGTGAAATTTGAAGGCTGCTACCACGGCCACGTCGACGGACTGCTGGTAAAAGCCGGTTCTGGCGCACTGACCCTGGGCGAGCCGGACTCGAAGGGCGTACCAAAGGCCTATACCAAGTTGACCCATGTCCTTCCTTATAACGACATTGATGCATTGAAAGCGTTTTTTGCGGACCAGGGTGACGATATTGCCTGCATTATCGTCGAGCCCATTGCCGGCAACATGAATTTCGTCCCGCCGGTACCCGGCTTTCTGGAAGCCCTGCGAGAAGTTTGCGACACCCACGGCAGTGTGCTGATCTTCGATGAAGTGATGACCGGCTTTCGCGTCGCCCTGGGCGGCGCCCAGGCGGTCTATAACGTCAAGCCGGATCTGACCACACTCGGCAAGGTAATCGGTGGTGGATTGCCAGTGGGCGCATTCGGCGGCCGCGCTGACATCATGAACCATATCGCCCCGGAAGGACCGGTCTACCAGGCCGGCACGCTATCCGGCAACCCGCTGGCCACAGCCGCAGGTCTGGCGATGCTCGATGCAGTAAGCGAACCGGGTTTCTACGAGGCGCTGGACAGCATGGCGAAGATGCTGATGCGCGGTCTGGAGGAACGCGCCGAAGCGGCCAATGTTCCGTTTACTACCAACCAGCAAGGCGGAATGTTTGGATTCTTTTTCAGCGAAGACCCACAGGTTAGCACCCTGAAACAGGTGATGGCTTGCAACTCCGAGCACTTTCAATCATTCTTTCACTCTATGCTCGAAAGCGGAGTCTACCTGGCTCCTTCATCTTTCGAAGCCGGATTTATATCCGCAGCTCACGGCGAAGCTGAGATTCAGAAGACCCTGGATGCCGCCGAATCTGCATTCCAGGGAATTAACCACTAGCGAACCTTTAATTAATTGACCCTCTCTTGAAGAGACAGGATTTATAAATGGCGAAGTACCACGTCTATGGTATTGGCAATGCACTTGTTGATAAGGAATTTGAAGTAGAAGACAGTTTTTTCAGCGAACACGGCATCGAGAAAGGCTTGATGACGCTGGTCGACGAAGAGCAGCAGGAAATCCTGCTGAAAGCACTCACCGACAAATATGACCTGAAAAAACAGGCTGGCGGTGGCTCAGCCGGCAACACGCTTTACGCCTTCAGCAATTTCGGGGGCGAAGCCTACTACGCCTGCAAAGTGGCTAACGACGACACCGGCGATTATTTTCTGGAACAGTTGGGCCATCACAATATCGACAACAATGTCTCGCGCCGTGAAGAAGGCACCTCTGGCCGCTGCGTGGTAATGGTCAGCCCGGACGCCGAGCGAACCATGCATACCTATCTTGGCGTGTCTGCTGACATCTCCGAAAAAGAGATTGATTTCGACGCCGCGAAAGACTCTGAATACATTTATATTGAGGGATACCTGGTCACCTCACCTCCAGCCAAGGAAGCAATCACCAAGCTCAAGAAATTTGCCGAAGACAATGGCGTCAAGACCGCAATGACTTTTTCTGATCCGGCCATGCTGGAATATTTCCGGGACGAAGTAAAAGAAGTACTCGGCACCGGCGTGGATCTACTGTTCTGCAACGAGAAGGAAGCCAAGCTGTGGGCGGATACGCCGAACTTCGACGAGGCCTGCGAGCTGATGAAGACCAAGGCCAAGCAGTTTGTCATCACCCGCGGGCCGAAAGGAGCGCTGGCGTGGGACGGTGAACGCTTTGTCGAGATTGAAGGCAATCCGGTGAAAGCCATCGATACCAACGGGGCTGGCGATATGTTTGCCGGAGCGTTTCTCTATGCGGTAACCCAGGGCCATGACATGGCCACTGCCGGCAAACTGGCCAGCAAGGCATCTTCAGAAGTGGTGCAGGTATTTGGTCCACGCCTGGAAGCCAACCGCCATCAGGAACTGGTTGACGAGATCGTTGCTCAGGCCTGAAGGAACGGCTAAATCGCGACTGTTTTGTCGTACTGCTTTATAGAAAAACAGCGCCTGGGCACCTTGCTCAGGCGCGCAGGCCGTCCACAAATTTCTTCACGCCATCAAACCACGATGACTTACGCGGCGACTGTCGGTCCCCTTCCTCATCGTGAATATTGGAAAACTCTTCCAGCAATTCTTTCTGCCGCCTGGTGAGATGTACCGGGGTTTCCACGATGACCCGGCACAGTAAATCACCAGCACCGCCACCACGAATGGGGACCACACCCTTGCCGCGCAAGCGAAACAACTTGCCGGTCTGGGTTTCTGCCGGGATCTTCAGTTTCACCCGGCCATCCAGGGTTGGTACTTCCAGTTCACCGCCAAGCGCGGCGTCAGTAAAGCTGATTGGAATCTCACAGTACAGGTTGCGGCCATCGCGCTGGAAAAGATCGTGGGCCCGAACCGCAATTTCCACATACAAATCACCCGGCGGTCCGCCGTGGATGCCAGCCTGACCTTCACCGGTCAGGCGAATACGATCGCCGGTATCTACCCCGGCCGGCACTTTCACTGACAGGGTCTTGGTTTCCTCGACGGCGCCGCGGCCGTGACAGGTGCCACAGGGATCCTTGATCTGTTTGCCGGTACCCTGACAGCGGGGGCAGGTCTGCTGCACAGAAAAGAAGCCCTGCTGCATCCTGACCTGACCGTGACCGGCGCAGGTGCTGCAGTCCACTGGCGTGGTGCCAGGCTTGGCACCGCTGCCATCGCACTTGGTACAGGCCACTGTGGTGGGCACCCTGATTTTGACCGTGGTGCCCTGCACCGCATCTTCCAGTGTCAGGTCCAGGCTATAGCGCAGATCCGCGCCCTGGCGCACGTGACTTCGCCCCCCACCGCGGCCACCGCCAAAAATATCGCCGAAGATATCGCCAAAAATATCGCTGAAATCGGCCTGGCCGTGACTGGTTTGGCCTTCCACTCCGGCATGACCATACTGGTCATAGCGAGCCCGTTTCTGTTTGTCAGACAGTACCTCGAAAGCCTCGTTGGCTTCCTTGAACGTATCTTCCGCTTCCTTGTTGTCCGGATTACGGTCGGGATGGTTCTTCATCGCCACCTTGCGGTAGGCCTTTTTGACTTCGGCCTCTGACGCGCTGCGATCAATTCCCAACACTTCGTAGTAATCACGTTTCGACATGCTAGATTCCGGGGCTCACTGTTGTGGTTGTATTCGTGGGTTTGCTTGCTGCTGTTCGGCTTATCTCACAGACACGAAAAAACCAGGCCGAAGATTCGGCTTGGTTTTTTCGAAGTATCCTGGTTCGGGCAGCGTCGCTGCTACGGTGTCAACTGCCCGCTTTGGATAGATGGCTTACTTTTCATATGCCTGTCTATTTGTCTTCTTCTTTGACTTCCTCAAACTCGGCGTCAACGGCGTCGTCGTTCTCCGACTGCTCACCGCCCTCGCCAGCTTCGGCGCCGCCCGCCTCAGCACCAGCCTGAGCCTGGTCCGCGTGCATCTTCTGGGCGAGGCTGCCGGAAGCTTCAGTCAGGGCCTTGGTCTTGGCTTCAATCTGCTCAAGATCATTGGCCTTGATCGCTTCTTCCAGCTCTTCGATGGCCTTCTTGATACTTTCCTTCTCGTCGTCGCTGGCCTTATCACCAGCTTCCTCGAGAGTCTTTTTGGTGGCATGCACCAAACCGTCGGCCGTGTTACGCGCTGTGATCAGTTCCTCGAACTTCTTGTCGTCGGCAGAGTGGGCCTCGGCGTCCTTGACCATAGCTTCAATTTCTTCGTCAGACAGACCGCTGGAGGCCTTGATCACAATGGACTGTTCCTTGCCGGTGGCCTTGTCCTTGGCGGACACATTGAGGATACCGTTGGCGTCCAGATCAAAAGCTACCTCGATCTGCGGCATGCCGCGCGGTGCCGGCGGAATGTCGCTGAGGTCAAAGCGACCCAGTGACTTGTTTTCCGAAGCCTGCTTACGCTCGCCCTGAACCACGTGAATAGTCACCGCAGTCTGGTTGTCGTCAGCCGTCGAGAAGACCTGGGTCTTCTTGGTCGGGATCGTGGTGTTCTTGTCAATCAGCGGACTGGCCACCCCACCCAGGGTTTCAATACCCAGCGACAGCGGGGTCACGTCCAGCAGCAGCACGTCGTTCACATCGCCAGACAATACAGCGGCCTGAATCGCGGCGCCCACGGCGACTGCCTCATCGGGATTCACGTCACGGCGGGATTCCTTGCCAAAGAACTCGGAGACTTTCTTCTGCACCTGCGGCATGCGGGTCTGGCCGCCCACCAGAATTACGTCATCGATAGCGGATACTTCCAGATCGGCGTCCTGCAGCGCGGTCTTGACCGGGCCCAACGTACGCTCCACCAGGTCTTCCACCAGCGATTCAAATTTGGCGCGGGTCAGTTTCTGTACCAGGTGCTTCGGACCGCTGGAGTCAGCGGTAATGTACGGCAGGTTCACCTCGGTCTGCTGCGAGGAAGACAACTCGATCTTGGCTTTCTCCGCGGCTTCTTTCAGACGCTGCAGGGCCAACGGGTCGCTGTGCAGGTCCATTCCAGATTCTTTCTTGAACTGCTCTGCCAGGTAGTCAATCAGGCGCAGGTCAAAGTCTTCACCGCCTAAAAAGGTGTCACCGTTGGTGGAGAGCACTTCGAAGGTATGCTCGCCATCGGTATCGGCAATCTCGATAATTGAGATATCAAAGGTACCGCCACCGAGGTCATAAACTGCCACGGTGCGATCGCCCTTCTTCTGGTCCATGCCATAGGCAAGGGCCGCTGCGGTTGGCTCGTTGATAATGCGCTTGACGTCCAGACCGGCGATCTTGCCGGCATCCTTGGTCGCCTGACGCTGGGAATCGTTGAAGTAGGCAGGCACAGTAACCACCGCTTCCGTGACTTCCTCACCGAGGAAATCTTCAGCGGTCTTCTTCATCTTTTTAAGCACCTGCGCGGAGATCTGAGGCGGCGACATTTTCTTGTCGTTCACTTCCACCCAGGCGTCCCCGTTGTCCGCCTTGATGATCTTGTAGGGCACCATCTTGATGTCTTTTTGCACGATGCTGTCGTCGAACTGACGACCAATCAATCGCTTGATGGCAAACAGGGTGTTGTCGGGGTTGGTCACTGCCTGACGCTTGGCCGGCTGGCCAACTAATGTCTCGCCGTCTTTGGTATAGGCAATGATGGACGGGGTGGTGCGGTCGCCCTCCGCATTTTCAATGACCTTGGGCTTGCCGCCGTCCATTACGGCGACACAGGAGTTGGTGGTTCCCAGGTCAATTCCGATGATCTTTCCCATTGTGAAATCTCCGCTTTGTGTCGCTTATGAACCGGCCCTTGGTGGCCGACTTCCGCTAATGTGTTGAATATTTGGCCCCGCCCTGCTGATTTCAAGGAGCGGGACCGAAAAATTGCAGTCTTTATGTGGTTATTCGTGGATCGTCAGCCGTTTGCCAGCCGGTTGAATTCATTGACTAATCCGGTGATTGCGTTCAACTACCCCGCAGGTGCCTTGGAGACCATTACCATGGCAGGTCGCAATACTCGGCCGTGCAGCATGTAGCCCTTCTGCATCACCGCGGTCACCGTATTCGGCTCCACTTCAGCGTTTTCCTGAGTGGACATAGCCTGGTGAAGCTGCGGGTCAAACGGCTCGCCCAGCGGGTCAATGGGCTCAATATTGAATTTACTGAACAGATCCGAAAAGCTCTTCAGGGTCAGATTGACGCCATCGTAGATGGCCTTGACCCGCTCGTCCTCATGATCCCTGGCGGCATCCAGGGCACGCTCCAGGTTATCGATAATCACCAGCAGTTCGCTGGCAAACTTTTCCTGGCCGTATTTGTGGGCCTTTTCCACATCCTGTTCCGTGCGGCGGCGTAAATTCTGCATTTCCGCCTGCACCCGCAACAGGTCATTGCGCGATTGCTCAGCTTCCTGCTCGGCCGCGTGCATTTTTCCCAGGGCGGTCTCGATGTCGATTCCTGCTGTGGCGCCCGGATTACCGGCGCTATCGTCAGTGCTTCCATCGGTTTTGACAGTGCCGTTTTCGGCAGCCTGCTCAGCTGTAACGCCTTCGTCCTGGCCCTGATTCTGACTTCCGTCGGTATTGCTATCGATGTTCTGATCCGAACTGTGGTTGCTCATGCCCTCTCCTGCTGTTCGGTTGCCGGTATTAAGTTCCCGAACCCGACAAGACGACCGATACCGGTCTTTGTCGCTGTCCATGCCCGGCATATGGGGGCAACCGACCGGTTTTCAAGCAGTTTGTTGCGCTGGAGAGTGATCTGGGGAGTGGCCTGCAGAGTGGCATGGACAGTAGCCTGGTGAGCGCACCGAAAAGCGTCCCGGACTGCGTCCAGTACTGGCCGTTCCGGGCCCGTCGCCGGGTAGTCCTGGCATCAGAGGACAGATTCGTTCGACTTGCCGGACAGAAAAGGCGCCACAGCGGGCCTCAGCAAGGTGACGACAGCAAGAACATCTGGTGTGCGAAACGAATATACGCCACTATACTCGCCAATCATGCTGCAACATCTTTCCATCAAGAACTACGCCACGGTCGCGCAGCTGGAGATCGAATTCCAGCCCGGAATGTCGGTGCTCACCGGGGAAACCGGTGCCGGCAAGTCCATCATTCTCGGCGCCCTCGGGCTTAGCCTGGGAGACCGGGCTGACAAAGCCGTGGTGCGCAGCGGCGCCAGCAAGGTGGAGATTTCCGCCGAGTTCGATACCGCCCGAATCGCTGCGGCCTGTGCCTGGCTGGCAGATCACGAACTGGACAGCGATAGCGAAGGTGGCGCCTGCATCCTGCGCCGTGTCATTAACGCCGACGGCCGATCACGGGCGTTTATCAATGGCAGTCCGGTCACCCTGGCCAACCTGAAAACCCTGGGCGAGATGCTGCTGGATATTCATAGCCAGCATGAACACCAATCCCTGCTGCGTCGTACCACCCATCAACGCTTGCTGGACGACTTCGGGGTCGATCACAAGCTGCTGAGCAACCTGCAATCCACCTTCAAACAGTGGCAACAGAACCACCACGCCTGGCGAGAGCTCAACGACCAGGCCGAAGAAAACTCGGCGGAAAGCCAGCTGCTGGCATACCAGCTTGGCGAGCTGGAAGAACTGGAACTGCAGGATAACGAAGTCGAAGCTCTGGAGGCGGAATTCAAGTCCCTCAGCTCTGCCGACGACATCCTGGCAGCCGTGGCTACGGCGCTGAACGCCTGCCGCGAGGACGAAGAAACCAATGCCTCTTCGCAGTTACATCATGCCCTGGCGGCATTACGTGAACTGCCAGAACCACATCAGTCGGTAAAATCCGCCATCGAGTTACTGGAAACCGCAGTCATCCAGGTGGACGAAGCGGTCACCGAACTGCGAGCCTTCAACGATCAGTTCGACGCTGACCCTTCTCGCCTGGAAGCGCTCAACGAACGACTCACTACCCTGCACAGTGTGGCCCGCAAGCATAAAATGAAGGCTGCGCAGCTGCCGGAACTGATCGCCGATCTGCGAGCCCAGCTGGCCCGCTTCGAGAATTCGGATGCCGAACTGGAACAGCTGGCAGAGAACGACCGCCTGCTGCGCGAGCAGTTTATCCAGCTGGCCAAACAGGTCAGCCAGCAGCGCCAGAAAGCGGCCAGCAAGCTGGCCAAGGCCGTGAATTCACAATTGCAGCAGCTGGGCATGCCCCACGCCGCGCTGGAAGTGGAGCTGAAGAATGTGGACAGCGACAAGCCCGCCGCGCAGGGCCTGGAGACCGTGGAGTTTCTGGTCAGCACCAACCCGGGACAGGCACCGGCCGCGCTGGCCAAAATAGCCTCCGGGGGTGAGCTGTCCCGCATCAGCCTGGCGATTCAGGTGATTACCGCGCAAACCTCGCAGGTGCCGAGTCTGGTATTTGACGAAGTGGACGTAGGCATTGGTGGCGGCGTCGCCAAGGTAGTGGGGGAATTGTTACGCCAGCTCGGCGAGCGCACCCAGATTCTCTGCGTAACCCACCAGGCGCAAGTGGCCGGGCAGGCGCATCATCACTTCTTTGTCAGCAAGCAAAGCCAGGGCAAGTCCACTACCACCCGGATTGATACCCTGGATGCTGAGGCGGTAGTGAAGGAAGTGGCGCGAATGCTTGGTGGCGAAGACTACAGCGCCGAATCACTGGCCCATGCCGAGCAAATGGTGGTGGCAAACCAGCGCTAGCGCACCAGACTTATTGACCTGTCTGGCCTGGTGGCCTAGTTATCTTTCTGGCAATCGGCACACAGGCCATACAGATACATGCTGTGATCGGTGATTTTAAACCCGAATTTCCTGGCTATCTTTTCCTGCTGGTTCTCGATCACCTCGTCGTAGAACTCCTCCACCTTGCCACATTTATTGCAGACGATGTGGTCGTGATGGTCAACCGAGTCGATCTCGAAAACTGAATGCCCGCCCTCGAAATGATGGCGCATTACCAGACCCGCCGTCTCAAACTGGGTCAAAACCCGGTAAACCGTGGCCAAACCAACATCCTCATCAGCCTCAATCAGCGCCTTGTACACATCCTCGGCGCTCATATGCTTATTCTCGGAATTGTCGAGAATCTGCAGTATCTTGACCCGCGGCAGGGTGACCTTGAGGCCGGCTTTGCGTAATTCCTGGTTTTCTGAGGACATAGAGTTTCTCTTGTTAAGCCTTGAGCAGCCTTGTTCAGCAGGCCTGGAGCGGTGCTGCACCGGAGTCCAGCCCTGAAATGATGTCGGGAAGCGGTTTTCCCAGAAATTCCGGTAGGGTATTATGCCCGCTCACCTGCCCGGAGGAAAGCTGGGCAACCTGACAAGCACGCGTTCAACTTGCCGGACACTCAAGTCCATGACCACGCCCACAACGCGCACGGGAGTAGATCTGCATATCATGACCAGACCCATTAAAATTGCATCCCTGCTGCTTGTTGCCAGCGCGCTCGTTGGTTGCGGTGGTGTTGGCGCGCTTGATTTTCCGGGGGTATACAAGATCGGCATTCCCCAGGGCAATATCATCACCCAGGACATGGTGGACCAGCTCCGCCCCGGCATGACCAAGCGCCAGGTGATATTTGTTATGGGCACACCGCTGGTACGCGATCCATTCCACCAGGATCGCTGGGACTATATCTACAGCTACCAGCCCGGCGGTGGCACGCGCGGCCAGGAAGGCATCACCATATTCTTTGAAGACGATCAGCTGGTGCGCTTCACTGGCGACTTCGTCCCTTCAGATGCCGCAAATGAACAGGCCGCCGCCCAGTAAAGGGCACCTCTATTAATTCAGACTCGTCTCTGCGGGAGTCTGAATTAATAGAGGTGCCTTGAACTCAAGGCGACGGCCTGAAGATCATCGAGTCCGGCCAAGGCCGGCAGCGCTGCCAACCATGGCCGGGTTCTCTTGCCTGACTACCTTCAGTAGGTGAAGCGAAGCCCCAGAGTCACGCCGCGCCCCGGTTCGGGTGCGTAATTTTTCAGTAGCGACTGATGCAGACGAATTTCTTCATCCAGCACGTTATCAGCCCTCGCGAACAGTTTTAACTCGCTGTCTGAGCCAAAGCGCCAGTGATAGTCCCCGTACAGCGAGAGCATCGTGTAGCCATCGGTTGGCAGTTCTGTAGCACCGGCGTCATCCTGGTCGCTGGCCCGGGTGAGGTGGGCGTGCACACTCCAATCCGAGCCGGAGAATCGCAACTCAGCGCCAACTTTGGCGTGCGGAATGCGCGGCACGTTGCCGCCGTTATCGAACTCGGCTCTAACCAGGTCACCAAATACGGTCAGATCCAGTACCGTGGTACCCGTCTCCAACAGGTTCACGGAGACCTCGCCTTCGAGACCGGTGAAGGTGGCATCACGAGCAGTGTAGCGGGCAATTAGCTGCTCTTCGAACTCCTCGCCGGTGATGTCCAGGAATACGTAGTCGTCGATTTGGTTGCGGTAAACGCTGAACTGTCCAATAAACGGTCCAGCAAAGCGGCGATAACCTAGCTCGATGTTGGTTGAAGTTTCTTCATCGAGCGAGGTGTTGCCGATTTCCAGCAAGTTGGTAGCCGCATGCAGCGTGAACTGCTCCGGATCAGCGTAGTTGGCGCAAGTGGACGGATCAACGTTGGAATACAGCTCTTCCACCGTTGGGGTGCGCTGGGATCGTGACAGCCCCAGCATGACATTGCTCTCGTCATCCACGGCATACAGACCGCTGCCGCTGACGCTGAGCGCGTTGTCATCGTTACTGCAACCATTGCCGGTGGACACCTCGCCCTGTTCAAAGCGCAGACCAAGCTCACCGGTAAACCGGCCCGACTGCAAGCGCTCAACAGCGAAGATTCCGAGGCTCTCGATCCTGGATTCCGGGATGAACGCTTCTTCACCAATGGCGGAGAAATCCGTGTCGATAAGTTGCACCCCCCAGACTCCAGACCGGGATTCTGACTCGGCATGGCTCAAGGTAAAACGGCCTTCCATCCCCTCATTAGCGAATCGGGTACCGATCTCAACATCACCGTCTTCAAAAAACTCGACTTCGCTGTGGGTATAGTCGGTGAATCCAAGCGAGCCTTCGAAGGACTGGAAAAAACCGCCGTCAAAGTCGTAGCGACCCTTGATGTCGTAGCGAGTTTTTTCCATGTCGAGGCGCACGAATTCCACGTCACCGTGATCGTGCCCTTCTTCTCCATGCTCTTCATCGTGCTCCTCGCCTTCGTGCTCCTCGCCTTCGTGCTCCTCGCCTTCGTGTTCTTCATCGCCGTGCTCTTCTTCCCCGTGAGCATGACTGTGAGTACCCGGCGGCAGACCATAGTTATTGGTCAGACGCTGCGCAGAAACACCAAAGAAACCGCGTTCGCCCACAAATGAAAATCCAGCGGTAGCACCGTCGGACTCACTGCTTGAGTTGCCAATAAAGCCATTGGTGTTCTCGAATTCTTCTTCATGATCGTGATCTTCGTCGTGACCATGCTCCTCTTCGCCATGATCCTCGTCGTGGTCGTCGTGATCATCACCGTGGAGCGAAGCCATAAGTTCCTCGGTCGCTTCGAGACCTGCCTCGTTCACAGCGAAGCCGGGGATTTCCACGTTGTCGTTATCGCGTCGAAAGGCATCCAGATGGAAGGCCATGTTTCCAGCCGACGCATCAAGACGGACGATGGTGTGGTTTTCGCCGTTGACAGTATTGTGAGACTGCTCGATGGCAAACTCCGGACTTTCTACCAGTTCTTCCGGGATCCGGCCGTCAATGATGTTGACCACCCCGCCGACCGCACCGCTACCGTACAACAGGGTCGCTGGGCCGCGAATGACTTCCACGCGGTCAGCCATGGCAACTTCCACCCCTTCGGCATGATCCGGACTCTGATTGGAGGCGTCGGTCACGCCAACGCTGTTCATCAGAATATTAACCCGACTCCCGGACTGGCCGCGTATCACCGGATGACCAAGTCCAGGTCCAAACGAGGCGTTATTAATACCGATTTCATTACGCAAGGTTTCACCAAGGGTATTGGCGACTTTTTCACGTAACTCCTCGCCCGATAGGACGCCGATCGGCAACACAGTTTCCGCGGCTGTTCCGGCAAACGGGGAACTGACAATAATTTCTTCGATGGATTGATAGTCGTGATTGCGTGACTCAGTCTGGGCATTCGCGGTTGCAGTTGCTGCCACCAGCGCGGCACTGATCGCAACACGCAGGCGGTTCTTCTGGGTAAAATTTTTCATGACACTATTCCAAATAAATCTGACGTTACAGACATTGATACATCCACCCGATCAACCCCCAGCTACGTGATAACTGGAACGACCAAAAGTGAACAACAAGGACTAACCCGGGCTGGCAGGCAAGCAGCAGGCCAGGCGGACGGAACTACATCAGGAATAGTGCGGGGGTGCGCGAGACTTCGCCGGGGGAACGGCGATAAAAGGTAGGTGGCGATCGGCGCTGACGAACAGCGTACTGCCGCTGTCGGCGCTAAAATCCAGAGCGGCAGCGGTGACTGCCTTGCTCTTGCTGCCCAGCTTCAGACAGATATGACAATCGAGCTGGCTTTGCAGGTCATCGTGACTGTGGGTGAGCTCGACACCCTGGGCCAGCACCACGATTGTGCACAGCGCCAACAGGGCGCGTGACGCAGCGGTCATTCGCAGCCATTTGCGGCGAAGGACAATCAGGTGATGGGTGATGTGTCGCAGGTCAGTCACGGGTCCGGTGCCTAGAGCGATTATCTATCCGAAGCGGAATTAGCGTGCAATTAATCCACAGGTGAAGCATCGGGTCAAGGGTATTAGAGCTGGCAGCAAGGCCACTGTGGCGCCGGATCAGTTGAGCTTCTCAGCGAATCTTTCCAGCGCCGCCAGGCCGACAACATCATGGGAAACCAGCTCAAGTTGCTCCACGGGGACGTCAGGCAAGGCTTTGGCAAGCGTTTTAAGGTGTTGCTCTTCCTGGGCGTGCCGCTCGGTCATAAAGTCATCGCCACGATTCGGGGTGCGCTTGTTGACTACCAGACAGTCAACGCCAATGCCGGCGCGCTTCAGCTTCTCATGCAATTCAATGGACTCCAGCACCGGCATGCGCTCGGCAGCCAGAACAATGACGAACGAGGTCAGCTCGTGGTCCGCCAGTTTGTCCCGCAGGCTCATGAACTTCAGCCGGCGACGATTCAGAATCTGGCGAATGCGACTTTCCTTTTCCTGCGCCTCCTGGTCGGCTCCACCAATGGTTTTGTCTTCCATGCTGGAGTCTCTGCCCAGATCACGCACGAAATCCGCGAAGCGGTCTGCCTTTTCACGGCGCTTGATCAAACCTTCGGTCCAGGCCGACATCATCTCCGGCAAGGCCATCAGTCGCGCAGTGTGTCCGGAAGGGGCCGTGTCAAACACAATAAGATCATGGTCATCCAGGCCGGTTTCCACAACTTCTGCGATGCGTTCCAGAATAGCGGCTTCCTGCATGCCCGGAGCGTCCCTGGAAAGTTTCATGTGTTTGTCGACTTCACCATGCAGTGTCACCGGCATCATTTCGTAGAGCGCCCGGCTGACTTCGCGCATGTGCAACTCAACGGTTTCCTCAGGATCAAGCTCAAGGGCATCGAGCCCGGCCGTCAATCGAACCGGCTTTGAACCAATCTTGCGATCAAACAAATGCCCCAGGTTGTGGGCGGGATCGGTAGATACCAGCAGCACCCTTTCCCCCTGGTGAGCACGAGCCAGGGCAGTGGCGGCAGACACAGTGGTCTTGCCGACGCCGCCTTTACCGCCGAAGAACAGGAGTTTGCGTTGTCCAGCCAGGTCTAACAACAACTGATGTGATCCAAAGGTGAACGTTCCATACCCATCCGCTTGTGCCATTCGTGAAAACGCTCGTACACCAGCGGCAGAAGCTCCATAGTATAAAAAGCCGCAGGATTGGGTATCCCCAGGCTTTCTGCGAAAACCAGCAGCATGAACAGATCTTCCTCGTCGCGCTGGGCACGGGCGAACGAGCGGCGATAAGGCGTGACGTAGAAGTCGTGCAGCCCCTGCTCAAGCTTGGCCAGCCAGCTGTCGCCGTCTTTCTTGTTCGAATCTTTGGTCATAGTAACTGTGCTTAATATAGAACAAGACCGATTATGCGCGAGAACTGTTCACAATTTCCAGCACCATCACGATACGGCCGTTCCAACCGACTTGCGGGATCTCAATTCTTGCCCGCTTGCTTCTTGCTGACACGATCTTTGGCACGCTCCAGGCGTGCCTGCTTGGGGTCAATGGTCAGCGGACGGTAGATCTCCACACGATCGCCAGGACGCAGGCGGTATTCGGCAGGCAGCGGTCGCCCCTTGCCGTTGAGTGGCCTGGAGAAAATTCCCATGGGGTCTGATTCGGGATCAATCTCGGGAAATTCGCTGACGATGCCGGAGGCGATCACCGCATCATAGGCGCTGCTGCCTTCCGCGACTTTCAGGGCAATGACGCGCTGCTTGTCAGGGCGAGCGAATGCGACCTCCACCTCTATTTCGCTGTCCTGGTCCGACTCTTCTGTCTGCATGATTCAGTGGTGCCTCAGCCGTAAACCTGTCTGGCCCGCTTGACGATGGCGTCTACCTGGCTGTTAGCGACTGCGGAGAACAGCTTCTCGGCGGCAAAACCCAGCAGCGACGATTTGAATTTAAATTCCATGATCAGGCTGACGCGACAGGCGTTTTCATTGATCGGCGTGAATGTCCAATGGGCATCGAAGGCGGAAAAATTACCTTCCACCAGTTCCATGCGAATACTGCTCGGCCGGTCCAGCAGGTTGCGGGTTACCAGCTTCTGGCTCACCCCCGCTTTACTCAATGTCAATTCGCCCACCAGTTGTTCATCAGACCTGTTGATCACGCGCGCGTCGGCACAGCCAGGCAGAAACTTAGGGTATTGCTCGATGTCATTGACCAGATCAAACATTTCCTCTGCGGAATGATTGACCATGGCGGTGCGCTCGATGCGAGTCATGGGCTAGGGGTTTGGCTTGAAATTGACGACAGGCAACCGGTTACTGGATCTGACACCGGCAAGGATACTGGACACAGGTAAGAAATGAACAGGCAAGCTATCGATTACCAAAGCCGGCATCAGGAAAAATAAATCTGGGACACTGTGCTAATGAATACGACCAGCAGCACGGCGGGGATTACGGTACCCAGAGAAAAGCTGAGGTATTTCTCTAACCGCGAGCCGGAGAACGCCGAATCACCCAGCTGCAACTCCTCTTTCAGGCCTTTGAACTTCCATTCATAGGCACAGAAAATACACACCGTAAAACCAACAAACGGCAAAATGGTTTCGTAAAACACGTCCGAGACCAGGTCAAAGAACGACTTGGTAACCCCACCATAACTGGTGAAGTTGGTGAAAAAATCCGAGATGCCCAACGACATGGTGGCCGGGATTGCGAACAGGGTCAGCAGGCAGGCCTGCATGGCCACCGCTTTGCGGCGGGAAAAATTCAGCTCATCAATCCAGCAGGCAATGGGGATTTCTATAATCGACACCAGGGAAGTAAGCGCGGCAAAAAACACCAGGGTGAAGAATATCGTCGCCACAACGCTGGCACCGGTGTAGCCCACGGCCACCTGCATGGACAAGAATATCTTCGGCAGAAAACTGAAGATCAGGCCCACGCTGCTGGTGGACAGGTCATCGGTATTGGTATTCGGGTCAAAGGCGAAGATCGCCGGCAGGATCAGTAAACCGGCAAAAAACGCGATGCTGGTATCAGCCATCGCTACCATGCGCGTTGACTGGGGAATGTTGTCATCGCGGCTGAAATAGGAGCCATAGGTGATAAGTATCCCCATGCCCAGTGACAGAGAGAAAAAAGCCTGGCTGAGAGCGCCATTTATCACAGATAAGTTTATCCGGCTGAAATCCGGCACCAGGTAGTAGCGAACGCCCACCGAGGCATTGTCCAGGGTCAGCACGAATACCGTCAGCAGCACCAGCATGACCGCCAGTGTGGGCATCAGCACGCGTGCCAGGCGCTCGATACCGCCCTTCACGCCACCCAGTAGAATAAAGAAGATCACCCCGAGCAGCACCACCAGGTAGCCGAACAGGCTCGGACGAGCCACTACCTCACCAAAGGTGGCGTCATTAGCGAGCTGGTTGAGATTGCCGGACAGGGTTTCCTTGATGTACACCACCAGCCAGACGGTAATGACCGTGTAGAACACCGCAATCATGAAGGGCGTCACGATGGCGAGGATCCCCGCCAGGCGCCAGCGCAGCTTGCCGTCCGACAACTCGGAAAACGCGCCAACCGGATTCCGGGTAGTCTTCCT
The DNA here is from genome assembly GCA_965230125.1 of uncultured Pseudohongiella sp. GTDB lineage: Bacteria > Pseudomonadota > Gammaproteobacteria > Pseudomonadales > Pseudohongiellaceae > UBA9145. Next base: position 1,217,332 of record OZ245938.1, on the reverse strand, counting down.
GCCCATGGCGATTTCCGCCATCATTACCGGGTAACAGATGAAGGCGATGAAGAACAGGTAGATGATCAGAAACGCTGCGCCACCATTTTTGGAGGCCATCACCGGAAACGCAACCAGATTCCCAAGTCCTACGGCGGAACCGGCAGCAGCCAAAATAAACCCCAATCTCGAACTGAACTGCCCCCGTTCCTGCGCCATAAATTCCCTTCAAACTCAGATAATTAGCATATAGCCGCGATTTTGCGTCAACGGATTCTATCAACGCCCCCCAGGCAGCACAATCTGCATGGGCGGCCCGGTTTTAGTGCTTTAACTCGGCAGCAGTTGGGGTTTACCGCCCCGAACAGGGTATAATGGCCGGTTATGGCTAAAAGCGGTAAGAACAAAACCCCTGACAACACCATTGTCGTCAACAAGAAAGCCCGCCACGATTTTTTTATCGAGGAGGATTTCGAGGCAGGCGTTCAGCTTCAGGGGTGGGAAGTCAAAAGTCTGCGCGAGAAGAAAGTGCAGCTGTTGGACAGCTACGTGCTGATCAAGGACGGCGAGGCATTTCTGCTGGGTTGCAATATCACCCCGCTCAGCGCCGCCAGCACCCATGTTGTTGCCGATCCACAGCGCACCCGCAAGCTGCTGATGCACAAGAAAGAGCTGGCAAGGCTGTTTGAAGCCACCGCACAAAAAGGCCAGACCTGCGTGTGCACCAAGCTGTACTGGAAGGATCACCTGATCAAGGCGAAGGTCGCGCTGGCGCGCGGCAAGCAAAGCCACGACAAGCGCGCCACCGTAAAAGAACGGGAATGGAACATCGACAAGCAGCGTATTGTGCGGGATCACAATCGCTAGGCTGGGCGCCTGATGTTCCGGCGTATCTGCCGGTTATCCAACGATTTTTGTGAGTCGGCACCTTGTAATTGGCAAGGTTCGGCCTTATGTTAACAACGTAGCAAGACGAAACCCTTATCAAATTTTGGGTTTCAACCGGGGGCCCTAAGCTGGTTGCCCGGCTCAAACTACGAACACCGAGTTCTGTGTAAGCAGATACGGGGGCGTTCCGGATTCGACGCCGGTATCAACTCCTGCGGTGCATGCCGAGAGGGTAGTAAGTCTCGTAAATCAATTACTACAACTTTATAGTTGCCAACGACGACAACTACGCTCTAGCGGCCTAAACAGCCCGCTAGCGATTGCCTCAGGGATGCCTGTAAACATGAGTTTTGCAATCGTCATATAGAACAGGATCGCGGAAAGGCTGTCTGGGGCCGGACCGTTAAAACTTAACCAGACTCGCCCAAGTCACCCTGCCCGTCGGGCGGATGAGGGTTAATTTAATAGACGACGCTAAGCATGTAGATCCAATGGACAAGAACTGACGGACGGGAGTTCAACTCTCCCCGCCTCCACCACACTCCGCCTTCGGCTTCGCGTGGCACGCCACAAGAGGCCGCAGGTCTCGTTTGGCTTGCCATGCGAAGCCGTTAGAAGGAGTAGTGCCACGCGTAGCTCGCAGAGCGAAGTGTGGCTTACCCTCCCAACACCACCTACCCAAAACAACCACACATCGCCTAGCGGCTACGCGTAATAAACCCCGAGAAGCCCGAAGCTCGAACAGCGAAGTGGGGCCCAGCCCTCCCGCCAGCACTGGCTCAGAACGAAGCCTCCCTCAAACTCCCCTACTACCCTCACAAAGTTCGCAATCCAAGCCATCACTTACTAGACTAAAAAACACCCATCAAGGAAGATGCCGTGTTCCACTACGTCTACATACTCAGAAGCTGCAACATCCAATCCAAAACCTACGTTGGTTACACAACCAAACTGCAAACCCGCCTTCACGCGCACAACTCGGGCACATCAATCCACACCGCAAAGTATCGACCGTGGAGAGTCGAGACTGCCGTTGCCCTGCGTTCCAAAACCAAAGCACTGGCTCTGGAGAAGTATTTCAAATCCAGTTCCGGGAAGGCCTTTGCGAGCAAACACTTCTGAATTTACTTCGATCCGCTGGTAAAGATGGCAATCATTCATTTTCAGTTTGAGAGTATCCACCCATTTTATGATGGCAATGGTCGAACCGGGCGGATACTGAATATTCTGTACATGATCATTCATGAGCTGCTTGATCTTCCGGTCTTATATCTGTCCAGTTATATCATTCGAAACAAGGGTGACTATTATCGTTTGATTCAGAGGGTGAGAGACATGGAGGAGTGGGAGCCCTGGTTGCTCTTTATGCTTGATGGTGTGGAGCAGACTTCTCGACAGTCAATAACAACGATCAGATCAATAAGAGAGCTGATGAAAGACTATAAAAAACGAATACAAGATAAGCTTCCAAAGATATACAGCCAGGAGCTTCTGAATAACCTATTCAGGCACCCGTACACCAAAATTGAATTTGTCGAAAAGGATCTCGATGTAAGTAGGTTGACGGCGACCAAATATCTGAACCAATTGACAGAGAAGGGATTTTTACAAAAGCAGAAGAAAGGGCGAACTAACTATTTTATCAACACGCCCCTCTATGAATTGTTCGTTCAGAGCAGTGGTTAACAAATTTCTAAACTGGGTAGGAAAGCCATTGAACTACCATGGCCGCTATTTGAGTGCGGGATGGACAACTTACATAGGCTGATGCAGGCATCACCAACATCGCAGGCATAATGATTGGTCAGCCAAAAGTCATCCTGACACGACATAAACAAATTAAGACAGGAATAGCGCATGACAAGCTCACAGCAACGCGCCGCCCTGCAACGTCAGATCTGGGCCATTGCCAAAGATGTACGTGGCGCAGTAGATGATTGGGCTTTTAAATGTAGTAGTTCAGATTTTATCTGAATTAATGCAGCTGAGCTGAGTTGAACTTAACACTGCCCATGAGCAATTCAAAAAGCCGTGTCACCCAATGAAGACGGCATGTGATCTCCGCAAGCGGAAGTATCGGAATCAGATTCGTTCAGCCATTCTATTTCTCGACCCATTAACTTCCGACGCGAGACATAAAACCGCTCACCCCGGATCTCCCAGCCCGAACTTCGACACCCTTCGGCACACCGTGGCCGGTGATGTTCCAAGGATACGTGCCACTTCTGATTGTTTGCCGTCTGTGATTTCCAGTAATGCGGCAAGCTGGTCTTTCTCCAGTGCTTCCAGGTAGTCCTGATTCGCGTAGGAATGACTGGAAAAAATGACTCGCCTTAGCTGCCTGATCAGAAACCAGGCTTGACGCCACTTGAGCCGGAATGTGATGACCTCGTCCCTGGCCAGGTACATAAGAACCCAGATAAAAAACGTCGACGCCAGCGGCATCAGGATTGCCGTGGAAGAGTTGAAGCCGAGAATCTTGAACAGGTTTACACCCAGTGAAACCAGGAAAATCGGCGTAAAGGCGATAAGCAGGATCTTCGACCGGGTATGGATTTCCCGGTTTTTATTCAGCAGACCAAACACCAGACTGGCGACAGCGATTGACACCGCAGCGATCACATACAGCTGAAAAAGCCCGTAAGCTGGGCCGGGCACACTGACGATGGTGTAGCCAACATGCTCGTAGGTTAGAACGACATCGCCGGCAATGAGCAGGTAGGTCAGAACGCAGCCAAACAGTAGCAGCACAGGGACCGTGGCCATCGCAATTCTATTGCCGATGGTTCGGGCAATGAAATGGATGGCGGCCGGTGCAGTGAAGATCAGACTGATCATCAGCCCATCGATAAACAGATAAGCCAGAGCCTGATCGGACTCGAACGTCCAGTAGCCGAGAAATTCGAAGGCATTTTGCAAAATAAACAGCAAGGTCAGCGCCACGAACGCCAGGGTAATGCGTGTTCGTGTGTCAATCTGCGCCAGGATGAGCGTTTTCAGAATGACACCGAACAGCGCGAAAATACCAAACAAATAAAATGCGGCCACCATCGCAACCCTGTTATCAGCAGTTTGTCGTGCTTACTAATCTACCCAAATTTGAGGGATATGCCAAGATGTGTTGACGCAATACCGGATCCGGTGAACACACAGAAGATCCTGTCCAGCTCCTCCAGTTGGCCAGACTCGGTTAATTGGTCCCAGCAAACCGGGAACGTCGCCGTGGTGAGATTGCCCAGTGTAGGAAAAGTCGCAATGGACTGCTCCGGTCGGAGCCCGAAAATGTCCAGGTATTTCAGGAACGGGCGCTCCCCCACCTGGTGTGGAATCAGGAAGTCGATCTCCTCGCGCTGCCAGCCAAAGCGTTTCAGTGACTCCGGGATCATGTTTCTAACCAGGCCAATGGTTTTGGCGCAGATTTTCCCCATTTCCATGGCGAATTCAGGCTCACCACCATAGGGCACATTGCTGAAATCCGCGAAGCACAATTTGGTCTGGCTGGAATCGCATCGGGTTTGATGGCCCACAATCCCGCTGCTATCTTCCGACACACCGACCACCATGGCGCCCCCGACATCGCTCACCGTCAGCCCACCAATGGACTTCTCAACACTGTCCTTGCCGAGCTTGCCGGATCTGAACATGTCCACCAGCATCTGCGTTTTCAGGCTAGGCACTTCTCCGGTGCAGAGCAGCGCATAGTTGATGGTTCCAGCAGCAATCAGGGCCTGGGCGGTCAGCAAGCCGGTAATCAGCCCATGACAGGCATCGGATATATCCCAACACAAGCCGGGCTTGATGCCTACTTCATGGGCCACACGATGCATGGTAGCCGGTTCGACGTAGTCGCGATCGATCCCGCAGTAAAAGGCGGCGCCTATTTGATGTGCCGGCACGCCGGACCGCGCCAGCGCGATTCTTGCCGCTTCGATTGCCAGATCGCCAGGTCTCGTCCCTTGCGGCGCATGCCGGGTATGACTAATGCCCATCAGGCGTTCAACCGTATCCGGCGCGTAGCCAAAGCGGTCGAATTGCGCCTCCTGGAACAAATCTCTGGTAGAAACTGCGTGTGACGGCAGCACTGAGCCGCAACCATAAATTGTCGTCCTGTTCATATCCAACCCTCACTTAAGTCAGTATTTATGCGGCGCGCAAAGAACTTGCAGAAATGAAATACCGCACAATCATTATCGACTAATCGGTCATTGCTACAAGAGCTGCAGCACTGGGTTGGTAACGCAGAAGCCAACGGATGCCGTTCCAGCCCCCGCTGCATGGCCGTCACAATGCGTGGCCGGGCCGCGCGGGATTCTTTCGCTGCGGCAGGTATTGACCTGCAGAGACTGGTTGCGAAGTCGCAGACTGCCTGGAGACCTGTAAGCCAGCTTGGGCAGTGAGGTTTGATTTTGACTGACTGTAATCAGGTGGTCGCGATGACGCTGGTTTTCTCTATAACCGCGTGGACCTTGACCGGGCCGAGCCGACATCCCTTCGATCGGTATGCAAATCGATAATCATGGCTGGTCTTGGGAGGATGAATGGACTGAAAGGCAAAGCCTGACTACCCCGACTCAGTCCTCGTCCCCGGCCGTGGCAAGATCATATAAAGCAACGCCAGGCCGGCCAGACCCGCCAGAGTAGACGCACTCAGCACTGCGATCTTCGCAGTATCCACCAGTGCGTCGGTGGCAAACGCTTCGTTGCTGATAAAGATCGACATGGTGAACCCGACACCGGCCAGCAATCCAGCGCCCACCAGCTGCAACCAGGTCACCGCCCCCGGCAGGGACGAACGGCCGCTTTTCACCAACAACCAGCAAGCGCCAACAATGCCCAGTGGCTTGCCGATTACCAGCCCGGCAACGATGCCGATAGAGATCGTATTAATACTTGCGCCGCTGAACAACACGCCGGCGTTGGCCAGGGCGAACAACGGCAGAATAAGAAAGCTGGACCAGGGCTCCAGCAATCTCTCCAGGCGATGAGCAGGGCTTTCGATGCGGCTGTGAATGACATCAAGCTCTCGCAGGGTGTGATGGGAAGGAATCACTCCCTGGACCGCTGCACCGGATGACTTCGCTTCCTCACTCATGAACACCGCGCGCACCTGGGCAAGCAGACCTTCGAGATTGACCGGTGGCCGACTGGGTATAGCCACAGCGAGCAGTACCCCGGCAAGTGTGGCATGCAGTCCGGACGCATAGACACAAACCCACAGCGCAACACCCAGGAATGCATAAGGGAAGATGTTGTAGACGCCAAACCGGTTCAGGCCCATCAGCACCAGAAATACAGCGGCGGCGATCAGGCCATATACCGGGTTAAGGCCATCACCGTAGAAGGCCGCGATCACCAATATCGCGCCCAGGTCATCGACAATGGCCAGCGTGGTCAAAAACACTTTCAGCGACAGGGGCACTCGCCTGCCGAGAATCGCCAGCAAGCCAAGGGCAAACGCAATGTCCGTTGCCATCGGTACGCCCCAGCCGGACAGACCCTGATCAGAGTTCATCACTATTAATATGTAACAGGCAGCGGGCACCAGCATTCCGCCAACGGCACCGGCAATAGGCAACAACGCCGCATCGAGATCGGACAGTTCCCCCAGGGTGATCTCCCGCTTGATCTCCAGACCAACCACCAGAAAGAAAATCGCCATCAGAAAATCATTGATGAACGATTGAGTGGTGAAGGCGTAAGAGAAGTCACCGAGTTGCAAGCCAATGGGCGCATCGAGCCAGGCATTGAATGGCTCGGCAAATCCGGAATTGGCGAGCGACAGAGCAATCACCGACATGATGGCCAGCAGGACACCGGTCAATGGCGCCCAGCCGGCAAACTCCTTGGCAGTGCGCTCGATACGCTGGGCGACCGAGGAATCCAGAGCCTCCAACAGGCTCATTTCATCCCAGGGACCTTCGTAGAGAATACCGTTCACGAAGAACGTCGGAATAGTGTCCACACCTTCCGCGGCGCCCCGCTCGGCCTTTTCTTTCAGGTTGTCCAGAAGCTCCTGATCTTCGAGCGCAGCCGACAACTCGTCAGCGTCGATACCGCAAAGCTCAGCGGCCGCGTACAGATCCTGTTCAGATTCTATTGCCTGGGACATCAGAACATCATGAGCCCTCCAGAATCGATCGTGCTTTGCCGCGACCTCAGAAAGCACCGCCGCAGGCACCGCCCAGGGATCGGACTTCAGGGGTTTGTGTCGGAATATATAAAGCACGTCCCCGGAGAAATCTTTCAGCACCCTTGAGACTACCTTCTGCGCGCTTCGGCAGGGCGCACAGGCATAGCTTCCGTACTCAATCAGGACATGACTGGCATCTTCCTTGCCGGTACGGTGATCTGAGGGCTGGGGGCTGACTGTGGCTTCAGGCATAGTGATTGGTTGCTGTTGATTTCAGACAGAGAATAAAGAATGAAGAATGGGCAAGGTCGTGACACACCGTAACAAGGCCGGATGTAACGAAATTGTTACCAGAGTTTTAGCGATCGCTAACTGCCACCGTTGAACGGTGCGCGTGGCTGCAAACGTCGCCATAGGAGCAGAGTTTGGAAATATTTATAGTCGATACTAACAAATCTACGTCTATTCAACGACGCTGGATTGGCAAACGGTAATTCTCTGGTAGCGATGCGTCCGCCCGCGAAGTTAATACCACCTGCTTATCCATATTTTCACACTCCCTGCGTGTCGGTCATTTGATCATTCATGTACGACATCAAAGCTTGATAATGCACCTGACCCGATTCACTCAATAGAATTTATCTGTACACTTAACCTGCCCTGTTTATCCTTACATTTATTTTGTACAGGTCATTATTTCTTGAATCTGTTCATTACCCTTCAGACTGAGTAATTCCCATGTCTACCACATCATCATTACGTAAAACCAAGATTGTCGCTACCCTCGGGCCCGCTTGTGACCGGCCAGAGATCCTGCGCAACATGATTCGCTGCGGCATGAATGTGGTCCGCCTGAACCTGTCCCATGGCAACTATACGGAACATGCTCAGCGCGTGAAGTTACTGCGCGAAATTGCCGCCGAGGAACGAGTCCATGTAGCGGTCATGGTTGACACGCGAGGCATTGAGGTGCGTACCGGTACCCTGCAGGACGGACCCGTAGAGCTCAATCCGGAGCAGGCGTTCAGGCTTTATAACGATGGCCGAGCCGGTGACCAGCATGGGGTTTCGGTCAGCTACCTGCGGCTCCCAGCAGAGGTCCAGGTTGGCGACACCATTCTACTGGATGATGCCGCGATTGAAATGAAGGTCACCGACATTGAAGACGACACCATCGTTTGCCAGGTTATCCATGGTGGCCTGTTAGGCGAGCGCAAAGGGGTAAACCTGCCAGGAACCCGGCTCGGAATCACCGCCACCAGCCCGGAGTTCATCGACAAGCTCAACGAAGAAATCGACTTTGCGGTCAATAATGGCGCGGATTATCTGGCCGCTTCCTTTGTACAGTCGGGAGAAGAAGTAGACGACATTCGTGAAAGACTGGCTGCCAAGGACAGCGATATCCCGATAATTGCCAAGATCGAGAACCGGGCCGGCGTCGACAACATGGACAGCATCATCGCTGCCGCCAACGGCATCATGGTGGCACGGGGCGATCTCGGTGTGGAGCTGCCGCTGGCTGATGTACCCAGCACCCAGAAGAAACTCATCCGCAGTACAGTGATGAACGGCAAGCCGGTGATCACCGCCACCCAGATGCTGGCATCCATGGAGGTCAATCCGAAACCGACCCGGGCCGAGGCCAGCGATGTCGCCAATGCAATTCTGGATGGCACGTCTGCCGTGATGCTGTCCGGCGAGACCGCGATGGGCAAATACCCGGTGGAGGCGATTAGCACCATGGCAACGATTGCCCTGCGTGCTGAAGCCTCACTGCGACACTATGGTTATCTGCAAACCATCCAGCTTGGTCATGCCAATGTGATTGCCGAAGCGGTGGGCCAGGCGGCAGCACGCCTTGCCGAACAGTTGCAGGCCGCGGCCATCATTACCCTGACAGACAGCGGTTTCACCGCGCGCCTGATCTCCAAGCACCGCCCGGAAAGCAGCATCATCGCCGTAACCCCATCACCACAGGTAGCCCGACGGCTGGCGCTGAACTGGGGTGTTATGCCGCTGCTGTGCAGCGCTGCAGAGGCTGGCACCGACGATGCCCGCACCGACTTTGGCTGCCGGCGCGCCCTGGAGTTGGGTTATCTGAATTCGGGGGACACCGTGGTAGTTACCCATGGAACGCGCCAGGGGCAAGGCGGAACAGACATGATTCGGGTAGTTAAGGCTGAGTAGTGATAGCTGGCCCCTGGCGCTGGAATGTTGTTTATCAGGGAAATTTTATTGCGCTTGATGGGCGAAATGCCGATCAGGTTTTTGCAGTCCGAGCAATGTCCTGAATCCTGGCCACCATGGCCCGCAGACCATTGCCGCGGCTTGGCGACAGGTGGCGCAACAGATCCAGGTCTTCGAAGTAGCTGTCGATATCGAAAGCCAGTATTTGTTCGGGTGTTTTGTTGTTATACGCCGCGAGCACCACACCCAGCAGTCCCTTGACGATGAACGCATCACTGTCCACCGCCAGCTGCACACGTCCATCGTCAACCTGACTGTCCACCCAGACCTGGCTCTGGCAGCCGCGCACCAGCCGCTCTTCGGTGTGTAGCGACTCGGGAAGCTCCGGCAGCTCTTTGCCAAGATCAATAATATACTTGTAGCGCTCTTCCCAGGTGTCAAAAAAACCCAGGGTATCGCGAATGTCATCGGGGCTAATACGGTGACCGAAGGGGTTGGCAGCAGGTTCTGAAGAATTCATAGTAGATCAGTGAGCAGCAGATAATGACGGAAAAATAGTGCTATATGGCACCGATTAAGGGGTGATTGCCAGGCTCAGGAATACATTCCGGTTTCCAGCTGGGCTTCTTCCGACATCATCTCGCGGCTCCAGGGTGGATCCAGAACCAGTTCAACGGCTACCGATTTGACATACGGTACCAGACCAACCCGATGTTTGACATCGCCCACCAGGACCGGGCCCATGCCGCAGCCGGGGGCAGTGAGAGTCATCTCGATGTTTACCTTGCCCTGCTCCTGATCCACGTCCATTTTGTAGATCAAACCCAGGTTTACCAGATCAACGGGAATCTCGGGATCAAAGACCGTGTGCAAAGCCTGCCACACCTGGTCTTCACTGACCTGACCGTCGGCAGGTGGGTCAAAATGCAGCTTGAGCGGTTCCAGCCCCAGGCCATCGGCATCGGTACCGTCGACCCGCACCATATTACCGTTGTAAACCACGGTGTAACTGCCGCCCAGTGACTGCACCAGGGTAACGAAAGTCCCGGACGGAATGGTCAGCGGGTCACCAACGGGTACTAACCGGCCAGAGATATCGCGGTTGGTGGTGAGCAGTGTGCGTTCTTGTGAAGTCATAGCGTTTCTAATTCGACCTGGGTGGGAGTGAGACCTGTTTTCAAGACCTGTTATTAAGACCTAGGCCTGAGCTTCGATGTCGAAGCTCTCGCCGCATCCGCAGGCAACGCTGACATTGGGATTGTTAAACTGCAGAACCCGATTCGGCCCTTTCTGGATAAGATCCAGCTCGGTACCGCGCAGAAAGGGAACAGACCCGGCGTCGACAAAAACCTGCATGCCGTTATCCAGGGCCACGGCAATATCTTCTGACTGACCGGCGGAGACTTCCTCCAGCACATACATGTATCCGGTACAGCCGCTTTCCTTGACGCTCAGCCGCAGCGCTTCCTTGCCCAGGCTGTTGAGCTGGGACTGCAGGTGGCCGGCCGCGGCGTCTGTCACGGTAATTAATTTTTTATCTTTGACGTCAAATACTTCAACGGTCATATGAGTGCCTCCCTGAAAGGGATGAGACCCGCATGTATGCGGGCGTTACTGCTGAATACAATGCTGTAGTTGAAAATCATAGTTGAAAATCACAATGTGGTCTTTCAACCAAACAATGCCTTGGCCTTGTGCAGGCCGAAAAACAATAGATCCACCTCATCCAGCGTATTATAAATGCTGAATGAAGCCCGTGCGCTACCGGGAATTTCGAAGCGGGACATCAGTGGCTGGGCGCAGTGATGCCCGGTGCGAATGGCAATACCCTGCTGATCCAGCAGCATGCCCAGATCGGACGGGTGGGTCCCCTCCAGCAAGAAACTGAAAATACCCACGCTGTGGGCGGCGTTGCCCACCCGGGTCAAACCGGGGAAGTCAGCGGCCAGTTCCAGGCAGTGCTGTAGCAAGCGGTCTTCGTGAGCGGCAGCGCCGTCCCGGTCCAGGCCGTTAACGTAATGAATCGCCGCTGCGAGGCCGATAGCGCCGGCAATGTCTGGCGTGCCCGCTTCAAATTTAAATGGCAATTGATTGTAGGTAGTGCCGGCAAAGCTGACAGTTTCAATCATCTCGCCGCCGCCCAGAAATGGCGGCATGGCATCAAGCAATGACTCTTTTCCCCAGAGCACGCCAATGCCGGTTGGGCCAAACAGCTTATGGCCAGAAAACGTGTAAAAATCGCAGTCCATGGCCTGTACGTCAACCGGCCAATGTGCCACCGACTGGGCCCCGTCCACCAGAATCACCGCGCCCGCGGCATGGGCATCGGCTGCCATTTGCTGCACCGGGTTAACGGTACCGAGGGCGTTGGATACATGGTTTACTGCGACCAGTTTCACCCCGTCGCTCAATAGTGAACGGTAGGCGTCAAGATCAATCTCACCGTTATCCAGTACCGGAATCGGCACCAGCTCGGCACCCTGCCGCGCGCACACCATTTGCCAGGGCACGATATCCGAATGGTGTTCAAGCTCGGCGACCAATACCCGATCGCCGGGCTGTAAATTGTTACCGCCCCAACTATGGGCCACCAGATTGATTGCCTCGGTGACGCCGCGAACCCAGATCACCTGACGTTCTGACGGACTGTTCACAAACTTCGCAACCGTCTTGCGCGCATCTTCAAAAGACGCAGTAGCGCGTTCACTCAGGGTATGAGCCCCACGATGCACGTTGGCGTTGTCATGGCGGTAGTAGTCGCTGATGGCGTTGATCACCACCTCAGGCTTTTGCGTGGTCGCGGCATTGTCCAGGTAGACCAGCGGGTGGCCATTAACCTGCTGCTGCAGAATCGGGAAATCTGCCCGCACCTGCTGCACGTCAAAGCCGGGCGCAGTACCGGCTTTAGCAACTGTTTCCAGCGAATTCACGGTCACTTCAGGTGCCTCACCAGGCGCGCCTGGTCCTCGTACTCGGCACTGAAATACTCAGCCAGAAACGTCTTTAGATAGTCACGTAACTCGGCCAGGCGGAGATCGTCCACCAGGGTGTTGATAAACCCGTAGCTAAGCAGTACCTGGGCTTCATCGGCACCAATACCACGGGTGCGCAGATAGTGCAGCATGCCGGAGTCCAGTTGCGCCACTGTTGCCCCGTGAGCACACACCACGTCATCGGCATAGATTTCCAGCTCCGGCTTGGTGTTCACCTCGGCACCCATACTGGTCAACAGATTCCTGTTGCTGAGCTCGGCGCGGGTTTTCTGCGCATTGGGATGAATATGGATGCGGCCGTTGAATACCGCCCGGGCCTTGCCGCCGATGATGCCGCGGAAATTCTCGTCAGTCGTGCAATGCGGGACTGCGTGCTCAATACAGGTGTGATAATCCGCATGCTCCTGATTGCGAAGCAGATAAATGCCATTCAATTTGCACTCGGCTCCTTCGCCCCGGTGATTAATCACCAGGTCAAGTCGCTTCAGGGCACTGCCCAGTGCCAGATGGAAGCCATCCACCACGCTGTTGCGGCCCAGCTGCACGTGAACGCCGCCTATGTGCATAGCGTCTTCGCGTTCCATCTGCAGGCGGTAATGGGTCAACCTGGCACCTTCTTCCAAAATCAGCTCGCTGATTCCGTTGGTGAAGGCAAGACCTTGACCGCTGAAGTGTTCTGCCAGGCTCAGCTCACTGTTGGCCTCAAGCAAGACCAGCAGTCGCTGGTTAACCGCAAACGCCTGATCTTTGCTGGTGGTGTGCCAAACCAGCTGAACCGGCTGATCAACACGCTGGTTCGCGGCCAATCGTAGGAACACCCCGTCGGCCAGGTTAGCGTCATTGAGGTTGCTGAACAGGTGATGATCCTGGTCCACCACGCTACCTAGCCGGGCACGAATGATGTCGGCCTGTTCGTCGCTGGCGTCACTGAAGCGCACCAGTTCCAGTCCTTCGGATTGGACAAGGTTGGACAGGTCTTCCCGGAAGAAACCATCGACGAAGACCAGCATGGTGCCACCCAGCGCCGGCACGTTGAGACCAAGCTGTTCACGATTGGCTTCACTGCGGGTCGCTGCCGTGAACTCACGATCCAGGGCATGCAGGCTGGTGTATTTCCAGTCTTCGGTCTTGCGAGTCGGCCAGGATGAGGCTTGCCAGGCATGCTGGCCCGCTTGCTGACGCTCACGCAGCCAGGATGGAGCCTTTTGCTGTGACTCTTGTTGAGTAACCAGGGTTAGTAACTCGGGCATCACGCCACCTCGTCAACAAGCCAGCTGTAACCCTTCTCTTCAAGCTCCAGCGCCAGGGACTTGTCGCCGGAGCGAATGATCCGGCCACCGGACAGAACGTGGACATAATCCGGTTCAATAAAGTTCAGCAGGCGCTGGTAGTGAGTTACCAGCAGGAAGGAACGCTCGGGGCTGCGCAGTTCATTAATGCCCTTGGCGACTACCTGCAGCGCATCAATGTCGAGACCGCTGTCGGTTTCGTCCATGACGCACAGCGTGGGTTGCAGCAACATCATCTGCAGCAGCTCGTTGCGCTTCTTTTCGCCGCCGGAGAAACCTTCGTTAACACCACGTTTCAAAAACGCATGGTCCAGGTCCACCGCGGTGCAGGCTTCCCGTGCCTGTTTCATAAAGGACACCGTGTCCAGCGCGTCCTGATCCCGGCTCTCACGCACCGCATCGACTGCGGCCTTGAGAAACTCCATGTTGCTGACTCCGGGGATTTCCACCGGGTACTGAAAGGCCAGGAACAGCCCCAGATGAGCCCGCTCCTCGGTATCCATCTCCAGCAGATCCTTGCCCAGAAACTCGACGCTGCCGCCGGTTGCCTCGTAGCCTGGACGACCCGACAAAACGTGGCCCAGGGTGCTTTTGCCGGAACCATTCGGCCCCATGATGGCATGTACCTCACCGGGGTTGATCTCCAGGTTGATGCCCTTGAGGATGGGCTTGTCGTCAACGCTGGCCTGTAAATCCTTGATCTTTAACATGCTGTTTCTTCAATCCACTCGTAAGTTGTTAATTGCCAGTTCTGGATACAGCCGGAATTACCCGACGGCGCCTTCCAGACTTACTTCCAGTAACTTGCCCGCCTCGACGGCAAACTCCATGGGCAGTTCCTTGAACACTTCCTTGCAGAAGCCGTTCACGATCATCGACACTGCCTTTTCTTCATCCAGGCCGCGCTGCTGGCACAGGTAGAGCTGATCCTCGCCAACCTTGGAAGTCGTGGCCTCGTGTTCAACCACCGAGTCGGGCTGCTTGCTTTCGATATAGGGAAAAGTGTGCGCGGCGCTCACATCACCAATCAGCAAGGAATCGCACTGGGTAAAGTTGCGCGCGCCCTTGGCGGTTGGAGAAATGCGCACCAGGCCGCGGTAGGCGTTACTGCTGTGACCGGCAGAGATCCCCTTGGAAATGATCGTGGAGGTGGTGTTTTTTCCCAGGTGAATCATCTTGGTACCGGTATCCGCTTGCTGCCGGTTATTGGTCAGAGCCACCGAGTAAAATTCTCCGACGCTGTTATCGCCGCGCAAAATGCAGCTGGGATACTTCCAGGTGACCGCCGAGCCGGTCTCCACCTGGGTCCAGGAAATTTTCGAATTGGTGTGCGCCACGCCACGCTTGGTGACAAAATTATAGATGCCGCCCTTACCTTCAGCATCGCCCGGATACCAGTTCTGTACCGTTGAATACTTAATCTCGGCGTCATCCAGGGCAACCAACTCAACCACTGCGGCATGGAGCTGGTTTTCGTCGCGCATGGGGGCGGTGCAGCCTTCCAGATAGCTAACGTGGCTGCCTTCGTCGGCGACGATCAGGGTGCGCTCAAACTGGCCGGTGTTGGCCTCGTTGATGCGGAAATAAGTGGACAATTCCATGGGGCAGCGCACCCCCTTGGGGATGTAGACAAAAGAACCATCACTGAATACAGCGCTGTTCAGCGCAGCGAAATAGTTGTCCTTGCGCGGAACCACAGTGCCCAGGTATTTGCGCACCAGATCCGGGTACTCCTGAATCGCTTCAGAGATAGAGCAGAACAACACGCCGGCCTCGGCCAGCTTTTCGCGAAACGTGGTAGTCACTGATACCGAGTCAAACACCACATCGACGGCAACCCCGGCCAGCATTTCCTGCTCATGCAGGGGAATACCCAGCTTTTCATAGGTAGCCAGTAATTCCGGGTCCACCTCATCCAGGCTCTTGGGTCGTTCTTCCATACTCTTGGGACGCGAGAAATAGGAAATCGACTGGAAGTCGATGTCTGGATAATCGACATGGGCCCACAACGGTGAGGTCATTTTCTGCCAGGCGCGAAAGGCTTCCAGCCGCCACTCCAGCATCCATTCCGGCTCGTTCTTGCGTGCCGAGATGAAACGCACGGTATCCTCATTGAGGCCCGGAGGCAGAGTGTCCGTCTCGATGGTGGTGTGAAAGCCCGCGGCGTACTCACGCGAAATGGCTTCGTCTATCCTCTCTTGTGACATCGTTACTCCGTTGTACCAATAATGCCCGGGCGAACCCGGACTGAGTCTGTCTCACTGCGCGTTCAGGCTTGCTGCTCTTTCTACGCTTACTATTAACTTACTGCTTGAATACCTAATTTCTCTTTTACCTACTGACCAGTTGCCTACTACTACGCTGAACTCCCTCAGGCTTGGTTCACCAGGGTCAGCGGCACAGTTTCCTGCTCTGCTGTCGAATCCTGTCGAAAGTCCTGATTGCGGGAGATGGCCAGGATTTCCCGGCGCTGCATCAGATCCGCCAGGGAAATGCCATTGAGAAAGCCGTGAATCTGGTCGCTGAGATCCATCCACAAGTAGTGAGTCAGGCAGGTTTCGCCATTCTGGCAATCCTGGTTGCCGCCGCAGCGGGTGGCGTCCGAGGCTTCGTTTACCGCCTCAATGACCTCGGCCACGCTAATGGCGCCGGCTTCCCGGCCCAGGCGGTAGCCCCCGCCAGGACCACGCACGCTGGATACCAGGCCGCGCTTGCGGAGTTTGCAGAACAGCTGCTCTAAGTAGGAAAGGGAGATGTCCTGGCGACCGGAAATGCTGGCCAGGGGAGTCGGCCCCTGCGCCTCATGTAGCGCGACATCCAGAATGGAGGTCACGGCATAGCGGCCTTTGGCGGTCAAACGCATGGGATGCTCACTGCTTTCTATTGCTCGAGAGCAGGGGATGTTTTCATACCTGAGTATTTCAGTCAAGTATTACCAGGATGGCGCCAGGCCAGGCGAACCGGCAGTTTCCCGGCACAAGCTCGCGGTACAACTCCCCGATACACCCAGCACACACAAAAAAGCCACAGCTGCTGCCGTGGCTCTTTAATTGCCCACCCCGGCGGCGAATCTCACCGCTGGGGTATGGGGTCGCCAGACTAGCTATCCTGCAGCGTCATAATGGCGCTGGCTTCCAGAGCATCATCGTCAAAGATGCTGCTGTCCATTGAGCCGGTCACGCGAACCACATCACCGACCTCGATTTTCTGGTAGCCCTCATCGTCAAGCGGGTTGTAGGCCATCTTGTCTACGCCCACTTCAAAGGCAAGGCCCGCGTCATTAATCACAAAATCGCTGCCGTTGACTTCGGTCACCATTCCCTGGATCGTGACCTGCCCGAAATCTACTGGATAGTTGTACCACACCGTCCAGTCTTCCTCGTCGACAGCGCTGGCGTAAAAATAAGTGTCCAGTTTATCGACATACACACTGCTCGCTTCGATCGTGGTGGTCTCGAAAAAATCGTCGTCCACCAGACCATTGACGGTGACTTCATCACCTGCCAACAGCGCGTAAGCATCGGCGTCCCGGTCACCGTCATCCATTTCCACAGTGATCATGCCGTTGCCGTAATCAAGACCAAAGGCGTCACGGGCGACATTGTCCACGGTCCCGGAGATGCTAATCCAGGTGTCGTCAGCGCGCATGTAAGGATTGGGATCCTGGGCCTGGGCTGATGCAGCCCCGAGTGTGCCTCCGATTGAACCAATGGCGACGGCGGTTGCTAATGCTGTATTACGTAATCTCATTACTATCCTCCTTTGTGATGGTGATTTTGCCAAACGGCTAATGTCGTTTGTATTTCCGTTTCAGCAAAGGATTCGGGCATACCAATGAATAAGGAGTCGCTGAAGTTCCGTTAGCGAGTCTCCGACCGGGTGGGCAAATAACCGTATGGAATTAAAAAAGGCAGCCCCGGGGGGAGGCTGCCAAAAATCCTGTCAGACCTGCTGCAGTAGAGGTCTGGCAGGCTCACGAGCTGTGCGTGGCACAGCTCATCGGGGTTGGTGACCAGAACCTGTGGTGCCGTACGAGAGGTGCCGTATGAGAGGTGCCACAATGACGGCTCATCCCTTGACACTTTCGATTGGCTTAGCCGTACTTACGGTGTCCAGAAAATTCTGGCTCAGAATCGGTGACTTTGGACTTGGCAATTTCAAACAGATATTTCATGGTGCTGGTCTCGGTGTCCCAGACCTCGGCCTGCTCTACGTACACTTCCAGCAAGGTCACGTCATCAGAGCCACCATTGCCATCAACCCATTTTTTAACTGGTTCGTTCCAGAATTTGTTGATCAGGGTTTCATCCTTGTTGAAGCCGGCACTGCCGGAGATCGATACGAACGTCCCTTTGGCCGGATCACAGTAGGCCAGGCAAACCTGCTGGTTCTCCTGAAGCTCCTCCGCCTTGGCCGATTTCTCGGAAGTCAGGAACCAGATCGTGCCGTCAAATTTATCCTGTACCTGGTACATGGGCCTGGCACGTAGCTGACCCTCCCGCTCAGTGGTGAGCATGGCGACCTCAATGTTCTTGATGAGATCCCAGATAGTCTTACTCTCGTCATTAGTCATCATGGCTTCCTCGTCCTGACCGCTTAGCAATCCATACCCAGAGCGACCGCAACCGGCGACTCTGCATAACGTCGCTGCTCGGTACTGCAATGAATAGTGCAATGAAATAAATAGTGCAATGAAATGAAATGAATAGTGCAATGAATTTGGCGCTGGCGAACCTGCAGGGTCCGCGACAGTGCCTTGGTAAAGATGCCAACGTGGGGCAGCACCCAGAGTTCCTTCAAGCCAGGAATAAAACATGGGCTTGCCGGGAAAGTTGGTTATTCGTGCAGGCCAGGCGGATGATACAGCTGATAGCGCAGGAGCAACTATTCGGGTTTACGGGGGATTTTCTCGATGTCGGCATCAAGCATGTAACCGACTCCGCGCACGGTGCGGATACAGTCTTCTTCGCCGCTGTTGAGCTTCTGTCGAATGCGGGAAATCTGCACATCAACCGCCCGATCAAAAGTTTCGCTTTCCCGGCCCCGGGTCTCAGCGAAAAGCTGTTCCCGGGTAAGCACCTTCCCTGCGGAGCGCGCCAGCGCCATGAGGATCTCCAATTCGCCACTGGTTAAACCGATAATCGCGCCGTCAACTTCAGCATCGCGCAGCTCATAGCGATCGAAATCCAGAATCCAGCGCCTGAACCTGATGGCCTGAGTGTCTGACTCCCGGACATCACCTAGAGCTTGCTGGCGTACCTCGGCAATGAGTTTAAGCTGCGATTTTACCCGCGCCGCCAACTCGTCGATATCGATAGGTTTGTGGATATAGTCATCGGCACCCAGCTCCAGACTGGTCACTTTGCTGGGAGGGTTGGCCTTGTTGCTGATCACGAACAGCGGCAGGGTATAGCGTTGCTTGATCTCGCGCAGTACATCAAGAAAGTCGGCGCCGGAAATGGCTTCGTCCAGCAACACCAGATCGATACGGCTGTATTTGAGTGTCTCAAAACCGGCGTCGATACTGTCAGCAAACGAAAAGTTGAAACCTCTCTCGGCTAGCGCCTCTTGTATCTGACTCCAGGAATCAATGTCCTCGTCAATTGCCAGCACTGAATATGTGGACATTTCCTGTTAGTTCGCGTTCAGATAATGTAGATGGAGAAAGTTTAGCGAAAAGTCGCATGTCATTACCACTATAATCAACACAACTTACCCACGAATTCCGCGTCGTTAACAAAGCAGCAACAAAAAAATAACAGAAATGACTAATCACAGTAGAAAAGCCTTAATCTCGCCAGGCTAAGGTTGGGTTTACATTCAAGACTTAGAGTGGAAATAGATCGCTATGTTCAATAATGAACTTGTTCAAGAGATGGGAAAGCTACGCGGCTTTGCGCTGCGCCTGACCGACCAGCCCTCCGATGCCGATGACCTGTTGCAGGCATCCCTGCTCAAAGCCATGGAAAAACAGGACAAGTTCCAACTGGGCAGCAATATCTTCGCCTGGTGTTCAAAGATCATGTACAACACCTTCGTCTCGGGTTACCGACGCCGAAAAAAGCATGAATCGCAATACGATCCAGAGCCAATCATTGCCGCACAAGAAACTCCTGACCGACAGCTGGAGCAGCTGTGGTGTGCAGAAGTCGATGCCGCAATGCAGTCGCTGAGTTCAGATCACCAACGCATCCTCGAGAGCGTTTGCGTTGAAGGGCAGCAATATCAGGAGGTCGCCAGCAAACTGGATATCCCGGTGGGGACGGTGCGATCAAGGCTATCGCGGGCGCGCACCGCATTGGAAAAAACTCTGGAAAATGACAGCAAGCCGGAAATCATTCATTAGCCATAGAATATCGTATAGGCGATGAAGCCAAGATAAAGGGCAAGGACTGTCACACTTTCGAAACCAATATTGGCAGGCCCCTGTTTCTGGCGGCGCAGTAATCCTAGCGATAAAAAGCCGCTCATAATAATGACCGTGCCCAACAGTACGGCATGCTGTGTCGTAAACTGGTGATATATTGAACCGGCCCTATAGAACCAGTCCGAGCCAGCCAAAAACAGCACGTCAAAACTGTTGCCCCCGATAATATCCCCCACTGCCAGGTTCAGGGCCCCGCGCTGCACCGCAGCCAACACCGTGATCAGTTCCGGCAGGCTGGTGACTACTGACGTCAACAACCCCCCTACCATGGTTTCAGACATGCCGGTGCGCGTCGAGAGTTCAAGTGCGGTTTCAGCCAGGGCAACACCTGAAACCGCCAGCAGCAGCGCGAGAGCGATAAACACAACAATCACTCGACCCAGATTGTCGGTGCTGCGCTTCGACCTCTTTTTTGATTTTTCCTGCTGCGACTCAGCAGTGCGTTTCGGCGACCAGTAAGGCTCCTCGGCAGCACTGCGCACAATGTACAACCCCGCCACATACATCAGGACCAGCACCAGGGAAGCGGGATGCAGTGACCAGAGGGTCCAGTCCGGCAGGGAACTGGCCAGCAGCGCCATGGCCAGCAGAATAATAAGCAGTGTCGTTTGCAGCAGATTGTCGAGCGAACTGGCAGCATGCTCGAGATTGGCCTTGCGAAAGCTTAAATCGGCGATCACCAGAAAGGCCGTCTGCGCTGCAATACCACCGATGGCATTACTGATCGCAAGAGCCGGGGCCGCCTGTGATGCTGCGTAGAAGCTGAGAATTGACCCGGAAATCGAGGTCGACACGCCCAGGAAAACCGCGCCTACCACAGCCTGGCCAATACCTGATTCGTAGGCGATTATTTCGGCTGAGTGCGCCAGTTTAATCCCGGCAAAAGCGATAACCGCTGCCGCCACAGCGAAGCTGAGGAGCAACAGGTACAGCGGCATGATACTCAAATCCAGCATTGCCTAATTACTCGATAGATCAACCGATCTTTCCGGCGCAATTACCCACCTGACTCTTGGCGCGCTATGCACATATTGGGAATCTATTCAGCCAGAGATGTGACTGCGCAACAAGAGCCCGCTTCATGGTGGGCAATACAAACGTCACTGACCAGAATTTCAATGAGCACAACACTGGGCGAATTCCACGGCATGAGGAACTTCGATTGATCGAGGTTGTTGGCTTGGGTAACAGTACTAATGACGCATCATAGCGCCCCAAGGAGATCACTCTTGGCGAATCCAACGCCTCATACACCCCGTGTTGCATTTCTGGCCACCGATGGCTTTGAACAGGTGGAGCTTACCCAACCCTGGGAGTTTCTCAAGGCCGCAAATATCACCACCGAACTGGTATCCCCTGACAATGGCAGCATTTCCGGGACCCATCATGGCGATAAAGGCGACTCCTTCAATGTTGATCACAATATCGATACGGTTAGCGCAGAAGACTATGACGCGCTGGTTCTACCGGGCGGCTTGGCTAACCCGGATTCACTTCGTCTTGACGAGCGCGCCTGTAAGTTGGTGCGCGGCTTCAATGACCAGGGCAAGCTGGTTGCCGCCATCTGTCACGGCCCGTGGCTGCTGGTTGAAGCCGATATTGTTCGCGGCAGGAAAGTAACCTCGTGGCCAAGTCTGAGAACCGACCTGAAAAATGCTGGCGCCCATTGGCTGGACACCGAGGTGCAAGTAGATGGCAATCTGATTACCTCGCGCAAGCCAGATGATCTCGACGCTTTCTGCGGCGCTATCAAAGACAGGCTGGCTGTGTAACAGCTCGAAAACCGATTGCTGAAACCCGGCGCAATCCTGTTTAAACCCACAATCCTATTTAAACCCACAATCCTGTTTAAACCCAAGGTTCCGCAATGACCGAACAAACAAATATTCATATTTCTACGTACGCTTCCGGCCTTGACGAACTGCGCGATAAATGGCGTTGGTTGTTAGGTGTAGGGATTGTCTGGGTAGTCCTTGGGACATTCGCCCTGATCATGCCCCTGGCTGCCGGTCTTGCTGTTGAGCTGGTATTGGGAGCCGTACTGACGCTTGGCGGCATTTCCCAGTGTATCCATGGATTTTCACACCGCGCCTGGCATGGCTCCGGCTCGCAGATACTGGGTGGCCTGCTGGCAACCGTGGCCGGACTACTGCTACTGTTTTTCCCAATGTCAGGAGTTATGACCCTTACCCTGCTGTTGAGCATGTTCTTTATTTTCTCAGGTGCCATTCGCCTGTTCCTCAGCACCAGGCTCAAGGGGCTGTCAGGCTCGGGGCTGATGATGACCAGCAGTATTCTGGGCATCGTGATTGGTATCCTGATACTGGTCGGCTGGCCAACCAGCTCAATGTGGGCAATAGGTGTGCTCGCCGGGATCGAATTGATTTTTTCCGGTTTTGCCCTGGCCTCGTTCAGCCTCGCCTTGCGCAAAGACTAAACACCCGCACCTGGGCTGATCGAGTTTTTCCATTGGTAATTTATGGGACAGCAGTAGTATGAGAAAAGTCTTCCAGGTCTGCACTGATCGCTCAGGCTGACCGCTCTCAATCCGGCGGCGAGTCAATGAACGGCACGTCTGCGTTCCGATATTGAGGCCGCTCGATCATATCCCGGAAATTCTGCATGGTGGTGAGTGGACCATTAAACATGAAAGACTGGGCCAACCAGCTTGGTATTGGCGTGTCGGGATCCAGAAACGTTTGATTCACGATTCGGATGTCACCTGACTCCAGGGGCGTTAGCTGCCAACTGAAACGGCTATCGGTAACCCGAACCCCGCTTTGTTCACCACTTATTTCTCGATCCACAGCTCTGCCATGCATGCTCACCTGATAAGTATCCGGGTTCTGCTGCCATTGTGATTGCGACACGACCCACCGGTCCCTGAATGGAAACGGTAAATCTGTACGCGTGTAGACAACCGACTCAGTGGGGCTGATCTGCTCAACCACATAGGCGTCCTCGCAGTGAGCAACCCATTCCGGATTTGACGATGTATCACTAAGCACCGCGACCACCGTGTCCAACGAGGAATTGCGCACTTCCATTTCGACCCGGATCTCATCAAATCTGGCATCCGCAACCGCTCGGGCGAATACCCGCACTCCCTGCTCGTCGCGCTTCAATTCCCAGCCGTCCTGAGCAAATACCGTGAATGACAACGGCAGCATTAGCCACACTATACCTGCGGCCACCCTCGGTATTGTCGGCATCCTATTGCTCAATGAACTGCTCCCAGTTCTGAATGACTCGATCCACGTCACCGTCATTGGTGGACATGGCGCTATCGAATTGGTTGCGGTAGGTCAGGCCGACGTTAACCCCGTCCACAATCATATTCTGCATTTGCCATTGGCCATCGCTATTCACCATGGTGTAGTTAATTTCATAGGCATTACCCCGGCGGTCCACGGCATCCATCCGGACTCGGGCGCGAGGTGCGGATGCATCAAAGTCTTGGGGCTGCCGGACAGTCACGTCCTGCACACCGAAAGTCACCATGCTCTCCAGGTAAAATCGGGTCATGGTGCGTTTGAACTTTTCACTGAAACGAGACTGCTGGGTGTCGTTCAGTGCGGAACCGTGGCTTCCCACTACAGCGCGGGCGATCGCATCAAATGCAACTACCGGCTCCAGGGTCACCAGAAACTCATTCACATCTTCCGTCGCAATGTTGGCGGTACTATCAATCTGTCTGACCACAGCCAACACTTCATCGACGGATTCCTGCACTAACTGGTGTGGTGCCGGCAGCGCCGCGCTGTATACGTTGCCAACCAGAAAAGCCATCGCGATCAGGACGCGCTGAACTGTGCTGCTGATATTTTTCATACTAAACCTCTTTTAATCGTGTCGATTGGCTTCGGCCGGGCTCCAACGTTAGCGTCAACACTGGAGTAAACGGCAGCGCCAGCATTGATAATCAACTATTGAGACCAGAAATGATTCCAATAGCTTAGCGTTGATAAAAACGCAACAAGAGTGCTGGCAGTACTGTCAGGTTTGCGATCATGGCCAGGGCCATCGCCAGCGCGATCAATAAACCGAAGTAGACCGTAGGCACGAAGTTTGAAAAAGCCAGCACAGAGAAACCGATGATGACAGTGATTGATGTGTAATAGATCGCTTGTCCGATACTTTTGTGGGTGTTTTCAACTGCGCGTTTGCCATCGCATCCGGAGTCAATTTCATGTTTGTAGCGATGCAGGTAATGAATTGCGTCATCGACGCCAATCCCGATAATGATGGCCGCGATGGTGATGGTCATCATATCCAGAGGGATACCGGCGAAACCCATGATGGCCAGAATCATGGCTGCCGCCAGCAGATTGGGAAGCAGTCCCATGAGCGCCATCCGCCAGGAGCGTAACAGCACCATAAACAGCACCAGCGTGGCAAGGATCACAAAGATTAACGTTGAGCGCTGTGACGAATACAGATTTTCCAGCATGTTGTTAAACAGCACTGCCATACCGGTCACCCTTACAGCGTCACTATCCACAGCCAATTCTGATTGCGCAAACTCGTTGATCCCGGCAATCAGGTTGTCGTAGGAATAGCGGTGATTCAGTTCATGCATGCGTGCCGAGGCGCGTACCAGGCCATCGCGCGGTGATGCATAGGGGGCAAGTAGCTCAGCCCGAAACTCATCAGGCACGGCGCCGAGAACGGCAACCAGCTCGACCGAGTTAAGCGGCTCACCCTCATTGAACTGCCGGGCGATGCGCGACAGCGTAGCCAGTGAGATCACCTTGCCTATTTCGGGTTGCTGCGCCAGGTAGTCCTGCAGTCTGTTCAACTCGGCAATCTTATCCGGCGTATACCAGTAGCGCTCTGGATATTCCTGTTCCGGCTGACTGAACGGATCAGCTGCCGCATCCGCGCTTTCGTCCTCGTATGGCTCAAACTCCACGGTAATATCCATCGGGATGGTGCCGCCGAGATTAGAATCAATATAGGCCAGACTCCGGAATATTTCGGTATCGTCCTGAAAGTAGTTGATGAACTTGTTGTCCATGTTCAGCCGACTAATACCCAGCACGGTTACCAGGGCAAACAGCAATGCGGCAACCAGGATTACTGTGCTACCGGAGGTTGTCATTTTGCTGAACAGGCCTGGCAGACGAGCGGCGCTGCCGAGGTTGGAGGCCGGCGGTCCCTTGGGCAATAACAACAACACCCCGGCGAACAGGCTGTAGGCCACGACAAAGGCCACCAGCACGCTCAGACACATGATCCAGCCGAAATCACGGATCGGTACGATGTCACTGGTTGTGAGGGAACCGAATGCCACCATGGTAGTAATCGCAGTGAAAAGGCAGGGCGAAAACTTGTCACGCAGACTTTCGAACACCAGGTCCACATGACGCTTGTCGGGGTCGGCACTACGCAACTCGCGATAGCGTCTTATCAGGTGTATCGAGAACGAGATGCTGACGATGGTCAGCAGCGAAATAAAGTTTGACGAGATGACGGTGACCGGTTGCCGCAACAGTCCCAACAAGGCAACCGTGAAGTAAATGGACGTTCCTGTCGCCAGCAGCGGCAGCAGCACCCAGCGCCAGCGCCGGAACAGCAAGTACAGCATCGCAGCAATAATCAGGATAACCGCGGCACCAAAATTGATAATGTCCTGCCTGACGTAACGAATCATGTCTGCGGCCACCACTGGTACACCGCCGACATGGGCGATTACGTCCCCATCGAGACCATCACGAATCTGCCTGATCGACGCAATGGTAGCGGCCCGGTCATTGGTGAACTGGCGATAAGCGCTCCGCCGCCTGGTCTCCAGTGTGCTGAGTTCCTCGCGCTGTGCGGCTGACAGGTTCTCGGAATTGCGCAGGCTTTCCAGCTCTGTATCAATTTGCTGCAGGCGTTCGCTACCGCCGAGATCGACGCGCATGGCGGTGATCGTGCCGTCTTCCGAAACCAGCAGATTACGAAAGAACGGACTGTTGGTGAGCTCTTGTCTGGCCAGCTCGATGTCCACGTTATCGTCGCGCAGGGTTTTGATATTGTCGGCTAGCTCACTGAGCGGTACCGGGGGATTGCGCAGCAACGGCACATCCAGCAGGCTGCGCACATTACTGACGTGATCAAGCTGGCTGAGCTGCTCCTGAAGTGCGGCGATTTCATCCAGGGATTGCGCACTGAATAACGCCCGTTGCTGTGGTTCATAAGTGAAAAACAGAAACCCCTCGCCGCCAAAGGTTTCACTGATCTTTTCATAGTAGGCCAGAGCAGGATCACCCCGGGCCACCAGGCTGTCGGCCGACGCATCAAAGCGGAAGTCGTCGATAAAGGGATATACCAGACCGCCAAGCAGCACCACCACCGCCAAAATATAAAGTGGGTAGTTCAGGCATTTCCGGTAGCGACCAGACACAAATTTTTCAAATAGCGTCACTGTATATGCTTCTCAAGTGTTGTCTCCAGACGATTAGTCTGAAGCGATAGAGACTCAATAAGAAAGAATTGCGGCAGCGTGATTATGGTGCGTCCAGAAACGGGTCAGATTCCGACTCACCGTCGGTGGCCAGATTCTCCCGACGCTGTAGATAGGCATCACGCAAGAACAGATAGCTGTCGCCTTGCAGCAGGCCACCGCGGCCCAGTTGGCGCTCGCGCTGCTCAACGGCCCACAGCGCGAAGACGCTGTTACGAGTCGGAACGTGGTCAATATAGGTTTGCAGCCTGCCCTGTTGATTACCCAACGCGCCGATTCCGCTGCGCAGCGAGTAAGAACCGAAGAACGGTACTACCAGGTACGGCCCCCGATTAAATCCCCACACCGCAAAAGTCTGACCGAAATCTTCATTGTGGGCTTCCAGCCCCAGTGGGGTGGCAACATCAATTAATCCGGCAATACCCAGCGTCGAATTCGTCACAAAGCGCCCCAGATCCTCAATGCCGGTGTCGACTTTGCCCTGCAGAAACTGATTTACAAAGACCACAGGGTAAGAAGCATTGTCGAACGCGTTTCTGACTCCAGTGCGCACCAGCTCGGGAGTAACATGTTGATACAGTTGCGCGGCGGGTCGCAGCGCATTGGCGTCAAAAAAATTATTGAAAGCGAATACCTGTCGATTCAGCGACTCCAGCGGGTCGTCGTTCTGCCCGCTACTGGCGCAGCCGAGCAGGCCAACAGCCACCAAAATAGCCATCAGAGCCCTGGATATTCTGAGTGCTATTGTGCGTGTACGTGCCCATGAAATTACTATTTTGGGGTCGTGGTCACTGATCTTTGCTGGCTTAACACGGCTTGTTGTTGCGATTGCCATTGTTCCTCTACTGCCTGGATAGGAGTGCAATTCGACGGGCCTCCGGCGTTGTCTGCCGGTTCCCGGACTCCCGCAAGTTGTCGCTAGAAGGGGGTAGCAGCAAGGCGTGCGTGGAGCGTCAATTCAAGCTAATGCAGCGCCAGGAAATAAGTTCCCCGGCATTGGCTTGGGAGTGCTTTTTCCCAAGCGCGCTAACTGCGAGTCATTGCCCGGATTCTGGCTGATTAGGGAATGCGGAGAAGATTATTTCTGGCAACAGTAAAGAAAAGAAAACCGGGCAAGAACTATTGTGCGGTGTAAATAATCATATAGCTCACTGATACCGATCTCGAGCACGGCTGCAGGGCGGCAACCCCCTCCTGCCCGGCGCGACCACACCCTGCAGATGGGCACAACAAACAGTCCCACAATAACGGCCAGGTCACAGTTCCCGGGAATGCCGCGATGAACCATAAAAAAAGGGGCGCCTTGGCGCCCCTTATAATCTTGCTCGTTACGTGTTGCTTTTGACTTACCACGTTCCATCACGGGGATGGAGGATAAGATTTAGAACTCGAACTGCAGGCCCATACGGATCTCGTACAGGGAAGAGTTCTCCTGCAGGTCGGTAAGGGTACGGTTGTTGAACTGTTCGAACACATAACGGCCCTGGTCATCCAGAGACGAGTCAACAGCAACCTGCGCAAAGAACTGGTTGTTGTTCTGGATACCCCAACTGTCGTTGAGCATATTCAGCATGTTGTACACCTTCAGATAGGCACGAGCACGAGTACCGAAGAACAGCGGCAGCTCCTGATCAATGCGGAAATCCAGACGGGTAGACCAGTCGGAGAAGTTCTGATTACGGGGCACAAAACCACCGGCGAACTCCGTGTAACCCTGGTCCTCAACAAATCGCGCCCAGGCATCGACGTCAAAGTTCGGACCAATTACCACGTTGGGATCGTTCAGCGTCGGGACATACAACTGGTGACGACCGAAGAAACCATCGCCTTCCAGATCCACTGAACTCATTACGTGGCTCTGTGGTTGTCCCTGCTGGCGGAACATGTACGCAGTGAAGCGGGTTTCATGACCCGGAATGAAATCATGGCCGTAGCTGACGCGAGCGGTGAAGCGATGCGGGGTCACATACTCGGACGTAGCTGGCTGCGGGTCCACCAGAGTATTAAGGGTCAGGTTGCTGAAGTTGGAGCCGGCAACCGCTGACGTCATACCGCTGACATCGGTCTGGTCGGTATAGGCATAGCCGAACATCCAGTCCAGACCCCAGTCATAGCGGTGAGTCGCTATCAGGGACATGGCCAGCCCCTCACCTTCGGTGTTGGCGTTGGTCAGCATGAAGTTATCTTCACCACGCACGTAGTCGAAGATCGGCGCGCCAGCAGCGGTGGTACCCACTTGTGCCTGGGAAACATCCTCATAGTAAGCGGGGTTGTTCTGGCGCGAGTAAATGATGTCACCGTCGATGGACAGGCCGCTGTCGAAGGTATAGGTCGCACCCAGTGAGTACTTCCATTCGGACGGCTGCTCGTAGTTTGGATCGATCAGAGCCAGAGCTTCGTCGCTACCGGAGGCAGCGGTGGTGGCAGCCACCTGGTCAACCAGGGTTTGCGGCACATCGTATCCCGGGCGACCCTGGCCACTTAGTGGCACATCGTTGAACAGCGAGCGCGCGCCATCAAAATTGCGGAACTGCAGCTGCACGTTGGAGATTCCATCGTTGCTCCAGGCGTTGGTCACCCAAACGTTCGGGTTACCACCAGAGTAAAGACCAACACCACCGCGCACGGTGAGGTTGTAGTCTGCTTCCCAGGTGAAGCCGAGACGCGGCATCCACAGATCAACGCCATCCAGGTTGGCATCGTTGCGAATGCCAACAGTGTCGAGGAACGCCTGGTTGAACTGGGGACGATCATCCATGCTCATGCGCTCATAGCGCAGACCGCCAACCAGAGTCAGGTTGTAATTGGGCAGGTACCACTCATCCTGGAGATAGAACATGTCCATGTTGTTGCGAAATCGTGCCGAAGCATCGGCCGGGTCGTTGCTGCCACCGCCGCTGCCGTAATAGACACGACTGGGTCGACCCAGCAGAAAACGGTCAATACCGGACAATGCACACTCCGCGGCGTCAAAGCGGCCCTGGGAGTCAAGCGCGTCACAAGCGGCCGAGTTGCCCTGGGAATCGTCGAAGTAGTCATATTCACCGCCCCGTGAGTGCTGCACGAACTGGTTAAATACATCCAGTTCATCGCGCTCGTAGCCGAAGGTGATGATGTGGTCACCCAGCAGATATTCGCCGAGAAAGCGGTAGTAGGCGGATTCCCAGTTCAGTGCGTTGGCCTGACGGGAGTCGTCCGCACCCAGGTAGATCACGTTAGCCTGGCCGTTGACACTGATCTGGTGGTCGCCCACATCCTGCGGACCCACGGTGTTCTGGGAGTCGAGCATCTCATTGGTGTTGTAGAAGATGTCGGTGGAGAAGGCATTGCTCCACTGTGACTTCAGTTTGACAGTCCAGGTCTCCAGATCGGCGCCCTTCTGGTAAAAGTGGTTGGCAAACTCGAATTCATTCTGATCACCATCCGAAGCACGGTCTTCGAGCCCGTCGTACTTGTTGTAAATCAGTGCCGCGGTGTGGCGGTCGCTGATATTCCAGTCAAGCCGACCCATCCAGCTTTCTGCTGTTTGAGTGCCATCAGTGGGCAGACCACCGGTGTCTATGTTGTACAGATCGCGCGCTGCGTTGTTAACCAGATTGAAAGTGTCCTGATCCAGCCAGTCGCGCTCAACACCATTGCTGGAACCGGCAAAGCCCTGGCCGATGAACTCCGGCTGCTCGGATTCCTCGTAAGCGGTAAAGAAAAACAGTCGGTCCTGAAGTATCGGGCCACCCAGACTGAAGCCTTTGTATTCCTCTTCGTAATCCGGGGTGACGAAGGTGTTCAGTGAACCATCGGGACGCTCAAGGGAATCACCGCGCAGGCCGTCGTTGGTGAATTCGTAGAACACGCTTCCGGTAAATTCATTGGTGCCCGACTTGGTCACTGCCTGGATGTTACAGGCGGAGAAACCACCGTAAGTAACGTCGAATGGCGCCAGTTCAGCTGACACCTGCGCCACGGCGGCATAGGGAAAGGGCATGCCGGTAGCTGTCGCGTAACCATTGCCGTTCAGTCCGAAGCGGTCGTTCTGGGCGACACCGTCGAGCATGATGGAGTTGAAGCGCGGGTGCTTGCCGATACAGTTGGTCTGGGCATCGCGGGCGTCACCATCGAGGTTGAAACGCGGATCCAGTGAATAGACGTCGCGGATGTCGCGGTTGTAGGCAACCGCTGTATCGAGATCAAAAGTACCAAAGGTGGCCGAGGGTCCAGCAGCCACATCCACCAGGGTATTGGCCTGACCGAGGACGATAATTTCCTCAACCTGGCTGCCGCCCATGTCCACGGTCAGATTGTAGGTATCACCCAACTCGATAGTGTCAATGGTGACCGTGCGCTGGTTATTGATCCGCACCGTGTACGGACCGCCCACCGGCAGGTTGGTGGCATAAAAGGTACCGGTGTCGTTGGACTGCAGGGTGCGGGTGGCACCGGTGCGAGAGTCTTGAACTACAACGGTGGCATTGGCCATGGGATTGCCATTGGCGTCGACCAGGCGACCGCGAATCGCCGATGACGTGTCCTGCGCAGCAACCTGGGCGCTAAAGCCCATGGCAGCCAGCATGGAGACGCACAATAACTTCTTTGCACTGTTTGGATAGCGCATCAGATGGAACTCCTTGATAGTATAAAAAAGCGTTATAGAGTTGCGTTTTTTAGGCTCTTATTAACAACCCGCGAAGTTTGCCAGAGCCACGTTGCGAAGCTGTGACTTTTTTATGACAAATATGTGACAAAAGGCTTGCCCCACGACCAGCTACAGCTTGCCAGGAAAGCCTATATCTTTATTTATTTCAACAGGTTGGACCAGATATGGAAAAATATCTGGGTTATTGTCGCCCACCCGGCGACGCTGATTTTGTCACATTCCCGTCATCATACCCAGCGAAAAACTCCGGTATTCCGCAGCCTTTGCGGTCCAGGCCCCAAACTGGCAGCTGCCGGTGCTCAAAATCCCGCTGACTGCCTTGAATTCGCCGCCAGGCAGTAGCGGCTGCTGGCGGGCTTTTACAGCCATTCTTCCATCGGTTTTCCAGAAGCTTGGGGTCAACAAGTTCGAATAGTCACCACGAATCCAATCGTTAATATGGTGGTGACAAAAGCGATTAAGTTGAAAAACCAACAGCGGGCCTTTTGGAAGAGGTCCACGAGGAGAGAACACCATGCGTCCAGGCAATCAGGTCTTCGGCAATATCCCTATCCCCGGTCCAAACCCACCCTGCGCGAGCGTTACCCAGCGCTCACTGTTGGCAGGCCTGGCATTGCTTTTCAGCGCCTCAGTCCTCGCCCAGGAACAGGGGGACTGGCTACTGCGCCTTGGTGTCGTCAATTTTGATCCCAGCGACAGCCGCGGTGTCCTGCGGGCCGAGTCAGGAACCAACCTGGGTGGCGCTGCGATATCCATGGATGACAACTCCCAGTTGGGCGTCACCATCGGCTACATGCTCACCGACTCCTGGGCGATCGAAGCGGAAACCAGCGCCTCGTTCAAGCATGAGATCAGCATTGACGGACTGCAGGCACAGGGCCTGACCACTACCTCACTGGGCGATACTTATCTGGTAACCCCTACGCTAAGTGCCCTGTACTATTTCGGAACGCCGCGCAGTAACCTGCGGCCCTACATCGGCGCAGGTATCAACTACACCCGGTTTTTCCAGGCGTCTCTTACCAATCAGACCCAGTCTGAACTTGGCGCCCGGGATTTGAACCTTGATGACTCGGTTGGGCTGGCACTGCGCGCCGGTCTGGACTGGAAATTGCGCAACGGCTGGTTCCTCAACACCTCGGTGTCGCGCATCGACATGAACACGACGGTGAATTTCCAGACCGCAGCTGACCGCTTTGCCGGTAACAAGGAATTGAATCCCTGGATCTACATGTTCACCCTGGGGCACAAGTTCTAGCGAACACCCCTGTCAGGCGCTGCCAACTGGCAGCGCCTGCGAATATTGCCGATGGAACACAGAACAGCTACCCACAACCTGCCTCCGGATTCCTGTTTTCCACGCTTTACTGATGCCTGTTTGTAGCGCATCCCGCCACGCTGTCCTGCCGTAAAAGCGGCGCGACAACGCCCTAACTTGCCGCTATCAATTCAACCCTGTTAGCAGTAGCATTTCCGGTCGAATTACAATTCCCTGAATCAGGAAATCAAACGCTGTGAATTTTCTCTTCGTGTCCTACGACGGGCTTATTGGCGACCTCGCCTGGTCCGTAGTCAAGGAAGGCCATAATGTTAAATATGCCATCGAGAATCCCGAGGACCGGGAAGTAGGTTTTGGCTTTGTGCCAATGGTGGATGACTGGAAAACCGAAGTGGACTGGGCCGACGTCATTATCTTTGACGATGTGTTGGGAATGGGCACCGAGGCAAAAAAACTGCGCGACGCTGGCAAGCACGTGGTGGGCGGAACACCTTATACAGACATGCTGGAAGATGATCGCTCCTTTGGCCAGGAAGAGCTGAAGAAACACGGCATCTCAATCATCCCCTACAAGCAGTTCGAAAGCTTCGACGATGCGATTAACTTTGTCCGTGATAACCGGGCGCGCTATGTCATCAAGCCTTCCGGGGAAGCCCAGAACCTCAAGGGCCTGCTGTTTATCGGCGAAGAAGAGGACGGCTCCGATGTACTGCAGGTACTGGAAGATTATCAGCAGGCCTGGTCCAACAAGATCCCTTCCTTCCAGCTACAACGCAGGGTAGAGGGCGTCGAGGTCGCGGTGGGTGCGTTCTTTAATGGCAAACAGTTTGCCTATCCCATCAACGTCAATTTCGAGCACAAGAAGCTCTTTCCCGGCGACCTGGGTCCTTCGACCGGCGAAATGGGTACCGCCATGTTCTGGTCGGGTCCGAACCGAATCTTCAACCAGACACTGAAAAAGCTTGAGCGAAAACTCGCTGAAGAAGGCTACGTGGGTTATATCGATCTGAACTGCATTGTGAACGGCAGCAGCATCTATCCGCTGGAATTCACTGCCCGCTTTGGCTACCCGACTATTTTCATTCAGCAGGAAGGCATGATCACGCCAGCCAGCGACTTTTTGTACGGTCTCGCCAGCGGCACTCGCAATAGCTTCAAGACCCGCAGCGGTTTCCAGGTGGGAGTACGCATCGTGGTGCCACCGTTTCCGTTTACCGATCCCGAAACTTTTGCGGTCAAATCCAAGGACACGATTATCCACTTCCGCAAGAGTCGGGAAGGCGTTCATTTCGAAGACGTCAAGCTGGTCAACGATGAATGGGTGATAACCGGCACCTCTGGCGTCATTCTCGTGGTGGTCGGTATGGGGCAGACTATGAAGCAGGCCCAGCGCCAGGCCTACTCCCGGATCAAGAACCTGATTATTCCCCATATGTATTATCGCGTGGATATCGGCGACCGCTGGTTTGAAGACAGCGACAAGCTTCACAACTGGGGTTACCTGAGAGAACTATGATCCGTTTCGAGACTAACGTCGCTGAATGCGAAAAACTCTGGGACCGCTTCAGCCCCCTGGAACGGGCCTGGGATGAATGGGAATTAATGTTCGCGTTTCACGACGAGAGCACCTACCGATTCAATTTCCTGGTCCATGAGACCGATGGCGAACCGGATGGGCTGATTCCCCTGGTAGAAGACGGCTCCGATGGCAGTTTTGAATTATTTGGTGGCTGTTATCCAGACAGCCGGGTCCTGTGGATTAAGCCGGAACACTTTGTCGAGTGCTACAAAGCCCTGCCAGACAAAACCGTGTTCTTCGATCTGCGGGGCAGTTGGGTGAATTCCATTCTGGAATTGTATCCGCAGTTTGAAGCCAATTTCGCCGAAACCGACATGCAGTACTTCCTGGTGCCGGCAGAATACGATTACGACTTCATCAATCACATCAATACCT
Source organism: uncultured Pseudohongiella sp. (assembly GCA_965230125.1). Taxonomy (GTDB): domain Bacteria; phylum Pseudomonadota; class Gammaproteobacteria; order Pseudomonadales; family Pseudohongiellaceae; genus UBA9145. The sequence continues at coordinate 1,183,107 of OZ245938.1, read as the reverse complement.
TTTCCACCGACAAGCGCAAGACCTTTCTTCGAGACCTGCGCCGGGTCCGGGAATTGCACAATCCGGTCCTGAGCTGGAGTGATGCCGATGAGTCAGACACGTTTATCAGTTTCACCCTGAAAAATTTTGGCGCCGACTCCGATCACGTCACCGAGGCTGGCAAGCAGGAAGTACGCCGCGTGGTGACTGAGCTGAAGCAGTTGGGTTACTTGCGTACTCTCACTATCAGCATCGATGGAGTGAAACAGGCCGTCAGCATGTCCGCTCACTACAGGAATACCTGGGTCTCACTGTACGCTGGCAGCAATAATGACTACAACAATATGGGCAAGTTTCTGAACGTGGAAACTATCCAGGAGGCCAGCCGCCTTGGGGTGGATGAAATCAATTATATGACCGGTATGGCCTGGAAAGCCGCCTGGCACATGAAACCCAACCCTTGTCGAACCATGCGCAAACCAGCCAGGGACATGGCGAATACCCCAACGTCCTGAGCGCTTTTGCCAGACAACCAAATCCGGGTTTCCAGGTCCCGGATATTGACCGGCACGCCTGTGACCCACCCCGCAAAAGCGCAGCAATCCAGTTCCCACCGATGAACGTTACTTTTATACACACTCCGCCTGTGGTAGCTTAGCGAAATGGATTTCATTCAACGCTCGATCTCAAAGTTCACCAGCCTGTGCATCAACAAGGACGCCAAAATCGCCACCATCCGCGCCGTCATTGTCGCGGTAATTATCGGCGGTCTGTTGCTGGTCCTGATGCGCTTCTCAGACAGCGATACCCCGGATTTCACGACTTACGAGGCGGGTGAGCCGCGCAAGGAAGCGTTCTTCTCCTACTTCGTACCACTGATTGAGCAGGCGAATCAGGATCTTCTGGATACCCGCAGCGAGTTAATTCAGCTTCGCGAGCAGCGCGACAGCCTGTCGTACTTCGAGCGCAGCAGCGTCATGGATCTTGCCGAGCAGTATGAGGTCGAAGACTTCGATCTGGCTGACGGCGATGACTGGGATGTACTGATTCGGCGCATCGACATTGTTCCCCCGTCGCTGGCCCTGGCACAGGCTGCCAATGAGAGCGCCTGGGGCACCTCGCGCTTTGCGCTTGAGGGCAACAACTATTACGGTCACTGGTGTTTTGTGCCCGGCTGCGGCATTGTGCCGTCGTCACGACCTGAGGGTGCCACTCACGAAGTGGCTGATTTCAATTCGCCCCAGCAGTCCGTGGAACGATACATCCATAACCTCAATCATCACCCTGCCTACCGCGAGCTACGAATCCGCCGCGAGCAGCTCCGGGATAACGACAATCCCATTACCGGCCTGGCACTGGCGAATGAGTTACAGCGCTACAGCGAGCGTGGCGACGCATATATAGAAGAATTACAGTCGATGATTCGCTTCAATGAGCTGTCCGAGTTCGATAACGCCTACTTCTAGCAGGTTGCCAAAAAGGTCCTCGCGACTTTTTCAACACGCGCACAGCAAAAACCCGGGTGTTCTACAGCCTGTCAGGGAACCCGTGGAGCGCATTTCCTGTTCTCCTGATGTTCGTACCCCCGATTACCTCACGGGCCGCTGGCGCCAAGCATGTGGCGCCCCGCGACTCCGTCTCCAGACCGCATGTCACTGGAAACGCGAACTCTCCCGGCCGGCGCCGGCTGCCGGCTGGCTTTCATCTGGTATCTACAACCGGCTAGCTACAGCCCTGTTACTAAAGCCTCGTAACTACAGCCTCCTAACTACAGCCTCGTTACTACAGCCTCGTAACTACAAATAGTTCTCGCCTACAGAGCAGGCAATTATCCGGCTGAGATGACTGTACGGGAGCCCGGTTTCCTGGTGCCAGGCGTTGAACTGCTCCTGCACTGCGGTAAGGTCGCGTTTGCTGGTAGGTTGCTCAGCAATCTGCAGCCCTTCTGCTCGCAGCACGGTCACCACATCCCGGGCCGGTATAAAACAATCCTTGCCCATCCGCCGCAAGAACCAGAGCGCCGACTGGCCGCCAATACGTGCGCCATGTTGTTTCAGATGCTGCATCAAGCCAAGCTGATTCGAAGCTGGCCAGGCAGCCAGCCAGGCCCCGAATCCGCCATGCTGACTTGCGGTGTCCTGGACGAAGAACACGTTATCCTTCAGTGCTTTGATTTTTTGCCAGTTGCGCACCACTCGCCGGTCACTGGTATAGGCTTCCCATTGCTCCGGCGACAGCAGCCCCAGGGTATGCGGGTTGAAGTTGTGAAAGGCTTCCTCGAACTCCGGCCATTTTTTTTCAATGACTTTCCAGCAAAAACCGGCCTGGTTGATGCACCGGGTCATCATCGACAGATAGCGATCATCTCCGATTGCCGCCAGCGCTTCGTCACTGGCTACCGCGGGCAACAACTTCGCCAGGGCCGCCTTCCCGCCCTTGCGCTGCTCGGCGCGCTTGCGAATTGCCGAGAAGCCCGTCATCAGCGTTTGCGGGCGATCAACAGGGTGAAGTCACTATCCAACTCTCCGCTCTTGATCAGCGCGTCTTCTTCGTCCATCAGCCGGCGCAGAATAGCGATGCCTTCTTCTGACTGGTCGAGATTGCCAGCAATGTTGTCCAACACCAGGTGCAGCAGTGTGCCGCCAAAATCCCGCTGCTCAACCAGTTCAAAGTGCTCAACAAGCTGCGGCAGGATGTCACGGGCGCGAATCGCTTCGGTCGGATCGTAGGCATTCATGGCATCGATTGTGGGCCTTGGAATATGGTGTTTCTCCCCGGCTTCGCGGATGCAATGGCGATACTTTTCAGGGATGGATTGCAGCAGGCGGTTGGCGTGTTCAAGTTGCGTGTCGGTCCACTGAAACTGATTGGGACCAACGAACTCATTAATGATAAATAGTCCCCCAGGCTTCAACGCGCGATGCACCTGGGCCATGTAGTGCTCAAGAGCCTCAATATGATGTACCGACTGGGACGCAAATACCGCGCCATAGCGTCTGGCAGGCAGCTCGATCTTGTTGAGATTTGCCACCTGGTAGTCGATGGCATCCTGCTGTCCGGTAATGCCAGCTTCTTCACGCGCCAGTTCGATGGCGCCAGCGGACACGTCATAAGCCTCGAAACGGGTGGCGATGTTCAGCTGCAGGCCGTGCCGTTCGAGGCCGCCTCCGCCGCAGCCGAGGCTAAGCGCTACCTTTACCGGCTGCTTGAAATAATCCCGGGCCACGGCTTCCAGCCAGCCCTGATCACCGGTTCCCGACACCCGGGGGTTGATGTACTCGCGGATCACCACCGGGATCTCTGCCCAGGAACTGGGCAGCACCGCAAGCTGCTGCTCACGGGCACGCTCGCCCCAGTGCGCCCCGGCAAGCTCCATGGCCGCATCGCTGTTAGAAGCAGCGTCTGAAGCAACCTCAGCGGGAGGCGGCGAACTGAACCAGCGACGAAATAATCTGAACAAGACTCACTTCCTTTTTCAATTGGCGCTGCTTACTTTGAACCAGAATTGGCGGCGCTTGCCCTGCTGGCAGAAAAATTACGCCTGCAGGCAGTAGCCTGCCCCGGTTCGAGCAGACTGGCCGATGACGTCATTATAACGATCAACGCCGTTCAGGGCAGGTCTCATTGGTTTGGGTGTTGGTTTGGGTTTGTAGGCGGGTGAGGATTGCGTGACTGGGGGTAAAACGAGCCAACGCTCACCGAGACAGCTCGACACGCAATCCTGTGCGGCCGGAAGTGGCTATTTATTATCTACTTGTTACCTGCGTAGCCTCGATCTGCTTGCGGTTCAGTTGCAAAACCAGCCTGGTCTGTTCCAGGGTCAACTTGCGCGCCTTGTTGGCACTCATGCCCGCGGCCATATTGGTAGTTATGCCAAACAGGAACACTGCCAGCAGACGCGCTGCGGGCTTCGTTTCAATCTTTCTGCCAATTTGTCCGCTGGACTTGCCCTGCTCTATCAAGGCGGCAAAGAAGTTGTCCAGGCGCTGACGGAACTGGTTGAGAAGTTTTTCGACATCGCTATCTATCGGCGCCACTTCGACCAGGGAATTGACCGCCAGGCAGCCTTTGCCATCACTGCACTGCTGAATCAGCGCACAAGAAGCAGCCACCAGCGCAGCAACCGGGTCCGGGTTTTCCTGCTTGCAGGTTTTCAGCATCAACAGCGTTGCGTTGGCATAGGTTTCCAGTGCCGTAAAAAACAATGAGCGTTTATCGCCAAAGGTCTGGTACAGGCTGGCTTTGTGCAGTCCGGTCGCCTCGGTGAGGTCGGTCATCGAGGTTGCCTGATAGCCACGCGCCCAGAATGCCTTGATCGCTGCATCCAGTGCGACTTCCGGTTCCGCCTTTCTGGGTCTTCCCGCCATGGCCACCACTACTGAGTCGTCAGTTGCTGAACGCCACAAGGATCATACTGATCGGGATCCAGAACCGGGTGCCAGTGAAGACAGTGCAACCGGCTGGTGGCGAACGCAATTCCGTTTATCTGTAACTGTTGTTGTTATGATTTCTGTCTGTTTCCGGAAAGCGCGCCAGGATCATCCGGATCCGGGTGCCTCGAAACTTAGGCGAATTAGTTTACAGAGCCAGCCAAGATATACCAATCGGTAATTTATGAGCCCGGGAACCGGATCACAGTCTGCGTTCGGTAACTGAGCAATACCCGCGGTAGCACGCGCTGTGTCACCCCGGCACCTGCCGGGCTCGGCTGTTTGATGGCGTGACCGGAATTGGAATGCAGCACCGGCATGATAGCTGTCGGCTATCTGCAATGCCGTGCGGTATGACGGTAGCGCGTGGCACGCACTCGCCATACTGGGCAGCCAGTGCTAAGTTCAACAAGGTCAAGCTGGCTGTGACAAGGATGAATACTTTGCAATCGGCAAACCGCAGATCCGTACAACCGCAACTGCGCATTATCATGCTGCTCACAGCTCTGGCCCTGTGCGGCTGCAGCCAACAACAGGTTTATAACCTGTTACAGGAAAACCAGCGGCAGCGCTGTGAGTTACAGCCAATCCCGCTGCAGCCAGTATGTGCCGACCACTACCGCACACCTTTCAACGAATACCAGCGGCTCCGGGAGTCTCTCGGCAGCGAGGGTGATGAGGCTGGCTAGACTTGCTCAGAGGTTGTGTCAGGTGAAAAACCGACAATGCTGGCTTACAGCCCAGCTTTGTGTAGTCCGGCAGAGGCGGACCAGGAGGTATCGTCAGCGTCGCTCAGGACGGGCGTACTGAAAACCGGTAGCCGGCGCCACGAACGGTTTGGATCAGCTTGGCATAGTCAATGGCGGCCCCTTCAATAGAAGACAGTGCCTTGCGCAGCCGACGGATATGCACGTCGATGGTACGCTCTTCCAGATAAACGTTTCCACCCCACACCGAATCCTGGATGTGATCCCGGCTAAAAACCTTTTCCTGGTTGAGCAGAAAGAACTTCAGCAGTCGAAATTCGGTAGGTCCCATTTCCACCGGCTTGTCCTCGATAGAAATGCGGTGGCTGGTGGGATCCAGCTGCAGATCAAACACCCGCAACACCTTGTCCTTCTGCTTGCCGTTGACGCGGCGCAGAACCGTCTTGATCCGGGCCACCAGCTCACGCGGTGAAAACGGCTTGGTGACGTAATCATCGACACCCTCATTCAGCCCCTGCACCTTGTTGTCCTCACTGGTCTTGGCGGTGAGCATAATGATAGGAATGTTTGCGGTGATCTCATCCCGGCGCAGACGGCGTGCCAGTTCGATACCGCTACCGCCCGGCAGCATCCAGTCCAGCAGCACCAGGTCCGGCTTGTGGTCGATAATTGAAACGTGCGCGTCATGGGCATTGGCCGCGCTGAGACTGGTGAAACCCGCCAGGTCCAGGGTAATGCCAACCATGTCGCGAATGGCGGCTTCGTCATCGACTACCAGAATTGTTGATTCACTCATTATCAGCCTGGACTGTCTGCTTGGGAGGAGTTTGGGATGCCGTTATTTAACCAGTACTATATTACAGGTTTATGACAAACGGCCGCCAGAGCAGGCTTAAAAAACATCGCCCCTCTTGATTTAACTGGTTGTTTTTTATTGAAAATAAAAAAAGGGGCGCATGATATGCGCCCCCTCTGGCCTGGCTCACACTAGAACGTGTAGTCCAGCTGGAAACTCACTTCGCGGCCCCGGTAGAAACCAGTAGTCACAAAGCCACCCTGGGTGGTGTCGTTGTATTCATCCATGATGTTTTTTGCCTTGAAGGTCATCGACATCTTGTCGCTCAGGTCACGGATAAAGACGAAGTTCAACTCGCCAAACGGCTGCTCCACCAGGTCCGGCGCGCCTTCGATACCCACTTCAGCGATACGCTCACCGTAGTAATGGTAGAGCAGTGTCGCGGTGGTACCGGAGATCGGCTCATAGCCCATCTGGAAATTGAACAACCAGTCTGACTGGCCCTGCAGCGGTCGGGTGTTGTTGGTGAGCACACCCTGGTCTTCTTCACGGATCTGTACCTCAGAGTCAATAAAGGCAACATTCCCCTGCACGTAAAAGTCTTCGCCAATACCGTTAAAAAAGCTGTCCGGCAGAAAATCAAGACGCTTGTAAATCTCGTATTCGATGCCCTGGTTTTCGGCAGTCGCGGCATTGATGTAGGTTGACCGGAAGGTAATACTGTCGACGATGGCCGCTTCGATGGGGTTGACGAATTCCTTGTAGAAGATACCCAGGGACATGTAGTCGCTGAACGCAAAATACCACTCCCAGCGGGCGTCGTAGTTGGTGATCTCGGTGATCTTCAGCTCGGTGTTACCGACCACCTCGCGGCCGGTTATCGGGTTGGTAAACGCCGCCGGGGAAAGCTCCCGAAAATCCGGTCGCGATACAGTCTCACTGTAGGCAATGCGGAACTGGTGGTCATTCTGAATGAGGGTGGCGTTGAATGCCGGTAGCAGTTCACTACTGTCCTGGCTGGCTCCGGCCGAATTACTGGGCAGGAACAGGTCGAAGGTGTTGACCTCCTGCTTGAAGTCTTCCTGGCGTGCACCCACGGTAAAACGAAAGCGGTCATCGAAATTGAGCTCTACCTGCCCGTAATAGGCTTGCAGCTCATTGGCGGCTTCATAGGTGTCGGTAGGCCGGGTGAGCTCGCGCATCTGGAACGCGTTGGGACTGATATTCTCCGGGGCAAAGATCTCTTCCGCTGGCTGCTGTAGCAACTGCGGATCATTGGCACCGGCGCCAACGAAGGCAAAGCCGAAGCGACGTATCTCTGACTGCCGCTGTTTCTCGGAGCGCACCAGGCCAACCTGTGGTGTGATCACGGAATTCATTGGTCCATAGAATGCCATGGACATATCGATACCGATTTCCTCAGCGGTGTCATCCAGCACCGACCAGGTACGCTGGTTGCCATCTACCCGCGAGGATAACTGGCCAGCGTCACGACGATAACGCCGGTAGTCGGGAGAATCACGCTCCGCCTTGATGCGGCTGGCGCGCCAGTTGAAGACGAATTCATTGAATTCCGGAAAATAATGATCGCCCTGCAGCTGATTGGAAAACAACTCCCGCTCCACCCACTCAATTTCATTGAACGTGAGGTCAGCTCCTTCCTGGGCAAATCCCTTGCTTTCACTGGCGATATTGTCGGTTTTGCGCAGCAATACCGAGGTCAGCCGAATGTTCTGATTCTCGGTGAAATCCAGTCCGGTGGTAAAAATGCTGCTCAGGTCAACGCTGTTTTCGGTACCGGTAAACACCAGTCCCTGGTCCTGCAGCAGACCTTCTTCGCCCGGAATCCAGGTATTTCGCTCAATGACATTGGTATCCCAGGCATTGGAATAATTCACTGCCGCCAGGTAGTTCACCTTGGCGCCGGTGCTGCCGATGTCATGAAAATTACCCACCGAAGTAGTCAATGAGAAATTGGGCGGCAGGTCTTCAGGCTGCAAGGAGTACTGATTATTGAAACTGCGTCCCACTTCCTGCAGTTCTTCCGGCGGGACACCGACGCCGGTAAAGGGGCTGAACGGTTGCAACTTCTGGTCGTTTTCTGTGGCCTGCAATAGCGCTTCCGGTTTATCACGCCAGCCGTCGTCGTAGCCGAGGAAGTCATTGTCACCCCCATCAACGCGAAAACCGTTCTGGAAATTCACGTCCTGGACCATGCCTACCGAGGAGGTGACATTCCAGAAGAACTCGTCGGTGGATTTCTTGGTGCGCATCTGCAGCACGCCGCCGCCGAATTCACTGGGATAGGCGGCAGAATAGGTCTTTTGCACCAGCACACTGTCCAGCACCGCGGTGGGGAACAAGTCCATGGGCACCACCCGATTAATAGGCTCCGGGCTGGGAAGTCGCGCACCGTTAAGCAAAGTGGTTGAGTAGCGCTCGCCGAGGCCGCGAATGTAAACGAACTTACCGCCTACCGTACTCAGGCCAGACACTCGCTTCAGGCTCTCGGCGATATTGGCATCACCGGTACGCTCAAATTGCTCGCCACCCACCACGTTGGACACCTGGTCGGTCCCGCGCTTTTCGTCGGGCACAAACTGCCCGATGACGGAGATCTCTTCGATCTGGGGAGGTTGGGCGAACGCGATCGTGCTTGCCAGCGCGGTGCCTATGGCAAGAGCGAGTTTGTTGTGCTTCATGGAAAATATCCCGGGCATTGACTGTAAATTTTGGGCTGGTGGGCTACAAAGTGGCTGTAGTTTATTGCTGGTTTATTACATTAGTATTACGGTGAACCACATCCCCAGAAGCCCACGGACTCGGTGGTTCCCGCTTGTGCCAGGTAACGCCAGCAATGAAAACCGACAAAAAAGGGCGCCCGAAGACGCCCTTTTTCAGTCAAGCCTGACGGTCAGCGCTTACTGCTGATAGCCAGTGAAGGACCAGCTTTCAGTCCAGTCGGAAGACTCGTCCTTCACCGCGCCGATGTAATCGACCTGGTCAAAGAAAGAATCTGACGGGATATTGTGAGGTACTGCATTCAGCGCCGTGCCGTTGGCCCAACCGTAAGGGCCACCCAGGTCAACGGTACCGGCGCTACTGCCAGACTGCGCAGCAAACCATTCGGCCGTGGTCCAGGCCGGGCCTTCGCCGCCCAGGTTGGCACCACAAGCGTCTGTGACTCGGGTGTTCTCGAGAGTCAATGTGCCATTCAGCGCTGCAATGGAAGCACCTGACTGGGTGAAAGTGGCTTCGTTGGCAATAAAAACGCAGCCTTCAGTCGATTCCAGATTGCCGCCCACGACCACGTTGGACAAATTGCCACCGGTACCGGCCTTCAGCTCGAAGGCGTGACCGGCAGCTGTTTGGCCAGAGCTGGTGATACAGGTTAGGTTGGACACCGTCGGCTGTGAGCGCGGGGTGTTGGTCGGGCCGGAAGACAGGTTATCGGCCTCGATGCAGTTGTCGCCGCCGGTGGTCTTCTCCACAATAACGTGCTGCAACTTGCCGCTCCAGCCCAGGGTCCAGTCAATGGAGTCGTCATCGTTGCCGGTCAACAGCAAGTGTTTGGCATTGACCGCACCACCGTAGAATTCCACGCCATCATCAGCACCGTTATGGGTCTGAACGTAATCGATAATAGTGCCTGAACCCACGCCCTGCAGGGACAAGCTGTTCAATTCGTCGTCCTGGGTAATCGGGAAACCGGCATACTTGATCTGCAGATAGGTCAGCGCGCCACTGCTGTCGGCGTTGTTGAAGTTGCTACCGCCGCCGTACTGACCGGTGGAGCCCTCACCGTCGGAAAAACCGCTGGCGGAGTTCAGTTGGGCCGAGCCGGACAACACCAGGCCGCCCCACAATCCGCGGGCGTTAGCGACATCAAGAGAACCGTTGTCCTGGGAAGTAGTCATAATGATCGGCTTGGTAGCCGTGCCATTGGCAAAAATCTTGGCAGCGCGGGTGATTACCAGAGCGCTCTGGCTGCCTTCGGAAAGAATTTTGGTGCCAGCATCGATGGTCAGGACCACCTTATCAGCGTCCGGAGTGTTTACGGTATTGTCGCCGATAAACACAGTGCCATTGAAAAAGTAAGTGTTGTTGGCAGTCAGGCGCAGGTCGGAAGTAATGGTACCGGCCGGGATGTTGCATACCGGCTTGCCTTCAAAGCTCGGCACTGCAGAGTTGGCAATGGTGCCAGCCGGGCAGCCCGCAGCAGGAGTCGGGGCAATAGTGACCTTGGCACCAGCCGAGGTGTAGGTAATATTGCTGACATCACCACCGGTGTAATAGCCGACATAGGCAGTCAGGGTCAGACCGGTCAGGTTGGTGTCGGCGCCGATCAGGCCGTCAAGCACTTCTACCGGCTCGGAAGCAGACAGGGTCTTGGTGGCGAAAGGCAGAATGGTAGTGCCGTCGAAAGGCACCCAGATGCCACCGGAAAGCAGGTTAAACAGACCCACGTCCGGAACCTCGAGAACTGCAACCAGTGAGCCACTCTGGCCGACATCGCCAGCCGCCGGGCTGATAGTGGCAACCAGATCTACCGCATCAGCAGCCGGAACGGTTGACAGGAAGCTTGCGCCGCCATTGATTGTTGCCCCACCAGTAAATACTGCATCAGCTTTCGGACCGGTTGCTGCAAGCTGGGGTTGGTCTGCGGCTGTTACCGCCATGGAAGCGACTCCCAATGCCACACCGCTGGCAATCGCGCTCAGTTTGGTTCTCATGCTTTTCATGTCGACTCCTTGGACTTGTTTCGAGACTGTTTTGAAACTGTTGTTAAGACTGCGTTCGATCGTACGAATTTATGTCGGACCATAATAGGAGTGGCATATTTCACTTCTGCGACGTTTTTATTGCATTTTTATGACGATTGGATGGATTGGCCGCGCAAATTCGAGGGGGATTGGGGGCCACTGCCAGCGGCGTGAGCCAGTGTCATGCACGCGTCACATTGGCGCGTAAAAATAGCGCCTATGCAAGCAGCAAAAGACCGCTACGATCTGAAAGTCGAGGCCCAGCAGATGGGCCTGTTCGAAACCCCGGTGGTGTTCTGCACGGTGAACAACGGCGAGCATCTGATGGCGGACCTGGAGCGGGTGATTCGCAACCGGGCCGCTGCGAGCGACGGCGTTAAGCGCTCCAATATCGGCAGCTGGCATTCCGACAGCGACATGCTGAACTGGGGTGGCCCGGCGGCGAGCCAACTGGCCACCACTGCCACCAACATCTGCAAACGCATGAGTCATTTTTTAGGCGGTAGTGCCGAAGATCTGGACTGGTTCGTGCGCATGTGGGCCAACGTCACACCCCACGGCGGCCTGAACCACGTCCATGCCCATCCCGGCAATCTCTGGGCCGCGGTGCTCTATCTGGATATGGGCGCTGAGACCGACGACGAGGACGTGGGTGGCAATTTCTACCTGGAAGACCCGCGCTTTCCGATGTGTGCCATGCGCGAAACGTCGCTGCGTATGTCCGGGATGGACGGCAAACCGCAGCAATACGAGGTGGATTTTAAATTGGCGCGCGGCAATTTGATCGTGTTTCCGGCCTGGTTGCGACACGGGGTGCGACCCTACACGGGTAACCGGGAGCGCATATCCATCGCCATGAATATCGACGCGCAGCGCAGAACCCCCTAAGCAACGAGCTTGACTGGAGCAACGGCTCCAGGAAACTGTCAGGGGTTTAAAGCGGAATTGTTGTTTGGTGAGGCATGACCTGCCCAGACCTCGGAGTTGAGGTCTGGGCAGGCGTCAGCTGGGGTTTCAGGCCCGTGAGGTGGCGCGCTTGAATTGATACTGGATGAGAGGATTCAGCAGTCGGGCCAGACCACTGGTGAAGACCAGCGGATTGTCCAGCACATAGAAACACAGACAGCCTTCTTCGCTGACTGGCTGGTGCTGGTGGCGGGAATCGCGGGATACGAAGTCAGATGCCTCGTAGCGGCCTGATTCATCGCTGAAGCTGCCGTCAAGCACCAGGGTAATCTCGTTGCCCTTGTGTTTATGTACCGGAACCTGGCTACCAGGCTTCATATACAGAAACTCGCACTGGGTTTCATCGTCCAGTGCCACTGCTGCCTGGTTGATGCCGCCTGCCATCTTGCGCCAGACCAGGCCTTCACTGGCCAGCTTGGCCAAAATGCGCGGCAGCGTGACGCTACCTTCCAGCATGTGAATTTCCTGCACCGAGGACTCGGTCTCCTCGACGTCGTCGGCTTGCTGCGCCTGGCTAACGATGGCGTCGATCATGTGCGAGAAGTCGCGATCGCCAACAGCATCACGAGCCGGGTCCTGCAGCCACTCCAGAGTAGCCTCGGTCTCCAGGGCACTGGTTCGCTCGCGGCACTGTGCACACAGCTCTACGTGTGCCGAAATAGCAACACTCAGGCCGGTGGACAGACTGCCCTTTGCGAAACCGCTGAGCATCTCCGGAGATGGATGATAAGTAACAGCACTAGTCATTTTGTTCGATCCCAATCATTTGTCGTAGCTTGCCAACTCCAAGCCGCAATCGCGACTTGAGTGTACCAAGCGGTATGTTTAAAACTTCCGCCGCCTCTTCGTGCGTGCGGTCTTGAATATAGATTTGCTCAACCACCGCACGCTGCGCGTCCGGTAGCTGGCCGTAATAACTTTCGATCTGCGCGATCTCGACTTCCAGAGTTCCCTGTTCTTCATTAACCAGGCTGGAATCCATATCCCCTTCAACAGGCCAGATGTCGTCGGCGCTCACCGTACTGGGCTGTCGCTTTATCTTACGCAGCATATCGAAACACCGATTACGTGTGAGCGTAAATATCCAGCTCTGGGCGGTGCCCCGATCCAGGTCGTAGAGCGGCGCTTTTTTCCAAACCGTCAGCATGGCCTCCTGAACAAGGTCATTGGCCAGCTGTTCGTTGCGAGTCAATTTGACCCCCATGGCAAATATGCGGTTGGAAAAGCGCTTGAAAAGCTCGTTAAAGGCGGCTGTATTCTGGGTGTTACCCACCGCAATCAGCAGATTTTCGTCACTGTCTGCGGACGCTTCTGTGCGTTCCACCCGGTTCGGCTCGCTCGCCGAAGTCCCGCTGCGCGGCTGATTCAGTTTTTTATTAACCGGCGCATTCATGGCCGGCCCTTTAAATGTCGAAGTCATGGTAAGCATACTGGTAATTAACGCCCGTCCGGCAGCGGCAGATCACTGTCGGGGGTACGAAAACGGGCATCGCGGAAATGATGGTTAGCAGAACCATTTCCGGCCCTGGGTGGGGAATCGGGATTGCGCTCTGAAACGGACCCTGGCCGCACTCGATGAAAGCCATGTCAATACCCGTCTCGTTGTGATCCAGCCGGTCGCTGCGGCCGTAAGCGCTGTATGATCCAATTAACTTTGAGTTGCATAGTATGACAACCGCTCCCGAACTTACAAACGCCGGCACCCTGACCAGCGCCGAGTACCTGGCAGATCGGGTCAGAAAGGCTTATCACACGCTTGGCAATGAGAATCTGGACGACGTGGAAAGCTTGTATAGCGAGGATATCTACTTCGAAGATCCTTCCCACGCAATTCAGGGCAAAGCATCCCTGCTCAAATACTTTGCCAGGATGTTCAGAAACCTGAAAAACTGCGAATTCAAGTTTCACAAGACCATCACTAACGGGACTGACATTTTTATGTCCTGGACGATGTTCCTGAACCACCCCCGCCTGAACAAAGGCAAGGTGATTCGGGTAGAAGGGGCCAGCTACCTGCGCACCCGCAACGGGAAAATCTATTATCACCGCGATTACTTCGACATGGGCGCCATGGTCTATGAAAACCTGCCACTGCTCGGCCGTATTGTACTACGTGTAAAGCAACGCCTGGGCCAATGAACGTACTAATCACCGGCAGCACTTCCGGCATTGGCCGGCAGCTGGCCCTGGACTACCTGGCACAGCAGCATACTGTGTACTGTTGCGGCCGCAATGAGTCCGCTCTGGCTGAACTTAAAGAGCAATATCCCCATACTGCCAAATCCCTGGCTTTCGACATACAAGACCTTAATGACTGCGAGCGTGCACTGGGTGATATACCGACGCTGGATATCGTGATCCTGAATGCCGGAACCTGTGAGTATATTGATGCCCGGCAGTTTGACGCGGAATCTTTTGCGCGGGTAATGAATATCAACGTCATCGGCATGGCAAACTGCCTGCAGCACACCATTCCGAAGATCCGCAGTGGCGGTACACTGGCGCTGATGGGCAGTAGTTCCAGCTTTCTGCCCTTGCCACGAGCCGAGGCTTACGGCGCCTCCAAGGCCGCCACTGAGTACCTGGCAAAGACCCTGTCTGCCAGCCTCAAGCCAGACGGGGTGCATGTCAGCTACATTGCGCCGGGTTTTGTGGAAACCCCGCTTACCGACGTGAATGATTTCCCGATGCCCATGCGGGTCGACGTCAAGTTTGCTTCGCGCAAGATTAGAAACGGTATCGAAAAAAGGCGCCGGGTAATACACTTTCCCCGGTTGTTTACTGGCACCCTCAGGCTTCTGGGCCGGTTGCCGCTTGGATTACAGCTTTTACTGGTCGGCCGGACTGTCAGCAACTGACCAGGACAGACACACGGAAGTCGCGTCACATGTCAGGACAACGTATCGCTATCATTGGCTCGGGAATCGCCGGGTTGACCGCTGCGCATTTACTACAGCGCCAGAACAACGTAACGGTCTTCGAGGCCAACGACTATATCGGCGGCCACACGCACACCGTGCCGGTGGAGTCGAACGGCCGCACGCTTGAAGTCGACACCGGCTTCATCGTTTGCAACGACCGCAACTATCCCAACTTCCTGCGCTTCATGGACAACCTCGGGGTGCAATTACAGCCCACCGAAATGAGCTTCAGTGTGCGCAACGATGCTGACGCACTGGAGTACAACGGCCATAACCTCAATACCCTGTTCTGCCAGCGTCGCAACCTGCTGCGTCCCGCGTTCATCCGCTTTGTACGCGACATACTGACATTCAACAAACTCGCCAGACAGGCGCTGGAAGAAGACCGGGTTGGCGACCAGACACTGGATGATTTCATCGCACACGCGGGTCTCGGACCAATGCTGCGCGATAACTACCTGTTGCCCATGGTCGCCGCGATCTGGTCCTGCAGCGTACGTCAGGCTGGCGGTTTCCCGCTGCGCTTTTTCCTGCAGTTCTTTCTCAACCACGGCCTTCTGGACGTACGCAATCGCCCGCAATGGTACGTTCTCAAGGGCGGTTCCCACGCCTATATAGACCCCATGACCCGGGGCTTTCGCGATCGCATTCACCTCAGCACCCCGGTGCAGTCAGTGCGCCGCCACGAGACCGGAATCGAGGTAAGTACCGCAGCTGGGTCAACGAGTTTTGATCAGGTGGTGATGGCCTGTCACAGCAACCAGGCCCTGGCACTACTCAACGATGCCACAAGCCTGGAAACGCAGATCCTGGGTGCTATTGGTTATCAGGACAACGATGTGATTTTGCATCGCGACGCGTCCATCATGCCGTCCCGGTCACTGGCCTGGGCGAGCTGGAATTTTCTGGCCGGTGAAGACAACGAAGCATCGGCACCGGTCGTGACCTACAGCATGAACATCCTCCAGGGCCTACCCAGAGATGACACCTTGCTGGTGACCCTGAACGCCGCCGACAGGATCGACCCGGAGAAAATTATCCGGCGCTTCACCTATGCCCATCCAGTCTACTCCACCGCATCCCAGCACGCGCAACAGCGTCGCGGGGAAATCTGCGGGCAGGATCGTATCCACTATTGCGGCGCATACTGGTATAACGGATTTCATGAGGATGGCGTCCGCTCTGCCCTGGACGTTTGCCAGCGTTTTGGAGAAACCCTGTGAGCAAGTCTGACCACAAGTTGCGGCAGGACCACACGTCCGGTAACGAGGTGAGCAGTAAGTTGGGTAACGACCTGGAAAGCGCGATTTATACAGGATTCGTCCGACATCGCCGCTTTGTACCGCGCAACCACTCATTCGACAATAAACTGTTCATGCTGCTGCTCAAAACCGATGAGATCCCGGAAGTACTCAGCCGGTTCTGGCAGTTGGGCCGCGGCATTCTGAGCTGGGGTCGATTCAAGCGCCAGGACTATATCGGTCCCACTGACCAGCCGATTGATGTAGCAGTGCGCCAGAAGATGGCCGAACTGGCCGATGCGCCGATTGAGAATTTTAGCGGTGAAACCTTTGTGCTTTGTCACTTGCGTTACATGGGAATTTATTTCAGCCCGCTGAACCTGTATTACCTGAAACAGAATAGCCGCTTCACCTACATGCTTGCAGAAGTGAGCAATACACCCTGGAACGAGCGTCACTACTACCTGCTCAATATTGACCAGCCCGAACCCCACGCCAAGGCGTTCCATGTTTCCCCATTCAATCCCATGAGCCAATCCTATCGCTGGCGGCTGATTCCCCCGGATCCCGAACAGGCCCGTTGCCTGGTGCACATAGAATCTGCCAGCGATGACAGTGGCGAGAAGGTTTTTGATGCCACCCTGAGTTTGCAGCGCGTACCTTTGAACCAAGCAGAATTGACCCGCGTATTGCTAAAAACTCCGGCCCAAACGGCCAGCGTGGTAGCAGGTATTTACTGGCAGGCATTGAAGCTTTTCATCAAGCGAGTGCCGCTTTATCAACATCCCGAGAAACAGCGGATTAGTTCCAAAGAAGGTAGTTTATGAACCAGAAGCAGCTTGCTGCCCAGGCCGATCGCGCCATCCCCGAACAGGATGAGTCGTCACGCTCCACCGCGCTTTTGCGCCGCTTACTGATTGAAGTGCTCAGCCATGCCAGCTCCGGCCATTTTTTGCTGCGCGAAAAAGGCCGGGTTATTGCCGAGGTTGGTGATCGCGCTGACGCGCTACAGGCTGAAGTCAACATTATTGATACCCGCTGCTATCTGAAAGCCGTGCTGGGCGGTGATACTGCCGCAGGCGAGGCATTCGTTAACGGCTGGTGGACCTCGCCGGACATCACCGCGGTCACACGCTTTTTTGCCCGCAACCTGGACATGATGGACCAATGGAAACGCCGCTTTGGCTGGTTGCTGAAACCGGTCAGCCTGGCGCGGATGCTGGCCCGCGCCAACACCCGTAAACAGGCGAAAAAGAATATCCTCGCCCATTACGATCTTGGTAATTCGCTCTACCAGACGTTTCTGGATCCGCGCATGCAGTATTCCTCGGCAATCTTCCGCAACGCCGACGATACCCTGGCCGAGGCTCAGGAGCGCAAGCTGGCACGAATTTGCGAGCAGCTGGAACTCGGACCTGATGATCACCTGCTGGAAGTCGGCACGGGCTGGGGTGGATTGGCGATGTTTGCGGCCCGCAACTACGGCTGTAGGGTAACCACGACCACGATCTCCGACGCGCAACTGGCCTACGCTCGCGAACTGGTTATCCAGGCCGGTCTGAGCAACCAGATTGAACTGCTGGACCTGGACTACCGCCTGTTGGAAGGCGAATACGACAAAATTGTCTCTGTGGAAATGATCGAGGCTGTGGGTGAAAAATACCTGCCCGGCTTTTTTGCCAAGCTGAACTCGCTGCTCAAACCCGGCGGCAAGCTGATGCTCCAGGCTATTACCATCGCTGACCAACGCGCCCGGGAATATTCGCGCAGCGAAGATTTTATCCAGAAGCATATTTTCCCCGGCGGCTTCCTGCCGTCCATGACCATGATGTCGTCCATGATGGCCAGCAAGACCGAACTCATCATCCGTGACGTGTACGACATCGGACTGGATTATGCGCAAACCCTGGCTGCCTGGAAAACCAACTTCCTGGAGAACATCAACGCCGTGCGGGAGCTGGGGTACGACGACCAGTTCTGCAATCTCTGGCTGTACTACCTCGGCTACTGCGAAGGCGGCTTTCGGGAGCGCCGGATCAGTGCAGTTCAACTATTGGCTTCCAGAGCACCCCACTATTCCTGAGGCTGGCCACCACGGGAATGTCGCAATGCGCTTCCTGCTGTCAAAACCGTTTAATCTGGTCGCCTTCAACCTGATGTGGATCGGCTGCGTGCTGGGCCGCGTTGACTGGCTGTGGCTGGTGGCGCCAGTGGTGTTCGCTTATGCCGCGCTGCTGCTGCTCACACGCACCGTGCAGCCTCACCAACTGCTGCTCCCGGCGGCGATCGGCCTGAGCGCTGACGTTCTGATGACGGTCACCGGCCTGTTTCAGTTCGACGACGCGGCACTGCTCCTGCCTGCCTGGCTCGTGGTGCTCTGGGTCGCCTTTTCGACAACGCTGACCCGCTCACTGGCAGTGTTCGGCCGCAATAAATGGGTTGCGGCACTGGCTGGCACGGCGGCGTTTCCGTTCAATTACGGGGTCGGGGAACGTCTCGGTGCAGTGTCCTTTGGTGACACCCCGGTGGTCACGTTGGTGGTGCTTGCAGTGACCTGGATGGTGCTGTTGCCCGTATTGTTTTATGTCTCTGAACGAAAATGGGAGAAACTCATTGCGCTACGCTAGTTTAACTTTCGCGAGTGCGCTACTGGCAGCCCTGGTGCTTGCCGGTCAGGCTCACGCCACGCCAGTACAAGACCTTAACCGGGTCGGCTCTGCCACCCTCAAGGTGTGGTTCTGGACTATATACGACAGTCGGCTGTATTCGCCAGACGGCCGCTTTGATGGTATCGAGCCGGGGCTGGCCCTGGAACTGGATTACCGGCGCGACATCCGGACAGATGAGCTCATCAAGCGCACTCGCCAGGAGTGGCAAAAGCTTGGTCTTGACCACCAAGAGCAGGAAGCGTGGCTTGACCAGCTCGCGGCACTGTGGCCGAACATCGAAGAAGGCGATGAACTGGTGCTGCACGTGGGTGACAATCTGAGCAGCAGCTTTTACTTCAATGGCGAGCCTATCGGTGAAATTACCGACGCCGATTTCACCAACCAGTTTCTGGCAATCTGGCTGTCCGAGAAGAGCAGCTACCCAAAATTGCGCGATCAGCTGGTGGGACTGGCAAACTGACTGGCAAACTGACTGTTAAACAACGGACGCCTGGTTCGCTTTGCAGCCACCAGAGTCGCGCTAGCAAATCAGCCCGGACATAAGACTGCGGCCGAAGCGGCGATCGTATTCCACCGGGAGCTCCAGGCCACCCCACAGGCTTTCAGCAAGTTCTTCCAGCCGCAACTGGCGGTCATCCTTGATCCATTTGGCCAGCGCCCGGGCGCGCGCAGGGTAACCGTTCCCGGTACCCTGAATACCGTACAAAATGCGCAACACGAAGCCCGCTGCTTAAATCAGGATAGCAAGACTGAGAAGGAAGGCACTGCTACCCAGCATCGCTCCGGCGAGCACGTCGCTGGGGTAATGAACCCCCAGCACGACCCGAGAGGTGCCAATGGCGAACGCCCAAAGATACACCAGCACGATGTACTCGATGTAGAAGTAGCTGATAACCCCGGCCATCAGGAACGCGGCGGCGGTGTGCCCGGAAGGCATGCTGAACTTGTCACTGGGTTGAATAATCGACCGGCTTTCGGGAATTTTCACGAACGGTCGATCGCGGCGAATTGCGGCTTTGAGCAACATGAAGCAAGGCAGTTCGATCAGGAAGGCCAACAGACCAACCTTGATGAAATCCAGGTAGTTGATCGGCTGGGTGAAATACACCAGCAGCCCGATGGCAACATAGAGCGGACCGTCTCCGGAACGCGATATCCAGCGATTCAGGTGCACAGCGCCACTGCGCTGTTGCAACCTGCTCAACCACAGGTAAGTGGTGGTATCCAGATTAAGCAGCCCGTTTAACACGGTTTCTCTCCCCTTGGATTGCCGATCAGCACACCTTAAACCGGTTATATGTCACTTTATTGAACAATTCTTGACGCTTTTCTTACAGTTTTCAATATGTGGTGCCTGGTCTATCCGCATTGAGCACATCTGGTAGGGTAGTGTCCCTGCATGTGCCCTGTTTCAGGCTAACAGGGTTCCTGTGTGGCGGCAAACAGCTGATCGCACCGCTGAACCCAAACAAACTGATTTAGTCAGCGCCGGGTTCCCTGTGCTGCACTGGGTTTCGACCAAATACGTGGTGGTCAAATCTTTCCCCCTTGCCGGGATTCGGTAGAATGGCTGAAAGCCAATTACCAATAATAAGAAAGGAATCACCACCATGCGCCCGATTCACTCCACGTCTTACCCCACCCTGCACCGTATGCTGGGCTCCTGCCGCTACCGGCACGGCCTGACCTTGGTCCTGGCCCTGGCACTGCTCCCGCAAGCGCCGCTTCAGGCCCAGCAGGGCGCCCCCGAAGATGGCTGGGATGCCTACGGTGCCGATCCTGGCAGTACCAAATACTCGCCGCTGACCCAGATCAATAGCGCTAATGTGGCGCAGCTGGAAATCGCCTGGCGCCGCCCGGCACTGGACAGCTACTACCGGGCCATAAATCCTGAGCAGCGCTTCACCAGTAACTGGGTTGGTACGCCCATAGTCAAGAACGGGATAGCCTATATCACCAACGGCGTTGGCCTGGTTGAGGCATTCGATCCCGGCAGCGGCGACACCCTCTGGGTCCAGGAACCTCCAGGCGGCGCCGATGGCCTGCCGGGAGCGACCACCCGGGGCCCGGCCTACTGGAGCGACGGCGATGATCAGCGCATATTAGTGCAACGTGGCACTTATCTTTATGCCCTGGACGCAGCCACCGGGCAGAGCATTGCCGATTTTGGCGACAACGGTCGCGTAGACTTGCAAATAATGCCGGCCGATTTCGAGCGCTTTCGCTGGGGTGGCGTGCCGATGGTGATCAATGATGTCGTGATCGTCGGCCAGGCCCTGACCGATAACTTTGCCAACAAGGAAGCCCCGCGCGGCGACGTGCATGCCTTCGATGTGCGCAGCGGCGAGCGACGCTGGACCTTCAATACCATTCCCCAGCAAGGCCAATTCGGCACCGACACCTGGCAGGACCGATCCTGGTCCTATACCGGCCACGCCAACGTCTGGGCGCTGTTCAGTGCCGACGAAGAACTGGGGCTGGTCTATATGCCGGTATCATCGTCCACCAATGACATGTATGGCGGCCACCGCATTGGCGACAACCTGTTCAGCCAGTCGCTGGTGGCGCTGGATGCAGAAACCGGTGAACGGGTCTGGCATTACCAGATCGTGCACCATGGCCTGTGGGACTACGACCCGCCGGCGGCGCCAATCCTGATGGACATCACCGTGGACGGCGAGCCAGTCAAGGCGGTGGCACAGATTACCAAGCAGGCGTTTACCTTCGTACTGGACCGGGAAACCGGTGAGCCGGTATGGGACATCGAGGAGCGCCCGGTGCCCGCTTCCACGGTGCCCGGTGAAGTGACCTCACCCACCCAGCCGTTTCCCACCAAACCGGCACCATTTGACCGTCAGGGAGCCACCGTGGATAACCTGATCGATTTCACCCCTGAGCTTCGCCAGGAAGCCCTGGAGATCGTCAGCAACTATGTCATGGGGCCACTCTTTACGCCGCCGACGATCGCTGTCGAGGGCGGCACCCAGGGCACCATTCAGCTACCGGGCTCACAGGGTGGCGGCGACGTGCAGGGTGCAGCGTTTGATCCCGAAACCGGCTATCTCTACATACCCTCGATTACCTCGGCATTTGTTGCCGACCTGGTGCCTGGAGATCCCGAAGTCTCCAATCTGGCCTACGTAAAGGGATCCCGGCGCTGGATCGCCGGGCCTCGGGGTCTGCCGCTTACCAAGCCACCCTATGGCCGCATTACTGCCATTGATATGAATACCGGGGAACATGTCTGGATGGTGGCCAATGGTGACGGGCCACGAGACCATCCTGCTATCGCCCATCTCAATTTGGGCAAGCTTGGCGTTCCCGGACGCCCGGCACCACTGGTGACCGGTTCCCTGCTGTTCATTGGCGAAGGACGAACCAATGTGCCGCGCGATGGCCGCATCCCGCCGGATATGCCCATGGCTATCGCCACCAACAGCGGCGGTCCAATGTTCCGGGCTTATGACAAGGCAACAGGCGAGGTGGTCTGGGAAATCGAGCTCGAGGCTGGCACCAGCAACTCCCCGATCAGCTATCTGCATGACGGCAAGCAGTATTTGCTGGTGGCGATTGGCGACCGGCAACACAGCCCGGAGCTGGTGGCGTTTACCTTGCCCTGATTCGCTTACATAGGGCGGGCTTACTTGACGCAGTCGTAGATAAACGCGGGGGGAATATTGCGCAGCGTGAAGCGCACTTTGGCTTCGCTGAAGGCTGGCTTGATATCCTCGAAATTGCTGAGAGTGTATTGATACTGTACAAACCGCCCGCCAGGCTTAAGGGCGCTGGCCACGGCGTCGATTACCGAGCTGACCACCAGGTCCTCCATGATCGACAACGGCAGGCTGGATACCACGTAATCGACATCCAGCCCAAGCTCGGCGCGGATCTCGGTAATTGACGAGGCACAGGCGTTGTATACGTGCAGGCGCGGATCTTCAAGGGCATTGAGCTGGGCAACAAAATCATTGTTCAGCTCCAGACATATCAGTTTCGCATCCTCGGGCAGACGGCGCAGCAACTCGCGGGTAATACAGCCATTGCCGGGACCCAACTCCACCACGCAGCGGGCCTTGCTGAACTCGAACTTGGACAGCAAACTCTTGATCATGGCGCGCGAGCTGGGTGCCACTGTGCCCGTGGTGCGGATATTCCGGATCAGCTTCAGGTGATCGCCAATCCTGGTTCTTGAATTCATCTGCTTTCCATACCTTCTTGTATACTGAAAGGTCAACTATTGCCAAGGCTCAGATTCTGAGCCATTCGCCAATCTCGGCGCCCAGAAACACATAGGCAATGACCAGCGGAATTTCACCGGCCATCAAAGCGCTAATCAGTTTCCGGAAACGCAGCTTCACCATACCTGACACATAACAGATCAGGTCGGTGGGTACGAGCGGGAAAAACGACCATCCAGCGATAATCCAGAAGGAATAGGGTCCGTGAATACGCTTGCGAATCGCCTCTATTTTATCCGGATACTTGCTTTCCAGGTACTCGTCGTAGCTGCCGAAAGACGGGAAACTGTATACCAGGAAGGCCCCGACGACAACTCCAGCCAGGGAAATAACCAGCACCACAAAAGGCTGGTCCGGGAACACGATGCCGCCGGCCAGCACAAACGGCGTGCACGGTATCATCAGCAGCGCCCGCCCCAGAGACAGAATCACGTAGATCAGCAGTGCCAGACTGCCCAATCCTTCCAGATAGGCGGCGATAGACTCCCTGGTGAGCCAATCGGGGAAGATCAGCAGAATAGACAATACCGCGGCTACCAGCAGCAGCCAGATGGTGTTGATGTGGGTAATTAGCAGGTGCCGCACCGGAAATGCCTGTCGGTTAAATCCAGCGCCGGATACTAGGGTGGCAAGCGCCAGTGTGCAAGCGTGTCAGTTTGATTCAACAGCGCGTACACCAGACTCACATCGGCCAACTTCGGCTAGTCACAGCCGCCGCCTCCGCCGTCACCTCCGCCATCGAAAAAGCCGCCAATAGCGCCATCATCGACGCCGCCCCGATCGAGGCGCTGCCCCATGCCGCGATTGACCAGCCAGATCGCCAGGCTACACAAAAGCAGGAAGTCCAATATGGGCAGGGCCACACCGTTGAAGGTGCTGCTGGACTCGAGGTCGGTGTAGTACAGCGACGCAGCCAGTGCCAGGACGATAAACAGCAAGGATTTGATAGCTTTCTCCGTAAATCAGCCAGGCAGTCAGGTGACGCGGTCAAAAATCCAGTCCCGCTACTCTAGCACCGCCCCTGCCCAGCTGCCAGACGACGCGCCACAACTGTGCATTCCGAGTTTCCAGCCGTCGGTCGCTGGGCTACCATGCAGAGATGTTGCAGCATCGCTTCATAGACTCTGCCCGCCGGCACCCGGACAAGCTGGCTTTTCTGGATCGCACCGCCAAACGGCAAGTGCCTTATGGCCAGGCTTTGATCGCGGCGCTGATTCTGGCGCGACGCTTTCGCAAGTCAGAAAGCGGCCGCATCGGTATCATGCTGCCCACATCATCTGCCGGTGCCCTGGCCATCATTGGCGCGCTGATGGCCGGGCTCACACCGGTGATGATCAACTACTCCACGGGCCCGGCGCGCAACTGTCGATTCGCGCAGCAGCAATGCGATTTCAAAACCATTGTCACTGCGCGGACCGTGCTGGAAAAAACCGGTTGCGAGAAAGTCCCGGGCATGGTGTTCATGGAGGACATCATGGGCAATCTCGGCAATGGTGAAAAACTGTTGGCGGCGATCAAAAGCCGCCTACCGCTACCGCTGCTGAAACGTCTGACCGGTAAATACGACCTCGACCGCCCGGCAGTAATCCTGTTTACCAGCGGCAGCGAGAAAGAGCCCAAGGCGGTACAGCTCAGCCAGCGCAATATCCTGTCCAATATCGATGCCTTCTCTGACATGATGGTAATCCGCAGCATGGACAAGATGCTGGCGATACTGCCCTACTTTCATGTCTTCGGCCTTACCGGCAATCTATGGACACCACTTTGTCTGGGCATGACCGCGATCACCTACGCCAATCCGCTGGATTTCAAAACCATCGCCAGCATTATCCGTGATGACGAACCCGAGCTGGTGATCGGTACGCCGGTATTCCTCGAGGGTTATCTGCGCCAGTCCAAACCCGGCGACTTTGCCAGCATCAAGCTGGCGGTATCCGGTGCGGACAAGTGCCCCGACAGTCTGCGTGCCAAATTTCTGGAGAAACACGCCCTGGACATTATCGAAGGCTATGGCACCACTGAAACCTCACCGGTAATTTCCGCCAACCCTCGCCACGCCAACAAGCCCGGCAGTATTGGCAAACCCGTTCCTGGTGTCGAGGTGCGCATCCAGAGCCTTGATAGCTCACAGGACTGCAATACCGGTGAAACCGGGCGGATTCTGGTACGTGGTGACAATGTGATGCAGGGCTATTTGAACGAGATGGAAGAAACCCACCTGCGCCTGAAAAGCGGCTGGTACGACACCGGCGATTTAGGTTACCTGGACGCCGACGGTTACCTGTGGCACCAGGGCCGGCTAAAGCGCTTTGTGAAAATTGGCGGAGAGATGATTTCCCTGGTGGCCGTGGAAGAGACCATGGACGCCGTTACCCCGCCCGAAGTGGAATGCTGCGCGGTGGAGCTGCCAGACTCCCGGCGTGGCTCGCGGATCATCGGGGTCACCAGCAGCGACGTCGACGGCCAGGCGGTCAACCGGAAACTGGCCGAGGAACTGCCGAATCTGGCCCTGCCCAAACAGTATGTAACCATCGCGGAGTTCCCGCGCATGGGCAGCGGTAAAACCGATTTCCGCTCCCTCACCGAGCAGGTCCGCCAGTCCCAGGACTCCGCCAGGCCCGAAAAGCCCCTTTCCGAACCTAAAAAATCATCGTAATTTCAATTAGTTGAAATTCCTTGAAGAAATCTCTTGCGGGTTTTTTCATCTGTATATATTGTATATATACAGTAGAGATAAAAAGCATGTTGCTGACTATTGCACCGCATTCCAATGCCACCCTGCAGGAACAGATCCTGACCCAGATCCGTGCCCGGATTCTGGCGGGCGAGCTGCAGGCCGACGCCGGGCTACCCTCTATCCGCGCCCTGGCCAGCCAGCTCAAGGTCTCGGTGATCACCGTCCAGCGTGCCTACGATGCGCTGCTGAATGAAGGACTGATCTACGCCCGGCGCGGCAAGGGCTACTTTGTTGCCGCCCTGCCGGAGGCAGATAAGTCAGCCCTGGCCCAGGAACGCTTCGAGTCCCGGCTTCGCGCTTTGCTTGAGCAGGCGCAGAAAGACGGCCTGGATCACGCGACCGTAGCAACGATATTCCGCAAAATGACCCAACCCGGAGACTGAGATGATCCCGAAACTGAACATTCAGCAACTGGTGAAAAACTACGACGGTTTCAGTCTTGGTCCGATCGACCTAAGCGTTGCGCCCGGCTGTGCCGTTGGTCTTGTTGGCGACAACGGTGCCGGGAAAACTACGCTGTTTCGATGTCTGATGGGAACAGTACGCCGCGACCAGGGTGTCATCACCGTGCACAATGAAACTGCGGACAGCGACTCCGGACAATGGCGCAATCATGTTGGCTATGTGGGTGACTACCACCCGTTCTTCGACTCATGGACCGGTGCCAGGAACCTGACCGTGCTACAGCGCTTCTATGTCAACTGGGATCAGCAACTGGCTCAGGATCTCGCCGCGAAACTCGGCCTCGACCTGAACCTCAAGGTAAAAGCCTACTCCACCGGGCAGCGCACCAAGCTGGCGCTGGTCAGCGCCCTGGCCCATCGTCCATCATTACTGCTGCTGGACGAACCCAGCAATGGCCTTGATCCGGTGGCGCGGGAAGCGTTTCTGGATACCCTGTTTTCTTTCGTGGCAAGTGGCGAAACCGCCCTGCTCTATGCCACCCACCACACCGAGGAAATCGAGGGCCTGGCGGACCGGCTGGTGTTCATGCACCGGGGCCAGGTGATTCGCGACGCGATCAAGGAAGACCTGCTGGAATCCTGGCGCAGCCTGTCATTCCGCTGTGAACAAAGACTGGTGGACATTCCCCACGCCCTGGTTATCCACTCGGAACCGCCTTACCAGCAAGTGATCTCCGATGACACGGATGCCACCGTCGCCTACCTGCAACGCCAGGGCATCAACGACATCGAACAGATCCCGATGACTGCCGGTCAAATCGCCGTGCGCATCCTGCGCCAGGCTATGGGTACCAGCAACGGAGAACATCATGTTTAAACTATTACTGACCACGGAATTGGCAGCCAACCGCCAGCTGCTGTTATTCAATGCCACACTGAATGTGTTTTTCCTGGTGTTGCTGGGTGCCATGAACAGTCGGCCGCTGGTGGTATTCATGTTCGTCACGCTCCTGGTCTACTTTGTCCATCTGCTGATCATGACGGTAAACAACAGTGATCAGCGCCGCACTCGACTCTATGCCCAGCTTCCGGTAACGGCCACGCAGATATTCCGGGCACAGTGGCTCTTCTGTCTTGCCTGGCTCGCTGCCCAGGCGGTGGTATGGCTGGTGTATGGCGCAATGTTCGATCCGGACTTCGGCCGCGCTAGTCTGGCGGACATCGGTGAAGCCCTGGTGGGCACAACACTGATGCTGGGCCTGGTGTCTGTCGCGATTGACCTTTTTGCCTACTATCCAGCCTATCTGCGCTGGCTATACCTGGCACTTGCTGCAATCGCGCTGGGTGTGGCGGTGCGATTCGAGGTGCATCTGGGCCTGGTCTGGAACGACAATGAAATCGCGCTCCAGCCCTTTGCGCAGTTCGGAAGCGCAGGTATGCTGGTTGCTGCCGCGTTGGCACTACTGCTGATCACGGTGGACCGCCATGTGTTTCATTACAGCGAAAATTTTTTACACTAGGAACTGCATTGGGATTGCATTCGGGAATGGCGGCCTGGTGATTGCAGTTGGACAGATACTGGTCGCCGCCACAGACTTGCGGCAGACTTATCAACGGAGGACGTCCCGAAATGAAAACCGCGACCGCACTGCAAACACTGTCAGTTTTGGCCTTATTGACCAGTTGCAACGACAGCGAGCCTGTCGATCTGGGCACACTGGAGACCGAGGCCCGGTCCCTGACCCAGAGCTTTGTCGGCACTCTGCTGCCCACCCTGCAGGGAGCCCTTGCGGCCGGCGGACCAACTGCGGCGATCAATGTCTGTTCCGAACGCGCCCCGGAAATAGCCGCGCAGCTCAGCGCCAGTTCCGGCTGGTCAGTGCGCCGGGTCAGCCTGAAACCAAGAAATGCCGACCTTGCCGTTCCCGATGCCTGGGAGCGGGCCACACTTGCCGAGTTTGACCGGCGCCAGCAGTCTGGCGAAGCAGGCGGCGCCATTAACGCATCAGCAGTGGTGGTTGGTGAGTACCGTTATATGCAGGCCCAGCCAACCATGCCGCTGTGCCTGACCTGCCACGGTGAAGACTTGGACCCGGCGGTACGTTCCGCCCTGGCCGAGCACTACCCTGATGATCTGGCCACCGGCTATAGCGCAGGGCAAATCCGCGGTGCCATCAGCCTGCGCAGCAACTTGCCCTGACCCGCCGGCAAGACTCGCCTGTACCGGGGTCTGACAGTCTCTCAGTTGTGACTCGGCAGCTGCTCTTCGGCACTGGTTTTCGACGCTGACCGTCAACCCAGTGAGCTGGCAATACCCAGGTCATAACTCATCAACACGTAAACTCAGGTACCACAAAACGTTTGTCGCACTTGCTCCATCGGTGCCGGTGGCGTTGCATACTCCTGAAACAGCCCGTTGTCGGTGTAGGGATCGCGCAACGCTTCGAGCAGTGACTTCAGCACCGAAAAATCGGCATTACTTTCTGCGGCAGTCAGCGCGGCCTGCACACGGTGGTTGCGGGGGATCAGGGCTGGGTTGTTGTCGCGCATCATTGCCATTGCCGAACGCAGCGATTGATTACTGTCTTGCCGGCGCTGCTGCCAGCGCTGGTGCCAGGTTATGAACTCATCATTCTGGTACTGCTCGCCGGTTGGGGCCTGCTCAGCGCCCAGATCTCGAAAAGTGTTGGTGTAATCAGCCTGGTGGTTCTGCATCCAGCGCAGCAATTCATCGATAAGTTCCACATCGACGTCCTGCTCACCGGCCAGTCCCAGTTTGCGGCGCATCATGGCGAGCCAGGCCTGCTGATAGCTGCTATCGAAAGACTCCAGCAGCGAGTTGGCCAGGACTGCTGCCTGCTCGACATCATCGTGCAGCAGGGGCAACAGGGATTCACCCAGACGGGCCAGGTTCCACTTGGCGATGCGGGGCTGGTTGGCGAAGGCGTAACGACCACCATGATCAATGGAACTGAACACGGTCTGCGGATCATAGCTGTCCATGAAGGCACAGGGCCCGTAGTCGATAGTCTCGCCGGAGATTGTCATATTGTCGGTATTCATCACACCGTGAATAAAGCCGACGCGCAGCCAGTCCACTACCAGCGCAATCTGGCGCTGCATCACCGCCTCAAAGAAATCCAGGTACGGCTGGTCGGAATCTTTCAGCGCCGGATCGTGTCGGTTGATGGCGTAATCTGCCAGTTGTTTCAGGCTTTCCAGATCGCGCTCGGCGGCAAAGTGCTCGAAGGTGCCGACCCGCAGATGGCTGGCAGCAACACGGGTGAGAATAGCGCCCGGTAGCGCCGACTCGCGATACACCCGCTCACCGGTACTCACCACGGCCAGACTGCGCGCGGTACTGATTCCCAGGGCATGCATCGCCTCGGCCATGATGTGCTCGCGCAGCATCGGACCCAGGGCGGCACGGCCATCGCCGTTGCGACTGTAGGGCGTCCGCCCGGAGCCCTTGAGCTGAATATCGACGCGCCGGCCTGCAGGCGTCAGATGCTCGCCCAACAGCACCGCGCGCCCGTCACCAAGCCTGGCGAAATAGCCAAACTGGTGGCCCGAATAGGCCTGGGCGATTGGCTCGGCACCCTCGGGAAGCTGGTTGCCGGAGAACAGCTGCGCCAGCTCCTGGTCGCCCAGGTCGTCCAGCCCCAGACCAAGCTCCACCGCCAGATCGCGATTAAAGATCACCAGCCCGGGTTCCGGCACCGGTTCCGGTAACTGCCGGGCATAGTAGTCTTCAGGTAAGTGCAAATAGCTGTTATCAAATCGCCACATGGTTTTGTTCACAAAATTGATTTATCGAAATGGGATAATCGTAAATACACCCTAGTGTAGGATAATCACTGCGGGGTAACTACACTGCTGCAGAAACGGCTCCAGGGCAATTCATTGCTGCAGCCAGCCATGTAAATCCAGGGAACCTCTGAATACTTCTGCCGATGCTCTGGTGTCCAGACGAGATCACTGGCGAGGCAACCAAGCCAGTGGGCTCGTCCGACAAGCCCCTCCGGGCAGGGCTTGTCGGACGCAACTGCGTCGTTGTCCCGCTTGGCAAGGGATTGGCCATTCCCTGCGCGCGACGCCTGGCAGTAGCGCCCGACAGACTCGAATAGAACACCGGTAGAAGTATTCAGAGGCTCCCTAGTCCAGCACCATCTCTTCAGCGGTTTCTTCCGTCTCAATGACCAAAGGCTCGCCTTCTTCGTCCTGAAGCTGATAGTCATAGGCGGCCTGCAGCCCGGTTTCTTCCGGAACGACCTCTTCCTCAGTCTCGAGATAACGGGGATAGAGCGGCGAGGCGATCGCGACAAGGATGCCGATGGCGGAGAAAATCGAGAATGCCCCTGCGTAACCGAACTCGCTGACCAGCAATCCAACCACCGGGGAGCCTGCCGCCTGACCAATGGCACAGGCCATAAAGGGCAGCACCGGACCAAACGACAGGCGTCCGGGCAACAGACGAATGCCGGTCAACAGGTACAGACCGGTCAGGCTCATGTAGGCACCACCGAACACCAGCGCACTAAAAGCAGCCAGAAACACCCGGTCAGGACTTGCCGCCAGCAATGCCAGACTCGCCGACAGCATCACCAGCAGCAGCGCGTGGGTGATCGGCGGGTTATTGCGATCGGCAAGATCACTGACCACGGCGCCGCTCAGTCCCGCGACCCCGACCGCAAGCCAAAGCCAGGCGGTTTGACTGGATGGCAGCTCACCCAGGGTGACCACCAGATCGGGTGCAAAAATCCAGTAGGCCGCGGCAACAAATCCCATCACGAACGCGAACAGCGACAACCTGAACAGCCGCGACCACTGCAGCACGCTGATGGGCGGCGGTGGTGCAGCATTGGCCGGCACGACTTTCGACACCGACGGCAGCAAAAAGAACGCCGCCACGGTCGCCAGGGCTGCGAGCACCGCAAACGAGAAGTAACCGATCCGCCAGGCATCCGCCAGAAACAACACTGTGGGGACGGCGAAGCAGACGCCAATACTGGTGCCGGCATTCATCACCGCACTCACCCGACCGTGAAGCTCGCGCTTGACCAGGGCCTGCATCGCCGCGGTCAGTGCCGGCATCATCAGCCCGGTGCAGATTCCGCAGGCAATGACACCGGCAGCCAATGCCAATGGACTTGCGGCCGTGGCAATCAGTACCAGACCCAGTACCGCAAACAACCCCGATAGCACCGCGGTGTTGCGAGCGCCGGTGCGATCCGCCGCCCAGGGCGCAAGCAGTGTTGCCAGCACAAAACTGATAAACGGAAGTGCGCCCAGATAACCGATGACGCTGGGCGTTAGCGCCAGCTCGTCGCGGATCTGCGGCACAAAAAGCCCAAACGCAAAACGCGCCAGGCCATAGCTGGTAGCGATCAGCACCGCCCCAAGCAGCGCGAAACCTGTAGCTGTGAGAGATCTCATGACACCTCGATAAAGCTGACGCGATAAACAGAATCCGGTGCGCTTGCTTTTGCACCCACTGTTAAATGACGTTGCGTCAGCGCGCGCCGATCACCAGCATGCAAACAACGTAGCACGCTCGCCCATAGCACTGTCAAAAACACCTAAACGGTCAGGCTATCTATAAGTTCCCGTGCGCTTTAGAGTTTCTGGCGTCGGTATTTGGGTTGGGGATAGTGGTTGGGGGATTGACATTGCGGGTAGGGGACGAAAATACGCAGGTCTGCGATGCTCATTGGGCTTTGTGCCAGGCCATCGGTATGTCGGCTTCGGTTGAGCCATCCGGATTCCTGATGCGTTTTTCGAAACGACCCTCCTGCACAAAGCCCAGGGATTCATAGAAGCGCAGGGCACTGGTATTAGACTCCCTGGCAATCAACTCAACCCGGGTAATGTCGAGTCTGGATTCCGCCAGTTCGGCAAACAGCATGTCGAACAACTGCCGGGCAATGCCTTGTCGACGAAACTGTGCATCAACCGCCACGGTGAGATCGTTCAGGACATGGGAAAAACAATACACGCCCGGCGAACAGGCATGGAGTTCCCCTGCTATATCACCATTGGCAGACTCGGCTACCAGCGCCACGCCATCTCTCATCGCACGTTCAAGAAAGTGATCCACATAGTCCAGGGTCACTTCATCTTCCAGGCGAGCCAGGCCACCGGGAACGCGGGCTACATTCTTATAGAGCTGAAAAATCGAGTAACGATCTTCGCTGCGGGTTTTTCTTATTAACATAAGCAATTGGGGCTCAGGGGACATTAGCCTGGAAAAACCATTGAAAACAACCACATGTCGCCAAACTGACGATAAGTCTCAGCATTTTGAATACATTGGCTACGTTACACTTATATTTAACGACCTATCCCCTGTTAGACTTTGACCTTACCCTTGGCAGACTGACCGTATTCTTTATGCTACGCATCAAACAAACCGATTTGGGGCGGCGCCCTGCCTGGCGGCGATTGTGCCTGTTGATCGGTCGTCTTTCTCGAGGCGAGATGCTCCAGTATCTTCCGCATAACCGCAGGGTCTTCAATGCAAGCAATGAAATCCAGCGGCTCGAAGATGACGTGCACGGACGCACTAATGCCGCGGGCGCAGGGATGAACAGGCGCGAACACATGGGTAGTGCCGTTCTGAAACGGGCGCCAGCACAGGACTCTTTGTTGAACATCTGCGTGCTGGCAGAAGCCCTGAGGATCTCACACGCCAGCCAGATATCACACAATGGGCAATAAACACGGCAACTGTCAAAAACCGGTGAAAATAAAAAAGGACCCACCCCTGCGGGTGAGCCCTTTTGTTCGCCAGTCATGAGATGCCTGAATGCCGTGTGGCGCCGCAGACTGACTTGCGGGACACCGAAGGGGTGGGGATTTTGGCTTATGAAATCCTCACTTTAATCCTGATCCCTTTGGTCTTGCGCGTCTTTGCCACGTACAGCTAATTCCCTGCATAAACCATGCAGTAGGTGGCCCAAAACGGCTTGCCAAGCGGTGGGTCAAATTGGCGTACTACCAGCGTATTGTTTGTCCCCGAATAAATAAGATCTTCGCTAAAGACATTTATGCCTGCAGTGAGCGTATCAGCGACATATATAGCAGGGCTTGGAATGTTGCTCGGACTGGCGTTGAATCCGTTGATAGCATCAGTCGCATCCTCGCAACTGCTACCCGTTGTGGGATCAGAATCACCGTTCAAATCACATTGTTTAAGTGCATTGACAGTGACAACCGACGCCTCGCCACAGCCAAGATAGAGATTAGCCCTGCTCTCGGCGTAACTCTGGAGATTGTCGATGCAATAAGCACCATAACGAGTGTATCCGCCAGGACACCCTCGGGAAGCAAAAGACTGAGAGTCTCTACCGTCTAATGTCTCGGCATTTCTGTTAGTAATGTCTGCGGGTACATTAGGGATGGCATTCCAGTTTGACGGTCCCGCGGGACCCTCCGCTCCAGTGGCGCCGGTAGCGCCCTGTGGCCCAATCGGACCGATTGGGCCAATAGGTCCTTGCGCACCAATAGCGCCTGCCAGTCCTTGAGGGCCAGTTTCACCCGGTGGTCCGGCTGGTCCAGCAGCACCCGGAATACCTTGCGGTCCGGCGGGACCCTCAGGGCCGACTGCGCCTATGGGACCAATCGGGCCAATGGGCCCTTGTGCACCCGTTGCGCCGGCTAGTCCCTGCGGACCAGCTTCGCCCTGTGGCCCGACTGGTCCCGCCACGCCCTGTTCCCCTTGCGGTCCACTTGGACCAGCAATGCCCTGTTCACCTTGCGGGCCAACGGGACCCTGTGGTCCGGTTTCTCCCTGCGGTCCCTGTTCCCCCTGCAATCCAGTAATGCCTTCCGGGCCGGTTTCTCCGGCAGGACCTGCCGGTCCCGGCTCCCCTTGCGGCCCGGCTTCACCGGCTGGGCCCGCAGGTCCGGTTTCTCCGGCAGGGCCTGCTGGCCCAGCTATGCCTTCTGGCCCTGCCGGTCCCTCGGGCCCTTGTGGACCTTCAGGGCCTTCGGGTCCCTCCGGCCCCTCTTCTCCTTGCGGGCCAGCAGGTCCCTCCAGTCCACTGGCATCCAATAATGCAAACTCAAACCCACCTTCCTTCTTGCCATTGTTCACCGTGACGCGATAAGAGCCACTGGGCAGTCCGGAAGGAAGTTCCGCGAGGATTTCGCTCAGTTCCAACTCCGGCACCACGTTTTCGGTACAGGTCAGCGCAGTCAATTCGTTCATGGCAGACGGCAGGCCGATACTGACGTGAATACCGTCATTTTTCTTCTGGGCGCAGAGATTCTGCCCATAAATTCGAATCACTTCAGGATTTGCACTGGACCACAATACGTCGCTAATGAGGACGTCATTAGGTCCGGTCTTGTCGAATGGAGCATTTACGCTGTCTGCAGCGGACAGAGGAGTCACCAGTCCGGCGGTAAGTAATGCCGAACCGAGAGTTCGAGTGAGTTTGTTATTTTTCATAGCGGAGATCCATTGGCGGTACTGATAAAAAGGTGTCAATGGATACTAGATCAGGGTGGCGCCAGCAGGCGTCAGGTGTTTACCTGATTTTTGCGACGAATCGGATTTACCCAGGAGTAGGGGGGCGGTGCTGTCAGATTTCTTTCAGCAGGCCGTTTTCGCGGCCCAGTTCCATAAGAGCGGTGAGGCTGTGGACTCCCAGCTTGTTCATCATTCGCGAGCGATGAGTATCCACGGTCTTGAAGGACACATTAAGAAGCGCTGCGACTTCCCGGGTGGAATTGCCCTGCAGGATCGCGTTCAACACCTGCATTTCCCGTTTGGTCAGGGTGTCAAGCACCGTGCTTTGCTCAAGCAAGGCGGCGAACTCCGGGCTGACGAACTTTTCTCCTTCAGCCACTGCCTGCACCGCGAGCATGATTTCTTCACCCGACCCGCGCTTGGCAACAAGGCCATGGACGCCCAGTGCCCGTGCTTCTTTCAATATGGCACTGCTGGCGCTGGCGGTGAGCAATATCACTTTCACCGGGTCGTCAGCGGCCCGCAGACGCTGTATCACCTCGATCCCCGAGCAATCGGGCATGGCGAAATCAATCACGATTAAGTCCAGGGGAGCGGTAGTCCTGGATTGGAGCAGATCAAGTCCCGACCCAAACTCCGCAATGCTGTCGACTTCATCCAGAGTGGACAGCAGGACTTTGAGTCCCAGCCTGAAAATTTCATGGTCATCGACAATGGCGATTTTCATAGCGGCAGTCCGAGTCGGAAACTGGTGCCCTGGCCACCGACACTACTGTGTTTCAATGTCCAGCCAAACTCTTCACAGAGTGCACTGACGATCCCCATCCCCAGGCCTTCTCGTTTGCCGTCCCGCTGCGCGTCATCGATGCCAATACCGTTGTCCAGAACCGTGAGCTCTAATTCGGCAGTTCTTCTTCGCAAGCCAACCAACACGCGTTTGCCTTGTGAGTGACGAATCGCATTCGCCATCAGGTTGCTGACTACACGCTTCAGGGGCACCAGGGGCACCATGATGGCAGCTTTGCTGTTCACAGTACGGATTTCTATTCCCCGCGCCTGTGCCTCGTCTTCGAATTCTGATTTTAATTGTTGCAATAAATCACCATAGGTACGGAAAGTGCTATCGCCGTTTTGCTCATTTCTGAATTCGCCTTCCTCAAGAAGTAACTGCTCCATGTGGTCAAGAGAACGATTGATCACTTCATTGGCGTCAGACTCATTCCGGTTTCCTCTTGCTGCCAGCAGCGCCAGGCGCAATGAGTAAATTGGCTGTCTGATGTCATGCCGGGTGCGGGCAAGGTCCAGGTTGTTCTTGCGCAATTCCTGCTCGGCATCATACCGCGCCTGCTCCAGCCTGATTCTTTCCTGGGCTTCCTGTAATCGTGCCCGGGTGTTCTCCAGCAACTTGCGCTGGGATTCCTGCGCCGTCTCATCAAGAGTCTTCAGCTGATCGGACAAACCATAGGACAACAATAGGGCTTCGGCGAGGACGCCAACACGCAGGAACAGTATCGGCGCGATGGTAGTCGTTATTATCGCCAGATTGGCAAGGCCATACAGAAAAGAACCCAGTGACATGAACAGCCACCCGGCTACGAAATACCTTGCCGGCCGATAGCCCTTGAGCGCGATATAAACGCCGGTGCCAAACAGCACCAGGCCACCCAGGCCTGAAATGGCCAGACCTACCTGATCGGAGAACTGGGGCTCGACAAGGGGGGTGGCCAGCAACATCGTAAATGAGATTGCCGCCATCGTTCCCAGCAGTTGGTAAAGCCGCGGCGCCCGGTCTTTGAGCTCAAGAAAGAAAATAGTGAAAAGCAATGCCATCAAGTTGACCAGGTGCCCGAACACCATGGTGGCGTGGGCGTTCCAGCCAGGGCTTTCAGGCCAGAGATACTGAAACGCCAGGCCATCCATGTGCAGCATGAACAGGAGAATAGCCATTTCCTGCATGGCATATAGCAAGTGGGCCAACCGGCGTACCGCATAGTAGTGAAACAGGTTGACCAGAATTAGCGTGCCAAGGATGCCGATCAGTAGGGCAAAGAACAGCCGGTTATCCGTATATTTTTCCGTCACCCACTGACGTGTGCCCAGTTCCAGGGTCATATCCACGCCGCTACCGGAGCGGACGTAAAACAACAGTTGCTTGCTCTCACCCGGCTGCCAGGTGAGCGGCAGTGTCAGCTTGGGCGTCGGCAGTGGCCGGCTGTCAAAAGACTGAAATTCATCACCCCTGAGGATTTCCTGCGGTGTGGATTCTCCGTCGCGTTCATAAATAACCAGGGGCTCCATGAATTTGACATTGGTATCCAGCACCAGCTCGACCGTCAGACCGCTGGTATTTGTAGTCTCCAGCAAGAACCAGAATTGGTCTATTGTATAGCCAAAGCTGATGTCATTGCCCGGGAGTGCCAGAAAACCCTCTTCAAGTGCGGCAACAGGTGTGACCGGTTGATCCGCCGGAAGGCGCAGGTAGCGGACATAGGAGGAAAGTGAGGTGGAAGTCTGAACCGTCGCCACATCCAGCAGGCCTTCAGATTGCGGATAGGCAGAAGCAGGTAGTAGCAGCGCACTGATGCACACCAACAGGGCGATGGCCGAGTGGACACAGGCAGAGCGTCTGAACGAGAAAGGCGTCTTCATCCAGAGTCTCTGAGTGAGTGGATGCAGAGATAGTAACGTAGTGGCGGAATTGCTGGTAGAACAAAGCAGACATTCGCGATTGCGGCCTGTTCGGTACTACCTGGCGATTTAATGGAGTATCGGGTTTTGCGCGGCCCGATCCGCGACGCTACTGGCCAATGCTGCCGGCCGAGCCCAACTACCCCAGCAACAGTGACTTACTTATTCAACACGAGTAATGTGGGGTCTGGTTTGCGCCAGTTCGGCAAACAGCATGTCGAACAATTGCCGGGCAATGCCTTGTCGACGAAACTGTGCATCGACCGCCACGGTGAGATCGTTCAGGACATGGGAAAAACAATACACACCCGGCGAACAGGCATGGAGTTCCCCTGCTATATCACCATTGGCTGACTCGGCTACCAGCGCTACGCCATCTCTCATCGCACGTTCAAGAAAGTGATCCACATAGTCCGGGGTCACTTCATCTTCCAGGCGAGCCAGGCCACCGGGAACGCGGGCTACATTCTTATAGAGCTGAAAAATCGAGTGCCGGTCCGCATTGCGGGTTTTTCTGATTAACATCAGTAATTGGGGCTTAGAGTTAAAATACAGTAGTTTAGGACAATCGCGTACAGCGCAACTCAGCGTGAGCTGCAAGACTGCAACTTGTTTGCCGGATTATTCTGTTCAGCCGTAATTAAACACTATAAATTATCGTTTTTACCGTAATGAATTGCAGTTCTTTTACAGTCTTATGACAAATATCTATCAACAGTTCATCAGGGACATTAAAACCTCGCCATGAATCCTGGCACAACAGCAACCACCAGGAACGCTGGAGGCTCCAATGCCCAGGCGGATCCCGGGCTTGCCTTCAGAATCAAGGGGCTTACCAAGGTCTATGGGGAAGGCGCTGCCACGGTGCATGCACTCAGGGGGGTAGATCTTGACATACCTGCAGGAGAAATCATTGTCCTGCTGGGCCCGTCGGGCAGCGGCAAATCCACATTATTGAACATCCTTGGCGGGCTTGATGACGCGACCGACGGCAGCGTTTATTTTCAGGACCAGGAGCTGACTGGCATGTCCGATGCTGAACTGACTCGCTACCGACGAGAGCAGGTAGGATTTGTGTTTCAGTTTTACAACCTGATGCCCAGTCTGACCGCAGAAGAAAACGTCGAATTGGTCACCGAGATCGGCGAAGACCCCATGGAGCCTGAAGAGGCGCTGGCCATGGTCGGCCTGACCGAGCGTGCGGATCATTTTCCGTCGCAGCTGTCAGGTGGCGAACAACAGCGCGTTGCCATCGCCAGAGCTATTGCCAAGCAGCCAAGGGTTCTGTTTTGCGATGAGCCAACCGGGGCCCTGGACAGCACCACCGGACGCTCAGTATTAAAAGTCCTGCAGCACGTGAATGAAAAACTGGGCGCCACGGTATTGATCATCACCCACGCTGCCGCAACGGCAAAAATGGCCGACCGGGTTATTCACTTCGCAGATGGCGGCATTCGGGAAATCGTGGTCAACAATGAAAAACTGTCACCGGATGAAATCGAATGGTAGCGCCGCTGGATAAAAAACTGTTGCGTGACCTGCTGCGCATCAAGTCACAGGCCGCGGCCATTGGCCTGGTAATCGCGCTCGGCGTGCTGATGCTGGTGATGATGAATGGCCTGGTCAATACCCTGGATGAGACGCGCCGTGCCTACTATGAACGGTACCGATTAGCTGACGTTTTTGCGCCAGTCCGAAGAGCACCGGAAAACGTTTTGCCCAAGCTCGCCGCGATTGCTGGCGTGGTGGCTGTCGAAGGCCGCGTCACAGGCGATGCACTTCTGGACCTTCCTGAGGTGGCTATTCCCCTTCGCGCTCAGGCTATTTCGCTGCCGGACTTTGGCTCGCCGCGACTGAATGATATCTCACTAAGCCAGGGCCGACTGATTGACCCGGACCGCTCTGATGAAATAGTTCTACTGAAGAGTTTCGCGGAGGCGCGAAATCTCGTGCCTGGCGACACCCTGCTGGCTACCATGAACGGTTCTAGACGTCAGTTTGAAATTGTCGGGCTCGCCGAGGCACCCGAGTTTATTTATACCACGCCGCCCGGAGAACTGGTTCCGGATGACGGCCGTTTTGCAGTAATGTGGATGAGCCAGACGGCTTTGTCCGCAGTCTATGACATGGAAGGTGCGTTTAACGAGGCACTGTTGTCCCTGAGCCCTGAAGCCAGACTTGCGCAGGTGCTGGATGCGGTTGACCGGATTCTGGAACCCGCCGGCGGGCTGGGCGCCTATGGTCTGGAAGACCAGGTTTCCAATCGCTTCATTACCGAAGAAATATCCGGTCTGCGCGCATCTGCCGTCAGCATACCGCCGGTGTTCATGGCAGTTGCTTCGTTTCTGCTGTATATCGTTGTCTCCAGAATCGTTCAGGCCGAACGCGGCCAGATCGGTCTGCTCAAGGCATTTGGCTACTCCAGCCGCGAGGTGGGTATTCACTACCTGAAACTGGTGCTGATCATCGCCGTCGGCGGCGCCATCGCTGGCAGCATCATGGGCATAGCCGCGGGGCGGAGTCTGGCCGGCGTCTATCAGAACTATTACAAGTTCCCCTTCATCGTGTTCCAGGTAGAGCCAGGGGTATTCCTGTCCGGTTTTTTCATCAGCACCCTGACCGCGTCTCTCGGCGGGATTCTGGTACTGCGCAGCGTGTTCGCGCTGACGCCCGCCGTCGCCATGCGACCCCCGGCTCCAGCGGACTACAGCAGGGCCAAAGGATTTTCCAGGCGGCTGAAAGCGCTTTTGGATCAGCCGAGCCGAATGGTAGTTCGCGGCGTGATGCGGCAGTACGGACGAATGCTGGGCATCGTCCTGGGTGTTGCTACCGGCATGGCACTGTCCGTTGGCATGATCAGCATCTATGCCGGCTTTGACGAAACCATCGACCTGTCGTTCACTGTTCAGGACCGCAGCGATGCGTCGGTGTTCTTCACCAGCGCGGTCTCTGATCAAGCCATTTTCGATCTACAGCATCTTGATGCGGTAACCTACGTCGAGCCAATTCGAATCGTCCCGGTAGTTTTTCGAAACGGCCTGCATGAATACCGCGGCTCTATAAATGG
This sequence comes from uncultured Pseudohongiella sp., assembly GCA_965230125.1. GTDB lineage: Bacteria > Pseudomonadota > Gammaproteobacteria > Pseudomonadales > Pseudohongiellaceae > UBA9145. The sequence continues at coordinate 1,143,028 of OZ245938.1, read as the reverse complement.
ACTGGTCCAAGACCCACGCCTGAACAGAGCCCTGAATAGCCAACAGCAACCGATCACGCTCAGCAAGGATTCAATTGTCCTGTCCAAGCCGATTGCAGACGTACTTGAACTTGCACCTGGTGACGTGTTGACGGTAGAGGTCCGCGAAGGACGGCGGCCAACCATTGAGATACCGGTAGGCAGTATTTCCGAAACCCTGCTTGGCTCTCTCACCTATATGGAACTTGAATCACTGAACCGTGTTCTCAAGGAACCGAACCGTGTTTCCGGTGCTTATCTCAGTCTCGACTCAACGCAAACCGAACAGGTTTTTCGACAGATCAAGGATATGCCCAGGGTTGCTGGAATAACGCTCAAGCAGGATAGCAAGATCGCTTTTCAGCGGCTTATGGATACCGGCGCGGGGGCGATGCGTTACGTCATGGGTTTTATTGCCGCGATTATTACCTTCGGCATTGTTTACAACGCGGCGCGCATTGCCTATGCCGATCGCGAGCGCGATCTGGCCAGTCTGCGGGTCATCGGTTTTACCAAGGGTGAAACCGCGTTTGTCCTGCTCGGCGAGCTGGCCGTTGTGGTATTTGCCGCCATCCCCCTTGGTGCCTTTTTTGGCTATTACTTTGCCATCGTGATCGCCGAAGGATTCAGCACCGACCTGTATCAAATATCGGCCCCCTACTCACCGGAGAGCATCGGTTCTGCAGCTCTGGCGGTATTACTGGCGGCGATTTTCTCGGGATGGCTGGTTAAGCGTATTTCTGACCGGGTTGAACTGGTTTCAGCCCTGAAATCGAAAGAGTAAAAATTATGACCAGAAAGAAACAATCCAGACACGGCCTGACCATCGCCGCGATGATGATCATCGCATCAGCAATGGTTTATGCCTTCTGGCCACAACCCATGCTGGTTGATATCGGTGAAGTTACCCGCGGCCCGATGATGCTCACCATTAATGAAGTCGCACGAACTCGCGTGCGCGATACTTTCGTGGTTTCGGCTCCAGTATCGGGACGCCTGTTGCGTGTCGAAAAAGAACCCGGCGACCGGGTCGAGCAGGGTCGCTCGGTTGTCGCACGCATGCTGCCATCCAGCCCACCGACGCTCGATGCCCGCGAGCGCGAACAGGCCCGAACCCGAGTGCAGGCGGCACAGGCAGCACTTCGCGCGGCCCGATCAGATCTCAACACTGCGGAAATCAATTTGTCCCTCGCCGACACCGCAATCAAACGCGCCACCGAGCAACGTAACATTGGCACCATTAGCGAATCAGAGTTTGAGCAAGCCCGCCGGGAAGCAAATGCCGCCCGGTCCAGCCTGGAAAATTCAGCAGCGGCGCTCGCCATGCGCGAGGCGGAACTGGCCAATGCCCAGGCAGCATTTATCAACAGTAGCCAGACGCAAGATGAATCACAGGAAGCGATTGCTATCCGGGCCCCCATAGACGGCCGGATATTGCGAGTCATGCAGGAAAGCGAACTTGTTCTGTCCGTGGGTGCGCCGATTCTTGAGATCGGTGACGTGGACAATGGTCTTGAGGTGCTTGTCGAGCTGCTGTCCACCGATGCCGTGCAGATTCAGACCGGCGACCGGGTAATCATCGAGAACTGGGGCGGTGCCGCTCCGCTGGCGGGTATTGTCCAACGCATCGATCCGTTTGGTGTCACCAAGTTTTCTGCTCTCGGCGTAGAAGAGCAGCGGGTCAACGCCATTGTCCAGTTCAGTAATCCGGTCAGTGAACGCGCTGGTCTCGGGCACGGCTACCGGGTCGAAGTACAGATCGTGGTTTGGGAAAGTGACGACGCGCTTATCGTGCCGGCCAGTGCATTGTTTCGCCACGATGGTGACTGGGCTGTATATCTTGTCGACAACGGATCCGCCCGACTGCAAACCGTCGAGATTGATCAGAACAACGGCATTGAAGCCAACCTACTGAGCGGGCTTGCTGAGGGCGACCCGGTGGTGCTTTATCCGGCGGCGGAACTCACCGACGGAACCGCCATTGCCAATCGGCAGGACAGCAACTGATACATGGAAGCATTGATGACACACACCGGGACCACCCCCGCGCGCGCTGCTTGCCTGTTTGGCCGGGTATTTCCCACTGCATTTGTTGTTCTGGCACTTGCCGCATGCACCTCCGGGCCAACGGCTGGAATCCCTGCTAACCCGGAGGTCAGGAACTACCGTCACGGCGAGCTACTGACCGACACAGTGTCGTCCAATACGCTGAATGGTGGCTCCCAGGTATTTCTGCCGGAGGAGACTCTTCAGGCACAGTGGTGGGAGCTGTTCGCATCTGAGGAATTGAATACCCTGGTGGACAAGGCACTGGCAGCCAATGCCGAACTGCAGGCAGCCGAAGCAAGTCTGCAGCAGGCACAGGAGTTAATGCGAGCCAGGCGCGGCAGCCGCCTGCCGGCGGTAAATCTCGGAACCGGCGTGGAACGGCGACTGTTCGCCGGCGCCAGTTTCGGGCAGCCGGATTTTCCCAACACCCTGTTCTCACTGTACAGCGCTAGCATCGATGTGTCTTACGAGTTCGATTTTTTTGGTAGAACTTCCTATGCACTGGAAGCCATGGCTGCCCAAACCGAGTACGAGCGATTTCGCCGCGAAGCGACCTATATTTCATTAACCGCCAATGTGATTGCTTATGCGGTCCAGGAAGCCTCTTTGCGGGAGCAGATTCGAGCGACCGAATTAATCGCCCAGGGCGAGCGCGAACGCCTTGCCCTGATGCAACAGGATTTCGAACTGGGCGCGTTGTCCCGGGCGACGCTGGTGGCGCAGCAGGCTGCACTTGCCGAACTCGAGGCGGGTTTGCCGCCGCTTAAATACGAACTGGCCAATACCCGCAATCAACTTTCGGTGCTGACCGGGCAATTGCCAGGCAACGCCCTGACCGAGACGTTTACGCTTGCTGATTTCCAGCTCCCCAGGGAAATCCCGGTAAGCCTGCCATCTGAGCTTCTCCAGCAACGACCGGATATCAAGATGTCCGAAGCGTTACTGCTGGCTGCTACTGCCGACCTTGGTGTCGCCAGCGCTAACCTGCTGCCCCGGATTACCCTCACCGGCAGCTATGGCGCACTGAATTCCCAGGCGTCTGATTTGTTTTCCGCGGATTCGATCCTCTGGAACATTGGTGCCGGCCTGAGCCAACCTCTGTTTCGCGGTGGTGCGCTCAGACATGAAGAGCAGGCGGCGATCGCTGGTGTGGATCGCGCTTCGGCGCAGTACCAAAACACGGTGCTGGAGGCATTTGCAGACGTGTCCGGTTCTCTGCAGGCCCTGCAGTTCAATGCAGAAACCCTGGCCGCGCGCGCTACAGCGGAGCAGTCGGCGACCGAGAACCTGGCGCTGGCTGAGCAACAATTTGATCTTGGCGCTATCAGCCTGATCAGGCTGCTGGATGCCCAGCGCCAGCAATATCGTTCCAGAATCGCCCTGGTTCAAGCTCAGGCCGCACGGCTTACGGATACCGCCGCCCTGTTTCATGCCCTGGGCGGGGGCTGGTGGAATCGCAACACACCATAGGCCCCCAGGTCTGAATGACCGGATGCGGCCAGCACGTACAGATCAATGCAATCGGTCTGAAATCGAGCCGGGGGGCTAATGATTTGGTTTCTTAATCAGGGTCAGAGCAGGTAACAGTTGTGCCGAAAAAATGTCTCGCAATACATCGGACTGAGCCAAGCCATCTCCATCGCAACCAGCGCAGTCGCACCTTACCCGTTGCCTGCCCATGGCAGCTACTCGCCGTGCTGCTTGCCCTGCTGAACCCGGCATTGCCGGCACAGCCGTTGCAGGCGGCGGAATGGGAAGTACCTCGGCTGGCTAATGGCAAGCCGAACCTGCAGGGTGTATGGAGTAACGTCACCCGCACACCCCTGCAACGCCGCGCAGCGCTGGGCAATCAGCGCGCTTACTCTGATCAGCAAGCCGAACAATTGGCAGCACAGATTTTGCAACGGGAAGCCGCGGCGGCCGGCCCCAGCGCGGCCGATCGCGGCGCGCCCACAGGCGAAAATATCGGTAGCTACAACACGTTCTGGCTGGAGCGCGGCGATGAACTCACCGTCATCGATGGTGAAGTGCGTACCTCATTGATAGTTGATCCGGCAGATGGCCGCATCCCCTGGCTGCCAGAATCCGAGCGAGCCCCCAATCAACTGGCGCGCTGGTTGGCGCAACCAGGAGTCGGCCCATTTGATGGGCCGGAGTTACAAACCATTGGTGAACGCTGCCTGTTGTTTTTCGACTATCGCAGCTCAGAATCCAGCGCCGGTCCGCCCATGATGCCAATGTATTACAACAGCAACTACCAGATCATCCAGACTGATGACTACGTGGTGATTGTCGCGGAAATGATTAACGATGCCCGCATCATTCGCCTTGAAGACGACCACCAGGACCCAGCATTACGACGCTGGATGGGGGATTCGGTAGGCCAATGGCAGGGAGATACGCTGGTGGTGACAACACGGCATTTTCATCCCCAGCAATCGCACTTCGGTGCCAGCCCGAATGTGGTGGTGACCGAGCGCTTTAGTCGCAGCAGCGCAACGCAGATTGAGTACTCATTTACCATGGATGACCCGGCAGTTTACGCGCAGCCCTGGACAGCCGAGATGACCATGCAATCACTTGCCGGAGATGCGCGACTGTTCGAATACGCCTGCCACGAAGGCAATTACGCGTTGACCGGAATTCTGGCCGGCGCACGCCGCGCCGAGGTCGAGGGCGAATAGCCCTAACAAGCGGCGCGACGAGACATAGGACGAGACATAGCTAGCCAAGATAGCCGTGCTCGGCCAATTGCACGGAAATGCCGTCCGGATCATTGAAGTACAATTGATCGCCTCCGCTGGTTCGATTTGCAGGGTTGCGATTGATGCGCGCCTCAATACCATGGTCCGCCAGCCGAGCCGCAAGAGCATCAGGATCATAGTTTTCAACGCCAATACACAGGTGGTGCATGCTGCCGGGATTGGCGAACTCATACAGCCCCAGAAAGCTTTCCTCACCCAGACCCATGTTCAGGCCGCCGTTGCCGGGCCGGCTGATGATATTCATGCCCAGGACACTGGAGTAAAAATCAGCAGAGCGATTGACGTCGCTGACTGACAGAGAAACATGATTCATGGAGCGACCAATCGCTGCCGGCGAAGTTGATTGCGCCTGACCGGATTGTGGCAGGCTAAGGGCGCTTGTGGCGGCCAGCAGGGAGCCAATCAGTTCGCGGCGCGAAAGCTTCTTGTCTTCGTACTGGTCAAGCAGGGCATTAATTGTCGGCGTCATGATGTGATCCTGTCATTGTTGTAAAGAGAACCTCTGATCAAGTTCTGAAGATAATGTAGCACAGGCGATATCGAAGAATAATTGGGTCAGCATCACTACTGTCCCACAGTTTCATGTCACTTTCACCAGCGCTGAAAAGCGGCTCCGAACGGTCCGCCCGGCAGTTAGCTTGTGCCGCTGCGGACCACGCCCTTCCAGTCTTCGCTTCGCTACGCCCGGCAAGCCAGGGTCCCTTCACTCTGAAAAATGCCCTGGAAAACGGTCATTTTTCGCCGTTCAGCGTAGGTCCTTGATTGCAGCGGCACAAGCTAACTGCCGGACGCCCCTTGCTGTATGCAAGCGTCAAGGTTCACTGGCTTCGAGGTTCCGCCCCGTGAGCTAGGTATCCAGGATTCATGTCCGAAAACTCGAAAACTCAGGAAACGCTCGAAACCCGCGCACTTCCTTGATCGAGTATTTTCATTGAGGAAATTGTGGAACAGCAGTGGGGTCAGTATAGTTTTCCAGCGCTGTTTTATTACCTTGACCTGTGTATTTCCGGCCCCCTGACTTTCAAGCATTTTCAATAAAATCGTAATCAATCGCCTGCTTGAGATCCAGTCGGTGGTGGCTGGACGGCATCGGATACTTGAGACCGGTGGCACAGTTGAACAACACCACCTTTTCATCGGACTTGATGCGCCCACTGGCCAGTTCCTGTTTCAGAGCCGCCAGGGTGGCAGCGCCCTCGGGACACAACAGGATGCCTTCGGTGCGCGCACATTCCAGGTGCGCCGCATTGATGGCATCATCGGATACCGCCACCGCGAAACCGCCACTTTCCCGCACCGCATCCAGAATGAGGAAATCGCCTACTGCGGCTGGCACGCGGATTCCCGCGGCAATGGTGTGCGCATCCTGCCACGGCTCGGCATGGCGCTCACCCTCATCAAAGGCTTTCACTATCGGGGCGCAGCCTTCCGCCTGTACTGCCACCATGCGCGGCCGTTTGGAGCCAATCCAGCCAATGGCTTCCAACTCGTTAAACGCCTTCCACATGCCGATCAGTCCGGTGCCGCCACCGGTCGGATAAAGAATTACATCAGGCACTTCCCAGCCTAGCTGCTCTGCCAGCTCCAGACCCATGGTCTTCTTGCCTTCGATTCGGTACGGCTCTTTCAGCGTGGACACATCGAACCATCCCATGCGTTCCTTGCCCTCACCCACTACTCGGCCGCAGTCGTTAATGAAGCCGTTGGCAAGAAACGTTTTGGCGCCCTGAAAGGCGATCTCTTCCACATTCACCTTCGGCGTATCTTCCGGACAGAAGACGAAGGTCTCGATATCAGCGCGCGAGCAGTACGCCGCCAGCGCCGCGCCGGCATTGCCGTTGGTGGGCATGGCCATGCGCTTCACCCCCAACTCTTTTGCCATGCTTACCGCCAGGGCCAGGCCCCGGGCCTTGAAGGAGCCGGTGGGCAGGCGACCCTCGTCCTTGATCAGAATTTCCCCGCAGCTCAGCTGGGCACGAATCTTTGTAGCCGGCAGCAGTGGTGTCATCAGTTCGCCCAGCCGCACTACATTGGCGGATTTGCGCACCGGTAAAAATTCCCGGTAGCGCCAAAACTCCGGCAGGCGCGACTGCAAATTCCGCTTGTTAACCTCCCGGCCCAGGGCGTCGAGATCATAGCGCACCAGCAGCGGCTTACCGGCTTCAGAAAGGCCATGCAACTGGTCGGCAGCATAGGTCTTGCCGGTGTAGCTACACTCCAGATGAGTGACGAAGGTGGAAACGTCCGACATATTCTCTATCCCTTTTTGAGCTGCGGCTATTTCACAGCGAAATTGGTGGACGAATAGCAACACGGTTTCAGGAACGCGCGGTACAGGCAGCATAACTCGTAATTTACCAAGACACCTCGCCAGGCGTATCTGGATATCAAAGCATCCAAAAATCTTGCTTTTTTGGTAGCTCACAGCGTACCCCGTGGCACGCTTTTCTGCGAGGCGCCGTGCCGAGCGCATTCATTTCTTCGAGGCAAAAAGTTAAGGAACCTCTGATCAATTCGCTCAGCGCCATATCGATGGCAATCAGATGGTGGCCGAAAACGCGCGCTTTTTCAAAGACGAGATGCCAGTGTTACTTGATGCCGACTACTGGATAACTGATTTTACCGATGTGACTACGGCCGACATTACTGCTTCACACGTCAAAGCAATTGCCCAGCCCACCCTGAATGCCTCTAAACAGAAACCCAATCCCTCGGTCGGCCAGTGCGCACCCCAAAGTCAGCTTCATGGGCTTTCGAAAATGTGGATGGCAATAGCTGAGGAAACCGGTTGGGAGCGCCAAGTTAAGCCGTCACGAAAAGAAGTCAGTGCGACGTTAGAGGAGCATTTGGGAGGACCTGTTGCGGATTGGCCGCATTAAGAACAGCTACGTACCGGTGCCAAGATTCGCAGCCTCTAGTCGGGTGTTCCCTGACCGGCGCTCCTGCTACCCACTTCCCCCAGCAGCAGCGACTTGCCGGGGATGGCCTTGAGCAGTTCCTGAGTATAGGTTTGCTGGGGGTTGGCGAAGATATCATGGGCGGCACCGGTTTCCACCAGCTTGCCCAGCTTCATCACCATAATCCGATCTGACAGGTAACGCACTACTCCCAGGTCGTGGGACACGAACAACATGGTGAGATCGAAACGGTCCACCAGTTCCAGCAGCAGGTCGAGGATCTGCGCCTGAATGGTGACGTCCAGGGCCGAGACCGGTTCATCGGCAACAATGAACTGCGGCTTGGTGGCCACCGCGCGGCCAATGGCGATGCGCTGACGCTGGCCGCCGGAGAATTCGTGCGGGTAACGCAGCACGGCTTCCCGGGCCAGACCCACCGAATCCATCAGCCGGAAGACTTCGGCGTCCAGCTCTTTCTTGCCGACAATCTTGTGCAGCAGCAGCGGTTCCGCCAGGGTGTCGTACACCGTCATCCGCGGATTAAGGGACGCATAGGGGTCCTGGAAGATCATCTGCATATGGCGGCGCAGTGGTTTTAGCTGGGCTGGTTTGAGATGGGTAATGTCCTGACCCTGAAAACTGATCTGACCGCTGGTGGCATTCACCAGGCGCAAAATGGCGCGGCCCAGAGTGGATTTACCACTACCGGATTCGCCCACCAGGCCCAATATCTCGCCCTTCTCAATCTCCAGTGACACCTGGTCAACGGCGCGCACCTGGTTGCCGCGCTGCTCATCACCAAACCAGACACAAAGATCATTGACCTGCACCAGCGGCGGCGCATCGGTCACCGGGGTTGGCTTCTTTTCCGAATCCGGCACCGCCGCCAGCAGCTTCCGGGTATAGGGGTGCGAAGCCTGCTTGAAAATCTCGTCGCGACTGCCCTGCTCAACGATCACGCCCTGCTGCATCACCGCAATGGTATCGGCGATGTCCGCCACCACGCTGAGATCGTGACTGATAAACAGCACGCCGATGTTGCGCCGCTCCTGCAACTCCTTCAGCAGATGCAGAATCTGCGCCTGCACTGTCACGTCCAGCGCGGTGGTCGGCTCGTCCGCAATAATAATATCCGGTTCGGTGATCAGCGCCATGGCGATCATTACCCGCTGACGCATACCACCGGAGAATTCAAACGGCCAGGCATTCATGCGCTGGGCTGGCTGCGGAATGCCGACTTCGTCCAGCATCGCGGTAGCGCGCGCCCAGGCTTCCTTGCGGCTCATGTCGGTGTGCAGCAGCAAGGGTTCTATTAATTGTTCGCCGACTTTCAGGAACGGATTGAGAGATGTCATCGGGTCCTGAAAAATAATCGAGATGCCCTTGCCGCGCACCTTGCGCAGTTGCGACTCGGACAGGGTCAGCAGATCCTTGCCGTTGAACCGGGCAGTGCCGCCTTCGATACGACCCGGCGGGCGCGGCACCAGACCCAGAAGACTGTAGCAGGCCACGGACTTTCCGGAGCCGGACTCGCCGATAATGGCCAGAGTCTTGCCGCTGTCGACATCAAAGCTGATACCGTCAACGGCCTTCACCAGACCGTTGCGGGTATGGAAATGGACCTTGAGGTCTTTAACTGAAAGCAGTGCCATGGTCAGTTCTCGCCCCTCAATCCCTTGAAGCCTTCGGGTCCAGGGCGTCGCGCAGCCCGTCGCCGAGAAAATTCAGTGCAAACAGCGTCAGCGACAGCGCCAGGCCGGGGAAGATCAGCAGCCAGGGATACTCTTCCATGCTTTCCACGCCATAGGAGATCAGCAATCCCCAACTGGACATGGGCGGCTGGATGCCCAGCCCCAGGAAACTGAGAAAGGCTTCCAGCAGCATCACCTGGGGAATGGTCAACGTGGTGTAGACAATGACCGGTCCCAGCACATTGGGAATGACATGGCGAAAAATAATCGCGCCCGGCGATAGCCCCAGCGAGATCGCCGCTTCGACATACTCCTGCTGGCGCAGGCTTTGCACTTGGCCACGCACAATCCGCGCCATGGTCAGCCATTCCACGGCACCAATGGCCAGAAACAGCAGGAACAGGTTGCGGCCGAACACCACCATCAGCAGGATAATAAAAATCATAAACGGCAGGGCATAGAAGATGTCCACCAGTCGCATCATCACCGCATCGACACGGCCGCCCACATAGCCAGCAATGGCGCCATAGGTCACACCAACCAATAGCGCAACAACGGTGGCGATAAAACCCACCATCAGCGACACCCGGCCACCGTAGAGGATACGGGTCAACAGGTCGCGTCCGAAGGTATCGGTACCCAGCCAGTGAGCAGCCGACGGCCCGCTGGCCCCTAGCCGCAGGTCCTGCTCTTCGTAGCCATAGGGCATGATCAATGGCGCCAGGATGCACACTAAAATAATAAACAGCAAAAAGCCCAGGCCGAACATGGCGAGCTTGTTCTTGCGCAGCCGCGCCCAGGCGTCCTGCCACAGGGAAACCCCCTTTGGCATAGCCTCGGCTACGTTTGCTATTGGCGTGCTGGTATCGGTCATTTGCCCTTCTGGAACTGGTAGCGCAAACGCGGATTGAGCCAGGCGGCGACAAAATCGGACAGCAGGTTAAACACCACGATCAGCGTGGCCAGAAACGTGGTGGTGCCGAGAATCATGGTGTAATCACGATTGAAGGCAGCCTGCACATAAAAGCGTCCGAGCCCGGGAATCTGGAAAATGGTTTCCACTACGAAGGAGCCACTCAGCAGGCCAGCGAAGGCCGGACCCAGATAACTCACTACTGGCAGCAGTCCAGCACGCAGGGCGTGCTTGATGACCACCACCCGCTCCGGCAGACCTTTGGCGCGCGCGGTGCGCAAATAATCCTGGGACATCACCTCAAGCATGCCGGAGCGACTCAGGCGTGCGATATAGGCAGAGTACATCGCACCCAGGGTAATACTGGGCAAAATCTTGTCCCCTGGCGACTGGTCCCAGCCGGACACCGGCAGCCAGTCCAGCCAGATTCCAAACACCAGCACCATCAGCGGCCCAAGCAGAAATGACGGCATACAGATGCCGACCATCGCCAGGCTCATGGGGATATAGTCTTGCAGGGTATTCGGGCGCAGCGCGGCAATGACACCGGACAGCACACCGATGCCTACCGCCACCAGCAAGGCATAAAAACCCAGCTCGGCGGTAATCGGCAGGCCCTGGAATATCAGCTCATTGACGCTGCGGCCGGGATAGTTGAACGAAGGGCCCATATCACCGCGAAACATGTCCGCCAGGTAGGCGAAATACTGTTCGTGCATGGGCAGGTCCAGGCGATACTGTGCCTCAAGGGCAGCCTGCACCTGGGGTGAGACGGCTTTCTCATCGTCGAACGGTCCTCCCGGTGCGGCACGCACCAGGAAGAAGGTTACGGTGATAACGGTGAAAATGACTGGAATCGCCTGCAGCGTTCGCAGCCCAATGAATCGCCACATATCAGGACTTAATCAGTTGCTGTTGCTGGGGCTGTGGCGCTGGATTCCAGATACACGTAATTGAAATTGTGGTAATCCATGATGTTTGCTGGCATGCCTTTTACACTGGGTCGAATCAGGTGCTTGGTGCTGTAGGTGTAAATGGGCAGGATTGGCATCTGTTCCAGCAGAATGTTTTCTGCCTCCTTGTACAGCGCATAACGCGCATCGCGATCCAGCGTTGCAGGCGCCTGTTCAAGAATGATCTCGTCATAGCGCGGGTCGGAGAAGCCGGTATTGTTATTGCCACCGTCGGTGACGTACATATCCAGGAAGGTGTTGGGGTCTACATAGTCACCAATCCAGCCGCGACGCGACACTTCGTAATTCATGTTGTCCTGGTTTTCCAGATAGACCTTCCATTCCTGATTCATCAATTGCGCCGGAATATTCAGCTCGCGGGCCCACATCTGCTGCAGGGCCACCGCCAGGCGACGGTGCGATTCCTGGGTGTTGTACAGCACATCGAAAGCCGGGAAACCTTCCCCCTCCGGATAACCGGCCTCGGCCAGCAGCGCTCGGGCACCGTCCGGGTCATAGCTGAAGGTCTTGGGCGGAAAGTAGCCGAGGGTATCCGGCGGCACCAGTGCGTAGGCCGGATCAACAATGCCCTGCATCACGGTCTCCACCAGCAGTTCACGATCCACCGCCATGGCCAGGGCCTTGCGCACCCGGACGTCGTCGAACGGCGCGCGGGTGGTATTGAACATATAAAAATAGGTGCCCAGCCAGGGATTGATCTGCACCTGCTCGGGTATTTCGGCCTGGTACACCGGGATTTTATCGAGCACGATGTCGCCGGTGTAATGCAACTGGCCGTCGCGGTACATGCGATCCTCGGTCACCAGGTTTTCCGTCGGGTAATAGACAATGGCATTGAGTCGTACCTGGTCAGCGTTCCAGTAGCTGGGGTTTTTCTCGACCCGGATATGAGAATTGATCTGCCATTCGGTGAGGGTAAAGGCGCCGTTGGTAACAATATTGCCCTCGCGTGCCCAGGTGGACAGGCGATCCGAGATGGTGCCGAACTGTTCAATGGTGGGTCGATGTACCGGGAAGGTGCTGTAGTGATCCAGCATCTGCAAGAAATACGGCGTCGGTGAGCGCAGCTGGACCTGCAGAGTACGCTCATCCAGGGCCTTGACCCCCACCAGGTTGAAGTCCTTGATCTCGCCGTTGGCATAGCGCTCGGCATTTTCAACGGCGAACAGGTTGTAGTTGTAGTTTGCGCCCAGCGCCGGGGTCAGCAGCCGCTGCCAGGACCAGACAAAGTCCTCGGCAGTGACGGGATCGCCATTGGACCACACCGCATCATCCCGCAGGTTAAAGGTATAAACGGTGGCGTCTTCGGAGATTTCCCAGGTTTGGGCCACGCCGGGCACCGCTTCCAGGGTTTCCGGATGCTTGGATACCAGGCCCTCAAACAGGGCGGAGACAATCTTGTTCTCCGCCACGCCGGTGACAATATGCGGGTCCAGACCCTCCGGCTCGACGCCGTTCCCAAAATGCAGCACCCCGTCGCGATTGCCCTGTTCGACCCGGGTCAGGCCACTGTTACTGCCGCTGCCTTCCTCGCCGCCACTACAGCTGACCAGAAATGCCATCAGAATCGCGGACTGCCATGTGCGCCAGGATCGAGGGAATTGGGAAATCATTGTGTCGTGTCACCTGTAGTTACGAAGGTTGGTCTTTGGGAACTTTAGTCATTGAAAACTTTAGACTTTAAGTACTTTAGACGTGAAAAAACAAGCAGAAAAGATAGCACGGGGCGGAATCCTGAGGAAATGCTTTTGGCCGCGGCTGGCAGGGGGTTTAGCCCTGTCCCGCGGCCCAGTGCCACACCGGCAAACCCGGCGCCACAGCTGCTGGTAGGCGGTCGGGCGAATCAGGCCAGCAGCGCCCGCGCCGCCGCCACTACGCCGGCCACCAGCATGAAAATCGTGGCCAGCCAGCCAGTCACGAAACCCAGGGCGCGTTTGCCGGGATCCTTTACATAGCCAAGCAGATACACGACCCGGGCGATAATGAACACCACGCCCAGGCCAGCTGCGATCTGCGGGTTGCCATAATAGCCATACACCACGATAGCCGGGATAAAACCCATAAGCTGCTCCAGGGTATTGGCCTGCACCCGGTAGTACCGCTCAAATATCGGATCGCCGCTAATCGCCGGCGCCGGTACGTTGTACTTGCCGCGCGCCCAGCCCACCAGCGCGCCGAAAACGAAATATTCGATCAGGGCCAGCAGCACGATGATTGATACCAGTTCCATTGGGTAGTTCTCCTGTCAGTTATGATTATCAGTGGCCGCGTCAGCGCCTACTTGTGCGGTGACGATCCCCTGCAGATATTCTGCTGTGTCAGTGCCGTGGATCGGCTGGAATTTAATGTCGGGATGGCACTCCTGCATGCGTACATTCAACATACCGTGCGCCGAGTAGATGAGCGAGTCGAGAATGATATTGTCGGAATCACAGCCCCTGGCCAGCTTGAGTAGACGATCAAAGCCCACCAGAAAATTGTCGGTGTGGCGGCGGCGAAGCCCGGTGCCGTAAAAAAGTTCTGCCATGTCCACCTCTTCATTGGCAGTTAGGCCGAGGAACAGACGGGAGAACACCTCTGAATCGCCGCTGGCATACTGCTCCCAAAGCCGGGAAAGATCTTCGCTGCTGTAACTGCTGTTACCCACCGGACCCTGGCTGGAGATAAACAGCAAACCGGCAATGCCACCGAGCTGGCGCCGGGTTGACTCGGAGATTTTGAAAAATGTTTCCTGCCGGGCATTCATTTCCGTGGCGGCGATGGCCTGAGTCTGCTTCTCGGAATGCAGGTTGTTGCGGCGCAGTTCTTCATTATTCTCCGCCAGTACTGACTGCTGAATGAACAGGCCGATCACCAGCCAGAGGAACGCCAGGAAGGCAAAGGCACCTTCCAGAAAGGTGCCCATTTCCTCAATGGGCAAATCGAGAAAATTGGGCCAGCCCACGTTACGGGCGATGTAGATAGCCAGGAACAGGAACCACACGAGGGTCAGGATCAGGCCGAACTGAATCCGCCAGTCCTCGGGCCAGAAGCTGCGTCTTGGGGCCCCATCAGTCATGGCATGTCATCCTTCCAGTCCGGCCACTTATCCAGCTGGTGTTATCAGACGTATGAACCCGGAGGCTATCCGGAAATTAGGTCAGCCAAGAGTATAGCGCCACCTCCTGGCTGTCACCCACCCAAATTCCCGACAAGATCGCGTATACTCCAAGCCTGACCCCATGCGGGCCGCCATTCAGCCAAATGCGATACCACCATGCCCAAGAAAAAAGCCGTCGACAGCTTCGATTTTGAACATTCCCTGGATGAACTGGAAAAACTCGTTACCGCCATGGAAGAAGGCGAGTTGAGCCTGGAGGAGTCCCTGCAGGCCTTTGAAAAGGGCATCAAGCTGACCCGCGAATGCCAGACCGCCCTGCAAAAAGCCGAGCAGAAAGTGCAGGTCTTGCTCAATGAGGACGGCGATACCGAAGATCTCGACTCGGGTGAGCTGGCCGACGGCGAGCTAGACGAGTAGCCACCTCCGGGTCTGCCTTTTCATGTCAGCATCAGCCAACACCGCCCATCCTACTGCCTCGCTCGCCGCGTTTATGACGCAAGGTCAGCAGCGCGTGGCCAAGCGCCTTGAACAGGTAATGCAGTCAAGGTCGATGCCGGCACGACTGGGGGAGGCCATGGCCTATGCCTGTCTGGGTGGTGGCAAACGAATTCGACCGATCCTGGTCTATGCTGCCAACAGCGCGGTCGGCGGCAATCAGGATGATGCCGACAACGCTGCCTGCGCGGTGGAGTTGATCCATAGTTATTCGCTGGCACATGATGATCTGCCCGCCATGGACGACGATGACTTGCGCCGCGGCAAGCCCAGCCTGCACCGGGCCTTCGATGACGCCACCGCAATCCTCGCCGGAGATGCCCTGCAGTCACTGGCGTTTGACGTACTCAGTGAATCCGGCTGCAAACTCGACGCTGGGCGCCAGCTGGCCATGGTGCAAGCCCTGGCAGTCGCGGTGGGTCCTGCGGGCATGGTGGGCGGCCAGATGCTGGACTTCAGCGGCGTTGGCCAGGCGCTGAATCAGCAGCAGCTCGCGCATTTGCACAACCTGAAAACCGGCGCCCTGATTCGCGCCGCGGTGACCCTGGGCGCCCTGTCGGCACCTGCTTGCACCGCTCAGCAACTGACTGCCCTGCAAACCTATGCCGATGCCATCGGCCTGGCGTTTCAGGTGCAGGATGACATCCTTGATGAAATAGCCGATACGGAGATCCTGGGCAAACCCCAGGGGTCCGACAGCCAGCACAACAAGCCCACCTATGTGTCGGTGCTCGGTCTGGAGCAAGCCCAGACGCTATGTAGTGAGCTGACCACCAAGGCTCGCGCGGCACTGGCGGGTTTCCCGGACAGCGCCAGCCAGCTGCTGGATCTGGCAGATTATCTGCGCCACAGAAGCTACTAGCATGTCCGCTGCCAATCTCACCATCCAGAATCGGTATTGACACGTAGTAGCAAGGGGATGCGCGATTAAAGCTACCGGCGCTCTACGGGGCCACCAACGCATCGGTAGACTTGATCAGAACTGCCCAGAGACAGGTTCATTGACCTGTTAGTCACCCTGCATTAAGTTAGCCGACCACTTATCCTGCCCCGGAAAAGCTTGAAAACCGCCTTGGGCGGCGTTGAAATAGACAAATGCTTGATGAAATCCCTCTCACGCGGCCCGATACGCCGCTGCTGGATCAGATCAATTCCCCAGCCGACCTGCGCGAACTGGACGTCGACCAGCTCGACGATCTGGCCGAGGAGCTGCGTCTGTACCTGCTCTATTCCGTGGGCCAGACCGGCGGCCATTTTGGCGCCGGGCTTGGAGTCGTGGAACTGACGATTGCGCTGCACTATGTGTTCAACACCCCGGAAGACCGGCTGGTGTGGGATGTGGGGC
Source organism: uncultured Pseudohongiella sp. (assembly GCA_965230125.1). Lineage (GTDB taxonomy): Bacteria > Pseudomonadota > Gammaproteobacteria > Pseudomonadales > Pseudohongiellaceae > UBA9145. The sequence continues at coordinate 1,126,781 of OZ245938.1, read as the reverse complement.
ACCAGGCCTATCCGCACAAGATCCTGACCGGACGCCGGGACCGCATGCTGACCATGCGCCAGGCTGGGGGGCTGGCGGCGTTTCCCAATCGCAAGGAAAGCGAATTCGATACCTTCGGCGTCGGCCACTCCAGCACGTCCATTGGCGCTGCGCTGGGTATGATGGTGGCGGCCCGGATGCAGGCCAAAGACCGCTACTGTATTGCCGTGATTGGCGATGGCGCGATGACCGCAGGCATGGCCTTTGAGGCCCTGAATCATGCCGGTCACCTGGACGACAATATGCTGGTCATCCTTAACGACAATAATATGTCGATCTCCAACAACGTTGGCGGCCTGTCCAGCTACTTTGCCCGCATGTGGGCCAGCAAGCCCTACAACTTTATTCGCACCGGCGGCAAGCGGGTGCTGTCGAAAATTCCGCCAGCGTTAAAGGCGGCGCACCGCGCCGAGGAATATATGAAGGGTATGGTGTCACCCGGCACCTTATTCGAGGAAATTGGTTTTAACTATATTGGCCTGGTGGACGGGCACGACACATCGCGACTGGTTGAGATTCTCAGCAATGTCAGAACCCTGCGCGGGCCACAGCTGCTGCATATCATAACCCAGAAGGGCAAAGGCTACAGCGAATCTGAAAACGACCCGTTTGGCATGCATGCCCTGAGCAAGGTCGAGATGCCAACCAGGGACAAACCCGAAGCTACCGAAGCCGGCAGCGAATCCCGGGACGATGCTCCGGAAGCGGTTGCGGAGGCAGTCTCGGAAAAAATTCTTGAACAAGCACCGGAAAAAGTCCCCGAAAAAGTGGCGGAAAAAGCGGCTGCTGTTGACCAGCCGAAACCTCCAGCCCCGAGCTACTCCAATGTGTTTGGCCAATGGCTCAGCGACCGGGCAGCTGTGGATGAGCGAATCGTCGGTATCACTCCGGCCATGGGCGCCGGCTCGGGCATGGTGGAGTTTGCCCAGCAGTTTCCGGACCGTTTTCATGATGTCGCCATCGCCGAACAGCATGCGGTCACCTTCGCCGCAGGTATGGCTTGTGACGGCGTCAAACCAGTTGTCGCCATCTATTCCACATTCCTGCAGCGTGGCTATGACCAGCTGATACACGATGTAGCCCTGCAGAATCTCGATGTGCTGTTCGCGATAGATCGCGCCGGTCTGGTTGGCGAAGATGGACCCACCCACGCCGGAAGCTTCGATCTGAGCTACCTGCGCTGCATCCCCAACATGATTGTCATGGCCCCTTCGGACGAGCAGGAAACCTGCCGCCTGCTCACCACCGGCTACGAATTCAATGGCCCGGCAGCGGTGCGCTATCCGCGCGGCAAGGGGCCAGGGGCAACAATTGATACCGCTGCCGAAGCCCTGCCGATTGGCAAGGCCAAGCTGCGCCGCAAAGGCAAATCAGTGGCCATTCTCGCCTTCGGCAGTATGGTGACCCCCGCCCTGGCCGCCGCCGATGAACTCAACGCGACGGTGGTGGACATGCGCTTCGTCAAACCCCTTGACGAGACATTGATCGGCGACATGGCCAGCGGACATCAGCTGCTGGTCACTATCGAAGAAAATGCCGTCATGGGTGGTGCTGGCTCGGCGGTAAATGAATTCCTGCTACAGGCCGACTACCGTATTCCCGTGCTCAATGTCGGCCTGCCTGACCAGTTTATCGAACACGGCAAGCCACCCGAGATGCTGGCCAGTGTCGGGCTCGATGCCGCCAGCCTTGCGGAGCGTATTCGTCAGAAACTGCGCGCCTGCAAAATCCAATCCGAAGCCGTCTAGAATCCGGAACCTAACATGACCTCTACCAGTGACCGTAACCAGCGCCACAAGCGCGCCATGCAGCGCAAGAAATCCCACATCGATGGCAAAATTGCCGAGGCCACGATTGATAAAGGGCTGCTGGTGGTGCTGACCGGAAACGGCAAAGGCAAAAGCTCATCGGCCTTCGGGATGCTGGCACGCAGCGTTGGCCATGGCCTGCGCTGCGGGGTGGTGCAGTTCATCAAGGGTAAGTGGGAATGCGGAGAACAACTGCTGTTCCAGAACCATGAGCTGGTGGAATTCCATGTCATGGCCACGGGATTCACCTGGGATACCCAGGACCGCGAGGCAGATATCGAGGCCGCCACCAGAACCTGGCAGGAAGCCGAACGTCTGCTGAGCGATCCAGCGATAGACGTCGTGGTGCTGGACGAGCTTACCTATATGCTTACCTACGGCTATCTGGACAAACAAATGGTGCTTGCCGCCCTCGACAATCGCCCCGCCGACCAGCATGTGATTGTCACCGGCCGCAACGCCAGCACGGAACTGCTCGAGATGGCAGATACCGTCAGTGAGGTTGGCGAAACCAAGCACCCGTTCTATGAAGGCGTCAAAGTCCAGAAGGGCATTGATTACTAATCATGATCCCCACCCGCCTCTGGATGCCCACGCTCTGGCTGCTACTGACATCGACCGCCACGGCAGCGATTGAGGTAGTAGACGATGCCGGCGCCAGCCTGTCGCTGGAACAACCGGCCCAGCGCATCGTCAGCCTGGCCCCGTCTCTCACCGAACTGCTGTTCGCAGCCGGTGCTGGAGACAAACTGGTAGGTGTGGTTGAGTACAGCGATTTTCCCGAGGCTGCCAACCAACTGCCACGCGTCGGTCGTCACGATAGCCTGGATATGGAGCGCATTGTCTCGCTGCAGCCGGACCTGATTGTGGCCTGGCACACCGGTAATCCACGGGCCTCCATCAATCGCCTTCGCGACCTTGGATTTGCCGTGTATTCTGCTGAACCCAAACGTCTGACTGACATTCCCGACCATATCGCCCGCCTGGCCGAACTGGCAGGAACCGAAGCGGCTGCCAGATTGGCAATCACCGAATTCAACACGACGCTCAGCGAACTGCAGGCCACTTATCAGAATAAGGCGCCAATTCGCACCTTTTATCAGGTATGGAATGTCCCGCTAATCACCGCCGGGGGCAATGAACTGATTAATGACATCATCAATCTGTGTGGTGGCGAGAATATCTTTGCCGACCTGCAGCTCATCGCGCCCAAGGTGTCGACCGAGGCAGTACTGGAACGCGACCCCAGGGCGATCGTCGCCAGCGGTATGGATATCGAGCGGCCGGAATGGCTCGATGACTGGATTAGCTGGCCCGAGCTGCAGGCGGTGCGAGATGACAATCTGTTCTTCGTGCCCCCTGATCTTCTCCAGCGCCACACACCACGTGCCCTTGGCGGTGCCGAGATGCTCTGCCGCCAGCTTGATACTGCCCGCCAGGGTCAGTAGCTAATTAACCGGCAGGCATGGGATGCTCTGCTGCGTTGTGAAACAGCAAGGTGGCCACCGCCTTATCTTTGCGGAAACTGATCTGTAAACGACTGAAACTGGCAAACGGGATGTGCAGCGGCGCGCTGGCGTTAAACGGCATACCCAGCACCAGCGGCAGGATTACTCGCAGCACGCCGCCATGGGTCACCAGCAGAACATGGCTGTCTGCCGGGTAGTCGCGCAGGCCGGACCAGGCCCTGACGATACGATCGCGAAAATCGATATAGCGCTCACCGTTAGGCGGGGCCAGTGCCGACAAATCGGTTTTAAAAGCCGAAAACTGATCCTTCGCTTCGTTGCGCCATTGCTCAATAGGCATGCCATCCCAATCACCATAATCGATTTCGACCCATTGATCATTAATGCTCAGGCGTGAGCGCAGCTTCAGCTCATCTGCAGCAGCCTCGGCAAATGCCCGGCAGCGCTGCAACGGGGAAGAAACAATATGGGTCCAGGCGGGCGTGTGCGTGTGGGGGCCGCTGGGCATTAAGCCGGTGGCCGTGCGCATTTGCTGCCAGCCAAGATCGGTCAGTGGTGGGTCGATGCGGCCACGAAGAATGTCACCGCCCTCTGGCTGCCCGTGACGGATCACATCCAACAGCAATTGCTTGTCGCGACCGGTCATAGTGTCGCCGGGGCCTACCCTTCCTTTTTGCGCGAGTCGTTGCGCAAATGACCCAGCTTGTCGATCTTGACCGCCAGGTAGCTTTCGTTGTGAGGATTGGATTCGGTGTGAATCGGCACGATCTGTTCGACGTCGAAACCCAGTGCCTGCAGGGCCTCCACCTTTCTGGGATTGTTGGTCATCAGCCGCAGTGACCGCACAGAAAACAGATCAAACATGGGTTTACAGATGTCATAGTCGCGGCCGTCGGGATCAAAACCCAATTGCACATTGGCTTCCACCGTATCGGCCCCGCTGTCCTGCAAGGCATAGGCGCGAATCTTGTTGAGCAAACCAATACCCCGGCCTTCCTGGCGCAGATACAGGATCAGGCCACTGCCCTCGGCGGCAATGCGCTCCATGGCTGTTTGTAGCTGTGGTCCACAGTCGCAGCGCAGGCTGAACAGGCAATCACCCGTCAGACACTCGGAATGTACGCGGCACAGAACTGCCTTGCCGGGGTCAATCTCACCAAACGAAAGCGCCACGTGTTCCTTACCGCTAACCGGGTCTTCAAAGCCATGGATTGTAAACTGACCCCATTGGGTCGGCAGCGCGGCTGATGCCACATACTGTAGTGTCAAAGCATGCTCCTGATTGTTGTTCTTGTTGTTATTCTGTTTGTGGTGACTAACTGTTCAGTGCTCATGCCGCCAGTATCCATACGGCCTGCAGGCACAGGGCGGCCATTATACCCGCCAGAACGTCATCTAGCATGATACCGATTCCACCGCCGATACGAGCATCAACCCATTTGATGGGCCAGGGTTTGAGAATGTCAAAGACCCGAAACAATACGAACCCCAGACCGATCCAGACCCACCCGGGCGGCGCAAACAGCATGGTGATCCAGAACCCGGCGAACTCATCCCAGACAATACCGCCGTGATCGTGTACCCCCAGGTCTGCAGCGGTGCGGCCACAAATACCAATACCCAGCAGGGTGGCGGCCAGGGTCACCGCCAGGTAAACGGCCCAGGGAAGCTGAGCCAGGGGCAGATAGCACAGCAGTGCCGCTACGGTGCCTACCGTGCCGGGGGCGCGGGCAGACAGTCCGCTGCCAAAACCAAAGGCCAGGACGTGCACTGGATTGCGCCAGGAATAGTTGGCTGGAATAGCAATCACGGCTGCTGCACAAAATGCTGGTAGGAGCGCACCGCAAAGCTGACCGGCTGCCCGGAGCGCCCGAAACAGTGCACACCGGAGCCGGATTCCAGCTCACCTACCCGGGTCAACGGAACCTGCAACCTTGCGGCAATCTGCTCAACGGCAGCCGCGTTCTCCGGTGCAACGGTCAGGCACAATTCATAATCATCGCCACCCAGCATCGCCGCCAGCTGCAGCCCGTCTGGCGATAACGACTTGCGGGCCGCCAGCGATGCCGGCAGTAAACTCAGATCGACGTGGGCTGCGAGGCCGCTGGCCCGGGCAATATGCCCCAGATCCCCAAGCAAACCATCGGAGATATCTATACCGGCAGAGACCAGTGCCGCACAGTGCTGACCCAGCGCTACCCGAGGCTGCGGCTGGTAGTAGGCGGCCTGCAGGTAGTGGCGGTCGGCTTCATTGAGGGCAGTGGCATTGAATTGTAGATCGGCGCCCAGGTGAGTCTCCAGGCCGAGACTGGCCAGGGCTGTGATGCCGTCACCCAGGGTACCGCTGACAAAGACCAGATCACCTGCCGCGGCGCGTGACCTGAGGATACCGCCGTGCTGGTCATTGCTACCGTGGACCTGAATGGTGATGGCCAGGGGTCCCTGGGTCAGGTCGCCGCCAATCAGGGGACAATCAAAGTGTTTCGCGAGTACTGCCAGACCGTCACTGAACGACGCCAGCCACTCGACATCAATCTGCGGCAGTGTCAGGCCCAGGGTAAAAGCCAACGGCGTCGCTCCCATGGCCGCAAGATCACTGAGATTCACCGCCAGGGCACGCTGGGCAATGAGGCCGGCAGGGGCGGTAGCGGGGAAATGCACATCCGCGACCAGCACATCCATACTCACCGTCAGCAGCTTGCCATCCGGAATAACCAGTTGGGCGCCGTCGTCACCAATACCCGTGCGCACATGCGCAGCAGGGAACGCCGCACCCGAGCGGGTGAAAAACTGCTCAATGATGTCGAATTCGGAGTGGCTCATGGGCAGGCTAGGCTCACCGCATGCCTGGCTCAGGAGCGCCCGGCCCGCAACTCGGCCTCACGAAGCCTGGGGGCCAGCTTGTCCAGAACACCGTTGATATATTTGTGGCTTTCTGTGGCACCAAAGGTTTTGGCCAGTTCGACACACTCATTGATGACCACGCGGTAAGGAATATCAATTCGGTGCCTGAGTTCGTAGCTGCCGAGATAGAGCAGGCTTTTTTCGATGGGATCCAGCGATTCGGCTTTACGATCCAGCAGGGGCATGATGAAACTGTTCAGCTCTTCCACCTGGGGAGGAATCTGCGGAAACACCGCATCGAAATACTCCCAGTCCACCCGACCGTGGGTTTCTTCGTGAAACTGTCGGGCGATATCGGCGGGCTCATTGTCTGACAGCAGCCACTGGTACAACGCCTGCAGAATCAGTTTGCGTGCCCGACGGCGCTGGGCCAGCGGTGATTTGCTTTGGGCTTTGTCGGTCGCCACTCAGGTATCCAGCTGGCGCAGCAGGCTGACCATTTCGATTGCGGTAACCGCTGCTTCCTCGCCCTTGTTACCGGCCTTGGTACCGGCACGCTCAATCGCCTGCTCAATGGTATCGACGGTCAGCACCCCAAAGGTCACCGGTTTGCCGGACTGCATACTCAGTTGACCGAGTCCCTTGACGCATTCCCCGGCGACGTATTCGAAATGCGGCGTACCACCACGAATAACAGCGCCCAGAGCAATGACCGCATCCACGTCATCGTTTTCCAGAACTTTTTTGGCGGCCACCGGCAATTCCCACGCACCTGGCACCTTGACCAGGGTAATGTCGCGATCCTGCACACCGTGCTTGCGCAAGGTTTCAAGAGCGCCCTCAAGAAGTCGGTCAACAATAAAACTGTTCCAGCGGGACATTACAATCACGTACTGTGCCGCGGCGTTCTGGAAATTGCCTTCCAGGGTTTTGATGCTAGTCATGCTGTATTCCTGCTGTGTTCTTCATCTTCTGAAGTTCCGGGTTCTGTTGCGCTTTTCTTTCACACCATTCCGGATGAATTGGGATTTTGCCGTGCCCTAGGCGTCAAACTCGACGAAGTCGACGACTTCCAGGTCGAATCCGGAAATCGCGTTAAACCGGGCCGGGAAGCTTAGCAATCGCATCCGGCCGACGCCGAGGTCACGGAGAATCTGCGAGCCGGTGCCAATGGTCAAATCGTTACCGGGACGCACAGTGCGCTCTGAATCCGAGCCTTCTGCCAGCGCCGAGGCAATATTCTGCGCCAGGCCCTGACCATAGTCATCGCCGGATAATAACACGGCAACACCATTGCCTTCTTCGCTGATACGTTTCAGGGCGCCGCTGAATGACCAGCTGGTGCGCTCAGCGCCAAGGACCTCGCAAACATCGCGCACGGTATTCGGGATGTGTACCCTCACCATGGTGGGGTCTTCGGCCTTGATCTCACCCTTGACGAAGGCCAGGTGCAGATTACCGCTGAGGGAGTCCTCATAGGTGTGCATCAAAAATTCGCCAAACTGGGTTTGTACCGGATGGGAGTCTTTGCGCGCCACCGTGTGCTCGTTGGCAATCCGGTAATGGATAAGGTCCACGATAGTGCCAATCTTGAGGTCATGCTTCTTGGCAAACTGTTCCAGATCCTCGCGCCTGGCCATGCTGCCATCTTCATTCATTATTTCAATAATCGCCGCGGCTGGCTCATACCCGGCCAGGCGTGCCAGGTCGCAACCGGCCTCGGTATGACCGGCGCGGCGCAGTACGCCACCGGGCTGTGACATGATCGGAAATATATGGCCAGGCTGAACGATATCTTCCGCCCGTGCATCGCGGGCCACGGCGGCCTGAATGGTCCGCGCCCGATCGGCCGCGGATATCCCCGTGGTCACGCCGGTCGCGGCTTCTATAGATACCGTGAAATTGGTGTTGTACGGCGTGTTGTTCTCATTGACCATCAGCGGCAGTTTCAGGTGTCGACAACGCTCGGGAGTCAAGGTCAGGCAGATCAACCCCCGGGCGTTAGTGGCCATGAAGTTGATGTCTTCGGTGCGCACCCGTTCGGCGGCGATGATGAGATCACCTTCGTTTTCACGATTTTCATCATCCATCAGAATCACCATCTTGCCCTGGCGAATGTCGTCGATGATCTCTTCTATACTGTTCAGTTCCATGATTCAGTCTTCAATTTCAGTGTATTGCCTGTCGTTACGTTGCAGCGAGCAGCTGACCGTCCAATCCGCGTCGGTGGTTATTTAGCTGTAAACCCGTGCTGTTGCAGAAAATCCTTGCTGATGCCGCCAGCAGTTTGTGTATCGCCGCTCATCAGTCGTTCCAGATAGCGGGCGATAATGTCGACTTCCAGGTTTACCCGCTGGCCAATGCCGTAAGCACCGATTACGGTTTCATCCTGGGTGTGAGGAATGACGTTAATACTGAACCGGTTAGCGTCAACGGTGTTTACCGTGAGGCTGGTACCGTCAATGCAAATCGAGCCCTTGGGCGCGATGTAGCGCGCCAGTTCATCTGGCGCCGCAAAGGTCAGCTTCAGGCTTTTGCCTTCCGGCTCGGAACTCACCAGTTCGCCAACACCGTCCACGTGGCCGCTGACTATGTGGCCGCCAAAACGGCTATCGGCGCGCATGGCTTTTTCCAGGTTCACCCGGTCACCGGTCTGCAGCGTGCCAAGATTGGTGCAGCGCATGGACTCATTGGACACGTCGGCGCTGAAAGACCGCCCGCCCAACTCCACCACGGTCAGGCAGCAGCCACTGACTGCGATACTGTCGCCGATATGGACGTCGCCGAGATCAAGTTGCCCGGTGTCAATTACCAGCCGCCATTCAGCGCTTTGCTGCGTCAGGCTGGCAATCCTGCCGGTTGTTTCAATAATGCCGGTGAACATGCCTAATGATCCTGTAATTGCTTCGGAATCAGGGTAAGCCGCAGGTCGGTACCGACCCGGGTAACCTCCTGCCAGGTCAGGTCAATGGCATCGGCCAGGGACGCAAGACCAGCAATCTCCATGAGCGGTCTGGCATCGCTGCCCAGTATTTTTGGTGCTACATAGACCACCAGTTTATCGGCAAGACCAGCGCGGAGAAATGCGCCTGCGAGTATCGGGCCCGCCTCTACCAGAACGTCATTACACTCATAATCAGCGGCCAGCGATTCTAGCACAGACCGCAGGTGGACTCTTCCGGACTGGTCTGCGGGCACCCGGCGTATTCGCTCCGGGGCCAGAGACGTCGACTGCTCCCGGGATGCGGTAAAGACGATAAAGTCGCCTGCAAGTGCAGCAAGCCGTGCAGTGCCTGGTGTGCGCAATTGACTGTCGATAACCACACGCAGCGGTTGGCGCTGCAACAGCAGTGTGTTGCTGTCTTGCTCGAGCGGCATCAGGCGCAGATCTGCGGGACGCACGGTCAGGGAAGGATCATCCAGTAATACGCTGTTGACCCCGGTAATAATGGCACTGGATTGCAGGCGCAGGCGCTGGACATCGGCGCGGGCATCGGCACCGGTAATCCATTTCGACTCGCCGTCAGCCATGGCGGTACGCCCGTCCAGGCTCATTGCCAGCTTGACGGTGACCTGCGGTATACCTTGTTCGCGGCGCGCGAAATATCCCTGGTTCAAAGACCGGGCTTCGGCTTCCGCAGCTGCGAGGTGATAAACCGGAATACCGGCTGCCTCCAGATCCCGCACGCCCTTGCCCGCCACCGCGGGATTGGGGTCCAGTACGGCAATAATCACTTCCTTGACGCCAGCCTGAATCAGCGCGCTGCTACAGGGACCGGTGCGTCCCTGATGGGCGCAGGGTTCCAGGGTCACGAATGCGGTCGAGCCCGCTGCCTGGTCACCGGCGGCAGCCAGTGCCGCCACTTCGGCATGCACCTCACCCGGCGCTTCATGCCAGCCTTCACCCACCACCTGCTCACCGAGCACCAGAACGCAGCCCACCCGGGGATTGGGGTGGGTGCTAATGACGCGGGTGGCAAGCTCGAAAGCCCGCCGCATGTAAGCGGGCCAGGCTGCCTGTGCGCCGGTCATTGGCTGAGTCAGAGTTTTCATGGGCGGACTATTTCTTTAAATTGAGCCCCGACTGGCATCCCGGTTCGGCCCCGGCAGGTCACTCGCCTGAACGGCAAATAATCAGGCCCTGGCTGCGGGTCTAACCCGAAGATTCCAACCAGTCGGTCTTAACCAGTAGATCTTAACCAGAAGGTTCCTGGGACAATCGGTCGATTTCCTGGCGGAATTCGTTGAGGTCTTTAAAGCTGCGGTAAACCGAGGCAAAGCGAACGAAAGCGACTTCATCGAGCTGGCGCAGCTCCTTCATCACCTGCTCCCCGACGTCCCGCGACTGGATTTCACGCTCTCCCGTGGCGCGCAGCTGCGCCTTGATGCGATTGATTGCTTCTTCCACTTTTTCAATACTGACCGGTCGTTTCTCCAGAGCTTTGGTCAAACCGGCCAGCAACTTGTCTTCGTTGAACGGTTCGCGAATCCCGTTCGTCTTGATAATTCGCGGCATGACCAGCTCGGCAGTCTCGTAGGTCGTGAAGCGTTCCTCGCAGGTAATGCACTCGCGCCGCCGGCGCACCTGGTTACCTTCGGAAACCAGCCGGGAATCGATCACCTTGGTATCAAACGCTCCACAGAAGGGACAATGCATGACTAACCACTCGTTCCAGTTTTTATTGTTAGTTTAGACCAGGCCCAGCCTGGATCAGGACGATTTGTAAACCGGGTAGCGGCCGCAAATATCCAGAACTTTTTCTTTTACCCCGCTGATCACCGATTCATCCTCCAGATTGTCGATAACGTCGCACATCCAGTTGGTCAGGTCTCCACATTCGGCTTGCTTGAAGCCACGGGTGGTGATTGCCGGTGTGCCAATACGCAGTCCACTGGTGACAAAAGGCGGCTTGGGGTCGTTAGGTACGGCATTCTTGTTGACCGTGATGTTGGCGCGACCCAGCGCGGCGTCGGCGTCCTTGCCGGTAATGTCCTGTTTGACCAGGCTTACCAGGAACAAGTGGTCATCGGTACCGCCAGAGATAACATCGTAGCCGCGATCGATAAAGGTTTGCGCCATCACCCGGGCGTTGTCGATAACCTGCTGCTGATAGGCCTTGAAGTCATCACTCATGGCTTCCTTGAAGCTGATCGCCTTGGCGGCAATGATGTGCATCATCGGCCCGCCCTGGCTTTCCGGGAATACCGCAAAGTTCAGTTTCTTTTCCAGCTCCTCATTGGCACGCGCCAGGATGATTCCGCCGCGCGGACCACGCAGTGTCTTGTGCGTCGTAGAGGTGGTGACGTCGGCAATGTTTACCGGGCTGGGATACACACCTGCGGCAATCAGACCGGACACATGGGCCATGTCCACCATGAAAAACGCGCCGACGCTGTCAGCGATATCACGAAAGCGCTGCCAGTCCACCACCCGCGAGTAGGCAGAGAAGCCGGCAACAATCACTTTGGGCTTGTGTTCCCTGGCCAGCGATTCGACCTGGTCGTAGTCAATGTTGCCCTGCTCATCAATACCGTACTGCACGGCATTATAAATCCGCCCCGAAGAGCTGACCTTGGCCCCATGGGTCAGGTGTCCACCGTCTGCCAGGCTCATCCCCAGCAGCGTGTCGCCGGGCTTCATCATCGCCATGTAGGCGGCGGAGTTGGCCTGCGATCCAGAGTGTGGCTGCACATTGGCATAGTCGGCACCAAACAGCTGCTTGGCTCGCTCAATAGCGATGTTCTCGACCACGTCAACATGTTCACAGCCACCGTAGTAGCGCTTGCCCGGGTAACCCTCGGCGTACTTGTTGGTCAGCACCGAGCCCTGGGCTTCCATCACGAAGGGGCTGGTATGGTTTTCCGATGCAATCAGCTCGATGTGCTGCTCCTGGCGAACTTTTTCCGCCTCAATAGCCGCACTTATTTCAGGGTCAAATTCAGACAGGCTGATATCGCTGTTAAACATCAAGTTCTCCGTGGGTCGGGAATTTCAGGAAGGCGGTATTCTAACCGATGCCCACGGATTCGGCATCCATCTCTTGGCAAGAGCTTGTCATAGAACCCCAGGTACAGGCCAATGGAGAGCACCGGCAAGTACCCGGCGCCAGCCTGCTACAAGGCGCACCAGCAATGCTCTGCCACGTTTCGAGCCCTACGCGCCTGTGACATAATGGCGCCCTCCTGACTTGGCACTCAGGTATACCACTCATTTTTTCAACCCTCAGGACAGTCGAGTAATGGCGCAATTCGTTTACACCATGCATCGGGTCGGCAAAGTCGTGCCCCCGAAGCGGGAAATTCTCAAGGACATCTCACTTTCATTCTTTCCCGGTGCAAAAATCGGCGTGCTGGGCCTGAATGGTGCAGGAAAGTCCACGCTACTGCGCATCATGGCGGGGCGCGACCAGGAATTTAACGGCGAAGCCCGGGCCCAGTCCGATATCAAGATCGGCTACCTGCCCCAGGAGCCGGAACTGGAAGAAGACAAGGACGTGCGCGGCAATGTCGAGCAAGGCATGGGCGACATCATCGCCCTGGTGGAAGAGTTCAACGCCATCAGTGACAAGTTCGCAGAGCCGATGAGCGACGACGAGATGACCGCGCTGCTGGACAAGCAGGGCGAGTTGCAGAATCAGATTGATGCCGTCGACGGCTGGCAGGTGGAGCGCACCTTGGAAGTCGCGGCCAATGCCCTGCGCCTGCCGCCCTGGGAAGCCACGGTCAAGAACCTGTCCGGTGGCGAGAAGCGCCGTGTTGCCCTGTGCCGGCTGCTGCTGTCCAAGCCCGACATGCTGTTACTGGACGAGCCCACCAACCATCTGGATGCCGAGAGTGTCGCCTGGCTGGAGCGCTTCCTGCAGGAATACCCCGGCACCGTGGTGGCAATTACCCACGACCGCTATTTTCTCGACAATGCCGCGGGTTGGATTCTGGAGCTGGATCGCGGCCACGGTATTCCCTATGAAGGCAACTACAGCGCCTGGCTGGAAACCAAGGAAAAACGACTGGCCACCGAGGAAAAGCAGCAGGCGGCACATGAACGCACCATCAAGTCAGAACTGGAATGGGTACGTGCCAATCCCAAAGGCCGGCAATCAAAGAGCAAGGCCCGGATTGCCCGCTTTGAAGAGCTCAACTCCCAGGAGTTCCAGAAGCGCAATGAAACCCAGGAGCTCTACATTCCGCCGGGCCCACGACTGGGCGACAAGGTCATCGAAGTGAACCACCTTAACAAAGGCTTTGGCGACAAGAAGCTCATCGACGATCTCAGCTTCTCGGTACCCAAGGGCAGCATCGTCGGGATTATCGGTGGCAACGGTGCCGGCAAGACGACTTTCCTGCGCATGCTGGTGGGACAGGAGCAGCCGGATAGCGGCAGCATTGAGCTGGGTGAGACTGTGGATCTGGCCTATGTAGACCAGAGCCGGGATGAACTCAATGGCGACAACACGGTCTGGGAAGAAATTTCCGATGGCCAGGACATCCTGCAGATTGGCAAACACGAGGTTCCATCCCGGGCCTACGCCAGTCGCTTCAACTTCCGCGGCTCCGATCAGCAAAAATACGTCAAGGACCTGTCGGGCGGTGAACGCAACCGTCTTCATATGTCCAAGTTGCTGCGCAAGGGCGGCAACGTGTTATTACTCGACGAACCCACCAACGACCTTGATGTGGAAACCCTGCGCGCCCTTGAAGAAGGATTGCTGGCCTTCCCCGGCTGCGTGATCGTGGTGTCTCACGACCGCTGGTTTCTGGACCGCATCTGCACCCACATTCTGGCTTTCGAGGGTGACAGCCAGGTGGTGTGGCACGAGGGTAACTACACGGACTACGAAGCGGAACACAAAAAGCGAGTCGGTGACAGTCAGCCGGAGCGCGTCAAGTACAAGAAAATTGACGCCTGAGGGAGGGTATTGTTCGCTACTAGAGTTTCAGCTCGTTGCGTAGCTGCGCCAACCGTTCACGCAATTCTTCCTGGGTCAGCGGCTGCTCAATGCGGTCGGATAGCGGCTGGGGGGCATCAATGGTGAGCTTTTCACCGGCAATCACCTGGCGACACAGCCGCGCGTAATGGTATTCAAAACGCGGCAGCGCCGATGATTCCGACTCATTAGCCAGCATGTACCAGCCTGCCGCCTTGCCAGCGAAATACACCGCTTCATGACTCCAGTCGTGAGTACGTTTCGGGGACGGCGCCGTGCAGGCCTCAATATAGGCTTCCCGCGGCGACGGCAGCCCAAACAGATCGTAGCCCTGTTCACAGGCTTTCAGGATCACCGCAATAGACGGCAGATACTCACTCTGGCGGATAACCGATTTGGCGGCCGCGACAATTTGTGCCGGAGTAAAATTCTCCAGACAGCTCAGCCAGTACTTCTTGGCAATGGCCAGACTCTCGGCGCCTGAAAACGCCTTGTGAAACTGGTTGTGATAGGCGAATTCAAATTCGGCAAATACCTGGTTTATGGCATCGACATGGTCGGGAGCCGCTTTGTCGCCATAGCCTGACCCTGGTTCATTAACGCCAGCCGCTCCCGGTCGGTCAGTCCGCCCAACTGCGGTCAGCGATGCGTTGGAATCTTTCTTTAATGCGTTGCTGGCTTGATCCAGTAAGGGTTTGATCTTCTCCATGGCCTAGCTGTGACTCCTGTTGTTTGAGTTGCCGCGCCCAGTCCAACTTGATGAACTGCAGAAACACCGTGTTCCAGGACGCCTTGACCTGCTGACTGTCACGCCAGTACATCACGAACTCCGGTATCTTGCTGCGCGCATAATCCTCGTCGATTTCCGCGAGCTGCAATATTTCATAACAGTCGCTACTTGGCTGCCAGTCCTCGGGAATCGGCCGGGGTGTATCGTCTCTGCCAAAGGACGCCGAGTACTTTGCCCACTGACGGCGGATGTGCTCGATAAACTTGGTATTCCAGGCACCGTGCACCACACCCCGTTCGCGCCAGTAAAGGACAAATTCAGGTACGGCATCCTCGATAAATTCGGGATTGATGCCAGCGTTCACCAGAATTTCCACAGCATCCTGGCTGGGCCACCAGTCGGCCGACATGTTGCTGGCCAGTTCATAGGCGCCCTGCCGGGTTTGTTCCTTGCGCCATTCCTTGAGCACATGCTTGTAAAACGCGTTACCCCAGGAAAATCGCGCCTGGCCCCGCTCCCGCCAATAGCTGACAAACTCAGGCACCAGGCTGTGAATATACTGTTCGGGCACAGCGTGCTGCTTGCACAACCGTACCCAGTTGGCGTCCGGTTGCCAGTTAAACGGGATCAGCGTCGCCGTTCCAGCCGGGGTCTCCGGGCTGGCGGCAATTGGCTGGCGAACTTTGTTGTGCTGCCCATGCTGCGATTCGAATACCGCCTGCTGCCGCTCGGCCAGTTCAATCGCATAGTAGTTGCTGTGCCGATTTTCACGATTCGGCTCGATAGCGATCAGGCCCAGGGACTTGAGACTGGCCTGCACGCGACGCAAATCCACAGACTGCCAGAAGGGAAAAACTTCCTGCAGCAACTGTTCATCCAGTTCAACCCACTTGGCACCCTGCATGGGCGTGTTGTCAGTCGCCGGGCGTTGCTGAATCAGATCTGCCAAAGCTTGCAGCATCAGCGCTTCCTCGAGGCCGATAGTTGCGGCCAGGGTCGGGGAAACAAGCAACGGTTTTTCCGGTAGCAAATCAGCAGGCATGATTGTAAAACTCGGGTCGAACTCGGGGAGAGCTGGCAGTTTGAAACTGCCTTGAGAGGTCATGCTATCACAGGGAATTTCGCGAACACACGGACCAATTGCCTGCGCTGCACTGCTCTTAGTATGATGACTGTTACCAGCGTTTTATACCCAGATTACAGGCGGTTAATCCACAGTGTATCCACAAGCCCAGCGATGAATCCGGCCCGGTTGCTCACTGATTTTATCGCCCGGGAAGACTTGCCCGGACACTACCGGGATGACGCTACCCGCTTTTTTCTGCCGCTGGCGCAGCGCTTGCAACAACAGTGGCTGCGGGAACAGCAGCACAACAGATCTGCGCCTTTGCTGATTGGCGTGAATGGTGCCCAGGGCACTGGCAAGTCCACCCTGGCAGCATTGCTGACGCAATTGCTCTCGGCCGGGGGGCTGACGGTCGCCAACCTGTCGATCGACGATTTTTATCTTGGCAAGGCAGCGCGCAGGCGCCTGGCGGCCGAGGTGCACCCCCTGTTCGCCAGCCGCGGAGTACCAGGGACCCATGATACGCAATTACTGCTTGATACCCTGCAACAACTGCGCGAGGCCGATGCCAGGACAGGTGTTGCCCTGCCGCGCTTTGCCAAGGCAGCAGATGATTGCCTGGCAACGGATCAATGGCCCGTGGTGCACGGGCCGGTACAAGTCATTGTGCTGGAAGGCTGGTTCGTTGGCGTAGCGCCACAGGCGGAGTCGGCGCTGAGCGAACCGATTAATGCGCTGGAACGCAACGAGGATAGCAACGGAGCCTGGCGGCGGGCAGTCAACAAGGCCCTGGCGGAAGAATACCAACAAGTGTTCGCGGAACTGGATTGCCTGCTAATGCTCCAGGCACCCTCTTTTGAACAAGTTTATGAGTGGCGCAGCCTGCAGGAAGAAAAATTGCGCAAGCGCAGTCCCGAAGGGTCGACCGGCATCATGTCAGACTGTGAGCTGGAGCGCTTTATCCAGCATTTCGAACGCCTGACCCGGCATTGTCTGGCGCAGTTGCCGGAACAAGCCGACCGGGTTTATACCCTGAACCGGCAGCATCGGGTTACCGGCTGCCGGTTCCAGGATTGAGGTAGTGGCTTAGCTTGAAAATTTCACTTGCGCGAAGAGACTCCTTGCGGGGCCGTTAATCTTCGGAATTACATGCAAACTTAGCCACTGCCTTGACTCACCATGGCCTGCTCAGGCCTGCTGCAACGGCTGCGAACCGGACTGGAAGCGCTGCCACAGGGGCTGCAGCCATACCCGGGCAATCAACGCCACCAGCACCACACCCAGCGCCTGCCGCCACAGCGGCCAGCTGGCGCCGTGTTCGGCCATGGATAGTTGCAGCGGCCAGCCAAACGCAGTGTAGAGCTGGTTCAGTATCAGGCCGCAGGCGATGGCTGTGCCGATCACGCCAGCCAGGTAGGCAGCCAGGGAGCGCAGTCCAAGCTGCTCCTTGATAACCCCCATAGTGGCAATATTGGTGGCCGGGCCAGTAAGCATAAAAACCAGCGCCGCACCGGGAGAGATACCGGCAAACAGCAGACTGGCTGCGACCGGCGTCGATGCGGTGGCGCAGATATACATGGGCAGACCCACAATCACCATGATCAACATGGCGACCAGTCCGTCACCCCACTGCAGGAAGAATGACTGCGGCACCGCGGCGGTAATGAGTGTCGCCGCCACCAGGCCGATCACCAGCCACTTGGCGGTATCGGCAATCATCCGGCCGTAGCCGTACTGAATTGCACTGCGGAAACGTTGCCCCAGGCTCGGTGGAGCAGCATCAGTGTGCGCCTGAGCCTTCTGTTTGCTGGCGCAGCAAGAACCGCTGCTGGCTGGTTCAGCGGCAGGCGCCTCTTCCTTGTCAAACAGCAGTACCAGGATGCCGGCAATTATCGCGCTCACCAGCGCGCCAACAGGCCGAGCGATGGCAAAGATCGGGCCCAGCATCGCGTAGGAAAATGAGATCGAGTCCACCCCTGTCTCGGGCGTGGCCACCAAAAAAGATGACGTGGCGCCTTTAGAGGCACCCGCCTTGCGGATCGCCAGGGCAGTGGGGATTACGCCGCAGGAGCACAGCGGCAAGGGCGCACCAATAAACGCGCCCTTCAATATTGAGCTGTATCCGGGGGTGGCCAGCTGTTTTTCAACCCAGCTGGCAGGAATCACCTGCTTGATAATACCGGCCAGCAAATAGCCCACCAGTAGCCAGGGGGCACTTTCCAGTACCAGATCCCAGAAGATCGACAACAGATTCATCATTGTGTACCTCGCTTACTGTTTAGCCCGGGCGCTGGCTCACTGCTGGACTGGCGCTCAGAATTCTTGTCATGCCTGGTGTCACCTGCTTTATTCCTGGCACCGTCACCACCGTCACTACCTTCCAGCGCTTCCAGAATCGAACAGTGGGTGGCGTTTTCGGGACCGCCGCTACAGCTTGTCAGCAGGCGCTGTAGCGTGGATTGCATTGTCTCCAGCTCCGCGATGCGGGCGTTAACCTCGTCCAGTTTATGCCGGGTGATTTCGGTCACCTCCTGGCAGCTATGACTGGATTTATCGACCCGGATGGACAGCAACTGGGCGATATCATCCAGGGAAAAGCCGATGTTTCGGGCGGACTTGACGAACTCGGCGCGGCGCACATCGGCAGTTGTGTAGTAGCGGTATCCGGCGTCACTGCGCTTGCTGGCCTGAATCAGCCCATGCTTTTCATAAAACCGGATAGTGTGGGGAGAAAGGCCAGTAATCGAGCCCAACTCACTGATCTTAAGCATGTTTCACGCACTCCAACGGGGCAGGTTTGCAGTCATTGATACGCAGTATAAGCTTAGAGTCAGCTCTAAGGTCAAGCCTCTGGCGTCACTGCTTATTCGGGCCCAGGACCTGGTTCAGAAAGCTGGCAATGTCGCCGATTTCCGCCGGGCACACCGCATGTTCCATGGGATAGCTCCGGTAATCAGTGGCCAGCCCCTTGCCCTGCAGGGCAACGACCGCCTGCTTGCCGAGTGACTCGGGTACCACCGGGTCGCGGTCGCCATGAGCCACCAGAATTGGCAGCTGCTGCTGCGCCGCATTGACCTCAAGGCTGTCCGCGGTCGGCAGGTAGGTGGACAGCGCAATCAGTCCCGCCAGTGTCTCGCCATAGGTCAGGGCGGCCTCATAGGCCACGGCACCGCCCTGGGAGAATCCGGCGAGCACGATACGCGACGGAGAAATACCACGCTCGACTTCACGATCCACCAGATCCTGGGCACGCCTGGCCGAGGCCAGCAGTTGCTCACGGTCAACGTGCCGATCCACGTCCATCGCCTTGATGTCGTACCAGGCAGGCATGATGAAGCCATTGTTGATGGTTACCGGAATAGCTGGCGCATGCGGAAACACAAAGCGGATACCGAAATCGCCTGACAGCCTGAGCTCGGGAATAATCGGCACGAAATCATTGCCATCGGCACCCAGGCCGTGGAGCCAGATAACGGCAGCATTCACGTTCGCATCCGAAGGCGCTTCCAGTTCAACAGCAGGCAGGTATTCCATAAACAGACGACTCCTTGAGGGCTGGATCTCTTGATAATTGACTCGAAAATCCCCTATAACGCCAGAGCGCTGGCAGGCAGACGATTCCGGGCTTTGGCGGCAAGCTTACTGATTCGACCGGCGCTTGCCAAACCAGCGCAATTGCGCAGCGCCACGTGGCTGCATTAACATGCGGGAATGAAACCAGCTTCTAATCAGTTATTTTTGCGACAACTTCCTGCTGTGCAACAGCATCAGCAAACCTTGCCCGGGAGGCTGTCAACTGCTCGCCACTGGCTGCTGGTGGCCCTGGCGTGCTGCTTGTGCCTATCGCAAGCTCTGGCCGCAGAGCGGTCCGCTCCCCCGGTTACTCTGGCAGGGTCCTGGGAAGGCCCGCTGGTCATCGGCCGGGACAACATGAACCTGGCGTTTACTTTCGCCCTGGAAGACGGGGAATATACCGCGGCCCTGATCAGCGGCGGCATGGGCATTTACGGCATGCCCGCAGAAGCGGTGGTAATCGATGGCCTGAGCGTGAAAATTTCCATGCCGAGACTCGATGCCGAATACACCGGCACGCTGCGCCTGGATGATGCGGGCGAAACCATCGTCCGCATCGACGGCGACTGGTTCCAGTACGCGGAGATGGTGCCGGTCGTGCTGCGGCCAGTAGACGCACCCAGCTTTTAGAGAACCTCTGATCAAGTGCCAGACCGCAGACATTGATATGAAGCCTGCCTGAAAGATGGTGCGGGCAGCCTTTTTCCCCTGCCTTACACCATTCTTGCCCAACGCCGCTTTTCCTGACCCCTGATTGCCGAACCACTCACAGCACAACAAGTCTGTGTAGGTCAGCTCTCAATTCAGAGACCTGTCTGAATTGAGAGCTGACCTGTACTCAGATATAGCGACTCAGGTGGCGATTGGCGCGGCTCAACCGCTCGGACATAACGCGCACGATATAGGTATGCAGGCCGGCGGTTGAAGCCGGGAACTTGCGCGACATTCGTTCCATGGCATCCTTGTCCAGGCGGAACAGGGTCGCTTCCTTCTCGATACGTACGCTGGCCGTGCGCTGCTCACCGGTGTAGATCGCCATCTCCCCGAGTATCGCACCGGCCTTGTATTTACGCAGAATTCGCTCGCGCTGCTGAGGCAGATCCAGCACCACAACGGCGGTGCCTGCGCCAACAAAGTAAAGGCTTTCGCCGCGGTCGCCCTCGTGGAACAAATAGTCCCCGGCCTGGTGATGCTCCACCACAAAGAACTCCGCCAGAGGCGCAATATCGGCCTCGTCGAAAGCGATGCGGCTCAACACGTCGGACAACTCGAGCTGGTAGTCCTCATCGGGGCGATTCAGGTCTTCGAGAATCCGGCGCTCACACCAGTCGACGGCGATCTCCACCTGCTCCTTATAGTGACGCTCCCAGCGATGCTCGCCGAAGGTGAAGAAGCGATGTTTTACCAACTGCTTGATGGACTTTTCATCGGCACCGCTGATCACTATATGAAAACCCACCTGCTCGCTCAGCTGGGCGAGCTTGGAGAAGGTCACGATAGCGGACGTATCAAGCTGGCTGACATGATGGAAGTCCAGCACCAGAAAATCAAAGTGGCTGTTTTCGCGATCGGTGATGCGATTGCGGATTGCCGAAATCAGCTTGTCTGCCGTGCCGAAAAAGATGAAGCCCTGCAGAATCAGAATCAGTACCCGCTTGCCTTCCTTGTTCAGCAACTCCCGGGTTTCCAGGTCGCGGTCGACATTGCTGGCATGATCACTGCCGTTGGTCTCGATCTTGACCACGCTGAGCTGTGAGTAATTAATCACGAACAGGATAATGGCCACGAAGAAGCCAAAGGTGACACCCTGCAGAATGTCGGAAAAAATGATCACTACCAGGATCAGAATGACCACCACGTAATCCGACAATGGCAGCTCGTCCCGGGCTTTCCACAGCCAGTCGATCAGAAACTCCAGGCCGACGTAGATTAGCAGGCCGCCAAGAATGAAGGTGGGCACCAGCTCCATGAACTCGGCCCCGACCAGAATGGCAATCGCCACCAGCGCCGCATAGACAAAGCCGGTGAGCCGGTCCTTGCCACCCAGACGATCTACCAGCGCGGTGTCGGACACATCGTGAACACCGGGGAAACCACCAAACAGGGAATTCACCATGTTGGTGTAGCCCATGACCTGGAGCTCATGGTCGGGATCGAGATCCTTGCGGGCAATCAATTCGATGCCGGACACATCCAGCAGCAGCATCATGGAACACAACAGAGCCACCACGACGATACCGCTGATCTGATCGGAGATGGCAACCCAGCTTACCTGTGCCAGGTAATCGAAATGGAAAACCGGCATCAACGGGCCGGTATTACCGATCGAGGGTAGCAGGCCATTCTCAGCTGCCTCCTCGCGACTGATTCCGGCAAGCAGCAGTACACCATAGAAAATCAGCAATGAGATTAGCAGGATACCTGGCACCGACAGACGATTGTCACGAAACAGCTTGCCGACAATCAGGCACAGAGCCAGCACCACCGCCGGTGTGACCAGTTGAATAAAGCTGGCATCGCCAAAGGAACCCAGAGAAGGGTCAACGCCGCTGGCGACAGTCAGGCCCCCTTCCACGAAGATATAGCCGATACCGGCAAAGAACCCGCCGGTCACCGGGTAAGGTATATAGCGAACCAGGTTGCCCAGCTCCAGGCGACCCAGCAACAACAGAAACAGGCCGGTAATCATGGTGGTGACCATGATCGCGGCAATAATCGTGGCCTCTGCCCCAAGGGAGTACTCCGAGCCGAAACTCGAGTAAATGCTGGTCACCATCACTGCAAACACCGGGACCAGGCCATTGCGCGGCGAGCAGATAACGGCATTGAAACCACTGAACAGCGACCCGCCAAGACCGGTTACCAGCGTACCGGTCAGCAAAATAGCGATACCGGGCACCATCAGGCGAGGGTCAGTTTGCGCAAACAGTAATGCGGCGACAGACACCGCCACGGAAATATTTACCAGGGCGATAAGGCTGCCGGAAACAATGTTCCCCATTTTGTTGGCTAAGGAGTTGTTCACGAATGCTTTTTTTGTTGGGACGCGCCGAGAATACTATCGCCTGACACCCGTTACTAGGTATAAGGCGCTATTTTCCCCACGTTTACCCTGGTGCGGTAATCCATTCATATGAATGAGCGTTATTCGTGCATCGAACGGTCCTGATATACTGCAAATACGACTTCGCTGGAGGTTTCTCCATGTCACACCTGTCCCACTATTCCCACGACTCACGCGCTTGCCCGGTAGTCGGCTCTCATCGGTCCCAACGGGGTATCTTGCCGGCAATTGCTGCCAGCACGCTGCTTCTTCTACTGGCGGCCTTACCCTGTAAAGACCTGTATGCAACCAGCCTGTTCAGTCTGTCGATTGATGAAGTAGCCGAAGATGCCGAGTTGATATTCGAGGGGGCGGTGCTCAATCGTGAGGCGCGGGTCGCGACTGCTTCGGGCATCATTCATACCTATGTCACCTTTTCAATAAG
This sequence comes from uncultured Pseudohongiella sp., assembly GCA_965230125.1. Taxonomy (GTDB): domain Bacteria; phylum Pseudomonadota; class Gammaproteobacteria; order Pseudomonadales; family Pseudohongiellaceae; genus UBA9145. Next base: position 1,103,839 of record OZ245938.1, on the reverse strand, counting down.
CGAAGTTATCAAGGGTGACTACAGCGGTGCGCAACTTGAGCTGCGTTTCACCGGCGGCGAAGCAAACGGGGAAATTGTCGAAGTGAGCGGCCTGACCCTGCCTGCTGCTGGAGAACAGGGCATCTATTTCGTGGAATCACTGAATCGCGATCTGGTCAACCCTTTGCTGGGCTGGTCGCAGGGCCATTACCTGATCGTTGAGCGGGACGGCGAGCAGCAGATCACCACCAATGACCGCCAGCCTGTCACCAGCGTCCAGGCGCAGGATCAGGTTCCGGCCGCACTGCGTCGGCCGCAGCGCATCATTGACGGCAAGCATGCGGCGGCGACCGGCGTGGTTACCAGTAATGCCGCCGCCCTAAGCGTGGAGCGGCCATTGACACCAGCCCAGTTCAAGGCCCGCATCCGCGCCCTGCTGGAGCCCTGAGCGGCCAGCTTTTCGGCCCGGCGCAAACGTTGCTCCGGGTTACTGACTCTATCCTCTACCCCTGTCTTCCGACCCTGGATCCGAATCCAAAGCGAACCTAGTCCACCGCCATGCGGACCGTGGCTACTCGCTTGGGAACCTGACCGACCGGTATTCTGGCAACCGCTTTCATGGTTTTGGTATCCACGGCATAGGTCACATGATCACCCGCGGCACCAATATAGGCGGTTTTACCGTCCGGTGTGAAGGTCACCCATTCTGGATGCTGGCCCACATAGACCTGGCCGATTTCTTCCAGGGATGGCAGTTCGTGAATATAGACGGTGCTGTACACCTTGCTGGTAGACCACAGCGTTCGACCATCGGGCGACACTCCCAGCCCATGGGCTGGCGCTCCCTGAAGGCCATCATAGTGGGGCTCCTGACCCGGTGCTGGCGGATGCTCAATCCGGGCAATTTCCGTACGGCTGGCAAAATCAACCACTGCAAAGCCATGAAAACCCGACAACTGCACGAAAATATTGCGGGTGGAGCCGTCCGGATTAGTATCGAAGGTCATGGGGCGGATACCGGAACTCATTTCCAGCGTCCAGGCCAGCTCATCGGTTGCCGTATCAATCACATTGATAGTACTGGTGTGAATAGAGCCAGCCACCGCGAATTTACTGTCCGGCGTCACATACACATTATGGATGGCGCCATTGACCGGCAGCGTCTTGATCCGGGTCATGCTCGGCACGTCGATAATATCCACATGCCCGGGCATTTCCATAATGCCCACATAGACCTTGCGGCCGTCACCGGTAACCGCGACGTTGTTCGGTCGCCCACTGAGCGGTATGCGTCGTTTGACTCGCAGGGTACGGGCATCCACCACATCAAGACTGTGCATTGCCTCGTTGGTGATGTAGACCTGGGTGCCGTCGGGGGCGCCCACCACGCCGTGGGGAATCTCGATGTCAGTAATCTTTGCCACGGTCTGGTTGGTCACCGGATCGATAACGTGGGAGTCGTCACCCGCGGCGTTGGTCTGGATGATGCGCACTGTGGTCCCCGCGGGTTCGCGACGCTCGGTTGCCCCGGCAACCCAGTCCGCCATGATCCGCCACTCGGGATCAAACTGGCTGTGAAAATGCGTACCACCGCCATGAAAGGCATCACCACCTGCGGCGGTGGCCAGTGGATGAGCGAGAAAACGGCTCTGCAGAGGGTCCTCGCCGGGCAGCACGAACTGCGATGCTGATTCGAAATTCTGGCGGGACTGGGCATCGGTCCAGAACAGGCGACCTTCTTCCAGGGGCTGCAGACGAAAGTTGCTGCTGCGGGTATGACACTGAATACAGCGCACATTGCCCGGCCGCTTGGCCAGAAAAATCGGCTGCACTTCGTTTTTGAAATAATCGAAATCCAGTTGCTGGGCCTGGACCGGCGTGACGCTGAACAGCAGCAGAACCAGTGCCGACAGTAATGCACCGGGCTTTATAGATTGAACAGTCATGGCGATGCTCCTCTTGGTGGGAGTTGATTCACGGGGTTAATGCGCGAAAGGTCAGCCGCACCGGCGTTCGACCATGCAACTCAGATTAGTGCAGCCCCGGGGGCATTGCAACTATCGATCAATACCCCAGGTTTAATCAGCGCAAGCTCTGCTGTCACACAGATTCGCCAATGGAAATACTCGATACTGCCGACTATCTTTGCCCTGACTTCTATGGCACCAGCTGACGTGTAGCGCCAGCGGCATCGAGATTGCTGGCAAAGACTTTTAAATAGACTCTTTGATCAAGAAACGCCTGCAGAAATTGTGGCGTCATAAAGTAACTGCCGCTACTGCTGGCTTGCTGCGGCCCCATCAGGTTAACCGCAACCGGGTCAGTGAGCTGAAAGTGTTCTTCGCTATCAACCAGCAAAGTGACCGCCTGGACATCATCTCTGTTGTCGGTTGCCACCGCGAGCTGCCACTGCGCTGTGTTGGTAAGCACATCTACCTGCAACGCGCCTTCCAGGTGAACACCGCCAGCGCGAAACTCCAGGGACACCGATTGAACCTCCGGCGGCATTCCGTCTGTGAGCGGTGGCGTAGTGCTGGGGGTGCGCCGCGGACTGTTACCCTGCTCCCAGGCATGGGCAATAGACAGCAGACGAACATCGTCAAGAAAGCCCCCCAGCAACTCCACCGCGATCGGTAAGCCAGCGCCCGTAAAGCCCAGCGGTATGGCGATGGCGGGTAGCCCGGAATTGGCAGCCAGACTGCAGTTGTTGCCGGGCTGCGACTCACCAATCATCACCGGCAACTCGGCGATGGGCGGATAGACCAGGGCATCCAGATCCTGCTCAGCAAGCACGGTCACTAACGCTGCGCGCAGGGCATCCCGGGCTGCCAGTGCGGCCTGATAGGCCTCAGGGTTGGTCACCGATTGCTGGCTGCGCTGCAGGGCACCGGCCACCGCGCTGTGATACAGGCCGCGGTCAACAATATCATCCAGGTTGGTGGTAGCCTCACTGGTGAACAGCGCCAGGTACTGATCAAGGTTGGGGCGAAATTCATGGCCGATAACGCCGGATGCGGCGATGAGCTCACCAAGATTGGGGATATCGACGGCGACAACTTCAGCGCCCTGGCTGGCAAACCAGTCCAGGGCCGCGTCAATCCCGGTGCGTAACCGGGAATCGGCGCGCTCCAGGTAACTGTCCAGGCGCCCCAGCCTGAGGCCCTGCAGGGAAACACTGTCCAGACCGGCACGGAAACCCGGCGCGCCATGATCCCTCATTATCTCGGTGGCCGGATCCCGTGCATCGTAGCCACTGACCACGTCCAACAGTATCGCCAGGTCCTCGGTACTGCGCGCCAGCGGTCCGGCCACATCCTGGGTAGCCGACAGGGGCATCACGCCGAAGATACTGCTCAGACCCTTGGTGGGCCGCAGTCCCACCAGGTTGTTATAGGCAGACGGAATGCGAATCGAGCCGCAGGTGTCGGAGCCCAGCCCGATGGCTGCGAAACTGGCGGCCACCGCCGCCGCGGTACCGCCACTGGAGCCCCCGGGCACCCGGCGCAGATCGTAGGGGTTGCGGGTTTGACCCAGCAGCGAGCTGATCGTGGTAATGCCGTAGGCATACTCGTGCAAATTGGTTTTCGCCAGAATGATAGCGCCGGCGTCCAGCAGTCGATCAATCTGGGCCGCGTTCTGGCCAGGCATAAAATTCGCCAGCGCCACCGACCCGCCGGTGGTAGGCATCGTCAGTGTGTTGTAATTGTCTTTCACCACGATCGGGATACCGTGCAGTGCGCTGCGCACCCGCCCGCTGCTGCGCTCTTCGTCCAGGGCAGCTGCCTCACCCAGAGCACTGGCATTGATCCGGATTATGCTGTTGAGCCTTGGACCCTGTTGGTCATAGTGCTCAATGCGTGCCAGGTATTGCTGCACCAGTTCCACCGAGGTGGTGCGCCCGGAAGACAGCGCCGCCTGCAGCTCAGCAATACTGGCCTCGGTCACCTCCACCGGCTGCTGGGCAGCAAGCCCCGGCATCAGCAGCAACATGCTAACCACCATAACCGCACGCCAGCCGCCGGTTGAAATTCGGCTGCCGGCATTTGAACGTTTTATTGAAAACCACATTTCTTCACTGTCCTTTTTTGATGCTCTTTTTGATGCTCTTTTTAGCGCTCTTTTTTGAAATCCGGTATAACAATAATGTGCCGACACTGGGTCAGGCAGTGATCACATGACACTCACACAGCGGGTGCCAGGCTGGCATCGGTAGCGCTTCCCCTGCGATGTTCGTTCAGGTGTGCGTAGAGATCAGCGCCAAGCTTCATGGCAATCAGCAACAACAGCGCTGGTAACGCCGACCCCATTGCCATCACCAGGAAACCACCGAAGATGATGGTGACATGCATAATAATGATTCGCTTGTAGGGCTCGCCCATCTGGGTATTGGCGTCCCGGCCAAGGTACTCTTTGCGGCCGAGAAAGTTCTGGGCGTAGGACACCCCATGGCTGATGACAAATGCCAGTAGCGCCGGTGCCATGATCACAAAATCCTGTAGCACAACCGGCAGCGGGATGTCGGTGCCGCCATCCAGGCCATTGATGAACAGCGTATAGACGAACAGCAAGTGGACCACCATAAAGCCGCCGTAGTGCCCAACAAAAAACGGCCCGAGAAAAACGATAGTCCAGCCCGCCACTCGCGCCATCTTCAGCAGGTTATAGACACCGATCACCGCACTTTCGGCCCAGAACAGCAGCATCAGGTCGCCCACATTCCAGCCTGCGATGACAATACCGAACAGAGGCACCAGGTTAGCGGCGATCAACGCCAGGGCCGAGGGCGAATACCAGACCACGGCTGGCAATACCTGAGCCTTTATCGCCGCTTTCGATACCGATGGTGACTCATCGTCTGCGGTCAAGTCTGCAGGTTGTTCCTGATCCGGACCGGATAGCTCAGGAAGCGGCGAAGCCTGGTCCGGGAACAGTTCCTTCAGTCTGGCTAACAGCTCAGCGGCCTGCTGTCCGCCCACATTACAGCCAAATGCCACCGGGTTTCCGGCAAAATCAAAGTGCAGGTGTTCACCACGCCATTGAGAGCCTTTGTCAGCGCCTGCCTCGGCCTCCCGAAAACTGCGAATCAAGGTTCGTGGATAAGCCAGGCCAAGACCAAAACCGGGCAGACCAAGGCGCAGAATCAGGGAATCCTGCGTGACGTGCAGCGTTTCCCTGCCCAATAACAGGACCAGGAAAACCAGCCCCATGAACACCACTCCCACGGACCAGCCCAGCATCCAGAACAGGGAAAATACCATGCTGACGAAAGAAAACAGTTCATCGCCGCCGCCCGTAAGCGAGGCGCCGATACTGAACAGCGGAATAGAAAAGGCGGCAAGCATGCCCCCGGTAATTATGATCACGGGTAGTGACCGTTTGAAACGAAAGACGTGAAAATAGAGATCGTCGCCGCGCGCACCGAGCTCTATCGCGGGCGAGAACCTGGGAGCCAGATCACCCAGCTTTTGTAATTGTTGAAGCCGGCGCTTGCGCAGGTCGTTAATAGCCACAGGCCATCCATAAAAAACGGGGCATGATTTCCATCATGCCCCGCCCTGAATAATCAGTCCAGCAGACCTGCGCTTCAGTCCGGCATGCGGGCGGCGCGGATTTCAATCTCCACCAGCCAGCCGTCTACCACCAGGTCAGAAATCTCCACGAAAGAACGTACCGGTTTGTTGGGGTTTTCATCAGTGCCAAAAAATTCTGCGTAGCCCTCGTTGAAACCGGCGAAATCCAGTTCACCGTAGTCGGCCGAGACTGCAAAGGCGCGAACCTGGATAATATCGCCCATCGACCAGCCTTCAGCCTCCAGGGTTTCCTTGAAGCGGCTGAAGGTGTCGATAGTTTGCTGACGCATGTCACCCCAGGTGCCATCCTCCTGCGGACGCGCTCCGGAACCACTCAGGTACAGCGTTTCAGCACCGGGCGGAACCTTGATTAATGAGTAGAAATACCGTCCCTCATTAACACGCTCAATTTCTGCGGCACTGACGAGCAGACTGACACCCATCAGGGCAACGCCGACTACTGAGCGGACCCATGTGTTACGAATAGCCATGTGTTCTCCTTGTTGACTGCCAGGCTATTCAAGCCTGGTTTTGCTGTAAATTTTCATTCGACTCGGCTGCGCTGGCGGCAGCATCGGCCCGCACCTGATCGCCCAGGAATCGATTGGTAATCAGGCCCGAAGTGATTGATCCATTCACATTCAGGGCGGTTCGCGCCATGTCGATGAGCGGTTCGATAGAAATCAACAGCGCAGCCACGGTAACCGGAAAGCCCATTGCCGGCAGTACTACCAGTGCCGCGTTGGTGGCACCGCCACCGACGCCGGCGATACCGAACGAGCCAATCGCAATAATCAACACCAGGCTGGTAATAAAACCAAGATCAATCTCTACGCCCATGGTGGGAGCCACCATTACCGCCAGCATGGCCGGATAAATACCCGCACAGCCATTCTGTCCGATCGTGGCGCCGAAGGATGCCGAAATATTGGCAATCGGCGCCGGCACCTTGAGATCTTCGATCTGGGTGCGAATGGTCAGCGGAATAGTGGCGGCAGAGCTGCGGGTCACAAACGCAAAAGTCAGTACAGACCAGACCTTCTGGAAATAAGTACGAATGTTGTAGCCCAACATCAGGATAAGCAGCGAATGCACCGCAAACATCAGGACGATAGCCAGGTAAGAGGCAATGACAAAACCAATCAGGGTGACAATGGCATTACCGTCCGAAGAAGCAATCACCCGGGTCATGAGAGCCAGCACGCCATAAGGAGTCAGCGCAATGACCATCTTAACCAGACGCATAATGACCGCCTGAGTCGTATCGACAAAGCTGCGGATACGTTCGCCGTGTTCCTTGTTTTCTTCGCTGACCAGTAACCCGGCAATGCCAAACAGCAAACCAAAGATCACCACGGCGATAATCGACATATCCCGCGCATCGGTCAGATCATAAAAAATGTTACGTGGCACGAAGCTCACCAGCAGATCCGGCAGGCTTAAATCGGCAACCGAGCCCTGTCGCGCCTCCAGCACTTCAGCCCGGGCAAGCTCCGTGGCACCTGCTGCCAGATTGCCGGCGTTGAGACCAAACACCAGCGCCATGAAAATGCCGATCAGCGCCGCGATCATGGTGGTCACCACCAGCACACTGACCACGGTGCCACCGATCTTGCCCAGCGCCCGGATTTCATCCACTCGCAGCACCGCAGCGATCATGGTAATAAGGATTAGCGGCATGATGATCATGCGCAGCAGATTGACGTAGCTGTTGGCAATGACGTTGGTCCACTCCAGGGTCTGCTCCGTGACCAGCGTGGAATAGCCAAACGCAAACTGCAGGTAAAACCCGAAAATGGAACCGGCGACCAGACCCGCCAGGACGCGCCGGGACAGCCCGGTATCTCGGCGTGACAGTTGGTACAGGAAACTCAGTAATGCGGCGAACAGGACCAGATTGACGATGGTTAATCCTGTCATGGGGATGCTCCTCACTAGGGGCCAGATGCCGCGTCTACAGCGCCTGGCCGGTGGTTGGCAACCGCATCAGATAAACGGTCCGTTGACACGGGGGCGTCTTACGCAGATACGATATGTCTTATAGTTGGGGCAGAGTATAAAGCCCGCCCTTGATTAGACCAAATGCTGCGTGTTTACTTTCGTGACAAGCTGCCGGTTTGGTCTGCCAATATTGCTTGCGGCATTCAGGTGCCAGCGAATACGCGGGTCGGACGGCGATCCAATACTGGTTACCCAGGAGAATCACCCATGCCACAAAACAGCCTTTATCCCGACCTGATCAACCAGTTACCCGCCTTCGAGGGTCCGTTTGACGCCCGCAAGCTGGAAGCCCGGAACTGCAACGTGCTGTTTGCCAGCTATCCCGCCGGCACCAGTATCCCGGAACACCAGCATGACACCGAAAACGTCGGCATCATCACCCGGGGAGTTCTGCTACTAACCATGGACGGCCAGCAACAGCGAATTGACGCCGGTCAGTGGTATCACGTCCCGGCAAATAAACCCCACGCGGCGGACTTCCCGGAGGAGACCGCAGAAATCGAATTCTGGTTCAAGCCCCAGTAATCGACTGAATGATGGCCTGCTCAGGGTCCTTCGTTCAGTTCGGTCAGTGCCTGGTGCGCCAGCACCTGAAAATCCTGACGAATATTCATGTGATTGTAGGGTCGCACCTGGGTCATGAGTATCCCTATCAGTTCCTGCTCGCGATCGATCCAGGCGATGGTGCAGTAGGCACCCCCCCAGTAGGCAGAGCCTTCACTCAATGGCGTCGCCGCTGCACCGCGGTCTTCCACAACCGCCCAGCCCAGGCCAAAACCGAAACCGGGTCCCGGTAGCCACAGCGGCAGATCACCGGTGTGATTGGACATCATCAGATCCAGAGTATTGGGTGACAGCAAGCGGACACCATCAAGCTCGCCGCCATTGAGCATGGCCTGTTGAAAACGCAGGTAGTCGTGGGGCGTAGAAACCAGGCCGCCAGCGCCACGAAACACCCGCTTGTTCTCGCTGCTGATCCAGCGACTTTCACTATTGCCAGGATCCTGCAGCATAATCTGATTGTTATTGGGGCCCGGCGTATACTGGGACATCAGGCGCCCGCCCTTGTCATCGTCAAGATAGAAATGCGTGTCGTTCATACCCAGCGGGGAAAAGATACGAGCTTCCATAAAGTCCGCCAGGGTGTCACCGGAAATCACCTCCACCAGCCGCCCCACCACATCGGTTGCCGCGGAGTACTGCCAGGCCTCGCCCGGGTGGTAGTTCAGTGGCATTGCCGCCAGCCGGTCAATGTAGGACGCCAGGGTATCATCGGGCTGCACCCCACTTTGGCTGGAGTAATAGCGCGAGTTACCTATATAGCTGTTGGCCATACCCGCAGTGTGGGTGAGCATGTCGCGAATGGTGGGTTCCCGGTTAGCCGGTATCAGGTTACCCGAGTTTCCGCTGGCATCGGCAGTAGTGGACACCTGCGGGTTGGCAAACCCCGGAATGAACTTGCTCACCGGGTCGCGCAGCTGGAAGGCACCTTCCTCCCACAGCATCATCAGCGCCACCGAGGTAATCGGCTTGGTCATCGAGGCAATGCGGAAGATCGCATCCGGGCGCATGGGCTTGCCGCTATCCACGTCCATGTAGCCGTGGGTCTCGAAATGCACCACTTTGCCCTTGCGAGCCACCAGAGTGACCACACCGGGCACCAGCTGGTCGTCGATATACTGCTGCATGGCTGGCGCAATGCGCGCCAGGCGCTCGCTGCTCATCCCTACCGATTCCGGGTCGGCCATAGGCAGGCCTGGATCGGTTTGCTGCCCATGAAGCACAGTAGACAGGCCCAGAGTAAGGCCGAAAAGCAGGCCGGAGGATATATGTTGAACGAGCATCGCGCAGCTCCCTGACAGTTTTCAGGCCAGAATAGCAGGCCCTTCGCGGGTGTCCAGCAAGACAATCAGTCGAAGGCGTCGAATTCCATACCCAGTAGCACCGGCTCGCCGGCAGCCGACGCACGCCGCTGCAGATAGGCTTCGCGGTAAAACAGATAGTCGTCGCCAATCACCAGATCGTCAAATACCAGCACCGAGGCGCGGTAGCTGGTGACCTGGGTGGCACGCAGCCCGTTGCGGGTAGTCACATCATCTACCCGGTTTACCGGATCAACCAGCATCTCCGCGCCGAAACCGAATGCGTCACGCAAGGTGCTGGGGCCAATAAAAGGCAGCACCAGGTAAGGCCCGGTGTCCACGCCGTAATGAGCCAGAGTCAGACCAAAATCCTGATTGGTTTTCTCCAGACCAAACACCGGCCGAGCCACTTCAAACAGCCCGCCTATACCCACGGTGCTATTGACCGCCAGACGCCCCACAGTAGAAGCGGCCGCCGGCAGGTCCAGGCGGAGCAAGTCATTGACGCCAACCTGGACGTCGTTCAGGTTGGCGAAGAAGTTACTTACCCCGCGCCGGACAAATCGCGGCGCCACGGATTGGTAAGTGCTAGCCAGGGGTTTGATCAGCACCCGGTCGACGGTCTGATTGAATTCATGGGTCGGGCGGTTAACGGCTTCCCATGGGTCCGATTCAGCGGCGCTGGCGCTGGCAGTGGCCAGACCAAGGAATAAAAAAATTGCCAATGCAACGCCGCGGGGACTCGGCGTCTTGCGCACTGGCAATTCAAGGAGAGTCGTCACCCGGTTGGGGATTGCTCGGCTCGTGATATGTGACATCCGCGTTCTCCAAATCGACCGCTTGTGATCCGGATTCAGAACGACACCGGCTTGCCACCGGCTGCTGCAGTTGTCTCGAGTGCAGCGACCCTGCCACCCGGTATTAGCGCTTATAACCGCTTACAACCACTTATTAACTACGTCGTTGCTGTCCTGTTCTTGATACGTTTCTGGCCTCGATAGGTCTCTTTAATAAAAATAGACCAGTCTACTATTTTTTTATGGGAAAAATTCCCGAAGCATCTCTCGCGAAACTAGTGGCGAAAGAAAAAGCGCATGAACACTTCCAGCGGCTCGCGGCTTTTCTCAAGCTTCATCTTCATGATCGCGCCCTGCCATGAGTTCATCAGTACCTGGGCTGCTTCTTCCGGGGGCAAATGCCCCAGGTTCAATTCACTGGCATCCATTTTCGCCAGCACCTCGGCGATCCGCCTGACCATCACCTGCGATAGCTCATTAATCTTGCAGCGTAGCTTTTCGTTCACATCCGCCAGTTCCTGAGACAGATTGGCCATCAGGCATCCCTGGCAAAATTCGATACTGTCAAAGTGATCAATGTTCGCAGCGAAGAAAGATTTAAGTTGCCCGTAGGTGGACTGTGTCGAGTCGGCCAGCGCCTCTTCCAACAGCGCCAGGTTTTGCCGCGCATACAGCTCCACCACCTGTAAACCAAAGTCTTCCTTGCTGTCGAAATAGTGATAAAAAGATCCCTTGGGGATACCGGCACGGCGCAGGATGTCATTGAGACCGACGCTGTTGAAGCTGCTGTTGATGAACAGCTCCTGACCCACCGCGAGTAACGACTCGCGGCACTGCCTGAATTTTTGTTCATCCCGTATGCGTGCCATATGTGAGATATTAGACCAGTCTATTTTTAATTGCAAGCCCCCCTGTCTGTCGGCGGTTTACAGAGTTGCACAGCTGCGCCACACCCCGCTGTTGACAGGGGTTGCAGGCTATTCCCGACGTCTTTGCTGCACCCCGGGACACATCCGGCAAAACCGCGATTGCTTGCCAGGCGGCTGACGATCCGGGATCAGTTCAGGTCGGGCGTCCCCTGCTCAGGGAAGCCTCACGGGCCCGCAAGGAGAAAGCACCATAGAGAGGTTCAGCCCGCATTGCCAGGAATTGTGGTCAGCTTTGCAGGGGGAACTGTTTGTTGTGCCCATCTGGAGGGGCGCCGAGCCGGCGAGGCGGGAACCCTGCCGCCCCGCAGCCGCGCTCGAGGTCAGTGATTTACATGGAAGTGATTTACAAGGCCATGTAAACCACACAATGGGTCATTTGCTGTTCTTCTCATTGCATGGGACTTCTCATTGCTATTCCCCGTAAACCTGCGAATAACCAGAACCAGTGAAAACAGGCCTTATAAAGAGGTCGTGTAAAGAGGTCGTAAGAGAAAGTGCGGAGCCAGTATTTATCCAGAAGCTTGGCTGGCCAGGCAGACAATCCTGCCCTGCTATTCCGGACTGTGATCAGCTTGGCGGACAGCGGCGTGCGAGTTAACTAAACTGCATCGCTACCCGCTCAGCGAATTGCGCATCAGCTATAACCAGTAGCGACGAAACAAACTACAGAATCAACACACAAGCAACTACACGCCCAACTACACAATCAACCACACAGTTATCCCAGGACCGGCCCAGAACCATGATCCTAGCCCGTAATTTACTGCCTCGCCTGATTTTCTGTCTGTCCATGCTGTTGCCGCTGCTGGTCAGCGCCCTGCTGTTACTGCCGACGGTTACGCCGGCGCCCCCGGGCTCAGAACCCGCGGAGTCGCCAGCGTCATCGGTGGCCTCCGATGCAAGGAATTCCGAAGTAAGCGCGGCAATCTGAGGCGATCGAAACCTAGCTGCGCAGTTTATAGCCGGAGCGGAACAGATAGACCACTATTCCCAGGCAGATCAGCATGAAGGCAATGACGCTCAGCATGCTAATCCAGACATCCACCTCTCCGATTTCGTAGAAGCTCCAGCGCAGACCGCTGACCAGGTACAGCACCGGATTCAGCAATGACACCGACTGCCACAGCGGCGGCAGCATGTCGGTGGAATAGAAACTTCCACCGAGGAATACCAGTGGCGTAATCACCAGCATCGGCACCACAGACAGTTTTTCAAAGTTGTCTGCCCAGATGCCGAGAATGAAACCCAGCAGACTAAAAGACACTGCGGTGAACACGATAAACAGCAACATAATCACCGGATGAGCGATCTGCAGGTCGATAAAAAACGCCGCGGTGGCGAGAATGATCAGCCCCAGCATGATGGACTTGGTGGCGGCAGCGCCGACGTAGCCCAGCACCACCTCAATGGTGGACACCGGTGCAGACAACATCTCGTAGATCGTGCCGACGAACTTCGGAAAGTAAATACCGAACGAGGCATTGGAGATGCTCTGGGTCAGCAGGTTGAGCATGATCAGGCCAGGGACGATAAACGCGCCGTAACCAATGCCCCCTACTTCCTGAATACGCGATCCGATGGCTGCGCCAAACACAATGAAGTACAGCGAGGTGGTGATCACCGGTGCAACTATGCTCTGCAGCAGGGTGCGGCGGGTACGTGCCATTTCGAAGCGATAGATTGCCAGTATGCCGTAGATATTCATGGCCGGGTCCTAGCGCGAATCATTAACCAGATTCACGAATATATCTTCCAGTGAGGACTGCGTGGTGTTCAGGTCGTGGAAGCCGATGCCCGCAGCCTTCAGGTCATCCAGCAGAGAGGTGATACCGGTGCGCTGCCCGGTGGTGTCGAAGGTGTAGGTCAGCTTTGACCCGGTTGCGTCTATTTCCAGTCCATGGCCCGACAGGGCGTCGGGAACAGTATCCAGCGGCGCCACCAGATCCAGGATCAACTGCTTCTTGCCGAGCTTCTGCATCAGGCTGGCTTTTTCATCCACCAGGATCAACTCGCCATCATCAATCACCCCGATCCGATCCGCGATTTCCTCGGCTTCCTCGATATAATGGGTGGTCAAAATGATCGTCACGCCGGCCGCTTTGAGCTCGCGTACGATGTTCCACATGTCTTTGCGCAATTCAACATCGACACCCGCTGTTGGCTCATCGAGAAACAGAATCCGCGGTTCGTGGGCCAAGGCCTTGGCAATCAGTACCCGCCGTTTCATGCCGCCGGACAGGGTCATGATCATGTTGTCCCGCTTGTCCCACAGCGACAGTGAACGCAACACTTTTTCCAGGTGCGCTGAATCTGGTGCCTTGCCAAATAAACCGCGGCTGAAGGCAATCGTGTTCCACACCGATTCAAAGGAGTCGGTATGCAACTCCTGCGGCACCAGGCCGATAAGCGATCGGGTCTTGCGGTAGTCGCGAATGATGTCGTAGCCAGCCACGGTAACGGAGCCGGAAGTAGGGCGGACAATACCGCAGATCGTTGAAATCAGCGTGGTCTTGCCGGCACCATTAGGGCCCAGCAGGGCGATTATTTCGCCTTCCTGGATTTCCAGATTGATATTCTTGAGCGCCTCAAAACCGCCTGCGTAGCGCTTGCAGAGCTCGGATACGATGAGAATGGCGTTGGCTGGACTGGACATGGAGGCCGCATTATAAGGTAGCAAGAGGTAAATACAACGACAGCCCGGGCAGCCCGGATTGACGTCCGCTATCCAGGAAACCTCTGATCAGTGCTGATCAATGGCAAACACCGGTAATTGCGTGCTACTTTTGCGCTGTATTCCAGCCAGCGCCACCCAGACGCCGGTCGCCAATTGGCTTGTTAAGCCACTCCCTGGAGCAGGAACGAGCTGGCGCTGCTGCCGGGCCCGGTTTCCGGAATAAGCCTGGATTAAAGAAACTGTACCGACCGTGAACTGACAACGGAGTCCCCGATGAACCTGCCAAAACCTGCCATGCCGAGCCTGATACCGCGATCCCTGCGGCCGCTATCACTCGCCTCGACAGCATTGTTTGTCGCCCTGTGTTCGGCCTTGCTACCGGCCACCCTGCATGGTCAGGCGCAGGTCGAACCAGCAATCTCAGGTCAGGAGCAACAACTTGCCGACTGGCTGCAGGAACGCGAGTCAGAGATGATCGATGTTCTGGAACAGCTTACCAATATCAACTCCGGCAGTCTTAACAAGGCAGGTGTGGATGAGATCGCCCGCTTCTTTTCCGATGAGCTCCGCGAACTGGGCTTTTCCATCAATACTCTGCCCGGCGAGGTGATCGAGATGCCAAGCTGCCCGGGGAGCAACTATGCCATCGACGTGGCCGATCATGTACTGGCGACGAAATCCGGCGGCAGCTCCCGACTGCTTTTAATGGGACACATGGATACTGTGTTTCCGCCTGACAGCCCGTTTCAGGAATTTCGACTCGAGGGCGACACCATGTACGGCCCGGGCGTGGCTGACATGAAAGGTGGTCTGGTGGTCATGTTGTACGCATTGAAGGCACTGCACGAGGCTGGCGAGCTGGACGACCTGGCAATTTCGGTATTGCTCAACAGCGATGAGGAAATGGGTTCCCTGTCATCCCGCAAGTATCTGGAAGACCAGGCCCGCGAGCATGACTGGGGCCTGGTGTATGAATCATCCGGTACCGACAACCTGACACGCCAGCGCAAGGGCCTTGGGCAGGCGCGCTTCGTGGTCTCCGGCAAGGCCTCTCATGCCGGCGGCGCACACGAACAGGGTCGCTCGGCCATCAAGGAGCTGGCCTACAAGATCGTCGAAATCGAAAACATGACCGATTATGAAACCGGCGTCACGGTTAATGTCGGTATCGTCAGCGGCGGCGAAGCACGTAACACCATCGCCCCTTGTGCCGAGGCCCTGGTGGACCTGCGCTACCCCGAGCCACAGCAGGGACTGGATGCGGCCGACCAGTTCGAAGCAATCTTCTCCGAGGTGTACAGCTACCCGGTAGACAGCGGCGAAATCAGCACCGAAAGCTGGATTAACCTGCATCGCCCGCCGAAGATTCCCACCGAGGAGTCCGACTATCTGCTCGAGAAGGCCCGTTCCATCGGCCGTTTGCTGGGCCAGGAAATAGGCGTGACTGATTCCGGCGGCGGCACCGATGGCTCACTGACCCAGGCAGTGGGCCTGCCTACCCAGGACTCACTGGGCGTGGCCGGTACCGGCGCCCATTCCAATCGTGAAGAAGCCCGGGCGAGTTCACTGGTGGAGCGTGCCCAGCTCAACGCGATTCTGATTCAACGACTGGCACGCGAAGTCCCCTGATCAACCATCAGCCCGGCATCAATATCGGCGCGACTCACAGTCTTGCCTGGCTTGCTGCTGATTATGCTGGTTACCGCGTCTGACCTGACAGGCTCGAACCGCCACAGCTGACACGTGTTGACGCGTGGTTACCGGTCGCTGGCTGCTGCCTGGTTGCGATAGAACTCCCTGATTGGCGCGAACGGCCCGAGACGGTGCTGCTCGATGGGAAAATTATCGGCGTAGGGTGGGTACGGACTGTCCACCGGCTTGTTGGTCAGATCGGGATAGTCCACTTCCAGATTTGGGCGCTCAGGGCGCGCATGGGAATTGATATACGCGGCAACGTCAAAGGCTTCATCGTCACTCAGATCCGGTTGACCCAGCGGCATGCGGGCCTTGATGAAACGCGCAGCGGTCAACACCCGCGTCATACCGGCACCGTTGTTGTAGCTGTCCGGCCCCCACAGGGGTGGGAACAAATAGCCCTCGCGCGGATCGGATGCCGCCAGCAGTCCCTGGCCGTTGTCACCGTGACAAAGCTCGCAACGCTGTTGATAAACCAGCTCTCCAGCCGACACGCTGGCCGCCCGATCGGGCTCGGCAAAGGCTGGCGGCTCATCGGACTGCCGCCGGGCGGCACTCATCAATTGGTATTCCCGATTCAGCTGCTGGATGTACATCTCCATGGACACCATCTCGACGCTGTCCCGGGATAACTCGCGACCATTCATGCTGCGGGTCATGCAGCCGTTGATACGGTCGCGTAAATCACGCTCGCCGCCATCGCGGCCGGAAAAGCGCGGGTAGCTGTTCACGGTCTGCAGCAAGGATAAGGTGCCGGGCCGGGTGCCGGTATCCAGGTGGCAGGACGCACAATCCATGGACGTACCGGAAAACCGCTTGGCCGGGTCTTCGTGACCCGGGCCAAGCAGCGCCGCTGTGTCACGAATCAGCTGTCGCCCGTATTCAACACTGGGCTCACTATGCAGGGTGGTCGGAGAGGACGGTTGCAGCCACAGCACAGCCGCAATGACGCCAACACCAACCAGGGTACCGAGCAGCATTGTCAGTGCGGCCGCCCCGCGCAGCCGGACAGCCGGGCCGGTTCTCAGGCTTGGCTCAATCATGGTTGCTCACCCCTGCGGCGCGCTTCGAATTGCGCCAGCTGCTGTTGAAAACTGTATTTGGGCTGCTCGATGCGCCGTCGCCAGTCTGGACGCAACAGGAACGCCAGGCTATAGGCAGCCAGAAATAACAAAGTCAGGACGACAATAACGGTACTGATCATGGTTGCTCTTCCATGGTTTCAGTTTCAGTTTCGGTGCCCGAATAAAGCGACTGCAAATAAAAACTCACGGCACGCATCTCATCGTCATCGAGGCGATCTCCCCACGGGGCCATGGACGTGCCAGGAACACCGCTACGCAGTATTCGCAACGACTCATCGAGGCTCAAGCGCTCGCGAGTGAAGTCCGTGGGAGGCACCGGAATGGGCAGGTTGGCCACAGCAAACCCGTCGCCATTGCCGTTTTCTCCATGGCACTCCACACAGTGGGTCCGATAGACACTAGCGCCCGCACTGAGGATCGGAACCGCAGCCGATTGCGGTGCAGCAACCTCGCTGAACGATCGCACTACCGCTGCCAGGTCCGCAAGCTCATTTGCAGACCGGTCTCGCCAGGCAGGCATAGACGATCCATGAACGCCATTCCAGAGGATATCCGCCAGCAAGTCATGACGGTATTGACGCTGCCGCAAATTGACCGGTGGCGGCTGCAGCCAATCCGCCGCCAGACCATCGCCACCACCCGACACTCCATGGCAGCCGCTGCAGTTGTCCTGCCAGAGCTGCTGCCCGCGCGCACTCACCGGCACTCGAGACAGGGTTGGCGCAGCACCGCGCGGACGCGTACGCGCCGGATGTGCGTTCAACTCGGCAAGATCCAGCGCCATTCGGGCACGGGGGTCCGATCCTGCCTTGCTCAGGGCCGCGGCATCGGCATCGGGCCAACCCAGTTCCCGGGCCCGACCCAACGAATCGAGGTAGGCTACCAGGTCCTGTGCCTGCTGCAGCGGCCGTAGCGGTGAGCCGTCAAAAAACTCTGGATAGCCAGGCATGATGGATTGCGATACCACAGCGCGCGGCGCATAGAGATGGGCGAGCTGCCACTGCGCGGTGCGGGTATTGGCGGTACGGGACAGGTCAGGGCCAATGCGCCGCGTACCCAGCAGGTGCGGCGTATCCAGTGCGTCTTCCCAGGCCAGGGTGGGCGCTCCGAAGCGGGCAACGTCGGCGTCGGTGTAGCGGATCTGCTGGGTATGACAATAGCCACAACCCTCACGGGCGAAGATCTCCCGCCCCCGCTGCTCGGATCCAGTGAGGGGCAAGAGCTGGCCCGGAGCAAGCGATGCTGACTGCTCGGCGAGCATCTGTCGCGGCAGCAAACCGAGCAAGGACACAGAGAAAACAAAAAACGTGACACCTGCCACCGAAGCAACAATATAAGACATACGCAGTGCCGCGGCAGAGCCACCAGCATGGCCGGTTGCCGTGCTGGCGGATAACGCAACCGATGGCGCGCTAACCGACGCCATTGCCTGGCTCGGCTCTCCGGCACCGCGAGGGCCCAGCGTCAAGCCCATGAACAGCAGAACGAATCCGGCAGCGACCGGTATTGCCGACACACTACGCGCTATCCAGTACGGCTGGGAGGCGCGCAGTGATTCCACCCAGGGTGCCCCGCTTTGCCATAGCTCACCCTGCACCAGTCCGGCGGCGGTCAGGTCAACTACCATGACCGTGATGCCGATGGTCAGCAACCAGTATGCCCAGTTGATATAGCCGGAATGGTAAGGCGCGTCGGGCAATTTCTGCCAGGCATGCAGCAAGCCGCTGATTCCGGCAAACGTCGCGAAACCAAGCATCGCCAGGTGCGAGTGTCCGATAACCCAGTCGGTGAAATGGGTAAGCGCATTGAGGCTCATATTGGCCTGGGCCGAACCCTGCAGGCTGACAACCAGATAAAAGACCACCGACATTGAGGCGAAGCGCAGTGCCGGCTCTTTGGGAATCCAGCCGGCGCCTCGCTGGGACAGCATCAGATTGCTGACCACAATGACCACCACCACTCCTAACAGGAACGACGCCAGGATCGCCGTGGTCTGGGCGAGCATGGGAATAACCGAGGCAATATAGTGATGGGTGCCGTTAAGCGGATAGAGGAAAAACAGTCCCCAGAATCCAACCATCGACAGGAAATGACTGTAAATGGGACGTCCGGTACTGGCGGGAATCACATAGTACAGAATGGCCAGCGCCAGTGGCGTTACAAACAGGCCCACCGCGTCATGAATCCACAGACCGCTAAACGCCGCGCCGGCGGCACCGGGCACGAATTCCGGGACGATATTGCCCATCGGATAGCTGAGCAAGGTAAACACCAGGGCGCCAATTATGTACCAGCTTGAGACGTAGAGGTTCTCAAAGCCGCGCTGAAAGAAAGGCGGGAGAAACTGGATCGCGGCCAGCACCAGGGCAAGGATAACCACCAGGTCCACCGCCAGTGGGAATTCAGCCCACTCCAGTGGCTGGCTGACACCGGACAGCACCAGCACCCAGCCCGGTAGCATCACCGCCAGATTCCACAGGGCAAACAGCCACAGTCCCAGGCGGTCACTGAAAACCGCGCGTCCGCTCAGAACCGGGACCGCATGATAGAGAAAGGCAAGAAAGGCATTGCCCAGCCAGCCGAGCATGATGCCCTGGGTATGGGCGAAGCGCAGTCGCCCCCAGCTAGGCAGTGCCGTTGCAAAATCCGGCCAGATGAATTGCAGGGAAACGATAATGCCGAACACCACTGCCAATAGCAGAGTGAGCAAGGCAGCGAGTCCGTGGGCTCTTACCAGAAAGGGGTTCACGCGGGTGTCTGATTCAGGGTGAAACATCAACTTGTCAACTCTGTTACTGCTCAGCCCCGACCAGGACAAGCGGAAGGCTGCCCGGAAAAACGGCTCGGTTCAGCACGTAGCACACCGAGCACGCTTCTGTAACCTCACTCCGGCCAATGCAGTCAGCATTGCTCGACCGAGGTATTGATGGCCTGTGCACCGGATCCATTAGCCAGGATCAAAGGCAAAGCAAAGCACCCACCGGCCAACATCACTATCCAGACCTTGTTGTATGCCGCGCTTGAGAAAGACTGGTTAAAACACTCAGTATATGAAGGAAACACCCGATCGCCAACATGCCGTTAGCCACATTCATCAAGGCGTTCCCTCCCGAGGGAACGATGCTCGCACGCTGCCACTTATTGGCCGCCTTTTATTGACCGGGTTCCCCGGCCAATTGTGCTTCCACTTCCTGACGGCGCGCCCCGCGCAGGATACTTTCCAGGGAATAATTTCCTTCGTGGCAGGCAAACTCGTAAATACGGTCTTCAGCGTGGTTGCGAGTCAGCATCCGCTCGCCGTGAACGGGCTGGCTGTAGGCCTGGGGATCAATCACGGTAAAGGCGTAATGGATCTGGCTGTCACTAACCAGGGTGTAGCGCTCGATAGTTTCAAACTCCTCTGACATCACAAAGCCGCGCATCGATGATTGCTCGGGGCGAAAGTCCCGGGTGTGCACCACCAGTGTGTTGTCTTCCCAGTAGCCCACAGAGTCGCCCATCCAATTGCGCACGCCGTTGTCGAAATGCTTGTCATTCAGACGAATGATGCGCGCGTCATGGACCATCTCGGTCATGATCATCACATAGTCATTGTTTTGCACAATCTGCAGGTTCGGGTTCATCATGATCGGTGTCAGTGAGGGCACCGCTGACCCAAACATGATGCAGCGTCCGGATAGAGGCTGCCCTTCGGGTCCGTCGGTGGCAGTCAATCCGGTTGCTTCCCGCCGCTGATAAAAATCCTGAAAATTGCCGCGCCGGGGGATGCGCCCGTTGGGCGGGTCGACGATTACCGAAGTCCGATACTCACCAGCCACCGGGACAATTTCCGGCTCTTGAAAATGGGCCAGAAAATTGTCATCGGCTTCCTGGCGAATCATTGCACCCTGCTCAGGCGCACTGCGGTCCGGGGCAAGCGGTGCCATTAAATCGGCATTGCGCTGCGCCATGCGCTGCTCAAGCCGGGCCGCTTCCTCGGCAGTGTACGCGCGTTGCTCGCCCAGATTGGCGGGCCGCTGCAGCGGCGTGCGGGAGCCAAACCACCAGGTGCCCTGCAAGTCTGGATGACCATGTTCAGTGCGCGGCATGACCCATTCCGGCTTTAGTGGCTTCGGAATCACAACCGCTTCCCCGCCTTCCAGCTGCGCCCCGGCCAGCCCGGGTAACAACAGCAATCCTGCAAGCAGTGCTCTGTGTATCTGTCTATTCACCATTGTGCCTCCGGGCCTGTTGATTTCCAGACTGCTCAAACTCTTGGTACGTTACCCTGACAAGGGCATCCGATATCTTGTCTGGAATCAATATAAGGGCGATTCATTCAGTCTACGATGAGTCAAATTGTCGCAGTCGCACGCTAATGGGTTATATCCTGACTATTCCCGATGCCGTGAACTGGCTAAGATTGCCTGAGGAATCTAATCTCACTGGAGGAAAATAATGTCTGTAATCACTCACATCCTGGTACCCACCGACGGCTCCGAGGGTGCACTGAAAGCGGCCAAACACGCTGCCGACATGGCCCGCGCCCTGAATGCACGCCTAACCGTCCTGTTTGTGCTTACAGATGATCTGATTGTCTCCAATGCCTGGGGTGCCGCCGAATTCACCGAACTGGGTCCCACCGGCACCATGCCCGTCGAGGACATCCGCAATTTGCTCGAGAAGAAAGCCCGGGAAAAAGAAATGGCGGATACCCTTGCTGCATTAGGTGATCTGCCCCATGACGCTGAGACTGCCGTGGTCTGGGGTCACGTGGCAGACGCCATTTGCAACTTTGCCAGTGAAAAAGCCGTCGACCTGCTGGTCATTGGCTCCCATGGACGCACCGGCGTAAAACGCATGCTGCTGGGCAGCGTCAGCCATGTGGTGGCCAACCAGGCTCCCTGCCCGGTAACGATTGTCAGGTAACGCGCAATCCCGGCTGCCAATCGGGCCACCAGGAGGCGAAGGGGTGTCAGCCCGGATTCGTGCTGACCGCCCGGCCTACCCGGGCTGCGAAACTGAGCGCGATTTACTGAATTGCCTCATGCGCGACAGCGCTGGCAACAACACAAAGATATAGGCATTGGTCTCGGCGAGTTCCTCGAACAGCCGCGCCTCCTCGAGGGGGACCAGTTGCCTGTCGATCAGTGCACTGAAGATCAACAGCGATAGTGCAAAAGCCAGCAGCAGGCAATTGGGGGTCAGCAGATAGTCGGCGATAAACTGGCGTTTGTCTGCCACTTTCTTGAGCAGGATAACCAGCAGCCAGGTCCACAGCAAAGTAAGCAGGAGATTTCGCCCAAAACCGCTGCCTACCAGTTGTACAAATAACGGAACTGGAAGTCGCTCCAGATCCAGTTCCCTCGAAATAAAACTGAAACTGAGTAGCGCCAGTGTCAGATGCAGGAACTTCTCCGGCGACCCAGTCTTGCCAGCCAGCCAAAGATAGAAAATGCTACTGACTGCCAGAAGTGACGCCTGGAGGTTTTCCAGTAGCGCGTTTTCGCTATGCACCCAATCCAGTCCCATCGCCATGACAAGGTAAACAAACAGGCTATTAACCAGGACAACGAACGCTGCTGTCATGGTGAATCTCATGCTGGCGGTATGGGGCAGACTGTCGATTTTAATCTCCTGAGGGAATTAGCAAACAGCACTACAATACGAGCAGTTGGCCCGGAAAGTTCCATTTTCGAGAGGCAGAACGAACAGCATAGACCAAGAGCCTAATCAATAGCATCCAGCGCCTGGCTGATCTTGGTAACCGGGACGACATCCAGCCCGCTAATCCGAGTCCTGGGAACGTTGGCTTTCGGCACGATGGCACGCTTGAAGCCGTGCTTGGCGGCTTCTCGCAGTCGCTCCTGTCCGCCGGGCACCGGGCGGATTTCACCGGCCAGACCAACTTCACCAAACACCACAAGATCGCGCGGCAAGGCTTTATCGCGAAAGCTGGAGACGATGGCCAGCAGCAGCGCCAGGTCGGCGCTGGTTTCGGTAACCTTGACGCCCCCCACGACGTTGACGAATACATCCTGGTCGGCCATGTACAAACCACCGTGACGATGCAGTACCGCCAGCAGCATGGCCAGACGGTTCTGCTCCAGGCCCACTGCCACCCGGCGAGGGTTACCCAATGGGCTGGCGTCCACCAACGCCTGAATCTCCACCAGAAGGGGCCGGGTGCCTTCCCACAGCACCATGACCAGCGAACCCGGTGAATCCTCTTCGGTGCGGGCCAGAAAAATGGCCGAGGGATTGGTCACTTCCTTCAGGCCTTTTTCGGTCATGGCGAACACACCCAACTCGTTCACCGCACCAAAGCGGTTTTTCTGGCCACGCAAAATCCGGTACTTGGTGTCGCTACCACCTTCCAGCATGATAAAACAGTCGATCATGTGTTCCAGAACCTTGGGGCCAGCCAGATTGCCTTCCTTGGTGACATGCCCCACCAGGAACAGCACGGTATTGGTCTGCTTGGCGAACTGAATCAGATAGGCCGCGCACTCCCTGACCTGGGATACACTGCCCGGCGCCGACGGCACATCGGCGCTGTGCATCACCTGGATTGAATCCACCACCAGCAGGCCGGGCTTGTGGTCTTCGGCGGCGCGGGTGATTTGCTCGACATTGGTCTCGGCCAGCATTTTCAGTTCGGCCGCCGGCAAACCCAGGCGTTGGGCGCGCATGCCCACCTGCTGCAATGATTCCTCGCCGGTAACATACAACGCCGGCCTGCCAGATGCCGCCATGAGACACATGATCTGTAGCAGCAGCGTGCTTTTACCGGCACCGGGATTACCGCCGATCAGCACCACCGAACCCGGTACCAGGCCGCCGCCGAGCACACGATCCAACTCACCAATGGTGGTGCTGAAGCGGGGCAGTGATTCCAGGTCGACTTCCGCCAGGGTCTGCACGGCGGATTTGTCTCCGGCATAGCCCTGGCGGCGAAAGTCAGCTTTGACTGCCGGTGAGCTACCACCGCCGAGCTTGATTTCCGACAGGGTATTCCAGGCCTTGCAGGCGGCGCACTGCCCTTGCCACTGGCCATGCTCGGCACCGCAATCGGTGCACACAAATGCTGATTTGGCCTTGGCCATGTAGGTCCTTGCAGTTAATTCGAGACGCGCCGGCAGCAGAATTGCCGCGACGTGTCAGGTATAGATCCGGGTGACCCGCGCAGTCACCTTGCAGAATAATTCGTAGGCTATAGTGCCAGAAGCGCGGGCCACTTCATCCACGCACAGCTCTTCGCCCCACAATACCACTTCGTCATCAATCTGCGGGTCGGCAACATCGCTCAGATCGATGGTAATCAGATCCATGGACACCCGGCCAATAAGCCGCGTGCGCACCGGACCATGCGTGGTCTTAACCACCACCGGCGTGCCGTTCATTGCCGATCGGGGGTAACCATCACCATAGCCGATAGAGACCACGCCCACCCGCGTATCCTGCTCACAAGTATAGGTAGCGCCGTAGCCAATGCTCTGCCCGGCAGGGACGTCGTTGATGGCAATCAGCCGTGAGCTGAGCGTCATGGCCGGGACCAGACCCAGTTCTTCGCCAGTCTGGTCACTGAGTGGCGAGCTGCCATAGATCATGATGCCGGGGCGAACATACTGCAGGTGTGCGTCCGGCATGGTAAGGATTCCGGCCGACGCCGACAGGCTGCCGGGCAAGGCATCCTTGCGGGCCAATGCCAGGCGTTGGTGCGACTTTTTGAAGTTCGCCAGCTGCGCGGCGCTGAATTCTGTCGCCGCGACACTGTCGGGGCTATCGGCCCAGGCCAGGTGGGACATCAGCACAAACTCAGTATCCGGATATTTGTGCAGATTCAGATAGGCCTGCTCAACGTCTTTCGGAGTCATCCCAAGGCGGTTCATGCCGGTATTCAGCTTCAGCCAGAGCTTGCGCTTGTCGCCGAAAATTTCCTTGCTGAACTGTTTTTCAAGAAGTGCCACCTGGTAAGGGGAGTGCACCACCGGCTCGATGCCGTGTTCCAGGCACAGGCTTAACTCCTCGGCATTCACAAAACCATTGAGCAGCAGGATCGGCAGCTTCAGATCCAGCTCGCTCAGGCCTAGAGCTTCATCGAGGGTGGCGACCGCAAGTGCCGCGGCGTTGCTGGGAGACTCCGCCAGCACCCGGGCAATCTCCATCAGGCCATGGCCATAGGCATTGGACTTGATGGCGGGGATGATCTTCGATTCCGGGCACAGGGCACGCACCTGGCCGAGGTTCTTGCGCAGCGCCCCGGGATCTATGGTGGCCCAGGCGCGCTTGGTGGGTTGTGGCATACCGGCTTCCGCTGTGACTACATTCCGTGGGTGTAACTGTCGTCGTAACGGGCCTGGATAAAATTCTCAAAGCGCGTGTACTGACCAAGAAAACTCAGACGTACCGTGCCGATCGGTCCGTTACGCTGCTTGCCGATAATCACCTCGGCAGTGCCTTTATCCGGGGTGTCTTCATTGTAGACTTCGTCCCGGTAGATGAAGGTAATGACGTCAGCATCCTGCTCGATGGCACCTGACTCACGCAGGTCAGACATTACCGGGCGCTTGTTGGGACGCTGCTCCAGACCGCGATTGAGCTGCGACAGCGCAATCACCGGGCACTCAAATTCACGGGCCAGCAGCTTCAGGGAGCGGGATATCTCGGATATTTCGTTCACCCGGTTCTCGCTGGTCCCCTTGATCTGCATGAGCTGCAGGTAATCCACCACGATCATCCCCAGTCGGCCGTGCTCCCGCGCCACCCGGCGTGCCCGGGAACGCATTTCCATGGGACTGACTCCAGCACTATCGTCGATAAACAGGGGGCGGTCCCGCAGCTGCTTGGCGGCGGCCCCGAATTTCTGCCAGTCATCGCCAGACAACTGGCCGCTACGCAGTTTGGTCTGGTCGATCCTGCCCACCGAGGACAACATTCGAAAAATCAGGCTTTCTCCCGGCATCTCCAGGCTGAACACCAGCACTGGATCGTCGTATTTGAGGATGATGTTTTCCACCAGGTTCATGGCGAACGCGGTCTTGCCCATGGAGGGACGGCCAGCAACAATCACCAGATCGGACTTCTGCCAGCCGGAGGTCATCTCGTCCAGATCTGTGAACCCGGTGGATAGTCCGGTGAGCCCGCCTTCCGACGCCGCCAGCTCATCAATTCGCTCCACGGCCGACTTCATCAACGTCTTCATGTCCACCGGGCCCTGGTCCTTGGGCCGTTCGTCGGCGATGTTGAACACCTGCTGTTCCGCCTCGTCGACGATCTCTTCGGCCTTGCGACCCCCGGTGTTATAACCACTGTCGGCAATGGAATTGGCTACCGTGATCAGCCGGCGCAATACGGCGCGCTCGCGGATGATATCGGCGTAAGCCTTGATGTTGGCGGTGCCGGGCGCGTTATGCGCCAGATCGCCCAGATAATCGACGCCGCCCGCCTCGTCCAGCTGGTTCATGCTGTTCAGGGCTTCCACCAGGGTCACCACATCAATGGGGCTGGAGGCTTCCGACTGGCGAATCATGGTGCCGAAGATCAGCTGGTGCTCGGCCCGGTAGAAGTCCTCCGGCAACAGCACATCGGCGACGCTGTCCCACTCACCATTATCCAGCATTAACCCGCCCAGAACCGCCTGTTCGGCGTCCACTGAATGAGGCGGGACCTTGAGTGCGGCCAGTTTGCCGGAACTGGGGGTATTGGGTTGCGGTGACTCGGACATGGATTCAGTCTATCCAGAACTCAAAAAAAAAGCAGCACTCCATTGCTGAAGTGCTGCCCTTGAAAAAGAGATCGTCAGAAAACGGTCTCTGCAATCAATTAACCCGAGCTATTCGCCGGGCTTGTTGGCCTGGTCAGCGGCGCCCGGCGCCTGGGGGTCTTCTTCCAGATCGAGCTCTTCCAGTTCCTGATCGCCAATGGCCTCGACGTCCTCAATCAGGCTGCCGTCGTCGGTCACACCAGCCGGCGCGTCCTGGGCAATGATTGCCAGCACAATCTCGGCGCTGACGTCATAGCCCATATCCAGAGAAATCTCGTACTGGCCGCACTCGCGAATAACGCCGTGGGGTAACAGCACTTCACTCTTGATGATTTCTGCGTCGGCCTGGGAGTTAATCACGTCAGCAATATCCTTGGTGCCTACGGAGCCGTACAGCTTGCCCTCGTCACTGGCATTGACCTCAATCTTGATATTGAGACCGTCGACCTTGGCTTTACGCTTCTCGGCTTCGGCAACATGTTTTTTATGCGCCGCCATCAGTTCAGACCGGCGTTCCTCGAACTGTTCGAGATTAGCCTTGGTGGCTGGAATGGCTTTGCCCTGGGGAAACAGGAAATTGCGAGCGAAGCCGGACTTCACATCCGCAGTTTCGCCGATGTCACCCAGGTTGGTGATTTTTTCCAGCAAGATAACATTCATGATGTTGTCCTCTAATTCAATGCCGCGCCCGCGGCGCGAATCAATTCTTGTGTATTCAATTCTTTACTTGCGTCTCTGCTGCTGGCTCTCGACTCTGCAGCTGAGACCCGGAATATCCTGTCCGACCGGTTCTACCTTAATCAGGTTGCCGGCGGCTGCGCACGGGAGCGAAAGTCATACCAGCTGTCCAAAATCGCTGCCAGTACTACCAGTTGCAGCGCCAAAGGCAGCATCAGCAGAGCGTAAAACACCACCAGCCACATGCTTGACGCCTTACGTTTGGCGACCATGCCATGTACCAGAGCGACACCGGAAATCAGTAGCGGCATCACCGCGTACAGTACCCAGGCCTCGGGAATGACAATCCCGAAATTGGCCATGGCCATCAGCACCACCAGCAGCAGCGCCACTTTCTGTTCAATGCGCAGCAGGTGAAACTCTTTCTGAAACCCACCCGGATTATAGAGAGTAGCCTGCATCCAGCGCGCCAGCATCAGCAGCAACACGCTGAGAAACATGTACACTGCGCCAAACACGCTGGGCATCACCGCCCGGATTTCACCGAGCTGTACGCCCTGGACATTGTTCGCCTGCAGGTATTGCTCCATTTGTTGAAACAATACATCCAGCAATTGCGGCTGCAGGCGCATATACATCTCGACTGCCACGCCCACGGCAATCGCCATCAGCAGCGTGAATTCCCAGGATTCCGATTCCCTGAGCAACAGGGCCAGCCCGGAGATACCGATCAACAGGACCAGAGGGATTACATCCCCTACCATGGCCCAGCCTGCCAGCGGCAGGATCGCCCAGGCGATTACCACCAAGGCTTCTTGCGGGCCTTTGCGCAGCATTACCAGGCCTGCGACCACCGGGCTCAGCAGATTTATTAGCGGGATGATGCCAAGCACCAACGCCGTGATAATGGCCTGCTTGCGTCCGGCCATGACTAATTTAGCAAGGCCGCGCATGGTTACGCTCTAGACCTGATGGCTATCCGTGTAAGGGATAAGCGCCAGGTAGCGGGCGCGCTTGACTGCAGTCGCCAGCTGTCGCTGATAGCGTGCCTTGGTGCCAGTGATGCGGCTCGGGACGATCTTGCCAGTTTCTGATACATAGGCCTTCAGGGTTTCCAGATCTTTGTAATCGATCTGCTCTACGCCCTCAGCGGTGAATTTGCAGAATTTTCGGCGTCGAAAAAAACGGGCCATAATATAATTCCTGTCTGAATAAGTTGGTGATCAGTGAGATTGGTGATGGGTACTCATTCTTTCGCGTCGTCAGCAGTTTCTTCTGCCTTGGCGTCGCTGGCTGAGTCATCGCTGGCGCTATCGTCGTCACTGGCGGAGCCTTTCAGCACCGAGCCGGGACCTTCTTCATCATCATTTTTCTCACGTCGCGCGCGCGCCGCGGCCGCTTCTTCTTCGGCCTTGCGCTTGGCGTCAGATCTGGCCTTGCGCTCCTTGTTTTCGCGCTCACCCTTGAGGATTAACGACTCTTCGGTTACCGGCTCCTTGGCTTTAATCACCAGGTTGCGCAGTACCGCGTCGTTATATCGGAACAGGGTGGACAGTTCTTCCAGGGTCTCGCCGTTGCACTCAATATTCATCAGCACGTAGTGTGCCTTGTGAATCTTGTTGATCGGGTAGGCGAGCTGGCGGCGGCCCCAGTCTTCCGTGCGGTGAACCTTGCCACCGTTTTCGGTCATTAACTGGGTGTATCGGTCAACCATTCCTGGTACTTGCTCGGACTGGTCCGGATGCACCAGGAAAACCACTTCATAGTGTCTCATAGAGACTCCTCTTGGGTTCCGTCTCCCATCAAACGCTGGCGCGCGTGGTGAGACAAGGAGTTATGTCGGGGCGAAAGCGGGTTCCGCCAATAAAAGAGGGCGAATTCTAGTGAAACTGCCAGGTAGTTGCAAGCGCAATCGGGCACCGAACCGGTGTTTGCGGGATCAGGCGCGGCGCTGGCGCACCGCTTCAAAAAGTGTGACACCGGTGGCCACTGACACATTCAGGCTGCTGAGAGCACCGGCCATGGGGATGGACACCAGAAAATCGCAGCTCTCGCGGGTCAACCGGCGCAGCCCGCTCCCCTCAGAACCCATGACGATGGCCAGCGGCCCAGTGAGATCCTGGTCAAAAACCTCAGTGTCTGCCTCGTCATCGGTACCCACAATCCAGATACCCTGCTCCTGCAGCGTCTTCAGACTGCGCGCCAGGTTCGTCACCTGAATCAAGGACACCGTTTCCGCCGCGCCGCTGGCTACCTTGCGCACCGCGGGAGTCAAGCCGACCGCTTTGTCCTTGGGGATAATCACTGCGCTGACGCCGGCGGCGTCGGCAGTGCGCAAACAGGCGCCAAGATTATGGGGATCGGTAATACCGTCCAGAACCAGTATCAAAGGTGGCGTGGTGCTGTCTGCCAGCAAGCTATCAAGGTCGCTTTCCAGTCGTGCCGACCGGCCAGCACCGGCCTGCATTGCCGCAGCGACGCCCTGGTGGCGAGTATCGCCAAGCGCATCGAGTTCGGCGCGCGAAACCTCGCGCAGGCGTAATCCGGACTTGCTGGCGAGCTGGCGCAGCTCCGACAAACGCCGGTCCTGGCGATCTGCCTGCACCAGCACCTCACTAATCTGCGCCGGGTTGCGGCGAATCAGCTCGGTCACCGCGTGCACACCCACTGCCCATTGCGGCCCGCTCATTAGCTACCTTTTTTCGCCGCGGGTCGGCGCCGCGGTTTACCGCTACCGCCCGATTTCCCGGCGGCGCCACCGGCGGGGCCTTTGCGGCTTGCCGGCCCGCCACTTCCGCTCTTGCCACGGCCACCCCCAGCCGCCTGCTTCCTGGCTGGCGCCTTGCCCTTGCGCGCTGGTTTTTTCTTCGCACTTCTATTACTTGTACTATTACCGCGATTACCACCGCCCTTGCCGCCAGCTTTGGAACCGCTCTTATTTTGCTTGCCACCGGCGCCGCCCTTGTTCTGGCCTTTGCGACGTCGCCCGGTTTTCTGATTCTGATCGTCCTGGTCTTCCTGTGGCGCGGACTGTGAGCCGGGTGTGCCGGCCGATTCCAGCTTGCGCAACATCTGCAGATCTATCTTCTTGTCGTCGAGATCGACACGTACCACTTTCACCCGCACCGAATCACCCAATCCGTACACCACCCCGGAGCGTTCGCCGCGCAGGCAATGGCGGGCTGGGTCGAAGCGATAATAATCGTTCTGTAATTCAGTGACGTGCACCAGGCCTTCCACGTAGATATCAGTCAGCTCCACGAACAAACCAAAACTGGTGACTGATGACACGCTGCCGTCGAACTCGTCACCCACGCGATTCTGCATGTACTCGCACTTAAGCCAGTCGACAACGCCATAGCTGGCGGCATCGGCGCGGCGCTCGGCAACCGAGCAACGCTCGCCAAAGGTATCCATGTCGTCATTGCCGTAGGGATAGATTTCCTGCTTTGGCAGTTTCGCGGCCTGCTCGTGACGGCGCACATGTTTACCCGGCTTGTTGCGGATCAGGTAGCGGATGCCGCGATGCACCAGCAGGTCTGGATAGCGACGAATCGGCGAGGTGAAATGGGTGTAGGCGTCAAAGCCCAGACCAAAGTGGCCGGTGTTGTCGGGCGAATAGACCGCCTGCATCATGGAGCGAATCAACATCACCTGCAGCAGGTGACGATCCGGTCGTGTGCCCAATTGTTTGAGCACCCGCTGATAGTGAATTGGATCCGGCTGCTCGCCACCACCCAGGTGCAGGCCAATGCCCTGCAGAAATTCCCGCAAGTTTACCAGCTTGTCCGGATTCGGTCCTTCGTGGACACGATACAGCGCTGGCAGCTTCTGTTGCTCGAACAGGCGCGCCGCTGCCACGTTGGCCGACAGCATGCATTCTTCAATCAGCTTGTGAGCATCATTACGCACCACCGGCACGATTTCGCGAATCTTGCGATCCTCGCCAAACACGATACGGGTTTCGGTGGACTCAAAATCCATGGCGCCCTTGGCTTCGCGGTTCTGGCGCAGCGCATGGTACAGCCCATACAGGTTATCCAGATCATCTATGACTGCAGCGTGGCGCTCGCGCAAACGCTGGTGCAGCTTTTCCTGGGTCGACGTTTCCGGCGTCTGCACCATGTCCGCCATTTCCGTGTAGGTCAGCCGGGCATGGGAATGGATGACTGCCTCAAAGAAACAGAAGTCACCCAGTTCGCCGTCAGCGGAGATTTCCATCTCGCACACCAGGGTGAGGCGATCCACCTCGGGCTTCAGGGAGCACAAGCCGTTGGACAGTTTCTCCGGCAGCATGGGGATAACGTGACCGGGGAAATACACCGAGGTACCCCGCTCCAGCGCTTCTTCATCCAGCCCGCTGCCCGGCGTGACGTAATTGGATACATCGGCGATAGCCACCATCAGAGTCCAGCCACCCTGGGGATGGCGCCGGGCAAATACCGCGTCGTCGAAATCCTTGGCGTCCTCACCGTCGATGGTCACGAACGGCACATCGCGCAGGTCAAAACGACCCGCCAGCTCAGCCTCACTGACCTCATTGGGAAAGCGTGCAATTTCCTTGTTGACCGATGATGGCCAGATATGGGGAATATCGTGACTGCGCAGGGCAATGTCGATTTCCAGACCGGGGGTGGTGACATCTCCGAGGATCTCGGAAACCCGGCCAATGGCCTTGCGCCGATTGGACGGATATTCAACCAGTTGCGCCACTACATACTGGCCGTCGGCGGCATCCCGGGATTGTCCGTCGGGAATGAGAATCTCATGAGTAATACGCTTGCTGTCCGGTACCACCAGACCAATACCCTGCTCACGGTAGAAACGGCCGACTATTTCCTTGTAGCGCCGGGCCAGAATTTCCACGATCATGCCTTCCCGGCGACCACGACTGTCCAGACCGGTCAGTCGGGCCAGCACCCGGTCGCCATCAAACAGGCGCGACATTTCCCGCGGGCTCAGGAACATGTCCTCGGAGCCATCGTCGGGCACGAAAAAACCAAAACCGTCCTTTTTGCCCTGCACGTAGCCGGGCAGCAATTCCATGTGTGCCGCCAGGCCATAGGCGCCACGCCGATTGCTGATAATCTGCCCGTCACGGGACATGGCAATCAGGCGCCGGCGCAGGGCCTCGCGCTGATCCTCGTCCTCAAGCTGCAGAATCTTGCACAGCTGCGACAGGTCAGTCGGCTCACCGATCTCTTCCATCTGCTCAAGAATCAGCTCGCGGCTGGGAATGGGATTGTCGTAGTTATCCGCTTCGCGCTTGGCAAAGGGATCACGGGGTTTTCCGGATTTGGACATCGAGGCGGGATTTTCAAAAAGAATGAAACCCGATTATACACGTGCCACCATTTCTTGTCCGTGACAGTTGACAGCAACCGGGTGCATGGGTAGAGTTGCGCTCCGCGGTTTTATGGCCGTGTTCCTATCCTGAGCCCAGGTGGCGGAATTGGTAGACGCGCTAGCTTCAGGTGCTAGTAATCGAAAGGTTGTGGGAGTTCAAGTCTCCCCCTGGGCACCAAATCCCTCTTAAATATAGTAGGCACTTTAGTAGCTACTGTTTCGTGCTGCTAGTGAACCGGTCGACCACAGCTTTATTCAGACAGAATGCAGCAAACCTCGGAAATCTGTGGCCGTAAGATGGGGGAGATCCCCCTGGGCACCAAATCCCTCTTAAATATAGTAGGCACTTTAGTAGCTACTGTTTCGTGCTGCTAGTGAACCGGTCGACCACAGCTTTATTCAGACAGAATGCAGCAAACCTCGGAAATCTGTGGCCGTAAGATGGGGGAGATCCCCCTGGGCACCATCTCCCTCTTTAAAATAGCTTCCACTTGTGCAGCTTCACATTGGTGCTTGTAGTGGACCGGTCGACCACAGCTGCTTTATTACAAAGTGCAGCAAACCTCGGAAGTCTGTGGCCGTAAGATGGGGGAGATCCCCCTGGGCACCATCTCCCCCTTAAATATAGCTGACTTCTCAGCAGCTCAAGTACTGTGCCTGTAGTGGACCGGTCGACCACTAGCCACGTAACTCACTGACCTCGAACGCGACTGCGGGAAGGCAGGGTTTCCTGCCCCGCCGGCTCGGCGCCCATCCTGGGTCCCTTCACTCCAGGAAAAGCCCTGGAAAACGGTCTTTTCCCTCCGTTCAGCGCCGGCCTTTATTGGCGGGTCATAAACCCTGCCTCCCCACATCCGCTCGGGCAATGACACCCGGGACAGCGAAGATATCGTCACAGCTTCGATCGAAGGGAAACCAAGCCAGTAAATAACGTAACACCTACCAGCGCTCGGAATGTCGGGTAGGAGGGGGTTGTCGCCAACAGTTAAGCGACAGCGCTGAACGCAGAAAAAGTCCGTAGTCCAGGCACTGCTGTCCCACAGTTTCGCAACGAAAATACTCGATCAGATTAAGCCCCGGTGTTTAGATCGTTTCCTGATGGTTTCCGACATGAAATCTTGATGCCGTGGCTCACGGTACGGAACATCGAAGCCAGTGAACCTTGAGGTTTGCGATGAGTAAGGGTCGCTCGGAGCCGCTTTTCAGCGTTGGCGACAAGCCCCTCCTGCCCGGCGCGACCTCAGCCTGCAGATAGGCGCAACATACAGGACCACAATCAGAACCTGGTCACAGTTCCAGAAAGTGCGCATGGGTTATTCGATCAGCTGAAATATTCAGAAGGTATAGATGGAGACGCCTTCTGCTTGCAGGCGGTAGGCGGAGTCGGCCAGTTCGTGGTTTGTGGTTTCGGCGGTGAGGAGGCCGTGGACTACGTGGGCATCGTAAAAGTTGTCCAGTTCCAGGCCGGGTTCGTAGGTGACGTGGATGATCTGGTTGGGTGGTGGTGGCGGCAGGTGGATGCAGGCGCCGAAGAATGGCACCAGGAAAAACTCGGTTACCTTGCGTTCTTCATTGTAGGCGGTGGGCACGACGAAGCCCGGCAGCATGATGCGCTGGTTTACCAGATCCGGGTTTACATCGAATGACTGCAAGGACTGCAGGTAGGCTTCGGTTTCGGGATTGCCTTCGAGTTGCTCTTCCCAGCCATAGCCGTCGTGACTCATGGCTGGTGCGTCAAGAATGGCGTCCAGATCTTTCTGGCTCATCAGATCGACCCAGTCGATCGCCAGTACTTCACCGTCCTGGCTGTGGGCCAGCGGTGCGAACCATAGGACCATTACCGAGACTATGAAAGCTGCTGGTGCAAACCTGCGGGAATTCAAACTCATAGGGTTTTCCGCGTTCGATTTCGAAATGACAGAGCGGTCAGTATACTAGACAGCAAACTTTACGCACGTGCTGGATATACATGCCACTAATCGACGTTAACAAGCTGCACTTCACCTGGCCGGGCGCTGCTGAGCCGACGCTTGAAATTGCCGGTTTTCAGGTCGAGGCAGGCGAAGCAGTGTTCCTCCAGGGTGCATCCGGCAGCGGTAAATCCACACTGTTAAGCCTGCTGGCGGGGACCCTGACTGCGAACCCCGGGAGCGTGCGGATAATGGAGCAGGATCTGTCTTCCCTCAGTGCCCGTCAGCGTGACCGCTTTCGCGCCAGTCATATTGGTATCGTATTTCAGCAGTTCAACCTGCTGCCGTTTCTCACCGTGGCCGGCAACCTGCGGCTGGCGTCCCGATTTGCCAGCCGAGGGGGTCAGGACGTTGAATCCCGTGGCAGGCAACTGCTGGCATCACTGCGTCTGGATCAGGCACTCATGGAGCGCCGCGCCGACCAGTTAAGCGTCGGCCAGCAACAGCGAGTTGCCATTGCCCGCGCCGTGATCAACGAACCGGAGTTGCTTATTGCCGACGAACCCACTTCGGCCCTGGATGCCGATGCCCGGGACCACTTCATTAATTTACTGATGACGATTCGCGAGCTGACCGGCTGTACCACTGTCTTCGCCAGTCATGATCATGGCCTGGCAGGTTTTTTCGATCGCAAGATTGAATTGGCCACTATCAACCAGGCGGCGAGCGTGGCCAGCGATGTTTGAGGTTGCATTGACTAGCCTGTGGAGTCGACGCGGCAGTGTGGTGCTGACGCTTGCCGCATTGACCATCAGCATGGCAATTGTCATTGGTGTCGAGCATGTTCGCTCGCAGGCGGAAAACAGTTTCGTGCGAACAGTCTCTGAAGTCGATCTGTTGGTCGGGGCCCGCACCAGTCAGATCAATCTGCTTCTGTATTCTGTTTTTCGGATTGGGAATGCCACCAATAATATTCGCTGGCAAAGCTATGAAGACATTGCGGCACGACCGGAAGTGGCGTGGAGCATTCCGTTCTCCCTCGGTGACTCGCATCGTGGCTACCGGGTGCTGGGCACAAATGAGCAATACTTTCAGCATTACCGCTATGGCGATTCGCAGCCCTTGCGCGTGGTCGAGGGCGAAGCGTTTTCCCAACCACTGCATACAGTGCTCGGCAGTGAAGTCGCGCGTACCCTCGGCTACGCTGTTGGCGACGAGATAGTGTTGTCCCACGGTATCGGCAATACCAGCTTCGTCAATCATGACAACCTGCCCTTCACGGTCACCGGCATTCTCGCAACTACCGGCACTCCGGTAGACCGCACCGTGCATGTCACGCTGCAAGGCGTTGAAGCCATTCACGAGGGGTTTAGTAATGGGGTTCGCATCCCGGGCCAGGGTCCCAGCCCTGAAGATCCGCAACTGGCCGAACTGAAGCCGGACCAGATCACCGCAATCCTGCTGGGATTGGAGTCGCCAACGGCCGTGTTTGGCCTGCAGCGCGCGATCAACAACTATCCACGCGAGCCGCTGTCTGCGATTCTGCCAGCAGTGGCGCTGGGCGAGCTGTGGCAGATTATTGGCACCCTGGAAAATCTGCTGCAGGTGATATCAATACTGGTGCTGACCGCATCCATGCTGGGGCTGGCT
Organism: uncultured Pseudohongiella sp.; assembly: GCA_965230125.1. GTDB lineage: Bacteria > Pseudomonadota > Gammaproteobacteria > Pseudomonadales > Pseudohongiellaceae > UBA9145. The sequence continues at coordinate 1,067,918 of OZ245938.1, read as the reverse complement.
ACGATGCTGCTGTCATCACTGCGGGAACGCCGCCGGGAACTGGCGCTCTACCGCGCCATCGGCGCACGCCCGTCTTTTATCGTCTGGCTGATCGAACTGGAAGCGGTAACGATTACCGCCGTGGCCGCCGTGCTGGGCTATCTGGTCACGGCTGCGGGCTTTGGTCTGGTCCAGGACTGGCTGAGTGAAACCTTTGCTCTGGTGATCGATGTCTGGCCGTCAACGCCAGGTATCTGGGGCTATATGGCAGGCGCGTTAATTGCCGCCGCACTTATCACCTTGCTGCCGGCAATCATCGCCTATCGCCGCTCACTGGGTGCGGCGCTGCTGTCTTCCTGATTCAGACAACAGCCATGCCAATGCAATCCTGCGTGTCGGTCTCATAGTTCGCCTTCGACCGGTCGCAAAGAATACCGACCAAAAGGCACCGACTGCCACCTTGTCCCAAACCCAAACCTGACCGGCCCCGATGTTCTGTTCAAGCTCAGGGAACCTGGCTGTAGAACTGATCAATAATGTTCCAGGCCTCCAGGGGAGTCTCAACGAACTGGAACAGGTTATAGTCTTCAGGATCAATCATTCCCTCGTCAACCAGGGCGGAAATATTTACAACACGATTCCAGTATTCCTCGCCGAAAAGTAAAACCGGGAGGGGGTCTATTTTCCTGGTTTGGATAAGAGTCAGAGTTTCAAACAGCTCATCCAACGTGCCGTAGCCGCCAGGAAAAACTATCAATGCTTTGGCCCGCATCAGGAAATGCATTTTCCGCAGCGCAAAATACTGAAACTGAAAACTGAGTTCTGGTGTGATGAAGGCGTTAGGGAACTGCTCTTTGGGCAATATAATATTGAGCCCGATGCTCCGCCCTTGCGCATCAGATGCCCCACGGTTGGCAGCTTCCATAATGCCTCCGCCGCCGCCTGTAATAATGACCGAGTCACAGACGTCTCTATTCTGGCAGTTGCTGGTAATCAGATTAGTCAGCTCTCGGCAAATTTCATAGTACTTTGACTTTTCACAAATGCGCTTGGCTATAGCAACACTTTGTATCAATGACGAGTCATCCGGTGTTTTGGCTAACTTTGATTGCAACTGCTGCAGATTTTCCCGTGCTTTAGCTGGCTCTGGAATTCGAGTACTGCCGAATACCACGATTGTTGAATTAATCCCCGCTTCTCGCTGCACCAGCTCCGGCTTCAACAGTTCCAGCTGCAGGCGAACTGGACGAAGTTCATCCCTGAGCAGAAAGTCCTCGTCTTTGTAGGCCGGCTTGAATGAGGCAGACAGAGTTTGCGGCGTATCTGGCACCAGCGTTTCTGCGCCAAAATCCTCCATCGGCAGGGTTTGCGAAGAGTTCTGCTTGGATTTTCCGGTTTTACTAGTACTCACATGCGCTCTCGTTAAGGATAATCGTTACAATTTCCGGGTATGTGGCTCTGCATAACTGGCATATCCATTGTGATCCATCGGGCGAGATCCTGGTACACGCCAATCATCGATATCGCCAGATCGCGATTCATACTTCCGCTAATCTACGCATCGTTTCACCCGAAGCCTCTCCCTGCAAAGCGGCCATCTCCTCCGTGCCAAGCAGAATGTCTAACTGGACATCTTCAAGAAGCAGCACCGCTTCATGGACAATGTGAAGCCAACTCTGCTTATTCGCATAGAGCATACCAAACACATCAAGGGTTCCACCTTTGTTCCTGTATCCCAGGAACCGGGTGGAGTCAGCGCCAGTATCGAGCTTTCGCAGCACCCCAGTCATCACCTCGACGTGTGTGTGACACACAACAATGCGCAGCGAACAATCGGGCAGCTGCCGGGTGTGATCGCAAACGCAGTTGGCTTCTATAATATCTCTTGGTGAACGAAATTTTCCGGGCTCGATCATGGCAACCACCGATACGCCGATACCGTTATCGCGCAGGCGCCGCGCCGCTTTTTGGACTTGCTGAAGCTGATATGCGCCGATAGCAATGAGCTGTATCCTTGTGTCTTGATCGTGAGCCAATACCAGAGCTCCGTTCTTGACAGCGGTGTCGGCTTCGAGGTTAGTTGTCTCGGTCGGAACTTTGTTCTTCGGAATTACCACTGCGGCGACTTTACCGCAGCTGCCATAAATATGACTCAGACACCTTGTCGCGGTATTCGCATCGAACGGAAAGTACACGGGGGCCACATCAGACATCTCCTGAAGCCACGCCTCACACAGAGTTGGATCTTGATGGGACTGCTCGTTCTTGCTGTTTTCCCAGGTATGGGAGGTCAGTATCACAGGCACACTAATCCATTGGACGGAGCGACCGGATTCCATCATGCGTCGTGAAAAAAGAATTTCCTGACGCATCGCTCCTAGCATCTTTACCGCAAAGGCCTCATAGCTGACCGCCAGATTAATTCCTTGCTTGTTGGCCAATGCTGCGGAGATTACTGCTTCTTCGTTGAGTGCTGTAATCACACTGCCAAGCGCTGCTTCCGCCACGCCGTCTTCCGGCGCTGTCACTCTATGCAGAAGTTTATCCAGTGTCAGATTCATTCGATTGCTGCGCATCTCATCCGGATTGCCGATTCTGAATCGATGGGTAGGGTTGGCCACTATAAAATCACAAAACCAGGAATCAAGGTTTGCCATCGGCGATACTTCTGCTGATTTTTCCTGTTCCTTAATGTCAGGTAGCTGTGGTTTCTTAACCACCAGGTTGCGCAAATAGTGGTCTTTTTCCTGAACGCGATTTTGTTTCTTGTGTTGCCTGAATATCTCAACTGCATCGTTGAATATCCTGGGTGGAACATGAAGCTTCTTGCAGCTTTCATTAAACAATTCCCGAGCATCTTCACGCAGAGCTGGATTACCGTCTAGCGGCAGATTGTGAGCCGCATTAGTCCCGGCGCCGGGGAAACCAAACCCCTTGATCGATTCGGCAATGGTATAGGGGAGTTTCACCGGATAGCGATCCAACCCTTCTTTTATCCGTCCGTACTGACCTACCAGGTCTTGCTCCATGGTAATAATCGCCCATGCAAAGGCGGCGGGATCGTTGCCATCAATGGTCCTTGGTGAGAAATTATTCAAAGCCAGATGAGAATGTAGCCACTCAACCCCGCCAGCCTGTGACATGGTCGTACGCTGATCAATGCGCCGACCGTTGGCTATCATTATCGGCAGTACATTCCCTGTATCTTCACCACGCCACCACCGCGGCGCCCAGTCACTACCTCTTTGCTCCTCGAACGCACCATCACTTAAAAATGTGACCAGACTCTGTCCAGGCAGGGGCATATGCGCGTACTGCAATTCAGCGAAACCAAGATAACCACCTTCACTGATACCACCGGCGGTGAAGGGATTGACGTGGCTCCCCAATGGCGCGACAGGTCGGCCGTCGCCGTCAGTTTCAAAGCTGTAAAAGTCCTGACAGAGCCGACTTAAACCACGATCCGATGATGGATAACGGTGATCTTGTTCCTGATCCAGATTTCCTAACAGAACATTTACCGCATCGATCGCTGCCACGCAGTGCCCTTGCCCCATCATCCACGCGTTGGTTTTCCCGGTCAGATTATTAGCCAGCAGATAGCCAATGTAAGCGGGAACCATATTGAGAGCACCACCGGTGTGCCCCTCGGGGGACAGCTTGAAGTCACTCGCTGAAAGTGGACGACCGTCCAGGTACACATTTTTTGCATAGGTCATGTGAACAGTAAGCCACAGTGCCATGTTGCATAAAATATCGGCTGCACGAAAAAGCTCGGTAGCAAGTTCTCGATCGCATAATTCGCGGGCATCAAGCTCTGTTATCAACTGCTCAATTCGCTCAATAGTCTGCGACTTGTGCTGAATGACTCCTTCTCCCATTGCCCATTGCCTGGTAAGAGTACTCATATCTTCTCCTGACCTTTACCCCCTGCGGTGAATTGCCGGGCCATCTGTCGAATTTCGTCCACCGGCGTCAGCCAAAGCTCGGTGTGACTGCTACTATCGTGGAATGCTGTAAAGCCACTGGATTGACTATTCTTGCTTTCGTTTATAACAATGGACAGGCTTCTCAGCGGTGACAAAATTTTATGGCGAATAGCGTCCTGGTTTTCGCCGATCCCCCCTCCGAAGGTAATTGCATCTACGCCACCGAGCACAGCAATGTAGCTGCCGATTGTTTTCTGGATTTGATAGCAAAAATGATTAATTGCTCGCGTCGCGCCTTCGTCATCGCTGTTCAGCAGTTGCCGCATATCTCCTGATATGCCGCTCAGACCCTTTAAGCCTGACTCCTCTGTGAGTAGCCGTCGCAAACTGGAAGCCGTATAACCATCCTCATATTCCAGCAGGTGAAGCACGACGCTTGCATCAACATTTCCGCATCGCGTGGCCATGGGCAGGCCTTCAAGAGGAGAGAAACCCATAGTAGTGTCGACTACTTCGCCATTTAACCAGGCGCTTGCCGAGCAGCCGCTACCTAGCTGCAAGGTAATAACCTTTTTGTAAGCTTTGTTCTGATTCAGCAGTGCCCATTGCGCCCGGTGCGCCAGACCATGAAACCCGTAGCGCCTGATGGGCCATTTTCTGGACAGGCTTTTTGGCAGGGCATAACTGCGGCTTGCTTCGGGTAGATGGGCATACAAGGCTGAGTCAAACAAAGCAAAGTTATCTGCGCTGCACCACTCTGATTGAACCAGTGTTATCAACGACAGCGCGATGGCATTGTGTTGTGGTGCCACTACCTGCCAGTGTTCAATCCGTTCCCGCACATCTTTGGTAATTTTATGCGGTTTTTCGTCTGCGTCACCGCCATGGACAATTCGGTGTAAAACTGCGCTGCAAGGTAAATTTTCTTGCAGATAGCGCTGCAGGGCTTGCTCAAGTTCCTCAAAACAGCCTTCATAGCTGACCGGGTCGAAGGTGTCATTGTGGGTGTTCCAGCGAGCCAGTTTCAAGGATGAGCTTCCTGCATTACAAATTAGAATATCATCGCTGCATTGCATAACCTGGTCCGCCGGTCTCGCCGTTGTGATCTGCGCTATCTACTCATGACTAGAACTCTATGGAGTCCCCCTGGGAAGGTATCTCACTGACGAAGTTGTGATCTTCAAGCAGTTTTGCAGAGAGCGCTTCCATCGCACTTATTTCACCATGAATCAGAACTAGTCGTGGAGCCGGGGAAAAATTGTTTGCCCACTGAATTAGCTCTTTCTGCCCGGCATGGGCAGAGAACCCGCCCAGCGTTTCGATGTTGGCCTTAACAACGAAATCATCACCAAACATCTTGATTTTTTTGACACCATCAACCAGTAATCTGCCAAGCGTGCCTTGTGCCTGGAAGCCAGCAAAAATGATCGTATTTTTTCTGCTCCAAATACGATGCTTGAAGTGGTGTCTGATACGCCCCCCGGTACACATGCCGCTGCCCGCAATGATTATGGCGCCACTTTCAATCTTGTTTATCGCCATGGATTGTTCAGTGCTATCGGTCAGGCGCAGCCTGGGTAAAAACTTTTCGAGGGATTCCCGGCCCGCGTCGGTCAGGCACTTAATGTCGTCACGATCCAGTATGTTTAGCCAATTGTCATATACCTGGGTAACGTCAATGGCCATTGGGCTGTCCAGAAATACTGTCCAGTTGTCGAGCTTGCCTTCTTTGTGCAAGCATCCCAGGTGGTAGATGATTTCTTGCGTGCGACCCACTGCGAAAGCCGGGATCATGACAGATCCGCCCCGCTGCCAGGCTTCGCTGAGTATTGATGAAAACTGCTCAAGGGTATTGCCCATATTGCGGTGATTTCGATTGCCGTAGGTGCTTTCCATAAGCAGCACATCGGCTTGCGACAATTCTGCGGGGTCCCTCATCAGTGCCGAATCGGTATTACCCAAATCCCCCGAGAAAACCAAGCGCTTCTCTTTTCCATCCTCCACCAGCGTCAACTCTACAATAGCCGAGCCAAGAATATGTCCTGCATCGTGAAAACACAGGGTGGCAGCAGCGCCCAGCTTGAATTGAGTCTTATAAGGTACAGGCTCGCACAGTTTAAGCACCTTATTCACATCGCGTTCGGAATATTCAAGCTTGAGCAGCTTTTTACCAGCACGTTGCCTGCGTCTATTGGTGTGCTCAATATCCCTCTGGTACAGCCCCCAGGAATCTTCCAACAATATCTTCAATAAGCCCTTGGTGGCAGGAGTGCAGTAGACTGGCCCGGAGAAACCTGAATGCACCAGCTTGGGCAACATACCGGAATGATCGAGGTGACCATGCGAAAGCACTACGGCGTCAATGGTTGCCGGATTGAAGTCAAACTGTTCTTCGCCGGATCGTTTGACGGCATCGCCACCCTGATGCATGCCACATTCCAGCAGGATTCTGCCTGACGCAGGAGACTCCAGCAGATAACAAGATCCTGTAACTTGACGTGCAGCGCCGTAAAAAGTGAGAGTGGCCAATATATTTTCCCCTGATGCAAGGTTGGAATTCGATTCCGAGTGAAGGCAATACGCCGCGTTAGTTTGAAGTTCAAGAGTGCCTTGAAAATCGGTAATACAAATAAAGGGCACCTCTATTAATTCAGACAAGTCTCTGCGGGAGTCTGTAAGCCCCTGCTGCAAGGCGCAGCCCACAGTCAATAGCGAGCCCTATTGGCAAGGGGTGCAACGCCGCAGGAGGGGCTTACAGGTCCCGCCCTGCGGGGCCTTCAGACGGCACCCCTGACCGCGTTGTCGTTCCTTGACGGGCTGACAGCACGCCTGCGGAACGACGCCTTGTCAGTGGCGCCGTCTAAAGGCCAGAGACCTGTCTGAATTAATAGAGGTGCCCTTAAGTAACCTCGGGTTCACTAGACTCCAGGGGCTTGGTTTTGCTCAATGATGATTCTTACCCCAGACTATCTTCGCGGCAAGACAATGGACGGACAAACTCACGTGGACTCTGGCAACGCACATGCCTGCGGACAGAAGAGTACCAGGCACACCGGTGCCAAGCGTGCATTGTGGCAGCGCGTCGCTGGCAGGGTTCCTGTCGATGGGTAGAGGCTCAATCTTCTGGATCGTCCTCATCGACCCCGCCCAGCCAGTCACTACGCGAGCGACGCACGCGACGGCTGGTGTCTTCATCCACTTCTATCTGATGCTCGGCAAGCACTGATGACAGAGTCACTACGAGCGACTTCAGCGCGCCGTCGCGAAACAGAGTCAGGTCTACCTCGTCACCAGGATTATAGCGGCGCAGCAGTGTGTTCAGACTACCACCAATGCGCACGCCATCCAGAGCCAGCAGTTCATCACCGGCGTTCACACCGGCACGCCAGGCGGCGCCATCGAGTCGCGCATAGCGCACCACCGGTGGATTACCGCGGAGAGAGGCATCGAGTGATACCTGGACCGGGTCCTCACTGATATCTTCGCGACCCAGCTCCCAGCCCACGGACGCGAGCGCTTCGGTTACCGGTAGCGGGTTGGTGTCATAGACCCAACCGTCCAGTCGCCCGGCCAGTCCATCGCCACCAGCGGCAGCGATACGCTCGCGAAAATCTGCATAGGTGAAGCCGCCGCCGCCAAGGGGAAAGTCGTCATAGAGCGAGGCCATCACGGTGTCCAGACTGCGAACCCCGCTACTGGCGCGGCGAATCTCAAGATCAAGCACCAGGCCAAGCAGACCGCCCTGGCTGTAAAAGGAGATAGTGCGATTCGGTTTGTCCGCCGCCCGGTCGGGGCCGCGATGATAGCCCTTGGTCCAGGCCTCGAGACTGGCATTGGCCAGTGTGTCCTGGCTATAGCCGGGGGCATCAATAACACCACTGATGGTTTCGGCAAGTTGCTCCCGGTAGTCCGACACGGGAATAAGGCCCGCGCGCACCGGTAGCAGCTGGTCGTAATAGCTGGTCAGTCCTTCCGCCACCCAGAGCAATTCCGTGTAGTTAACATCCTGATAGTCGTATCTATCGATTGACGCAGGCCGGAAGCGCTTGACGTTCCAGGTGTGGAAGAACTCGTGGGCCATCAGCCCAAGAAAACCCTGCCAGCGCTCCTCATCCCAGAAGGCACTGGGGTCGGTGTGCACCACGGTGCTGTTGTAGTATTCGGTGCCGCCACCGAGACCCGGTCCACTATGCAACAGGAACAGGTAGCGATCGGTTGGCAACGGGCGATCTGCCGATGCAAACACGTCCACCGAGGCCTCGACGATAGCGCCGATGTCATGGGCCAGGCGTTCTTCGCCGTCATCCCAGGTGCCATGAATGAGAAAGTCGATGGTCATCCCGCCGGCCTCGAAGCTGACCAGATCAAAGGTGCCCGCTTCGATTGGCGAATCAACCAGGCGGTCATAGTCCGGCGCCAGAAAACGGCCCGGAGCAGGCTGTTCCATACCGCTTTCTGCCCGCCAACCGGTTGGCAAATCGATGGCGACTTCTACCGGCTCATCGCGGTAACCGTCGGCATAGACGAACACCGCGGCAGGATTGAGAAAGGCGTGCTCCGCATCGACGTGACGGGTCCGATCGGTCAGGCTGTCGGCATAAAGCCGGTAGCGAACCACCACATCGCCAACCCCTGCTTCCGGCCTGAGCACACGCCAGGATGATTTTGCGGTCTGCTCAACTGGCAACGCTGCACCGCTGCCATCGGTGACCTCCAGACCGGAGAGAGTGCCGACAAAGTCCAACACCAGATACAGTCCCGAACGCCACACCGGCAGGTGAAAATCCAGGGTCTCGCCGACCACATCGGTGAAGCGCGCCTCGATCGTGACCTGCTGCACGTGGCGCTCATCGAGCTCGACACCATAGCGGGTTTCATTCGCGGCGGCGGAAACGCTCAGGCCGGTGACAGCCATCACCGCAGCAAGCATCATCAGGATGCGCAAACCGCGCACAGTGTTAGTGATGTAATGTCTCATGGGTCCTCCAGCAGCCGATGCCTGGCTGATAGCGCTCAAGCTCAATCAGGCTTCCGCCTGGATCTCGGCGGCAATGCGTTGTACTTCGTCCAGAACTCGCAGGAGGTTGCCGCTCCACAGCTGGCCGATCTCTTCTTCGGTATAACCCCGTCTCACCAGTTCGGCGGTAACGTTAAAGGTTTCTGACGCATCGTTCCAGCCGGTCACCCCGCCACCACCATCGAAATCCGAGCTGATGCCGACGTGCTCCAGGCCAATCAGGTTCACCATGTAGTCGATATGATCCACAAAATCGGCAACCGTCGCCCGCGGTGCCAGCATATTCACCTCGGGGAACAGACGCTGCATGTTCTGCTGATAGGCGGCCTGGTCGGCGGCAGAAAGTGCCTGCACTTCTTCCTGACTCAGGATCTCAAAGCCGCGTTCGCTGGCCATACGCTCCATGATTTCCTGCCGCTCGGTAGCCAGAAACACCCGACGATCTTCATTGATATAGCTGCCAAAGGCCACGGTCTGCACAACCCCGCCGTTTTCCTTTACCCGCATCAGCAGCTCGTCATTCAGGTTACGGGTGTGATTGGTCAGCGCCCGGGCTGAGGAGTGCGAAGCGATTACCGGCGCCACGGTGAGATCCAGCATCTCGGAAATGGCATCGATTGAGGGGTGGGAGATATCGACCATGATACCCAGCCGATTCATCTCCGCCACGGCTTCGCGGCCCATCTCACTTAGTCCGCCGTGCAGGTACTCATTATCTGCTTCTCCGGTCTGGGAGTCGGCGAACTGGCTGTGACCGTTGTGCGCCAGGGACATATAGCGGCCACCACGGGCATGGAAATCCTCGATGTTGCTCATCTCAAGACCCACCGGGTAGGCGTTCTCAATGCCGATCATGGCGACTTTCTTGCCGCTGGCGGCGATCCGCCGGACATCATCGGAGTTGTAGGCAAGCTCGATGCGGTCTGGTGCGATTTCTTCCGTCAGGCGATGAATCGCGTCAAACTTGTCGATGGCGTTTTCGTAAGCAGCGGCATAACCCTCGGGCGTCAATGGTCCCTGGCCGGTATAGACAATAAGGAATGCGACATCCAGGCCGCCTGCTTCCATCTTCGGCAAATTCACCTGGGTGTCCAGAGTCATGGTGTAGTTGTTACCTGAGACGAAATTGTCGGTATTGATGTCGACATGGGTATCAAGCGTAATGACCCGCTCGTGAATACCACGGGCACGGGCAAGCAGGTCTTGCTCGGATTCCGCGGCCGGCTCAGCGCTGGCTTGTGGATCGGCGGCCGACTCCATGGCAACTGAAGTGGAAGAGTCAGTGGCTGGCATGGCTGCCGTCTGGTCGTTGCCTGAGTCGCCACAGGCGGCCAGAAGCAACGCCGCTGCAACCAGCAATGTCTTGCCCAGGGTGATAACACTCCCATTCATGATGTCGAAAACGCTTCTCATAGTGTCTGCTCTTAACTGATTAAAATACGATGGAATTGAGACTTGCTGTGCGGACTGCGCCGCTCACCTGGCAATAATCATGAACGATCGAGCCCGGATTGTCATGCCTGGCCGGAGCTACCGACCCTCTTACTGTCTGGTTCAAGCAGGATTCCGTGATTATCTATTGGCGGTGTCAGTAGCGGCTTCCCCTGTTACAGTTCGGATGACGCTGCCTGGTCAATACCTGCCGCGCCGCGCGTTTCCAGAACCGAATCCCGGTGTTTGCCTGATCCTCCCGGGCTGCAGCCGCGTAATAACAGCCCGGAGTTTAAGCTTATGCGACTAACCTTATGCGACCTACAATAGCCATCGTTGGTGCCGGCCTTGCCGGTATCGCCGCCGCGCGCCAGCTCTCGGCGCTCGCCAACGTGACTGTATTTGAGAAATCCCGCGGCCTCGGCGGGCGCATGGCCACCCGTCGTGCCGGAGATTTTCAGTTTGATCACGGCGCACAGTTTTTTACCGCTCGCACGGAGTCGTTTCGCAACCTGCTTGCCGAGCAGTCATTGCACTCGGCCGTGGCAATCTGGGAACCCAGCGTCATCACTATCGAAAGTGGCAAAAAGACTTTCAAACGGCCCTGGTACGAAGATCACTATGTCGCGGTTCCGGGGATGAATATCCTGGTCAAGACATTGGCCACTGAAATCGAGGTAATACTGCAGACCCGGGTTGCCAGTGTGGAATCCGCCGGTTCGGGGTGGCGGCTTCAGGATGACCAGGGCGCCGAACTGGGCGAGTTTGACTGGGTTATCAGTGCCGCACCAGCGCCCCAAACACAGGCGCTCATGCCACGAGAATTCTCAGGGTATCCGCGCATCGCAAGCGCCGAGTTCTCGCCCTGCTTTTCCCTGATGATCGGCATGACAGAACTCGATCCACCAGGTTTTGACTGCGCCGTGGTGCGTGACTCGCCGATTGCCTGGCTGGCGCTGAACCACCTGAAACCGCAGCGCCCTGCCCCGGCCAGCCTGCTGGTACACAGCAACAATGACTGGGCGGCGCAGAACGTCGATCGCGATCCGGATGACGTGCAACGCATTCTGGGCAGGACGCTGGAAGAACTGACCGGAGTAGATGCGCATCGTGCAGAGTACACCGCCCTGCACCGCTGGCTATACGCGCGAGTGGAATCGGCCGTTACCGGTGACGATTTTCTGCTGGATGCCGAACACCAGCTCGCCAGCTGTGGCGACTGGTGCGTGGGCAATCGCGTGGAGGATGCCTTTACCAGCGGTACGGCGCTGGGACGAACCCTGCGAGAAATGCTGGGTTAAATACGATCTGGCGAACCGCTGGGTCTGGCGAGATGGGTTTATAAAATGCAATTTAGCGAATCAGTAGCGCAATCAGCAGTTTGAGCTGTGCCTCATCAAGCCGATCGGCAAACGCCGGCATCACACCGAAGCGACCGTTGTGCAGGGTCTCCTCAATAGTGGCCTGACTACCGCCATACAGCCAGATGTCATCGTTCAGGCGCGGTGCACCCAGCGCCGGATTGCCGGACCCATCAACGCCGTGACAAGCGGCACAACTTTGCTCGTAAAGTTGCTTACCGGGCAATGATTCGTCACCGCCGTCCTGCAAGGTCCGCACATATCTAGCTGTCTGGGTTATACCCTCGTCCCCCAGCACCGCCTCCCAGGCAATCATGTTGGCGCGACGCCCGCCGCGGATCGACATTTCGATCTGCTCGGCGCTGTCGCCCCACTGCCAGTCCACGTCGTGCAGGTTGGGAAACATATTCGCCTGACCGCGGCCATCGGGCCCATGGCAGGCAGAACACTCACGGGAGAAGATACGTTCTGCAGTATCCATTAACCCCAGATCATTCTGGATTTCCGCCAGGCTCATGTTGGCGATATCTTCCCGGGCCTGCGCGAAATTCGCCTCATAGTTTTCGTAGCTCTCCGCCACGCGGCTGCCCTGGGACCAGTTCAGCAAACCGCTGAAGGCACCCAGGCCCGGGTAAAACATCAGGTAGATCAGCGAAAAAATCATCGCCCCAAACAGCATCCAGAACCACCAGAGCGGCGGCGGGTTGTGACCTTCTTCAAGATCGTTGTCCCACACCGGTTCAACCTCTGATTCTTCTTTCAGGTCACGACCGTAATAGATACTCCACACCAGCCAGGCAACCCCGGCCAGGGAAAACAGGGTCACGACAATAATCCAGCCGCTCCAGAAACCTGAAGGCATATCAGCCATGGTAATCCTCATCGTCCAGGGGGATGCGGGCGGCATAGTCGATGTTGTCATCGTCGTCGCGGTTTATGAACCACACTACCAGGCTGATCATGAACAGCATGACCAGCATGTCACCCAGAAAAAGAAACATTGTCATTCGCCGGATTCCTCCTCGCTGAAGCCCGTACCCAGCATCTGCAGGTAGGCGATCAGCGCGTCGATTTCTTTCAGGCCATCCAGGTCTTGTTCCGCGCTATCAATCTGCTCGTCGGTATACGGATGACCCAGGCGTCTCAGCGCCGTCATCTTGGCCGTGATATTGCCGGTCTCGCTGGCATCACGCTCGGCCAGCCAGGGGTAAGCCGGCATAATGGATTCTGCGACCACCGAACGCGGTTCAAGCAGGTGAATCCGGTGCCAGTCATCGGAATACTTGCCGCCAATGCGATGCAGATCAGGCCCGGTGCGCTTGGAACCCCACAGGAAAGGCCGGTCGTAGACAAATTCACCGGCCCGGGAGTAAGGCCCATAGCGTTCCAGTTCAGCAACCAGTGGACGCACCTGCTGCGAATGACACACAACGCAGTTCTCGCGCATATAGATATCACGCCCGGTGAGTTCAACTGCTGAATACGGCCGGGTGTTGGCAGTCGGCGTTTCCAGACTCTCCTGCTCAAGAATAGGGACCAGTTGCACCATACCGCCAATGGCAGACACAAACAGGATGCCAAAAATCAGCAGGCCGGTGCTGTCTTCAACCTTGCGATGTAGGGAAAGACCATTCATCAGGCAACTCCATAGGCCGGATCAACCGCCGGTGGCGTGACGGCAGCCGGTTTCTGACCGCGCTGGGTCATATACAGGTTGTAGGTCATCAGTACGGTGCCGAACAGGAAAATCAGGCCAGCCAGCAGCCGCATCAGATAATAAGGTGTCATGCTGGACATGATATCCTTGAAGCCAAAGCTGAGTTCACCAATCTGGTCAACACTGAGCCAGAGCAGCCCCTGGGACACACCCGCCGCCCACATACTCATGATGTAAAGCATGGTGCCTGCCAATGCCAGCCAGAAATGCAGGTTTGCCAGCTTGACGGAATACAGCTCCCGGTTAACCAGGCGCGGGACCAGAAAGTAAAACGTGCCGTAAGTGATCATGGCGTTCCAGCCCAGTGCACCTGAGTGGACATGGCCGATAGTCCAGTCGGTAAAGTGACTGACCACGTTCACCGAACGAATCGCCATCATCGGCCCCTCAAAGGTGGCCAGACCGTAAAAGGCCAGCGACAGGACAATAAATTTCAACGCCGGATCAGTGCGCAGTTTTTCCCAGGCGGTGCTAACGGTCATCACACCATTGATCAGGGTTGCCCAGGAAGGTGCCAGGAGTACCAGGCTCATTCCCATGCCAAGGGATTGCACCCACTCGGGTACGGAGTTGTAGTGCAGGTGATGTGGACCTGCCCAGATGTAGCTGTAAACAAAGGCCCAGAAGGCAACCACCGAGAGCCGGTAACTCCAGATCGGGCGCCCGGCTTGTTTGGGCAAAAAGTAGTACACCATGCCCAGAAAGCCCCCGGTCAGTAAAAAGCCCACCGCGTTATGCCCATACCACCACTGTACAACCGCATCCTGGGCACCGGCATACAGCGAATAGGATTTATCAATCGTGACTGGTATGGCCAGATTGTTGACGATATGCAGCATGGCGACGACGATAATCAACGCGCCGTAGAACCAGTTGGAGATATAGATAGGCCGGATTTTGCGCGTCGCGATGGTACCGAAAAAGACAATGCCAAAGCACACCCAGATGATGGCAATGGCGATATCAAATGGCCACTCAAGTTCGGCATATTCCTTGGTGGTGTTCCAGCCCGCCAACAGCGACAGACCACCAAGGAGGACGGTCAACTGCCAGGCGTAGCAGCAGAACCAGGCCAAACGCGGCGCAAACAGAGTGACGTGGGACGTGCGCTGGACACTGTAAAAGCCCGTGGCCATCAGCGCGGAGACACCAAAGCCGAAAATAATGCCATTGGTGTGCAGCGGGCGCAGGCGACCGAATGAAAGCCAGAATTGCCCAAAATCGATGTGTGGCCAGACTAGTTCTGCGGCGATGTAAACCCCGACCGTCATGGCGACTACCGCCCAGACCACGGAGAACTGAACAAGGCGCAGTACAATCTGGTCCTGATAGTAATTTTGTCTTTCGGCTTCCATTGGCTTCAGCTCAATTGACTAATGCGATTTACTAGTGCGATTAACGGTTGCGATTGCTTGATGTGATGTCGTGCATGATTACTCCCCGGCTGTGGCTTGTCGGCCACCTACCAACCTACACACCAAGCAGTGGTCCGAACCCCAGGGTCCACAGCGCCATGCTGATGCCAAGCAGACTTACCGCTGCCACCAGCAACCAGCCAACCAGCGCCGAGGCCATTAACATGCCGCGCTCCGGGGGTGTTTCCAGTACCACGGGGATACCTGAATAGAGCAGATACATACTCCACATCATGGTCGGAATCAGGATCAGTATATTGACCAGAACATCAGGGTAAAGATGGGCGATGCTGGCAATCGCCAGTGGCTCGCCGACTATGGTGACCAGGGCGACGTGCCTGCCCAGGGAGGTGTTGGCACCGTAGGTGGTAGCCATCCAGCGGCTGATCAAGGCAGTGCTGAACAGACCGAACAGCAGCACCAGAAAATAGCTCACGCTGATCAACAGCAGTGCATTGGTGGAAATCCGTAACGGCTCTTCAGCGCCCAGTCGCCAGCCAAAGTTAGCGGCGCCAACCATGGCGAAAAACGGCGGCAGGATAAGCAACCAGATGGAATAACGAAGCAGGACGCTGACCGGCGAGGGATTGACGCGGGCCAGTTCCTGGAACGCGTTCAGCGGCTCGTGGATCGTCCGCAGTAACAGGAAAGAATTTATCTGTGCGCTCATGGCGAACAATCCAACAACCCAATCGGGCGAGTTAGGCCATACCTGATTATCGCGCGGAAAACATCGCTGTGGGCATGGCTACTGATCAATAGACGAACAAACGACGCCGCGAAGTATAGGTTCGGTTTATGACACTAATTTGATCTGGCGCAACTTGCAACCGGGCAATGACAACAAGTGTCCAACTAAGACGTTAACCTGACGCCATGCTCCGCGATTCGCGTCAGGGCACAACCGTAAACGTGTAGCTGCCAGCATACAGGCTCGGATCAGCGCCGACCACGGTAGTCCATTCCACGGTGTACTCCCCCGGTGTCAGAGGTTCCATGATTTCAATCATCAGGTCGTCGGCGGCCATGGTATGCAGTCCCCGCAACTGAAGCTCACCACTGGTGCCGAGCAGCCGCACATTACTCTGGGAGACATCGGGCAAGGCCTCGAAATAAAGCCGCAGGGTGCGCGGTGCACGCTGCAGTTCGGCGCCAATCTCGGGTTCGGCGCGCAGCAGCGGCGAGTCATTAGCTGGGGCGGCACAGGCGAGAAGCAGCGCTGGAATAGCCAGCAGCGCGGATCGCAAAGTGATGGACAGATTGTGATTGGCGAAGACGGTGCGCAGCAACATCGGAGTCAGCATGCAAAGCCCCAGGGTTCAAAAAGGCAAGTAATAGTAACGCCTCGTGCACCGCAGTGCCTAGTGGCGAATTGCAGGCGGCAAGCTGGTACCGGAAGTATAAAAGGCTGAATCGGGAGAGCTGGTCAGGCTCGCGAACCGGAGCAGTGTGGCCTGAGCCAAGAAAGAGGTCGATTTCCGCAGCCGGAAAGCGAAGTGTCTTTGCGAGCTTAAGAGGCAGGGACGGGAGGCGTATGAGACGCCGCGGCGGAGGCTCACGGGCAGTCTCTGGTACTGCCCGTGTCGGTCGAAGGTTTTAAGATCAGTGCTTTTTGCGCTTTTCCCGCATGTCGGACAGCTCTTTGGCGAAAGCATCCAGCTTCATACGGATCTCTTGTTCTTTTTTCTTCTTGAGATACAGGCGCTCGTCTTCCTGCAGATTATCACTCGTGGGTTCTTCGACGACTGCGTGAGCGAGTTTATTCATCTTGTCATTGACTCCAGGCTCTGCCTTGACTGGTTGCCAGCAGCGAATTGTGGTGAATTCCCGGGCTGAGTGTGCGCGGATGGCGACATTGATCCTGTTCATGCTATCTGGCGAAGCAACGCTTGCACCAAAATTTCTGAACCGGCTGTGTGCAATGCCTGTCAGAAAGTCGCAAAGTGTCCTGTCAATGCCTTATCCCTTGCAGCGCAACATATAGTGTAAGCCTGCCCAAGTCAATCCATATCTAGTCAAAATGCCAACGTGACAGTGACACTTTCCCCTCATTTTTAAGAAATACACCAGACTCCCCTAGAAAACGCCAGGCCACATTTCCAACAATTTCCGACACTTAGAAAAAGCACTTCACACCAACACTCAAATAATAAAAGGACACCCATTTATTATTTAAAGGACACCCATTTTATTTTCGGAATATGCTTCTCGACCCTGGTTGAGCAAAAAATGATCAGCATGGTGGATTTGTGGAGCCGGGGAGTTGCTACTCAGGCCCGATAGTCAGGCAATTCCTGTCAGGGTGACCGGGTATGCACGGCGGTGGGCGGAGAAACTTCCTGGTGGCGAGAATCAGATGCAGTACGCGGTTTTGGGTATCAGGCGATCAGGTGCCGAATAGTCGACGCGCCGGAGGTATTCCGCGGATCCACTTGTGGGCGTGCTTGAAGTCAACGCCGGCCTTAATGCGATTGCGCTGAAATCTCACCAGTGACGCTTCGCTGCCCGCGCCGGTGCCAAAGAAGCGATGAAACTCCAACACCCCGTTAAGCCAGGCAATCGGGGAGATCGCGAAGTCCGGTAGTGGTCCCGGGTTTTCTTCCAGAAGATGCAGGGCCTTACCATGCTCTTCCCGGGCCAATGCCAGCGCTTTGCTGGTGGTATCCAGTAGATCCAGGTAGGCATGCAGACTGATGGGTAAGGCCGGACCTGATTCAAATCCCGGCAAGTCATTAAGCGACTGCAGTTGCACCTGTCGGATAGAGGATTGTCCCAGCAGATGCTTGGCGCTGCGTCGGGTCAGCAGCCGGTGCTGCCGATAGCTGCGCTGCTTTACTTTCTTGGCGTGCTGGATAAGTCGTTCCTGGATGGACGTAAAGTCACTGCTATCCAGCGCATCGGTAATCCCGGCGCGAATCGGATTAAGATCCACGTAGGCCATGCAGGTGACCAGGGCTTTTTCATCCAGCAGCGCCTGGCTCTTGAAGCGACCTTCCCAGAACCGGCCGGTACATTCATCTTCCCGATTTGCCCAGCGCGCAACTGTCTCATTCAGACTGCGCATGTACCAGCTGATATCCTGCAGCCGCTCCCGACAGAGTTCGATCTTACCAGTCAACTGCTTCTGCGCCGCTTTGGACCTGGCATTCAGCTGCAGGGTTTCGATCAGCTTACCGTTGGCCGGGAACACCGCTGTCCAGCGCTTGATGACTTCTTCATCGGACCACTCGGCCGCAGCAGCAGAATTCACGTGCAGCACCAGATGGTAGTGATTGCTCATCACCGCGTAGGCGCAAATGTCGACGGCATAATAGCCCGCGAGTTCCTTGATGCGCTCCACCAGCCAGCGCTTGCGGTGATCAAAGTTGCGCCCGCTAACGGGATCGTCGCCGCACAGATAAGCCCGCCGCACACATCGGGAGATGCAGTGGTAGTACGGAGTGTCTGCCAGAGAGACCTGTTGATAGCGGGCTCGAGTCACGGGTATCACTTTTTCTGAGCGGACCGACGATTTTAGTCGGTTTCGATGACTATGCAACTCGGGCGGTCACAACGCTGGAAGTGACAGTGACACAAGACCCTCGCACCCCATGGTTAATAATTGATTGATAACCATTATGCGCGCCGGAATAGATC
This sequence comes from uncultured Pseudohongiella sp., assembly GCA_965230125.1. Lineage (GTDB taxonomy): Bacteria > Pseudomonadota > Gammaproteobacteria > Pseudomonadales > Pseudohongiellaceae > UBA9145. Next base: position 1,049,433 of record OZ245938.1, on the reverse strand, counting down.
CTGGCGGCACCAAGATTGAGGGGGCTATCCTGGCACCTGACGATTCTGTGCTTACCCGGTATCGAATCGCTACACCCGCCAGGAACTATAAGCAGACAATCGCAGCCGTGTGCTCAGTCGTCGCTCGATTACAAACAGAGGCTGGCAACAGGCTTGGCGTTGATACTGGGAGTCCTGGCGCTTTACCCGCCAAGACCGGAACGATGAGGAATTGTAATTCCATCTGCCTGAACGGCAAACCACTGAAGTCAGATATTGAGGCGCAACGGGGCTACGCAGTGTGCCTGGAAAACGACGGCAACTGTTTTACCCTGTCCGAGGCGCTACCGGGCGCAGGTCGACCTTACTGGTCTGTGTTTGGCGTCACTCTTGGTACCGGCACAGGAGGCGGCATCATCATCGATAAATCCCTGGTCACGCGAACCAACGGTGTCGGTGGGGCCTGAATCCGATCCCTGCCCCGGCTCGCGGCCTCATCGCTGATGACCGACTGCGCTACTGTGGTCAGGCTAACCATTTGGAGACCATCCTGTCCGGCAGGGGCTGCAACGGACTCACCTTGAACCACACGGCACGTCGCTGCCAACGGATGAGATCGCCGAGCATGCCCGGGCGGGCGACGCAGTCGCGCCGGCGACTATCGAGTCCTATTACGCACAGTTGGCGATATGTCCGGCAACGGTTATTAATACTGGACCCAGAAGCGATTGTTCTGGGGGCGGGCTATCGAATTTTGCGCACATTTACGAACTGCCCCCACACACCAGGGGGCCCCAGGTGTTTAGCGACCCGGTGCAGACCAAGCTGCTACCACCGAGCTTTGGTGACACCAGTGAAGCGCGGCGTGTCTGTGGTCTATAAGAAACCGGCCTTAAGAGCCTGGGGCCCAGAAAAACCAGGTCCGGTAACCCAGGCAAGCGCAACGCAAGGCACCGAAGCTCAGACGCTGAAGGGGTGCCTGAGGGTGATGGTCTCCTCGCGGTCCGGACCAGTTGAAATAATGTCAACTGGCACTTCCACGGTCTCCTCGATATACCGGATGTAGCGCCGGGCATTTTCGGGAAGATCATCGAGACTCTTGGCCCCAAACGTTGACTCGCTCCACCCCGGCAACTCTTCGTAGATTGGTTCGAGCTTGTCGAATATGTCTACCGCCATCAAACTACTGGAAGTGGTCGTCCCACCCTGATAACCAACGCAGACTTTAACTGTTTCCAGTCCATCAAGTACATCGAGTTTGGTCAGGCAGATGCCGGAGACGCTGTTGATGCGGTTTGCCATTTTCACCGCCGCCGCGTCGAACCAGCCACAGCGACGATCACGACCGGTAGTGGCGCCTTTTTCATTGCCGACACTGGCCAGATGCTTACCGATATCGTCAAACAGCTCAGTGGGGAACGGCCCGGAGCCTACTCGCGTGGTATAAGCCTTGGTAATCCCCAGCACATAATCCAGATAAAGCGGTCCGTAACCACTACCGGTGGCTGTCCCACCCGCAGTAGTGTTTGATGAGGTTACGTAGGGATAGGTGCCATGATCTATATCCAGCAATGACCCCTGGGCACCTTCGAACAGAATGTTGGCGTTGGCCTTGCGATATTCGTGCAAACGATCCACGGTATCGGTAATCATCGGTCGGATATCGCGCGCCTGGGCCATGCAGCTGTCAAACGTTTCCTGATAGTCCACCGCCTCGGCCTTATAGTACTGGGTAAGCCAGAAGTTATGGTATTCCAGCAATTCAGCCAGCCGTTCGGCGAACAGGTCTTCATTCAATGTTTCAGCCAGACGGATACCACGCCGCGCCACTTTGTCTTCATAGGCCGGGCCAATTCCGCGACCGGTGGTGCCGATCTTGGCATCGCCACGACTGGTCTCACGCGCCTGATCCAGCAGTACATGTGAGGGCAGAATCAGCGGACAGGCGCCACTGATAATGAGCCGCTCCCTGACCGGTACGTCACGTTCTTCGAGGCCGCCAATTTCTTTCAGCAATGCCTCCAGGCTGAGTACCACGCCATTGCCAATTATGCAGCTGACGCCATCCCGGAGAATCCCGGAGGGGAGCAGATGCAGCACGGTTTTTTCACCGTCGATAACCAATGTGTGGCCCGCATTGTGACCACCCTGAAAGCGCACTACCACGCCCGCCTGATCGGTTAACAGGTCGACGATCTTGCCCTTGCCTTCGTCACCCCATTGAGTACCCAGTACTACTACTGATTTTGCCATGACTGTCTCGTATCCGTTTTCTCTAGAGGTATTCGCTAAGCGATGTACTACTGTTCTAATTTTTTCTGACCATCGATCGCGCCCGTTGCGCAAGCAATGCAGATTCAGATCGGGGTCACCTGCCACTTGCCCTGATCATTTACCAGCTTTCTGTCGCAGTTCAGCTCAGCAATCTGATCGCCATCCGGCAGCGTTTCTTCAAGCCATTGCACAACTATTTCACCCTGGTCTCGAAGCTCACCAATCTTGCCCAGCAGCGCGTCATCATAACCCGCTGGCGCAAGGATTCCCTGACCGCGAGCAAAAACCTTGCAGGTCAGTTTGGCGAGGATTTTCAGATCACTGTCAAAACCGGACGCCGGGCGGGCGCGACCGAATACTTCGCCAATATGATCATATCGTCCGCCCTTGGCCACGGCTCTGCCGTAGCAGGGTGTGTAAGCAGCGAACACAATGCCAGTGTGGTATTCATAGCCGCGCAGCTCGCAGAGATCAAAACACAGATTGACCCCCGGGATTCGCTTTCTTACTCCAGCGACAATATCTACCAGATCCTGCAATTCCTTTTGCACCGTTTCCGGCGCCGCGGCAAAGACATCAAGCGCCTGTTCGAGTACTGCCTCGTCGCCACTCAATCGTGACAGGGATTTCAACATTGATTCCAGTGCCGGGTCTGACACTTTCGCATCCAGCACTGTGTCTACTTCATCAAAGGCCTTGCGCTGCATTGCTTCGAACAGGGAGCGTTCAATATCGGCGGGCAACTCGGCGGCGGCCACCAGGGCCCGAAAGATCCCCACGTGACCCAGCACGATATAGAGGTCCGGAACCTGCGCACGACGCAGAGTTTCGTGCATCAGGCAGACCAGCTCAATATCACAGGCGACACCAGCATGACCATATAGCTCGGCGCCAATCCGAATCGGCACGCGCGAGGTCATCAACCCGCGGGGTCGGGTGTGCAGCACGTTGTCCGCGTAGCAGAGCCGCACCGGACCCTGCCGATTCAGACAATGCGCATCTATGCGCGCCGCCTGTGGTGTGATGTCGGCCCGGATACCCATCATCCGTCCACTGAGCTGATCGGTGATCTTGAAGGTATGGATATCCAGGTCATGAGAGGAACCCACCAGCAGCGAGTCCAGAAATTCAATCAGCGGCGTAATCACCAGTTCATAGCCCCAGGACTCATACAGGTCCAGGAGATCGCGGCGCAGGGATTCCAGTCGATAGGCTTCCGCTGGCAATATTTCCTCGACGCCGTCGGGTAACAGCCAGCGTTTGGCAGTGGTCATGATGTGTTGTTTCTTGTGATTGGTTTTGTGGTTTATGTCGAAACTTGGCGGTTCAGGTTCAATTTATTATCAGCAATAACACCGTGCCGGTGAGCATGCTCGCCAAACCGATCCAGCGCATGGTGTTATCGTCGATCTGATCCAGCATCATCAGCATGCGCCGCCACCGATTCGGTGCCAGAAACGGTAAGATGCCTTCGATTACCAGCATCAGGCAAAAAGCTACGGCGAGATCATGCCACATAGTGCAATTCTAAAGCCGTCAGCGATGGCAGCCAAATGCCTGACGCAAAAAAACCAACCCGGCCGCGAAGCCTTCGCGTACCGGGTTGGTCTTGATGCGCTGTCAATGAAGGTCCACTCATCCGCGTGGACCGCGTATTACTATTGTTGTGCTCCGTCCTTGAGGTACTTGAAGTAGTCGCTGTCAGGATCCAGCAACAGGAAGTCACCCTTTGAACTGAAGGTATTCCGATAGGCGGTCAGGCTGCGCGTGAAGGCGAAGAATTCCGGGTCTTTCTGGTAGGCTTCGGCATAAATCGCCGTGGCCTGGGCATCGCCATCACCGCGGATGCGCTCCGCATCACGATAGGCTTCAGCCTCGAAAATCACTGCCTGGCGATCGGCGTCGGCACGGATACCGATGGCCAGTTCTTCACCACGGGAGCGTAGCTCCTGTGCCTCTCGGTTTCGCTCGGTAATCATCCGGTCATACACCGACGAGCGCACATCGTCAGGCAGGTCAATCCGCTTCACGCGCACGTCAATGACTTCAACGCCCAGGTCGGCGGCTGTTGTTTCATTCAGCTCGGCAGTCAGATCCACCATCAGCTGGTCACGTTCACCGGCAACCACTTCCTGCAGGTTACGCGCACCAATCTGGTCACGCAGGCCGTCGTTGATACGTTCGGCAAGCAGACGACCGGCAGTGGACACATTACCGCGCGTGGATACGTAGAACTGACCCACATCGGTAATGCGCCACTTGGCATAGGAATCAACCTCGAGAGCCTTCTGCTCGAGAGTCAGGAAACGTTCCGGAGTGGAGTCCTCGGTTTGAATACGGGCGTCGAATTTGCGCACCGTTTGCACCCAGGGAATTTTCACGTGCAGACCCGGCTCAATGTCGGCATTGACCAGTTCACCGAACTGCAGCATCACGCCACGCTCAATTTCCTTAATCACGAAGAGGGAATTACTGGCAAGCAGCAGCACCAGAAATACTACACCTACCGCTACAAAATTTTTCATTATCGGCCTCCTCTTCCATTATTGCTGAGTCGCGAGCTGTTTACCGTGGAGGAATTGCTCGGCGATGACAGATACGGGGCAAGCTGGTTTGCCAGGTCGCGCAGCTCCTGGGTGGAGTTGGCGTTGGCTGGGTTCGCCGGTCCTTGCTGACGCATTAACTGATCAAGCGGTAAGTACAACAGGTTGTTACCACTTTCCACGTCGACCATGATTTTGCTACTCGCGGTCATCACGTCCTGCATTGAATCGATATAAAGGCGCTGACGTGTGACTTCCGGCGCCTTGGTATATTCGGTGAGCAGCTGGTCGAAGCGTGACGCATCACCTTCGGCCCTGGCTATCACCTCTTCCTTATAGGCGTTGGACTGTTCAATCTGACGCTGGGCTTCACCGCGCGCTTCCGGAATAACGCGATTGGCATATTGCTGCGCCTGATTTTGCGCGCGCTGCTCATCCTCTCGGGCCCGGATCACGTCATCGAAAGCCGGTCGTACTGCATCCGGTGGCTGGGCATCGACCACGTTCACCTGCGACACGCGGATGCCGGTGGTGTAGCTGTCCATATAGTCTTGCAGACGATCCTGCACAGCATCGGCTAACGCAGCGCGACCGGTGGTCAGAATCTGGTCCATAAAATTACTGCCCACCTCGTGACGAATGGCTGATTCAGCGGCATTGTCGAGGCTGCGCTCTGGATCCTGAACCGCGATCACGTAGTTCACGGGATCCTCGATGAGATACTGAACAGTTACTGCAATATCGATGATGTTCTCATCGGTAGTCAGCATCGAGTTGTTTTCATAGGTTTTGGCGTTTAGCTCAGACACGTTGACGATGCTTACCTCGTCAACCAGCGGCGGGTTCCAGTGCAGACCCGGCTGCACGGTGCCGTCGAGAACCCGACCAAAACGCAGCACCACGCCGCGCTCGGCCTCATCGATAATGTAGAAGCCCATGAAGCCCCACACCACGACGACCACCAGCGCCAGACCGGCGAGCAGGCCGCCGGACATCCCTCCGGACATGCCGCCACCGGAGCGGCCAGAACCACCGCCGCCAGAGCGTCCTCCGAACAGGCCATTGAATTTCTTGCTCAGGTTTTTGATGACTTCATCAAGGTCTGGTGGGCCCTGGTCACCACCTCCGCGGTTACCACCACCCCAAGGGTCGCGATCTTTACCGTTGTTTCCAGGTTCATTCCAAGCCATTGGTATCTCCACAACCTTCTTTAAAGCAGAAGGTCAATTTTAGCTAATAATTGTGAATTTCACAGTAATTTAGCCGTTTCTGCCGAGGCTTACAGCCCCTGGCGTCAACGGCGATGTCTGGACGTTGGGTGTGTTGCCGGCAACCTCAGCTACCGGTCGGGTAGACAAGAGTTGCATGCCTGCCTGCGCAAGTCGATGTAGTTCGTTACGCGGCAGCTTCAAAGTCAGCAGATAACTCCCGGATTCGGCATCCACCTTTTCGCTCTCAATGTAACCGCGCTCGTACAAGGTACTACGCAGGCGTGCCTGCGCCGGTTCGATAATAACTTCCTGCTCGACCATACCACCGGCCAGCAGCTCGGTGATAGCGGCCTGCAGTTCATCAAGGCCAGCGCCGGTGCTGGCCGACACCCAGACCCGAGTCGGCAGACCGTCATCACCGCGTTGAACCCGGGGCTGTTGATCAAGCAGATCAATCTTGTTGAACACTTGCAGTTGCGGGACCTGGTCGGCGCCGATCTCAGTCAGCACTTCCTCCACCTTGTCGATATAGTCAAGATAGTCCTCGTTGGCGGCGTCCACCACATGCAGCAGCAGATCGGCACTGGCGGTTTCTTCAAGCGTGGCCCGAAATGCCTCTACCAGACCGTGGGGCAGATGACTGATGAAACCCACCGTATCGGCCAGTATCGCCGGCCCGAAGTTCGGCAACTCAACCCGACGCAGGGTTGAATCCAGCGTAGCAAACAACTGATCTGCCGCATAAGTTCCCGCACTGGTCAGGGAATTAAACAGGGTCGACTTGCCGGCGTTGGTATAGCCTACCAGGGAGACAGTGCTAACCTCGGCGCGCTGCCGTGAGCGGCGGCCCTGCTGGCGCTGTCCCCTGACTTTTTCCAAACTCTTGTTAATCGCCTTGATACGTTGCCCGATCATACGCTGGTCCATCTCCAGCTGGGTCTCGCCAGCGCCGCGCATGCCGATGCCGCCCTTCTGTCGGTCAAGGTGGGTCCAGCCGCGCTTGAGTCTTGAGCTGAGATGCTGCAACTGCGCCAGCTCTACCTGAAGCTTGCCCTCATGGCTGCGCGCCCGTTGTGCAAAAATGTCCAGGATAAGACCGGTACGGTCCAGCACCCGGCAGCGCAAGTCGCGCTCCAGATTTCGCTCCTGACCGGGCGACAGACTGTGATTGAACAACACCAGTTGAGCCTTGTGGGCCTGTACTGCGGCAGCGATTTCTTCCAGCTTGCCGCTGCCAACAAAATGGCCGGGGGAAGGCTGGCTGCGCGAGCCGGTGATGGACGCGACCGGCACGGCACCTGCCGAAAGAGCCAGTTCCTCGAATTCACGCGGGTCCTCCTGCTCAGCCTCAGATTTTATGCTGATATGAACAAGAATCGCTGTCTCGCCTGAATCTGGCCTCTCGAAAAACAATCAGTTACCTCTATTTACGCACAATCGATCACGCGTTACCGGGCTCGCCCGCATCGTCGTCGGGGGAATCACCTTGATTCTGCATCGGAATCTTCACCATTCGTGCCGGGACAACCGTTGAGATAGCGTGCTTATAGACCATCTGGCTTACCGCGTTCTTGAGCAGAATGACGAATTGATCAAAGGATTCAATCTGACCTTGCAACTTGATACCACTGACCAGGTAGATAGAAACCGGAATTCGCTCTTTGCGGAGCACATTCAGGAATGGATCTTGTAGGGTATGACCCTTGGACATTATTTTTCTCCTTACTTTTTGCAATGCGAAGAATCCGTTGTCCCGATTTCTTAATCGCGGACTCTCATATGACCACAGACTGGCAAATTAAGTTCTATATTGCGTTGGAATCCACGTAATTCAAGACTTCCGCCGTGGATTGGGCCTGTGAACCACTCAGGCTGAACAGATTCTCCCAGCTTCGTAGCCAGGTCAGTTGGCGCTTGGCGAGCTGTCGTGTAGCAATGATACTCTTTTCCACCATCTGGTCATAGTCCATTTGCCCACCAACATATTGCCAAGCCTGCCGGTAACCTACTGATTTAATTGAAGGTAAATCTTCGTTCAAATCGCCCCGTTGATACAGCTTCCGAACCTCGTCAAGCAGGCCATCGGCCAGCATCTGGTTAAACCGCCGGGCAATCCTGTCATGCAATACGGCGCGTTCACCGGAAGCGATTGCAAAAAAGACCAAATTAAATGGCAGATTCTTGTCATTACTGCCCCGCCGCTGTCCTTCTCGATGCAGATCAGACAGCGTCTGGCCCGAGACCCGGTACACCTCGAGCGCGCGTTGCAGGCGCTGGGGATCGTTAGGATGAATGCGCGCCGCAGCCTCCGGATCAACAGCCGCCAGCGCACTGTGCACCGCCTGCCAGCCTTCTCGCCTGGCCAATTCCTCTATTTCCGAGCGGGTGGCCGCATCGGCACGGGGCAATTCTGCCAGTCCGTCACGCAGCGCCTTGAAGTAGAGCATGGTGCCCCCCACCAGCAGTGGTGTCTTACCTGCCGCCAGCGCAGCATCAATGGCAGTCATGGCATCAGCCCGGAAATCAGCGGCCGAATACGACTGCGCCGGATCCCGAATATCGATCAGGGAATGGGGAAAGCGCGCCAGGGTATCCGGGTCCGGTTTACCGGTACCAATGTTCATGTCGCGATAAATCTGTGCCGAGTCGACACTGATTAACTGAAACGGGTGCCGGGTCGCCAGCTCCAGGGCCAGGGCCGTCTTTCCCGACGCGGTAGGGCCCATGAGGCAGATCACCGTGGGTTTATCGCTGGCGGTCGGGGCGGGGTTGTCAGTCACAGAAGGGTTGCACTCTTTCGCTATGGCTTGCAGTCAGGATTGGACATCGCAGTATTGACTGGCGTTGGTCGCTACTGACCGCGCAGAAACAATTTGTCCAGTTGATCCAGGCTTTGGTAAACCCAGGTAGGTCGGCCATGATTGCACTGTCCGCTACGCTCGGTGGCTTCCATATCGCGCAACAGGGCATTCATCTCGGGGATAGTAAGCTGGCGATTGGCCCGCACCGAACCGTGACAGGCCATGGTGGACAGCAACTCGTTCTGGTGCGCCTGAATCCGGTCACTGCTGCCGTATTCCAGGACATCAGACAGCACATCCCTAACCAGCTGCTCGATGTTCGCGTCTTTCAACAGCGAAGGCACTTGTCTAACCACGATTGACTCTTCAGACACGCGCTCGATCTCCAGCCCCAAAGAAAGCAACATGGCGCTTTGTTCCTCGGCACTGTCGGCTTCCGCCTGACTGACCGCAATAGATAGCGGCACCAACAGTGGCTGCATTTTCAACGCCTCATTATCGCAGGCCATCTTCATTCGCTCGTAGGTAATGCGCTCATGGGCGGCGTGCATATCGACGATAATCAGGCCTTCTTTATTCTGGGCAAGAATATAAATGCCGTGCAGCTGAGCGATGGCATAACCCAACGGCGGGACTTCCGTATCCGACTCATTTAGTGCGGCCAGACCGGCAAGATTTTCGCGCACCTGGGCCGGAGCTGGGTTACCGCGATCAAAATGCCGCTCAAAACTGGCATAGGACTGCGGTCTGTTTTCACCCAGGCCCAACGCAGACTGCTGCACCAGACCCTCGGCGCTGCTGGAAGCGACACTGGCGGCGGGCTGCCCGAAGCCAACCGGTGGCGCCGCATGAGTTGAATCGGCCCCGGCCATCTGGCTATCTGGCCGTACGTCCGCCAATGCTTTGTGCAGCGAGGAAAACAGAAAATCATGAACCAGCCGGCTGTCACGGAAGCGCACTTCATGCTTGGTGGGATGCACATTCACATCGACACCGGATGCTGGAAGTTCCAGGTACAACACATAAGCGGGATGGCGGCCATGAAACAGTACGTCGCGGTAGGCCTGCTTCACAGCATGGGCGACCAGCTTGTCGCGAATGATGCGGCCGTTGACATAGAAATACTGCAGGTCGGCCTGACTTCTGGAGAACGTCGGCAGGCTCACCCAGCCCCATAAGCGCAGACCCGCGGCCTCGACATCCACATACACCGAATTGTCGACAAACGCCGGTCCGCACACCAGTCCTACCCGACGCTGAATTTCCACATCGCTGCCGGCCTTGCGCAACTGGTGAATGGCGCGCTGGTTGTGCTGCAGCGTGAACTGCACATCGAAACGGCTCAGCGCCAGTCGTTTGACCACTTCCTCAATGCGACTGAACTCGGTTTTCTCGGTTTTCAGGAATTTTTTGCGCGCCGGGGTATTGAAGAACAGATCGCGCACTTCGACCGTGGTGCCCTGAGGATGGGCAACCGGTTCCAGCTTCGCTTCCATGCCCTGGCCCTCGGTTTCCACCTTCCAGCCGGCGGAGTCGGCCTCGGCTTCGGCCTTGGATAGCAGACTGAGCCGGGAGACCGAGCTGATGCTGGCCAGGGCTTCGCCGCGGAAACCCAGGCTGGCGATATTCTCCAGGTCTTCCAGGCCGCTGATCTTGCTGGTGGCGTGGCGCGACAGGGCGAGCGGCAGATCGTCGCGGTAGATGCCGCAGCCATTGTCGCGGATGCGCATCAGCTTGATACCGCCCTGCTCGATGTCGATGTCGAGTCGGGTGGCACCGGCATCCAGACTGTTTTCCAGCACTTCCTTGACCACCGAGGCGGGGCGTTCCACCACTTCACCGGCGGCGATCTGATTAGCCAGACGTTGGCTGAGACGATTGATTCGGGGCATGGTGGGCAACACAAACGCGAGTAGTCCGCATTGTAGCATCTATACCGGTGCACCCAAGCGCGGGCGAGAGTTACCGCGCAATCAGATGGTGGGGATCTTCAGCACCTGACCAACCATGATGCGATCGTTGCGCAGATTATTGACCTGCCGCAGGCTGGACAGGCTGACTCGATACAACTCGGCAATTTCGGAAAGCGTCTCGCCACGTTGAATGCGGTGCTCGGAAACGCGAACTGGCTGACTGCCGGGCAGGTTCAGGCGCTGCCCGACCTGAATGGTATCGGAGCGCAGCTTGTTGAGGCTGCGCAGCACCGCCACGCTGGTATCAAAACGCTCGGCGATTTCCGACAGGCTGTCGCCGCGGCGCACGGTATAGGAGCCGGGAGTAATGCCGCTGTCCTTCTGCCACGCCACCAGGGTGCCCGCAGGCGGCGAATCATAAAAATAGGTCTCGATTCCCTGGGCGATGGCGGCCGCCATGGTTTTCTGGAATGACGGCGAGTTCAGCCGCTCGGCCTCGGAGGGGTTGGTGAGATAACCGGTCTCGATCAGCACCGAGGGAATGTCCGGTGAATTAAGTACCTGCAGCGATGCCTGCTGCACCTTGTTTCGGCGTACCCGGGTGATCCCGTCCATGGCTTCGAGAATGCGGGTGCCCGCCAGCAGGCTCTGCTCCATGCTCCAGGCCATCTGCAGCGACACCAGGGTCATGGCCACATCGTCATCGAAGGTGCCCAGAGTGATATCGCCATCGACACCGCCCAGCAAATCGGAACTGTTTTCCTTTTCCGCCACCCGCCGGGAATTTTCCCGGTCGGCGCGGTCACCGGACAGGGCGTACACGGTCGCCCCGTAGGCCTGAGCGTTACGAAACCAGTCGGCATGCACCGCCACGAATAAATCAGCACGGTGTTTGCGGGCTATCTCCGGACGCTCATTGAGCTGCACGTAGTAATCGCCATCGCGCACCATCACCGGATGATAACCAGGCGTGCTGGCCAGCCGGTTATAGAGCGCCCGGGAAATGGCCAGGGCCACATTTTTTTCCCTGATGCGTCCGTCGTAACCAATGGCGCCGGGGTCCTCGCCACCGTGACCAGCAGAGATTGCCACCACGATGTCACGCCGCTGGGGGGGCTGCACAATAGAGTCAGGTTGCGGCGTCGGCGCCGGGTCTGGAATGGCTACCGGCGGCTGGGTAACGGGCGGCTCCAGATCATAGAGATCCACCACCAGCCGGTCACTGAATTCGCGATTGGGTGCCAGGGTGAAACTGGACGGGTCTACCCGGGTAGACAGGTCGAGCACCACCCGCAGGCGATTGTCGTCGCGCTCGCCACTGCGAATCTGCTGAATCGGGCTGCCGGTGAAATCCAGGCCGTTGAAATCATCACTGATGGTGGCGTTATCAATATCCAGCACCACGCGGTACGGATTATTGAGAGTGAACATGCTGTAGGTCACGCTGCTGTCCAGGTCGAACACCAGTCGGGTGTGATCCGGTGCACGCCACATGCGCACTTCGTCAATATTGGCGGCAGAAGCTGCGGGCGCGAGCAGTCCCGACAGCAACCCCGTGCAGACAGTGAAGATAAATGTGAGCGCTAGTCGCTGGATAGCTGACATGTTGGGATGGCACTGGCAAAGTTCGCGTTGTCTATGGGTTTCGGCCCGCCGACCACAATCTTTTGGCAATTTCCGCACCTGATTCAGTCAGGCTCTGGCAATTGAGTTCGCGGCCCGCGCCCTGAGTGATCAAGGTGATGCGCAAATCCGGCCCGGGAATCGCCCGGCCACCGCGCTCTGGCCACTCGACGATACAGAGATTGTTTATGCCGGAGTGGTCCGGACCCTGATTATTATTGGCGAAATAATCCTCAATGCCAAGATAGGCCACCTCATCGGGGTCAGCGAGTCGGTACAGGTCAAAATGGTAAATATTGCACAGTCGGAATTCGTAGGGCTCAACCAAGGTATAAGTAGGACTTTTCACCGGGCCCTGGTGGCCAAAGCCACGCAGGATACCCCGGGTCAGGGTGGTTTTCCCGGCGCCCAGGTCGCCTTCCAGATAAATTATACCGCCGACGCAGGGACGCCCCTCACCTGGCTGGAGCTGGGCCACCAGCTGCGCTGGATCCGGGGCCCTGAAAGTAGCCCGCGCCAGGCGCCGGCCAAAGTCCAGGGTCGCGTCTTCGTCAGCCAGGAAAACCGTGTTGTCAGCCTGCGTGCTGCTCATGGGCTCAACGATTCTGTTGTGGATTCAGCAGTTGCCGGAAGCGCTGCAGCAGGTCCGTGGCCAGCATGCCGCGCTGGCCATGATCGGCTGCCAGTAAATCAGCTGCCTCACCGTGAATACAAACCGCACACTCCAGCGCCTCACGGCAGGCCAGACCCTGTGCCAACAGGCCCCCAATCAGCCCGCTCAACACATCCCCCATGCCCCCGGTTGCCATACCTGGATTGCCTTCGGTACACAGACTGATGGGTTGATTACCGGACGCCGAGGCAATCAGCGAACCGCTGCCCTTGAGCAGGCAGATGCCGCCATAGGCTGCGACGATAGCAGTAACTGCCGCAAAGCGATCCTGCTGGATTTGCGCCACGCTGGTGTCCAGCAGCACAGCCGCCTCGCCGGGGTGTGGGGTGAGTATCCAGTTGTCACGACGCAGACGCGGGTCTGCCTGACGGCGATCGGCCAGCAAATGCAAAGCATCGGCATCCAGCACCATCGGCAGATCCCGCGCGCGCGCGGTGGCCATGGCGTTGTGCAGCAAATCGGCGGACCACGAACCGCGCCCCAGACCCGGACCAATGACCAGCACGCTGGCCCGGGTTAACAGGTCCTCAAGTCGATCCGGTAGATCCTCGGTGCCATGCACCATCAGTTCCGGTCGCCGGCTCATGGCTGCCGTGCGATGGGCCGAGCGAGTGACCACACTTACCAGGCCAGCACCGGCACGGGCTGCGGCTTCTGCCGCCATAATCACCGCGCCGCCAAAACCCAGGTCGCCACCCAATACCAGCACATGGCCGTGGCTGCCCTTGTGGCTGGCTGGTGTGCGTTGCGGTAGTAACTGCGGCGTGTCGTTAATGTCGATCCGGCAGGCCGCCGGCATCGGAGCTGACTGGTGCCGAAACACCTGATCCGATATATCCAGCGATGCAAAGCGCAACTCACCGACATGGTCACGGGCCATACCGGTCAACAGGCCTTGTTTCATGGCAATAAACGTCACCGTCAAGTCAGCGTTGACTGCGACCTGCTCGCCATTACCCATAGGATTACCGGTGTCGGCGTTCAGTCCGGACGGAATATCCACCGCCAGCACCGGAGCGGCGCTGGCATTGATGGCGGCAATCACTCGCGCATAATTCTCGCGCGGCGGCCGATCCAGTCCCGTGCCCAGCAGGGCATCAACAATCACCGTATCGACGTTGAGACCTGCGCCATACTCCTGCGCTTCGCTATAGGCTTGCAGCGGGACCTGTCGCTCTGCGGCAAAATCCCGGGCGCGGGCGGCGTCGTTCTTTAGCGAGTCTTCGCCGTGCAGGTAAACGAGCTGAACCTTAAGACCATGCTCTTTCGCCAGGCCAGCAATGACATAGCCATCACCGCCGTTATTGCCGCCGCCAGCGAACACCAGCAATTGACGCACGCCGGGCCAGGTCTCAAGCAGCGCGTTGAACGCTGCCTGGCCGGCATGCTGCATCAGGGAGAAACCCGGCGTGGAGAATTCCTCAATCGCGATGCGATCGAGTTCCTGGACCTGCTCGGCCCGATAAAGATTCCGCGGCAGCCTGACGGTAAAGTCAGCCATGGCGCCAAGCCTCACTTATTGAATTTTTTGATCAAGCGGCGAATCAGCCGCAGAGACGTTTCCAACTCTTCGATGGGAATTTCTTCAGTCGCTTCGATTGCCCAGGGATCCTGCACGTCGCGCAACGTGTTGTAGACGGTCTTGCCGTCCTCAGACAAGGTGACCAGTACCGAACGCTTGTGTTTCGGGTTGGGCTCGTATTGCAGCAATCCGTCCTCGACCATGACATCGGTAATACGCTGCACCGCCTGCCGGGATTGCCCCAGCACACGGGCAATTCCGGGCACGGTAAGACCATTGTTGGACAGGGCGATGGCGCCGATCACTTTCCAGCGAGCATGGGTCAGGCCCAGCTTGTCGGTCATGGCGTCGCCTTCGGCAATCAACAGCCCATTCAGCCGGAATATGGACAGCACCAGATCGAGAAACAGTACGCGCTTGGAAGAATGCACCCGTACCTCACCTTTGCTTAGCATGTTAGTGTCAGCATGTTGTCATTGGCGGCAGTAACAGTCAATCATTATTGCCAGCCGGTGGATTTAGTGACCTGTATTCAGCGGTCTGAGCCTGGCACTACACAGTAAGCGTCTTGCCAAAACCAGGCCTTGTTTTCGATCAGGTCCCGATGACATCGCTGCCGTCATCAGACCGGAAACGTTCGGCCCTGTTGCCAGCGCCTGGGGAGACTGATCTGCACAGCCTGCAGCCCACCTTCACTACGCGGCAGCGCAATTCCTAGACCATATACTGTCAACGACGTGCACCACATGGATAGCGCGCTGTACAGGTCACGCTGTGGGCTATCGGCAATGTTCAGCAGCCTTGTAACTTTTATGTTCTAAATCGAGTCACCGTGACGACCTTTGACAGGACACTACGTCGTCCCATGGCGCTGCTTGCACCCGACATTAACCCTATGCCCGATTACGATCACACCGTGAAAACTCACGCCACGGGCCGCCTTCACTCCGGCGCCTGAAAGCATTGTCCGTAAACCAGAGCAGCGCTTAAACAGGCTCGATGACCCACTGCTGACCCACAGATCCCGCCAAGAAATTACTCGACCAGCCTAAGTGCGAGCGTTTGCTGACGGTTTCAGACGTGACACCTTGTTGTTTGGCTCACGCAAGGAAGCAGCGCAGCCAATGCACGTTGAGTCTTGCAAACAGCAAGGGGCACCTGGCAGTTAGCTTGTACCGATACCAGCAAGGACCCAGGCTGAACGACCTCCCCGGTAACTGGTTGCGAACCCTGCCTGCTTGTAAGGGATTAACCTACAAGGGGCGTGGTCCGCAGCGGGACAAACTCACTGCCGAGCGGACTGTTGCGAGCCGCTTGGCAGCGCTGGCGGGTCGCCCGGCTTGCCCGGCGACACCCTGGCGACTGCCGGCCACCCAGCAGACTTACCAAAGCCGACATCTATCGCCTTGACCCAGCGCCGTGACCCAGCGCCAGATTGCGAAAAATCGCAGGCAGAACCGCTGGGCAGCACCCGAACATGACAGTTTTTCCGACTGTCGCCGGGTTGCTTCATACAGTAGACTGAAAGCCATCAGTCAGGTTGATAGTCGCGCATGTTCAGTCTGTCCAGTCCAGCAAAGTCACAGCATTCCCCGCGCCGGCCGCTCGCCATGGTGGCGCTACTGGTACTCTGTTCGCCTGGCGTCAGTGCCGATCCGGTGCGCGACGCGGAACGCCTGCTGCGGGTGGCTGATGCGCAAGCCAAGTTCGAGTACCGCGCCCAGCGTCAGGCCCAGCGAATCATCCACAATTACATCGTCATCGTCAGTCGCAACACCGACTACCGCCTGCCAGTGCCAGTGCGGCAGCAAATCGCCGCCTGCTACAGCCAGGCCTATCGCTGGGAAAATTTTGCCGCGGGAATTGCGCGAATCCTGGCAGACAATCTCAGCGGCGAAGAACTGGAAGTACTCATCGACTTCCACCGTAATCTTGGCCTGCCCCCGAACAAGATTCAGGTATTCAAGGATACGGTGGCCAAAGTGGGCCTCATTCATGAGCAGTCGGCGGACTATATTTTCAGCAGCAGCCCCGGCTGCGTGGACCAGGATGTCGAGGTTATTCTCAGGCACCTGCGGGAACAGGACATCACATTGCAGCCGCTGTAAGCGGACTCACCACCCTGCGGGTCCCACACCGGTACCTGGCCCGGACAGGATCACTCCCCCAGCGTTTCAAAGGTTCGTTTCTGCGCGCATTGTTGCTAGTCTGGGCAACACCGTTGGTCATTGAAGATCGTCACTTGCGGTGGATACCGGCCAGGCGCTCGCGATTGCCAGGCTCAGGTAATTGCAGTGCATAATAATTAAAGGGCACCTCTAGTAATGCCATGAAAGAATTACTGTCTGGCAAGCCCCTACCACTCGCTGCCGAAAATAAGTCTTCGGCAGAGATAGACGCTGAAAAACGCGAGTGGCTGGAGGCGATCGACAACATCTATCACCACCATGGTGTTACCGGTGTGCAGGCCATCATGGCCGAACTCAATCAATGGTGCCGCCAAAAGCACCCCGCGCTGGGCGCCAGCGCCACGGTCAATACGCCTTATCTGAATTCCATTTCGCTGGAGCAACAGCCTCCCTATCCGGGCAGCCGGGATATCGAGCAGCGCCTGGAAAACATATTGCGCTGGAACGCCATGGCCATGGTACTGCAGGCACAGGATGCCGGAACCGGCGTTGGTGGCCACATCGCCACCTATGCCTCAGCGGCGACCATGATGGAGGTCGGTTTCAATCATTTCTTTCGGCAGCGCAGTGACCAGCATGCTGGCGACCTGGTCATTCTCCAGCCCCATGCGGCACCGGGTGTTTACGCACGCTCCTGGCTGGAGGGCCGACTCAGCACCGAGCAACTGCACAACTTCCGGCGTGAGCTCCAACCGCAGAGTGGTCTCAGCTCCTACCCACATCCGCGCTCGATGCCGGACTACTGGCAGGTCGCCAACGCCTCCATGGGGCTGAGTACCCCCACGGCCATCTATCAGGCCAGATTTGCCAAGTATCTGGAGAACCGCGGACTGAAACCCAAAGGGGATGGCAAGGTGTGGTGTTTTATCGGCGACGGCGAAGCCGATGAACCCGAGGTATTGGGCACTATTAGCGTGGCAGCGCGGGAAAAACTCGATAATCTGATCCTGGTAATCAACTGCAACCTGCAGCGTCTCGACGGGCCGGTGCGCGGCAACGGCAAAATCATCCAGGAACTGGAAGCCTCATTCACCGGATCCGGATGGGATGTGATCAAGGTGATCTGGGGCAGTGGTTGGGACGCTCTGCTGGCTGCCGATATCAACGGCACCCTGCGCCGTCGGATGGAGGAATGCGTGGATGGTGACTATCAACGCTACTCGGTATTGACCGGCGACCGTCAACGTGAACACTGGGTGCACGGTGATGTGGAGCTGGAACGGATGATGAACTCGCTCAGCGATGATGAGGTGCGGCAGATCAAGCGCGGCGGCCAGGACGCCAGCAAAATATTTGCGGCCTATGCGCGAGCCATAACCAACCGGGGCAAACCTACCGTTATTCTGGTGAAGACCGTCAAGGGCGACGGTATTGTCGGCGCCCAGGGCAGCAACACCGTGCACCAGAAGAAGAATCTGGACGCTGCCCAGCGCCAGGAAATTGCCCGTAACTTTGGTATTCCGCTGAGCGCCGAGGCAGCCGCGCGCGCCGAGTTTTATCGGCCCGACGAGGAAAGCCCGGAGATCCAGTATCTTAAGCGGCGTCGCGACGAATTGGGCGGCCCGCTACCGCGCCGAGAGCACCAGTGTCAGCCCCTTGATCCGCCATCCCTGGACAGCTTCGCCGCACTGTTGGGCGGTTCCGGAGACCGACAGCAATCCACCACCATGTCGCTGGTTCGCATTCTTTCCACCCTGCTGCGCGACAAGGCGATCGGTAAATACATCGTGCCAATTGTCCCGGACGAGGCGCGCACTTTTGGCCTGGAAGCCCTGTTCAAGGTGGCCGGCATCTTTTCACTTCAAGGCCAGAACTACACGCCGGTGGACGCCGATACCCTGCTGGCCTACCGCGAAGCCGAAGACGGCCAGATCCTCCAGGAAGGAATCTGTGAGACCGGCGCCATTGCGTCTTTTCTCGCCGCTGGCACTGCCCACTCGATTCATCGCGTGCCGATGATTCCATTTTACTTTTTCTATTCGATCTTCGGCTTTCAGCGGGTCGGGGACATGATCTGGACCTGCGGCGATATGCTCTGTCGCGGCTTCCTGATCGGCGGCACCGCCGGACGCACCACTCTCAACGGCGAGGGTATTCAGCACCAGGATGGCCATTCCCAGGTGTTAGCCAGCACCTATCCAAACCTGAAGAGCTATGATCCGGCGTTTGCCTATGAGCTGGTGATCATCGTGCGGGAAGGTATCCGCCGCATGTACCAGGAACAGGAGAATATTTTCTACTACCTGACTGCTTACAACGAGAACTACCTGATGCCGGCGATGCCGGAGCAGCCTGACATCGAAGCCGGCATTCTGCAGGGTATCTATCGCTGCGGCGGCGTTGCCGCGGCAGCCGCCGACGTGCATCTGCTGGGCAGCGGCTCGATCATGCAGCAGGTGCTGCAAGCGCAACAGACGCTCGAAGCCTGGGGATATCAGGTGACCCTCTGGAGCGTCACCAGCTACAACGAACTGTACCGCCAGGCCGAATCCTGTGACCGCTACAATCGCCTGCATCCCGACGCAGAGCAGCGAGTGCCTTTTGTGCAACAGCTGTTCGCGGCGGCCAGCGGTACGGTTGTCGCCACCAGCGACTACATGAAGTCACTACCCAACAGCATTGCCCGCTGGATGCCGAACAGCTACCTGGTTTTGGGTACCGATGGCTATGGTCTGAGTGAAACCCGGGCCGACCTGCGCCGTTACTTCGAAGTCAGCGCCAATGATATTTGTCACGCCGCGCTGGTGGGATTGCAAAGACAGGAAAAAATTACCGAAGAAATGTTCCAGAACAGGCTGCGGGAGCTGAATATCGACCCGGAAAAAGCCGACCCGATGCAGCACTGATCAGCCCGACAGCAAATTGCTGACAAGCTGTTTCGGGCACCTCTGTTAATTCAGACAGGTCTCTGCCATTAAGATCCTAGTGGGTCAGCGAGTACATCAGGTAGTTAATACCCAGCTGGTAGGCGGCATTGGCATAGCGGGTCGGATAGGCAGGGTGATAGGTATGCTCCCAGCCATCACCCATGTCGGAATTCCAGTTCACCAGCACCATGACCCGGCCATTGTCATCCAGAATGGCGTGGTTGGAAGCGTAGTCGATGCCCTGTTCACCGCGATCGTCACTACGGTACAGCGCCGGAATCATCTGCGGCCCATCGATATCGTAATAAACGTGAAAGATCTCGTGATCCGGCTGCAGCTCGACGATTTCCCGATCGGGAAAGACCTGGGTGAATGCCGCGTAGAAATTATCCCATTCACGCTGGCCCCAGAAGTCATCGATCAGCAGAAAACCGCCACGCAACAAGTATTCGCGTAAATTCTCCGCCTCTGCAGGGTTCATGGCAATGCCACCGCCCTGTCCTACTTCCAGCATATACAGGAACGGATAATCAAAAATTCGATCGTCATCAAGGCGCAGGACGATTGGGTCAGTCATGACCCGGATGTTAGTCAAACGGGAAACGCCGCGCAGGAAATTCATATCGGCATCAGGAAAATCAATGGACCACGGGCCATAACCCATCCCGCCGCCATAGTAGCTATCGAACTGGACGCGCACGAAATTGAATTCACCGGCCTGGTCGTAATCGAGGCTGGGGCCGGAGCTGGCTTGCCGGGAATTCTGTCCGGGCTGGAAGACCTGCGCCGTAGCCGGCATTGCAAGCAGTGCGCTTAGCGCCAGTAGAACCGGCAGTAAGCCTGACGAGAGTTGTAGGTAGTGTCTCATGGGAACTCAGTGTCTACAGTTTATCGGGCCAGTTCAAGTGAAGCGGCGATGACTCGTGGCCGGGAAGCGCCGATGACGGATGACTGTCATTGCTGCTGCAGCGACGCGCAGTAATCCTGGCTGGTAAGCGCCGGGGTGAACCACAGGTAGTCATAGGCCTGCTGCTCGGAGACTGCATCCTGATACTCCGGTGGCGACGTGACCCCGTCCTGCACTTCCATGAATGCCACCGAGACGACCTGCTCGGCAGGCATGCTGGGCTCTCGCACCCGCAGGTAAGCCGGCACGCCGAGATCCTGGCGCACATGGTAGTTACCGGCTATCAGCACGCTCATTGCATCCCGGGGCGGGCGCCGCAGGCTGCGCGCCATTGCCCGGTCGCGACTTTGTTGCACGCGCACCATGGCCGGAAACTGCGACGCAGGCAGCATCCCGCAGTGGCTTTCATCGATATCGGTTTCCAGGCGAGCAATGGCCTCGGCAGACAGAATCCCGGTCACGTCGATGGCGTTCTCGTCACCATAGATCTGGTTGATGCTGGCTTCACTGAGGTTGCCGGCGGTCAGGGTCACCCCGGCCTCATACACTGCCAGCAGCATCGGACCATAAAAATCCCAGTCCCAACCTTCCTCATCCCAGAGTAAATAGGCCTGCAATTCCGGCAGGGTCAGCTCCGCTTGCAGTTGAATATCCAGGAGCCGCTCCATCACCGTCTCATCTATCATTTCGAATGCCACGCTGGTTACCAGCTGACGCTCAAGAAGATATTTCAGCGTGGCCAACTGCAGCGCGTGATGATCAGCGTTGTCGTGTTTTTCACCCAGCAGCAGATACCTGGCCTCGGCGATACGTTCGGCAAACTGCGTGCTGCTGATAAATGCCTGGTCAGCACTGCTCCAGATCCGCCCAACCAGCTCATGATCACGCAGCAGTTCTGACTGCCAGCGTGCAGGTGGCTCAAGCTGCGTGAGCGCCGACTGCGGCGCAGCCAGCACGGCGAGCAAACCAGCAATAATGAGCAGGGATTTAGTCGAAGTATTAATTGATGCCTCCCATTTGCAGCCACTGCTGGTAAGTTTCATCGTCCCAAAAATCCTGAAAGTAGGCGATAGCCGCGCGCTTCTCAGTACCGGACAACGCCTCGGCAAAGGCCGGCATATTGCCGCCGTAGGGCGCGCCCCCGTCATTGATTACCTGCAGCAGAACCGCGAGCGGATGGTGCCAGGCATGGGCTGAACCATTCAGCGGTGGTGGCGGCAACGAGCCATCGGCCTGGCGAGCTCGCCAGTCAGCCACCAGGCCCTCAGCCTCCCCGCCGTGACAACTGGCGCAATGTTGTTGAAAGACCGCTGCCCCGGATTCAACCTGGTCCTGGCTATACCAGCGTCCGGTGGACACATCCGGTTCCCGCGCCAGCTCGCCCATGTTGCTGGCGTCGGCAGGCTCAGGCTCACTGCAGCCAAGCAAACCCAGGCCAAGGACTACCGGGCCAAGCCATTGCTGCATGCGCCTGCCAGTCATGTCACTTTTCATCATGCCACTTTCCGTCATACAACTCCCGGTCCTGTAATCCCGGCGGGCTTTTTTGGGAAATCAAACTCCACCAATGCTCCGACACCGAACGCCACGTCTGACCAGCTATCAATAGGCAGACTGATCTCCACCAGTCCACAGGTGGGTATGTTGTCGATTTCGGTGTTGGCCATGGCATTGGCGAATTCGGTAATTGCCGGATTGTGACCCACCACCATTGCCGCATCACAATCGTCATCAAGCTGGCCGGCTGCCTTGAGAAACATGCCGGCACCGGCGAAATACAGCTCCGGATTGGAGACCACGTCCTCCACCGGAAAGCCCAGATCACCAGCCATCAATGTTGCGGTGGTCCTGGCGCGCAGGGCCGGACTACAAATCACGCAATCCAGCTGGCTTTGGCGTTCCCGGAATCGAGCTGCCATCACGGGAATATCCTGCATCCCGCGTTTGTTTAACGGCCGCTCGAAATCTTTCAGATCAGGATCATCCCAACTGGATTTTGCGTGACGCAGGAGAAACAGGGTTTTCATCACTACTCGGATTCAGGCAGGAGAGGTGTTTCGGTGAGCCGGCTGGCAACCGGTAAATTCGCCGATCTCAAGGGCCTTATACCCCAATTGACCCGGCAACTCCAGCCAGCGCCCGGCAAGTTCAGACTGGTGGCTCACAAGCAGCGACCATCGGTGTCCAGCGGTCTGTGAATTTCAGGCACTGACCAGGTGATACCGGCAATTTATCACGATTTTAAAGGGCCGGCTGGCCCAGCCACCTGTCTCAAGACCCGCTCCACAAGGACTAATTGATCCGCCGTGGATGCCGAAAACATTAGGGCGGGTTTCGATATCTCTCGACCCATTTTCAATACTCTTAGGATTCACAAGAATCTACCGCTCTTACAATGGACCCAGATAATTATGATGAAGTTTTCTTCCCTGGTTTTCACCCTTGCACTGCTGGTTTCCGGATCCGGTCTGGCGCAGACAGATATTACCCGCTCCGCTGAACTCGGTGCCCTGCTCACCTCCGGTAATACCGATGAGCAGAACCTGAATTTCGGTGCCGAGGTGGAAATTGAGCAGACCGACTGGAACTACTTGTTCAGCGTCAACGGCCTTTACGCCCAGAGCGAAGGCGTGGTCAAGGCGCAGCGCATCGTGGGCATTGGCCGCGCCAACTACGAGATCACGGAGTACAGTTTTTTCCAGACCCGGGCCTCCCATGAGGACGACCGCTTCAATGGCTTTGACAGCCAGTCCGATATCACGTTCTCCTACGGGCGGGATTTCCTTCTGAACCAGCCGAACATGGATCTCAGTCTGGTGGGTGGTATCGGTGCCCGCTATTCGCGTCTGGACGATGGTAGCACCAAGGAAGAGCCCATCCTGCGCCTGGCTGGCGAATACGACTGGAATCTTTCCGAGACCGCGCTGTTCAGTCAGGACCTTAGTGTCGACGCCGGTTCGAATTCCGATATCTATCGCTCCGAGAGCAGCATCGAAACCCAGATCCTGGGTAACCTGTCGCTGCGCTTCACCGTGCGCATCCGACACCAGACCGAAGTGCCCGTGGGCCGGAAAAATACCGACACCCAGACGGCAATCACTTTCAATATGGAATTCTAGGAATCCGAAACCTGACTAAACATCACAACGAGGCACGCCCGTGACACCGATTGTCAGGCTCTATTGGCTGATTGCCGCGGTGGCGACCCCACTGAGCCTGTACTGGTTGTACCGCGCCACCGGCGGCGAGCCTGGTCTCGCCGCCGTTCTTTCCGCGCCGCTACCCTTGCTGGCCAGCGCAGTATTCCTGGGCTGGACCCTCACCGGCGGCTACGAGATGTTGTTCAGCGACAGCAATCTGCGCCGCAATTACCCGGTGCTGGCTAATCTACGCTACATGCTGGAGTACATCCGCCCGGAAATTCAGCAGTACTTCATTGCCAACAACACCGAGGAGCGACCGTTCAGTCGGGAGCGCCGCAACCTGATCTACCGGCGCGCCAAGAACGCCAACGACACCTTGCCGTTCGGTACCCAGCAGGACATCCTCGCCGCGGGCTATCGCAGTCTCAATCATTCGTTGAGTGCCACCAGGGTCACCGCCGAACACGCCCGGATCACGGTGGGCAATGCTGCCTGCCGTCAACCCTATAGCGCATCGCGCCTGAATGTCTCGGGGATGAGTTTCGGGGCTCTCAGTGGCACTGCCATCGCTGCCATGAATAAAGGCGCCAAATCAGGAGACTTTGCCCAGAATACCGGCGAAGGCGGGATCAGCGAATATCACCTGGCCCATGGCGGCGACCTGATCTGGCAGATTGGCACCGGCTATTTCGGTTGCCGTGATTCCGAGGGACGCTTCGCCAGCGCCGCATTCAGGGAGCGCGCCAGCCTCGATGTGGTGAAGATGATAGAACTGAAGCTTTCCCAGGGCGCCAAGCCCTCCCATGGCGGGGTTCTGCCAGGCGCCAAGGTGACCAAAGAGATCGCCCGCATCCGCACCGTGGAAGTCGGCCAGACCGTGTACTCCCCGGCCAATCATCCGGAATTCAATACCCCGACCGGACTGCTGGAATTTGTGCAGCGACTGCGCGAGCTGAGCGACGGCAAACCGGTGGGCTTTAAACTGTGTCTGGGCAGGAAGTCCGAGTTCATGTGCATCGTCAAGGCCATGCTGGAAACCGGCATCGTGCCTGACTTCATTACCATCGACGGTGCCGAGGGCGGTACCGGCGCCGCCCCGGTGGAATTCTCCAATCGCCTGGGAACGCCCTGCCTGGAAGCCACCTATTACATCGAGCAGGTACTGATAGGTGCCGGTCTGCGCGAACAAACCCAGCTGATCAGCTCCGGCCAGACCGCTTCCGGTTTCGATATGCTGGAAAAACTGCTGGTGGGCGCCAACATGGTTAACGCCGCCCGAGCCTTCATGATGGCGGTCGGCTGTGTGCAGGCCCAGTCCTGCAATACCAACCACTGCCCCACCGGTGTCGCTACCCAGGACCCGGGCCGTTCACGGGCCATTAACGTGACCGAAAAAGCCGAACGGGTGCGTAACTATCACGAGGGTACCGTGCACGCCTGCTTCGAGCTTTGTGGCGCGATGGGTTTTGACAATCCGGATACCCCGAACGCGGAAGATCTATTCACCCGCTACCAGGAAGGCCTGAAAAACTTCCACCAGATCTATCAGCCACTGCAGGCCGGACAGCTGCTGGGTAGCTCAATACCCGACGCCTATGACCATGACTGGCAGCGAGCTTCGGCGCAGCGCTTCCAGTAGCGCACACCAGGAAAACTCTAACCTGCCACCCATTCCACTGACCACTGCTTGCAGCAGCGTTGGGCCTGATCGGCAGCCCACCGCTGGCCCGCATCCTTGCACCCGCCGTATACTGGTCAGGTATTCAGTCCCGGGGACGGCATGAAAATTCAGCAACACACCAGGCATTTGCTTGCCCTGTGCATCCTGCTTTGCAGCTTGTCGGGAATTCCGGCGGCTGCGGATCAAACCAGTCCGCGACTGGATGATTTGTTTACTCGCCTGCAGCTGACCCGCGACCAGCAGCAACTGCGATTCATTGAAAATGCCATCTGGGAGCTCTGGATGCAGCATGAGAACAGCGATGTTGAGCAGCTACTGGTGCTGGGCACCCGGCGCATGAATGCCGGACAGTTTCCCGCCGCACTGCTGATTTTCAATGAACTGACCGCATCCTATCCGGACTTCGCCGAGGGCTGGAACAAGCGCGCCACGCTGTATTATCTGCTGGGCGAATTCGACTTGTCGCTGGCCGATATCGAGCAGGTGCTGGAACTGGAACCACGCCACTTTGGCGCATTGTCAGGCGCGGGACTGATTCACCTGCAGCGTGAAAATCTCAATCAGGCTCGCGAGGCATTTGAACAGCTTCTGGAAGTACACCCGGCAAGCACCAACGGTCAGGCAAACCTGGAGCTGGTGCTGGAGCGGCTGCGTCGCAACTTGATCTAACCGCAACGCCGTCGCAGCGAAGGCGGCTCCAAGTGGTCCGCCCGGCAGTTAGCAAGCGTCAAGTTTCACCGGCTTCGATGTTCCGTAACCGTGAACCATGCAGCTAAGATTCATGCCCGAAATCGTCAGGAAATGCGCAATGAACCATAAAAAAAGGACGCCGAAGGCGTCCTTTTTTACGACTATAGCCTGAGTAACTGCTACTGGCGTGTGCCGGTTACTCCGAACGCACCAAAGTCGCTACCGAATTCGCCGGAGATGGAATCACCTTCCACCGCACCGCTGAAATCCAGCACCAGGGTCTGGCCCTGAGCATCAACTTCGGCTTCAAACATTACCGCGTTGCCGTCATACATGATACCGGTCAGGGCTGCTGAGCCCATGCCGTCGGCAGCCATGCTGCCAGAACCGTCCTCGTTGAGGGTCAGTGTCGCAGGCAGCGCGCCCAGCGGGGTATTCATCTCCACTGCCCAAACGCCCACTCCCGGAGGTGTGCTTGCAGCACAGCCAACCAGTAGGGTCAGCGCCAGAATCATTAATCCGCTCGTTAGTTTCTTCATAGTAATCTCACCAATTGTTGGAATTTTTCAGACTGTTTGACAACAGAAGCCTGGAGATTGCTGATTGCAACAAGCGTCGCTGCGCTCAACCCCCACCCCCCCTTCTACGTAGAGTTGCCCCGATTGCGAAACGGTGAGCTTATTGTCCGGTAAATCACCCCCCAGTCAACCTCAAATGGGGCATTTGGTAACCCTTTCTGAAAACCCACAGAAGCACACTCGCCACATTGCGTGGGAACCCGGCCACCCCCTGGGTGACAACTGGCCCTGGTGGCTGGCGGTGCCGGTTGAGCAAGCACACGGCAGTGGTTTCCCCGGGGCAGCAGTGACTGCCTATCAGCTGGCGAACTCCAACAAGAATGTCCCGATGATTTCCGCACTGACCAGATCAGGTTTCACCGCTGACTTCGGTCATCGAATAACGACTGCTCAAGGGTTCCAGGCTAGCGCCAGAATCTCGGCCACCTGTTCAGCCCGGTCTATGGAGCGCGAATTGCGACGCACCACCGGGTGCTGCGCTGCGCGCTCGGCGATCTCACCAAGCTGCGAGTCAGCGACGCCCACTGCTGGCAGCGAGTCCGGCAAACCCAGACTGCGAACCAGGTCTCTGACCGCCACACTGGCGGTGGCTTCCGGCCGCCCCAGCGCCGCCGCAATGTGGCTATCCTCAGTGTTCCTGGCCTGCGGGTCCGGCCGGGCTGCGTTCCAGGCCAGAACCGCGGGGAGCATTACACACGAGGTGTAACCGTGGGGCACCGCACAGAGGCTGCCCAGTACGTAACCAATGCCGTGGCTGGCGCCGTGCGCCACCTTGCCAAGACCGGCGCAGGCCAGCCACACCGCCTGCTGGTTGCGACTGCGCGCCGCCAGGTCGTCAGGGTTGGCTACAACCTTCGGCAGGGAGTCAGCAAACAGGCCCAGCGCGTGCCGGAACTGGCCTTGGAGGAAGCTGTTGCAGTCCGCAGAAAGCAGGCCTTCCACAGCATGATCCAGCGCCCGAATCGCGGTCGACAGCCAGAGCCAGTCCGGTGTGTACTTGCCCAGGGCGGGATCGTAGATGATGGTCTGGGGACACAGTCCCGGTGCCCGGTAACCTTCCTTGGCCTTGAGCTGGGGATCCAGCACGCCGGCATTGTCACTGAATTCAGCTCCCGAAAGCGTCGTGGGTATGGCAATAATACGCAGCGGATAGTCCTTGACCGGATGGTCCACTTTGCCAACCAGCGGCCCACTGGAGCCATCGGCGTGCCGGGCAAAGCGCTGCAGATCGACCTGGTTGGTGACATCCTGATCCAGCGCCAGCTGCGCCGCCTTGCAGGCATCAATCACCGAGCCGCCTCCCAGGGCTACCAGCACATCCGCGCCAACCGCCCGGGCCAGTTCCATGACTTCAATCACCGACGGCCGCGGTGTGTGGGCACTGACACAAGTGGTGATGGCGGCGAGACGGGCACCCAGAGCATGGCGCAGGCGCGTCCGCAGCTCAGCGTTGCTCAGCAGACTGGCTGATCCAACCACCAGCACCCGCTGATAACCACGGCGCTCGCATTCAGCTGCCAGGCTGGCGCTGAATTCGGCGCCGACGTGGACCGCTTCCAGGGCCGTGTAATGATGGGTGAAAGCCTCAGGCTCAGCCATGGTTCTGCTCCACAATAAAATCCGCTGCGGAATTGTCCCACAGCAACTGTTGCCAGCCCAGTCCGTCAGCCCAGCCCGCACGACCACTGCGTCAGCCCGGTCGCGTCGCTTTCCGCAAGTTGCAGCGTTACAATCGGCCAAGTTTGTCTGAGTCATCCGAGGGGGAAATCAGCATGGCAACATTGCAAGTCAACGGCGTGGACTACACGCTGGATATCGAACCGGAGATGCCCCTGCTCTGGGCGCTACGTGATGAGCTGGGCCTGACCGGCACCAAATTTGGCTGCGGCATCGCCGCTTGCGGGGCCTGCACAGTGCACATCAATGGCGAAGCGGTGCGCTCCTGCGTGACTCCCGTCAGCGCGGTTGAGAGACAGGCCATCACCACGATTGAAGGGCTGGCCAATGACACCGCAAGTAGCGGCAGCAGTCCTGATCTCACCGCCGTGCAGCAAGCCTGGATCGACCACCAGGTACCGCAATGCGGCTACTGCCAGTCGGGCATGGTGATGGCGGTCTCCGCGCTGCTGTCTCGCAACCCCAATCCCAGCGATGCTGACATTGATGCCGGTATCACCAACGTCTGCCGGTGCGGCTCCTATCCACGGGTCCGCCGGGCCATTCGCGCTCTGGCGAACGCATAAGGGGGCCACTATGAAAATGAAACGACGACATTTTTTGCTGGGCGCCGCGGTTGCCGGTGGCGGGCTGTTACTGGGCTATTCAGCCACCCGCCCCAGCCGCCATCGACTGGCCAACAACGAACTGGTTCAGGACAGCGAGCGCTTCCTGACATCTTTTATCCGCCTGTATCCGGACAACAAGGTCACCATCTACCTGCCGCACTCCGAAATGGGCCAGGGTATCCACACCGCGCTGGCGATGATGGCCGCCGACGAGATGGATGTGGCGTGGGAAGACGTGACTGTCGAGCAGGCACCGGCTACCGATCTTTACGCCAATGGCGATCTGGTCAAGGGTTTTGCCAGTGAATTTGGTCTACCTGCGTTCCTGACCGGCCTGGTGAACGCCAGCGCCACTACCGTGGCTGAGATCATGAACCTGCAGATTACCGGCGGTTCTTCCTCGGTGCGCTTCACCGGTGACATGGCCATGCGCCCGGCCGGCGCTGCTGCCCGGCAGATGCTGGTGCAGTGCGCAGCCCAGCAGTGGGGAGTGGACAGCAATGAGTGCACCACGCAACTGGGTCACGTGCACCACAATGCCAGCGGCCGCTCGATTGCCTACGGCGACCTGGCGACTGCCGCCGCAGAACTGGAACCGCCAGAAGAGGTTTTTCTCAAAGACCGCAGCCAGTTCAACATTATGGGCAAACCCATATCCCGTCATGATATCCCGGCCAAAGTCGATGGCAGCGCCATGTTCGGCATTGATGCGCACAGCGACGATATGCTCTACGCGGCAATTCGACTGGCCCCGGTGTTTGGTACCAAGCTGGTTTCGGTTGATGCCAGCAAGGCTTTACAGCAGCGCGGCGTACAGCGGGTTATTGAACTGGAGGACTCGGTGGCTGTGGTGGCAGATAACTACTGGCGCGCCAGGCAGGCGTTGCAGCTGGTGGATGCGCAATTCGAGGCCTCGGAAAACGACAACGTATCATCAGCGGATCTGTGGCGCAGCTTCGACGCCA
This sequence comes from uncultured Pseudohongiella sp., assembly GCA_965230125.1. Classification (GTDB taxonomy): domain Bacteria; phylum Pseudomonadota; class Gammaproteobacteria; order Pseudomonadales; family Pseudohongiellaceae; genus UBA9145. The sequence continues at coordinate 1,019,589 of OZ245938.1, read as the reverse complement.
GCCTGGCCAGCGACAACGGCAGCAAGGATTTCGAGTCCGGCGACGCCGAGGCCGCGCTAGAGGCTGCTGACGACGTCATCGAAGCCACCTACCGGGTACCCTACCTGGCCCACGCGGCCATGGAGCCGATGAACTGCACCGTGCACTGCCGGGCAGACGGCAAGGTAGATTTATGGACCTCAACACAGGATGCCCTCGGCATTAAAGGCCGCGTGGCTTCACAGGCGGGGGTCGACATGGATGATGTCAATTTCCATCACGTTTACCTGGGCGGCGGCTTCGGCCGACGACTGCCGTTTAACTGGAACATGATCGATCACGCCACGCAGATCGCCAAACAATTCAATGTGCCGGTAAAAACGGTATTCAGTCGCGAAGACGACATGCAGCAGGATTATTATCGCCCGGCTGTGGCCAATAATTTCAAGGCCGCCATTGACGCCAATGGCAATGTCAGCGCGTGGCACAGCCGGTTCACCGGCCCGATCCAGGTGCCCGGCGCAGCGCATATCCCCTATGCGATTGGTAACCAGTCGATCCGGGTGGTGGATGTTCAAACCCATGTGCCCATTGCCTCCTGGCGCAGCGTGGACCACTCGCAGCAGACTTTTTTCATCGAGTCATTTGTCGACGAGATCGCGCACCGGGCCGGCAAGAATCCGTATCAGATGCGCATGGAACTGTTGCAGGCTCATCCCCGTCACCGGCGGGTACTGGAAGTCGCGGCCGATGCCGCTGGCTATGGCCAGAACCTGCCCGAAGGACACGCGCTTGGCATTGCCGTGCAGGAGAGTTTTGGCAGCATCGTTGCAGAAATTGCCGAGGTCTCCCTGGATGCGGACAATCGCCCGAAAGTCCACAAGGTCACCTGTGCCATCGACTGCGGCTGGGCTATCAATCCCGACACCGTCGAAGCCCAGGTAGAGAGCGGCATTATCTTTGGCCTGACGGCCGCACTGTACGGTGAGATTACTATCGAGAAGGGTCGGGTCGCACAGGATAACTTCCCCGACTATGAGATGGTAAAGCTGGCGGATACACCGGAAATCGATGTGCACATCGTCGAGTCCGGTGAGGCCCTCGGCGGTCTGGGTGAGCCGGCAACGCCGCCCATTGCTGCCGCTGTGGCCAATGGCCTCTATATCCTCACCGGTCAGCGAGTGCGGGAATTACCGCTCAGGAATCACGACTTTTCCCAGGCAGCGCCGCTCGCGCAAGTCTGATTCTGTCTGTGGTGCGCGGGACGATCGCAGCAGCGTTCGCCCCGCGCAGCACCACATGCTCCCGATTCGCTTGCCGCCCCTCAATCCAGACGCTTGTTAAACCGCGCTATCGCCAGGGTCATGGCTACCGCCATGAATACGAGCAGGGCTATTACTTCCCGCCAGAGCCCGACAATATCCGCGCCGCGCAAGACGATCCCCCGCATCAGGCGATTGAAATGCGTAAGCGGCAATACCTCAGCAATATACTGAGCGGCAACCGGCATACCTTCAAACGGAAACATAAAGCCGGACAGCAGGATCGATGGCAAAAAAAAGAAAAACGTCATTTGCATTGCCTGGAACTGGGTATTGGCAGAGGTAGAGATCAGCAGTCCCAGTGACAGGTTGGTGGCGATGAATACCAGCGCCGCTAACAGAACATGCAGATAACTACCGCGTAGAGGCACATCAAAGAAGTAGCGCCCCAGCGCCAGAATAAGCACCAGCTGGATCAGGCCAATGAGAATATAGGGGATTATTTTCCCTAACATTAATTCTGTTGAGCGCACTGGTGTGTTGATCAACAGCTCCAGGTTGCCACGCTCCTTTTCACGGACGATGGCCACTGCCGTAAACAACACCATGGTCATGGTGAGAATAACTCCGACCAGTCCGGGCACAATATTCACTGCCGAGCGTCGCTCCGGATTGTAATAGTTACGCACCTCAACGGCCGCGGCTGGCGGGCCGCTTGCCTGCTGACTGTCGAAGGCGACCGGCATGGCGGTCAACTGCCGGGCTACTCCCAGAATGATTGGGTCGGTACCGTCGACAAGAAGTTGGGCGGGTGGGCGATCGCCGACCAGCACCCGTCGATCAAAATCCCGGGGAATGAAAACGCCGATGGAGATCTGACCAGCATCCAGCAGTGTTTCCAGCTCCGACACATCGGCCACTCGCTGGCGATAGGTAATTACCTGGGACGCCGCCAGGTCAGCCGTGAACTGTCGCGACAGGTGAGTATCTGCCTGATCGCTGTAGGCTGCCGACAGGTTGCGCACATCGGTATTGATTGCGTAGCCGAACATCAATAGCTGAATAAGCGGGATACCGACGATCATACCAAAGGTGAGTCGATCACGGCTTAACTGCAGGAACTCCTTGCGCAGCACCGCGGTGATTCTCAGCAGCGCGCGCATCAGTGGACCTGCTCGTCGCGCTGCAGTTCAGTCACTGCGACAAAAACGTCCTCAATATCCGGCGCCACTTGTTTGGCGTTAGCCTCTACCCCGGCAGCGGACAGCGCATCGCTAACCCGCTGCAAGCCATCTTGCTCGGATTTTGAAACCATTACCCGCAGGCGAATGCCCAGTTGGGTAATGCTGGCGATCCAGTCTTCATTTTCCAGGGCCCGGAGCGCCTGCTGCGGGTTGTCCGCTTCCACTTCGATCACATAGACTGTTATGTTTTCCCCCAACTCCCGCGGTGTGCCGTCAGCCACCTTTGCCCCGCGATCCAGAATCGCCAGGCGATGGCAGCGGGCAGCTTCATCCATGTAGTGAGTCGAGACCAGGATCGTGGTCCCCTGATCGGCCAGCTCGAACAGGGTTTCCCAGAAGTCACGCCGATTCTGGGGATCCACGGCGCTGGTGGGCTCGTCCAACAACAGGATGCGCGGCCGGTGCAGGGTCGCGGCGGCCAGCGCCAGGCGCTGTTTTTGACCGCCACTCAGGGTACCGGCGCGCTGCTTGCGCTGCTCTTCCAGAGCAAAGTGGACTAACAATTCCTGCATCCGGTCCCGTCGCTGTTTCCCGGAGATGGCATAAATCTCACTCATGAAGCGCAGGTTCTCCTCTACGGTGAGATCCTCGTACAGGGAAAATTTCTGGGTCATGTAGCCAATGTCCTGCTTCAGGGCTTCGGCCTCGCGGCGGGTATCCTTGCCCAGCACCGTGGCCTGACCTTCACTGGGAGTCAGCAAGCCACACAGCATGCGAATGGTGGTGGACTTGCCCGATCCATTGGGGCCAAGAAAACCGTAGATCTGCCCGCTGGGCACCTGCAGGTCGACATGATCCACGGCCACCAGCTTGCCGAATCGCCGGGTCAGCCCGCTGGAAGTAATGGCGTAGTCGCTATTGTTCATAGACAACGCTCATGGACAACGTTCATGGACAACATTCATGTGCACTGCTCATGGCATGACTCATGGGAACCGGACCTGCACCGGCACACCGTCCGGCAGGCGCGGCTCCGTGGTCGGCAGTATGATTTCCGCGATGTAGGATAATCGCGAGCGGTCTCGCTCGGTCAGCGCAAAATAAGGCGTAAAGCTGGGCTCGGCGGCAATGCGGCGCACGGTTCCCGGCAGGGGATCCGCTATCCCGTCCACAGTTACCGGCAGCTGGGTACCAATAGCAATATCTACCCGCCTTGGTTCCGGAATATAGACCCGGGCATAGGGTTGCTCCCCGGCCAACAGCACCACGACAACAGACCCGATACGGGGCCGCTCGCCGGTTTCGAACGGCAATGAATCAACAATACCGGCCACCGGTGCGGCAATTTCAAGACGTGCCTGGTCTAACTCAATGGCCGCAAGCTGCGCATTGGCCTGGGCAAGTTGCGCCCGGGTCTGGGCAATCTGCTCGGGTCTGGTTCCCGCTTCCAGCTCAGCCAACCTGGCGCTGACCTGATCGATACGCGCCGCCGCGGTTGCCAGCTGTCGCTCAGCCAGATCCACACTTTCAATGGAGGTCAGGTTGCGCTCACGCAGGCCCTGCAGTCGTTGCAGGTCACGGGCTCGGTAAGCGTGGTCAATACGGACTTCGTCCAGGCTGGCTCGGGTCGCGGCAATCACTTCCTGCCGCGGCCCATTGAGCTGTTCTTCGAGTAGTGCTGCAAACCGCGCAATGCTGGCACGCAGTTCGGCCTCGCGAATGGCAAGGCGCTCGCTATTCTGGCTTAGCAGCACGGCGCCCGCAGTCACGCTATCGCCCTCGACTACCCGTATTTCGGTAATGGCTTCACTGGATTCGGCAACCACCTCGATGCGATCGGACTCAAGCTGGCCGACGGCAATGTCAGGCGCTTCTTCGCAGCCATACAAAAACGCGGCTGCCAGCCAGAGGAGGCAGCGGCCTCTATTCATGACCCGCTCCGTCATAAGCCGAGTTCCCTGGCGCCAGGGCGCCGTGCAAAAACAGTTGCGTGTTGTGCTGTGCCAGTTGCTCGGCAAAGGCGGAATCCAGGTCCACATTCATGATGGTCTTCAGCGCCGGGCCCGCCAGGAAAGGGAACACCGTCATGCCCATCAGCGACATCAGGGTCAGGCGCGGATCCAGATCTTGCCGGTAATGGCCGCTATTGATCTCGGTTTGAATATTGGCCAGCAAGCGCGGCGCGAAGCCGGAGGCAATCCGGTGCAGCACCTTTTCCCGGATATCGCCGTCCGAGAACAACACTTCACGCACCACGAAATTGGGCCACCAGGGATTCCTGGCCAGCAACCGTGAGTAGCTGGCGCAGAAATCCGCAGCGCTAAAGTTGCCGGTCTTGTCCAGCTTGTCCAGGTCTTCGCGAAGCGCGGTCAGAAGCTCTTCGACCATGGCCAGGTACAGGCCCTGCTTGCTGCCGAAATAGTAGTTGACCATCGCCCCATTGACTCCCGCTGCCGCAGCGATGGCGCGCACCGAAACTGCCTTGAACTCCTTGCTTAAGAAATTTTCCCGTGCCGCAGCCAACAGGTCAGCCCTGACCTGGTCACCAGAACGGCCGGCAGGTCGACCCGGGGCATTGCGCGGATTCACCGATTTACTCACTGGGGCTCCTCTTTTTCTGAAAACGTGGCTTTTCTGTAAACACGGCAAAAAGCTGGTTATTGAGAGTCGCCAGCCCAATATTAATTAAATGTTTAATTAACTGTCAAACCGACCTGTTCCCCTGCAGTCTGTGCCGGGGAATCGAGGCGTCATGCTACACTGACGCCCGAACCGAACCCTCCAGCACCCAACACAGGGACCGCGAGTGATCCTTCTTGGCATCGGCCTGATTCTGTTTCTGTTTCCGCACCTGTGGCGGGAAGTCGGGCTGCGTCCGGCATTGCTCAGGGCACTGCCTTCGGAGGGAGCCTACAAGGGACTGTTCAGCCTGGTGACCTTCCTGGGGCTGGGTCTGATTATCTGGGGTATGGCGGTGGCTCCATTCACCATGGTCTGGCAGCCGCTATTCGAGTTGCGCTGGGTCAGTCATTTCATCATGCTTCCGGCGCTGATTCTGGTGGCCGCCGGCAACCTGCCGATGTCCCATCTACGCATGGTGCTGCGTCACCCCATGCTGGTGGGCGTGCTGCTCTGGTCACTGGCGCATTTGTGGGCCAACGGTGATCTGGCCTCGCTGCTGCTGTTCGCCAGCTTCGCCCTGTGGAGTGTGGTCAAGATCTTCACGCTTCGTCACCAGGCGCGGCAGCCGCGCAAGCCACGCATTGCCTGGGACCTGATTGCACTTGTGGCAGGTGTGGTGCTATACCTGCTGATATTCACCTTCCATGGCCAGCTGTTTGGCGTAGGACTGACCCTTGTCTAGGCAACTGTCTGATACATTCCTGTCCGCCATCTTCACCACCCTGCTACTGACAGGCAGCTCAGCCACCCATGCCCAGGCGGAGCGCAGCACAGACTCACGCTGGAATGGCCAGTGGTTGGCCGAGGGCACGCTGTTTCAGATCAGCGTTACGGTAAACGACGGGGTGATGACGGTCGGGGAAATAGAGTCGCTGGGTTTCGTCTGGGACAGCCAGGCAGGGGAAGTGAACGGGAATGTCGCCACGATACCGGTGTCCTATGCGGGAGTCAGTGGCATCGTCCAGGCCGAGCTGGTGGACGCCACCACCGCGGTGGCTGTAGCCGCCAGCTGCATGCCGGAGTTCATGGTGGTCTGTACCCTGACACGCAACCAGCAGGCGGTATTTCGCAAGGTTAGTGAGCCTGGCGGGGAACCTTAAGGCCTCTCTTGAGATTTCTTCAGATCTCGGTGATGCTGCGCACTACCTTGCTGACGATACCGTACTCAATGGCCTCTTCCACAGACATCCAGTAATCCCGGTCGGTGTCTTTTTCCACGCGTTCCAGCGGCTGACCGGTTTCCTCGGCGATCAGCTTGTTGATGCGGGCACGCATCTTGATGATCTCCTTGGCCTGAATAGCGATATCGCTGGCTACACCCAATGACCCGCCGGAAGGCTGGTGAATCAGGAAGCGAGTATTCGGCAGGGCAAAACGATTGTTCTTGTCGGCCGCCAGGAAAATGGTGGTCGCGGCGGACGCAACCCAGCCAGTGCCAATGACTTTCACTTCCGGCTTGATGAACTTCATCATGTCGTACACCACATCGCCGGATTCCACATGGCCGCCGGGAGATGAGATGTACAGGCAAATCGGATCGTCGCTTTCCGATGCCAGCGCCAGCAGACGCTCGGTGACAGCGCGGGCGATACGGTCATTGATTTCGCCAAAAATAGTAATGGCGCGCGACTTGAAAAGTTTTTCATCCATGAAGCCGGAACTGATGCCTTCCTTTACTTCAGGCTTTTCTTTCTCCATGACCGACTTGTCGCTATCGTTCTGTGTTACATACTGATTAGTCATAAATCCTCATTCATTTATCTGGGAACCGCTATTCAGTTCCCTGCGTGCACTGCGTCTGCTGACTGCGTAAAAATGCCACCAGACGCCAGGTATCCTGTTCACCCTCGGGAAAGTTCTCACCGAACCCGACCATGCGGGTGTCGGGTATGCCCCGGGTGATAATGTCAAATAGTACTGCGTCTTCCGAGCCGTGCCGCCATTCACAGTCGAACAGATTTACGGCCAGATCGGGATCTTCCACCTCGTGGCAGAAACTCGCGCAACTGCCTTCGTACAATGCCCGGCCACGCTCCAGCGCAACCGGGTCGAGCAGGAACGTCTCCACCGGCGCCAGCTCTTCCGGTACGGTCGACTCATCGCCACCGCAGCTGACCAGAGCGAGAATGGTCGAGACTACAAGACCAGTCCACCTGGCTGCAAACCCGGATGAGCCCGACAATCGGTGCATATGTCTATCCTGAAACTGATTGATACCGACTCTGGCACCAAAACCGGCGACCAGGCTTAAGCCGGCGGGACCGGCGGGATCGGCGCGTCCAGGACCTGCTGACGCAGGAAGCAGATTAAACGCTTACCGGCCGGTATTCAATATGATCGATTGTTCAGTTCGCCACCGCCTGGTCGGAAAATTCCTCATCGCCATGGGACTCCGGACCCAAGGGTTTGAAGGTTATCAACAGCCTGGGCAGCAGGGTCAGTGACCCGGTGAGCGCCACCAGCATCGCCAGAGAGGTCAACAGGCCAAACACGATGGTGGGAATGAAATTCGATAGCGCCAGGATCGAGAACCCCGCCACGATTGTCATGGAGGTAAAGTACATCGCCCGGCCGATGCTGTTGTGGCAAAAAAACATGGTGGCCCGGTAGTTACCAAAACGGGGAAACTCACGCTTGAAACGGTGCATGTAGTGTATGGTGTTATCGACCCCGATACCTACCGAGATCGCAGCAATGGTGATGGTCATGATATCCAGCGGACGGTCCGCCCAGCCCATAATGCCCAGCACAAAACCGGCGGCAATGGCGTTGGGGATAATGCAGATCGCGGCAATGGCCAGAGACCGGAACAGGGTCAGGAACATCAACATGATGGCCAGCATCACCACACCAAGAGTCAATATCTGCGACTGGAACAGGCTCTGCAGCACGTTGTTGTACATCACCAGGATACCGCTCAGGCGCACGTCTTCATCGGCGAAGCCGAATTCTTCCTCGATACCGCTTTCCAAGCGCGCCAGCAGCTCGTCCCGATTCAGGCCCTCGGCAGACTCAGGCACCCGGACGTTGTAGCGCAGCTGATTTTGCTCAATGGCCACGAAGGGGTTGAGAACGGTTGCTTTCAGAGTCTCCGGGATACGACTGTAAAGCAGCGCCCACAGCACGCCATCGATGGGCTCATTGGCGTTGAGCTGTTCGGCCAACTGCACAATGGCGCCAAACGATAGTACCTTGCCGGTTTGTGGATCGCTGTCCAGGTATTCATGGATAGCCATGACCCGCTGCATCTTCGGCGCCGTAAACCAGTAGGCATCATCCTGGGAACCATCGCTGGCAAACGGATCATCACCAAAGCCGTCATCGAATCCGTCGTCAAAGCCATCGTCAAATCCGTCATCGGCTGATTGCTCCGGTTCCGGCAGATTGATGATGACGTCGAATGACAGGGTGCCACCGAGTTTTTCGTCAAACTGGGTCATACCCTGATAAATCTCCGTGCTCTGACGGAAATAATCGATAAAGCTGTTTTCCACCCGCAGTTGTGTCAGGCCAAACACACTGAATGCGGTAACCAGCACATAAATCACCAGCACACTGCCACGCAGTTTGTCGGTAACTTTGGCCAGCGCCGAGGTCAGATTCAGTTTCAGGTCTGAGGACAGTTCGGTGGTATCCGCCGGCAACAGACTCATGATCGCCGGAAACAGGGTGAACGCCACCAGCAGCGCGGTAGCCACGCCCATCATCATCATCCAGCCGAAATTGATGATCGGCAGAATTCCACTGACGATCAGTGATCCGAAGGCCACCGCCGTGGTCAACGCGGTATACAAACAGGGTCGAAACATACTGAGCACGGCGTGGCGCAGCAGTTTGTCGTGATTAGAATAGTGCCGGGTCGCCCGCAATTCCCGATAGCGTACCGTAAGGTGCACGGTGAGCGAGATGGTGATGATCAACAGCAGGGAAATGAAGTTTGAGGACACCACGGTAACCCGCCAGTCCATTAGTCCCAGGATGCCGACCATGATCACGCCAGCCACGGCGCAACATGCCAGCGGTAGCATGACATAGCGGGGCTTGCGAAAAATAATGCCCAGGGCAACGATGATCAGCAGCAACACTGCGACACTGAAACTCTGCAGGTCGGCGCGCACGAAAGTCACCAGGTCATCGGCGATCATCGGTGCGCCGCCCAGGTAGATCCGCGCGTCATCCCGGTAGCCATCCAGGGTCTGGCGAATCGCAGCAATCATCTGGCTCTGACGATCTGAAGCCACCACGCTGTACTGGTCGTACTCTGCCTCGACTGCGGCCAGCTCCCGGGCTTCTTCTGCGCTCAGCGTGCCCGCCTGTTCCTTGCTGCGCAGGTCGCTGCGCCGGTTGAGCAATTCCCGGGCGCGCTGGTCTACTTCAAAGGTCACCAGGATGCCGGCGGTCTGGCCATCGGGGCTGATCAGCGCGTTACGAAACACCGGACTGTTGACCAGTTCCTCACGTGCCGAGTCCAGGTCCACCTCGGCATCCATCAGGGTCAGGTAATCCTCGGAAATGCCGGTCAGTGGCGTGTCGCCAAAAATCGGCACATTGAGAATGCTGTCCACGGAGGCAACACGCTCAATGGCCAGCAGATCCTCGCGCAATGCCTGTAGTTGCTGCAGGTTGTCGCGGTTGAACAGCTCGCCCTGGGGCGTGTAGGCCACCGTCACGGAATCGGCCACCCCGTAGCGCTGGGCGATTTCCCGGGAGAACTCCAGATCGGGGTCATTTTCAAGCAGCAGAGAATCGGCGGATGCATCCAGCCGAAAATTCTGGGCATGCCAGCCAAAGAAGGCCACCAGCGCCAAAAGCGCAGCAATGACCAGCCAGGGGTGGTTGAAAACCAGGTTGCTATAACGTGTTGCGATTCGAGAAGACATTCCGGAACGGGTATCGATGAGATGAGCGTTAGTTTTGATTGCTGCCGATCAGCGCTAGTTTGAAAAAGTTACAGTTAAAGCTGAAAAAGCTTCATGGTGACCGAGCGAAGGCGCCACTATACGCTGTTACTGAATTGTTTACGATAAACTGGCGAACAAGGTTTCATCGCATCCAGCCGGTCACTGGACCCGCCAACCGGCCGTTTTTTGCGCACTTCTTGCCAGTCCAGGCCAGCAGCATCAGTTACTGATTTTTGCAACCTGCCAAGAGCCTCTCAACCTGTTGTTTTGCATAGATTATTTTCTACCGATAAAGGAATCCGCGAGGCGCTTCAAGGGGCAACTGAATCCGACCCCTGGCGGGCATAAGCTGGGCGCCCCGGGGGAATGCTGCTACCATTGAATAACAATATACACAGTGCTGTGCGGCAAAAACGGCTCGCACCTGAATCGCGGTTGCCGTTACTGGCGTTAAGCAAATAGCGCTAAACAGGCAGTGCGGCCATGGACGCCAGCACTTGCTGGCAAAGCAAGCTGATGATTGCGGCGTCCAGCCCGGTCAGCAGCACAGAAATTGAACCTGACAGAATGAGTAACAGTTACAGGAGCCAGGCATGAAGTTGCTGATCAAACTCGTGATAACACTCGTGACCACAACAGCCTTGACGCTGGGGGCGCTGGGCGCCCAAGCCGACGAATGGCTGCGGTCTTTGCCGGAATTCGAGTTGAGCGACCAACAGGGCAAGGTCCATCGCTGGGAAGATTTCCAGCAATATGACTACGTGGCTTTTTATGTTCAGGGGGTCGGCTGCCCCATCGCCCGCATCGCACTGCCTAATTACCGCGAAGTCCGCGATGAGTATGCTGACAAAAATATCGGCTTTGTGATGTTCAATGCCAATATCCAGGACAATATTCCCCGCATTGCCAAGGAAGCAGAAGAATTCGGCATCGACTTCCCGATTCTCAAGGACGAAGGTCAGGTGCTGGCCAAGTCACTGGGTGTGGAGCGCACCGCCGAGGTGTTCGTGGTGGATACCAATACTCGCGAAGTGCTGTTTCGTGGCCCCATCAATGACCAGCTGGGTTACGAGACACAGCGCAACGAGGCCGATGACTGGTATCTGAAAGATGCCCTGGATACGATTCTGGCCGGCGGCACGGTTAACATGGACGACGTACCCGATTCCAAGGGTTGCCTGGTAGCCATCTTCGACAGCTAGCGCCGACTGACAAAAGACAACAACGAAAAAGGGACACTGACGTGTCCCTTTTTTTATTCTTCGCAGACTCCCTGTCTTCGCAGACTCCCTGGAAGAACAATTAATTCTGGTTCTTATAGCGCTGCAAATCACCGGCCTCGAGCGCGGCTGCGGGGCGGGCACTCTGCCTCCCCGCAGCCGCTCGTGCAGTGGCGGCCGGGGCAGCGAAGTACTCTTCACTCCTACCTTCACACTTCCAATCGAAGGGTAATCAAGCCAATAAACAACGTAACACCCAGCAGCGCTCGGGGCAGGAGGGTTGGGCACAATAAACAGGACCACAAACAGTTGCACAAGCAGAGCCTGGTCAGAATTCCAGATATTGCGCGATGAACCTTTTTGTACCAGTTTGGTGCCGGTTTTTACTTCTTTTATACAGGCCTGCGGTTGTTGCTCACCGCCGGGCCAGGATTCTGTTCAGAACACCCTATTCGACAAACGCCCGCTCAATCACGTACTGCGCCTTGATGCCGTGCCGGGATTCTTCAAATCCCCAGTCATCGAGAATCGCGCAGGTATCCTTGAGCATGCTGGGGCTGCCACAGATCATGAAGCGATCTTTTTCCGGATCCGCTTTTTCAATACCCAGGTCACTGAACAGTTTGCCGGAGTTCATCAGGTCGGTCAGGCGACCCTGGTTTTTGTAATCCTCGCGAGTGACGGTCGGATAGTAGAGCAGCTTGTCACGCACTTCTTCGCCGAAGAATTCATTGTTCGGCAAGTCTTCGGTTATCAGCTTCTGATAGGCAAGCTCGCTGATGTGGCGCACCCCGTGGGTGAGAATAACGTGGTCGAAGCGCTCGTAGACTTCCGGATCCTGGATGATGCTGATAAACGGCGCCAGGCCGGTTCCGGTAGAGATCAGGTAGAGGTTGCGGCCTTCCTGCAGATGATCAACAACCAGGGTGCCGGTAGGCTTGTTGCTGACATACACCTCATCGCCCACCTGAATATTTTGCAGCCTTGAGGTCAGCGGACCGTCCGGGACCTTGATACTGAAAAACTCCATCTGTTCGTCGTAATTGGGGCTGGCGATGCTGTAGGCGCGCATCAGGGGTTTGCCCTCGATTTCCAGACCGAGCATGACAAAGTGACCGTTTTCGAAACGCAGGGTGCGATCACGGGTTGTCTTGAAACTGAACAACCAGTCGTTCCAGTGATGAACCTCAGTAACGCTCTGGGTGGACAACTTTGCCACGGGGACTCCTCCAACAGGTCAAAAGGGCGCAGTATAGACATCAAGTCCATATCTGTAAAATTAATTATTTGTATATTGGTTATCTATTTATTTAATATAGAAGCTGGCCACTCGCTCGCCCAAAAGGCCGAAATCACTGGCCACGGAGCCACAGCCATGCGTTTTACCCTCAAACAATTACAGATTTTCCTGGCGGTTGCCAGTCACGAGAACGTCAGCCGGGCGGCAACCCAACTGGCGCTGTCCCAGTCTGCCGCCAGTACCGCGCTGAAAGAGCTGGAACAGCGCTTCGACCTGGCGCTGTTTGACCGGGTGGGCAAGCGGCTCAAATTAAGCGAAACCGGGCAACTGTTCCGCCCCCGGGCCGCGGCCTTGCTGGCCCAGGCGGAGGAGCTGGAACACGCCCTGCTGCGCCATGACGAGGTCGGGGAGTTAAAAGTAGGCGCCACCCTGACCATTGGCAATTACCTGGCGATTCCCATCATGGCGGACTTTATCCAGCAGCACCCCGGGGCCCACATCGAACTGAGCGTGGAAAATACCGCTCAGGTCGCGCGCCGGGTCAGGAACTTCGAGCTGGACATTGGCCTGGTTGAAGGCGAACTGCAGGAACCGGAACTGGAGATCAGCTATTGGCGAGACGATGAATTGTGCGTGTTCTGCGCGCCCGACCATCCTCTGGCGAATCGGCGCCGACTGCGCGACGGTGATCTCAAGGCGATCGACTGGATTGTCCGCGAGCGCGGCTCCGGGACGCGCCAGGCGTTTGACCGCGCCATGGCAGGCATTCTGCCGGAACTGCATATCAAGCTTGAACTGCAGCACACCGAAGGCATCAAACGGGCCGTGGAAGCCGGCCTGGGTGTTGGCTGTCTGTCGGCGCTAACCCTGCAGGAAGCCTTTGCCCGCGGCTCACTGGTGCCACTGCCGGTGCCGCACCGCAACTGGACACGGCAGTTATATTTCATTGTTCATCGGGACAAGTTTCGCTCTCAGGGTATCCAGGACTGGATGACTCTGTGCCGCAACAGCAGTGCGGTTGACGCTAGCTGATTTCGAAAATAGCGATGTTGTCATCCAGGCCACGCACCGCCTGTTCACCGCGGAAGCGCACATTGAAGTGGTCGGAATTGATCTGGCCGATAAAATCCTGGGACACCAGGAAACTGGTATTGAGCCGATCGTTCAAGCCTTCCAGCCGCGACGCAAGATTCACTGACGCGCCGATGCCGGTAAATTCACAGCGCCCTGCCGAGCCCACTTCACCGGTCACGATAGAGCCCCAGTTGGCCGCGGCCCCGGCGCGCAGGCCGTGGGCTTCCAGCAGTTTGTCGGTTTCCTCCTGCATCCGCAGTACCGCGCGCGCCGCTGACTCGCAGGGTTTGGGATCGCTGCTGTACAGGCCAAAAAACGCCAGGAAGCCGTCGCCCAGAAATTTGTTCACCATCCCGCCTTCTTCTTCTACGATGCGACAGACGATCTCAAAATAAGCATTGAGCAATTCGGTCACTTCCAGCGAGCTGATCTTCGAGGAGTAGGACGTAAAGCCCCGGATATCGCCAAATACAATCGCCGCATGCTGTTCGGTCGCCGGCACCCGGCCATCGGCACTGTTCTCGATCTGCTCGACGATGGTATTGGAGACAAAACGGCCGAAGTTGCGCTCCAGTCGCGCCCGGGTTTGCTGCGAGCGGGTGTAGTTTTCAAAATAGTTACGCAGCGAGCGTGCCGATAGCGCACTGGCCACGCCCAGCGAAAACAGCACCACCGCTTTCATCATGGTGACCTGAAAACCGAGACTGGGGATCTGCTCGATCAGAGCCGGATCAGGCCGCAGCACGAACAGGTACAGCAAGACAAACTCCACCGCCGCCACCGAACCGGCAAACAATCCCAACCAGGGCTGCAAACGGAACGCGGTGATCATGGGCACCAGCGCATACGCCATGGGCGGCATGGAGCTTAGCGCATAAGCGGCACCTTCGGACTGGCCATCAAAGGCGACCGCCGCCGATACCAGAGTGACCTGCAGAAAGGTGTTGATGTACTTGATGGAAGGCGAGTAGTAGCCGCGATGAATAAGCCAGGCAATGAAGCTGAACGCCGGCGCCATGATCAGCACCAGGGTAGTAATATTGGTAAACAGGTTGTCGGCGACGGTTTCCCGGAACCCAATAAAGAACCAGACATAGGTCAGGGCGATGACCGCCAACCAGACCAGACAGGTAATCTTTTCCGCGTTCGCTTCGCGCAGCCGGGAATTGTCCAATTCGAATTGTGGCACCATGTCACGAGTGGCCCTGTTGCCGGTTTCTGATTTACGACGGAGTTTCATCTCGAGTGAGATGCCCTCGCCCTGGAGAACAGCACCAGCATTCCCGAACCCCGGGAAGCTGGCGTGAGTGTGACAAGCTTAACAATTCGGGCCAATTTAATGTGCGATCTCGTTCACAGGGTGTGGAAAACAAGGTCAAGAATTCCGGAGAGTTGGCGGCATTTTCCGAGACTTGCCCCGAGGTTCTGTTTCAGCCCCAAGGCCCCCAACCGTGGCCAGCAAACCCCCGACTAAAACGGCACAGATATTACGAAAGTGTGCAGCTCAAGGGTCTGGCTGGTTCCTTCATACTCGCCACCGGCGAGATCGCTGTCAACCACGAGCAGGTCATCACCCTGGGCAAAGCGATAGGCCACATCAATGTCCCGCCGGCCGAGACGGAATTGCAGGCCCGCCGTCCAGGCCTGATCAAGGATTGCACCGGTCATGGGAGTAAATGTGCGACGTGGCACAGGAGCCTCACTACTTTCATAACCCAGACGCAACTTGCCGCCGCCAACAAGCAGGTACTCGCCGCCAACATGAAAGGTATCCTGATCACGCCAGTCCAGCGGTGCGACATCGACAATTGAATTCGCGCCGAGAAAGTCGTTGAGATCGGCGTTACTGCCCTGCGTCAGGCGAATGGGCAATGTGTCAAAACTGTCTTCCCAGAACACCCGGTCCCACTGCAGACCCAGGGTCAGACGCTCGGTGGCCTGCCAGGACGCACCGGCCATCAGTACGGCAGGCAGCGCCGTTTCGACATTGGCGTTGTAGCGAAACGTCTCCGGAATTCCCAGGCCCAACTGCCCGAGGTTGCCGCTAAGATCGCCATCGGCGGAAAAGTCGGTGCGCAGGGAGTAGGCCAGATTGAGCTTCAGGGAATCGCTGGCGCGGTAATTCAGGCCCAGCGCCGAGGTCAGGGCCAGATCGTCGGCTTCCAGGTCCACCAGCACCTTCAATCCGGTCAGTGCCGGGTGCGACTGGAAAATATAGGGGGCGTCGAGGCGATTGCGGTTGTAGGCCAGGCCCAGGGACAGTCCGGCGCTGAGTCGATCACTGATCTGGTAGCTCAGGGCGCCACCCAGTTTGGCGATCACCCACTCCGACAAATGCTGCTGCACGCCGTAGCTGACGCCAGCAGTTCCCGGTGGATCCTGAAAGGTGAAATCCGCACGCAGGGCCGATTTTACGGTAAATGCGGCACCCCAGGACCAACCGTTGTTACCCAGAGTCCCTTTGAAACCCAGCTCCGGGAGAATACCCGGGCCTTTGTCGGCGGCGGCCACTTCACCGAGTTTGCTGGTGAAATCCGAATTCACGCGCAGGGACGCCAGCGTAAAATTGAAGCCATCGTCTATATCAGAGAGCAGCGCCGGATTACTGAGTACGGCGGTTTGCGGGTTTGGATCCAGACCAATTAGACCCCCGGCACCCTCGTTGGCAGCGCTTCCCGCCAGGCGCACCAGATCGGTAGCCTGGGCAGCACCCGCGGCGCCTATTGCCAGGGCGCAACCGAGGGCCAGGGCGATACGCTTGCCGAATGGGGAGTGCGTGACGCTGCATTTGTCTGCCGCCACTGCCTGTTGCCTGGAGGGTGGCGCTGCCTCATTCTGGTTCGGTCTGAACTCCATACTTCCTGCTCCCCGGTTTTTTGTGAATCTAATCCGTTTGTACGCGCTTTATTGGCCCATAGGGCGCCGGATTCTGCTATCAACATCGCATCTGAACTGGTGGTTTCGGCGCCTTCTGCGGCACAATGCAACCGACATCCCGCTGCCGAGCGTAATAACTGGCTCAGCTCTTGCCAACCCCGATTATACCGCGCAAGGTTCCGGGCGCCTTCAGCCTGTCGCCGAACTGCAACCAGTCAGCCGCCAGCAGGCGCGCACCACAGTCTCCGTGTTATAAGGGTCTACGCCGAAAACGTTACACGCCATGTCACTGACTTCCGATTCCAACCCGACAACACCCTCAACTTTTGTCCGCGCCCTGCTGACCAGTCGCGCGTGGCTGTTGCTGACAGTGTGTGTCGCCACCTTGATTGGTGCCAGCGGAATACTCAGGATTGGTTTTGACACGTCACTGGATGCGTTACTCACCCGCAGTGATCCCTACCTTGATGAGTTCAATGCTTTTAATGAAGAGTTTCCGCAGACTCTGACCATGACCGCGGTGTTCGTCCCGCCGGAGGGCCAGCCCGCATTTTCCCGCTCGGTACTTGATGCAGTCTTCGACCTGCAGACTCGTTATCAGGAACTGCCCTACGCGCGGGGTATCTCCACTCCCATCAACTACTTTTCACCGGAAACTCGGGAGCGCCTGTTTGAGCGTCCCTACGCGGACTACTCCGATACCCAGCTCCAGGAGCTGGGGCGTGAAGCGCTAGCTGATCGCCTGCTAACCAACAACCTGCTGACTGCCGATGGCAGCCTGATGTTTGCGGTCATCCGTTTTGCCGGCGAGCAGGCCGATAGCGGGGAACGGATGGATCTGGCCAGTGCCGCCCTGGCGCTGCGCGACTCCATGCGCGACGACTATCCGGACCTGGGCATTCACTTCAGCAGCGAAGTCCTGCTGGAGCAATCCAGTCAGCAGGCGATGATCGACGATCTCACCACTTTGATGCCGATTGTGATCCTGGTGTGCGTCCTGGTGATTTGTTACTGCTTTCGCTCGGCGCTTTTTGGTCTGGGTATTCTGGCCCACGCCATTGCCAGCCTGATCCTGACCATAGGCACGCTGGGCTTCCTGGGTTTTGCCTTTAACAGCATCTCTATCATCGCACCCTTGGTGGTAGTAATTATCGCGGTGGCAAACTCGGTGCATATTATTTCCATCTACAAACAGGGCCTGCACCAGGGACAGGATCGGCTGGCCGCCATGGCCCATAGTCTTGATTACAACCTGCGCCCGATTACCCTGGCGGCGCTGACCACTACTATTGGCTTTTCATCGCTCAACCTGTGCTCGTCGCCGGCGATCCAGGACTTCGGCCGCATCGTTGCGCTGGGTATTGCCTATGCCTACGTGCTGACCCTGACCCTGCTGCCGGCGCTACTGATCCTGCTGACCCGCAGCAACGCCGTTACCGGGCCCGGTGACCCGCCGTTGCTGCAGCGCCTGCTGGAACGGGTAGTGTCTTTTTCCCGGCGCCGGGATCGCCCGGTATTTTATGGCTGTACCGCACTGGCGCTGATTACCCTGGCACTACTGCCGCTGAATGAAACCGACTTTAATCGCCTGGATTTCATCACCGCCAATAGCGATATCCGCGGCTACTATGACGTTATCAATGACCGCATCAATCGTGGCCCGCAGATTACCTACGCCATCGATACGGGGCGCATCGACGGCGCTATCGAGCCGGAGTTTCTGCGCCGCGTGGAAGCCTATATCGACCGCATTGTCGAACTGGGTGCGGTAGAGTCCGCTGCCTCGGTAGCGGACGTGGTAAAGACGGTGAACCAGGTGCAGCACCAGGAAGACCCGGCCTACTACCGCATCCCGGACGATATCAATGACGTGGCCAATTACCTGAATGGCTATGAGACCGTGCAGAGCGAGGACTTCCCGCTGTCCGGATTCATTAATCTGGATTTTTCCATGATCACGCTGTTCATCAACGCCACCCCGGTGAGCAACCAGGAACTGATTGACCTGGACACCACGCTGGGCAGCGAGTTTGATAACTTTTTTGAGGACGCCACCCTGGTCCACGGTAGTGGACTGCTGCTATTCGCACGCATGGACGAGCTGGTGACCATGGAATTGCTGCAGGGCTACAGCCTCAGCCTGGCGCTGATTACCCTGAGCCTGGTCATTGGGTTGCGCAGTCTTTATTTCGGCGTGCTCAGCATTATCCCCAATCTACTCCCGGCCACCATCGTGTTCGGGGTTTGGGCGGTCTTTGTGGGACAGCTGGACCCTTTTGTAATGATGCTGTTTAGTATCAGCATCGGCCTGGTGGTAGACGACACGGTGCACATCCTCAGCCACTACCTTGAAGGCAAGCAAGCTGGGCTCAGCCAGCAGGACGCTATCGCGCGCTCCATCAGGGTCACCGGTCCGGCGCTGACCATTACCACCCTGGTGCTGGCCCTGGGCACCACAATCCTGATCTGGGCCAATACCCTGTATTTCCAGCAATCCGCAAAATTACTGGTGCCGATAGTGGTGTTGGCCCTGGTGCTGGACCTGGTATACCTGCCCACCATTCTGCGCCGCTTCGACAAAAGCAAGGCCAGTCCGGCGACGGAACAGCCCGTAAAATAGGCTGACCCAGCGCAGCACGACTGTGCTTCATCGTTACTCAATGATGGTCTGGCGTAAAACACCCACCTCTGACCCAGCAGACCGCCACATTGTTTTATTATCGTCACGAACCGATTACATGGTCGGTGTCGGGATTGATAACGGATTACCAACGATCAGGGATGATAGTCAGGATGCAATACAACAAAAACAAAATACACAACACGCTGTTCAGCATGGCCCTGACAGGCCTGCTGGCGCACAGCGCCACGGCCCAGCAGATTGAAGAAATCGTGGTGCAGGGCAATCCAATTGGCGAGCTGGGACTGAATCGGGAATCCGATGCCGGCTCCCGCCTCGGCCTGTCACTGCTGGAGACGCCAGCTACCGTGGAAATCATCGACAGCGACGTGATGCGGGCGCGTGGCTATCAGAAGCTTTCCGATGCCGTGCAGAGCCTGCCGGGCGTCGTCTCTGGCGAATCACCCGCTGCCCCGTCGATGTTTTCCATGCGCGGCTTCACCCGTTCCCAGATCACCATCCTGCGCGACGGCCTCTGGGTGGGCCCGGCCAACATGGTGATGCGCCCGCAGAACACCTTTAACCTGGAACGCGTCGAGGTGCTGCGCGGTCCCTCCTCGGTTCTCAATGGCCAGGGCGCGGTAGCCGGCACCGTCAATACCGTGAATAAAACTGCCGGACCCGGAGAACAGCAATCCCTGGATGTCATGGCGTCCTACGGCCGCTTCAATACCTACCAGGCCGGGATTGGCGTCAGCGGCGCCCTGACCGATTCCCTCTGGTATCGCGCCGACCTCAGCCAGTTTGGCGCTGACGGATTTGTCGATCGAATGGATCCCGAGTCAGGGAATTTCACCGGCAGCCTGTACTGGCAGGCCACCGACAAATTGGCGGTCAAGGTGTCTGCCGACTACCTGAATGACGACCTGGCCGACTACTACGGAACGCCACTGCTGCCGGCCACCGCCGCCATCGCGCCCATGACCGACGTCATCACCACCACCGGCGGGGAAACCGTCGATGCAGCCATGCGCTTCAGAAACTATAACGTGGCCGACAGCCGCGCCGAATCCCAGCAGCTGTTCCTGCGCGGCGACCTGATCTGGAATCCGGTCGATAACCTGGAAATAAGGAACACACTTTACTCGTTCGATGCGGATCGCCAGTGGCAAAACGCCGAGGGCTACGTTTACTGCACCGAGGTGGTGGATGTCTGCACGCAAACTGATGTCATTCAGCGCTACTACGGGTATTTCTTTGTCGGTCACGATCAGCAGCTTGGCGGCAATCGTCTTACTGCCAAATACGACTACGAATTTGCCGGCATGAGCAATCAGGTGCTTGCCGGGTTTGAAGTAACCAGCCTGGAGTTTTCCCGTGACCGCGGTTTTCGACTCAATGTCCCGCTGCAGCCCGGCGATTCTGTTGATCCGTACAACCCGGTGCCCGGCAGCTACGGACCGCGAGAATTACGCGGCATCAGCCCCACTGACATTAAGACTCGCGCGTTGTTCATGGAAGATGCACTGGTGCTCAATGAGCGGATCTCACTGATCGGCGCGCTGCGCTATGAAGAACTGGATCTTGATCGGCGCAACTTCAACGGCGCTGGAGTTCTTGAAGCGTCGAGCTTTGCGCGGGATTTTGACTGGTGGAGCTGGCGCCTGGGCGGTGTTTACAGTTTCAATGACAACCTCGTTGCCTACGCCCAGTACAGCGACGCCAAGGACCCGGTTAACGCCAACATCTTTCTTGTCAGTGGCGGTGAAAATCTCAACCTCACCGACGCCGAGCAATGGGAAATCGGGCTAAAGGGAGTTTTCGCCGACGGACGCACCCAGGCCACGCTGGCCTACTTCGACATTACCCGGGACGATGTCCTTGAGCGGATCGGCGTGGACAGTGCTACCAACGTGGGCGGTCGCAGTGCGCGGGGCCTTGAGTTTTCCAGCACCCTGAGTGCCACAGAGCAGTTGCGGCTCGGCATCAATGCCGCCTGGACTGATGCGCAGTTCGATACGTCTACTAATCTCGTTACCTTCGCAGGAAACACCCCGCCAAACGTGCCGCGTGTCACTGCTAATCTGTGGTCCAGCTACAGTGTGGCCAATCTGCCCCTGGATATCGGTGGATCACTGCGCTACGTCGATGATCGATTCGGCGACAATGCCAACACCGTAACTCTGCACGCCTACACAGTCGCAGATCTTTATGCCGCCTGGTCATTCGCGAATTATCGCGTCACCGGTCGCATCTTTAATGTTGCCGATGAGCAGTACGCACCCTGGTCGGACATCTTCTACATGCAACAGACAGACCCTGGATTTCTTTACGCGAACCAGGTTTTACTTGGCGCGCCAAGAGCCTGGGAGCTAGGCGTTGAAGCAACGTTTTAGCGGATGATCGATTGATGCGCTCTCTGGTAACCGTTCATCGCTGGCTGGGAATCGGGCTGTGCCTGTTTTTCGCAATGTGGTTCGCCAGCGGCCTGGTCATGATGTACGTCCCATTTCCAGCCTTGCCGGAGTCGGGACGTCTTGCCTACCTCGCCCCGATCGATACCGCTGCCATCCGCGTAGCACCTTTCGATGCCGCGGCGCAGTGTGGGCCCGAACAACTGGCCGGGTTGCGCTTGCTGAGTGTCGCCGAGCGCCCTGCTTACGTGTGCCATTTCAACAATGCCCCGGTGGCCGTGATCTTTGCCGATGACGGCACGCTGCCGTCTTCTGACGAAGTGGTTGCTCCAGGGCTTCAGGGACCTTTCGATTATGACCAGTGGGTGGTGCATCAACGCTTCGACCCCTACCGGCCATTCTACCGTCACGATCTGAACGACGACGCGGGCACGCAGCTCTATGTGTCCGGCCGCACCGGCGAGATCCTGCAGCGCACCACCAGTCAGCAGCGCAGTTGGAACTATCTAGGCGCGGTAGTGCACTGGATCTACCCCACTGTGCTGCGCAAGAACTGGGCGCTATGGGACCAGACCGTCTGGTGGTTGTCGCTGGCGGGCATGGTAGGCGTTCTGATTGGCCTGTATCTAGGAGTTAAAGCGCTGCTGCGCGCACGTAAATCCGGGCGGGAGTGTATCAGCCCGTATCGCGCCTGGATGCGTTGGCATCATATTTTCGGGCTGTTCAGCGGTCTGTTCGTACTGTCCTGGATTTTCAGCGGATGGCTGTCTATGGATCACGGCCGACTGTTTTCAGTGCCGGACCCGGCAACCGATCAAGTCGCGGCTTTCCGCGGTGGCAGCCTGGGCGAGATTGCCGCGCAAGTTCCAGTCGGAAATTTGCAGGCAGTGTCCGGAGCCAGAGAGATCAGCTTTCACGCGCTGGCCAACCAGGCCATTGTGGCTGTCAAAGAAGATACAGGGGTGATCACCCAGCCGCCCATCACCGAGCCTTTGTTACGCGAGGCAGCCGGAATGGCCTGGCCAGGATACGAGATAGCGGCTTTGTCGGTTGTCGCAGAAGACGACATCTACACGTCGTTACGGGAGGGCTCTCTTCCGGAAGGCAGCCTGCGCATCACCCTTGCCGATGAAAGTGACACCTGGATACATGTCGATCCTGGCAACGGTGAGATCCTGTCGTTGATCGATCGCAGCAGAAGAGCCTACCGCTGGCTGTACAACGGCCTGCACAGCCTGGATTTCCCCGGCCTGGTGGACAACCGACTGTTGTGGCTTACAGTGATGACGGCGCTGCTTGGGCTCGGGCTGACATTTTCCATTACCGGTATCGTGATTTCGGCGCGGTATTTACTTCGCTAGACTCAGCGTACTGCGATCCAACGGCAA
The DNA here is from genome assembly GCA_965230125.1 of uncultured Pseudohongiella sp. Lineage (GTDB taxonomy): Bacteria > Pseudomonadota > Gammaproteobacteria > Pseudomonadales > Pseudohongiellaceae > UBA9145. The sequence goes on along the minus strand of OZ245938.1, from coordinate 996,748 downwards.
GGTGATACCGGGCTGGCGCGGCGCTCAATAATAAAAAGCGATTGCAGTGAGATGGCGGCTGCTCGCAGCCGCGCTCTCGAAACTACTTGCGCATTCCCGCCGTTCAGAGAAAATTATTCGGCCAGATAATTGAGCGCCACATGTGCGCCACCGGACTGCCGTCAAATCCCAACCCTTCTTTGGGCTGCCGGAAATTGCGCCCGATGATATCGGTGAAATCCTCGACATCCACCACCACGCCTTCTTCGAACGAGTACAGGTCATTCAGGGTGATCAGTCGTGAGGTCATGTACCAGCGGTGCTGCCGCGCTTCCTGCCAGGCCTGGACGATATATGGCTCAGGTTGGTAATCGGCGCCAAAGAAACGGATATAGGCCTCGGGATATTCGTAGCCCACTGACTCGTCCGGGAAAAAGCGCAGCGCCTGGTGCTTCTCAATGGCCCAGGCCACTTCTTCGTCAACATAAGGCGCTACCATTTGCGCACACCAGTAGCCGTGGTCGGTGCGAATCAGGTTGCTGACACTGATATCGTGCAGCAGGCAGGCGAGAATTATTTTCTCATTCATGCCGTTGAGCTTTGCCAGCCGCGCACTCTGCAGTACATGGTTGGCGGGAGCAAAACGGTACTTGTAGAAATCAATCAGGGTAGGCGCTTCCGGCATCACCGGCAGACGCGGATCTTCGTGCTGGTACCAGGGGGCGTCGGCCGCCACCTCTTCCGGCATGGGTTCGATGTTACACATCCAGGGCGTGGCGATGCGCTTGTCGAGCTCGACGCTCATGGCGTCTTCAAGGGCATCGGCCTTCTGGCTGAGCGTGGCGGCACCAGCGATTGACGCAATACTGGCGGCACTCATGTTGCTGAGGAACTTACGGCGGTCCATGGCAATCTCCTATTATTATTCCGTGTCCTGATTAGCACTGACACGGTATTGGGATTTCGGACAAACCGGCCGGAACTGCTTGGCGGCTAGTGAAGTCAGGCTACACCATTGCGGATTTGGCGTCGATCCAAACAATCGGTGGGATCCGCTACCGATTCGGGACTCCCACCACTATGACAAACGCCCTGGAAACCCACAATCACACACAAACCGCGTAAATAGTAGTCTGCAACGCAGCCATGCAGAGCTGGCCGATTTTTTGCAACCGGGTATAAAAAGCTACGAAAGTAATAGTAAAGAACCACCCCGCCCGTGGAATCGAAGACAGAAAACAGGAGCAAGTCGCCAATGGATGCCAGCGTCAAAGATCAGACTATACGCGCCCGCCAGCGCCGTTACAGCAGCGACGAAGTCGCGGACATTATTCCCCTGAGTCTGCAGGATGAAAAACGCCGGCCCAGCGCCAACTCGGTGGACTACGATGAGTTGCTGGCGATCGCCAGGGATGTCGGCGTCTCTATTTAGAGTCTTCCATTGATCGCTTCTGCTTGTCCGGATTCTGCTCGCGCTGCAAATAGGGGCCGATGCGCTGCTCTGCGGCTTTGTATCCAAGGTCTATCAGTTCTTTCGCGAGATCGAACTCCATGATCGTCGCACACTGCCTGGGAATGGGAACCAGCACATCCGGAGGGTAGGCCGCCAATTTGCTGCGGGCAATGGTGCCCTGCATGGAATCCAGTGTTTGCTGGGCAATATCCAGCATGGTGAATTCTTCAGAATCTCCCCTGCTGAATTGTTCCTGCAGGCGATCGAAAAAGCGATCGATGAGACTCCGTATATCCCGCGAGTTTGCCTCGGATTCCGCTCGGTCTCGGTCAGGCATTGGCAGGCTTTCGTCAGGAGGACCATTAAGATTCACGGCGATGGTAAAGTCGGTCTGATCATCAAAGGTGGGCGCTATTGGCACCGGGTTGAGAATGCCACCGTCCAGCAGCATACGGCCATCTTTCTCGTCGGGCAGGAAAAAAAACGGCATGGCGATAGAGGCGCGGATAGCATCGAATAAGGGGCCCGAATTAATCCAGACTTCCTTTTCCCGGTCGATATCCGCCGCGACCGCAGTGAATCTTACTGGTAATTGCTCAATCTGGTGATCGCCGACGAAATCCTGCAGCACTTCAATAAGGCGACTGCCATCGACGAATCCTTTTTTGCTCAGCGTAAAATCCAGCAGCTGTAAGATATCTGACTTGCGTATCTCACAAGCCCAGTTCGCATACTCATCAAGTTTGCCAGCGGCGTAGCAGCCGCCAACCAAAGCACCCATCGAACAGCCCACCACCGAACGGATCTCAAGACCCTGCTCTTCAATCCAGCGAATCACACCGATATGGGCATAACCCCGCGCGCCACCGCTACCCAGCACCAGCGAGACACTCTTATTCTTTGTGCTCAACTCCACTCTCCGCGTCACTACAGGCCTGTGTACAGGAATGCCCAGCATAGTGACCAATCAGGCGGGCTTTGACAATCAAAGCATTAAGACACAGAGGAAAGAACAGGCCTGTCTGATAGTTAATGATTGCTCAGAAGCAGAGCCAGAGACAAACGCAACCGCTACGCCCCACATCAAAAAAAAACGCTGAACTACCAGCCGGGTGACAACCCGAGTAGCGAGCGAGGTGATCTGGAGTGAGGCGCGGGAAAATTTTGGTCCGGGAGTTTACTTTTGTTAAATGACCGGGCCAAAATTTTTCCGCAACGAAGCTCCGGGTCACCGCAGCCGCTACGTTCAAACCAAAATGAAAAAGCCCGGCTGGATAGCCGGGCTTTTGAAGTTTGGAGCGATACTAAATCAGTCCTCACCACCACCACTGTCAGCATACTGCCAGGACATGGCACCGAAGAACATCTCATCCCAGGACTGCTGCCCCCACGGCACACTGCGCTCCGGATCCGGGTTATACGGATTCTGCGCCGAGTTATCAAACGCACCAATCGCAGTAATCGTCGTACCCGCCGGCATGAACTTCGGCTCTTCGTAGGTATAAGCCAGCTGCCAGTTGTAATTGTAGTTGGCCACGTTGATCAGCTCTTCGCTGCTGCCATCCGGGTAGTTGGCCACCCAGCGCATGTATTTACCGCGGAAATGCATATGCGGCGTAAAGCTGCGCATGTAGGCATCACGGCTCAGGGTTACGCTGGCCTGCTGCTCAAAGTTCGGATCGCCCGGTGGGATGTTGGTCCAGGTAGGCGTGAAGATACAGGCACACTGGCCCGCCATACGCTTCTCGGGAACCTCGCCTTCGGGGTAGAACCACAGGCCGATCTCGCTGGCGTCGGTGGTTTCCTTGCCGGTGGTGGTGTAGTGCAGCTGCAGGTTCAGTACCGAACCGGCTTTCAGCAGACCGCCGGTATTCGGCGGATTCAGGCGCGGCTCAGCGCCGGGAATATAGGCAGTAATGTTGGCCTGGTCGGGATTGCCGCCACCCAGGAAACCGCCCCGTCGGCTGGCACCGGGCTCAGTCAACCCGTTCAGGGTGTGGTGCAGTACGGTGCGGTCACCGGCCACGTACTGGCTGCCGCGCAACCACCTGTCTTTTTCAATATCGATGGGCACCGAGACGTGAATATAGTCCAGCACGCCGGTGGCCGGGATTTCCTGCGGCGGTACCTTGATAATGTAGTCCGGCTCGCCAAACGCCCATTTGCTGGTCGGCCAGGTGAGTTCGGTCAACGGATCGCTGCTGCCATCTTTCGGTGAACCCGATTCGATCCAGGCCAGCAAGGTCTGGACTTCGCTGTCCTCAAGACGCATGTCGTTAATGAACTCGCCGACATGACCGTCGATCTGACCCGGCGGCATGCGCTTGGTCATCACCACTTCGCGAATCATCGGCGACCAGCCCTGCACCATGGCATGGCTGTCCATGGCAAATGGAGCAATGCCTCCGGCGCGGTGACAACTGGCGCAATTCTCGGCAATGATCGGCGCGACTTCGTCAACATAGGACACCTGTCGAGCAGCAAGCTGGTCGACTTCCGGGTAGGCTACCGCCTCGCCGTTGCCAGCCAGCAGTGGCGCGGACACCGCCTTGCCCGCCAGCGTTTCGGAAATGGCCTGCTCGGCGCCCGCCACGGTGCCACGATAGAGCACCGTAAAGCTGGACGGATCGAACAGCAGTACTTCACCAACACGTTCGATGCCCAGATCACGGGAAATCATCTGCGCGTCGTCCATCAGCACCGGAATATCCGCAACGCCCCAGTCGCTGAGTGTGGCGGCAACGGCGTCGCGATTTTCACGACCCATCGGGTTGATCATCATGAATTCAATGCCCTGGGCATCGAACTGCTGCTTCAACGCCTGGAAGGCTGGTACGGCATCGGCAGTCGCCGTGCTGTCATTGGCCTGCACCAGCAGGGCAATCGCCGCGTGGTCGTTATACCAGGCCATGTGATGGAAGTAGCCTTCCTGGTCGAGTAGCGAAAAGTCCCCCACCCGGTCCGCAGCGCTGGCAATTCCCGACGCTGTTGACGCCGTTAGCAGCGCCGCAAGCAGTGAGCTTTTGAGCAAGCTGGCTGTTTTCACGTGTTTCTCCTCATCTTGACTCGCATCGAGCCTGACGTCGGCGCCAGTCGCAGTGGCGCCGCTGTTGGTTTATTCCAGGTATTGACTGGAGTGGTCATACGCGTCTTTATTTTGTTCGCCCCTACCCTGAAGGCTACGGGGGCGGGACTGGGCAGTCAATCAGGTTGCGCTGGCAACAGCTTGATTAGCGACGAAAAAGTGCACTGGCAAGACCAGCCCCCGGCTAGTCGTTGGCGGCGTTGAGCAGTTCACACAGCGGGTCGAACAAGGCCGGGGTGGTAATCAGCAGATCCTTGCAGTGAAACTGGGGGTCAGCGCCTTCAGGCAAGGGCGAGAAATGGCCACAGTGAGCCCCGGCTTCCTGAGCGATTAACCGAGCCGCGGCGAAGTCCCACAGGCTCAGGTTTTCGTAGTAACCATCCAGGCGTCCCGCCGCCACCCAACAAATATCCAGTGCCGCGGACCCCAGGCGACGGATATCCGCGCACTGGTGGATCACCGCGCTCAGGCGGGCGATTTGCGGCTCAAGGTTGACCTTTATGTACGGAAAACCGGTGGCCACCAGGGCCTTGCGCATCTCCTCAAGCCCCGAAACCTGGATTGGCGTGTCGTTGATGAAGGCGCCACTACCCAGTTGCGCATGAAACAGCTCATCCACAAACGGATTGAACACCACTCCCAGCACCACTTTTCCAGCGCGCACGTGAGCAATGGATACCGCCGACTGCAGATGCCCATGGGCATAGTTTACGGTGCCGTCGATGGGGTCAATAATCCACAATGGCTTGTCCAGATTCTGCACATCGCCGGTCTCGGGCGCCGATTCCTCGGAGATAATCAGGTGATCGGGAAAGCGCTCGCGAATGCCATCGCTGATCATCCGGTCTGCTGCCAGATCCGCGTTGGTGACCAGCTCAGTGCCGCCCTTATAGGAATGGGTCAGGTCCGCCCCGCGGCGTTCCCGGGCGATCATCTCACCGGCTTGTCTGGCCAGGTCGAGGGCAAACTCAAATTCACTGCTCACGTTGGGCTCCCTGCTACTCTCATTTGCTCTGGTCGCTGACTGCTGGCGACAGCAAGCAGTCATTTACGGCGTATCGATACTGAGGCGGCATTATACCGATCCGCTATGACATTGCCTGTCGCAGCCCCAACGCAGCACGCGCGAACGTGTCCGAATGGCTGCCGCTGCCGATAACGAAACGACTATGTCTGCTTTGCATTTGGCCTTTCGCTATACACTGTTTGCCGCCCTGGCGACCATTATCAACCTGCTCGGTCAGGCTCTGATCATGGCTGTCTATCACGGCAGCCATGGGCTGTACCTGGCCATGGCGGTAGGCACCGTTGCCGGATTACTCACCAAATACGTACTGGACAAGTACTTCATCTTTGCTCAACGCTCGGCATTGGGTACAGCAGATATCCGCCGACTGTGGCTCTACACCCTGACCGGCGGGTTTACCACCGCGTTGTTCTGGGGTTTCGAGCTGGGCTTTGAATACTGGTACGGTACCCCGCAGGCGCGCTATCTTGGCGCCGTCATCGGGTTATCCCTGGGCTACGCCATCAAGTACCGCCTCGACAAGCGCTTTGTATTCACCGCGCAGGACAACCAGCAAAACAATTAACAGGAACGCTGAATGAAACTCTCCGGCTGGGGACGCTATCCCACCGTCAATGCCGAGTTGCTGGCCCCGGCCAGCCAGGCCGCGCTCAGCGATTGGCTGCAGACCGGTTTGCCGGGACCTGCAATTGCCCGCGGTCAGGGTCGCAGCTACGGCGATTCAGCCCTTTCCGAAACGGTGCTGAGCAGCCGTCATCTGGATCACTTCCTGGAACTGGATCTCGAGCGGGGTGAGCTGCACTGCGCCGCCGGGGTCACGCTTGCCCAGATCCTGCAAATTATCGTACCCAAAGGCCTGTTTTTGCCGGTAGTGCCCGGCACCCGCCTTGTCAGTCTGGGTGGGGCGGTGGCCGCGGACATCCACGGCAAGAATCATCACCGCGACGGCTGTATCAGCAACCATGTACAATCACTGACGTTAATGCTCGCCTCCGGTGAAGTTCGCACCTGCAGCCGGGAGCAACATTCCGAATTGTTTGCCGCCACCTGCGGCGGCATGGGACTGACCGGAATTATTCTTGATGTGCGCCTGTCACTGATTAACGTGTCAGGTGTCTTTATCCGCAATCAGCTGCACGTTGCCAGCAACCTGGCGCACTGCATTGAACTGCTTGAGGAACATCAACAGGCCCGCTATTCGGTGGCCTGGATCGACTGCCTGAGCACTGGGGCCGCCAGCGGCCGAGGCGTTGTTTATCTTGGCGAACACGCTGGCAACCCGGCACCGGCCAGGGTGGCCGCGAGCGTGCGCGGTCCGCGCCTGTCGGTGCCGTTCAGCACGCCGAGCTGGCTGCTGAACCGCCATTCGATGAGCGCATTCAATAATCTGTACTACTGGCGCCAGTCACGACGGGATGCGCAGTCGCTGGTGCACTATCAACGGTATTTTTTCCCGCTGGACAGCATTGGTCACTGGAATCGGTTATACGGCGGGCGCGGTTTTCAGCAGTATCAGCTGGTACTGCCAGGCGACGCCGCTGGCGCGGGCATCAGCGAGATCCTGAAGCGGGTGGCACGGGCTGGCAAAGGCTCCTTCCTGGCGGTGCTGAAACAGTTTGGCGAGGCCAACAACATGCCGCTATCCTTTCCCCGGGCCGGACTGACACTGACCCTGGATTTCAAAATGGAGCCCGACCTGCCCGAGCTGCTGAACGAGCTGGACGCCATTGTGGAGCACCACGGCGGCCGACTCTATCTGGCCAAGGATGCGCGCATGAGTGAAGCCATGTTTAAAGCTGGCTACCCGGACTGGGAGCGCTTCATGGCGATCCGCAATGAAGTGGATCCGCAAGGTCGCTTCTCGTCGTTGCAGTCCCGGCGCCTCGGCCTCGATCCGTCCACAACGCAACCCGCGCCGGTACAATAGCAATCATGAACATACTGATACTTGGCGCCAATTCCGCCATCGCCACCGCCACTGCCCGCCGCTATGCGGAACAAGGTCACGATTTTTTCCTGGTGGCGCGGGATGCCGAGCGCCTGGGTAAACTGACCACCGATCTGCAAGTAAGGGGAGCGGGCAGCGTCAGCTACGAGGTGCTGGATTTTCTCGCCCTTGATCAGCACCCGGAAGTTATGGTCAAGGTTACCGAGAAGCTGGCGCCCATAGATTTGGTACTGGTTTGTCACGGCACGCTACCGGATCGCGACCAGAGTGAAGAGAATTTTGAGTACGCCCAACAGCAGATCACCGTCAACGCCACCAGCGTAATATCCCTGGTGACCTGCCTGCTACCGGTATTGAAAGGCCAGCGCCGCGGCGTGCTTGCGGTAGTCACCTCGGTGGCCGGGGATCGGGGTCGACAACCCAACTATTTGTACGGCGCTGCCAAGTCCATGGTGTCCACCTACCTGCAGGGGCTTCGCGGCCGACTGCTGGAATACAACGTCCACGTCATGGATATTCGCCCCGGGCTGGTGGACTCACCAATGACAGCCCAGTTCGAGAAGGGCCCATTGTGGTCAACCCCGGAGCTGGTGGCCGATAAAATCTTCACGGCGGTTCACAAGCGGCGCCACACGGTTTACGTGCCTGGCTACTGGCGAATCATCATGGCGGTGGTGCGCTCGATCCCCGACTTTCTGTTCAAACGCCTGAAATTCTGATCCTGCCGTGCCTGACACCTCTGTCCAACTCCCCTTGTATGTCGATCTCGACGGCACCCTGATCAAATCCGATGTGTCGTTTGAGAGCCTGCTACAGCTTCTTAAACAAAATCTGTTTTACCTGGCGCTAATCCCCTGGTGGCTAAGCAAGGGCCTGGCTAATCTCAAGGCGGAAATTGCCGCGCGAGTGGAGGTACCGATTCAACATCTGCCTCTGAACAGCGAATTCTGGCAATACCTGGAGGTACAAAAGAAGCAGGGTCGACGCCTGATTCTCATTTCTGCGTCAAACGAGAAACTGGTGCACAAGGTGGGCGACTACCTGGCGCTGTTTGACGAGGTAGTCGGCAGTAACGCGCAGCTAAACCTGAAAGCCGGCCGAAAACTGGCGCGCATCCGTGAATTGAATGGTAAAGCCGGGTTCGCCTATGCCGGTAATTCCCAGGCCGACCTGCCGATCTGGGCTGCCGCCGAGGAAGTTATCATGGTGAACTGTCCCGCCACACTGGGCAGCGACCTGGCACCACCGGGGCGGGTCCAACACTTCGATGCGCCGAACAGAACTATCGTCCAGTTGTGGAAAGCCATGCGGCCCCATCAGTGGCTGAAGAACGGCCTGGTATTTTTGCCTCTGCTGCTGGCGCACCAGCTCGATGACCCGACGCTGCTGGCTCATGCCCTGCTGGGCTTCATCAGCTTCAGCCTGTGCGCCTCCAGTGTGTATCTGCTCAACGATCTAGTCGATCTGGACCATGACCGGCGCCATGCCAGCAAACGCCAGCGACCATTCGCCTCCGGGAGTCTGCCGCTGGTGGCGGGCCTGGCTGCTACGCCGGCCCTGCTGGTCGCTGCATTTGCCATAGCCCTGTTGCTGCCACCGGCGTTCCTGCTGATCCTGCTCTTCTACTGGTTGCTTACCAGCCTCTACAGCTTTTACCTGAAACGACTGTTCCTGGTGGATGTGACGGTATTGGCCTTGCTCTACACACTGCGCATCTATGCCGGTGCGGCCGCGGTCTCGGTTACCGCCTCCTACTGGTTGGTGGCGTTTTCCCTGTGCCTGTTTCTGGGCCTGGCCATGGTCAAGCGAGTCACGGAACTGGTGAACCGTACTCAGGTCAATGGCGACGCCAGCGCCAGTCTCGATGGCCGTGCCTATCGCTACTCACACCTGCAATTGCTGACCACCGCAGGCATCATCGCCAGTAGCCTGGCGGTACTGGTATTTGTGCTGTACAGCAATGATCCGGCGACGCGGGAACTGTATGCCAGTCCGCGGCTGCTGTGGCTGATCTGCCCACTCTTGATTGTGCTGCTGGCACGGACCTGGCGCTTCGCGCGCAGCGGCGAACTCCACGAAGATCCGTTAATTTTTGCGATCACCGATCATCTCAGCCAGGCGCTGGTGGCGGTGTGCGGCGTGATTATCTGGCTGGCGATCTGAGCGGCTCTGATCGGAACTGACGGGATCTGATCAGCTCATGCTCAGAATACCGTGGTGAAAGCGCAGGTGGCTGTCGATAAACGTGGCGATAAAAAAATAGCTGTGATCGTAGCCCGAGCGCTGATTGAAACTCAGTGGATAGCCGCTGCGGTTACAGGCTTCCACCAAGAGCTCGGGCTTTAGCTGCTCCCTGAGAAACTGGTCATCAGACCCTTGATCCACCAGCATCGGCACCGGTCGACTGCACTGCTTCACCAACTCCACGGCGTCGTATTGCGCCCAGCTTGACTGGTCTTCGCCGAGATACCCGCGCAGGGCTTTCTGTCCCCAGGGGCATTGCAGCGGCGCGCAGATCGGCGCGAACGCCGACACGGAATGGAATTTGTCCGGGTTCTTCAGGGCGATGGTCAGCGCACCATGCCCCCCCATGGAATGTCCGCTAATGCCCTGGCGGGCCGGGTCCACCGGAAATTTTTTCGCCACCAGCTCGGGCAATTCCTCGCAGATATAGTCGTACATCTGGTAGTTCTTCGCCCAGGGCTCCTCGGTGGCATTGACGTAAAACCCGGCGCCCTTGCCAAAGTCGTAGGCCTCATCCTCGGCGTCAGGCACCTGGTCTCCGCGCGGACTGGTGTCCGGTGCGACAATGATCAGCCCCAACTCTGAAGCAACCCGCTGGGCCCCGCCCTTCTGCACGAAGTTCTCATCGTTGCAGGTCAAACCGGACAGCCAGTACAGCACCGGTAATTTGACGTCGGCACCGCTGGCCAGTTGCTCCGGCAGAAATACCGAAAACGTCATCTCGCAAAGCAGGGTGGTTGAGAAATGTTTACAGCGCAATTGCGTGCCGCCGAAACACTGGTTGCTGGCAAGCTCTTCCATAACATCATCCGGATTCAGGGAATGGGGAATCAAGTATCGGTTGTTAACCGATAACGACCCGAGAGCCTACTTCAGACTGGTGCCGAGGAAAAGCCATCAGCGTGTTTTTACCAGCGGCCGCCACGACGATAGCGCTGGGTGTCCTGGTTGCGATGCTTGCGGTGAAAGCGCGACTTGCCACGCTGCTGGAAACGAAAGTCATCATGGTGTCGACCCTGGTAGCCACGGTCACGGTCGACATCGCGCGGACGCTCGAAGTGAGTGCCGCCACCGCGAAAGGCAGTAAACTCCGGCCGCCAATCATAGCCATTCCAGACAAAACGCTGGCCGCGATTGTTCACCACCCAGGGCCGCTGATAACTGCCACCGATGCGCACCGCGCCGCCTGGAGCCTGGTCCCAACCACGACCGTTCCAGCGGTAAATCGCATAGCCGCCGCTTTCCCGGCCGGCGCCCAGAACCCAGCCATCGGCAATGGCGATGCCGGCGCCGGGCACGCGATACCAGCCACGACCGGTCTGGCGATAAATCGCGTAACCGCCCCGCACCGGCTCACCCAGACGCCAACCGTTGTGGTCACTAAAACCACCGCGGCTACGGTCGTTGGCTGACACCGTCATGGAAACCGTGGCCAGGACAGCAGCGATGATCATCAAGAGAGATTTGTTGTTCATGTTGACCCTCCACCTGTTCTATTAGGCTGGTAGAGGTGATTATTGACGAGAGTAACTTAATGGGGTGTTAATGGTAGGGGAGATTTTCAATGCCCTGAGCGCCAATGAATGAATGTCAGATTAACGTCAGCGGTACCGTCGCAGCACGCCGTTTCGAGCTGACACTGGTCTGACTTCGCTGTGATGCGCATCCTCACAACGACTTACGCATTTTAATAACCAGGCTTTCCGTGCCATTGGCCGCACTGTGAGTATGCCGGTCGACCTCGATATAACCGCGCGCGCGATAGAGCGGTTCGCCCGCCACTGTAGAACCCAGTTCGATTGATTGAAAACCAGCATTGCGCGCAGCCTCCTCGCCCAGTTCCAGTAACATTGTGCCGATGCCCTGGCGAGTCCAGTCAGGATGGGTATACATGGCACGAATGCGTGCGGGCTCTGTGCGCGGATCACAAAACTCATCGTCCCTGCCTGCAGTCTGATCACCACCGTAGAGAGTTCTGCGTTTCCCCCAGCCGCCACAGCCAACCAGCAAGGTTTTTCCATCCAGCTCGGTTTCAACAAGAAAATAAGTCCCATCCTCAATCAGGGTTTTGTCCAGGCCCATGGACTCCTTGGCGGTTTCGATCTCTTCCCTGGTGAGGAATGCCTTCATGTTCTCTTCAATCGCCAGCTCCATGAGACTGATTACCGCTGGAATATCAGCAGCAGTTGCAATGCGGTGCGTGAGATTAAAAGACACTGGTGGTTTCATCGCTTCATATATGTTTACCTTGAAATCCTTGCCTGGAATCTGCAGTCCGTTAGACTAATACTGATGACTACCAACGGCGCCATCTATTGTTAAATACTACAGGTTTTTAGATACAACAGGTTCAAGAACTTACAGATTAAGGAACCTACAACCCGAAGCAGCACAACAAGGTCCAAAATTATGACTATCGAACACCATGATCTGATACACGAGTTTCCCGAATTGCGCGAACGGATCCATGAGCTTAAAACAAGCAACAATCATTTCCGAAAACTCTTCGATGAATATCACGAGCTTACAACCAATATTGAGAATATGGAAAAAGAAGGCAAACCGGTGTCTACTCAAATAGAAGAAGAAGCGAAAATGCGACGCGTACACCTGAAGGATGAACTCTACAACATGCTCACCAAGTGAGATAACGGGACACTAAACTACCTGGATCGCCTTTGTTCTCCCGGGTGTTTTCGGGAGTATTGTAGTGAGCGTTGTTTTTGATGCTGACCTGGCTAATCTGCCGGGCATTGAGCCACTTGTTCTATTGCTAATTCCAAAAGCATCAATAATTTAAACAGCGCATTAATCTGCCTGACTGAAGAGCAGTGTCGCAATCACAGCAGGCAGATTCACTGTTACACCCATTGATCAGATTTCTTCGATCAGATCCGGCCTGAATGTAATTCCGAGGCCAGGCCCCTGAGGCACCTTAATCATGCCGTCTGCTTCCAGTACCGGCGAGTTTTCGAAAATCTGCCAGCCCTCAAAGATATCCGCGTGCGGCGAGGCTTGCCTGTTGTAGGCCGCCGCGAGAGTCCCGACGGTGCGGGACATCATGGGCCCGATATCGTCGATCTCCGGCATGAGGGCGTCGAAACAGCTCTTCTCAAGCAGCCACCTGAACTCATGAATGCCCCGGTTTGCCTCGGCGCCGGCCATCGGCATGGCCAGCAAATCCCAAAGTGCGATCTCTACCGAGCCACCCCATCTGCGCGTACAACCCACCACGGGGCGTATCGACGCGGCGCGCAAGGATGACCTTGTCTTCAACCAGCTTGATTTTGCTCAACCGGACATCAGTGATTTTAAACGAGCTGGCTACGCAGCCAGCGCTGCCTGCGGCAGCATCAAAGGCACCGCCGCAATACCGGGCAACCTGGTTAAGAAATCTCGACTGAGCATTGCAGTTCCCTGTCTATAGGCAAAGTAGTGGAATTAACATATGATTTTTAGTGCTTTTTATAACTACGGCAAATGGGTAAGAGGGACGGCCATGAGGCACCGGCTTGGAAAAGATTTCAGTGGCTACAAACGCGCCTTGCCTGATGGCCGATACAGCGGGGTTCTGGCGAGAATTGTTTTCGCGTGCTCTATTCTGGCCTTGCCCTCTGCGGTGCTGGGGGGCGCTATAGTTGAGGTTCGTACTTCTGTTGGCTCGTTCTATATAGAGCTCAACGAGCGCGCCGCACCAATTTCCTCTACAAATTTTCTTAATTATGTGACGCTGGGCCGCTACGACGAGACGTTTGTTTACGGCGCGTCCGATGGGTCCCTTGTAAGAGGTGGCGGTTATACCTTCGCAAGCTGCCCGGATGGGGTTCTACGGATTATCGAAGAGCCGCCAATAGCCTTTGAGAAAACTGGCCTATCCAACCAAAGAGGCACCATATCGATGGTTCCTTCGAGTAGGTCTAGTGACTCAGCGACTAGCGACTGGATTATTAATCTGGAAGACAATTTGGCGTTTGATAGAGCAAGCACCGGCTATGCCCCTTTCGGCAAAGTTGTTGGCGACGGGCTCGCGACAGTTGAAGCAATAGCCTTTTCCAACCCAGCCGTATATTCAGATCCTTTGGATAATCAGGGCGGCGACTATTTTAATTACCCGATAAATTGCCAACTACCTGCTCAAAGCAATCACATCTCTGTGGCTTTCACTTTAGTTAATGCTGACGCGGACATGCCTAGCGGGCGCTACTCCAGCGATCAGAATGATCTGGAGGTCAATATCTTGTTGCCAGGCGACAGCTACATTCAAATGCCTTTTGACGTGGTGATGCACGACAACGGGGAGACCACGATCTCTCCGAAATTTGAGGAATCAATTGCACTTGAACATCCGACGCCGAATATGGCCAGGTATGACGCTTCAACTAGCGAACTCACTCTCCCGTCACTTGATATAGATGGCGTCGTATTATTTGAAGATGTGCGCTTTGTACAAACTGAAGATAACAGCAGTACGTTCAGGCTCGTTTCGTTTGCGGCATTATAAAATCAGAAAATCAAAGACGTAGTCAAAAGGGTCAAACCGGGGGAGATTCACTCTGGCCCCTGGACGCCGGCGAAACAGGTCAGTGCGCAAAGTAATACGCCTCCAATGGCGAAAATTATTTCAGCACTAATCCAGACAGCCCTCGGCACATAACGCCTTGGTTAATGGGCGCGCCTTAACGCGTCCTTAATTGATTTTATTGTATGGTGTCGTTGAGATGCTTTCCTGAACCAACTGTTTTCTACTCGTCGAGTTCATTATTAATGAGGTTGAGGATTTCACGACCAGCTTCCAATAGTGTTCTATTTTCGCGAAGAACAATTCTCTCTAGCATTGCTCTTTCAACCATTAAATTAGAAAAGTCTAACGACTTAATCATCGGCAGAATATCTGGATTAGATCTAGTTTGATTGAAAGAGCCGAAGAAACTGCTAGCTCCAGCTAAATCAAATGCGTCTCCAAACGGAATAGAGGAACGAATGTAGGGCTTAAATTGGTTGTCAATAAAGTCAATTATGCGCTGCTCGTCTTCACTATTTTCTTCAAGCAAGCTTGGCCAGGATGCGAGGTAAGTCTTTAATTGCTGATCCTCAATCAAGCCAGGATTTTCAGATGTTAGAAATGATGTTACAGCGCCCGAACTTGAATCATAGGAGTCGTAGAGAAACAAAGGCTGTAACAAGGCAGCAACATCTTCGTATCCAGGCCAGGGAATTTCTCCCGAGCTAATTTTTAGCAGCTCTCTTGCCTGGTCATCTTTTTGTTCGTGACGCGTTATTTGATCTTCGATTGCAGATAGATTTTCGTGGTACTGCGCTCGTAAAAGTTCAAGTAATTCTTGCCCAGCACGCTTTTCCTTTAGGTTGCTCCACCAGGCCTCAGCCGCTAACGCAAGCAGTATAGATCCGACTATGAGTGCTCCTTCTAGAACCCATTCGGACTTAAATTTGAACTGACTCATTAAACCTTAATCTCACCTTATGAGTTGAATGCTGCGAGTACACATAACGCTCTTAATAATGGGCGGGGCGTTAGCCCCGTCCCCGATTGATTTGATTGTTATGAAGCATTTACTCTTTCTTTAGCTCTTCGTGCCACTTTGTCCTGCTCTCTGGAAGCAAAATGGGAACCGCAAATTGAATCCGGCTGATTTTCGTGTCCTTGCTCGTAGATGAACCCTCCAAGCTGGCTCCAATCCCCACAACTTTTAAGCCGCCGCCGCCCGAAGTAGTCGCAGTATCTTCTGCTGTTACAGCTATATCGAAATCGATAATTGTAGATGTGAGTCCGCCACTAAAATTGGAAACCCGATCGTGCTTGGCGTATGTATGACCTCCAATGCCAGCAGGAACTACAAATGCACCCACGCCTTCAACATCCTGTGCTTCCCGAATGCCAGAGATTACCTGCGACAAAACAGTTTTTACGAAGCCATCTAGTTCCATGGCTGCACCTGACTATAATTATGCTTCATAACATTTATATAAATTGATTCTCGATATTCATGGTGACTTGTTAGCGAGAATAGAATCTCAACTGCGACACCACTAACATCTCGTTCTAAAATCAAGTTTGCCCACCAAACGCCGGATGAGCAAGCAGATTTTCGCCAGCCCTTGTATCGCGGACTTCACCGTATTCACAGATATCCTGAGCCCGTCTTTTGTCGAGAAATAATTCGCCTTTATTACTCGACATTACTCGACGGCTTGGGAACGGGAAAACACCCAGAGTGACCCGCACGGAATCGGCCCCTGCAGGCTCTCGGGCAAGTTCAGTGATGCGACGAGGCACGGTCCAGAATTGACCGCGCCTTGATCCCGTTACTGGTTCAGCAGTCGGCCGCGCATGATCACCGAGTTAATCTGGCGGGTGTTGGTGATGTCTGCCTCGGGGTCGGCGTCCAGCAACAGCAGGTCGGCGGCGTGGCCTTCGGAAATTCGACCCATCTCATTTTCCAGGCCGAAATAACGCGCGGGTTCCAGGGTGGCGGCGCCGATGGCATCCAGCGGTGTGAGACCGGCGCGCACCAGCATTTCCAGTTCGGAATGCAGGCTGAAGCCAGGTACTGAGAGATTGATGGGGGTATCGGTACCCGCCCCAATCGGTACACCAGCGTCGTACATACGTTCAGTGAGGAACAGGCTCCAGTCGGCAAAGGTGGTGTCACCGGTGGGCTGTGCGCTGCGCTCCTCGGCCTGGGTTCGCCACCGGATGGCCAGATCTTCAGGCAAACGTGACAAGGCATCTTCCCAGCCGTCGCGTTCCCAGGCCGGGGTGAGATTGAATGAATTCAGGCGCAGGGTAGGCACCATGACGGTGTCATCCAGCGCGGCGATGGTGCGGTCGCACTGGCCTTCGTGGTAGTTGGCCACCGCTGCCAGGCGCTGTTCTGCATGCAAACTGGCGCGCAGCTCGGCACCTGACAGGCCATCCGGGTTTTCCAGGCGCTGCCGACGAATGGCCAGCAGTTCAGGAGCGTTCGCGGCGCAGTCCAGTTCGATGTTACGCAGGTGTTCGATGGAATCCACTTGCGGACCAGCAAGGCTGGCGCGCATTGATAGCGGCACGTGGGAGTCGATGGGCATACCCAGTTCTTCGGCGGCATCCACCAGGGCGACGAATACTTCGGGACTCACCATCTCGTAGATCTTGATGAAGCTGGCGCCCTGATCGTACAGCGCCTGGACCGTCTGGCGCGCAGCTTCCAGGGTGGGTACCGAGGTGCCAATCTCCGGACGACCATCGCCGTCGTAAACCACAAATTCACCATCCAGCAGCGGACCAGCAAAAAAGACCCGTGGCGCCATTGGATCGGCACGCATGGACTCAACTACTGGCAACACTGCATCCAGCAAACCACCGGTATCGCGAACGCTGGTAATACCGTAGGAGGCAAACAAGGCAGGCATAGCATCCTGCAGTCCCTCTTCATAGGTCAGGTGGACGTGGAAGTCCCACAGCCCGGGAATCAGGAATTTGCCGGACCCATCAATAACGTCAGCGGCATTGACGGTAGCACTGGCGGGCTGCACGGCGACGATCTCGTTACCATTGATGATCACGGTCTGGCCGCTGCGCCGGCCATCCACCGCATCGATCACGGTGACGTTGGTAATGGCCATGGAATTTGCTCCCGACTCTACCGTGCCGTCATTACTACTGGCGACATCCGAATCGGAGCAGGCAACGAACAACAGGCTTGCCAGCAACAAAGCCGGAATCCCAACAGTAAAACGTGACCGACGATGAAGGCTCAGGAAGCTCAGGGAATAACGTGCCGGGAAATGGCGTGTCAGAATACGAGAGAGCAGGGAACGGAGAGTCAGGGATCGCATGACGAGCAGCACCGGTTCAACAGAATTGGTTCTCCGTTGTACCGCAAATGCTGCTTTATTGCGAGGCGTCGTACATCGACTGGTTCAGAAACAGATTGGAGCGGATCTGATTGAAGAACTGTTCGACCTGTTCAAGCTGCGGTCCGTTGAGTCGGGACTGCAGCGCCTCACGGGCATCGCGCAGTGACATGAGCTGCTGATTGACGATCTGGTCGGGGGTGAGTTGATTGCGATCATCGGCCTCGTCCTGCTGAAACAGCATGGCCGGCACCAGGATATCCAGCACCATTTCCCGATTGGCATCGGACAGATCCGGAGCCTCCCGGGTCAGTTGCTCACCATAGTTAAGGCGCAGGTTGCGCTCGGCGATGGCGCCTTGCTGTTCATCAAGCAATTGCAGCGAGTCGCTATCCAGCAGCGGTGCGAGCTGGCCGCGCAGGTAGGCGTAGCTGCTGAGGGCTTCCAGTTCGGCAACGTCGCCGCGACCCGTGGCCACCTCGGCGCTCAGTTCGGCCCGCTCGCTAATGACATCTATCAGGGCCTGCTCCACCACCATGCGCTGGTCGGGATCATCCGCCAGGGTGGATAGAAACTCGCCGAACTGCACATCCACCTGCATCCGGGCCATGGAGTCATACTGGCTGCCGGACTGGGCTTGTTCGATCATCGCGCGAATGGCTGGCGACACATTGGAAGCCTGTGCGTCCGGCTGGGCCATCGTCGGGGATGCCATTAACAATGTGGCAACAGTGAGAAGAGCTGCCAGAAACGCAAGCGGGGTTCGGGAACAGCTGAAGTGTAGTTGGGCAAGTATTATTGTAATCATAAAGCGAAAGCCTAGCGCTCAAAGTCGACCAAGTCTAGCGCCTCGCAAGATAGCGTCCCAGCTCGGCGATGAAATACTGCCAGCCGCCGAGACAGGCATCGCGCTCGAATTCCGGGATGTCGGAGGAGAAATCTTCCTCTACTACAAAGCTGACGCGCAGCTGGCTGGATTCTTCGTCGGAAGCAAGTTCGAATACTGACAGCCCGGCACCGGCGTAGCCGCCATAACGCCAGCGGTAGGCGAGCTTCTCCTGGGGCGCTACCTCGGTCACTGTCCACTGGTGCAGGAACTGGCGCTCACCGGCATCCACCATGAATTCAGTTGTAAAACCAACGCGAGGCTCAAAATCCGGGATATTGTCGAAGAACCACTGGCGCATTTGTGCGGGATCTGTGATTGCCTGCCACAGCGCCACAGATGAGCATGGAAAATCCTGTTCCACTATCACGTCTGGATCGTTGGTCTTCATGCCAGCCTCCTTTATTCATGTTGCCTGGTCTTCTTCCTGCTGCGCTTCAAACCGGGCACTTACCTGGGCACCGTCAGCTCAACGGTTGGGTTGGAAAACGCGTAGTAGTCCGGCTTCTCGTCGATAAAAATCTGGTGAGCGAAGCGTCTGCTGACGTTATCATCGGGATCAAACAGTCCGGCCGGGAGGTGGTAGTCACCGGTTGGTTTCAGGTGCTAGAACAAGTGACTATCGCAGTTGCGACAGAAGCCGCGCTCACTCCACTCGGATGATATTCTCCTCGCCTTCGATGGCGACCTCGGTACCGCATTCCACCGCCATGAATGGGCCACCTGCCCATTTGCGGCACATGCTGCAATGACAACAGCTCAGATCGACAGGCATGGCCTTGGCAGTTATCCGCACCTTGCCGCACAGGCAGGCACCGATCGCCGGGATGGTTGCGGTCATAGAAGTCTCCTCATGCTTACCATTGAATTTTCTCTGCAAGCGCGGCTCACATATCAGTGTCGCGCGTCAATCCGGTAAGCCTGGACAGGATGTGCTGAAACTCCTCTTCGCTGATGTCGATGTGCTCCACAACACGGCCATAAAGAGTAATGGTAGGCACATTGCGATCATTGAATTCCTTCTGCGTCTCGTGCAGGCAATAAAGAATGATGCGCTCTTTTTTGTTCAGGCCATCGCGCACATCCGGAAGGTCTGCGTAAAGATCGCAAGAATCATCGAACCTGGATTCTGGATAATCATCAGAATTATTCATCTCTGGTCTCGCCAGTGGCTCCAGGTTTCAAGCACATTTTTTAAGTTCCGTTTTTAAGCCTTCTTTTTAAGACCCAGCGTTAAGCAATGATCAGGCGACAATCATGAAACTGTCATCCTGCTCATCCCATTTACTGGGCTTGCCGATGCGCGTCACTTTCATCGGTTTTTCAACTTTCGGCTCCAGAAGCGGCTCGAATTGGGCAACGTCCTGGAATTCGGGATCCAGCCACTTGTCCACTAACGCCTGATCTTCAAAATCCAGCATCAGCGGCATGGACTTGGGATGAATGTTGTCCCACTGCGGCGACAGCGGTGGCAGCGTAATAATCGACGCGCCATAAACCACTTCCCCGGTTTCCTTGTCCAGGTATTCCCGGTACAGCCCGCCAAAGGCGATGGCGGAATTTTCCAGCTCAATCTTGTGATAGGTTTTTTTGTCTCCCAGGCCTTCCACAAAGGCACTGGCGGGAATCAGACAGCGGGATTCCCGAAACGGCTGGTAGGCAATGGCCCGCTTTTGATCGAGCTTGTCGGAGCGGGAGTTGAAGCTGGCATACTTGTAATTGGGTTTAAGCGTGTCGTTGTCCAGCAGCAGCCACCAGATAGCTTCTGACACCACGCGCTGGCCGCCGCGCTGATGAATAATCGCAATGCGTGACCCCGGCGCTATATCCGGGCTGCCGAAACGAGGGAACAGGCTAACCCCCAGGGTCTGGCAAAGCCACTGGATCTCCGGGCTGTCAATCAGGTTGAATCGTCCGCACATTGTATTGGCTTTCGCTTGCTTATAACTTCCGCTTGCGCGCGTTGCTTTTGCTTCCGGCAGTGGTAAAGTCCTTGAAGCCACTGGACATTGCCGCGAGCGCGGCACCTAGCGCTCTATCAGCGACGACCACTGTGCTGCATCCACTATAATTAAAACACAGGATAAAAACACCGCTATGAAAGCTGTTCGACACCTGCTGCTGATTTTTCCATTACTGCTTGCTGTTCTGACTACCCAGGCCCAGGGCCAAGTCACTGCCCGCACCGCCGAGTCCTGCGCCGCACTCACCGGATTGCGCAATCTCACCATTACCCGTGCCAGCATCCGCGAGAACACTAGCAACGACAGCCACTATTGTTACGTGCGCGGCATTATTTCCCCCGCCATTCACTTCCACGCCCAGCTTCCCCTGCCGGAAGACTGGAACGGTCGCTACCTGATGTGGGGTGATGGCGGCAAGGACGGCGATCTGGACTACGCTGACCACCGGGTCGCCGAAGGCTATGCCGTCACCAACAGCAATCTGGGCCACGACAATGGCGTCGAGCCCGGCGCCTCTTTCGCTTTCAATAACCGCCAGGCGGAAATCGACTTTGGCTATCGCGCCGTCCACCTGACGGTGATGGCTGGCAAGCTGCTGGTGAACGAATACTACGACCGCGCCCCGGCCTATTCCTATTTTGAAGGCTGCTCCCAGGGCGGACGCCAGGGGTTTATGTCGGCCCAGCGTTTTCCCGGGGATTTTGACGGCATCGTGGCAGGCGCCCCGGCGTTCAACTATCAGGGCCTCAATGCCGCCGGCACCTGGAACCTGCAGCGTATGTTTCGCGACGACCTGGTGGGCAACCTGGCGGTGGATACCAACGGCGACGGCAGTTTCGACAGCCTTAACCTGATCAGCGTCTTGCACGAACAGGTGCTGCAGCAGTGTGATGCCAATGACGGCATCCGCGATCGCCTGGTCAGTGACCCGCTGGCCTGTGATTTCAACCCCGCGTCAGATCTCAATGACCTGCTGTGTCCTGCTGGCAGTAGCAGTGACAGCTGTTTCACTTCCGCCCAGGTGCAGACCATCGCCGATCTCTACCAGGGGCCCCGTGATTCCGCGGGCCGCCAGGTTTACCCCGGCAAGATGTTCGGCTCCGAGCCGCGCTGGCCCGGCTACTACGTCCCCTGGGAAGGCAACGACATGGGCCCGGGCAAGCTGACCGGCGTGGCTGGCGACCACATGAATTACCTGTTTTATGAAACCGACCCCGGGATGGCCGTGCCCGATGTGCGGGATATGGACTACCAGCCCTACACCGATGGCGCCATTCCGGAATTCCACTGGCGCGACTGGAATATCGACGACTTCTACTCCGGACAGGGCGACCTGATGAAGTCCATTACCGATGCCAACGATCCGAATCTGACCCGCTTTCTGGTGGATTCCGGCGGCAAGATGATTATCTACCACGGTCTGGTGGACACCCTTATTGTGGCAACTGACACCATCAATTATTACAACGATATGGTAGATACCACGTTTGCTGGCAGCATGACAGCGGCGCAGGACAATGCCCGCCTGTATCTCGCCCCGGGCATGGGCCACTGTCGCGGTGGGCCGGGCCCGGATAGCTGGGACAAGCTGGCGCCACTGGTTGACTGGGTGGAGAACAACGACGCGCCGGACAGCATTATCGCCACCCACAGCAGTAGCGGCACGGTGGATAACGAGCGGCCGCTGTGTACCTACCCGCAACAGGCACGTTACGTAGGCCCGACTGGCGGCGCCGATAATCCCGAGAACTGGGTCGCGGAGAACTTTGTTTGCCGCTAATTGGCAGCGCCGAATTGCCAACTTACCGGCAATGCTGGTAGTTTTTCGACCCTGAAACATTAACTTAGAGCCTTGATAACATGAAAAAAACTGGCTTCAGAAGCGTTGCCCTCTGCGTCACCACCATCACCTTTCTGCTCTGTTCACAGGCACTACTGGCTCAGGAAGTCTACCGGGCCCGCCTGTCACCGATGCCGACCACGCCCCAGACCGTGGATGAGATTACCGGTGAGGGCGAAGTTATCCTCACCCTCAATGGCAATACGCTCACGGTGAACGGCGATTTTGCCGGCATGAGTTCGGCGGCCACCGCGGCGCACATTCACAATGGGCCTCCGGCGCAGCCGGGCCCGGTAGTACACACGCTGATTGTGGACCAGGCGCCGTCGGGCGCCATTTCTGGCACCCTCGAGCTGACCGACGAGCAGCTCACTGCACTGGCCAGCAATGCCCTGTACGTGCAGGTGCACAGCGCCAACAATCCACCCGGGGAATTGCGCGGCTGGATATTTTTACGCAGCCACTTTGACAATTTATAGATGGATTGAGTTTGAGACTGTTTGAATTTGAGACGGTCAATACAAATACCGGACCGGCCCGCGCAGTCACGACGGGCCGGCCACTACTTCGAGGCATGCCCATGAACACCACCCTTCCCAAGTCATTGAAGATAACCGGCCTCAGCCTGCTGCTAGGCATCGGGCTGATCGCCTGCGATAGCGGCAGTGACACTACATCCACGGAGATTCCCGTGGCGGCCGCACCGGCGGTAGCCGGCTTTACCAGTCAGGCGGAATCTGGCGAGGCGCTGTATGCCAGCAATTGCGCCGCCTGCCACGGCGCCAATCTGGAAGGCTCCCGGCTCGGTCCGCTGCTGTCCGGTCGTGCCTTCCTGCAGCGTTGGGGTGAACAAACCCCGGCCCTGCTGCTGGGTAACATCGAGGCGAACATGCCACCAGGCGGCGGCGACAGTCTCAGTGACCAGGATTATCTGCACATCACCGCCCACATCCTGGCGGTGAATGGTGTGGACGGAGTCGCTGAGCCACTGACTGCCAGCACCGATTTCACTATTGCCGAGAATGTCTCGGAACTGGTGGCCATGCGGGAACGCCCGGAACCGCCAGCGCCTACCGGACTGACGGTGGCTGGCAATACCGAGGACTTTGTTGATTTTACGCCACTGACAGCCGAGCGTCTGGCCAATCCCGACCCGGCTGACTGGCCGGCGATGCGCCGCAACCCCCACGCTCACAGCTTCAGCCCGCTGGACGAGGTCAACACAGATAATGTGGGCAACCTGACCCTTGAATGGGTGTGGAATATGCACGAGGGTGACTCCGAACCGTCGCCATTGGTGTACAACGGCATTGTTTACCTGATTAATCCTGGCAATGTCATCCAGGCCCTGGACGCCGCCAGCGGCGAGCTGATCTGGGAGCACTGGACCGGCCCGGCCAACGGTCAGGACATGCGCAACATCGCCATGTGGAATGACAAGATTATCCAGGCCACCACCGACGCCCGCCTGGTGGCACTGGATGCCCGCACCGGTGAACAGGTCTGGGAGACTGTGCTGGCGGACAGCAGTCAGGGCTTTGCCAATTCCTCCGGCCCGATTGTCGCCAACGGCACGGTCATCACCGGCCTGGCCGGGTGCGCGCGCTATATCCCGGAAGACTGCTACATCAGCGCCCACAATGCCGACACCGGTGAATTGGAATGGCGTTTCAACACTATCGCCAAAGCCGGCGAGCCCGGTGGTGACACCTGGGGCGACCTGGACGACGTGTTCCGCGCCGGCGGCGAAACCTGGATTGCCGGGTCCTGGGATCCGGAAACCAACCTGACCTACTGGGGCACAGCGCAGCAAAAGCCCTGGGTACCGGTCAGCCGTCACCTGACCATTGAAGATGCCGGCCTGTACACCAACTCCACCGTGGCCATCGATATCGACACCGGCACCCTGGACTGGCACTTTCAGCATGTACCAGCCGAAGCCCTGGACCTGGATGAAGTGTTTGAACGGGTGCTGGTCAACCGCGGCGATGAACAACTGGTGTTCTCACTGGGCAAGTACGGCATCCTCTGGAAGAACGACCGGGTCAATGGCGACTTTCTCGGCTTCACCGAAACCGTGTTCCAGAACGCCTTCACCCATATCGATCCGGAAACAGGCGCGGTCACTTACCGTGAAGACATCCAGAATGCCCAACTCGATCAGTGGACCTCGTCCTGCCCATCCAGCGCCGGTGGCAAGGACTGGCATTCCATGACCTATCATCCCCCCAGCGGACTGATGATTGCGCCGCTGAGCCAGACCTGCCTGGAAAACGCCGCCCGTGAAGTAGACCTGGTGCAGGGCGGCGGCGGCCTGGCCGCCAGCCGCAAGTTTTTCGAAATGCCCGGCACCAACGGCAACCTCGGCAAGCTGGGCGCCTATAATGTGGATACCATGGAAGAAGTCTGGAACTTCCAGCAGCGCGCGTCCTACCACACCGGCACCATGTCCACCGCCGGCGACCTGGTATTTGTGGGCGACCTGGACCGTTACTTCCGCGCTCACGATGTAAACACCGGTGAAGTACTGTGGGAAACCCGTTTGGGCACTTCGGTGCAGGGTCACCCGGTAAGCTTCGCCATCGACGGCAAGCAGTACATTGCCGTCACTGCAGCCCTGGGCGGCACCAGCCCGCGTACCGTACCCAGCGTAATCGCCACCGAGATCACCTACCCGGATCACGGTAACGCGCTGTACGTATTCAGCCTGCCTGATTGATTGATTGACGAACACAGGATGTCGAAGCGCTGCCGCTTTGGCATCCTTTTTCATAACCAGGTTGTCAGACAACCCGACAAACGTGTTATAGAATCCAGCAAACTCTGCCAGCGCGCCGCTTGATGGTGGATCAGGTTTAACTCGATGTCCGCCGACAAGTTTCGCTTCCCCACCCTCACCGCCGTCGTTATTGCCAATATGGTTGGCACCGGCGTATTTACCAGTCTTGGCTTTCAGCTTCTGGATATCCGTTCCGGCTTTGCCCTGATGCTGTTGTGGGGACTGGGAGGTATCGCGGCACTTTGCGGGGCCATGACCTATGGCGAGTTGGGGGCCGCGCTGCCGCGCTCCGGAGGCGAATACAACCTGCTGCGACGCATTTATCATCCGGCCGCAGGTTTTGTATCCGGCTGGATTTCATCAACGGTGGGCTTTTCCGGGCCGGTGGCGCTGGCGGCCATGACCTTTGCCGCCTATGCTGCTTCAGTTGTCCCTGGCGATCTTGGCGTGGGCGCACAGAAAGCCACGGCCTGCATTCTGCTGGTTGCGCTGACCCTGGTGCATGCAACCAATCGCCGCAACAGCAGCAGCACCCAGGTGGTGTTTACGGTGCTCAAGGTGGCGGTCATAGTCGCTTTCATCGCCAGCACCTTGCTGCTCGTCCAGGCACCGCAACCAGTCAATTTTTTCCCCGCACCCGGCGATGGCGCAGTCATCACCAGCGGCGCCTATGCCGTGGCGCTGATCTATGTGAGTTTTGCCTACACCGGCTGGAATGCCGCAACCTACCTGGTGAGTGAGCTGGAAAGCCCGCAGCGCACACTGCCCTGGATTCTCATCAGCGGCACGGCGGTGGTGACGCTGCTCTATCTGGGCCTGAACTTTTCGTTCCTGTATGCCGCACCAATGGAAGCGATGACCGGCCAGGTAGAAGTCGGCGCGATCGCCGCACAAGCCGCGTTTGGCGAGGTCGCCGGACGCTTCACCGGCCTGGTACTGGCCCTGCTTCTCATCTCCACAGTCAGCGCCATGACCATGGCTGGTCCGCGAGTCATTCAGGTCATCGGCGAGGACTATCCGGCAATCGGGGTCATGGGCAAAACCAACCGTAACGGCATTCCGGCGGTTGCGATCTGTATTCAATCCGGTGTGGCGCTGGTGTTTATTCTGTCTTCCACCTTTGAATCGATTCTGGTGTTCTCCGGGTTCACCCTGGCACTGAACAGCTTTGTTACCGTGTTCGGGATTTTTGTATTGCGCTGGAAGCAGCCCGACCTGGAACGACCCTACCGCACATTTCTGTACCCCTTGCCGCCGATCATCTATTTGCTGCTCACTGGCTGGACGCTGGGCTTCACACTCGTGAACCGACCGGTGGAAGCCCTGTTCAGCCTGGCGATCATTTCCCTGGGACTGCTGTTCTATTTTCTGGCTGCGAAAGGCAACGCGCAGTCACTTGCTCCCTGACAGCCAGGCTGTCGGTAACATCGAGAGTCGGTGCTTACCTGATAAGCTTCCCGGCCTTGATCACCGCACTGACGCGTTCCAGCTCGGTAATGTCCGCAAGGGGGCTGCGATCGGTGGCGATGATGTCCGCGCGCTTGCCCGCTGCAATGCTGCCGATCACGTCGGCCTGGGATAGCAGCGTCGCTGCAGACATCGTTGCCGCGTAAATGGCTTCCATCTCGGACATACCCAGCTGCACCATATAGGCAAACTCTTCGCCATTCAGACCATGGGGCGTGACCGCGGTATCGGTGCCGAACGCGATATTGACTCCGGCCAAATAGGCGCGCTGGATATTTTCCATGGCTGCGGCACCCGCTGCGTTGGCCTTGGCCTTGATATCGTCGGTGTAGAACGGATTGCCTTCCATGCTCTCGGGAATCTTGATTCCCGGCAGCAGGGTCGGTACGAGATAGGCGCCGGTTTCAAGAAACAGGCGAATGGATTCGTCATCAAGAAACGTGCCGTGATCGATACTGTCGACGCCAGCGCGCAATGCGGAATTAATCCCGTCGGCACCGTGGGCATGGGCAGCGACTTTGACGCCAAGCCCGTGGGCCGTGTTCATGATCTCAACCAGTTCGTCGTCGGATAACTGCTGGCCCAGGCCGGTGCCGGTATCCGACAGCACACCGCCGGTTGCGGTAATCTTGATCCAGTCAGACCCGAACTTTACTGCTTCGCGAACCGCGCGCCGGCAATCGTAGGGTCCGTCGCAAATGGTATCCGGGGTCCACAGTTCCAGCAGCTCAGGCTTGTAGCCGTCCACATCACCGTGTCCACCGGTTGCGGCAATAGCGCTGCCGGCGGCGATGATTGTCGGTCCGTCGATAAGTCCCTGGTTGATTGCATCCCGCAGCGCAAAGATGGCTTCCGGTTCCGCGCCGAGATCACGCACGGTGGTAAAACCGGCGCGCAGCGTGATCCCTGCGTAGTAGGCCCCACGCAAGGCTTCCATGGATGTTGTGACATACAGCGCATCATTACGGCTATCAGGCCCGAGTTCAAAAGTGATATGCACATGCATATCGATTAACCCTGGCAAGACAAATTTGTCACGCAGGTCGATTATCTGAGCGTCCATACCGAGATCCGACGGCGTGACGTAACCATCCAGTATCTGGTCGATGCGATCAGATCGAATCACGATGGACTTCTGATTCTCAGGCGCCTCACCGGGAACCGCCAACAAGGTGCCGGCATGCACAATTTTTATATCGCCGCCTTGCTGCCCGTGTCCGCTTATCGAGATGAAAAGCGTCATGATCAATAATGACAGTTTTTTCATAGAGCTACCTGCCTGGGTTATCAGGGTTGATGTATTACCAGCCTTCAGTCGGCTTCGCTGAGGTCGCGGATGCGCTGGGCCATGCCGTTTAGCACCTCGGCGGCAACAAAAATCTCGTCTGCCGCCATATCGTATTGCCGCTCCTCAATGGCTTCGCGGACGCCGGGCAGGGTTTTGACGCCGTATCCGGTGTAAAAACCTGGCGCATAGATGTGATGCGTGTACCAGGGTCGGCCGGGCAGGCCGTCGTCGCGGGTCAGTTCCCGTTCGCTGGTATAAAGCAGAATATTCTCCAGTTCAGAAGCACTGCCGCCGGTGGCACTCGCCTGATAATCACTGGCGGCTTGCTGCAATTCATCCAGTGCGTTTTTCAGGGGCGCGAAGTTGAAGAACGGGACTTCAGCTTTCCTTGCCGGCGGTCCAAAGCTGCGGGTCGGGTCCAGCGCCAGCGCGTAGACGCCGCTGTCGATCCGCGCGTTGGTGGCCTCGGTTTGCTCGCGCATGGTGCTGGCCAACTCTTCCACCTCGGTCACGTACATGGCGACATTGTCGGCCAGCCCGGTGAACTCGAACGGCAGGCGCGGCGCGTTAGCCAGGCGCATAGTCGCTCGCCCGGCGGTCTGTGCCAGGGCGACACCGTAGACCATCCCCGGATCGCGAAACCTTGTGTAATGTTCGTAGGTGTCATAGAGGGTGTGATAGGAGCCGTCGTTGCCTTCTCCGCCATAGGATATATTCAATGATGCGACGCCCAGGTGCTGCAGAAACGGTGAGTAGTCAGAACCGGAGCCCAGCGGACTGATGCGTAGATTTTCCCGGTTGTTCAGCTCGGCCCGGTCCTCGGCGCTACCATTAACCTTAATACTGGCGCGTCGCCGCGCTGCTACCGACACACCGGTTTGCGGATCAATGACGTCGTCCATGACCTGGTTGGCCAGAGATTCCAGAACGTGACTGCCGCCAATGCGCACAAAGCCGCGACTGTTGCCATCGGTATTTATATAGGCCACTGCTTTTTCATCAAGCTCCGCGTGATGCTCTTCCACCCATTCGGTGGAACCGATCAGGCCCTGTTCCTCGGAATCCCAGGCCGCATAAACGATGGTCC
Organism: uncultured Pseudohongiella sp.; assembly: GCA_965230125.1. Taxonomy (GTDB): domain Bacteria; phylum Pseudomonadota; class Gammaproteobacteria; order Pseudomonadales; family Pseudohongiellaceae; genus UBA9145. The sequence goes on along the minus strand of OZ245938.1, from coordinate 967,844 downwards.
TGGCCGGCGGGCTGCCTGCCTGGGCCAACTCGCCAATGGCTTTGGCCTCGGCCATCATTGCCACCAGGCCGGAGATGGGATCTGCTGCACCATGGTTCCAGCCGTCATGGTGATTGCCGCGCATGACCCACTGGTCCGGATACTCGCTACCTTCAAGACGGGCGATGACGTTATAGGCGGTGACCATGTCCCAGTTAAACTCCAGCTTCATGCGCACCCGTGCCGGTCCCGGGCCGAGGTGATAGGTGATCGGCAGCCCGCCACGCCACTCGTCTGGCACCACTTCCCCACCCATCGCCTCCAGCAGCGGCAGGGCATCGCGATAGGAGATGGGCAACACCGGAATTCTGGTGATGGTCGGTGCTTCTGCACGGGGCAGTCGCTCGGCCTCTGCGGTGGCGCCCACAAAGGGTGTCAATGGATCACCGGGATAGGTCGGCATGTCCATCACCGAACCACGCTGGACCGCGCTCTCGTGTTTGAACGGGCCATCGGGGTAGGTATCCCCGGCGCCATAACCATCGTCAGCCGGGTCGGAATAGATAATGGTGCCAATGGCGCCTTTCTCGGCCGCCAGTTTCGGCTTGATGCCCCGCCAGGAACCACCGTAGCGGGAGATGGCGATCTTGCCTTCCACCGAGATGCCATAGCGATCGAGGATTTCATAATCGGCGGGCGTACCGTAGTTAACGAATACCAGCTCTCCTTCCACTTCACCGTCGGTAGAGAAGGCATTGTAGGGCGGTAGCAGGTTATCGATGCGCGAGGTGCTGGGGTCAGCGTCCAGTGAATCCTCGGTCAGCGTTGCCTGGTAGGAACCCGGTGCCACCAGCTCCAGCTCACGGGTACGAGGCGACGGGAACAGCACGTTGTACTCGGCAATCTCTACGTCGTATCCCCAGCTGCTGAACTGCTCCTGCACGAAATCCACTACTGCCCGACCTGCTTCGGAACCTACATGGTGCGGCTCGCGCGACAGAATACGCAGCCAGTTATCGAGATCCCCGGCAGATATCCTGGCGTCGAAATCGGCTTCAAGTGCACGCTGCCCGGCGGTGCCTGCGGTGTCGAAACCAAGCAGGTTCTCCTGCGCGTTGGAGTAAGCGGTCAAAATAAAAGTAGGCAAACCAAGGGCCAGCAGCAGAATGAGTCGGCGCATGATAGTTCTCTCGTTGGATTGTGGTGACATCAGAATATAGGCAGCCGCCTCTTTAATCCACCGCTCGCCTTTTGTCTGCAGGTTGCCAGCAAAACCCGCCACACGGCCTCGGCAGGCGCTGTGCTTCACTCCGCTCCGGGTTACAATAGTTGTACCCATGCCTACTTACAACCGAGAATCAACATGGCCAAACGCTACCCCGAGCTGACCCCGGAGTTGACTGCTTTTATCGAGCAGCAAAAGCTCTTTTTCGTGGGCACGGCCGCCAACGATGGCACGATCAATGTCTCACCCAAAGGCTTTGATTCCCTGCGAGTGCTGTCGCCGAACCGCATCGTCTGGCTGAATATTACCGGCAGTGGTAATGAGACGGCGGCGCACCTGGCTGAGAATGGACGCATGACCCTGATGTTTTGCGCATTCGATGGCAGACCAAATATTCTCAGGTTGTACGGCCGGGCCCGGGCCATCCACCACCGCGATGCGGAGTGGAACACAATGGAAGCCCTGTTCCAGCCCCATCCCACTGCCCGGCAGTATGTGGATTTCCAGTTTACGCTGGCGCAGACCTCCTGTGGTTTTGGCGTACCGCTTTATGACTTCAAGGAAGAACGGGGCAACATGCCGAAATGGATTACCAGCAAGACCAAGAAGCCCATCGAGAACTACTGGCGTGAAAAGAACCAGGTGTCACTCGATGGCTTGCCGACACACATATTTGACGAGAACACACCATGAGCGAAGACAATGAATCGGTACCCGAAGCGTCCGAACAGCCCAATGAAACCGAGCCGGAAGCCGCCCCGAAAAATCCATTGGGGCGCGTAGAGTGGCTGGATCTCACCGTGCACGACGGCCGTCGCCTGCGCGACTTTTATAGCGAGGTGGTTGGCTGGAAAGCTGCTGACGTGGATATGGGCATGTATTCTGACTACAACATGAACCTGCCCGAAAGTGGCGAGACCATCGCCGGCATTTGCCACGCCCGCGGGCAGAATGCCGGTCTGCCCTCGCAGTGGCTGGTCTATGTACGTGTCGCCAGCGTGCACGAAGCCGCCGAGACTTGCCGCCAGAAAGGGGGTGAAGTACTCGATGGTCCAAAACGCATGGGCAGCAGCGATATTTGCGTGATCAAGGATCCTGCCGGGGCAGTTATAGCGCTGCTATCAGACCGCAAACCCAATCCCGCGTAGTTGTGCTGAGCAGCTACGCCAGGGCTGGCCAGTGAAATGGGTCTTGAGTCAGGCTGGCGGGGTACTGAGACGCCATTCAAGTCATTCAAAATAGTCTCGATTCTGATCTGTATCAACCGCCTGGGCAGATTAGCCAGAAAACCGTCGCGCTTTTAGCAACTGGCTGCGTTACGATGGTCCTTCATCAAAGCCACGGGATGCTGTTCACACTCATGCATAAACCACTATAGCTGCGCACATTGTCCTCGCGATCGATTCCGATAAGGACGCATGGGATCGCATAGCCACAGAGCTGGACAGGCGGGGATATGATGTCCAGATCGCCGAGAACGCTGAGGAGGGTTTACAGCGGCTGGAAACGCTACCTGTTGATCTGGTGTTGCTGGATGAAGCCGTGCCTGATGCCGATTATCTTGAACTCATCCGCCATATAGAAGCCAGGTATCCAGTGCCGGTCTTCGTACTCAGCGCACGCAGTAATCCCGCCCACAAGATCACCAGCATGGAGCTCGGTGCCGAAGATTTCATCACCAAACCAATCGACATCAATGAGCTATCGGCACGCATCAAAGCGCAGCTGAAGCTAATCAACAAGATCAAGACCAGCATGCTCAGTCCTGAGTCGGGACAGACTGCTGGCAGCTTTCAATTCGCGCACTGGACACTGGACTTCAATCGACACGAGCTGCGCCATATTGATGACGGCCTGGTGGACCTCACCAGTGGCGAACTGGAAGTGCTTAAAGCGCTGACGTTATCCGCGGGTAAAGTATTGACTCGCGAACAACTGTTCAACTACACGCGCGGCCACTCACGCGACAGCTTGGATCGGTCCGTGGACGTGCAGATCTCAAGAATTCGCCAGAAACTCAACGACGATGAACATCAGATCATTCGCACGGTGCGTGGTGTCGGCTACATGCTGGATACCGGGATTAAACAAATCAACTGAATGCTTCTCGCCGCGGCGCAACCGGCCGGCCCTAACCCGCTGCTCACCCAATGGGTCTGCCATCGACGGGTAATGGCAAAGCCTTCCCGAAAGCGCTGAGGCACCGATTCGACGCGCCTCGGGCGTTTCTATCCAGTCGCCACCGCCAAACCTGAAAATGCTTGCTTCCTCCCGGCCGCATTCGTATAGTGCCGACCCGCCAGCGCCGCTGGACAGGCATTGCCGTTGCAGCGTGCTCTCAGCGTAGTATGCTTGGGATACTTCGCACTCGATTGCCCTGTAAGCGCTTCCACCGCCGCGGGGTTCGAACAAGAAATTCATCAATCTTCAGGACTATCCTTTGAAAATCGGCATACTTTCGCGAAACCGCAGACTTTATTCCACCCGCAGACTGATCGAGGCTGCAGAAGAACGCGGTCACGAAGTCGTCGTGCTCGACGTACTGCGTTGCTACATGAACATCACCTCCCATCGCCCCAGCATGCACTATAAAGGTGAAACGCTGGAGCCGCTGGACGCCGTGATTCCGCGAATCGGCGCTTCTGTCACCTTCTACGGTACGGCGGTATTGCGCCAGTTCGAGATGATGGGGGTCTACCCGCTGAACGAATCGGTGGCGATTTCCCGCTCCCGCGACAAGCTGCGCTCACTGCAGCTGCTGTCACGCAAGGGCATTGGCCTGCCGGTAACCGGTTTTGCCAGCAAGCCCGATGATATCCAGGATTTGATCAAAATGGTTGGTGGTGCGCCGCTGGTGATCAAGCTACTTGAGGGCACCCAGGGTATTGGTGTGGTACTGGCAGAAACGCGAAAAGCCGCAGAGAGTGTGATTGAGTCATTCCTGGGCATGAAGGCCTCGGTTCTGGTACAGGAGTACATAAAGGAAGCTGGCGGTGCCGATATTCGTTGCCTGGTAGTTAACGGCAAAGTGGTAGCATCCATGAAGCGCCAGGCTAAGGAAGGCGAGTTCCGCTCCAATATCCATCGCGGTGGCACCGCATCGCTGATCAAGATCACTCCCGAAGAGCGCTCCACCGCAGTTCGCGCCGCCAAAACCATGGGTCTGAATGTTTGCGGTGTGGATATTCTCCGGTCCGCCCACGGACCACTGGTTATGGAAGTCAACTCTTCTCCGGGGTTAGAGGGCATTGAGTCTGCCACCGGCAAGGACGTCGCCGGGCTAATCATCAGCTTCATGGAGACCAATGCCAAAGCAGGCAAGACTGCTACAAAAGGAAGCGGCTGACCTTGGCAACAGATACCTCGATCCTGACCATCGCCGGGCGCGATATCAAGCCCGGCGAACGCGTCACCATTGAACTACCGGTTCCGAGCCTCTACACCCACACCCAACTGGAAATGCCGCTACAGATTATCCGCGGCCGAAAGCCGGGCCCGACCATGTTCGTCTCCGCTGCCATTCATGGCGACGAAATCAATGGCGTGGAAATCATCCGCCGGGTGCTGAACCAGAAATCCCTGCGTCGTCTGCGGGGAACCCTGATCGCCATTCCGGTGGTGAATATTTTCGGGTTTATCAACCAGTCGCGCTACCTGCCTGACCGCCGCGATCTTAACCGTTCGTTCCCGGGCTCCGAAGGTGGTTCCCTTGCCGCGCGTATCGCGCACCTGTTTCTCAATGAAGTCGTATCACATTGCACCCACGGCATCGACCTGCACACCGCCGCCATCCACCGGGAAAACTTTCCCCACATTCGCGCGGTGCTGGATGACGAGGAAACCGAACGTATGGCGGCGGCCTTCGAGTCACCGGTAATTCTGGCCAGCGACATCATTGATGGCTCGCTGCGCAAGGCGGTGGAAGCGCAGGGAATCAATATACTTGTTTATGAAGCCGGTGAAGCGCTGCGCTTTAATGAGTTCGCGATTCGTGCCGGCGTGCGCGGCGTGATCTCGGTGATGCGCGAGCTGGATATGCTCCCGCCCAGCAAGAACCCACGAAAAAAGCCGGTCACCGAAGTGGCAATGAGCAGCACCTGGGTTCGCGCACCGCAAAGTGGCATCGTCAGGCTGATCAAGCCCCTGGGTTCCTGGGTCAAGGAAAACGAAGTGCTGGGTGTGGTAGCCGATCCATTTGGCGACGACGAGGAGCAGGCACTGGCACCGTTCGACGGGGTGGTAATCGGCAAGACCAATTTGCCGCTGGTGAACGAAGGTGAGGCCCTGTTTCACATTGCCAAGGTGAATAGTCGTGATACCCATGGGCATATAGAGACCTACCAGCAGGTGCTCGACCCGAACTCCGATGCCACCGAGCCGGCGGAGCCCCCGGTAGCCTGAGTCACGCCGAGACTGACGAATGTGCATTGCTCGGCGGATTGACTGATCAGATCCCGGAACGATTGATCAGCAAATCCGGTACTGACGCGCAAGCATCTACCGATGCGCGTTGTCTCCTCCTCACAAGCCCTGTGACAAACAATGAAATCAGCCCCTATTCCGGACAACGACCAAGAGCGACTCCGAGTGCTCGACGCTCTTGACCTGGTTTATTCCCCAGCCGAGGAACGTTTTGACCGTATCACGCGAGTCGCCAGGCGCTTGTTTGATGTTCCCATCGTGCTGATCTCTCTGGTGACGCGCGATAAACAGTGGTTTAAGTCATGCCAGGGCCTGGACGTGAAGGAGACCGGTCGGGAGATTTCATTTTGCGGACATGCCATCATCCAGGATGATACCTTCGTTGTCCCCAACGCCGCCAAAGACCCGGACTTCAGTGACAACCCACTGGTCACCGGTGAACCTCGCATCCGTTTTTATGCGGGTCAGCCACTGATTATAGATGCGCATCGTATCGGCACACTCTGCCTTATTGATCGTCATCCGCGACATCTCAAGCCGCGAGACTACGATTCTCTTAGATGCCTTGCGACATGGGTAGAAACGGAGATAGTGGCCTGGAAAGTTGGTAAAAACCGCTTCGTGGAGCAGGCTCTCGGGCTACCGGACCGGGAACAGATGATAGACAGCCTGACTGGCGACCTGCGCAGTAATCTACTGGGCGTACTGCTGAGCAGGTTGGCAAAGCTTGACGACAGTGAAGCCAAACACCGGGAGGTTTTTATTACGCTGACTCAACTCGATGCCTATCCTGACAAGAAAAGTCGCGAGCAGAGTATTGTTGCCACATCGCAGGCCCTGCATCGTATTATCGGTGATGAGGGATTAGTTGCATTCGACAGCGAAAGTGAATTTTCATTGCTGCTATCGAGCTCCTTTGACTCCAGCTCCGAGGCTCTCTCCGCAGCACTGCGGCTTGAATTACAAGTCGATCAGGATGCGAGCGAAAAAATCAGTTTCGTAATCAGAGAAGCCTCATAGAATATTTTAGAATCCAGCGTATTTCTTATAATAAACCGAAGCCCCCTTCACCGCGGACAATCGCTCTCTTTGTTGGCGTGAATTTCGTTCAGGCAACGAGAATCTATCTTGACCATGCTTGCTGAAATTCTCAACTACATTGCCGACAAACCCGCCTTCCTCCTGTTCAGCTTCTGGGGCATTGTTGTGCTCACCGCGGGCACCGTGCTGACCATAATATACCTGCTGCTGATTCGCGCAGGTTTCTTGTTGCGCCGCTACCAGCACCGTTCCATGGTCGACGAGTGGTCTCCAGTTTTTCGTCAGCTTAGAAAAGAACTGGAACCTGCGAATTATCCACCTATTTCTCGGGCGCAGAAAAGGTTGTTTCTGGAAACATGGTTAAAAGAGCGGCGTCATGCAAGCGCAACCTTTGCTAGCGCACTGGATGCTCTGGCGGGTAGGCTTGCGCTGGGAAATAGCGTACTCGACATTCTGCGCCCTGGAGCGTTTGACTTCTTACCCCGACAGGTCTGGTTGCAATCAACCGCCCTTGAAGTGGCGGTGTTTATTAACAATAAGGCTATCCGCCAGGAAATCGTCAATCTATCCGAATCTGAAGATGAAGCGGTGGCTGTCCAGGCATGTAGCTGCATGGCCCGTCTGAAAATGAAAGGTCATGAGCGCAAGATAATTGCGCTAATGTTCAGGTTTCCCGGCCGGATCACCGGTATTTTTGATCAGCTGGCTGCGGCAGGCGGTGCATCGGTGTTGCACACAGTACGACCATTCCTGTCTCGGCTTCCTGAAAATACCGTCATTAACTTTATCCAGTTTACAGAAATGAGTGGCGATTCCGGTCTATTGCCGGTGATTGAAGAGCGTCTGGCTGGCGATACCAGCGATGAAGAAAAAGCCGCATTACTGCGTGCTCTGGGCGCACTTGGTGATATCGCGCAGCGCAAACTGTGCATCCCCTTTCTAAAGCATGAGAAGGCTTTTGTTCGCATCCAGGCAGCAACGAGCCTCGGCGAAATCGGTATTGAGGAAGACATTGAGCTCCTCAAACCATTGCTGTGGGACCAGGGCTGGTGGGTGCGCTATCGCTCGGCTCAGGCTATTCTGCAATTGCTGAATTTCGACGAAGAGAATTTTGAAAAATTGCGCGATGAGCAGGAAGACCAGTATGCCCGCGAAATTCTGGTCCATGCCTATGAGGAGCACGCATGGCACCTAATATGACCCAATTCGAGGAGATCCTGCTATGGTGTTTTGTCACTTATGTGCTGGCCTGCACCGCATCCTATCTGATTCTCAATATGATCGCGTTTTTCTCGCTTCGCTATTATGTACGTCGGCAGCGCGTTCAGGACGATGCGTTTTTTTCGACCGGGACCGAGCCACCTATCTCGGTTGTTGTGCCAGCCTACAACGAAGCCGCAACGATCGTCGCCTCACTACAGTCGGTTCTGCAGCTTGATTATCCAAACCTGGAAATAGTGATCGTCAACGATGGCTCGAAGGACAAGACCCTGGAGGTACTAAAAACCAACTTCGATTTTGAAGAATTTCCCGAGGCTCCCCGGCTGAGTATTCCGACCAAACCCATCAAACAGGTTTACCTGTCTCGCAAATTGAACAATCTGCGGCTTGTCGATAAGGAGAACGGCGGCAAAGCCGATGCCATCAACGCTGGCATCAACCTGTCTCGCAGCCCGCTGTTCTGCTGTATTGATGCGGATTCGGTACTGGAATCCAGCGCCCTACTGCGCGTGGTGCAACCTTTTATTAATGATCCCAAGGTTATCGCGGCCGGCGGTACGGTCCGCGTCGCCAATGGCTGCGTGGTTAGACGCGGCAATATCATCCGCAAGGGAATACCCCGTAACCCACTGGCTTTGTTCCAGATGATTGAATACCTGCGGGCATTTTTATTCGGTCGCATCGGCTGGTCTAAAATTCAGGGCCTGCTGATTATCTCTGGCGCCTTCGGTCTGTTTCGCAAGGAAAATGTGGTTCAGGTGGGCGGCTATCACACGGCAACCATCGGCGAGGATATGGAATTGATACTGCGACTGTATCGAGCACAGCTTGACGATGGAGAACTCACCAGGCGCATCGAGTTTATACCCGATCCGGTATGCTGGACCGAGGCACCCGAGACTCTCAAGGTGTTTGCTTCGCAGCGACGACGCTGGCATCGCGGCCTTTCGGAAAGCCTCTACGCGAACCGTAAACTGCTCTTTCACAAGGGCAGCAAAACCATTGGCTGGGTTTCCTATCCGTTCTTTATTATTTTCGAATGGTTGAGTCCGTTTATTGAGCTTGCTGGCTACCTCTACAGTGCCTATCTGTTAATTTTTAATCGCATCGACCCGCTGGACGCCGCAGTAGTTGCTGGGTTTGCAATTATGCTGTCGGTGTTCCTGTCCACCGTGAGTTTCCTGCTGGATGAATTCACCTTCCCGGGCGACCTTAGCCTCGGAGCATTAGTTGTGATGTTGCTCTTTGCTGTTCTTGAATGCCTCGGCTACAGGCAACTTAATATGGTCTACAAAATTCAGGGAACCATGGCCTGGCTGAAGCAGGACAAGCCCGAATGGGGTGAAATGGTGAGGTCCGCAAAATGGCAGAAATAAGCACACAAGGAAAAACCGTCCCTGCTAAAACCATACCACTGTCCCGGCTGGATATCGGCGACAAGCTGTACTTTGAGACGGCGAAGATGCTGGCCGAGCACAGCCGCCTGAGTTTTCTTGTTTCTGCCGTCAATGCCATCATTGTCTATTTAATACTGCGCCCCTTGCACGTCGACTTCACGATGGAAATCTGGGTGGCAGTAATTTCTCTGGTATCCGTAGGCAGGGCGCTGCTGGCCAGTCACTTTCTGCAGCTTGATGAAAACAGTGCCAATACCAAACAGTGGTTAAAACTGTATTTACCGGCGGTTTATCTGTCGGGCGCGTGTTGGGGTGTACTGCCGTTGCTGGGGTCTTTTAGTAGCGAGGCCTGGTCGCAGGCGTTTATTATCTTCACGGTTTCCGGCATGTCTGCCGGCTCAATGGTGTCTTTGTATCCGATGTTGCGAGCCGCGCTACCCTTCCTGTTGCTGGTGGTCCTCCCTCTTATTTACGCCCTTGCCGGCAGCGCTCAGGTGGAGCAGTACGCCATGGCGTTACTTGCCAGCCTGTATCTGATGATTCTGGTGCGCTCTGCGTTCATTCTCAATGCCGCCGCGCGCAAGATCCTGCGACTGGAACTGCAGAATGAGGAACTTTTTGACTTCCTGAGTATTACTCGCCCGGACGGCATTGACGCTATCGCCGAGCGCCATGATCAGCCAAAGCCGGCAGTGGAGTAAGCAATGCCCAAAAACCATCTACAGGCCATTCTTGCTGTTGTGCTGTCCTTGGCAATAACTAGTACCAGCTTCGCCGCCAGCGCGCCGACCTACGACGCGCTGATTCAGCAGGCGATTGCAGCTCGCAACGCGGGTAATTTTGAAGCCGCAGAAGCCAACCTGGTACTGGCCAGAGACCTGGCCAATGAAACCAGCGAAGTGGATTTTCTGCTGGGCATGGTCCAGGCGTTTCAGGAGCGCTTCATTGATGCCATGGCGACCCTCGATGCGGCTCTGGAGCGCTATCCGGACGATGTTTCCTTGCGCCTGGCCCGTGCCCGGGTACTCAGCTATCAGGGGATTTACGAGCAGGCAATCGACGCTACCGATGACGTGCTGGCCAGTAATCCCGGTTTGCTGGAAGCACTGAATCTGCGCGCGCGCATCTACTTTTATCAGAATCGTCACTCGGCGGCTGTTAGTGATTATGAAGAAGTGCTGGCCGCTGAAAGCGACAATCTGGAAGCCATAATCGGCCTCTATGATGCAGAGCTGGCGCGCAATAATGATGATGCAGCTGGACTATGGCTGGAGCGGGCACAGGACATCAACCCGAATCACATTGATGTTATCACCCGCCAGGAGCGGCTCGCCCCGCAAACTTCCCGTCACCATATGGTAACCATCGGGGGCGCGCGCAGCCGCTTTAATCGCGCCGGTTTTGAGCGCTGGACCGACCGTTTCATTGAATATCGCTATTTGCGAGATAGCGGTGACCAGTTCCATATTTATGCGGAACACGACCGGCGATTCAGCCTGCGAGACAGCCTGTTCGAGGTCGGCTACCGCTTCGGCCGCCAGGGCAGCCCGCCCCTGGAACTGGCTGTCGGCTGGAATGCGGACAGCCAGTTTCTCCCCTCACGGCAGTACCGGCTGGGCACCAGTCTCATGCTTCTCAATGCAGGTGAACGCATCGGGGCAACTACTCTGGGCATCAACCTCACTCACGCCCGCTATGAAACCGGCGATGTCAGCCGGTTGGGCCTGGATTTCACCCATTACCTGTTGGGCATCAACGCCTGGATTACGCCGAGCCTGGGTCTGGTGCGGGATGAAAATGGCGATCAGGATCTGAGCTGGGCGCTCGGTGCGCACTGGCAAACCGGTCCACGAAGCCGGGTTGGCTACACGTTCACGAACGCGCCGGAAACCGAGAACAGTATTACGGTGCTGACCCGAGCCCACCATGCCTATGTCAGCTATCAGTTGACCGACACCCTGAATCTGCGCCTGGACGGCGCGACCAATGATCGGCACGATGCCTACCGCCGCGACAATATTTCCCTGTCGCTGCAGTTTCGATTCTAAGCCGCCCGCATTACAGGTCAGTTTTCACTGATAACGAATCGCAGGACAACCACCCCGCTAAACGACGGCAGTATCAACCGGCTACCAGACTGACGACTGCCATTGAGACCACTTTCGTAGCGCCAGTTTTCCGGTAGTTGAAGAGTCAGACCAGCCGGCATCTGCTCGGTCTGTAGCCGAAGCTGCCGGCTGTTCGCGGTCGGACTGTTCAACTCCATGCCCAGCGCGTCCCGTGCCGCCCACCAGTCGCCAAAGTCGCTGACCGAAGAAAAATGTGCGTCATCAGCCATGGCTGCCACGAACTGCTGCTGAAATACCAGCTTGTCGCCGGTTGCTTCGGTGTGAATCAGCAGATTCATTATGCCACCGTGCCTGGCGATTCGGCGGGTTAGCGCGAGCACCTGCGGTAACGAGTCTTGCAGCGCCCACTGTTCGTCTTCCACGGTCACCGGAAATTCATACACATCGGTCTCGGCATCGTAACCGCGCGAATGCATGAGCCGGTAGGGCAAATGCGTCAGCGCTTCATTGGCGGTGATGCTGGAACTGAAGTCATAACCGGCAGCCTGCAATGCTTCCGGCAATTGCTCAGGAAGGGACAAGTGGCCCGGCCTGAATGCCCGGATTTGTTGCCCGGTGGTTTGCTCCAGCAGAAATTTACTGACTCGCAGTTCACCCAGCACACTGGCATTACGCACCGTGGTGAAATCCTGCACAAACGGACGATAGTCAGGGTACTGTTCGCGACCGTTGCCCATGGGCATGGCACTGAACTCATTGGAATGGGCCACACTGTGACTACCGAATTCGCTGCCCAGGTTCACCAGACGCTGTATCAGCTCTTGCTGCGCCGCCTCGAAGAACAGGGCGTCGTTATAGTCCGTCACATACTTGGTCTGGATGAAGTAGGTAGCCGGCACCGATTGCGCCAGTTCAGCTTCCGCGTAGGCCTGGGTGTTCAGCAAGGACTGGGTGTAATCCACGTCATGGGTGAGCAACACAGTCACATCACGATTGTCCGGGACCGGGCGCAGTACCACCGCATCCGGCTCACCCTGCTGGTAGGCAGCAACCAGAAAGCGCAGGACAGTGTCCAGCATCGGCTGATAGTCGTTGACGTAGGTCTCTGCAAAATCCACAAAACGGCCATTGTGGGCACGCAGGATGTAATGCCCGAAATCGATACCAAGGGCATAGGCGTGGCCGGTGCGTCCGTCGTCTGTAGCAAAAAAATTGTGGGTAATTGCCGTGCTGCCGTCACCATAGCGTGCCACCGGCGGACGGCGCGGTTCACTGTAACTGATTCCAGGCAGTCCACCACTGGGTGCGTCCGCAGCGACGGACAGCGCCGACAGACGCACGGTTGCTTCATTCGGGTCGGCAATGAATGCTTGTGACAAGGGCGAATCGGTGAATTCAAGACTGGAGCGACTACGGTGTTCCACGCTGTCCCCAAAACCGAACAATTGCGGCATGCCGCCACCGATCACCGAGAATGCCAGGAGCGTATTACCACTGCGCACGTGACCGGCGAGTTGTTGCAGAACCCCTGGTGAGGTGCCGCTCCCGGTCAGCATCGGGTAGACCATGACCACGTCATGGCGCAGCGCCTGCTGTATGTCGGTGACCACGCGCACCGGCACTCCCACACTCTTCAACCCATGTACCAGTCCAAGCCATGATGCCGCCGGATCAAGCACCAATAGGGCCAGAGCATTGTCAGGCCCCTGGGCATAGCGAGAAGTCGGAGTGCGCAGGGGTGGCCCCGGCAATGCGGTGACCTGTTGCGGACCGCGCAGGTCGGGAAACGCCAGCGTTGGCGTCTGGCCACTGTCCTCACTGCAGGCAACAAGCAGTACCAGCACAAGCAGGCCAAGACCGCGGACAGCAGATACGGTTTTGGTCCTCATTGTCCCCGGTAGACCTCATCCAGGCCATGTAGACTGACACCACGAAATGATGTCCAACGCGACAGATTCGCGGTGAGAAACCCGGCCATAGTTTGCAGGCGCTGCAGATTGCCCTGAAAGGTGAGATTGCTGGCCGAAAACAGGCGCTCTTCGGTAAGACCGAAAGCCTGACCCGGCAGGCCAGAAACTGGCTGCGCAAACAGTGCCAACACTGCCTGGTTGCCAACTGCAAACTCCCAGAGCTCACCGGTAGCATTAGCGGGGCGATAAAGACGCTGCATCTCGTCCTGCAGGCTGCCAGCTTCAAGACCAATGCTTACCTCACGGCCGAAGGAGTCGCCCCAGTTCAGAAACGGCTGCGCGCCAGCGAGCAATTGTTGACTATTGGTTCTGTAATTCATGATGGTAAGGCTAACGTGGTAAGGAACAAGCCGGGCCAGGAACTCGCTACCGAAATCAGGCTGGCTTCCCCACCAGACCGGTATTGCCAGATCAATACGCAACAAGGGGCCAACCACTCCGCGGGCGAAGTCGATGGTTTGCAGATACCGGTCGCGCCAGTAGGCGGGGTTCAGATTAAAGCCCGGCAACAGGTAAGGCTCAATGTCCAGTTGCACCCCCGCCAGGGCTGGACGGCCGGCGTTTTCTGCGTTGAACCGCGCGTAAGCACTGATGCGCTTGCGCAACGCCGGCCAGGCAGTCGGCAGGACATCGCGGCGATCACCAATGACTGGCCACACCTGAATTCCCCGAGCCGATGCCTCGGCCAATAAAGCCTGCAATTCAGTCGTCGGCAAGCTGCCATCGTCGGCGACCGGAATGGTCAGGTACAGCTCCTGAAGCTGTTGTTCAGCAACTATCCGCCACATCGTGTCGGCGTCCTGCTGCCACAGACGGGGCGACCATAACCACGCCGAGCGGGTGCTGGTGGCATTACTGTCCAGGGCAGCAGGGCCCGGCAGAATCGCCACATTGTGCAAGCGGATACTACTGAGCTGTTGCGGACAGGCAATGGTTAGCGCTTGCCAGGGCTGGCTGCCAGCCGGCAGCGGGAATTGGCGGGACACCGGTTGCTCGCTATCACCCAGCGGCACCACGCCGATCGGCAACGGCTGTTCGGTCGCGATTCGCGCCTGATCCGACACGGCAACCTGAAACTCACCCCGGCCGGATGCTTCAATCAGCAGGTGCCGCTCCACGCCCGCTGGCCAGCTTGATTCATTGATGTACTGCACACCGGCAGGATTGTTGCCAGCCCGACATTGTATTTCATGATCATCCAGCCAGGCAGAACGCTCATCGCTGCCAAACAGCAATGCATTGCTGCGCAGCAGCAGGTTCTCTCCAATCCGCAGTCCTGGCGCGGGTCTCGGTGTCCGACTGCCCAACGCGTCGACTTCACTTACGGCGTAATCACCGGCGTCCGGAAACACGCCCTGCAGCCGATAGCCGAACTGCGCCCCAGCGGCGGCGGTGGCCGGTGCAGCCAGGCCAATCCAGCGTATCCCGGCGGCGGTTTCCGGCAGATCAATGCTCGCGCAGTCCGCACCAGACACTGAATCGCTTGCCAGCGCCAGGGTCATCAGCTCACCACCGGCACCATAAAAATCCTGTTGCCGTACAGCCGTAGTAAGCGGGGTATCAGCGGAGCAAAGGCGAATGCCGTCATTCGCCGCGGCAGATGACGATAGTAGGGAAAGGCTGAGTGATGCGGCAGCAAGCACTCCGAGCAGAGCAGAAACGGGGGACAGCATAGGTACACGCACCAGACGGCGCCGACAGGGGTTTATGGGTATCCGGGAATGCAAAAGGCGGGACCCGACATCATTGTGCCCAGTCCCGCCTCGTCATACAACTCGATTGACTCAAGGTTACTGCATCGAATCACGACACCAATCGGCCTTCGCTGTAATCACGCACGGCTGTCTGGATTTCCTCGACGCTGTTCATCACAAACGGGCCGTGATGGACGATCGGCTCGCCCAGCGGCTTACCGCTGATTACCAGCAGTCGCGTGCCAGCTTCAGCCTGCAGGCGCAGCTCGCCATCGTGATTCAAGCGCGCCAACTTGCCAGCGGCCAGAACGTAATCGTCCTCACCAATCCGGGCGCTGCCCTCATACACATAAACCAGCGCATTGTGGCCATCGGGAATGGCGATGCCGGCAGTGTCTGCCGCGCCAAACTCCACGTCCAGATAGCCTGGCTCGGTAGTCAGGTCGTTCACATAACCGGCTACCTGCGTGCCATTAAGTGACAGCTTGCCGGCAATGGCGCGAACCTTGATGTCTCCCACGGCATAGACCGGAATTTTATCAGCAGCAATATCCTGATAGCTGGCCGGGGTCATTTTCTCGGCCGCAGGCAGATTTACCCACAGTTGAAAACCGCGCATGCGACCTTCTTCCTGTTGGGGCATCTCGGAATGGATGACACCCGACCCGGCTTTCATCCACTGCACGTCGCCCGGACCGAGCTTGCCTACGTTGTCCATGTGGTCGCGATGCTCCATGTAGCCTTCCAGCATGTAGGTCACCGTCTCAAAGCCCCGATGCGGATGGGACGGAAAGCCGCCAATATAATCCGCTGCTTCCTCGGACCCGAATTCGTCAAGCATCAGGAACGGATCGAAACGAGCCAGGTTCTGGCCGCCGAATACGCGCTTCAGCTTGACTCCCGCACCGTCACTGGCGGCCTGTGCCACCAGCACTTCTTCGATATTTCGCACTGTACTCATGCAGCTCGCTCCTCAGTTTGGATTGCCTTACGGTAATTAGTAACCGCGTCATTGATCTCTGCCTCGGCGGCAGCAATGGCTTTTGCCCGGGGCTCTTCACCCAGGTTCAGACCGCTGGCGGTAATAAAGCGGATGTCGGTGATACCCAGCAGGCCCAGGAACTGTTTCATATAGGGGCGGAGGAAATCAGATTCACCTGCCTGGTGAATTCCGCCCATGGTGCTGACCAGAAACACCGGCTTGTCCGCCAGCAGTCCTTGCGGACCGGCCGCGGTGTATTCAAAGGTATTGCCGGCACGCGCCACGTGGTCATTCCACGCCTTGAGCATGGACGGCACGGTGAAATTGTACATGGGCAGGCCAATCAGCAGCACGTCGGCGTCGCGCAATTCGCTGATCAGGCGATCGGAAAAGTCCGCTTTGCGCTGCTGCCCTTCGCTGCGATCTGACTCCGGCGTCATTACCGCGCCCAACCAGTCGGAATCGAAATGGGGTACAGGCTCGACGCTGAAATCGCGATGAGTGACAGTCAGATCCTCACCCTGGGCGCGCAGTTGCGCCTCGAGTTTGTCGAGCAAGTGGGTGGAAACACTGTGTTCACCGAGAATGCTGGTGGTCAGGCGAAGTGCGTGAGTCATTGCGGATACCTCTTGGCAGTAGTGAGTGGCGGATTAACACCTTGGAGCCCATAATAGGGCTATATTTTCGATATAATGTCCGCATTATTTGTGCTAACTGATCTAATATTTAGATAATTAGGGAATAAAAGTGAGTACTCGCAAACCTGCACCAGTAAAGGTCCCGCACATTTCCCTGGACCAGTGGCTGGCTTTTAAAACCGTTGTCGAGCGCGGCTCCTACGCCGCTGCCGCCGAGGCACTGAACAAGAGCCAATCGGCCATCAGTTACGCGCTCCAGCGCCTCAATGACCAACTCCCGGACCCGGTGCTGAAACAATCCGGTCGCCGGGCGGTATTGACCTCTACTGGCGAAGTCATGTTGCGCCATGCCGAACAACTGCTGGCCCAGGCGGTACAGGCCGAGTCTATTGCCCGCTCCATGGCTGCCGGCGTGGAAGCGGAGGTCACCATCGCCCTCGACAGCCTGCTGGATGTGGCTGCGGTGGTCTGTGTGTTCGAACAGTTTTCCCAACAATTTGCCCATACTCGATTGCGGGTTCTGGAAACCAGCCTGTCGGGCACCACCGAGGCACTTCTGGAGAAGCGAGCGGACATTGTTGTGCATACCCAGACGCCACCCGGATTCACCGGCCCGAAACTGCGCGACGTCGTCATGGCCCCGGTGGCTGCGCCGGGACATCCGCTGGTCAAAGGTCGCGAGGCGGTATCAGAAATCGAGCTGCGTCAGCACCGCCAGGTGGTTTTGCGCGATACCGGGTCGCGTCGGGAGGTTGATAGCGGCTGGCTCCAGGCTGAGCAGCGCTGGACGGTGAGTCACTTCTCCAGCAGCATCAAGATGCTATTGTCTGGACTGGCCTTTGCGATGCTGCCGCTGAACTGGGTGCAGGCCTACCTGGAGCGCGGGGACCTGGCGCGGATTCCCCTGGAACCCAGCCTGGATCGCACTATTCCGCTTTACCTGCTGCTGGCAGACCGGGCCGGTGCGGGACCTGCGACCCGGGCACTTTTCGAGATACTGTTAGCAGAACTCAGGCAGTCAGACTGAGCCAGTGCCCGATAATCAGGATCGGTTTTCCTGGGCCAGGTTGGCAGGCCGGATGGTCAGCTGGCAGTGGATCCGGTAGCCGCATTCAGCCTGTATTCAGACCGATCCGGTAGGGTTGGGATGTAAAGAAGAAAACTGAAAATTCGTATAAAGTCAGTAACGACCAGAGGTGAAAACCCATGGCCAAACTTGCCCCCTGCCTGATCCTGCTGCTGCTTGCGGCCAGCCCCAGCGCACTGGCTGATTCCTGGCGCGCGTACGGACATACTGCCCGCGGCTTTGATAATCGCTTCGATCATCGCCAGGACTACTGGCGCGGTAGTCACACACCAGGCTACCGCTGGAATCGAAGCCGGGGATTTGGTAGCGGGTATCGGAATAATTTTTTCAGTGTTTCCTATGGCTCTTTTGGTTCCTTTCGATCTGCCAATCATTGGCCCAACCGCCATCGTTACAATCGACATTACTCGCGGGCATTCTCACGCGGCTTCTATCGCGGTCACAACCGCGGCTATAACCGCGGGCTGCATTGGGGCTACCGCAACAATGACGCCGCCAACTTGCTGGGCGGGGTAGTGCTGGGTTCATTGTTAACCCAGACTTTCAGCCAGCCACGAGTCGAATACCAAACCGCACCGGTAATAACCCGCACCGTTGTGCGCAGCAGACCCACACGAGTGGTTTCACCACAAACAACCACACCGGCAACCACTGTCCAGCATTCCGTCTATCTGCTGCGTGACCTGCAGGGAGATTGTTTCGAGGTGGACCGGGATTCTCAAGGAACAGAGATCCGGACCCAGGTTGCACCGGAGCGCTGCCAGTACTGACGCACTGACACTTGCCACCGTGACCGCGCTCTGGACCTCGGGTACACTGCGGCTTGCTCATTCACGCCCAGTTGGAAACCCCTGATACCAGCCATGATAAGAATTACCTGCCGCTCCGCCACTGCCAGGCCACTCCCGACAATTCTTCCCCGCGCGCGCTGGCTCTGGCTTGTCGCTGCAGCGCTACTGGTGGCCTGCGCCACTTCACCCCTGGATCGCCGCCAGGTGGTGCTGTATTCCGACCAGGACATGGCCCAGCAAGGTGCCGCTGCCTACCAGCAAATGCGCCAGCAAATACCAATCTCCAGCAACGCGAACCAGATTAGCTATGTGCAATGTGTTGCCGACTATGTGGTCGCCGCGCTCAGCGACCAGCAGCGCTCCGGTGTGGCCTGGGAGGTCACTGTCTTTGATGATGAACAGGCCAACGCCTTTGCTCTGCCGGGCGGCAAGATCGGTGTTTACAATGGCCTGCTGGACGTGGCGGTCAACCAGCATCAGCTGGCGGCGGTGATGGCCCATGAAGTGGGACATGTCATTGCCGCCCACAGTAACGAGCGCGCCAGCCAGTCGACCATCCGTAATGCCGGGCTCACCGCTGCGCGCATTCTTGGCGCCTCGGATGTGGCCATTGAATTGATTGACCAGGGTGCGCAACTGGGGGTCTTCCTGCCGTTCAATCGCACCCAGGAAAGCGAAGCCGATGTGATAGGTGTGATGCTGATGGCAGAAGCCGGGTTCGATCCCGCGCAGAGTATTCAGCTATGGGAAAATATGAATGCCGTGGGCGGCGCCCGGCCACCGGAATTTCTCTCTACTCACCCTTCCCCGGAATCGCGAATTGCCGAGCTCACCTCCTACCTGCCGGCAGCCAATGCGCTGCTGGCCCAGGCGCGCCAGGAAGGGATTAGCCCGGACTGCAACTACGTACGCAACTAAGAAAAACTATTTCTTTTCAATAGCCGGCCAGTTCTGGTCCGCCTGTTCTATAAAACTGTCGATGTCGTTGCCGAAGCGTTCATTTATGCGGCGGTTGTAGTTGCGGTAGAGCTTGCCTTCGTGGATCTTCCACAGGTCGGGCTCGGCACTGGCAGTATCGCCGTTGGCTACCGCGTAGGCGCTGTATCCACCGTACTGCGGCGCATAGGCCTCGGGGAAAATACGCCACCGCATCATAGCCTCTGATTGCCTGACTGCTGAAAAAGCCGGTGTATAGCGGATCAACCGCCGCGCTGGTCGTTGATGCTAAGGAACCTCTGATTAAGAATCATGACCATAAAAAGCGCATGTACCCAGGGAAGATAGTGCCGGGAGTCAGTCTTGCTCATGGCTCGCTCACTGTTCAGTTCAGGTAGTAATGTGCATAAACCACTGCCTGCCGGACCAGGCAGCAAACCAAAACTTTCAGAGGCCACGAATTGACAGAGCCGGCAAGCAGCGCCCGGGCGGTGATACTCAGCCAGGCCACAAATCATCAGCAACAACGAACTTAATCAGGCAGTTTCAACGGTGGCTGGGTCGGAAATCCGGGGAGAAGGGCACTCGGGGCAACAAAATCGTTCCCGGCAATACCGGGAATCAAAAACGGGGTTGCCCTGTTGAAGCGGCAACCCCATCCCTGCTTGAGAACCGTCACTTACACTGCACACATGAAAGGAAGAGCAGCAACGTTACGGTGAGGCTATAAAACCACTGGTCCCGGAGACCGAAATTGACCTGTGTCAAAGTTGGTTTCATTGGCCTGAAAAGAACTCGCCAACCGGCTCGGCGCCAGCGTGTTAATTGTCAGTCGCCAGGCTTGAGATTCACTATATATGGTGCTATTGTTCTGCCTGCAACGCCACATAGTGATTTGATGTCGTATTGCAACTACCCGTGACACAGGTCTCCACACCTCACACTGACTGTGTCCGGGTGCTCCTTGAGCCTCTCTGCCTCCGGTCTGACTCACACCCTGTCGGCCGGGGGCGGGGAATCTCGGCGTCGGCAAGCATTGCCCAACTCGCCCGCCATGACCGACACTCCTGACAAAGATCCAGCAGCAGACCACTCTCCGTCCCCACCGACGGCCTGTGCCAATTGCGGCAGTCCGCTGAACGGCCATTTTTGCGCCATCTGTGGTCAACCGAATCGTGAAATCCGACGCCCTGTCTATTCGCTACTGCGGGAGCTGTTTCACGTTGTGCTGGACCTCGACGGACGCGCCTATCGCACTGTGGGTCTGCTGCTCACCCGACCGGCATTTCTGTCAAATGCTTATGTCAGCGGACAGCGCATGCGCTACACCCCGCCGCTGCGTCTGTTTATTGCCGTCAGCATACTGTTCTTTGTGGTGGTCACGGCAGGCAACAGCCTGGGGTCCTTGCGTGACGCCATGCTGGACATTCAAAACGTTGACACCACAGCCCAGGACAGCAATGCCGCGGCACAATCATCGAACATTCAGGCGCAGCTGGATGGGGCGGATTTGGAAGGGGTTTATACCCTGATCGAGAATATTCGCCTGCCCCTGCTCAGCGATACAAGCAATGCCAATCTGCAGGCAGTTATGCGCAATCAGGCCGAGGAGAATTTTCGCAGCCTGGTGGAAGACCCGCGCGACACCCTGATGGGGCTGATGGAATATATCACCGTATTCTTGCTGGTGATGATGCCGCTACTGGCGCTAATTCAGAATCTGTTTTTCGTCACTTCCGGGCGCTATTACATAGAGCATCTGGTGCTGGTGCTGCACAACAACGCTTTCGTGATAGCGATCCTGCTGCTACAGACGCTGCTGGACGCTGTTGTGTCAGCAGAGGTCACGTTCATTAGTGGCCTGGCCAGCCTGTTCTCTGACCTGGCTGCAATCTGGATGCCGGTCTATCTGTTCCTTAGCTTGAAGTTCTTTTTCCACCGCGGCTGGCTGCTGAGCGTCCTGCTGTTTCTGCTGATCAGCATTGCCTACGCCATTATTACGTTAACCGGCATGATAATGCTGGCCATGACCCTGTTCCTGCTGTTCTGAATTCCCTGCTGTTGACTATCAGCTAGCAGGCGCATCCGGTGCGGCCTGCGGGGTGTCTTCCTGCGTCAGATGCACATCCATCTGCGGGAACGGGAACGACAGACCGGCCTTGGGGAATTCCTTGTAGACCTGCTCGTTCATGTGAAAATGCACACCCCAGTAATCCGCAGCGTTCACCCAGATGCGCACCACGATATTCACTGAACTGTCTGCCAGGGCCGACAGGGCCATGAACGGTTCCGGGTCTTTCAGCACCCGCTCGTCTTCTTCAATAATGCGCTTCAGCACGCCGTAGGCCACGTCCACGTCATCGCCGTAGGCAATACCGAAGATGAAGTCCACACGGCGCTGTTCCTGGGTAGAGAAATTAATCATCGAGCCGGTGGCCAGCGAACCGTTGGGGATCAGCACGGTCTTGTTGTCCGGCGTGGTCAGCAAGGTGACAAAAATCTGGATTTCCTTGACGGTGCCCGAGTAGTTCTGGGCATCAATGAAATCTCCCACCTTGTAGGGTTTGAACAACAGGATCATTACCCCGCCGGCAAAGTTCTGCAGGGTGCCGGACAGGGCCAGACCCACCGCCAGGCCGGCAGCACCAATGATGGCCACAAACGAGGTCATCTCCACACCGAGCATGCCCAGGGCGGTGATATAGACCATTACCTTGAGCAGGATGGAAATCATGCTGCCCAGGAAAGTACGCAGGGACGGATCGACCTTGCTGCGCTCCATCATGCGGCGCACGATCGAATTGACGATACTGACAATCCATAAGCCAATGACCAGGGTGGCCAGGCCGGCCAGTAACTTGGTGCCGTAATTGACAGCCAATTCCGTCAGAGTGGCGGGGTCAAAATTCATAACCGGTCCCTAATTTATAATGTCGATAATTTTTGAGGTTCATTACGCGAGCAGGCACAGCTTGTTGGCGTGTCTACTGGCGCACTCAGGAGCGGTCTTCCAGCGCCACGGCGCTGGCCACCAGTGAGTATTCCCGCACTTCTCCGTCCATTGCCAGGGTCGATTGGGCGCCAGCATCCTGGGCAAAGTGTTCTGCCTGCTCGCCGCTCAACACGTGCTCACTCAGCACTCCATAAACGACGGTGCGCTGCATGCTGGTTTTAATCGGCACGAAAAAGCCGTAGTCCTTGAACGTGATACGCGCATAGGTGTCACCGTCCATCAGGATCATCCAGCAGCCCTTGGCCTGGCAGACCTCGGTGACTTTACCGGTGACTTTCACGGTAGCCTGTGATTGCCCGCCGAGACTGGCTATAGCCTCCTTCAAACTCATTGCCGATTCGCCAGCAGGCATGGCATCACCAAAAGTCTGGTCGGCACTGAATGGCTTCTCTGCCTGGGCCACTGCGGGCAGCAGTGAAAGCAGCGACAGGACCACCAGGATTGAGTTCAACAAGCGTTTGCTGATCATGAATTATTCTCCGGAAATTGGGGACGAGGCGTAGCCTGCGCCGGACACGAATTGCGCAGCATAGCATAGTGGGTAATCAGCGCGAAGTTGCCCGCGCGGACTGGCGTCGGCCGCTGCAGGCAGCGAATTCTGCGGGGCGCCGGCAAATTGCACTGGCCCCAGTCGCGTCATATCATCGGCCTCCAGTGGCGCACCTCTGGCGCCTCCCGAAAGGAATAATAATAATGATTGTTTATGGAGTCGCCCTGCTCTCTGCCTGCCTGATCGCCGGCATGCTCATTGGTGAAGCACTCGGTGTCGCCCTTGGCGTGGATGCCAATGTCGGCGGTGTTGGTATTGCCATGCTGTTTCTGGTGCTGGCCAGCAACTCGGACCGTTTCAAGGCACTGACCGAGGGCTCAGCCGGGGACGGCATCAAGTTCTGGAGCGCCATGTATATCCCGATTGTGGTGGCCATGGCAGCGCGCCAGAACGTGGCGGCGGCAGTGGACGGCGGCCTACTGGCGCTACTGGCCGGTGTTGCAGCGGTGGTAGTCAGCTTTGCGCTGGTCCCGGTGCTAAGCAAAATCGGCCAGGATGAACCGGTCGACGAGCGTCTGGACGGGGGACCGTCCTGATGGAGATCTTTGACACGGTTTTTGGACGCAACAGCCTGATTGTTGCCTTTGCCCTGGTGGGTATCACCATCTGGGTTTCCTATTTCCTGGCGGACAAGCTGACCCAGGGCCGTATTCACGGCTCGGCAATAGCCATCGCCCTGGGTTTGCTGGCGGCCTATTTCGGTGGCGTCGCCACCGGTGGCAGCACTGGTCTTGCGGACGTGGCGTTGCTGGGCGGTATTGGCCTGATGGGTGGCGGCATGATGCGCGATTTTGCCATTGTCGCGACCGCTTTCGGTGTCAAACTCAGTGAACTGCGCAAAGCGGGCCTGGCGGGTGTGATTTCCATCTTTGCCGGCGTGATCGTGTCGTTCATAGTGGGCGCCGCTATTTCGGTGATGTTCGGCTACACTGACCCGGCCGAAATCACTACCATCGGCGCCGGTGCGGTGACTTACATCGTTGGCCCGGTCACCGGGGAAGCAATTGGCGCCTCGAACGAGGTTATCACCCTCAGTGTCGCTGCCGGTCTGGTGAAGTCCATACTGGTAATGATTGGCACGCCCCTGGTGGCGCGTTACATCGGCCTCGACAATCCCCAGTCTGCGATGGTGTTTGGTGGCCTGATGGGCACCACCAGCGGTGTCGCTGCCGGCCTTGCCGCCACCGACCCAAAACTGGTTCCCTACGGCGCAATGACGGCGACTTTCTATACCGGCGTTGGCTGTTTGTTGGGACCGTCTATCCTGTATTTCATTGTCAGCGCCATGTTTTAACTCGTCATAAGTCATAAATAGAAAAGCGGAAATAAGCCATGAGTTCAGAGTCATTCCCCAACCTGCACCAGGAAAGCGATCGCACCGCGCTGGTAGAAGGTGACACGTCTTACACTTATAGCCAGGTGAACCAGCGCATCAATCGCTTCGCCACTGGCCTGCTGGGTGGCAAAGCCGACCTTGATGAGGAACGTGTGGCATTTTTTCTGCCTGCCAGCCTGGACTATGTCACGACCATGCATGGCGTGTGGCGCGCGGGCGGCATCGCGGTGCCCCTGAATGTGGCCTCGGCCGTGGCGGAGCTGGATCACTATCTTAGCTGCGCACGGGTGACCAGAATGGTGACCAGCCCCGAGTATATTGAGTCATTGGGTGAGCTGTGCCAGCGCTTGAATGTGGCCTTGTACACGGTCGATGAGCTGCTGGCCGAGTCGGCGGGCGAACTACCGGACATCGACGACAGCCGCCGCGCCATGATGCTGTTTACCAGTGGCACCACCAACAAACCCAAGGGAGTTGTTTCCACCCACAAAACCATTCGCGCCCAGATTACCACCCTGCTGGAGGCATGGGCCTGGACCGAGGATGATGTAATTCCGCTGTTCCTGCCGCTCCATCACATTCATGGCATCATCAATATACTCAGCTGCGGCCTGTGGGCCGGCGCCACGGTGCACCTGTTTGCCAAATTCGATATTCCCACCATCAGCAACCAGATCGTGGATGGCACTTACAACGTGTTCATGGCGGTGCCCACCATCTATGTCAAACTGATTCAGTATTTCGACACCATCGATGCAGCCCGGGTGCAGCAGATCTGTGACGGCTTCAAGGCCATGCGCCTGAACATTTCCGGCTCCGCCGCCTGCCCGGTTAAATTGTTCAACCAGTGGCAGGACCTCACCGGCCAGGTGCTGCTGGAGCGTTATGGGATGACTGAAATCGGCATGGGCATCTCAAATCCCTACCACGGCGAGCGCCGCGCCGGCTTTGTGGGACAACCGCTGCCTGGTGTGCAGGTACAGCTATTCAACGAGTACGATGAACCAATAAACGAAGAAGCATCACCTGGCGAGATCCGCGTCAAGGGCGACAATGTTTTCCAGGAGTACTGGGACAACGAAAAAGCCACCCGGGAGAGCTTCAAGGACGGCTGGTTCTGCACCGGCGATGTGGCGGTGATGGAAGATGGCTATTACCGCATCATGGGTCGCTCTTCGGTAGACATCATCAAGTCCGGCGGCTACAAGTTGTCGGCGCTGGAAATCGAAGGCGTGCTGTTGACGCACGACGCTATCGCCGAAGTGGCGGTGATCGGCGTGCCTGACGACACCTGGGGAGAGGCGGTGACAGCGTTCATTGGCCTGAACAAGGGTGCCGAACTCAATTACGAAGACCTTAAGACCTGGTGCACCGATCGGATGTCGTCCTACAAGATCCCCAAACACATCAAGATTATCGAGGCACTACCACGCAATGCCATGGGCAAGGTGACCAAACCAGCATTGAAAGAGATGCTGTAGTGCGTTGGCTCTTGCCTGCGGCTGTCCCGGCTCGCAGCCGGGTCATTCATCTATGATGATCCGCACCGGAACAGGAACATTCGATCCTCATTGACTGGTTTGTAAATGTTACTCCTTCCAGGAAATTCTATAGTTATACCAATGGATGGCTGTAACGCTATGGGCGAGTAGATCAGAACCGCCAGCCTGGCAAATATCGCAGGAAGACCGCTGACCTTTATTACAGACTGTTATGCAGCTCGAATCGGGTACTGAGCAATTATGAGGCTTGAACCAATGCCGGTGTTATTAAAGTATTCTGTAGCCGTGTTTCTTGGCTTTCTGGCATCAATTGCAGTTGCCGACGACCACGATTCCCTGATTAGTACTGTGACAAGAATCGCTGGCGAGATAGAGGCCCGAGTGGGCTTTGCTGCTTATGATGTGGAGTCAGGTCAGAAGTGGGAATATCAAGCTGACCAGCGATTTGCCATGTCGAGCACGTTTAAAACGCTTGCTTGTGCGGCCTTGCTTCACCGCGTCGATGCGGGACATGAAAACCTCGAAAGAAAGGTGAGTTTTTCAAAGTCAGATCTCGTGACCTACTCCCCCATCACCGAAAAATACGCGGGCAATCAGGCCATGCCCCTTGCGGATCTTTGTGAGGCAGCTCTGACAATGAGCGACAACACAGCCGCAAACCTGATTCTGCGTTCGCTTGGCGGGCCGGAGAAAATAACATCATTCGTGAGGGACCTGGGAGATGATGTAACGCGTCTTGATCGCTGGGAAACGGATCTTAATGAGGCCGTACCAGGTGACAACAGGGATACAACGACTGCAAACGCAATGGTAAACAATCTTCGGAGTTTACTGCTGGGAACCGCGTTATCCGGAAAGTCCAGAGAGCAGCTGCGTGACTGGCTGAAAAGCAACCTGGTTGCAGATGAGCTTTTTCGGGCAGCTGTTCCGGAAGGCTGGATCGTTGCGGATCGAACAGGGGCTGGAGGTTTCGGATCGCGCTCCATAACAGCCATAATTTGGCCACCGCAGCGCCAGCCCATCGTTGTAGCGCTATATCTTACGCAAACGGAAGCATCTTTCTCAGAGCGGAATGAGGCGATTGCTGAGATTGGTGAAGCGATTGTTTTGACGGTGAGTTCAGGCCGGTAAAGCCTAACCAGTGGCAGTTGGCGGACGCAGCTGCGCGCCGCAAGGTCAGGCGATGAGTTAATGTGCACCTTAAAGTTCAGTGCGCAGGTATTCATCTGGTGTGATCGCTATCCCGGGGAATGTTTCCACCAGTTTCCCAGCGCCAGTGACAAGCTTCAGATTCAGAGATTTTGCCAGTGATACAAATTCGCAGTCTTGCGCGGAACAACCCGTCTGCACTGCCAGTGTCAGGACACCCGTTGAATTCGCAGTGTGTTCATTATCCGCGAACTGTCTTCCCGCCTGAAGCCGCATTAAGATAGCTGTTTGCAGATCGATAATGTTGTTCCTGGCATACATCGCCAGCACATTTCAGAATTCACTTCGCCACTGCAGAAGAGCCACCGAGTGTGCACTGCTGTCCCACAGATTCTCCAATGAAAATACTGGATCAGGCCACGTGCTGGTGTTGCGAGCGTTTGCTGATGCTTTCAGACAAGAAACCTTGTTGTTTAGCATAGGGTACGGACCCACGGAGCCAGTGCTCGTTGACGCTCGCAAACAGCAAGGGGCGCTAGGAGCCGCATTGCGGCGCTGGTTAAGGAACATGAAACAGTGGGACGGCAGTGACCGACTGTGAGTGTTTGTGCAGCAACGCAACAACCAGACCGGTTTGCACCGTGGGCAGATAGAGGTATGCGGTAGCCCAGACCTTGAAACCTTTACAATATCCTGGGCTTGCCACCCCGGCCCCCGTGCGTTTGGCGGCGGCAGGCAGTAAAATACGAACCCGAAGCCATCCGATCAAGAGTTCCCCAGCCATTGAAAACTGAATTCCTGGGCAAGACCCTGTCTGGCCCCTTTACCATCCCTTCAGGCATAGTCACCTGCTCCGCCAACATTATCCAGCGGGTGTTCGACACCATGCCGGAAGTGGGGGTGTTGACCACCAAGAGTATCGGTCCGGAGCCCCGACTGGGCTATCGCGAGCCGATCCTGACCCAACAGGAGCCCGGCCATTTCACCAATGCCGTGGGCCTGACCAATCCCGGCGCGGAGCGCTCAGCGCAATTGCTGGCTGGCCTGACTATCCCGGAAGATCGCTTTCTGCTGATATCCATCTTCGGCGGCAGCGTCGAGGAATACGTGGCAGTGGCGAAGCAGCTGGCCCCCTTCGGCGACGGACTCGAACTTAACCTGTCCTGTCCTCATGCCCAGGGCTACGGCATGGCCATGGGCCAGGACCCGGCGCTGGTGAAAGAGATTGTTGCCGCGGTAAAGGCGGCTGTCGACATCCCGGTAATCCCCAAGCTCACCCCTAATGTGCCCAATATCGAAGAGATTGCCCTGGCGGCAGTGGCCGGCGGCGCCGACGCCCTGTGCGCCATCAACACCATGGGACCGGAACGCTATACCGCGTTCGATCATCCCATTCTCAGCAACGAGGTCGGCGGAGTATCCGGAAAAGGCATTTTGCCGCGGGCACTGGAATGTGTGGAAGCCATCCACGAGGCGGTAACCTGCCCCATCATTGCCTGTGGCGGCATCAGCAGCGCCCAGGACGTGCGGGACTTCCAGGCCGCCGGGGCAACCATCATCGGCATCGGCTCGGCCCTGGTGGGCATGAGTACCGACGAGATTCGCGACTATTTCCAGGTGCTCAGCAATGACCTTGAGGCGGGCACGGAACAGGCCGAGGCGCTGGTGCGCTATGACGTGGACATGAATTTTCGCCCGGTGACGCTACTGGAGAATCAGCGCATCACCGACGACATCTGCATCCTGCGCTTCAAGGAGAAGGTCAACGTGCAGCCCGGCCAGTTCGTCTTTCTCTGGGTTCCCGGACTGGGCGAGAAGCCGTTTTCAGCGCTCACCGATGACCCGTTCTCACTGGTGGTGATTAACCTGGGCCAGTTTACCGAGGCGTGTCTGAGTCTCGAGCCCGGGGTCGAAGCCTATGTGCGCGGTCCCCACGGCCAGGGCGTGACACCACCGGACGATGCCCGGATCATGTGTGTGGCGGGCGGCACGGGCCTGGCGGCGGTCTACCAGATCGCCCGCGATTTTGGCAACGCGGAGATCTTTATGGGTGCCCGCAGCGAGGACCGGCTGTATTTCATGGATGAGTGCGATCAGGTAAGCCAACTGCACGTAGCAACCGACGATGGCAGTCGCGGCTACCACGGCCTGGTGACCGAAATGCTGGCCCAGCGTCTGCAGCAGATGTCCGACAGCGAGCGCCAGCAGCTGGTGTTTTATAACTGCGGTCCGGCGCCCATGGTGCACGCCGCGGAAAAGCTGCAGCGCGACTACGTACCGGACACCCGCATCTTCAATGCGATTGATTACTGGACCAAATGTGGAGTCGGTATCTGCGGCGCCTGTGATGCGCCGGATGGCCGCCGTCTTTGCGTCGACGGCCCGTTTCTGGAGGCTGCCGACAGCAGCAAGGCCAGCTCTGCCTGAACCTCAGTGCCTGATTTACGGCTCGGATAAAAAATAAAAGAGGGTTTTTCGCAGTTCTTCGGGGAAGAGCAATTTTGTAGTGTGCCCAGCCATGTTATGGAACCTCTGGTCTGCGACTCACAGACCTCGAGCGCAGTGCTGGCTGGGACAGCGAAGCTCTCTCGTACCCCAGACCACACGCTTCAGATGAGCACAATAAACAGAGCCTGGTCACAATTTCCCGAAATGCGCGATGAACCTAAAAGCGGTTCTTAAAAGCCAGGCTTGATAATCGCGAGCAGGAAGATGGTGACAATGGTGGCCAGTGACGCGATGAAGAACCCGGTTCGCGATTGCCTGGTCTTACCACGCTTCAGGGCAAAGGTGCCGAGTACGATATACACCACCAGCAGCACCAGTTTCAGGGTCACCCAACCTACCGCGAACGGATAAAGCCCGGTTACCACCGCCAGCATCAGCGCCGTCAGTAACAGAAAGGTATCGTTGATATGCGGCAAAATCTTCACCGGCTTTTTCTGCAGCCAGGCTGACTCGGTGAGCATCCAGTAGCCGCGCAGGGAAAACCCCAGCAGTGACAAGACGGCGAAGGTGACGTGCAGGTGTTTGAGCATCAGGTAGGTAGTCATGCGCCGGTATCCTACACGGGTTGGGCGCAGAACTGAATGCTTCATTGCCCGACCGGCGCCACCTGACCAGATTGATAGGTCGGCATTAATTCGGCTGAGCGCCATCCCTTGCCACCCCGGCATGGCAACGCGCTTCGCTTCACCAGCATCTGGATAATCAGTGCTGCTGCCGGAATCGCCAGAACCGGGTTGGCAGGAGATACCAGTTGGCGCACAGCAGGGCCGCCGCCAACAGTGATTTGGCCAGCCCGCCATAGACAAATGGCGCCACCCCCTGACTGAAGGCTGTTCCCGCGCCTGTCTCCAGGCATAGCCAGGCCCAGCCGGATAGCAGGATTAGCAAATGACCGACAATGAACAGCGCGCTGGCCAGCAGGAAATCATGGTGTCGAGGTGGCTTGAGCAGCGTACCCATCACGGCGGCTGCCAGCACAAAGCCAGCGAAGTAGCCGGCACTGGGGCCCGTCAACGCTTGCCAGCCGGAGCCCCCGTCGCTGTAGACCGGCAGCCCTAACAGCCCCACCAGCAGGTAGATGAGCACCGCCATACTGCCGCGCACCGGTCCCAACAAAGCACCCACCAGCAACACCGCCACGGTTTGCCCGGTCTGGGGAATTTCGGTGCCGGGAATCGGAAAGGCAAGCCAGGCGCCAACGGCAATCGAGGCTGCCGCAAGCACAATAGTTGACCCGTGCTGCAGCAACGCAAGTGCAGCGCGGTTTAAGTTGAGCATGGGTAATTCCTGCAAGGTCGATAAGTGAACGGTGCCAGGCCGAACTGTAACTGCCGGCTAAACAGGGCGACTGACATTCGGTCCTGGTGACAGTTTCTTGCTGAGCCTTTCCTGGCTTGTCTCGAGCCGGGGTGAATCGCCTGAAAACCACGGCGTTTGTTCAGATCCACCAAGTCCCTGGCGTTTATCGGCCACCAGAATGATGCTCTAATAGCAGCATCTTACACCAGATGGTTGTTGTCGGGGCGCAGACAGCCTGTTTACGATTCGGGTCCGGCGCGACACGCCGACAACGCACCATAATTAATCGGGGAACTCCATGCAACAAACTAGTAAACGCTCATTGCCGACGCGATATCTGTCGCTACTGCTGGCAGTTCCATTACTGCTGCTGGGCAATCTGGCCAGCGCCGATATCGAGCAGGCGCAGCTGGATGCAGTCAAAGCCGACATCCAGGCGCGGGTCGACGCCCAACGTCTTTCCGGCGCCGTGATCATGGTGGCCCAGGACGGAGAAGTGCTGATGCACGAAGGAATCGGCTATCAGAACGTCGAGGACCAGGTGCCCATGAGCACCGACACCATTTTCCGCATCTTCTCCATGACCAAGCCGGTCACTGGCACCGCCCTGATGATGCTGTGGGACGAGGGTAAATTTCAGCTCGACGATCCGCTGGCACAACATCTGCCAGAGCTGGCAGACCTGCGCGTGTTCGTCTCCGAGAATGACGACGGCAGTTGGGCAACCGAGGCGGCAGATCACCCGCCAAC
The DNA here is from genome assembly GCA_965230125.1 of uncultured Pseudohongiella sp. Taxonomy (GTDB): domain Bacteria; phylum Pseudomonadota; class Gammaproteobacteria; order Pseudomonadales; family Pseudohongiellaceae; genus UBA9145. Next base: position 936,285 of record OZ245938.1, on the reverse strand, counting down.
GATCCGCGAACTGATGAGCCACACCGGCGGCTTCCTCTATACCCCGCCGCTGTCCCAGGGCTCCATCGCCGAAGCCTACACCGAAGCAGGTATTATGAATCTGCCCGGCTATACTCTGGAAGAATCGATGCCCGCGCTTGGTGAAATTCCCCTGGGTCATCAACCGGGCAGTCAGTGGGTGTATTCCATCTCGGTTGATATCCAGGGCTGGCTGGTGGAACGCCTGTCGGGCATGAGTTTCGACGAGTTCCTGCAACAGCGCTTGTTCACGCCGCTGGGAATGGAGGACACTGACTTCTACGTGCATCCGGAAAATGCCGAGCGGCTTGCCCGCATGTACGGCCCGGGCAACGCGGGCGGCCTGGAATGGCGCCAGTCCAATGCGATCCTCAACCCGCCGCACTCGTTTCTGGAGAGACCAAAATTTCTTTCCGGTGGCGGCGGCCTGACTTCCACTGCGGCAGATTACATGAAGTTCGCCCAGATGCACTTAAACAAGGGTGAGTACAACGGCGAGCGCGTGCTGTCTGAAGCAGCGGTGGAACACATGCGCAGCAATCAGCTGCCGGAAGCGGTGCCCAATATTGGCATGCTGTACCCAGGTAACGTCTTTGGCCTGGACTTCGCCGTGGTGGAAAACTCCGGCGCATTCCAGGGCGCGCCGGTGGGCACCCACTGGTGGTGGGGCATTGCCGGTTCCTGGTTCTGGATTGATCCGGTGGAGAACGTTGTCTTTATCGGCATGATCCAGAATGATGACATCCTCTACTCACTGCAGGTCCATGGCGCCGCGCGTGCCGCGCTGTATCAGTAGCGAGCTCGACAACCGCTACTGAAGTCCGTACCACAATTTGTTGATCAAGGCCGGTTATACCCGGCCTTTTTCCCTTCGTTCAGCGCCGGCTTTAACTGGCGGGCCGGAAACCCTGCCGCCCCACATCCGCTCGCGCAGTGCCAGCCGGGACATCGAAGCTCTCTTCTTACCTCCCTTCTTACCTCCCTTCTTACCCCCCTTCGCACTTCTAAGCGAAGGGAAACCAAGCTAACAAACAGCGTAACACCCACCAGTGCTCGGAGTGTCGGGTAGGAGGGGCTTGTGGCCAACAGTTAAGCGACAGCGCTGAACGGAGAAAAAAGACCGTAGTTCAGGGCACTGCTGTCCCACAGTTTACCAACGAAGATATTCGATCAGCTTAAGTGCTGGTGTTTCGAGAGTATCCTGATGATTTTGGATATGAAACCTAGATGCGTGCTCACGGGGTGCAATCTCGAAGCCAGTGAACCTTGACGCTTGCATACAGCAAGGGGCGGCTGGCAGTTAGCTTGTGCCGCTGCAATTAAGGACCTAAATCAAGGACCTGGGCTGAACGGCGAAAAATGACCGTTTTTCAGGGCATTTTTCAGAGTGAAGGGACCCTGGCTTGCCGGGCGTAGCGAAGCGAAGACTGGAAGGGCGTGGTCCGCAGCGGCACAAGCTAACTGCCGGGCGCACCGCTCGAAGCCGCTTTTCAGTGCTAGTTAAGGGGTATGTATCTGTGGGACAGCAGTGGTTTTCCAGGGCTTTTTTCGCAGTGAAGGCACCCGGGCTCGCCGGGCGTAGCGAAGCGAAGACTGGACGGGCGCAGAGCGTTGGCGACAAGCCCCTCCTGCCCGGCGCGACCACATCCAGCAGATGGGTGTAACAAACAGCTTCATAACCAGAACCTAGTCACCATTCCCTGTCATGCGCGAAAAATTTTTTTATTGCCGCTTCACTGCCGATTCACCCGGGTTTTGATCTCACTTTCATTTCTGCTTTCAACCCCGCCAATCGCCAGCGCTGTGATCAAAGCCCTGTTTTACAGAGCCGGTATTGATTATATTTATTGGCAGCCATCGACACCGGGTCGAGTGCCGCCAATAAGTTAATCGTCCATGCGCCCGATATTCGTCGCCTTCAGTCTGCTACTGATTGTTCTGTTCAGCCCTGCTTTGCACGCCCAGACGCTGACTCTCTGGAATCCGGCAGATCCCGATCTGCTTATCGGGGAGTCGGCCAGCAGCGGCGTGCCATCACACCTGGTCGCGCAGCATGCGGTACAACTGCCTGCCGGGCTCCCCGGCAGGCTGACCCAGGGACTGACCCTGACCCTGGCAATGGCCCCGGGTCAGACGGCTGATTTCCAGCTGATATCCGAGGCCCGTTACATCAACGGTGACAGCGCCTGGCGCGGTATCGGGATCGGCGGCAATACCGGTGACCGGCTGACGCTAACCGTCAATGCACAGACCGTGCTGGCTACCATTTACTGGCAGGGCTACAAGTACGGCTTGCGTGCGGCGCGTAGCGACAGCGGAACCGCTAACAGTAACGGAACCAATAACAGTGACAATAACTACCTCGGCTGGCTGTATTCCCAGGATCCCGACCTGCCGCGTGCCGTCATTGACCAGGGCGGCCTGAGCAAAACGCCACCAGGCAATGGACTGCGTTCCCGCGCCGCGCTGGGCAACAGCGATGTCAGCATCACGCAAACCCTGTCCCGGGATGTGGCCACCATTGGTGATCAGGTGGATGTCAGGTTCACAATCACCAACAATCTGGACAGCGCCATCAGCAACGAAGATGTCACCGTGCTGTTTATTGTGGACATGACTGAGTTTCTGGGCAGCACCAGTGGCTGCCAGCCCGGCACTACCGGCAGCCAGGGAACCATCGACTGCCCTCTCGGCGAGCTGGCCGCAGGTGCCAGCATAGAGTTTGACTATTCAGTCAGGATTACCGGACAGTCCTATCCCCAGGTGCCCAGCTCGGTGTTCGTTGGCGATATTTTTAATCCCGGCGAGCATGTGCGTAACGATGCTTTTATCTTCGTCAATCAGGATACCTTGCTCGATACCGATCTTGACGGCACATCGGATTTTAACGAATTGATTCTGGGCACCAATCCAGCCGATTTCGCATCGAATCCCGGCTCCAACACTGTGGCCGAAATTGACCTGCTGTTTCTGTACACGCGCGATTTCGTGGATGAACTGGACACCCCCTTCCCGGAAACCGAAATCAATCAACTGGTGGAGCTGACCAATGGTTTTTATCAGGACAGCGGCGCCGGCGTCCGTTTTCGGCCGGTGTACTACTCACTGGTGGACTATGACTTCAACAGCGGTCTGAGAACAGCAATCGAAACGCTGTCCCGGGGCGACGGTGTATTCGCCAATATTTCCGAATTGCGGGATCGCGTTGGTGCAGACATTGTGGTGATGATCGACGGCATCAAGGACGGCGACAATTTCTGTGGCCTGGGTGATGCGCCTGGTGTCGGCTTTAGCGGCGAGTTGTTCCATCCCTATTCCGCCGATACGGAACTCTACGTCACTCTGTATCGGCCGGGGTTTCCCGAAAATGGTGGTAGCGGCTGTGATGAAGTCACCCTCGCCCATGAACTGGGACACAACCTCGGGCTCAACCATTCCCGCAAGGAATCAGGAGCACAGGCCACGCTGCCCTGGGCACGAGGCTATGGCGTGGACGGATCGTTCGCCACCATCATGGCTTACCCATCGCGTTTTGCCGGCGCCGTGGGTGCCCCGTATTTTTCCAGCCCGGAAAACAATGACTGTAACGGTCAGCCCTGCGGCATCTCCCGTAATGATCCTGAGCAAGGCGCCGATGCTGTCCATGCCATCAACCATACCCGCTTCCAGGTAGCCGCCAAGCGACACTCCAGCGTCCTGGCGGTCAGCACGGCAAACGGCGAGCCAAGCGCCCTTTCCCTGTTTGCCCGCAGTACCGGTAACGGTGAGGCAGGCTCGCAGTTCACCAGCAGCGACAGCATTGATGTGACTGCCACTTTGAGTATTCCCTACCAGCACCAGGGTGAGAGCGGCCAGACCTTTATCGTCATTTCGGTGCCAGGTGCCGGCTTGTTCTTCGTTGATGAACAGGGCAACTACCAGGCCTGGGACGGAGACCTCGCGACACTGGGTGGCACCTCGGCGCCGCGTGCTCTGCAGGCACAGGAAGATCTGGTGGCCTTTCACAATTTTGTGCCGGACGAACTAGGGGTCTCCAACGTCACGGCGACGGTCTATTTCGCCTACGGACTGAGCGCTTCCGATGTCTTTGCCTATAGCAGCGACGGCCTGACATTTACAATCCTGTAACGCTAACTTAAGGGCACCTCTATCAATTCAGACAAGTCATTGCGGGGCCTGCAGACGGCATGCCTGGCCTTTCACCGCCAGCGAACCCATAGCGGCCACGGCCAGTCTGTGTCTGCAGTACGCTGATGTTATAGTGACCACTCATTCCCAACCTCACCCTATCCATGCAGCCAGTCAGCGCTATTCTTTTTGACCTCGATGGTGTCCTCTATGTCGGTGACCAGGTTATCGAAGGCGCCGCGGAGACGCTCAACTATTGCCGGGCAAAGCACCTTCCGTTTCGCTTTATTACCAACACCTCCACCCGCACTGCTGCCGATGTGGCGGACAAACTCAATGCCATGGGGATGAACATCAATGTTGAGGAAATCTTCAGTGCGGTAACGGCCACGCGGCAATTCCTGTTACAGCAGAACAATCCCTCCGTACACCTGCTAATCCGTGAATCGGCCCAGGCCGATTTTCAGGATTTTACCCAGGGGACCAGGCAGCCAGACTACGTCATCGTTGGCGATATTGGCGCCGCCTGGAACTACGAACTGCTCAACAAGGTGTTTCGCGAATTGATGAACGGCGCCGAGTTGATCGCCATGCATATGAACAAATTCTGGCAAGGCGAGGATGGCCTGCAAATGGATATTGGTGCCTTTGTTGCGGGACTGGAGTTCGTATCGGGCAAACAGGCCAAGATAATCGGCAAGCCCAGCGCGGACTTCTTCAACCTGGCAACGGCGTCGCTGGACACCCCGGCGGATCAAATCATGATAGTTGGAGATGATATCGACAACGATGTTGGCGGCGGACAGGCAGCGGGTCTTAAAGGCTTATTGGTGAAAACCGGCAAGTACCGGGAAGAGCTCGCAAGAGCCTCGGACGTGTCGCCGGATGCCATCATTGATTCGATTGCCGACTTACCGGCACTGCTCGAAAAAAGCCGGTCCTGACTCGACCCTCTAACCGTAACTGAACTAGTCGCGCCCGGCCGCTTCGCGTCCGCGGCGCAGAGCCTCTGTGGTACGCGCCGACAAGCCCCCATCCAGACCGACGGTCACCAGACGGAAACCCTGCTCAAGCCGGGTGGCGACCGAGTCTGGCGAGGTGGTAATGGCACAGGGCACATCGCTGGCCAGGCATGCACGCAGCGTCTGCTGAATCGCCGCCTCTACTTCAGTTGCGCTGGAACTGGCATAGCCCATGTCGGTACTCAGGTCAGCCGGACCGATGAAAATAGCCCCGATACCCGGTACTGCCAGTATCTCTTCAATGTTTTCCACCGCTTCCAGGGTTTCCACCTGGATTATCGCCAGCAATTCGCCACCTGCGTCCAGTGGCCAGACATCTGCACGTTGATGGTAGTCCCGCGTTCCCCAGTACCACACCGCATTGGATGGATTGCGGCCACGTAGTCCTTTCGGTTCATAATCGGCCGCCCCGTTGAGCTGTGGATAGCGAGTGGCACGCACCGCCATTTCCGCTTCGGCAGCATTGTTAATTGAGGGAAACATGACCCCAAACGCGCCGACATCCAGCACTTGCTTGGCTTGCGAAAGAAGATCTTCCTGACCGATAGCTGGAATACGTACGATGGGCACGACATCGGGCTGCAAATTACCCTTGGCAAGGATTGACCGTTTGTCGGTCATGCCAAGCAGGAAGGTGCGCAGACGCTCTACATCGTAAGGGGCGTGCTCCATGTCGATGATCACGAAATCGAGACCCGAGCGCGCCAGGGAACGAGCGTTGTTCAGGGAATAGTCAAATGACAGGATGCCGAACGCGGGCTGACCGGATTCAAGTAATTCGATGGTCTTGTTCAGCCGCGGTTCCTGGGCATGAAGCACCGACCCCTGGCCCAGAACCAGACCTGAAACCAGAACAAATCCCAGGAAAAAAGCGCCAGCTCTCATTCTAATTTCCTCAGGGCGCTACCCAGGGTGGATCGATCAGCAATGCCGGATCGACGCCTTCGCGGGGAACAAACTTCTGGGTGCGACCATACTGATTGTCACCACCGTAGAGGTTGCCATCGGGGTCCACGCTGAAAGTATGGACTTCCAGGTAGCCATTGGGCAGATCCGGCGGTACCAGCCAGGTGTACTGGATATTGCCTTCGAAATCGAACTTCACGAAACGCAATGGTCCAAGATCAGTAATCCAGAAGCCATCGTCGTTAACGATGATGTCCAGCGGTAGCGTCAACGGCGAACCAATGGAGCGTTCAAATTCGATAACCGCAGGATCGTCAGTAGTTCGGAACAGATTGACCTCGCCGCCGGAACGATCGGTAACCAGGACGCGCCCCTCCGGACCAATGCCCAGTGAGTGGATGGTATTGAACTGGCCTGGTCCGTCTCCAAACCCACCGAACTCACCGAGATAGTTCATGTCCGCGTCGTAAATGATGATGCGATGATTATCGAGGCCGTCCGCAACCAGGATACGTCCATCGGGCAGGAACGCCACGTCCTGGGGCCGACCATAGTGATCGGCGTCATCGCCCGGCACGCCCTTTTCACCGTAGGTGGCGAGCACTTCACTGCCATCATTGGCAATCACGTAAATCTGGTGGAAGGTTTCATTCACCAGCCAGATTTTTTCTTCCGGGTCATAGGGATTGATACGAATGCGGTGCGGCCCGGGCCCTGCCGAGTCCGCGCAGAGATAATCCAGGTGATCCCAGATCTCGGTAACTTCACCGTCACCATTGACGACATACAGACAGTTCTGCCAGGTGCGACGATTGGTGTCGGTGAGCACATTAATGCCCAATGCCCCGGCGAATCCCGGAAAATCATCCGGTACCGGGAATGGCAGCACCGTTTCGCCACGCTGGGCGATGATGATGCGCTCCGGCGTTTCCGCCCAGATACCGGAATTGCCGCCAAAAGCGTAGCCCTGCTCCTGGAACGGTTCTGCCCAGTAGGGAATCACTTCATAGGGACTCGGGCCAATGGTGCCGCGCGCATTGCCCTGGGCGTGTGCCAGGCTGGCTATGCTGGACAGTGATAACAGATAAGTCGCCGCCAGTAGAGTGCGACCGAAAGGAATTCGCATGAACAGGGTCTCCCGGTATCGATCCTTGTGGATCTGGTTGTCATTTTGGGCCTAATCATTGCACATCCCCACCGTGATGCAAGGGACTTGTCCGCCATCGCAGGCGCTGGATTCAGCAGAACGGCAGTGCTGGTCACGAAAAGACAGCGACCAGTTTCCGCGCCAGAAAGCCTATTGGCAACCCGCGTTGCGTGTGGCTGGAGTAACCGGGTCAGAGGTCGGGAGTCAGGAGCCGGAGATCAGAGGTCGGGGTCAGATGAGCCGCAAGCAGTCGCCGGAACAGCGCCTGAGAAAAACGAAAAATAACCGCAAGTCAGGCAGTGGCGTCAGAATCGCGGTCTTTCTTGCCGTCTTCGAGCGCAGCCAGGTCAGACATCTTCAGCACCGAATCATGCATTTTCTGCAGGGTGTCCTGAAAACGCTTGGCGTCTTCAGCACCGGTGTCCTTGGCGATGGCTGCAGAGTTCAACTCGCGAATCAGATCCATCATCCGGTCACCTTCCTCGCGCAGTTGTGAGAAACGTCGCTCACTGGGAAACAGCTTGGCGGAAAGGCCCCACACTCCGGCTTCCATAATCAACACGCCGATCAGCGCAATTGGCAGTTGCGCGCGAATATCGAGAGACCCGCCAAGAATCACGGCACTGAAGATGATGCCAATACCGAGACCGGTCAGGGCAATATCGATATTTCGCCGAACACTCCGTTTCACAGCCTTCTCCTGTTGAACAATTTCGCGCTGGCGCGCAGGTACGTTCGCCGCTCACGACGGCGCCCGAGAATGCTACCCGGGTCTCCCGCCAGTGTACAGGGCGGCAGCATACCGGTAATGGCTTGCAGAAAATATCACCAGCCCGGTCAGGCGCCGGGAGAAAACACCAGCTCAGGGCGCCTCAACACTCAAGGTGGCGGTATAGAGGAATTCACGGTCCAGAGCCTGGGCAGATTCCAGCAGCGTCGCCATGGATTGCCGCACGGTACCGGTATACACCACCCGGCCATTGACGCTTACCAGCAACGGGTCGGCAAAATTCACCTCGTCCGGATTCAGCAGCAGCGTAAACTCCCTGACTCCTCTGACAGTGGCGCTGAATACGTTGCCCTCGCGATCAAGCTGCAGCAGCGCAGGCCGACCCGACTCGGCGAGTTCATCAATCCGGATCCAGTGATTCTGGTTGAAGCTATCCACGCGATCGGCAACCCACTGTATCTGTTCCGGGAACGGATCACGGGGATGCTGCTGCCTGAAGGCTTCGATTGCCGGTCGCTCTTCCGGCAACCAGTTGGTGTTGTGACCACCGCCGGCGATCACCCGAAAGGTGTGCTCAACACCTTCCTGCTCGAGAATCTCCACGAACGAACCCAGTGACGCGGCCGGATACAGGCGATCGTTTTCGCCATTCACGATATATATTGGTTTGCTCATCAGGTTCTCAAAATACAGCCGATAGCCGCCGCCACTCTCGGGACTGCGCAGTACACCCGGGTGTCCGATGTAGGAAAAAAATGATGCCCAGTCACCAGGCTGCTTGAATGCAAAAAACCAGGCGCCGGTGCCGCCATCCGACACCCCGGTGAGGCTGACCCGATTGTCATCGACATGATAGTCGCGGCGTACCCGGCGCAGAATCGCCGGCAGATTTTCCGCCTGGTTTTCATGCCACCAGTAGGCATCGCGCCAGGCGGCAGGAACTACAACGAGCCGATCATCACGGCGCAGGTTGTCATAGCCGCCGCGCCAGAACACCCCATCCTCTGGCGGCTGCGGCCGGCCCACGCCGCCGTGCAGCATAAACTCAACCGGATAGGCGGTGGCTGGATCATAGTCATCGGGCACCAGCACTGCATAGGGAAAGTCCTCACCCGTTGGGCCTGAACGGCTGGCGATCACTACCCCGGTGGCGGCTTCAGCATCGTACTCGGGCCCCAGGCGGAACCAGCGGTACAATGCTTCCGGAGAACCGGCGCTGGCACTGAGTTCATCGGCGGCGGCGGATCGCTCCGCCTCGGTTGTAGCGCGCCAGAAGTCGGTAACCAGATCCCGGGGATACAGCAATTCAGCTTCCTGGGCCCCAGCGGATTGCCAGACCAGCACGGCCAGGAGTATGGCGATAGCATGCCTCATGGAGATTCGCCTCCCAACTCGCTATAAACCGCTCGCAGAAACCGGTCCGGATCACCATAGCGGTCATTGTAGGCAGCGGTGGGATTGGCCGCGACGACATCGGCGTAGCTCATGCCCTGATCCACCAGCGGCGCAACCCGGGAGCGCACCTCAAGAACCATGTCTCGAAACGCCATGACATCGAGTCGATCCGACACCTGGCCGTGGCCGGGGATAATGCGCGTTTCGGGTCCAGCGGTGCCAATCAGCAAGGCCAATGCCTGCAGGGTGCCGTCCAGAGTGCCACCGTTATTGGTATCAATCACCGGATAGGCGGTGGTGCGAAACACGTCCCCGGCATGAATAACATCGGAATCACGGAAGTGAATAAAAGTGTCACCATCGGTATGGGCTGGCGGTACTGGAAAGGCGAACACTTCCTCGCCGTTCAGATGGATGGTGATGGCCTCGCTGTAGGTCAGCACCGGCAGGGCAGCAGCGGGCGACTGCTGCGCCAGCCGCACGCGCACCTCGTCCCGGGCCAGGATAATGACGCCCTTGCGGCCAAGATTCTCGTTGCCACCGGTATGATCACCATGCACATGGGTATTGATCAGGAAGCGAATCTCCTGGTCAGTGAGCTCACGGATCGCGGCAACAATGCGATCGGTCAGCGGCGCATACTGATCGTCAATCATCACCACGCCGTCTTCACCGATGGTGACGCCGATATTGCCACCGGCACCTTCAAGGTAGTAGACGTTGCCGGCGACGGGATGAGCAATGATTTCGACATTGCTGAAATCGCGCTGCGCATGGGCAACACTGGAACACAGCAGCAGGACCAGTGCGGAAGTGGCGCCCCGGATGGCGCTGCTCAACCACGGAAATCGGTACATGGGATATCCTCTTTGTTATTCTGGTTTGGTTCGGGCCAGGGCCGGCTACCTTGCCGGTTATTCGCGCCGGGAACCGTCAATCTGGGAGCATAGGGCGGGGGATAGGCAAAGTCCACGCTCAACGGGTTTTCAGCTGGCACTGTGACGGTTTTAACTTTCTGGTGCGTACAAGTTGCCTGGTTTGGAATTGATACCGGAGATGAACGGCATGGCCGGAGTATTTTTCCAGTTGAGTCACGTTCATCAGCGAAGTTTAGTTGACCTGTCTCCACTGATTTCCCTATGGTTGCTGGATGAGATGCCTGTTTAGAAACCTGTCCGTTGAGAACTGTGCAATGCGAGTCGTCCAATACCTGCTGGGTACGGTCCTGCTGTTAGCCAGTGCGCCGGGACTGGCCCAGGATGATTTGCCGGTGCTGGACCTTGATCGTCCCCTGCGGCTGGATTTCTCCGGCTCCTGGGAGAAGGACTTCGGGCGCAGCGACAGCTGGGAAGATGAGCTGGGACGCATGCTGCGGATTCGCCAGGAGCAGGCGGCACGGCAGCAGGCTGGCCTGAGCTCAGGCACCGGTCCGGCGGTGTCCATCGGCAATATCAATCTCAACCGTGGCAGCGGTGGCGCCAGCATCGTTGACCTGGCACGACTGGCGGAATACATCACCCGGCAAACCACCATGAATATCGTCCAGGACCGCGAGCAGATTCGCATCGAGCGGCGCGGCGAAGCGCCGCTGGTGTGTGGTCTGGGAAACTCAGCCACCGAGTCTTTCGATAGCATCCATGGGCGGGAAGTGTGCGGCTGGGAAAACCAGCAGCTGGTGTTCATGATTACCTTGCCGGAAGAACTGGTCATTCAACACCGCTTCAGCGTTGCCGCCGGTGGTGAGCAATTGCAAATGCTTACCAGTATTCGCAGCGGCAACGGGGCGCCTTTCAATCTGCGCCAGACCTTCAACCACTTTGATGAGCCCGCCGACTCCTTTGACTGCGTACTGACCCTGAGTCGCGGCCGGGTCTGCAGCCAGACCACCCCGCTGCCATGACCCTGCAGCAACTACCCACGCGCATCGCCGCTGTCTGTCTGGCGCTTATACTGACCCACTGCGGGAGCGCGCCAGCGCCAAAGCCAGAGCCAGTCGAGCTAGTCACCGGAGTTGGCGATATCGAGCTGCAGCAGGCTGCGGCCACACCCGAAGAAGCCCAGCTACTGGATATCGGGGTCGTGGTTTTCGCCAGCGCGCCACAACAACTCGATGACCAGCGCTATGGTGAAGGCGTTTTTACAGAGGTCAGGGATAATGAAAGACATCTGCTGCCTTTTAATTTGCGCCAGATCTTGCTGCAGTCCAATCAATGGGGTGCAGTACGAATCCTCCCGCAGGAAGATCCGGCGGTAGATCTGACGGTTACCGGCACCGTACTACGCTCCGATGGCCAACTGCTGGAACTGAACATTCTTGCCCGGGACGCCACCGGCCGGGTTTGGTTGAACGAAACCTACACCGACGTTGCGCAGACAGATGCCTACCCGGAGCCGCTTGAACTGCGTCGTGCCAACCAGCGCGAGCTGCAGCAGATCGATGAGCCATTTGCCGATCTCTATGCACAAATCGCCAACGACCTGGTCAACGCACGCCGCGATCTCAGCACCGCGCAACTCAATGAAATAAGACAAGTGGCGCTATTGGTATTCGCCAATGACCTGTCACCGCAGTCTTTTAGTGACATGCTCCGCGAAGAAAACGACCGCTTGCGGGTAACCAGCCTGCCCGCCGCCGAAGACCCGATGCTGGAACGGGTGCGAGCCATGCGCGTGCGTCACCATTTATTTATCGACACCGTGGATGAATACTACCAGGCGCTCTATGACGACATGCACTCGCCCTATCTGATCTGGCGCAGCTATTCCCATGAGCAGGTACTCGAAGACCAGCGCGCCGCCCAGCGGGATCAGGACCAGAGCCGGTACAGCTCCACCTCGGGCTATCTGACCCTGACCCAGCGCTATGACCGCTACCGCTGGGCAAAAATCTACCAGCAGGAATATCAGGAACTGGCCTCCGGCTTCAATCGCGAGGCGGCGCCAGCGATTCTGGAGCTGAACCAGCAGGTCCGCGGGCTAAGCGGCACGCTCGAGGAGCAATACATCCAGTGGCGCCGGATCCTGCGTGAGCTGTTTATGCTGGAAACCGGCCAGGAAGCCGACAGCTGACCATAGCCGAGCTGCACGTCCGAGAAGAAAGGATGGCCGGCAGCTGGTGAGGGCCGGGTAGTGGCTCAGTTTGAAATTCAATTCGAAGATGAACGGCCCCGGGAAGAGACTGTCAGGGCAGGCGAAATTTTCTATATGAGCCACTACCCCGCCGGGCAGTCAATTGCCGTCTACGAAACGAAAGTGGTAGATTAGCTGTCTGTCTTAGCTACACTTCAATAAGACCGCAACTAACAACAACACTCGTCCAGCGAGGCCCACCATGACTGACGCCGAGACTGCTCACACCGGTTCCAATTCGAAATCAACACTCATTATCGGGGGCGGGCTCGCCGCCCTGGTGCTGCTGGCGGTAATCGGTTTCCTGATTTACTCCAGTGTCTGCCCCTGTGACCGCACGCCGGGCGGTTTCCTGTTCGGTGATCGCGCGGAAGCGCCGGTACAGGACTGGAATTTCGCCAACGATGTTCCACTGTGCCAGCTGCAGATTTATGACGGGATCCGGCCGCACTCGGTCAACCTCAACTGCATGTCGACCCCTGCCGGCGAGCTGTATCTGAGCTGCTCGGTATGCACGCAAAAATACTGGGCCGGCAAGGTGGGTCCCAACGAGGTTGCAGTGATGCGCCTGAACGGCACGACCTACCCGGTCACCCTCAATCGCGTTCAGAACCCGGCAGAATTGGACCGCGCCTGGGAGGCCCGGGTGGACAAGCTACAGGTGCATGGCGGCGGACCCTATAATCCCACTCCGGACCCGGACGCAGAACGCCCCGGACACTGGTGGACCTTTCACGTACAGTCTCGGACCTGATCAACTACGGAGGCACGCTCGATGCGAACAATCAGACCAACTCTATTGCTGGTGGCCATACTGTGCCCGGCGCTATCGGCTGCCCAAAGCGGCGGAGCAGACTGGGTGGACCTGGCGGTACATAACTTCGGCGCCCCCATCAACACCCTGTGGGCCGAGGGCGAGCTGTCTTTTGCCGCCGACGGTACCATGGTGTTCTGCAGCGCCCGGGAAGACATGGCGGTGGCACCGGGCGATCCGAAAGATTTATACATTGCCACGTTCAACAGCGACACCGGCAGCTGGAATACTCCGGTCAACATGGGCATTCCAGTAAATGCACCGCCAGCCACTGACGCCGACCCGCTGCGTCGCGGTGATGATCGCGAACCGTGGATTACCGCCGACGGCAATACCATCTATTTCAAATCGGATCGGCTGGCCACCACGACACCACGCAACAACAACGACCTGTTTGTGACTCACAAGGTCAACGGACAATGGAGTGAGCCGGAGCTGGTGGGCTTTCCCATCAGCACCAATGTCGGCGATGAGCACTGCCCGGCAATCCTGAATGATGGCGAAACCCTGTGCTTTGCCTCGCGGCGGGAAGGCGGTTATGGCGGCTCCGACATCTGGTGTTCACAACAGGATGACAGCGGCAACTGGCTCGCCCCGGTCAACCAGGGCCCGAACATCAACACGCCCGGTGAGGAATTTCATTTCAGCCAGGACGCTGACGGCACCGTGTATTTCACCTCCAATCGGCCCGGTGGCTTTGGTGGAATGGATATCTGGGGCGCACCAGCGCGGGGGGAAAACCAGTGGGGTCAGGCATTCAACCTTGGTCCCCAGGTCAACACCGCGTCAGCAGATATGTGCCCGGCCCTGCCGCCAGGAGGTGAAACCTTTACCTGGTTTTCCTCGCGACAGGACAACAGCTTCGGCAATATTGATATCTTCTGGACCAACAAGGTCAATGTCGACCCAGCGCGCTAGCCTGTCTGGAGCCCGACTCGGTTGACTGACGCGGCGCAGCAAGCGGGCCAGTGGCAACAGGTCGATGATCAGGCGCGCATGTATCGCGCCCAGTATCAGGCGGACTTCGGTGAGCCCTACAGTCTGCTGGTGAAGCTCGATGACCAGTCAGCCCTGGTGTACAGTCCCGGACCCGAACTGGTGGAGTCCGCTCGTGAGTTGCTGCCTGATGAAGTGCGCTTGATAATCGTGGCGCCCTCCATGGGCCATACCATGGGCTTGCGTCCCTGGAGCGAAGCCTTTCCCGAATCCCGGGTTGCAGCCACCAGCGGCGCCCGGGCCAGGATTCTCGCCAAGACCCAACTGCCCGTTGTGTTTGACACCCGCGAGATCGACAAGGTGCTTCCTGACTGGATCACGCTCATTGATCTTGCCGACAATCCGTTTGGCGAGTGCTGGCTGCGGATTGCGGAAAACCACAAGGAAGAACCCGGGGACGGTGGTAGTGGACAGGTATCAGGCGCAGCGGAAAGTAAAGGCATCGTGTACTGGGCAGTGTGTGATGCACTGATGAATCTGGACAGCCTGGGCAGCAACCCGCTGTTGCGAATGTTATTGCAGTGGTACGGGCTGGGTGAAGGCCTGCATGTGCACAAGCGCTTTCGGCGCGGGGTCAGGGACAAGACGGCCTTCCGCCAGTGGGCGCTTGAGACGTTCAGCGGGGCGCAGCGGCAGGTGCTAATCCCCTGTCACGGGAACATCACTACGGATCAGCGACTGGGTGATGCACTGACGGCGCTGATTAGCCGCAACTTTTAATCGCTGCGACTGATACTTGCTACGACTGATAACTACGACTAATTGCCGCTATTAACCAGCCCCTAGGGCTTGTCGCCGGGCCGCCCATCGGCAAAGAACACGCCGGCAATCACGAAAAATCCCAGACCAGTCACCATCGGCGCCTGGATACCAGCCCGTTGACCCAGAAAGATCATGTAGCCGCCCAGCAGAACCAGCAGCACGGCGGCAATAGTCTTGATCATGGTTTCCTCCCAATGGTGTCGTTATAGGTGACGCTGTTACCGATGCTGCCACCCAGGCGTCCCTGCCCGGCCGTGGCGGTGTCGGGATAATGCCTGTCTGTCAGGCCAAATGCGTTTGGAACAGCGCCAACAGGCGACGCCAGGCGCGTTCCGCCTGTTCCTGGTGATAGACCTGCGAGTCGATAGCGCACCAGCCATGCAGGGTATCTTCATACACCTGGATTTCCGCCGGGATACCGGCCGCAGCGTAAGCTTCACGCAGGGTCACTTTGGCCTCGGGATCACTGGCGTCATCATTCTCGGCAACACAGTGCAGCATTGCCGCGTTGGTGTCCGGAATCAGCAAGTGCGGACTGCTGGGCTCGCCAGTGGCCAGACCACCGCCATGAAAGGTGGCGCCGGCAGCGAGGCGATCTGGAACCGCAGCCACGGTGCGCATCACCATGGGTCCACCCATGCAATAACCGGTGGTGCCGATTCCTTTGCTGGTATCGACCTCGGACTGCTGATCAAGCCAGGCCACAAACGCGCGCGCATCAGTAAAATGGGTATCGGCATTGAGATTGCGCGCCATGGGCAAAACCAGTTCGCGAATCTGCGGATTCCCGAAACTGGCGCCGCGGCCAACCACCGGAGCCCGGGCATCGCGGTAAAACGGATTCACGGTCAGTACCGCATAGCCGGAACGGGCCAAACGCTTGCCCATTTCCTCGAAGGCCGGGCGCAGGGCGAGAATGTCGGGCCACACCAGTACTGCCGCATGGGCCCCCATGGAGGGATAGGCAAAGTGGCAATCAGCCACACCGTCCGGGGTGCGAATATCGATATAGCGTTCGCTGATTGACTGGGCATTGGCCAGGGGCGGGAACATCGCCGCCAGCCCTGCTGCCGTGGCCATCTTGGTGAAATTGCGGCGACTCATTTCCGGATGGCGTCGCAGGTATTCTTCCACATCTTTTTGGGTATCGTTGTCACACATGATGCACTCCTTGTATTGTCAGGACTCACTCTTTGCCAGACGATTCTGAGCCTAAGATTCGCCCGGAGAAAAGACAATAGCAAGCAGAGTATTTTCCCTGCCCGACTTTTCCCTGATTAACCCGGCCCTTGACGCAACCGGCCCCTGACTAACCCGGACCCCGAGATGAACCTACTCGCCTTTGCCGCCAGCAACAGCTCACGTTCCATTAACAAGCAACTGGTTACCTATGCCGCGTCCCTGATCCCGGAGGCCAGTACCGAGATCCTCGACCTGAATGACTACGAGATGCCGCTGTTCAGTGTTGACCGGGAAGCACAGCACGGTCACCCCGACCAGGCCCACCAGTTCCTGGCGAAGATTGCCGCCGCGGATGCGCTGCTGGTGTCCTTTGCCGAGCACAATAATTCCTATACCGCCGCGTGGAAGAACCTGTACGACTGGTGTTCGCGGATTGAAACCAGGGTCTACCAGGACAAACCCATAGTGCTGCTGTCTACCTCCCCAGGCGGGCGCGGCGGTGCCAACGTCATGGCGGCAGCCGAAGTACACGTGCCCAGATTCGGAGGTAAGGTCAAGGCAACGCTGTCGATCCCCGATTTCCAGGATAATTTCGACAGCCAGCGCGGCGAATTGACTCACCCGGAACTCAAGACCCAGCTCGCCGAAGCGGTGCACGCCCTGCTCGACTGAAAGCTGCCGTTTCCCAGGCCGGGTCTGACCCCACAAAGCAAACAACCGGAAAAACCGGGGTCTGTCCCTGAGATATCCCCAGTAAATCTGCGATTATGACACTGCCTCTGGGTTGAACTGGATTCTGTCTAGTACGCTTAGTAACTCTTTGTCCGGTAGCCGAAAGTGCTTCTGAGCTGCAAGTAGCCTGCCCATAAAGATTGATGAGTATGCGGGTCTTTTACTTGATGAGTTGACACGCAAGCGGCGTGCATATTCAGTATTTTGGCCTGCAGTACCAACACACCAGAGAACGAACTGCGCCAAAGAAGCCAAGAGGCATAAAACGGCACGCCGCTTTGCATTCATCCGGCTGCGTTGCGACATACCCAGGCCATAACGTACTGCTTTGCAGTCGCGGAACCCTTCTTCAATTTGCATTCGGCGACGATAGATACCGGTGAGCTTTTTGGCTGCGCGATCTTTTAACGATAATGAACAGACCAACAGCCAGGGCTCTCGCTCACGGCTGGCATGGGAATGGCTTCGTTTGGATTGGCGTTGGGTACCTGTGTAAGTCAAATCCTGTCGCCGTTTTTTGGGCTGGCGTATCAGTATCAATCGCGATGGTAATGGGTTGCTGCGCACCCAATCAATCTGACCCAGGTCTTTCGCTTGTGTTGTAGCCTGATTATAGAGTCCTTTTGCCCCAAACCATTGGGTCGGATCGTCGTTGAAAGCGATAAAATCACGGCTTCTGATTCGGCCTATCCAGTGCCATCCGAGCTTCTTCTCAACATAGCTGTAGAAAGGTGTCTTGAAACCAGAATCTGCCACTACGACAGGTTTACAGCACGGAGGAACCAACGTGGCCAATTCATTCAGAAATTCATGTTGTGTCTTGCGGTTACCCAGCTTTTTGCGTGGGTGTACCTCTTCGTAGAGAGTTAGGCTGCGTCCGCCTACCGGAATCGCAGCTCTGAGTAATTGCCAGCCTTGGTCAGCGCACAGCGGAGACCAGTCGATCAGAATGATTGGTTCGGCCATGTTTTTCAGCAATTTACCAGTTAAAGCCGAATAGATTACCGGTAACTCCTGATGAAGGAATGAGTTCGACAATAGCCGATCTACTCGTTTGATCTTATGTTTGTCATAAGCGTTACCGGACATTCCTCGACCAACAGAAGTCACTGTCGCTTGGGCTCCTTCGATCAGTGACTGGACTGTGAGCCAACACGTATCGAGCCGGGTCGCATGAATATCATGGCAGCGCTTGCCGAGAGATTTATGTAACAATGTGCGGGCATACATGGTGCGTCTCCTGAGATTTGGCGATCTATTGGAGAACTTTATCGTGCCATGTATGCACTCTAATTAGCTTAACTTGTTATTTATCCTCAATATTTCATGGGGATATCTCAGGGTCTGTCCCTAAATACATTCCGCTGGCAGAATAGCGCCAGTGCCTGTAGTAATAACAACACCAGGAATAACAACACCAGCTATAACAACAATAAATAAAGGAACCTCTGATCAATTCTACCGGTACTCTGCGGGAGTCTGTCGGGCGCTACTGTCAGGCATCGTGCGCCGGGAATGGCCAATCCCTTGCCAACCGCGACAACGCCGCAGTGGCGCCCGACAGGCCCTGTCCGGCGGGGCCTCCAGAGCTTCGGTAGAATTGATCAGAAGCTACTAAAACATGAAGCCAGTCTATCCCTTGTCCCCAGTGCCACCGGCGTTAACCGCGCTTCGCCACGGGTTTGCGGCTGTACACCAGCGGCGATCACCATGAAGACTCTCGATCGACGTCATTTTCTCAGTTCCGGCCTTCGCCATGGTCTCGGCCTTGGCGCGGCGCTGGGTACCGGGCTGTCACCGGCGCTGACCCTGGCGCAAGCCCGGCCCCAGGTATTCACTGTGGCGGGCACTGGCGTGGCGGGCTATGAGGAAGAAGGCCCTGACGGCGCAGTTGCGACCGCAGCGCCGATCAACAACCCCTACGGCGTAGTCTTTGGGCCAGACGGTGCACTGTATTTCTGTGAGGTGGACACCGGCCGCATCCGCCGCATCAATCTCGGCCGCAATCGGCTATCCACCATTGCCGGCACCGGCGAGCCTGGCTATCGCCCGGAAGCCCGCACGCCTTTGCAAACCCCGTTTTCAGCCCCGCACGAGATTCGCTGGGACAATGAGTCCAACCTGTACATTGTCGAGCGGGATAACCACACGGTGCGTCGCATCGCCGGTCGTACCGGGCTGGTGACCACGCTGGCTGGCAACGGCGAAGCCGGTTTCGCCGGGGATGGACGCCCGGCGGTGTTGTCCCAACTGCGGCGGCCGCACAGTATTGTTTTTGACTCGCGCGGCAATCTGCTGATCTGCGACATTGGCAATCAGCGCTTACGCCAGGTGTCACGCGAAACCGGCATTATCAGCACCCTGTCCGGTACCGGACGGGCTGAGCCAACGCCCGACAGCGGGCCAATTACCGGTACTCCACTGATGGGCCCGCGGTCCATCGATGCGGACCGGGACGGCAGAGCCTGGCTGGTGTTGCGGGAAGGCAATGCCGTCTATCGCCTGGATCTTGCAAGCAATCGGCTGCAGAAAGTGGCCGGTACCGGTGAGCAAGGTTATAGCGGCGATGACGCGGCGGCGATCAGCGCCAGCTTTAACGGCCCGAAAGGCATCGCCTTCTCGCGTCAGGACAACAGTCTTTATGTGGTCGACACTGAGAACCATGCGGTGCGCCGCGTCGGACTTGCTGACGGGCGCATTGAAACCGTGCTTGGCAACGGTGAACGGGGCGACGGGCCGGATGGCGACCCGCTGGCCTGCCGCCTGAATCGCCCCCATGGAATCTGCGTGCGCAATGGGGTTGTTTACGTGGGTGATAGCGAGAATCACCGGATTCGGGCACTAACCGGAGTGGCAAATCAGCGCCGGGACCCCAGCCAGGCGTAGTCATCCCGACCGCGCTCAGTCACAATAGGGTATCCGGTGACCATAAATGGAGTAAGAAAAAGCGTGAATGAAGAACGAATCAAGCAACTGATGAAAGAGCTGTTGGCGGAACTGGAAACCCAGGACTCCGTGGACAGCGAAACCGTGGAAACGGCGCGCAAGCTGGAAGGTGATATTCACGACCTGGTCAATCCGGAAGTGGATACCTCAGAAAGCACCATCATGGATGACGCTATTCAGTTGGAAGCCCGGTTTGCGGCAAGCCACCCGATGGCCGAACGCATCCTTCGCGAACTGATCAACAACCTGTCACGCATCGGTATCTAAGGCCACGTCAGTCCGGCCGCTGCCAAAACCCTCAGGGCAGCGGCTGCAGCTCAATCGGGATCGAGCCGTCGCGACTGCCCACCAGCGCAGCAATCACTGAATCTCCCCAGCTGTACTTGGCCTGCATCAACTCATTTATGCGGGCCGATTTGTCAGGCCGCAGTACCGGTTCGTAGCGGGCGCGCTGGCCGTCCCGCGACAACTCTACAGACGGCATGGCCTGCAGCCGGCTGAACCAGCCGGAGCCATCACCGCCAACCCGCAGATACTGATAACCACCATCGTCCACCACCCACAGACGGGTAGTCACCGGCTCTCCGGCAGCATCCACGGTATGCAGTTCCACGACTTCGACCCGCTCCGAGGCCAGACGCTGGAGTATATAAATCCCCACCATTAGCAGTATCAGCATTACCACCAGAGCGACGGCAATCCGCAGCAGTCGATTGCCCAGGGATCGGGGTGGAAGTTGTCCGGTCGGGTGTTCCATGTTGGCTTCGCTCATACTGTGACTCCTCTGACTGGCACATACTTTAACATTAAATAGTTTAATGTAAAACATTTATGCTAGCATCCCATCCTGCTATCGACAGCAAGGAGTGATCATGGGCGAACCAGACGAGGCGCTGCTGTTCCGCTATTTCAATGAGATCGGAATTATTTCGGCACTGGCCAGTACCAGTTTTGAGCGTCTGCTGCCCGGTGGTCTCACTCTCTCCCAGTTCACGGTGCTGAACTGGTTTATCCGGGTAGATACCGAGGCCTCGCCTGGACGGCTGGCCAAGGCATTTCAGGTGACTGGCGGCGCCATGACCAATACCCTGAAGAAACTGGAGGCAAAGGGTCTGATCCTGATCGAACCGGATCCCCACAGCGGACGCCAGAAACGCGTAACCCTCACCGACGCTGGAAAACAACTGCGCGAGCAGGCAATCAGCGACGCCTTCCCGCTGCTACGGGAGCTTGCCGAAGCGCTGGATACTAACGCGATCAGGCAGCAGCTGCCCCAACTGGAACAAGTGCGACAGTATCTGGATGAAAGCCGCTACCAAAAGCCCTGATGGTTGGCGCCGGTGGCGAGCCAAAGGTTCTGGTAATGCCTTCTGGTTAAACCCGATGGTCAGAACCTGGTCCCGTGATTTACAGTAGTGGCCAGCTGCAGGTCGGGCCCGGCGAGTAAGCAGAACACAAACACAGGGAATGAGTGACAGAGCCATGAAAAAACTTCTGAACGGACTAATATTGCTGGTGGTGCTGGCTACCATCAGTATCGCCGGCTTTCTGATTTATGCCCGCTTTCATGACGGCCCACTGGAAATCGTCTCCGGGGGACCGTTCACCAGCGGCGAACTCGCGCCCACACCGGCCTCCTGGGAGTTTGTCGCCGACTACGACAGCATTGAATTCCAGACCCTGCAGCCGGCGCGTTCGCGAACCGTCTGGCTGGGCGTGCACGATGACCGGCTGTTTATCGTCAGCGGCTACATGAACAGTGGCATTGGCGCGGTCTGGAAGCAGTGGCCACACTATCTCGAAGCAGACGATCGCATCGTTCTGCGCATCGACGGACGGCTCTATGAACAGCGCCTGCAGCGCATTACCAGCGGCCCCGATATCGTCCCGGTGCTACAGGAATTCAATCGCAAGTACGGCATTGGCGAGGTGACTTCCCCCGATACCGTCACCAGTGGCGATACCTGGATGTTTGAAGTCTTGCCGAGGCGTACTGAATCCTGATGAGTAACGAGCAGATCCAGATCTTCACTGTCGGCGGTACCATCGACAAAATCTATTTCGATGCCAAGAGTACCTATGAGGTGGGGCCACCGAACATTCCCGAGATTCTCGACGGCCTGCACCTGAATTTGTCGTTCGCCGTGGAGTCACTGATGCGCAAGGACAGTCTCGATATGACCGAGGCGGACCGGCAGGCAATCCTGGCTGCGGTTCAGGGTGCTACCGGGCGGCGCGTGGTGATTACCCACGGCACCGATACCATGGTGGATACTGCCCGGGTGCTCAGCGCCGTGCCGGATAAAACCATCGTGCTTACCGGTTCGCTCACCCCGGCGGTGTTCAGGAATTCCGACGCCATGTTCAATATCGGCGCCGCCCTCACCGCAGTGCAGACCATGCCGGCCGGTGTGTATATCGCCATGAACGGCGAGATATTTCGTCACGACGCTGTGCGCAAGGATCGTGAAGCCAACCGGTTTGTGGCGCTGTGACGAATCTGAGGAATGGCCTGAAGTACTGCTTGCGCCCGCTGCTGTGGATCACACTGTGCGTAGCGAGCGCGATGACTCTGGCCCAGCCCAATCCGGGGCTTGGCCGCCTGTTTCAAACGCTGGATCGGTCGGCATCCTGGCAGCTACTGCAGGAAGTTGAGCTGCAATTCGATACTCACCACCCGCAGGGTATGGTGCGCGTCGGCGATCACTTTTTCCTTTCTTCGGTCGAGATTATTGAGCGCACCCGGCCCCTGGACAATGCTGGCGCGGGCCCCGATCGCAGCACCGGAGTCGGCGTCGGTCATCTGTTCAAGTTCCGGGACGACGGCACACTGCTGGCATCGATTCAGCTTGGCGAGGGCAGTCGCTATCATCCGGGTGGCATCGATTTCGACGGCCAGTGGCTGTGGGTCAGCGTGGCGGAATACCGTCCTGACAGTCATTCCCTGGTTTATCGTGTCGATCCACAGACCCTTAGTGCTGAACTGGTTCTCGAATTCGCCGACCATCTGGGTGCCATCACCCACGACCGTGAGAGCAAGACTCTGGTTGCAGCCAGCTGGGGGTCACGTCGTTTCTACAAATGGCGGAGACTGGACGAGAACAGCTGGAGCGACCCGATCGTGCAGACCAATGGCAGTCACTATGTGGACCTGCAGGATTGCCAGTCACTACCTGGACAACAGATTCTGTGTGGCGGGCTCGCCAGCGTGCGCAACAGCGGGGGAGAGGTGTCGACAATGGGTGGGCTGGAGTTGCTGAATATCAATACCCTGGCAGCGATTCATCAACTGCCGGTAACTGAGACCTCCGCCAGCGGCTCACTGCTGACCCGCAACCCGATCTACCTCAGTGCCGATGGCTACAGCGTACTGCTGTTCGCGGCACCCGATGACAATCGGTCACGGCTCTACACCTATCGCCTAAGTCCTGCTGACTAAGGAAGCTCTGATGAATTCTGCCGGTGCTAGTCAAATTCACTGACATTGCGCCGGGCGACTTCCATATAGTCCCGTTTAAAGCCGGGCAACAGGAAACCAGCTTCTATCAGTGCATCCGTGGCTGCCTCATACTGACCATAGTAATCGTCATAGGAACGATACAATTCGGAGATCGAGTTGCGCGGGTCGCGCGCCTGCCGAGCAACATCCTCATTTTCCGGAAACGGAATATAGCCGCCCCTGAGTCTGGCCAGCGAGGCTTCGGCGCCATTGGAAGGAGCACGCAGATTCCACGGTACGAACGTGCCAAGTGGCACACTTGTCAATGGCGGCAGGACGGTGCTATCCGGCTGATCGTTGTTGTCACTGTCAACCGCTGGCACCAGCGCCTGATAGGTATGATCGGAATAGTCAGGATGCCGGTCGATAATGCCGTCACTCTCCCAGCGGTCTCCATACTCGGTATGCGCTGGCTGATACATGGAGCCTGGGTGGTTGATTCCAGACAGCGTGTTCCAGGCGGCGCGATTAATTTCGCCGTCGACATGGGACGGCACCAGCGTTCCGTCGGCAATCCGCGGATAGCGGGAATCAGGAGGCTGTACGCCATTGGCAACCCAATTGTACATGGCAACGATCAACGATTCGGAGATCGGTGACCACATATTGGGATTATCCGGTAGCTGACCACCACTGGCGGGCCGCACGCGGCCATCGCGCGAGCCATGCTGGGAACCACCAATGGTGTAAAACCGGACCTCGTCCGGAATTCGTGCGTCCGCCGTGCCCTGGGGATTGGTGTGCGGCAGCGAACCGGCGCGCAGCCAGTACTCGTTGGAAGTCTGGATGTGCATCACCCGCGGTACGGTATTGGTCTGCCGGGCTTTACCGAGAATACTGTCGGTACGTCCGGTGTAAGGGTCGGTGCTTTCCCCGTAGGTAAACGGAAAGCGATCATTGGGAAACAGGTAGTTGGAATGATGGCCGTTGGTGCGCGTGGGCATGGCGAAGCGATGATTGAACATGCCGTAACCGCCGCCGGAGATCACTGGTATCACACCGTCAAACACGATGCGTCCGCCCAAGTCCGCATTGAAACCGTCATAGACAAACTGGCGCAGCAGGCGACCGCTTTGGGAAATGCCCCAGGCCACGGCATGATCAATTTCTGGCAGGCCCAACCCGCTCAGGTCTGACTGCGCCGCGCCGCCGTAGCGCAGCAGCGATACCATGTCACGTATACCGGTCATCCCCGCCGCCGCCAACACCGGGTTTTTGGCCTCGTAGATCAACTCGTAGAGATAGCCTGGCTGCAGACCGCCGTCCACCTGCAAGCTGATGCGCGGCTGATTGCTGCCGGCCACGGTATCCAGCGTCAGACTGAAATCGTCGCGCCGCACCGGAATGCGCGGATCACTCTGGTACAGGCGCTGGGTTAATGTGGCGTCGGCAAAATCGGCTTGCACCGGGGTATAGGCCAGATGGCCGCCACCGGCAATATTGACGTTGTTGCTGGTTTCGCCAACACTGATTTCGTAGCGCACCGGCCCGGTAACCGGATTCGCCTCGCTGCCAACCACCGGAGCGTGCAGACGAATACGTCCGTCACGCGGTTCAATCTCGTTTATCCAGCCGGTGACCAGATAAGTAAAGCCCAGCTCACTGAGCGGATGCTGCAAAGATTCTTCCGGCGGCAGACTGCTGTTACCGCGATTGTTGACGTTGTACAACAACCCGCCATTGGCGATGCTGGCAGACGGCACCAGCAGTTTAAAATCCGCGCTGTATTCCACCAGACCCGTGTCGTTGCGCGGCGCCAGATCGAGATCGATGACCGGGGCATTGGCCGGGTCCTCGGGGTCCAGCGTAAAGTGAATCAGGCCATGAATTGCCTGGTACTGAAAATCCACATCGGCATTGCTGAGGGTTTCCCGCTCGGTGACTTCAATGCGGCTGACCTGGGCCAGGCCGCTGGAGCAGATCAGGGTCAGCGTGATCAGCATGACCAGTGCTCGTAACAAGGACATCGGGCGCGACAGGAAACTGACTGACCTGGCTGTATTCATGGGCGTACCTGCGGAGTTGGCGATGATTGTTGTTGGTTTTTTTGCCGCCTGAGGTAAAAAAACTCGGGCTGATCAGTGTTTAATATTTGCCCACCTCTGTCAATCCAGCCCGTCACTGTACGTAAACAGATTCGGTCATTGACAGCTTCAGGCGTCAGGCAGCGATCCGGTCTCGCTCAGCGCCAACTGTTTGCGCCGGTAGTAAATGGGGACCAGCGCGGTCAACACCGAGCCCAGCACCAGCAGCGCCGCGCCCAGCATGGACAGTAGCGACAGACGATCGGAGTACGGGTAGGTCGGTTCCAGAAACACAATAAGTTTCAGTGTACTGATGGTGAACAGCGGTGCCAGCGCAATGGTGGCGCTGACCTTGGAGGCATCCCAAAGATTCAGCGCCTCGGCAAAGCAGCCATAGGCAACCAGGGTGTTGAGACAGCAGAACGCAAGCAGAGCGAACTGCCAGCCGCTCAGCAGCAACACCGAGCCAGGCGCGATAAAGGGCAGCAACACCACGATCGACACGGCATAGATACTTACCAGGATCTGGACCGAGCTGTAGTTACGCAACAGTCGCTTCTGGAGCAACGCATACACTGTCCAGGTGATGGCCGCGAACACAACGATTATCACGCCAACGCTTTCCTGGCTATTGAGATCGGTAAAGCCGCGCAGCCGCTCATTGAAGAAAAGCAGCAGCCCGGCTACCAGAATAGCAGTGCCCAGTTTCTGCACCGTGACGAACGGCTCACCAAAAACCAGAACTCCGCCGAGAATCAGAAAAAGGCTGGTGAGCTGAATAACCGCTTCGCTGGTTTCAGCATTGACGAAGTTCAGGCTAAAAGAGAACAGAAAATAATTAGCGCACAGGGCCAGAGCTGCTACCAGCAACATAGCGTTCACCGGACCACCGTTACTGCGAATTGGGGGCAGTTGTCCTTTTATGGCCAACCAGCCGGCAAGCACAACAAATGCCACCAGAAAGCGATACCAGACTATGGTCGTAGCATCGAGCCCCGCCAGCAACTCCTTGAGCACGATGGGCAGGATGCCCCACATCATGGCGGTCACCAGAGACAGCACAAAACCCGCCACGGGCTTTTGGATGGAAGAGTTCATAGCGTGTAATCAATCAGGGAATGGAACCGCAGCCAGGTACTATTGGTCGTGGTCACGGCATTGCGATACCTGGGCTAATGAACCTGGGCTAATGAATCAGAGTTACGAAACCCAAGTTACGGAACCAGGATTGCGATATTGTGAGAGTGTAACAGGCCTGCAACCAGGCGGCGTAGACAGACACTATAGAGATCCTGACTGCGGATATTAACGCCCCGTGTTCTGGTAATACACCACGTTGCTGGTGCCCGCACCGATGGCCACAATATCGTCAAAGCCATCACCGTTCAGGTCAAAAATGGCCAACCCGGATACCGCGACATTGCCGTCATCAAGATCAATACGCTGCCAGCCCCGGTTTTCATCGAGGAAACGAAAAATCGCCAGTTGGTAAGGTTCAGAGCGGCCACCGGCAATAATCTCGTCGCGACCGTCATTGTTCAGGTCAGCAACCAGCAATCCATGCCCATTGGCAAAGCCTTCATCAATGACGCTGCGGGTCCATAACGCGGCCTGGACAGCGTCTTCATCATCGCCATCAATCTGACCGGTATTGGCAGCATCACCGGCGGTGTACACCACCACCTGGTTGCCATGCCAGGGTTCGATCGTGGCAACGAACCGTCCGCCGCTTTCCAGGATTCCGAGATCCACTTCACTGGCGCCGATTTGCGGCCGTTGGGCGTCCTGCTTGCCGCTGCCTATCTGAATCTTGCTTACCGGCTCACCATTATCTGACAGCTGAAAAAGATGCACGCCGCCGAAGCTGGCGGTGAGGATATCGGTTCGCGCATCGTCGTCCCAATCCACCAGCCGCAGGCCGTGTGAGAGTTGCAGGGACTGATCCAGCACCACGCCTGGCCAGGCACTTCGCTCCAGGTCGACTGGTATCGGATAGGCCTTCATCTGCAGGTCAACTGCGTAGTCCGGCGCCCCGGCGCCGACGCCGATGATCGGCAGGTTTATCAGTTCCTGGGCACCGTCGCCATTCACGTCGCCCCATTTGATACGGTGGGAGGTGGGAATTTCATCAATGTAATGCATTGCCCATTCCTGGTTTACCGCAGGGTCGCCGGGATTCTCCAGCCAGTGGATCAGGCCACCCTCGGTGGAGGCGCCCAGGGAAAATTCGCTGGCCAGCACCAGATCCATATCCCCGTCACCGTCGATATCCTTGGGCGCCGCGTCAATATTACGCTCGGCAACACTGCTGATAACATACTTCTCCCAGCCCGGGTTCCTGTACCAGGCTAACTGGGCCGGATTGGTCGCCAGGGCAATAATATCCGTCAGGCCGTCGCCATCCACATCGGCAACTTCCACGCCGTAGCCCCCCTGCATGGACTCATCCAGGGTGAACTTCTCGAAGTCAACGAAACCGCGCTGGGCATCAGCGACCTGGCAGCCGGTGAACAGGCTGCTGACCAGCAGCACCAGTTTTAACGGCAGACGCCGCGGGACACGCACAGGCAAAGACGTAATGAACGATGTACAGAAGGACATAGAAGCGGGCATGAATTTTTCCGGTTTTTCTGGGCCAGGATCAAGAAGTTAATGGCATCGCCACGGGAAAGCAAATTGCGACGGGTAGCGGTAATGGCTCAGCTTGAAATTGATAGCGAAGATGAACGGCACCGGCAAGAGCAGGCGAATTTGTCAAACCAAGCCACCACCCCGAAACCGGTCAATCAGAAAGCTCAGGAGAGCTTGATATGGCGGGAGAACCGGGCGCTGAGAAACTCCATCTGGTCGGCCAGCACATTGTGGTTGGACAGATAAAGAAACTCGTACTGGTTCGGGACAAAGGGAATTGCCAGCAGCTCCATGCGCGCCGCTTCCGGAGTGCGATCTGCCTTGCGATTGTTGCAGCGGCGACAGGAAGTCACCACGTTGGTCCATTCGTCGCGCCCGCCCCGGGAGATGGGTTTGACATGATCGCGGGACAATTCGGTGACGCCGAACTCGCCGCCGCAGTACAGACAGATGTTCTTGTCGCGCCGGAACAGGAATTTGTTCTCCAGGGGGGGATCGAAACTGTCGGTATGGACCTTGCCATCACAGGCGACAATGCTGGGCAGGCGAAGTACCGATTGTTGACCGGCGTGGTTGAAGCCGCCGCGAATTTCCATCACAGTTTCACCCAGCGACCAGATCACCAGGTCCTTGACCAATAGCGTAGCGGTCTCTTCCCGGGTCAGCCAACTGACCGGAATGCCAGCTTTGTTTAAGCGTAAGATCTTGGCACTCATGTAACTGCCTTCATGCAACTATTGATAAGTCACTACCTGTAAGCCGCCAACCAGAAGTCACTGACTACGAGTCACTTTCTGAACGATTCTGGTGTCCGGGCTCAAGGAACCGCTAACAGTTTCTGAACAATTTCTGTTCCTGAAGTTTACACATCCTTACTATCGGCGCAATTGTTTTTGACTGAAACACACAGTGCTTTGCGGCCGGATTTCCAGTAGCAGGTATGACCGAATTGTCATTAAACTCGTTGCCGGGAAGCAGATGCCACTTTTTAGGCGACATACTGCCCGGACGGCAAACTGCACTTGCTAAACGCGCAGGGTTTCCTGCTGGCGTTTTGCACGCTTTTCGGACCAGCGTCGATAGCCGCCACTGCTGAACCAATAGCCCAGTTGGAGCACCGCCAGCAAACCAATAAACAGCGGCAGGGTACCCCATGGCCGCCCCCCGACCCGAAACCAGAATACCGCATTGTATTGCCGATCTTCGGTAGGATGCTCGGCAGTGACCACACCGATGTAACTACCGCGCTCGTTGAAGTTGTAACTCGTCTGGTAAAAACCGCCATCTTCAACTCGCGGCGGTTCGTAGTGCACGGTTGCTGCCTGCAGATCGTCGATGGCCTCGATGTCTTCCCAGGACGCGTAGCGACCAACACCATTGATGTCGCGAACTATACGGAAATCTATGCGCATCTCGCTTAACAGATCGTGAAGATACTCCATGATGAATACCGAGCGAGTGACGTCCGGCACATTTTCACAGTATTCCTCATTGCCGGTATTTTCCGGCTGGAACACGGTGAAGTGAGCCTCCATGAAGTTGATACTTATAATGCAGCGGTCATCCTCGGCGGCAACACTACCGTGACCAAACACCGCAATCGGGAGCCAGCCCAACAGAGCCGCAGCCAGCCATGCTGCAAGTCGCAATCCGGTTCCAGAACCGGCACGTAGCGGTAGCCATGGGCTGCGCTTTGGCCTGGCTCGGCTATTGTCAGCAACATGGAAAATACAATCGGGCAGCAGTTTTTTCACCAGGGGATGGTCTCACCGTCATAGTTGTAAAATTCACCAGCGGTGGCCAGGGTCAATTTATCGATAACCTGCAGCATGCCACTGACGCTGGTTTTGGTATCAATCAGCGCATTCGGTCCACCCATGTCGGTTTGCACCCAGCCTGGATGCACCACGGTCGCCGCAAAGCCGGCTTCTGCCAGATCAACGGACAGGCTTTTAACCGCGGCATTCAGAGCATTTTTTGAGGACCGGTAAATGTATTGACCACCACCACTGTTGTCGCCAATAGAACCCATCTTGGAGCTGATATACACCAGCTTCTTGTCGCGCCCCTTGCGCAGGTTTTCCATCAGCAGTTGGGTAAGCAGAATCGGCGCGATGCTGTTCACTTCAAACACCTTGGCCCATTCCTCGCCGTCCACCTTGCCAAAGCTGGCGCCACGTGGCCCATAGATCCCGGCGTTATTGATGAACACGTCGATCGCCTTGCCTTCCAGTCGCTTCGGAAAATTTGCCAGGGACGCGGCATCGGTGACGTCCAGCTCCAGCAGGGTGAGGGAATCATGGCTTGCCTTCAGCTTGACCAGCTCCTCCGCCTTGTCAATGTCGCGGCAGGTAGCGATTACCGTATCACCGCGGGCCAGCAGTTGGCTGACGAATTCAAGGCCGATACCGCGATTGGTGCCGGTTACCAGATAGGTACTCATAGGGTCTCCCGCAGCGTGGTGCTGCAAATTGATCGTTTTATGATTGCGTCAGCGTGCAGTGTCTCTGCCGCCGGTGGCCAGCATGCTGACCAGGAAGCCCGCTAATCTACAGGTCCGCCCGGCGGCGGTCAAAACCCGGGGCCGGGTTCGCGCACCGGGGCGTCACGCGCTTCTGCTATACTTTTCCGCGCACCAGATAACAACGACAAAAACAGCGGGAGAGATTGATGTTGCGACCGAGTTTGATACTACTGGCAATCACTGCTACGGCGGCCAGTCAGGCGCAGGAGCCTGAAGAAATCACCGTGACCGGTGTGGTTCCGGCTGGCGCAACCCAGGAGCTGGGCAAGGTCCCCTACCCGGTCCAGTCCCTGAACAGTGCCGACCTGCAGGAGATGCAGATGCTCGGTGTAGCGGATGCCCTGGAGCAGACTTTCGCCTCGGTATCGCTTAACGATGCCCAGAACAATCCGCTGCAGGCGGACCTGCAGTACCGCGGCTTTACCGCCTCGCCGCTGCTCGGTCTCGGGCAGGGCCTGGCGGTGTACCAGAACGGGGTGCGCATTAACGAGCCCCTGGGCGACGCAGTCAACTGGGACCTGCTGCCGCAATCGGCCATTCAGTCCCTGACCCTGTCCGGGGGTGCCAACCCGCTGTATGGCCTGAACAGCCTGGGCGGCGCCCTGGTAATCGACATGAAAAACGGCTTCGACAACCCCGGTAATCGCCTTACCTACAGCGGCGGCTCCTTTGGGCGTCATCTCGCCAACCTGGAATCCGGCGGTTCACGGGGCCGCCTGGCCTGGTATGTTAATGCCGATCTGTTCAGCGAGGACGGGTGGCGGGACCAGTCGGAGTCTGACGCCGTCAATCTCTACGCCAGCCTTGGCTACCGCGGGGACAGCACTGAAGTAAACCTGAACCTGCAGCACGGCGACTCCGAGCTGATTGGCAACGGGGCGGCGCCGGTGGAGCTGCTGGCGCTGCGCCGGGAAGCGATTTTCACCGGACCCGATGTTACCGAAAACGACATGCAGATGGTCAGTGTGGATTTCGCCCATGCCATCAACAACGCCATGTCATTCAGCGGCAACGTCTTCTACCGCCGCAACAACACCGATTCCTTCAATGGCGATGGGTCTGAATTCGCGGTCTGTGGCTTCGGCAATGGTGATGGACTGATCGCCGGCATTGAAGACGATGACCTGGAAGAGCTGGGGCTGGACGACGATGATGTTTGTGCCGGCCAGTTCGCCGGTGCCGATGCCCTGGAAGCCTTCCTTAACCAGACGGCTATGGATCTGGGGGAAGACGAAGAATTTTCCGTGGAAGGCTTCGACGATGATGACCTGTCCGGCACCGGTCTGCTGTCCGATGCGGCAATCAATAACATCAGCGATCGCAACCAGACCAGCCAGGGCGCCGATTTCCAGTGGACGTTGCTTGGCAATTTCTGGGGGCTCGACGGTCAACTGGTGGCCGGCGCCGCCTATTTTCGCGGCGAGTCCATTTTCAACTCGGTGCTGGAGCTGGCCGACATCGACCCGCTGACCCGCATCACCAGCGGGCTGGGCACCGGCACCTTTATCAATGAAGATGCCACTGCCATCAATACCCAGACCGAGTCTGTGAGCGTCTACTTCAGCAATACCCTGGACCTGAATTCGACTCTGGCACTGACCCTGTCGGCCCGCGCCAATGAGACTCAGGTAGATCTGCGCGACCTGTCTGGAAGACGACCGGAACTCAATGGTTCGCACCGCTTTACCCGCGTGAATCCGGCCATCGGGCTGACCTGGCAAGCCAGCCCCGACCACAATCTCTATATCAACGTCAGCCAGTCCTCGCGGGCGCCCACCCCCATCGAGCTGGCCTGCAACGAGGGCGTGTTTGACCTGGCGGTGCAGTACGCGATCGAGCGCGGCGAAGACCCGGCAGACGTGGATTTCGAGTGCCGACTGCCCAACGCGTTCCTGGCCGATCCACCGCTGGAAGAGGTCAAGACCCGCAGCCTGGAACTGGGCGCCCGCGGCAGTGTCGGTCCCCTTGTCTACACCCTCGGGGTGTTCCAGGCGGACAACCGTGACGACATCCTGTTCCAGACCACCGGCCGACAAACCGGACTGTTTGCCAATGTCGACAAGACCCGCCGCCGCGGCCTGGAGTCCAGCCTCAGCGGCCAATGGCAGGCGCTGTCCTGGCAGGTGGCCTACAGCTACATCGACGCCACCTTCGAAGATGGTTTTACGGCTTTAAGTCCGAACCATGCCTTCGCCGATGCGGATGGCGAAATCAGCATCGCGCCGGGTGACCGCATTCCCGGCATTCCCCGCCACCAGTTCAAGCTGTTCAGCCGCTATCAGGTGACTAACAGCCTGTCGGTCGGGGTCGACGTGGTCAGCCTCAGCGAGCAGTTCCTGCGCGGCGACGAATCCAATCAGCTCGCCCCGGTGGACGGCTACGCCCAGGTCAATCTGCGCGGCCGCTACCGCGTGAACGAAAAGATAGAGTTCTTCGCCCGCATTGATAACCTGCTGGATGAGGAATTCTCCACCTTCGGTTTGCTGGGCGAAGAGCCCGGCGAGCTGGAAGTGCCGCTGATTGAAGATATGAGCAATCCGGTATTTTTAGGTGCGTCTGCACCGCGCGCGGCGTTTGCCGGTGTCAGAGTGCGCTTCTGATCGACGCCTGTTGCTGCCCGGATGGCAATGACAGAACCGAGCCGTAACCCGCATCAAAAAGGATTCCCGAGCTACTTGCAGGTCAGTCCAAGGATGCTTTTCTGCAGCAAGCCTGCAGGGCGACCCGGGCCTGGCCCACCAGCCATGCACGACAGCGGACTCCCGTCAGCCATGGAGCGTGTTCAGGGCACCTCTATTAATTCAGACAAGTCTCTGCGGGAGTCTGTAAGCCCCTGCTGCAAGGCGCAGCCCGCAGTCAATAGCGAGCCCTATTGGCAAGGGGTGCAACGCCGCAGGAGGGGCTTACAGGTCCCGCCCTGCGGGGCCTTCAGACGGCACCCCTGACCGCGTTGTCGTTCCTTGACGGGCTGACGGCACGCCTGCGGAACGACGCCTTGTCAGTGGCGCCGTCTAAAGGCCAGAGACCTGTCTGAATTAATAGAGGTGCCCTTCAGCAAATTCTCGGACCAGCAACATGCGGTGACCGTTCACCGTGCGCACGCTGGCGTAGAGCCCGCGGTGCTCAACAGCCGCAGTTTTCTCCGTCATGATCTGGCCCACCTGGCGGTGGCAATGGAGATTTCCCTGCTGGCCGGTTACCGGGATACAGTTGCCATCGGTATGTTACTGGCCAGCTCAGATATAAACGCGGGTAGGCCAACACCCGATAGCGGTGAGATGGTATTGCAGTGGCAACTTGATGATGAAAATCAGTCCCGGCGCCGTGGGCAACACGTCAAATCACCGAAGTAAAACCGAATCCATCAGCCACATTCATGAACATCATCAGGAAGCTACCAGTATGACCAGGCTCCGCTGCGCCGTTTCCCTGCTGTGGTTTCTGGCAAGCAGCACACTACCGGCCCAGGAAATCGCTGCAATAACGGAAGAAATAGCACGGCTTGATCCGCAACTGGAGGAAACCTCGGGACTTGCCTGGCACGCGGGCGCCTGGTGGACCCACAACGACAGCGGCGATGAGCCGCGAATATTCCGGCTCAACTCCCAGGGGCGGATTGCACACCAGGTCGCTATCAGCAATGCCGACCATGTGGACTGGGAATCCATGGCTCAAGATGCTGATTACCTTTACATCGCCGACACCGGTAACAATTTCAATCTGCGCAGCACGCTGCAGATCTACCGGCTGGCCTGGGCAGACCTTGCTGCCGACACTGCTCGCGCCGAGCTGATCACTGTGCGCTATGCAGACCACCAGGGCGGCAGCCCGGGTTCCCATAATTTTGATGCCGAAGCACTGGCGGTGCGCGGCGAGCAACTGTGGTTGTTCAGCAAAAATCGCGGCGACCTGCAAACGAAGCTGTATGCGTTTCCAAAAGCGCCCGGCAACTATCGGTCAGCACCGCTACAAATTCTACCCGTGGATGCGCTGATTACCGGTGCGGATATTCATCCTGACAGCGGCGAATTGGCTTTGACTGGAACCCGGAATTTTGAAGCCAGTTTCGTCTGGTGGGCGCCCTCCAGTGCCCAGGGCGTGAACTGGTCGGCCATGGCAAGCATGGAAATCTTGCCCGAAGACCAGTGGGAAGCAGTGCTGTGGGACCGTCAGAATAGCGATCGTCTGATTCTGACTCACGAGCGTAACCGGCGCCGCTACGCGGGCCTGGCGGGTGTAGTCCTGCCGCGATGATCAGTCGCGTTGATTGAGGAATTGCACTACCCGATCAGGGAAATCCGTAAACAGGCCATCGATGTCGGCCTGGAACAGGTGTAGTTCCAGCAGGTGATCGAAGTCTTCCGCGTAGTCAGGTACCAGGCCGGGATCGGCGCGGAACGTGTAGGGATGGACTACCAGGCTGGCATCATGGGCGCGGGCAACCAGCTCGGTGATACGAATGTCGTTGGGCTCTGAATTCCGGTCGATGACAAGGTTGTAGGAGGGGCCAATGCCATCGGCCAGGGTGGCCAGTTTGCTCATGCCGTCGGGCTCGAACATCCACGGATAGGCATCTTCGCCGCCGATCAACTGCACCAGATTCACGTCAATACCGGCCGCCGGCAGGATCTCCTTACGCAGGGTGGTGAGTTCGTCGAAGTCAAAGGTTTGCAGGAATACCTTGCTGTTCTTGCTGGTGTAACCGTAGGCCTTGAGCATGGCGACCACGGCGCTGCTGATGTCCTTGCCCTCGGCGCGGTGGAACGCCGGCTGCTTGATTTCCGGGTAGATGCCGATGTCCTTGCCGGTGGACTGGTTCAGGCCCTGAATCAGTTCGATCTCTTCGGCGAAGGTGGGCACCCGGAAGCTGGACTGGTTGAGGGGAAAGCGGTTCCTGAAACCCTGCACCTGTTCGCCGTTTTCGATCTCGAAGCCCTCGGTGGCGCGCAGCTGGCGGATTTCTGCCAGGGTGAAGTCGATGGCGTAGTAGCGCCCGTCGTCGCGGGCGCGATCGGGAAAGCGGGTGGCCACGTCGGTGGTGCGATCCAGGGTGATGTCGTGCAGCACGATGAGTTCATCGTCGGCGGTCATTACCAGATCCTGCTCGAGGTAGTCGGCGCCCATGGCGTAGGCCATGGCCTTGGCCTCAAGGGTGTGCTCCGGCAGGTAGCCGCTGGCGCCGCGATGGGCGATGACGGTTTTCTGGGCAAGCGCCTGGCTGGTCATGAGTGCGGCCATGAGTAGGATCCCGATTAATCTGGCTGTGTTCATCTTTTCATCCCGTTGCGTGGAGCGGAAACTGAGCTTGTCCGGCACGCTAACACACCCGTGTTAAACCCCGGTGACAACAGTTGCGGCTGATTATAGGCCGCGGTTTGGGGCGGCTGCCATAATTCATCAGAATTCGCCGCCGTATTGCCTTTTTCTGAGCGTTGCCAGGTCAGGTCCGTCGTGTTTAATAGCATCCTGAGAGTTAGCGGTGACGAAGCCGAAAAGGCGGGTCAGTCAGCAGCGCTAGCGACCCAGGTTCAGAACCTGAATCACAGACAGACAAACACCGGAGGATAATGTGCGCTTGTTCAAGAGAAGTCAGAACTGCCTGTTCGTGGAAGAAGAAATTTATAACTGGTCTTCACCCAAATCGCGAGTCAATCGGCATCTGGTCACACTGGCTATATTCTTTGTTATCTGCGGCGTGCTGCTCAGCGCCCTGCGTCTGGCCTGAAACCGGTCAGAAAAAGTGGCCTGAATAAACCAGCCCTAGCGCGCTGTCAGCTCGGTTTCCACGTTAAAGCGGCTGCCGTCCCGCAAAATCTCCAGTCGCACCCGATCTCCCGGGGCTGATTCCCGCAGCAGGTTTGAGTAGGTCTGCAGGTCAGTGACCGCTTCCCCATCAAAACTCAGCAGGATATCGCCAGCCTGCAGGCCAGCGGCCTGCGCGGCGCTGTTTGGCGTGATGCCGGTAATGCGCACGCCTTCTCCGCTATAGGCAAAATCAGGTACGGTGCCCAGCGCCGCTTCCCGCGCCGTGGTCTGGCCGCTGGTCACCACTGGCTCTGCGCCTGCCAGGTTACTGCGCAGTGGCTCGGTCCGGTCCGCCAGGTACACCACCGCTTCTTCCAGCCACAGCGCCACGTCTGACATGCCGGACAGATCCAGCTGGTCGGCCGAGTCGCTCACCCGGTGGTAGTCATTGTGGGTGCCGCTGAACAGGTGGATGGCGGGCACGCCGGCGTTGAGAAAACTGACGTGGTCGCTGCTGGCGATGGTTTGACTGGGAAACGTGGCATCCACGCCGATGGTGAAACCGATGCCCTGGGCCATATAGGGCCATTCGTAGGCACTGTCGGTGGCGAATACCTGCAGCTCCCGTCCCTCAAGGCGCCCTACCGCATCCAGATTGATCATCGCGAAAAAGTCGTCGCCCTCGAAGCTGCCCGGCGGGTTGTCGACGAAGTATTGTGAGCCTAACAGCCCATTCTCCTCGCCAGTAAAGGCCACGAAAATAATTGGCCGCTGGGGCGTGAAGGCGCGGCTCAGCTTGCCCGCCACTTCCAGCAGCACGGCGATGCCCGAGGCATTGTCGTCGGCGCCGGGGTAATAGCGACCGCTTTGTGCATCCATGCCCAGGTGATCGTAGTGAGCGCCCACTATCACCGGTTCGGCACTGACGCTGCGGTTGCTGCCGGGAATCATGCCGACGATGTTCTCCAGGGCCACATGGCCCTGACCGGGCAGTGTCGCCTGCCAGCGCTGCCGGTAAGTCCCGTTAACAGGTCTCAGCCCGGCACTGGCAAACTGATCGGCAATGTAGGCAGCCGCGCGCTCCAGTCCACGACTGCCCAATCCCCGCCCTTCCATGGCTGGCGAACTCAACTCGCGCACATGGCTGAGCATGGCATCGGGCCGGTATTCCGGCGGCAGAATCGCCAGCGGTTCAACGGCTGGCAGGTTATTCCAGTCGATGCTGCCGGTGAAATCCGGATTCACCCACTGCATGGGAGAATCCGGGCTTGCCCAGATTCCCGAGATGTCATTGGTGGGTTCATCACCATAGAAGCTGAGATAGGAATAGCGACCGTAGTGGGGCAGCTTTTCGATCATACCCGGCACCGCCACCATGTCCTCGATGTGGATCAGGCCCAGGGCCAGCTCCGCATCGGCCGGGTGCCGGGCAATAATCACGCTGCTGCGGTCGGTAAATTCCGCCTGCTCACCGTCCATACCCAGACCGGTTTCGCTCAGGCTGGCGCCGTAAACCGACGCCGACTCGGCGACTGTCGTCGCAAACGGATTGTCCCGCCCCAGTACCCAGACCGAGCGGTCTGCCGGCAAGGCGTCGATCTCGCTGGCCCGCAGGATCTCGGCGTCGGTGTCTTCGCTGAAGGCCTGCGCCAGGCGGGTCCAGTGTTCCCGGTTGCTGTCCGGCAGCACCAAGGCCAGTTCACTGGCGCCAAACAGCTCGCCCACGGTGGGCGGGGTTTCTTCCCGGTCCAGGGTGCGGAACACGTCAAAGTAGGGATCTACCAATATGGCCTGCAGGCGATCAAAGTCATCGGCCATCACCCCATCCAGTTTCTGTGACAGGCTGATGTTGTAGATGCGTGGCTCATCCTCGCCCTCGTAAAACAAGGCAACTGGCACGGTCAGCTGGTAGGGATCGCCAGCGTGCACCTGGGCAAACATGATGCGGGCGCGATTGCCGTTGACGCCATCGACGCTGATGGACAGTTCCGGCGAGCCAGTGCGCTGCACCCACTGCGCAAAGAACGGCCCGAGGTCGGTACCGCTCAGGTCGCTGAACAGGGCTTCGATGTCGTCCCAGCCAGCGCGCTGGTGCAGGTAGTCGCTGTAAAAGCGGCGCAGGCCTTCCAGAAACAGCTCGTCGCCCAGCTCCATGCGCAGCATGTGCCAGACCATCAGGGTCTTGCCGTAACCCACCGCCTGGGTGGCGGCGGAGTTGCGCGAGGTGAACTCCCGCAGTGGAAAATCCGCATCTTCCGCCACGTAGTTCTTGTAGCGGGACAGCATGTCCTTGCGGTACTGGGCGCCGCGCTCATCCATCTCGCGGAACAGGTGATCGGCCAGGTAGGCGGTGAGGCCTTCGCTCCAGTTCCCGGACTGGTAGTCCGGGTAGACCCCGTTGCCCCACCAGTTATGGAGAATCTCATGGGGATAGGAGGTTTCCAGGATAAACGGGAAACGGATCACCCGGGGGCCCAGCAGGGTGAATGAGGGCATGCCGTAGCCGGTTTCCCAGAAATTCTCCACCAGCGCGAACTTGTCGTAGGCGTAATCGCCCAGTAAGGGTTCATACAAAGCCAGGTAGCGACTGGTGGCATCCAGATACTGGGTCGCAAGGTTTTGATCAGGGGTGCGCAGGTAAGCCATGGCCTGCACATCGCCGGCGTCCTGCTGGTAGACCGTGAAGTCTGCGGCGATCAGGTAGATTTCTTCCTGGGGCGTGGTTTCTATCCAGGTGCTTGCTTCGGAATTGAGCCCAGCGGTGGGCCCTGCATCGGCGGCGGAATCGCGCATTGTCGGACCGCCTTGCAAGCGGCCCTGGCTGACGGCGGACCAGTTTGCAGCGGTGTCGGCAAACCGGGTGGTCAACTCGAAACTCACCAGGCGGTCGCCGAACTCCGGCACCCAGCCGGAGGCACGGCTGAGGAATACGCCGTCCTCGGCAATGATGCCGGAGGTCTCCGAGAAGCTCTGGGCGTATTCGGCGCCGGACTGTTCGATCAAATCATTAATGGTGCCAGCATAGGATAGCTGCAACTCGCCGTTCCAGCGGCGGGGCGGTTCAAAGCGGTAGGTGGTGAGTTCAGCACCCTGGTTGGCAGTTGAAGCCACGTAACCGGGATCGTTAGTGCCCACTGGCGAGACTGGAATGGAGCTGGCGGTGATCCGCAGGCGGCTGTTGAGGGTGAAGTCGCGGGCGCGGCGCTCACTGGCATCCGCAAAGCTGAGCAGGTCCGTGACTTCCAGGTAGGCATTGAACGGATCGAGGTAGACCTCGAGGCTATGCGTCAGGGGAGCGGGTTCGACCGCGTCAGGTGTTACGCTGTCAGCCGGGTCGGGCTGCGCGCCGGCGGTGCTGGAAAGCAGCAGCGCCAGGCCCAGTAACAGCGCCTGAGAAGCGTGCAGAATCTCGGTCATGGATGTGCGGGCGTGCGAAGTCATTGTCCGCGACTCAGTTTATGCCTAGCAGTTCCAGCGCCAGCTGGTGGTCCCAGTCAGCGATATGAATCTGGGAAGCGCCGCCCGGGGTGCGGGTAGTGCTCCAGGCCAGTCGCGAACCGTCCGGGGCAAACACTGGCAGGATGTCGGTACCGGCGGTATTGGTAACCCGCACCGGGTCCAGCAAGCCTTCCGGGTCAATCATGAACAATTCGAAATTGGCGTGGCCCAGCACATTGCTGGAATAAATGATGTAGTCGCCACTGGGATGGTAGTAAGGCCCCCAGGACACCATGGCTTCGGCGGTGAGCTGGCGCTGGTTGCTGCCGTCCACGTCCATGGTCCAGATCTCGGCGCTGTTGCCGTCGGGATTAAAGCGGCGCCAGACGACTTTTTCATTGTCCGGGCTGAAAAATGGCCCGCCGTCATAGCCCGGTGAAAAAGTCAGCTGCTGCACGTTGGAGCCGTCGGCGTCCATGATGTACAGATCCATGAAGTAGGAGGCATCGTCCTCGAACAGCGCCTGCTCCGCCTGCGACAGGGTGCGGCTGTAGGCTTCACGATTGGAGGCAAACAGGATCTTGCTGCCGTCCGCCGAGTAGGATCCTTCAGCATCGTAGCCTTCGGTATTGGTCAGGTTAACGAGATTGTTGCCGTTCTTGTCGGCCTGATAAATCTCATAGTGGGGATCGTAGTCCCAGCCGTAGGGCCGGTCTTCGCCGCTTTCCCGCAGCGCGATTTCCCGGGCCTGTTTCTGCAGCGCGTCGGGATCCTCGTGGGTGGAGGAAAACATCACCCGGTCCATGGTCGGATGAATCCAGGAGCAGGTGGTCAAGCCGGTGCCGGTGGAAACCATGGTGGCCTGCTCGGTTTCCAGGTCCATCAGGAATATCTGGTAAAAAGGGTTACCTGCCACCTCGGCCTGATAGATGAATTCGCTGCCGTCGGCGCTGAAGTAACCTTCACCGGAGCGCGCACCCTCGGTAACCAGCTGGCGGGTATTGGCCAGCAGCAGTTGTTCGTATTGGGTGTCAAAGCGCTGCTCGCTGCCGGTGTCTTCCTCGGCGTAGGCCGTCGCACCCGCGTAGCCGTCGGCTGCGTAATCGCCCTGGCTTTCGCTTGCCTGGCCTGAAGTTTCCGGACGGCCAGTGTCGCTGGCGGCAGGTGTTTGCTGCGCAGTAGCGGGCGGCTGCGACCCGCCCGGGTCACAGCCCAGCAGAGCGATGCTCAGGGCGGCGATGATGGCGGAAGGTAATTTGTTCATCATTGAACGGTGGTCTCCGTTTGCTGATTTGGTAATGGGAACGGGAAGTTTGCGACTATTTAGCAGGCAGTGTCTGGATTTCAGGGTCGCACTGGACGGTGATAGCACACCATTGGTGACGAGAATATCCTGAATTCGACTGGGCAATATCCTTAAAAGTTAAACTGCTGATTCTGGGGAAACACGCCGAACAAGCCACCGGTATGGATGAACACAATCTGTGCGGCCCCTGCCAGGCGGCCGGATGCGCCCTTGTTCAGCTCAGTAACCATGCCATGAAAGGCTTTTCCTGTATAGACAGGGTCCAGAAAGATCCCGTCGCTGCGGGCCAGCTCGCGGATGGTGGCGAACACCTCCGGCCCCGCCGCGCCATAACCCGGTCCGAGATAGCCTTCCAGGGTAGTAATATCCAGGTCAGCCAGGTCGAACTCGGTTTTGTAACGCTGTTTCCAGAGCGTTACATCTTCGCGAATCTTGTGCTCAAAATAAGCCGCGTCGTCACTGACGTTAAACGCCAGTACCCGGGCCGACAGATTCATCATCCTGGCACCCACCAGCAAGCCGCCCTGGGTGCCGCCGGAGCCGGTGGCGCAGACAATCGTATCCGGCTGCAACCCTTCTCGCTCGAAGTCCTGTTGCAGTTCCTGGCAGGCCGCGATGTAACCCCATAGCCCCACCGCATCACTGGCACCCACCGGGATAAAGTAGGCGCTATTGCCGCTCTGTTGATACTGGTCCTGGAGTGATTTGGCCATTGCCTGGTGTTCACTCCAGCGGCTCGCCGGGACATAGGTAATCTCGGCACCGGCCAGTTGATCCAGCAGCAGATTGCCCTGGGCGTGCTCGGCAGGCTCACCGCGCAGCAGCAGATGTACCTTAAAGCCCAGCCGTGCGCCCAGCACCGCCGTGGCCCGGCAGTGATTGGACTGCACCCCACCGCAGGTAATGATGGTGTCGCAGCCCTGCTCCTGAGCATCCGCCAGGCAGAACTCCAACTTGCGAATCTTGTTGCCGCTGACTTCAAGGCCGGTCAGTTCATCGCGCTTGATCCAGACTTCCACGTCATCAGGCAAGCCGGGGAAACGTTGGCGGGGAAACGTACGATGCGGGTCAGGGGCGTGGGGAGGTTGGCCAGCGACAGTCTGGCAGGGTAGTCGAGCATGGCAGGAGTACTCTTGCGCGAAGATTCAGGAAGGGGACACTGAGGAAGTTAAGTTGTTAATTTATCAGTGTCCCCTGTTGTCCTGATGTCGGACTTAACTCTTGCTGGCGTCGTAAGCCATGCTGCCGGAGTCGGGCGTGCCTTCGGCGCCGAGAGGCTCTTTGGCCTCGCTGTAGAGGAACAGGTCGGTAAGCACCGCGCGCAGATGGATAGAGGCATTGAGGTTATCCACCATTTCCGAGCCAATGGCAGGCTGGGCGAGGATAAAGCGCAGCGCAGCAACCGCCTTGCGGCAATCCTCGGCGATCACTTTTTCAAACTCATTGTTGCTGTCGGCAAAGCTCGCCTGCACCGTGTCCATGGCGGTGGCGACACCTTCAATGGTGGGTCTGGCGTGCGGGCCGGGGCCGGTCTCGGCCTGAGCCGGGCGTCCCTGTGCCGCGTAGGCCAGCAGGAACTCGTAACCCGACTCGATGGTTTCTATTGCGTCTTTAATCACTGGTTGTGCCTTGATATAGGGAGGGAGGGACACTGACAACTTTACAACGTAACTGCGCTGTACCGCATTGGAACCGCGCTGAGCAGGCTAAGTTGTTAAGTTATCAGTGTCCCCTGTGTCTGTGTCAGTCGGCTTCCTTGGGAGACCACTTGCTGGGATCGTGATTGGCGGTCATCTCGTCTTCAGACAGCCAGCCCGACACCATGGAGCGGGTGTAGAACAGCTTTTCCGGGCGCAGCGCAAAGTAGATGTGCGTCGCCGCCAGTGCTACCAGGGCCAGGGTCGACAGGCCGTGGAGCAGGAACACCAGACCCAGCTGACTTTCCGGCATGCTGTTGGTGCGCTCCCAGAACGGGGTGTTGATCTGCATGAACATCAGCACGCCGGTGACAATCACCGCCAATACCACGATGGTCACCGCAGTGTGCATGCCCTTCTGCTCGAACGAATACTTGCCAGGCTTGAGACTGGAATCGAAAGGCTCGGCGAAATCCTTGGGCCCAAGAATTATCGACATGAAGTCCTGCCAGAACATGGCGCGCACGATGTGTGCTACCACCAGGAAGGTCAGCACCAGGCCGGCAATCCAGTGGATATCGAGCCAGGCAATACGCAGACCGATGATCGGGGCGGTGCCGGTAAAAATCAGCACCAGGATGCTGACTGCCATCAGCCAGTGAAAATAGCGATCAATGGCCTCGTGGCGCATGACGCGTCGGCCCTGCGCGGAAGGTTTGTCCATTTTCTTGTTGGCCAGGGCTGCCATGACAATGGCGTGTGCTGCCAGCAACACCAGTACGGCCACAGCAACAACCCAAAGCAGGTCCCAGGAGACCCCCAGAATGACTTCTTCTCCCCAGACATCGCGCTTGTAACGGACGATTTCTCCCACTGTGCTTCCCTCTTTATTTTGTTTACTGCTGTTTTTGTTGTGAGTCGGCTTAAATCGCCCGGGGGCTTACGGGTGTGCGCAGCCCCCCGGCGTGTTCAAGCAACTCTTTCCGTCAACTCTGCTAACGGTCCCTGCTAGCCACGAACCGCACGCTTCACCAGATTGGCAAGCAGCGGTACTTTGAAGTGGTTGTAGTTCAGCGGACGGGCACCGTCGGTTGCGATACTGGCCACGCGTTCGGCCAGATCGTCGGAACGCTGCTGGCCGCGCAGTGCGTTTTCCACTGCCTGCAGACGTCGCGGTACACATTCCACTGCACCTGCAGCAAGCCGGGCGTCCTGAATTGTGCCACCTGATACCTTCATGGCGGCAGCGATACTGACCAGGGCGAAGTCCCAGACATTACGGTCGGCAACTTTTTCCCAGTAGTACTCGGCGCCCGCCCATTCGTTCGGCAAACGCACCGCAGTCAGGATTTCACCTTCTTCGAGCACCGTCATGTTGACAATGTCCAGCGCCGGACCCACAAAAAAGTCCTGGGCCGGAATCAAACGCTGGCCGGAGGAGCTGGACACCACCATGGTGGCATCCAGTGCCACCAGAGCTGGTGCCGTATCTGACGGGCTCACCGCCACACAGCGGCTGGCGCCGAACAGGGCGTGTTCCCGATTCAGGCCTTCCGGTGAATCGGCGTAGCAGATGTTGCCACCGGCACGATAGCAGTCCAGGCCGCGGCGGTAGTACCAGCAGCGGGCATCCTGTACCAGGTTGCCGCCGAGGGTACCGACATTACGGATCTGCGGGCTGGCAACAATGCCAGCGGCTTCGGCAAGCAGACCGAATTGGGTCTGCACCAGGGGATTGTTGGCGATTTCCGTCAAGGTGGTGACGGCACCGATCTCGATCCCGTCAGCGGTTTCACGAACACCTTTCCAGGCATCGACCTGGGTCAATTCAATCATCGCGGTCGCGGACTTGTTACGGTCCTTCAACCAGCCATAAGTATCCTGACCACCGCCAAGCAACCAACCGTTGTTGCCCAGTTGGGCTGCCAATGCCAGGGCGTTGGCTTCATCAGTGGGCTGATAAAGCTCGATATCAGGCATTACGTCATTAGATGTGGCTACCATATCAACCTCTGAAGTTGTTCTGGGCAAGGGGCACTGCTTCTTCAGAAGTGCCTGCCAGGTGGTTAATAATCATGTCGGCGGTGACCGGCGCGGCGTTGAACATGTGTCCGTCCAGCGCGTCGGAGATGGCGGCAGTCAGGGCTGCGGAGACCGCACCCATGGCCGGCTCACCGATACCGCGAGCACCTACCGGA
Organism: uncultured Pseudohongiella sp.; assembly: GCA_965230125.1. Lineage (GTDB taxonomy): Bacteria > Pseudomonadota > Gammaproteobacteria > Pseudomonadales > Pseudohongiellaceae > UBA9145. Next base: position 891,376 of record OZ245938.1, on the reverse strand, counting down.
TTTTCCGGATCCGGCAGATCCACCCAGCCGGTATCAATCTTCACCGGCGTGTCCAGGTAGGTCGGTACCTTGGATTGCCAGTAGCCAGTGCTGGCCGGAATGCCGTTCTGCGGGTCATACAGGTGACGCTCGTAGCCGGACAAACCAATGCCCCAGACTGCGCCGCCCACCAGCTGATTCTTCAGACCCTGCGGGTGCATGACGGTACCGCACTCACCGATGCTGACCATGTCGAGAATCTCGTACTTGCCAGTCTCGGTGTCGAGTTCAATTTCACAGGCGGTCACGGTAAAACCGGTGACCGTATTCTCGTGCCGGGGATCGTGGAACACGCCCAGGAAAGTCGTGCCTGCCAGTCGTGATACGGAGATCGCCGTCCACTCTGCCAGGTCTTCCGGCAGTTCCGCCTGACCGGTGAACTTGCCACCCAGCTCCATGGCGCGCTGCGCCACTTCGGCATAGGTGTAGCCAACCGAGTCATCGTCGATGCGGTGCACGCGCTCGTTGGAGACATCGTAGTCGTCCGCTTCACCCCCCAGATCAGTAGCCGCGATTTCTTTCATCTTGGCCAGCATGTCCTGAGCCGCGCCGTAACAGGTGCGGGTGTTGGTGAAGATGGAGTTACTGCCGTCCTGCGGGGAGGTAATGGGCAGGTGGTTGTCGGTGCGCTCGTTGAGCACATCACAACGCTCCCATGGCATTTTCAAAACCTCGGCAGCAGCACGTGAAGTTGCCGCGTAAGAGTAAGTACCCAGGTTGCCCACACCGTTGTGAATGCGCAGACGACCGTCGGTGCCCATGGACACGATACCGTCCATGCCGCTACGGCCGGCACTGTGATAACCCTGGCCAAAGCCAAAACCAATCACCTTGCTGCCATTGCGCTGGCGGCGACGCGCCTGGCGTTCGTCCCAGTTGAACTGGCTGCGCGCCATTTCCAGAGCTTCCGGCATATAGGCACTGGTAAACGGCGTGCGACCGGGGCCATGGACATCGCCATTTTGCGGCGTGTTCAGGCGGCGAATTTCAAACCGGCTGATGCCGAGTTCGTCGGCGGCCTTGTCCAGGATCGGCGCCACGATCGGTGCGATCTGGTTCTGGCCGGGTCCACGCTGGGCACCGCGGTGACCGGTGTTGGAGCCAATAGAGGTGTTGCGGAAGCGCACCGCTGCCGGCTGATAGAGCACACTGATCAGGTCAGCTGCGGAGGAAGCGTCGCCGCCACCGCCCTTGCCGCCGTTGTCAGAGACAATATAAAGGTCGGCCGCCGACATGGTGCCGTCGCTGTTGAAGCCAAGCTTGATCCAGCCCTGGAAACCCTGACGGGCACCGCCGATGGTGAATTCTTCTTCGCGGGTTACGCGCATCATCACCGGACGATTGATCTTCTGGGACAGCTTGGCAGGAATCGCCATGCTGGGGATGCTGCCGGCCCGGGCGCGCTGGCCGAAGCCACCGCCGGTTGCAGCGTTGATGAACACCAGGTCTTCCTTGGGGACACCAACAATGCCGGCCATATCATCGGCCAGGGCAGTCAGCGACTGCGAAGTACCGTGCAGGTAGAGCTTGCCGTCTTCCCAGTAGGCCATGGCGCTACGTGGCTCCATGGAGTGGTGGGGATAGCCGGCAGTGGTGAAGGTCCCTTCGTAGACGAAGGCGGAATTCGAAAATTCGGAATCCAGGTCGCCGTAGGACCAGGTCTGCAGTGGCTCGGCGGTAGGCTCATTGCCAGCGCGGAAGCTGGCCACCTGATCGCGGCTCCACTTCTCGTTGGCAAAGCCTTCGCGGAAGATGAAGGTGTTGCCGCCGGAGTAGGCGTTCGGGCCACCTTCGGCCAGGCTGTCCAGTGGATCCAGAACAAACGGCAGGCGCTCAATAGTGACATCGATCAGCGCCATGGCGTTTTCTGCAGTTTTCTCGTCAATCGCGGCCACCGCCAGGATCGGCTCGCCGACCAGGGTTGGCTCGTTAGTGAGAATTTTCAGACCGGGCCCGGCAGGCTCGCCATCCGGGTAGACATCGTCGGCAGTCAGGATGCCGAACACGCCATCCATTGCCAGCGCCTCGGAGGCGTCGATGTTAACCACCCGGCCATGGGGCACGGGACTGGTGAGCAGACGGGCATAAACCATGCCCTCGCGGGTGTAATCTTCAGAGTATTTAATTCGGCCAGTGACCTTACCGTGGACATCTGGCGGAACGAAATCTTTACCAATATGCATATATGCCATGATGATTATCCTATTTGCGCGGCGCGCATGACGCCGTCCAGGTAAGAGTCATAAGACCCACAGCGGCAGATGTTGCCGGACAGGGCCATGCGGGCCTGCTCACGCGTGGGATTCGGGTTGCTGCGCAGCAGTCCAACTGCTGACATGACCTGACCTGGGGTGCAGTAGCCGCACTGCGGTCCCAGCGCTTCGACAAAGCCCTGTTGAACCGGGTGCAGTTCGCCGTTGGGACCTTCAAGTCCTTCGACTGTTTCGATCCGACTATTCTTGAAGGAATGGGTCAGTACCGAGCAGGCGTAAGTGGGGACGTCGTCAGCCAGTACTGTGCAGGCACCGCATTCACCGCGGTTGCAGCCCAGTTTGGTGCCAGTCAGGCCCAACTTGTAACGCAGGGTGGAAGCCAGGGTTTCCTGAGGCGCAACATCGACGCTGCGCATCTGGCCATTTACGTTGATTCGGATCAGACGCTCTACGGAGCCAGCCGGGCGACTTTGGCCATTGGCCGCGTACCACAGCGAGCTGGAAGTAGCAGCTGCACCAGAGGCAATCACCCCTTTGATGAAGCGTCTTCGGGTCAGTTTTGGATTCACGGGTTCTTTCGCCTCCGTCGTTTGGAAAAGGGTCCAACTACTGCGAGCAGGATGTTTTTTATTGTTGTTGGAGAGCTATTCCGGATGATTCCCGAACAGCTCGAAGCTGTGTTGAATGAAGCTGGACAATCCGGCCTTGCCAAATGAGAATGATTTTCATTTAAGGCCTTGTTTGTACTCGCGAAATTAACGTCGGTAGAGTAATCCACCTCCTGCGCTTAATCAAGCTGCTCTGTTGCCGGAACACCCCGCTATTCGGGGCAGTACCGGCTCCACTCGGCGCAACTTTTCGCCGCGCTGCCGCGGCGCACGAATTGCTGCTGGCCTGTTCGCCAGATCACCACGTAATCTGAGCGTCCAGCAATCGCCAGCGAATGAACCGGGTATTGGGTCGAGCTGTTCGGAAGCGGTTACCCGCCGCCAGTGAAAAAGCATGAAAATACCCCTACTGGAGCCGATGACAAGATGTTTTCAGTTTTTACAGCGACGCGCGATTCGCGAACACCGAAATTCCGTGCCCACTCGCGGCTGCCGCCGTTTCCCGGCGATTCGGTACCTTGACATCTTGTTCCGTAGTGTTATTTTGTCCGGCCCTTTCCGACGGGCCCGGACCGCGCCTACTTCGACGGGGAGCTCCCCAAAGAACGCTCAAATGACAATAGGGGGGCAACGGACAACGCACCGCGCCCAGCCCGGACACATTCAGCAGCATATCGCTCACCCACCCGAGAGGCGCAGCCATCGTCGGGACGGGATACAGCGGGGCAACGAAAACACTGCCTGATTTTTGAAGAGACACAATCTGCTATGCGTGATGAGAATCTTTACCCTCTGAAATTCGGTTTTCCGAAAAAAACCGGCCTTTACGATCCACAAAACGAGAAAGATTCTTGTGGCGTCGGCTTCGTGGCCAACATCAAGGGCCAGCCCAGCCACCAGATCATGCTGGACGCCTACCATTTAAATTCACGTATGGACCACCGCGGTGGCTGTGGCTTTGAAGCCAATACCGGTGACGGTGCTGGTATTCTCATGGCCCTGCCGCACAGCTTCTTTAACAAGGTGGCGGCGGATGACCTCGGCGTTGAACTCCCGGCTACGGGCAGTTATGCGGTAGGGAATATCTTCCTGCCGCAAATCGATGCCGAACTGGCGGCCTGCAAGAAGGCCATCAACGAGATTGTCGCCGCCGAAGGCCAACAGCTTCTGGGCTGGCGTGAAGTGCCCATCGACCCCGATGGCGCCGATGTGGGACCGGCCGCGCGCATGGCGCAGCCGCGTATTGAACAGCTGTTTATTGGCGCCGCCGAAGGTCTTAATCAGGAACAGTTTGAGCGCGCCCTGTACATCATCCGCAAGCGCTTTTCGCACCAGTTGCGCAACGACGAATCACTGACCGAGGCCAAGCAGGTTTATGCCTGCAGCCTGTCCACCAAGGTGATTGTCTATAAAGGTATGCTGACACCGGGTCAGTTGTTTCCTTTTTATCATGACCTGACCAACCACAATTTCGAAACCCACCTGGCGATGGTGCACTCCCGGTTCAGCACCAACACGTTCCCTTCCTGGGACCGCGCCCAGCCAAATCGTTTCATGAGCCACAATGGTGAGATCAATACCCTGCGCGGCAACGTGAACTGGATGGTGGCCCGGGAAGGCAAGGTGTCGACCGACGTATTCGGCGACAAGCTTAGCTCGATTTTCCCGGTGATCGACAATGACGTATCAGACTCCGGCAGCTTCGATGCGGTGCTGGAATTCCTGCTGATGTCCGGTCGCTCACTGCAGGAAGCAGTGATGATGATGATCCCGGAAGCCTGGCAGTCCGACGCCAACATGGATCAGACCAAGAAAGACTTCTACGAATACCACTCCGCCCTGATGGAGCCCTGGGATGGCCCGGCGTCCATTGTCTTCTCTGACGGCCAGTACATTGGTGCGGTCCTGGACCGTAACGGACTGCGCCCCAGCCGCTACTATGTCACCCACGACGACAAGGTGATCATGGCCTCGGAAGTGGGCGTGCTGCAGGTTGACCCGACCAACGTCAAGCTGAAAGGCCGCCTGCAGCCCGGCAAGATGTTCCTGATCGATTTCGAACAGGGGCGCATGATTCCTGATGAGGAAGTGAAGGGCACGATCAGCAGCAAGCGCCCCTATGGCGAATGGCTGGCGGAACAAAAAGTGACACTGGACCAGATTTCCAGCGGTCCGGCCGATCATTCCCTGGATGCTGACGATACCCTGCACCGCATGCAGGCTTTCGGCTATACCACCGAAACCATGCAGTTCATGTTGATGCCGCTGGTCACCGAAGCGCGAGACCCGCTGGGCTCCATGGGTAATGACTCGGCCCTGGCCTGTCTGTCTGACAAGCCGCGCATGATTTACGACTACTTCAAGCAGTTGTTCGCCCAGGTCACCAACCCGCCCATCGACTCGATCCGCGAGGAAGTAGTGATGTCGCTGCGGGTGTTCCTGGGTCCGGAGGGCAATCTGCTGGACACCACACCCGGCCAGGTGCGACGGCTGTCCATCGACCACCCGATCCTGTCCAACCAGGAACTGACTGACATTCGCGAGATGGACTATCGCGACATGCGCTCCAAGGTGATCGACATCACCTACGGCCGCACCGAAGACAATGGCTTCCGCGCGGCAATGGAACGCATCTGTGCCGAAGCCACGACCGCCATCGGCGACGGCTATTCCTTTATTATCCTGTCCGACAAGGCCACCTCCGAGAAGCGCGTGCCGATCAGCGCCCTGGTTGCCTGCGGCGCGGTGCATCACCACCTGGTCAAGAATCACCAGCGCACCCAGATCGGTTTGATCGTCGAGACCGGTGAGGCCCGTGAAGTACATCACCATTGCCTGCTGACGGGCTATGGTGCCGATGCCATTAATCCCTACCTGGCATTCCAGGCATTGTGGCAGGCGAACAAGGAAGGCTTGTTAGGCGACAAGTACCCCACCGAAGACGAGCTGGTGGCCGGCTACAAGAAAGGCGTGGCCAAGGGCATGCTGAAAGTCATGGCGAAGATGGGTATTTCCACCCTCGCCTCGTACCGCGGCGCGCAGATTTTCGAAATCGTCGGCCTTGCCGATGAGATCGTCGAGCGCTGCTTTGTGGGCACCGCCAGTCGTGTCCAGGGTGTTAATTTCGATACCTTGATTGAGGAATCCCAGCGCCGGCACGCCATCGGCTTCCCATTGGACCCCGCCGACCGGATCCCGGTCCTCAACAACCCCGGCGACTTCCACTGGCGCACCGGTGGCGACGCCCACATGTGGGACCCCAATACCATTTTCAATCTGCAGCTCGCGGCGCGCAGCAACAGCCGCGATGCTTACCAGCAGTTTGCCAAATTCGCCAATGAAGAAAGCACCCGTCGCTGCACGTTCCGTGGCCTGCTGAACTTCAAGACCGACACGGTCGAGCCGGTGAATATCAATGAAGTGGAACCGGCCAGCGAAATCGTCAAGCGCTTCGCCACCGGCGCCATGAGCTTTGGCTCGATTTCCCAGGAAAGCCATGAATCCCTGGCCGTTGCCATGAACCGACTGGGCGGCAAGTCCAATACCGGTGAAGGCGGTGAGGATCCGGCGCGCTTCAAGCCGTTGACCAACGGTGACTCCAAGCGTTCTGCCATCAAGCAGGTGGCTTCCGGCCGCTTCGGGGTCACCACCTGGTATCTCACCAATGCCGACGAGTTGCAGATCAAGATTGCCCAGGGCGCCAAGCCCGGTGAAGGTGGCGAACTTCCGGGCGGCAAGGTGGACGAACAGATCGCCCGCATCCGGCATTCGACACCTGGAGTTGGCCTGATCAGCCCGCCGCCGCACCACGACATTTATTCCATTGAGGATATCGCGCAGCTGATTCACGACCTCAAGAACGCCAATCGCGCCGCGCGCATCAGCGTCAAGCTGGTCTCGGAGGTTGGCGTGGGCACCATCGCTGCGGGCGTGACCAAGGCCAAGACCGACCACCTGGTAATTGCCGGTCACGATGGCGGCACCGGCGCGTCGCCACTGACCTCCATCAAGCACGCTGGCCTGCCCTGGGAACTGGGCGTGGCCGAAACGCATCAAACCCTGGTGATGAACAACCTGCGCTCCCGCGTCACCCTGCAAACCGATGGCCAGTTGAAGACCGGTCGCGACATCGCCGTGGCTGCCCTGCTGGGCGCCGAGGAATACGGCTTTGCCACCGCGCCGCTGATTACCCTGGGCTGCATCATGATGCGCAAGTGTCACCTCAATACCTGCCCGGTGGGCATTGCCACCCAGGACCCGGAACTGCGCAAGAAGTTCAAGGGCAAGCCGGAGCATGTGGTGAATTACCTGTTCATGGTGGCCGAGGAAATGCGCGAGATCATGGCCAGCCTGGGACTGCGCACCGTCAATGAAATGATTGGTCGCGTTGACCTGCTGAATGCCGACAAGGCCGTGAATCACTGGAAGGCCAAGGGTCTGGACCTGAGTGCCATGCTGGAGCCGGCGCAAGTGATTTTCGAAGGCACCGAGTTCTACAAGACCATGGAGCAGGACCACGGTCTGGACAAGGCCCTGGACAACGCCCTGATCCGCATGGCGCAGCCGGCCCTGGAGCGCGGCGAGAAAGTGCACATCGAACACGAGATCATTAATATCAATCGCGTGGTGGGCACCATGCTCTCCAACGAGGTGGCCAAGCGCTACCAGGAAGCGATGCTGCCGGACGACACCATCAACATCAAACTCAACGGCAGTGCCGGTCAGAGTCTCGGTGCGTGGTTGGCCAAGGGCATTACCCTGACTGTGGAAGGCGACGCCAACGACTACGTGGGTAAGGGCCTGTCTGGCGGCAAGATTATTATTTATCCGCCCAGGGAGAGTTCCTTCAAGGCGGAAGACAATGTTATTGCCGGCAACGTAATTCTCTACGGTGCCACCACTGGCGAGGCCTATATCCGCGGTATCGTCGCCGAGCGTTTTGCCGTGCGCAACAGCGGCGCCAGCGCCGTGGTCGAAGGCATTGGCGATCACGGCTGCGAATACATGACCGGCGGCCGGGTTGTGGTGCTGGGTAAAACCGGCCGTAATTTCGGCGCCGGCATGAGCGGCGGTATCGCCTATGTGCTGGATCGCGATGGCGACTTCAGGAAGCAGTGCAACCTGGAGACATTTGAGCTGGAAGGGGTTTCCGCCACAGAAGACATGCTGGAGCTGAAAACCCTGATCAGCAATCACTACGAGTACACCGATTCACCGGTGGCAAAAGCAGTACTGGATGACTGGGAAAACATGCTTTCACAGTTTGTGAAAGTCATGCCTACTGACTACAAGCGAGTGTTGGCGGAGAGAGCCGCCGCCACTGCCGCCTGAGCCAGGTCTCAGAGTTAACCACCGACGTGTTTAGGAATATCGATGGGAAAGCCAACAGGATTTAAAGAGTACGTGCGTGAGGTTGAGCCCTATCGCGATGCGATGGACCGCCTTGTCGACTTCAAGGAAATCTACACCGATCACAACGAGGAGCTGCTCAAGACCCAGGGCGCTCGTTGTATGGATTGCGGCGTGCCATTTTGCCAGTCCGGCGAAGGCTGTCCGGTGTACAACCTGATTCCGGAATGGAACGACCTGGTGTACAAGGGTCGCTGGAAAGAAGCGCTGGCGCGCCTGCACAAGACCAATAACTTTCCCGAGTTCACCGGTCGCGTTTGCCCGGCCCCCTGCGAGGGTTCCTGTGTACTGGGCATCAACGAACCGCCGGTGTCCATCAAGAACATCGAGTGCGCCATTGCCGACCGGGGTTTCGCCGAAGGCTGGGTGGTGGCCGAGCCGCCAGCTCATCGTACCGGCAAGAAAGTCGCCATCGTGGGCTCCGGACCGGCCGGACTGGCTGCCGCCGACCAACTGAACCACCAGGGTCATGAGGTTACCGTGTACGAGCGCGATGACCGCATTGGCGGCCTGCTCATGTACGGCATCCCCAACATGAAGCTGGAAAAAGATGTAGTGGACCGCCGCGTCAATCTGCTGCGCGAGGAAGGCATCAAGTTCGTCACCAATGCCGATGTCGGCGGGAATGGCGACAACGCAATCGCGGTGGCAGAACTCATGAGTAGCAATGACGCGGTACTGCTGGCCACCGGCGCCACCACGCCCCGCGACTTGCCGATCGAAAACCGGGAAGGCGACGGTATTCACTTTGCCATGGAATTCCTGTGGAAGAACACCTCCAGCCTGCTGGATTCGCAGCTTGCCAACAAAAACTATATCAGCGCCAAGGACAAGAACGTGATTGTCATCGGCGGTGGCGACACCGGGACCGACTGCATCGGCACCTCGCTGCGTCACGGCTGCAAGTCGCTGGTAAATTTCGAAATCATGCCGCGTCCACCGGCCGACCGCGCCCCGGACAATCCCTGGCCGCTATGGCCAAAGATCTTCCGCATTGACTACGGCCATGAGGAAGCGGCGGCAAAGTTCGGCGAAGATCCGCGCCAGTACTCAGTCTCCGGCAAGGAATTCGTGCGTGATGCCAGCGGCAAACTGCTGGGCATCAACACCGTGGATGTGGACGCCAACTTTAAAGAGATACCCGGCACCGTGCGCTTCTGGCCCGCCGACCTGATTCTGCTGTCCATGGGTTTTCTTGGCCCGGAACATTACGTCAGCGAGCAGATGGGCCTGGAGCTTGACCAGCGCTCCAACTACAAGGCCGAGTACAAGGACTTCCGCACCTCGGTGGACAAGGTGTTTGCCGCCGGCGACTGCCGCCGCGGACAATCGCTGGTGGTGCGCGCTATCGACGAAGGACGACTTGCCGCCGAGCAGATCGACGGCTATCTCGAGAACGCCTAGCCTCAAGTCTTCGGATCGAAAGAACCCGGCCCTCGATATGTGAAAAGAGGCAGCCGGGTTTTTTTATGCCCTGCCCGATTCCGTATCTGCGGGCTGTCGTTAGATTCTTCGCACATTCCCGGGAATTGCGATCAGACTCTGATTGTGGAACTGTTTACAGCGCCCATCTGAAGAATGTAGTCACCCAGCGCGCCAAAAAGGTGACGGAGGGATTAATTTTTAACCAGACCCGAGATCTTAAGGAACAAGTTGATTTGAGTGGTTCCTGCAAAAGGAATTTGCGTCGCGGCCACATTTACGGATGCGCGTGCTCAAGCCTCCCCACCGTGTTGACCGAGAAAGGCGCTGGATAGGCTAGCCACTCTTACAAAATAGGAGTGCAATAACAATAGACGACGCAGTCGGCAATAGAGCTGATTAAAATTAAATCCCTCCGTCACCTTATATAAAGGATGTGCGTTCAAGCCCCCCAGCGTGTTGACCGAGAAAGGCGCTGGATAGGCTAGCCATTCCTACTAAATACGAGTGCAACAACAATAAACGACGCAGTCGGCAATAGAGCTGATTAAAATTTAATCCCTCCGTCACCTTATATAGAGAAGTCGATGACTACCTGCGTACCTTTGCCTTCTTCGCTGTTGATATCAATGTGCCAACCAAGGCGATCGCAGATTTTTTTCACCAGGGTCAGCCCCAGACCAGTCCCTCCAGCCTTGGTGGTATAGCTATGCTCGAAGACCCGGCCAAGATCAGTTGCCGCGATGCCCGTACCGGTATCGCTGACCGTTAAGGACCGGCTGGTTTGTTGCACGGTGATGCGGCCATCACTGGTATGCTCGATGGCATTTTTCAGGATATTACCCACTGCCATTTTTACAATACTCGGGCGTTCGCTTACCGTCAGTTCAGTCGCTGGCGAATAATCAACGGTGATCCGCTGCGCCTGGATTTGCTGTTGATTTTCAGCCAACGATTCCCTGACGATGGTCTCGACATTGCAGGTGCCAGCATCGTCATTGAACTGGTAGTCCTCGCGGGTCAGGAACAGGGTCGCCTCGATAAACGCCAGCATCTCTTCACAGGCGCGACGCACACGCTGCAAAGGTTTGTCATGGCTGCCATCAGTTTGTCTGGCTTCGATAACATCAACCGCGCCGAGGATGACCGACAAGGGGGTGCGTAGTTCATGGCTGGCCGCCGCCGAGAAAAACTTTTCCCGATCGACAAACTGATCCAGACGATGCTGATACCGGTCAAACTCCCGGGCAAGCAAACCAACCTCATAGTCGCTGAAGTCATCCGCAATCTGAATATTTCGTTGATCCGGGCGGATGCTGGCCAGTCGCGCGGTTAGTGAATAAAGCGGCTGCAAACCTGCCCGCGTCACCAGCCAGGCCAGCAACAGCGACGCCAATAACACCCCTACCGCGCCATAAAACAGCCAGCGCAATAGCGCATGCTCCTGCTCTTCCCACTGGGTTATATCGTAGGTAAGCAGCACCGGTTGCCCGTCATCAAGCGCCACCTCCACCTGATAATAACGCCCATCGGCCATCACGCTGTGATGGGAGCCCGGCGGCAAGGATTGCAACGCCTCCGGTAGCAGCGCCACCTCGTCACCAAGGTAAACATCCCAGTCACTGAGCACCGCAATCTGGTTGTGGTTATGACCGGTATCCATAATCACATCGAGTTGCTCACGAACCATCTCACCGAACGTCGCTTCCTCAAGGCCATCCTTGATCACCACCAGCGCCAGCGCAAATAAAAAGCTGGTAAGCGTGACGATGCTTGCTATTAGCAGAATGAATCGGGTTCTGAGACTAGTGCCTGATTTCAACATAAGCGGTCAATGCCCATTCTCTGGCGCGCTGAGTCGATAGCCAATACCGCGTACGGTGTGCAACAGACTTCCAGCAAAGGGCTTGTCGATAATGCTGCGCAGGCTATAGATATGCAAGCGGAGTATGTCTTTATCGGGTGGATCATCTTCCCAGACCAGTTGTTCCAGCTCGCTACGACTCACCACCCGATGGGTATTACTGAGCAGGTGAACCAGCAGTTTTCGTTGAATCGGATTCAGCTGCAATCGAGTACCGGCGCGGGTCGCGGTTTGCGTATTCAGGTCATAACTCAGGTCAGCCACTTCCAGCGGTTTGGTTGAATCCTGGTCGCTGCCTCTTTTCACCAGCGCTTTCAGTCTCGCTTCGAGTTCCTTGACCGAAAACGGTTTCACCACATAGTCATCAACACCCGCTTCGAAACCTGCCAGCTTGTCTTCGAGCTGATCGCGGGCCGTCAGCATCAACACCGGTGTACCGATACCAAACTCCTGGCGCAACTGGCGGCACACAGCAAAGCCATTCATACCAGGCAACATCACATCCAGCACGATGGCGTCGAATGAGGGGTCCTGCGCCATGGCCAACCCGGCATTCCCGTCATAGGCGAAATCCAGCCCATAACCTAGCGGCTCGAGGAAATCAGCGATGTTCTCGGCAATATCTCTACTGTCTTCGACGATCAGAACTTTCATGGATATATCCCGGAGTGAGGCCGTCAGTTTGCCAGAGGTAATGTCGAAACCAGGTCGAAACCCTGTTGATCCATATCAACTCAGCCCCGGTTGGGTAGCGAAAAGTCAGGTTCCCATGATCGTTTCGACAAACTTTTTACATTCCCCGGATTATGCTCGTTGCCACTTTAACTTTGTCGTCCGTGGAAAAGCATGCTGTATTGGAAAAACAAGATGCCGGCTGCGTCTCACACGCTGGTGATCGTCCTGATCTCAACCCTGTCGGGTGCTCTGTTAGCCGCCGAGGATCACGAGTCTGTTACCCGCAGCGCCAGCCTCAGCTACGAGCAGGTTTTTGAAAATGCCCTGAGCATCGCTCCGGAAAGCCTGGCATCGGGTGCTCGCGCCGATCAGGCTGATCAGTATAACCGCCTGGCGTCGAGCCTGTTTCCCGGTCAGCCGGTACTGGAAGCCAGCTACATCGACGACGGCGCCCTGGATGCAGTCGGCCTGCGCGAGATCGAAGCCGGCTTGCGGCTGAACCTCTGGCGTCCGGGTGAGCGGCAGCAGTCGGAAGGTCTGGCCAGGGGTCTGTCTGATCTGCACCAGACCTGGCAGGACAATCTGGAACTGGAAATTGCCGGACGGGTCCGGCGCGCCCTTTGGGCACTGCAACAGGCTGACGCCATGCTTGAGCTGGAACGTGAAGCACTGACAGCGGCCCGAGAGTTTACCCAACTGACCAACGCCCAGTTCGCCGCCGGCAGTGTCGCGGAGCGCGACCTGCTGCGTGCCCGGGCGCTGGTAATGAGCCAGCAGCAGGCAGTGTATGAAGCCGAAGCCCAACTGGTGGATGCAGAGCGGGAATATCAGGTGATCACCGGACTCAATGTCCGTCCTGCGCAGACCTTCCTGGAGCAGCGCAGTAGCAGAACCGAGATCAGCATCAGTCATCCGCTGCTGCAATTCCTGCAGGCCAATGTCGAGGTTTCCAGGTCCCGGGTCGATCAGGTGCGGCAAGTCAACGCTGAACGGCCCTCCATCAGGCTTGGTATGCGTAGAGAGCGCGCCTCGGTGTTCGAAAGCTACATCGATACCCTGGGCATCGGTTTCACCATGCCTCTGGGCCGTTCCCCGACAGTCGAGGGCCAGGTAAGCGACGCCCGACAGGCACAGGCCGATATGCAGGTCGCCCTGCAGCAGGGACGCATTATGCTCGATCAGCAGCTCCACGAAGCCGAGCATCAACTGTACACCATGGAGCTAACCCTCGAGCTGGCTATCAGCCAGGTTGAGTTGAGCCAGCAGCAGTGGGAAATGTCGCGCCTGGCTTATGAAACGGGCGAGGCGGATGCGGTTTCGGTGGTGCTGTCGCTACGGGAACTGATTGCGGCCCGCAAAGCGCGGGCCGACGCAGAACTGCGCTATCAACAACTAATCAGTGATTACAACCAGAGTGTGGGACTACTACCATGAAAGCCCTGACCAGTTACGCCATCTTCCTAAGCGCTTTACTACTGGGCTCAGCCCTGGTCTCAACCCAGAGTTCAGCACAATCGGAATTAGCCCTGAGCGAGGCCGATATCCGGCTGCTGGATCTTGCGTTTGCACCGCTTGGCCTGACTGCCGACCAATCGGGCATCCCCCTTCCGGGACAGGTAATCGCTTCTCCGAATGCGATATCAAAAGCTATTTCCCGCTACCAAGGGACTCTCGAGCGCTGGTATCAACTGGCCGGGACCCAGGTTGATCAGGGGGCGATGCTTGCCAGTCTGCGCAGCACGCCGGTACTGGAACTGCAGCAGCAGTTTCTCGATCGGGATAATAACAACACCCTGTTGCGGCAACAGGTGGAACGAGAGCGACAATTGTTCGCCAGTGGTGTTATCGCCCAGCAACGCCTGCAGATCAGCGAGTCGCAGCTGCGCAGCAGTGACATGCTGCTGCGCGCCAGCGAGCAGGCTTTGCGCAATGCCGGCCTGAATGACGGTGATCTGCAGGAGTTACGCGCCGGTGAATTCGATCTGGGCATCACTTACATCCGGGCGCCGGCCGCTGGCACGGTTGCCCACCAATACTTCCGCACCGGTGATTACGTTGCCGCCAACGCGGTTGTGGCCGGGCTGATGACCGGCGATCGCGCCTGGCTCTCGTTGCAGATGCCGGCCCGCCTGCTGCCAGCGCTCAGCGAGCAGAGCTATCTCAGCGTCGCAGGGACTACGCAGCGCTTGACCTTGCGCCAACGTGACTTTGCCATTGATCCTGATACGCAATCCGTAGAGCTGCTGGCCGAGTTTGAACAGACAGGCGCGCACACCGTCGGCCAGATTCTGCGGGTGCTGCTGCATCCTGGCGGGGAAACCGTATTCATCCCGGCTTCCGCAGTGGTCCATGAAGACCAGCAAACACTGGTCTATATCCGCAGCAGTCAGGGCGTCGAGATTCGCGCCCTGGAGCTACTGCCGCTGGGGGATGGCTATCAAACCACGGCCGGGGTCAGCGTCGGCGAACAAATCCTGGTTCGCGGTGCAGCACTGGTAAAAGGCATGCAACTTGGCCTGGGAAGTGACGAATAATGCTGACTCAACTTATCCAGTTCGCACTCAGCCAACGCCTGATGACCGCCTTGCTGGCGACACTGCTGATCGGCTTTGGCAGCAATGCCCTGCTGAATCTGCCGATTGACGCGTTTCCCGATATCTCCCCGACCCAGGTCAAGATCATCATCAAGGCACCGGGTATGACCCCGGAAGAAGTGGAGACCCTGATTACCCAGCCCATGGAAGTCGAGCTGCTGGGCATCCCGAACCAGGCAATCCTGCGCTCTATTTCCAAGTATGCGCTGAGTTCAATCACCCTGGATTTCAATGAAGGCACCGATATTTACTGGGCGCGCCAGCAGGTCGCGGAACGCATCGGTAATGTCTGGGACGATCTGCCCGGCGACATCAGTGGTGGCCTGGCCCCTATGAGTACGCCGCTGGGCGACATGTTCATGTTCACCGTGGACAACAACGACCTGACCCTGGAAGAAAAGCGCTTCCTGGTGGACTGGGTGATTCGCCCGGCGCTGCGCACGGTACCCGGCGTGGCGGATGTCAACGCCCTGGGTGGCTTCGTCAAGACCTATCAGGTCACCCCGGATCGCGACGCCATGGTGCAGCTGGGCGTTGCCAATACCGCGCTGATCGATGCCTTGTCGAGTAACAACAGGAACGACGGTGCCGGCCGCCTCGACCAGGGCGAGGAAACGCTGCTGGTGCGAGTGTCCGGCGCAATCCAGACCCTGACCGATTTACGCAACACGCTGATCAGCGCCAGTGACGGCCACCAGGTACCTCTGACCGAGGTAGCGCGAGTCAGCATCGGTGCGCTGGAGCGCTATGGTTCGGTAACCGCCGACGGCTCAAGTGAAGCCGTACAGGGACTGGTGATCGGTTTACGCGGCGCCAATGCCCAGGAAGTTGTCGATGGCGTCCAGACCAAACTCGATGATATCGAGGCAACCCTGCCCGAGGGCACCTCGGTCAACGTCTTCTATGACCGCAGTGTTCTGATTCAGGGCGCCGTCAATACCGTTAGCGTTTCCCTGCTGGCGGCAGTGCTGCTGGTGGTGATCTTGATTGGGCTGTTTCTCGGCAACTTGCGAGCCGCGTTGACGGTGGCCTTCGTGTTGCCGATGGCGGCCTTGTTTACCTTCCTGATGATGAACGCCATGAGCATGAGTGCCAACCTGATGAGTCTTGGCGGGCTGGTAATCGCTATCGGCATGCTGGTGGATTCATCGATTGTCATTGTCGAGAATATCGTCTCGTCCCTGTCCGCGCAGAAAATCCGCGGTAGCCAATTACCACGTTTGCACATCATCTATCGCGCGGTGAAGGACGTGGCGATCCCGGTGACCGCTGGCGTGTTGATTATCATCATCGTGTTTCTGCCGCTGCTCACCCTGGAAGGACTGGAAGGCAAATTGTTTCGCCCGGTTACCCTGACCATCGTGTTTGCCCTGCTGGGATCGCTGGTGCTGGCGCTGACGGTAATCCCGGTGCTGGCCAGTTTTGTTATCAAGGGGCAGGAATATACCGATCCCTGGCTATCGCGAATCCTGTCCCGCCTCTATCGGCCGCTGCTGGAACAGGCGCTGGCCCGACCGCTGATCCCCGTCGCTGTGGCAGCATCGCTACTGGTATTAACCGGGGCAATATTCCCGCTGGTGGGCAAGACTTTCATGCCCACCATGGACGAAGGCGACATCATTATTCAATTGGAATTGATTCCGTCCATCAATCTGGAATCCACCACACGAACCGTACAAAGGGTTGAGCAAGCCATCCTCGACCAGGTACCGGAGGTAGTCAGAGTGGTTTCACGCTCGGGATCAGATGAAATCGGCATGGACCCCATGGGCCTGAATGAAACCGACATGTTCCTGCAACTGCAGCCGCGTGATACCTGGCGCATGCAGACCAAGCTGGAACTGGAAGACGCCTTGCGCCAGGTGATGGAGCAGTTCAAGGGACTCAATTACGGGTTAACCCAGCCTATCGATATGCGGGTGTCGGAAATGTTGACCGGGTCCCGTGGTGATGTCGCCATCAAGCTGTTCGGTGACGATTTGCAGGCACTGAATTCCCTGGCGCAACAGATTGCTGCCGAGGTGCAAACGATAGACGGCGCTATCGACACAATCGCGACAGTCAACGAGGGCGCCCAGTACCTGCAGATTGACTTTGATCGCTACCGGGCCGGACAGCTTGGCCTGAACGCAACGGACCTGCAGGACCGCCTGCGCGCCGAGATTGAAGGACTGCGCGTAGGCACGGTTATCGAGGGCTCTGCACGGGTACCGCTGGTACTTCGCTACGATGCGCTCACCGGTGATGGCGAAGAAGCCATGAGTAACAATTTCATCGTGCTTCCCGACGGCAATATTATTCCGCTGGCAGAGCTGGCGCGGGTCGAACGGGTTGAAGGACCGGTCAGTATTTCCCGGGAGGCCGGGCAGCGCTTCGCCGTGGTGCGCACCAATGTTGAAGGTCGGGACCTGGTAGGTTTCGTCGCTGAAGCCCAACAGCAGTTGGCCGCCAGCCTCAACCTGCCGGAAGGCTATTTCCTGGAATGGGGCGGTGAATTCGAAAATCAGCAGCGCGCCGCGGCACGACTGGGTCTGGTCATTCCGATTGCCTTGCTGCTGATTGCGCTGATCCTGTTTCTCACCTTTCACTCGGTCAAACAAACCCTGCTGGTACTGTCGAACATTCCGTTTGCCATGACCGGTGGACTGATTGCTTTATGGGTGACCGGCGAGTTTCTCTCAGTGCCAGCCTCGGTTGGCTTTATTGCCTTGCTGGGGATTGCGGTACTCAACGGTGTGGTGCTGATGGCCCACTTCAATCATCTGCGCGACCGTGGCCTGGAGATTACCGCCGTAGTCAGGGAAGGTGCCGAGCGCCGCTTGCGCCCGGTGATGATGACCGCCTCTACCTGCGCCGTTGGCCTGGTGCCGCTGCTGCTGGCCACCGGCCCCGGATCGGAAATACAAAAACCGCTGGCCATCGTGGTGATTGGTGGCCTGATCAGTTCAACACTGCTCACGCTGTTCCTGTTCCCGGTGACCTACCGGTATTTTGTTGGCAACACGCCTGACATGGAAGCCACCTGATGCACACACTACTGATAATCAACATACCGCCGTCGCTGGAAGATGATCTCGTGGACTATCTGCTTGGCCTCGACAGTGTCGGTGGCTTTACCTCCTACAAGGCCATGGGCCACAGTGAGGATATTCAATTGACCGTGGCTGAACAGGTCAGTGGCCGCAGACACCGACTGCAGTTCGAAGTAATCATGGAAGCCGAGCAGGTCAATACTGTCACCAGCGGACTGGCCGCCGAAGTCGGTAAAGACATCACCTACTGGCAGCAGCCGATCAGCAATCTCGGCCGCACCTGACGCTGCCCGACTCACGCCTCTACTGCCCTGGCAGCGTTTCTGACATACTTGCCGCTAGTTACCACATCATCCTTGCTAACAAGAGCCTGGCGCTCTACTCCACCTTTTCCGAAGCTGCGCCAGAATCCCGATCCTAGCATTGGCCAAGTATGACTCTGCAGCACTTTTTAAAGCATCAATATCGTTATATGGTCATTGTGATCGGCCTGATTATGTTGTTGAACCTGATCATCGACGTCACCACACTCGGTATCGAGCGCAGTCGTAATGGCAGCGGGCCGGGCTGGACCGAAGCCTGGGCTACCGAAGGCTCTTCCATACTGGTAACTGCAATGCTGCTGCCGTTTCTGTTCCTCGCACTAAACCGCCTGGAGCTGAGCTTTGGCAATCTGAGCCAGCGCGGAATCTGGCTGCCGGTAATTTTCCTGTGCTTTTCGCTCTTGCACGTCAGCGGTTTTGTCGCGCTGCGCAAGTTGATCTGGTTCGTGGGCGGCGGTGAATACGACTTCGGCCCGGTTTTCATGGGTCTAATTTATGAGCTACGCAAAGACTTTCTCGATTTCCTCCTCTATGTCACCGCCTTTTACGCTTACGAGTTCATCATTACTCGTCTGCAAGGAGAAGCCAGCTTCCCTGATGAAGCTGAAGATCAAAGCCGCAGTTCGTTTCGCAGACAGTTTCTGGTGAAGATGCTGGATCGGGAGTACTTGGTGAAAACCGAAGATATTGACTGGATCCAGTCCGCCAGCAACTACGTTCTACTCAATTGTGGCACACGCCAGTATCCTATGCGCAGCACCCTGAAAAAGCTGGTCAAAGAGCTGGACCCAGAGCAGTTCAAGCGCGTGCATCGCACCGCTATCGTCAATCTTGACCGGGTTACAAGTATTCACGACAAGGGCGAGCTGGCGGTTGAACTGGACAACGATCAACGCGTACCGCTAAGCAAGACGTATGTGCCACCCCTGCGTGAAGCGCTGACACGTTAAACCGCTCCTGCCTGCTCATTCTGCAAACTGCGTTCATCCCAGCGACGAGCACTTTCGTCCCCCGCCTCGCCCCTTCAACACTTATCCATCCGGCCTCTATACGGCTTTGATAGGGTCCTCAAAATTCAGTCTGCTGCTGGATTTAGCGATCAGTACATTCGAAGAGAGGTTATGGACATGCTCACTCATAACGGTACCGGCAGGTGCAGTCGTTCAGAAGATCTGACCAGAATCTTTTTAATCTGGTGGGCAATGACCATTGTCTTGGCCTCCGTTACAGAGTTGCACGCCGCGGAATCCTATGGGGGCCCGGGGGGCCGGCAGTTCAGCGCTCTTACCCAGATTACGCGTAGCAATGTGAGTCAGCTGGAGGTCGCCTGGATTGCCAGAACCGGAGATCTCAATCAGGGATTCACACGCAAGCGTCATTCACACCAAACTCATCCGGTGGTCTGGAACGATTTTATGTTTGTGTCCACCAGCGCCAACTGGGTGCTGGCGCTGGATGCACGCAGCGGTGAACATCGCTGGCGGTTTGACCCGCAACTACCCAAGGATATTGGCTATTCGGAAAGCGCTTCGCGCGGCGTGAGCCTGTGGCACGGTGAATCTGAAACCTGTCCGCATCGAGTGTTTATCGGTACCTTGATTGGCGAACTCTACGCACTCAATGCGCAAAACGGACGGCGTTGCAGTGACTTTGGTGACAACGGTCGCATTGATCTCAGTGTCGGCGTGGGCGAGGTAAGCCAGGGAGACTACGGCATCACCTCACCCCCGGCGGTGCTCGGTGACCGACTTATAGTTGGCTCTGCCATCGGTGACAATCGGGCTGCCGAGCTTGAACGCGGCATCGTGCGTGCCATCGATGCGCGCAGCGGTGCCGTACTGTGGAGTTGGGACCCGATACCGGTGTCCCCGCAGCAGCCAAACTACGCAAGCTGGGAAAACGACAGCGGTCCGCGCACCGGCGCTGCCAATGCCTGGCCGCCAATTTCGGTCGACACCGAACGCAATCTGGCATTCGTGCCCACCGGTTCACCAAGTCCTGACTTTTATGGTGGCGAGCGCCTGGGTGACAACCACTACGCCAATTCTCTGGTGGCGCTGGACGGCGACAGTGGCGCCGTGGTCTGGCATCAGCAGTTGGTTCACCACGACGTGTGGGATTATGACATCCCCTCACAACCAACGCTGACCCGACTCGAAACGAAGGATGGGCCGAAGGATGCAGTGCTGGTGGTGACAAAAACCGGGATGCTGTACGCGTTCGAGCGCAGCACTGGCCAGCCTTTGTACGCAATCGAAGAACGCCCGGTGCCGAGCTCTGACGTGCCCGGAGAACGCCTGTCGCCGACTCAGCCATATTCCAGTTTTCCAGCACTGGCTAACCAGGACCCGGTCACCGACGACATGTTATTCGGTATCAGCTTCTGGGATCGCGGCCGGTGCCGTAAGCAGTTGCACGAGTTTCGCTCAGAAGGACTGTTCACCCCACCAAGCCAGCGCGGCACGGTCATGAATCCGGGCTATGGCGGTGGCGCCAACTGGGGCGGGATTGCCGTTGATGAGTCGCAACAACTGGCAGTTACCAAAGTCATTCAGGTCCCGGCACTGGTGCGGCTGATTCCAAGAAATGAACTCGACGCTCTGCGCGAAACTGCTGAGCTGGACGACTGGGATTTATCGCGCCAGACTG
This sequence comes from uncultured Pseudohongiella sp., assembly GCA_965230125.1. Taxonomy (GTDB): domain Bacteria; phylum Pseudomonadota; class Gammaproteobacteria; order Pseudomonadales; family Pseudohongiellaceae; genus UBA9145. The sequence goes on along the minus strand of OZ245938.1, from coordinate 870,548 downwards.
GTACCCCCTATGTCATGGCACGGCGCTCATTTCTATCGCCTCTCGAAATACCCTGCACAGCGCCGCCCTGGAACAAGCTGCTGGCTCTGGACCTGGAGAATCAGCGGATTCTCTGGGAAGTGCCACTTGGCACGACAAGAGATCTGGCGCCGGCGATTGTGCCGAATTTTAACTGGGGAGCTCCCGGTCTCGGCGGTCCCTTGCTGACCGCGAGCGGCTTGATCGTTATCGGAGCCAGTGCTGAACACCGACTGCGTGTTATGGATATCGAAACCGGCGCCGAACTCTGGCATCACGACTTACCTACTGCGGCTATGGCGACACCGACCAGCTATGCGGTTGACAATATTCAGTACCTTGCGGTGGCGGTAGGCGGACACGACAATGTGGACATGCCGAGGGGAGATTACATCTACGCGTTTCGGCTAAAGACCGCCAATTGAGCGATCCGAACAGCGGCAGCCCCCTACTGTCGCAGGCGGCTTTCTGACATACTGGTGAATCTTCCGCACGCGCAACTGTCTGGTCCGTATGTCCACCTCCGTCCTGTCCCTGCACAACGTCAGCAAAACCTTTGGCAGCTTCAAAGCAGTGGACCAGATCAACCTGGACATTCCGCAAGGTGCCATCTACGGCTTCCTCGGGCCTAACGGTGCTGGCAAGACCACCACCATCCGTATGATCCTGGACATCATCAAGCCCAGCAGCGGGCAAATCAGCATTCTGGGCAGCGACTCGGCCCTGGCGGTGCGCGACCGCATTGGCTATCTCCCGGAGGAGAAGGGCCTGTACAAGAAGATGAAGGCCTGGGCCGTGATTCAGTATTTCGCCATGCTCAAGGGACTGTCCCGCCAGGATGCAAGGCAGCGTGCTTTTTCGCTACTGGAACAATACGGCCTGGGAGAGTTTGCCGAGCGCAAGGTGGAAACCCTGTCCAAGGGCATGGGTCAGAAAGTGCAGGTGCTGGCGGCGGTGGCCCACGACCCGGAGCTGGTGATTCTCGATGAACCGTTTTCCGGCCTCGACCCGGTTAACCAGACGGTGCTGGAGACCCTGATCCGTGACATGGCGGCACGCGGCCAGACGGTGATCTTCTCGACCCATGTCATGCAGCACGCCGAGCGCCTGTGCGATCACATCCTCCTCATTGCCCGTGGCAAGAAGGTGTTTGATGGCACCGTGGCCGAGGCCCGGGCGACGATCCCGCGGCGGGTGCTGGTGGCGACTGATGATTCGGTGAGCGCTCTTGAGCAGGACGCGCTAATCGAATCGGTGGAAGCAGTTCCCGGAGACGAGGCCGGTCATTGGCAGCTCAACATCAGCGAGCAGGCAGACCCGCAAAAGATCCTGCAGCGCTGTTTCGAGCAGGGCATCAAACTGCGCAAATTCGAGTTTACCGAGCCGACCCTGCACGATGTGTTCGTGCACCTGGTGGAAGAACCGCTGGCGGCCGAACCCGACGCTGCGGCGGAGACCAGCTCATGAGCATGATCGGCCTGATCGCGCGGCGTGAGTACGCCGAGAACGTCAAGACCAAGGGCTTCTGGCTCACCATTGCCATCTTCCCGCTGATTTTTGCCGGCATCTATTTCCTGCAGACCGCCTTGTCCGAGGCAACACCGACGCGTTACTACATCGTGGTCGATCAGTCCGGACAATATGAAGACGCAGTTGACGTGGCCATCGATCGTGAACACCAGCGCCGCATCCTGCAGGCCTTCGTGGACTATCTGCTGGAATACCGTACCGAAACCGATCTGGAGGCCACCGTCGCCAATGCCAGCGGCAACATAGATCAACTGGTGGATGACGTGGATGCCGACGAAGTCGCCGCACTCAATGACTGGATCGACAACGGCGGTCTGGACTATGCACTGCTCATGGCCGCGCCCTATCTGGAAGCCGACGCGCCGCCGTTTGAAGCGCCGGAGCGACAGTTTATCGCCGCCGATTTACCCGCCGAACTGGATCCAGCTGCCAGCCCCGAACAAGTCATTGACACACTGCGACCCTATCTTCGCGGCAACCGCCTGGTGTCCGCCGGAGATCAGCGCGGCGAGCTTTTTGCCCTGATCTTTATTCCTGAGAACGTCGAGCAGTTTATTAGTAGACCTGGCGCCATACCGCAGAACCCTGCGAGCACGCGCGGTGTGCAGTACTGGTCGCGCAATCTCACCGATAATCGGCTGCCGAACGCCATCGCCAGCAGCATCAACGCCGAGATTCGAGCCCGTGAGTATCAGACGCAGGGCATCGATGAGACACAGATCCGCAATATCCAGCGTACCCGGCTGCCGTTCAACCAGCTTGACCCCTCGGCCGACGAGGGCCAGGAGGCGGTGAGCATGGCCGACACTTTCCGCCAGTACGCGCCGATGATTTTCGTCTACCTGATGTTTGTGTCCTTGATGCAGAACGTTCAGTACCTGCTCAGCAACACCATTGAAGAAAAATCCAACCGCATCATCGAAGTGCTGCTGGCCTCAGTCACCGCCGACGAGCTGATGCTGGGCAAACTGGTGGGCATCGGTATGGCGGGTCTAACTACCATCGGCATCTGGCTGCTGTCCTTTTTCCTGTTCATCACGCTTTACGACAGCAGCGGCACGCAGCTCATCAGCCAGGGGCTGGAGGTGATTCTCGGCTCGGAACTGATCCCCTGGTTTGTGTTTTATTACTTTGCCGGCTACGCCCTCTATTCCGGTGTTTTCCTGGCTATCGGCAGTCTTTGCACCACGCTCAAGGAAGCCCAGGCGCTGATGATGCCGATGATTATGGTGCAGATCGTACCGCTGGCAATGATGTTCTTTGTCATTACCGATCCCCACAATCCGATCGTCCGGACGCTGTCCTTTTTCCCGCTGTTTACGCCCTACCTGATGATGAATCGCGCGGCGGCAAACCCTCCCCTGGTGGATGTCGTCGGCACTACCGTGGTTCTGCTGGTGAGTATTCTGCTGGTGCTGTGGGGATCGGGCAAAGTGTTCCGCCAGGGCGTACTGCGCACCGGCCAGCCGCCGCGCCTGCTGGAGTTGTGGCGAATGCTGCGAAGCTCTTAATTTATAGTTCAGAAAATTCATCCCTGAATCTTCTGAACTTCGCAGCCCGATCACTGACGGAGAAGTGCGATTCTCCTTGTGATCGGACTGCTCCCGTCTCGCTGCGCTCGCGTCGGCCATCCATGGCCTCAATCACAGTTCTTTTTTGCCTTATTCTTCAGAAAATTCATCCCTGAATTTTCTGAACTTCGCAGCCCGATCACTGACGGAGAAGTGCGATTCTCCTTGTGATCGGACTGCTCCCGTCTCGCTGCGCTCGCGTCGGCCATCCATGGCCTCATTCAGAGCTACTCTTTAGCGCTCTTTAAATCTTAAAACTTGCGGGTTTCAACCTGTTTTTCGCCTGGGGCATCCAGGGCCAGGGAGCAGTGTACGCAGCGGCGGGTGATGAGATTGAGAAAAATCACCTTGACGAAGAACTGCTCACCGCAGCTGGGGCAGCGACGCCGCGCCATGTCGACGGCGAAGCCGGACCACACCGCCATGTACATGAACATGAAGGAATCAACACTGCGCTGGTTCTCGAGCAGGAACCACACCGCCACCATGTAGACCGGCAGGGTCCCCAGGCACACCAGCAGGCGGGTCCGGGCGCGGCTTATTTGCCGCAGCACCTTCCTGATGTGGGGAGAATAGTGTGTAATTGGGTCTTGCTCCGGTTCGTTCCCGGAATGTCCTGGTTCGGGTGCATCGCCCATACTGCTTCCGTTGGTTGATCCGTATATCTGGCCTGACATCCCCAGCGCCTCGCCTGACCGAATGATCGGGCGAGGTAAACGACAAGGTTTTGACTGGATGATGTCCCGAGCCACTTGCCGACACCTACTCTAGCTAAGATGCCCGGGCATGTATATTCCCCGGCCAGATCCCGACCTCTAATATATGTCCGATTTCACCGCAATCATCAGCACCGAGGACGGCGCTGGGTGGCAACGTTTCAGCCGCCCGGTTGCGGTGGTTACCGCGCGTCGACCCGGCGAGGTAGTACCGGCCCTGAAACAAGTAGAGGCATATGCGGCCAAAGGGCTAACTGCGATCGGCTACGTCGCCTACGAGGCCGCTCCGGCCTTTGACAGTTCATTGAAGTGTCACCACCACAACGGCGCGCTGCTCAAATTTGCTGTTTTCTCCGAGTCTCAGGCCTGGGAGCCTCCGGGAACCCCCCTACCGAACCTCGCCCTGGCTTCCGAGATCGGCAAGCCGGACTATCTGGCGGCAGTGGATGATATCAAACGCTATCTGCGCGATGGCGACAGCTACCAGGTTAACTTTACCCAGCGCCTGATCGGCCATTGTGCCGCCGACCCGGAAACCCTGTTTGCGGCCTTGCTCACTGCCCAACCCTCGCCGCTGGCCTGTTTCCTGCAGGATGAGACTGAAGCGATCTGCAGCGTGTCTCCAGAGCTGTTCTTCAGTCTTGATAACGAGCACATCATGATGGAGCCGATGAAAGGCACCCGGCCACGCGGCAGCGATGCAGCCAGCGAGCAGCGCATGCAGAGAGAGCTGCTCGACTCCGAGAAAGAGCGCGCCGAAAATCTGATGATTGTCGATATGGTGCGCAACGATCTTGGCCGAATCGTGGCACCGGGTAGCATCAAGGTGGATGCGCTTTTTGAACTGCGCTCCCTGCCCACCGTATGGCAGCAAGTGTCACGTATTAGCGCGACAACGTCGGCGTCACTGCCGGAACTGTTTTCAGCGCTGTTCCCCTGCGCTTCCATTACCGGTGCTCCGAAAGCCCGCACCATGGAGATAATCGAGCATTTGGAAGTGAGTCCTCGCGGCGTGTATACCGGCGCCGTGGGTGTAGTGCGCCCGGGGCGGAGCATGCGTTTCAATGTCGGCATTCGCACCCTGACCGTAGACAGACACAGGAAGGTTGCCGAATACGGTATCGGTGGTGGCATTGTCTGGGATTCTGAACCGGTTGCGGAATGGCAGGAAGCGCGCGTCAAGGCCCGGGTCCTCGACAGTGGCAACAGCGACTGGCAACTTCTGGAGACCCTTGTCTATGATCCGGACAGCGGCGTGGCTCTGCGCCGCGAACACCTGGATCGCCTGGCTGGCAGCGCCCGGCATTTTGGATTCATTCTGGACCTGGATGCAGTCAAACAGACTCTGGATGATTACCAGGCCGACCGGCCCATGAAACTGCGACTGCTGCTGGAAAGAGACGGGCAGTTCCGGCTTGAGGACAGCAAGATTCCGGAAAGCAAAGGCATGGTCAGTCTCGGTATAGCCGCCAGCCCGGTATGCAGCCGGGACAATTTTCTACGCCACAAAACAACACAGCGCCAGGTGTACCAGTATGCTCTGCAGCAGGTAGCTGACGTTGATGATGTGATTCTCTGGAACGAGCGCGAGGAGCTGACCGAAACCACAATCTATAACCTGTTTCTGGACATTGAAGGCGCACTGCTAACCCCGCCAATAAGCGCTGGTTTGCTGCCGGGAACGTTCCGGCGTCATCTGCTGGACAGCGGACAGGCCACGGAGTCGGTGCTGTATAAAGACGACCTGGTTCGCGCCTCGCGAATTCTGGTGGGTAATAGCGTACGTGGCCTGCGTGAGGCACGGCTCGTCGATTAGCCTGTCGGTCAGCCTACCAGTTCACGACCCCGCGCCAGAGCTGGGTCAAACCGATAAAAATCAGCACCGCTGCCAGCAGGCGGTTGACCAGCCGGCTGCCTTCGTCCAGATGGGATTTCAGAAAGTCACTGGCCAGGGCGAAACCCCACAGCGCTACTACCTTGCCCACGTAAACGCCCAACAAATACAACGCCAGTAGCCAGCCAGCGAAGTCGAAGCCCAGGTAGCGGGTGGTGGCGGTGACCGCAATTATCCAGAACGGAATGGCCTGGGGGTTGACCAGGGCAATGAACAGACCACGCTTGATGTAGGAGGGCTCCACATCAGGGTTCGTATTCAGGGACGGATGGGTCTCATGAATCCAGACGTAGATTCCCAGGGCGACGAACACCAGGGCGAGTACCAGATTAATGCTGGCGTGATCGGCGAGAAAGCGGCTGATGACCACGCCGAACCAGATGGCCAGGAATGCCTGGCCAGTCTCCACCAGCGCGGCAGCGAAAGACACCTGGATGGCGCCGGGGCGATTATGGTCCACCGTCGTCTTGATGACGGTAAGGTTGATCGGGCCAAAGGGCAGCGTGGCAATAAACGAGGTTGCCAGGGCAACGGCAAAATACCAGGCTGGGTTGTCAGGACTCACTGATACCCCTGGGCTTGCAGGTTAAACAAATGCGCATACTGACCATCGGCTGCCAGCAGTTCCTCGTGACTGCCTTCTTCCATGATGCGCGATTTTTCCAGCACGATGATGTGATCGGCCATGCGCACGGTGGAGAAGCGGTGGGAAATAATGATAGAGATACGATTGTCAGTCAGTTCACGAAAATGGGCGAAAATTTCGGCTTCGGCACGGGCATCGATCGCGGCGGTCGGTTCATCAAGGATCAGCACGTCCGCCTTGCTGCGCATGAATGCCCGTGACAGCGCGATTTTCTGCCACTGTCCCCCGGACAGCTCCTTGCCGTTCTTGAACCAGGTGCCCAGTTGGGTCTGGTACTGCTGGGGCAGATCCTTGATGAATTCATCGGCCATGCCCTTGGCGGCGGCGGTGGCAATCTGGTCCTGCTCATCCAGTTCGCTGACATCACCGATGCCGATGTTTTCTCCGACCAGCATCTGGTAGCGGGCAAAATCCTGAAAAATCACGCCGATTCGCTGGCGCAGCGCGTCCACGTCCCATTCCCGCAGCTCCAGCCCCTGGAAGTAAATATTGCCCTCGGTGGGGGTATACAGGCGAGTTAGCAGTTTGATCAGCGTGGTTTTGCCGCTGCCGTTCTCGCCGACGATGGCCAGGCTTTCCCCGGCACGCAGATGCAGGTTGACCCGGTCCAGCGCAGGTATCTCACTGCCGGGGTAATGAAAGCTGACGTTCTCAAAGCGAATACCATCGTCCGGATCCGGTCCGTGAGTCTGGTCGCCGGTTGTTTCCGGCACCTTGTGTTCCAGGTACTCGGTAAGGTTGGACAGGTACAGGTTGTCCTCGTACATGCCGTTGATTGACGTCAGGCTGTTGGTCACGGCATTCTGCCCGAGTCGAAACTGGGCGATGTACATGGTCATCTGGCCAATGGTGATGGTGCCGGCGATCGCGGCAAAGCCCACCCAGCCATAGGCAAAATAGAACGCGCCGCTGGCCAGCAGCCCCAACAGGTAACCCCAGAAGTTGCGACGCAGCACCAGGTTACGGTCTTCCTGGTAGATACTGCGAAAGATATCAACGTAGCGCTGCAGAAACAGTTTACCCAACTGCAGCAGCTTCACTTCCTTCACGCCGTCCTCGCGGGTCAGGACCATCTCCAGGTAGATCTGCATCCGCCGCTCGGCCGAGCGGCGCCGATGAATGCGGAATGCTTCGCCGGAAAACTTTGCTTCGGCCAGAAATGCCGGCACTCCCGCCGCCGCCAGCAGCAGCACCGCCCACGGCGAAAACTGGAACAGGAAGATGGCGATAGTGGTCAGGGCAATGACATCGCGCAGCAAATCAAAGGTCTTGATCACCAGGCTCAGGGGCCGACTGGACGCTTCCCGGCGAGCGCGGACCAGCTTGTCGTAGTACTCGGCGTCTTCAAAGTGGGCCAACTCCAGGGTCAGGGCCTTTTCCAGGATCATAACGTTGATCTTGTTGCCCAGCAGCACCCGCAGGATGGCCTGGCACACAGAATTCAGCTTCTGGGCTCCGGTCATTAATACCACCAGCCCGGCCTCAATCAGCACGTAGCGCACCACATCGCTGCGGGCCTGCTCGGCGGCGGCACCGGTTTCCTGAATCGCGGTGGCGACTGCGTCCACAAACAAACCGCCAATAGAGGCAATGGAGGCCGGCAATACACCGACCACCAGCGTACTCAACGCCATCGCGAGAGTCAGTCCGGCACTGGTGCTCCAGACAATTTCCATGGCCACGCGGCTGTATCGAAAAACCGACACAAACTTGCGCAGCGAATTCGGTGAATCCTGGGTACTCAAACTTTACTCGGTAATTACGGGTTGGGGCAGAACAGGTACGGGGTGTACCTCTTTATGGATGCCCGTCTTGGGGATACCCGTCCTATGGATGTCCGCAAGGCGGGCGCCCACTGTACAGGTGCCAGTCAGGCGGCGGGGATGGTAACACGTCCGGCATGGCGGCAAGAAGCTAGCCGCCAGGGCCGGACGAGGCAGTGCACCACAAACAAGCCAGACGCGGATGCGCCTGGCCGAAGTGATTTACAGCTTCATCAGTTTCAGGACGATGCGATCGGTGTCACGTTCCAGGCTGGGGTCGAATGGACCCACGGAATGATCATCCGCCGGATTGTCCAAAACTTCGCTGACTCCCACGAGCGCGAAATCGCCGGATTCCAGCAGCGCCCGTACCGCCTCATCAAAGGCAATGCGGTGCAGCGATTCGTTGTCTGCACCCGGTGTGCCTTCGTGGTCGATAACGCCAAAAATACCGCCGGTCTTCAGCACCGAAGCCACCTGGCCAACAATCTGCTGCGCCATGACGGGATTTGAATTGTGAAAGTCGTGGAAATTCAGACCGGTGATGGCGAAATCCACACTCCCGGCCGGTGCGTCGGTGATGGCGGCAATCTGCTCGACATTATCCAGACGCGCGGCGCGAGTATTGGCAGCATCTTCGGCGCGACCGCCGGGACGATTCTGCATATACACCGTGCCGTTGGGGCCCACGGCATAGGACAGGACCTCGGTATACCAACCGGCAGAGGCGTTGATATCCAGCACCGTCATGCCCGGCTCAACTCCCATGAAGGCCAGTACCTGGGGGGCATGGCGGCTGGCGTCACGTTCCTTGTCGGCAGCGGGACGATCCGGATTCATCATGGCGCGCGCCAGGGCGGTGGTATCCAGTTGGGCAAGCGCAGAGGTGCAGAACAGACCAAGTGTCAATCCCAGAGGTAATAAAGTGTTCGAGAATTTCATAGCGGCAACCTTTTCTAAGTTTTGTATTTGCTGGTTATGGAAATCACGGCCGTGTGACGGGCAGCAGGGCGCGTCACAAACAGGGCTAGGCAGAATAAACCATGGCTAGCAGGGAGTACACCATCACGCGCCGACTGCCCTCACCGGCATGGCGAATGCAGGATTAGCACGCTGTGGCAGGTTCAGGGCCTGTTGACAGGCCCTTTTACCGGGCTCTTCCACACCGGTTCTAGTGCAGGCGACGTTCGGCTTTCAATTCGTCTTCGAAGAAGGCTTTCACCTGCTGCAGCTCGCAAAGATCACCTTCGGTGTCCATCAGCGGGATATGATGCTCAATGTCATTGAGCATGTTGGTGATACTGGCGGTGTCCAGTTCACTGAGGTCGAGATTAAATGGAAACTTCAATTCCTTGGCCATCAGGTACCACTCCACTTGGCAAACTACGAACAAATCCCACCGCGGGCCCCGAATAAGAGGGGAAATTGTTTGCACAGAAAATTTATCGACTGACATTAAGAAATCTGCATAACAAATTCTAATACTTGAAGTTTTTAAGTTTTCGGCTGGCTTGTCGATGGCTGCATATTGGTTCTTTACGCCATTTACCTCGCAGTTTAGACTATCCCCCAAATTTGGTGTTATTTCACCAGGGGCCGGTTTCCACGCTTCGACTCGGACAGCAACGCCTGATTCCGGTGCAACCAGCCTTAATAAAAACAACACGCAGGTCAGGCAACCTGACCCTTTGGAGAGTAGTCAGGGTGAGTAGGCTGATTGATGCCTGGGCTGATTTTGTCGTTGCCAAGCGCGCGCTTGTGATAACCCTCACGCTATTGCTCCTGCCGCTGATCCTGTTCACTGGCGGCAATATTCCTTTCGACAACAGCACGGCCCGTTACTTCATTGCCGGCGACCCTACCCTGGAAGACTACGACAACCTGCTGGAGCTGTTTGGCGACAACGAGTACCTGATTGTGGGTATCGAAGCTGGCGGTGACGCTGAGGATATTTTTAGCGCCGAGTCTCTGGATGCGCTGGTGCAGATCTCGGAATTTCTCGAGTTCCACCCCTCTGTAACCCAACTGCGCTCACTGACCAATTACCAGTATCTCAGTGCTGATGATTTCAGCCTGCGCACCGAATATATTCTGGACGACCCGGCTGCTCTGGCGGATGACCCGCAGGCCATTGACCAGGTCAAAACCGTCCTGCGCCAGGAACCCCTTGCTCTTGGCACGCTGGTTACCGAGGATTTTCGCCACACCCGGATTGCGGCCCGGGTGGAATACCGGGAAGAAACCTCCGAGCACAAGATCGAACTGGTACAGGAACTCTACAGCTTCATCGAGCAACAGAATCTCGCCGAAGCAGACAGCTACGAGCTGCATCTGTCCGGCTACCCGCTGGTGAATGAACGCTTCGAAACTGTATCGGCGGAAGACACAGCCCAACTGATTCCGGTGATGATCCTGGTAATGGTGCTGATCCTGTTTCTCAGCTTTCGCTCGCTGGCCGCGATGCTGTTGCCCTGGTTTGTAATCGCTGCGGGTCTGCTGTTGCTGCTCGAGCTGCAGTATTACCTTGGTATCCCGCACACCACCATCGACAGTGCCGCGCTGGCGCCCACCATGATCATCATCGGCATTGGCATCACCGTACACGTGTTGCTGGAGTTCTTCCGCGCTGCCAGCGCCGGACAGTCCAGCCAGGAGGCGGCGCGGGAAACCATCCGCCACATCTGGATTCCCGCGTTCTTCACAGCGATTACCACCGCCGCCGGCTTTCTGGCACTGTCGGTAACCCGCATTCTGCCAATTCGGGAATTTGCCCTGTTAGGCGCGATAGGGCCGATTCTGCTGTTTCTGTTTTCGCTGACTGTGTTGCCTGCCATGCTGAGCTACATCAAGCGGCTGCCACGTGCCACGTCCAACATCATGGATCAGGGGCTGGTCTCCCGCCTGACCCGCAAGGTGCCAGATTTCACATACAGAAACCGGAAGTCGATTCTGGTCGCCGGGATCGCGGTTATCCTGTTTTCAGTCTGGAACCTGCCCAATGCACAAGTGGACAACAACTACGTCACCCTGTTCAAGGAAAGCAGCCAGACGCGGCAGGACATTGTTTATTTCGATGACGTGTTCCGCGGCATGATGACGCTGGATATTATTCTCGATGCGGGCGCCGCTGAGGGTGTCAAAGACCCCGAGTTTCTGCGCGACCTGCAGCGCATTCAGGACTGGCTCACCAGCCATGACAAACTGGGCAAGGTCAATTCCCTGGCTGACTACCTCAAGGAAATCAACAAGGCGCTGAACGGTGACGATCCGGACGCTTATCAGCTGCCCGAGTCGCGGCAAATGGCCGCGCAGTTTCTGCTGCTTTACGACAGTGCCGGCGCCAATGAGGATCTGTCTGACATCATCGATTTCACCAACCAGTACTCACGTCTGGTGGTGCCGGTAGTCAACATGCCAGCCTCGGAAATGCAGGCGGAGCTCGACGATATTCGCGGCTATCTGGAAGAAAATTTCGCGCACCTGAACCCGCTGTTGACCGGCACTATGGTGCTGTATACCGTGCAGGATATTTATACGGCCCAGGGTATGGTGCAATCTTTCCTGGTGGCGCTCACCGTCATTACCCTGTTTTTCATCGTGCTGTTTCGCTCGGTTCGCTATGGCCTGCTATCTATTATACCCAGCGTCATGCCGATCATCCTGGCCGCCAGCCTGGCCGGCTTTGTGGGTATTTACCTCGACCAGAGTGCTGTTATTGTATTCGCCATGACCATGGGCATAGCCGTGGATGATGCGATCCACGTGATGAGTCGCTATCTGAGTATTCGCAACACCGGCGCCTCTACTCATCACGCCGTGCAGCGCGCAATGAACGAATCCGGTCGCGCCGTGGTATTCAGTTCCATGGTCCTGGTATTTGGCTTTTCGGTGCTGATCTTCGGGTCCTTCACCACGGTAATTTATGTCGGTCTATTCGGCTCAATAATCATGGCGCTGGCCCTGCTTGGCGACCTTGTTTTCCTGCCCGCCATTCTGTTCCTGGTGGATGGCAGAAAGGACCGACAAGCCGAACAGCGCAATCCGCTGCACAACCTGTAAACTACAGACATCAACACGCTACTGTTTTATGGTCAAGCTTATGCTCAAGCGCACTTCTGTGTTCAGTCTCCGTCCGGTAATTCTCAACGCGCTGGCGGCACTGTCCCTGCTGCTTTCGTCAATGGCCCTGACTGCCAGCGAAATGACCGCCCGCGAGGTAATGGAGCGTGCCGATTCCGTGGCCGATGGTCAGACCCGGGTCGCCGACTACACCATGGTGCTGATTGATCGGCGAGATCGGCAGCGCAGCAGGGAATTGACCATTTACGCCAAGGATTTCGATGCCGACACCCACACCCTGTCGGTGTTTGACTCACCCGCCGACATCGCCGGCACCGCCTACCTGAACCACGACTGGCAGGATCCCGACCGGGACGATGATTCCTGGTTGTACCTGCCCGCCATGCAGCGCGTGCGGCGCATCGCCAGCAGCGATACCTCGGATTCATTCATGGGCAGCGATTTCACCTATGCCGACATCAATGGTATCGAAATCGACTGGTTTGACTACCGCTTTGTCAGTGAGTCTGAAGAAGTGGATGGCTACGACTGCTGGGTGATTGAAGCCACGCCCCGCGAGCAAATGCAGGCCAAGGCCGAGGATGCCACCGGCTATTCCCGCCTCCAGGTGTGGATTCGCAAGGACAACTTCATCCAGGCCAGGGCCCAGGCCTGGGAGCTGCGCGGCAACCGCATCAAGTATTTCACGGCGTCAGACATCCGCCAGGTACAGGGCATCTGGACTACGCACCGGCAACAGGCTATTACTACCCGCAACGGTCGCCAGGAACACGCCAGTGTGCTGCAACTCAACAGTATCGAATACAACACGCCGGTGGCAGATGACTATTTTTCCCCGGATTCCCTGCAGCGGGGCGTCAACTGATCTGCGCGGTCATGTTGTGTTGGACCGCCTAGCGTCATTCTGTAGCAGTGCACTTACCGGCTTAATCTCCGGACTGCGCTGTGGTTCTCAGCCAGTTCACCAATCCTGCCCGTTACCCGGTGCTGTCACTGTTTTATTTCCCTCGTTCCGCTACCCATTGCCGTTCAAGTGCCTTTATCTGATAGTGGCGCTGGCCTGCCAGCCAGCATCGGGTCAGGACGACTTCTTTGGCAATATTGATATTGAGGTGGAAAGCGAAGTCGCGAGTGATTCCGGCTTTTCCCTGTTGGGCTGGGTGGAGCAGAAAGTTGCATATGGGCTGGAAGCGCCTGGTGCGGCATTCTCCCGTCAGAATCGCGAGTTGACCCGGGTCGAGACCAGCACCTATCTGCAACTTGATCGCACACTCGGCGAGCGTAGTCAGCTGCGCCTGAGTGGCAAGGCCTATCACGATGAGATTTACCGGATAAACGACAGCACGCCGTACACGTTTGCGGAAGTCAACGAACACCGTAACCGATTCGAGATTCGTGACTTTTACATCGAACATCAGTCAGAAAACGGTATCTATGTAAAAGCCGGGCACCAGATTCTGGCCTGGGGTATGTCCGAATATCTGCGCGTCACTGACCTGATCAACGTCGAGAATCAGTATCAGCTAGGGCAGCAGGATCTGGAAGACCTGCGTCTTCAGGTACCGGCGCTGCTCACCAGTGTTAATGCTGGCGGCTGGACCTGGGATGCGGTGCTCACCTATCACGCCGGGCGTGACGATATTGCTCCGCGCCGGGATGAGTTTGATTTGTTTGCGCCCCTTTATGAGGCAGGTGGCACCATAAGCATTCGTCGGCCGGAGCGGGACTATGAATTTTTCATGCGCGGCTCGACACAATATGCCCATGGTGATATACAGATCGTCGCTGGTGAGTTTAATGATAATGCCCTGGCCCTGGAGCGCGTTCTGCTGAACGGCGAGCAGCCAGTGGCACAATTGTACCAGAACCGGATGCGTGCTCTGGGTGTTGCAGCAAATCGGGTATCGGGCTCCTGGCTGTTATTCGGCGAACTGGGATGGCATGCCAATCGGGTGACGCGACCTACGGAACGAGCGGTCGCCTTTGATCCGGAAGGCTGGGTAAAAAAAGATCAGCTGCTTGGCGTACTGGGGATCGAGTACAACGGGTTCCGAAACCTGCTGCTCACTGCCGAGATTGATGGTCAACGCATCCGTGACAACGAGCCGTTTGGTTATGGCGATGGCAAGCTTGTCAGCCTGGGGCTGCGCGCCAGGTGGAGCGCATTGAACGAGCGTCTACAGGTGCTCGGGGTGATCAACGAGTTGGCTGAGGATCAGGGACGGGTGGCCAGAGCCACCGTGACCTACGACTGGTCAGACAGTCTGAATCTGGGCTTGATGTGGGTAGCGTATTCGGCACCCGATAATTCACTCGTTAACCCGTTTCGACACAATGACGTCTTGCAATTACAATTGCGATACAGCTTTCAATCGCCCTAGGGAACCTCTGATCAATTCTACCGGTGCTCTGCGGGAGTCTGTCGGGCGCTATAGAATTGATCAGAGGTTCCCCGGAGCGGCGGGTCCTGGAGAAACCAGGCAATCGGGAGAAATTAAAAACAAAAACAACCCTTAGGGAGCAGTACCGACCATGCAATTCGGGGATGTAGAACAGCGGCACTATCATCACGGCAACGTCAAAGAAGCACTGATTGACGAGGCATTGAAATATATCGAGACCGAGGATCTGGAGCGCCTTAGCCTGCGCTGCCTGGCCCGAGAGGTGGGAATTTCACCATCGGCGGTCTACAACCATTTCGCAGACAAGAATGCCCTGATGTTTGCCATTAAGCTGCGCCTCTATCGCGAGCTCAATTCCTATTTCGCCAGGTTTCGCCAGCCGGTCGCAGACCCTGAGCAATCGCTGCTGAATATGTGTCTTGCTTACTATCGATTCGCCGAAGATAACCCGACACAATTCCAGATTCTGTTCACCTCCACCTTGCCGATGGAACGGACCACACCGGAGTATATTGAGGTTTCTGGCCGGTGCCTGGCCGAGACCCGCAAAGCGGTCCTGAAGATCTTCAACAAATACCATGAAAAGAGTTCAGAAGAATCTGTTGTGCGCGCAACAATGCTCATATGGTCACAGCTGCATGGACTGATTTCCCTCAAGCGAGCCGGCACCATCAAGGCAGCGGCAGCGAACCAGGGCTGGCCGCAATCCTGCACGCTCTCTTCAGAGGAGGATGTCGAACAACTGATCAGCATCTTCGTGCGCAACGCGGTAACCGCGATTATCAATGCCCAGCGCTACCGGGGCATTACTGGCGCATCAACGGGCGATCACTGACCGCTCAACCGTCCCAGTCCAGCCCCATGGCACGCCGCGCCAACTGGTTCTTTATCACGCCCAGACGGTCGACGCTGCTAAGCCCTACGTTACGCAACCAGCGCAGCGGCAGGGCCTGATCACTGAATAAATGCTTGAAACCTTCCATGACCCACATCATGCCCATGTTGTGACTCTTGCGCGCCCGCTGGTAGCGGCGCAGCACGGTGGTATCCGATAATTCCCGACCCACAGCTAGCCCCTCTCGCAGGACATCGTGCAGGGCAGCCGCATCCAGCAATCCCAGGTTCACACCCTGTCCGGCCAGCGGATGAATGGCGTGTGCCGCATCGCCGATCAGCACCAGATTGTCCTGCACGTAGTCCACAGCATGCCGCTGGCGCAGCGGGAAACTGTAGCGCGGGGCGGCGAATTCAATGGCACCCAGACGGTGCTCGAATGCCCGGCCCAGGGCGGCACAGAACTGTGTGTCGTCCATGGTCATGATTTGTTCGGCCAACTCAGGCACTGCCGACCAGACGATGGAGCTGTAATGCTGGGCATCACCCTGACCGGTGTTAAGCGGCAGAAAAGCCAGCGGCCCGGTATCCAGAAAACACTGCCGGGCGCAGAACTCATGGGGCTGCTCGGTTTTTACGGTGGTCACCACGGCGCTGTGATTGTAGTCCCACTCACGGGTGCGGAAGCCAGCCAGGCTGCGTACCGGGGACGCCGCGCCGTCAGCGGCGATTACCAGGTCGGTGGAAACCCGCAGGCCGGAAGCACAAATCAGGCTGAGTCCCGGTTCTCCGGGCGGACGCTCCAGCGCGGTAATTTCTTCACCGGTCAGCAACTCAAGATTATCGATCTGCCGCAGGCGTTCATACAGGGCTGACAGGACCACCGAGTTTTCAACAATAGTACCCAGCGCGTCCTGGTCGATATCGTCAGCACTGAAGGTAATGGACCCGGTACCTTCGGCATCCCAGACATGCATGCGCTGGTAAGCACAGGCGCGCTGATTCAGCACCGACTCCCAGACTCCCAGGCGGTCCAGCAAGCGTGCCGAACCCAGGGTCAGGGCGCTGACCCGGGGATCAAATTCCGGCGTCTGCGCGCTGCCGGCAGGAATATCGGCCAGCAGCGCCCCGCGGTCGATGAGGGCCACGCGCACCGGGGCATCGGCCAGCAAACAGGCCATGGTGGCGCCCACCATGCCGCCACCGGCAATAACAATGTCGTAATGTCGGGATTCATTGCTCGAGGAACTGCTGTTCTTTGGGCTACTGGTCTTTGGGTTGCTGTTCATTTGGGTATGGTAACGTATTCAGGGCAGGTGAGTTGATGGGTAATGGGCTGAGCCTCCAATCGCTTACGCCAAGTGCCAGCTTCGCGGATGAGGCGATTACTGCTAGACTCACCGGCTGCAGATCTACAACGCTCATCCAAGAAATCGCCTGCAACAGAAATGCAAGGTAGCCGAAAGGGCCGCCAGGGAGGACAGACCATGCCGAATATCGTCAGTACCGAGCAACTGGCTTCCTGGATCGGCAAGGAAGTGGGTGTTTCGGACTGGATTACCGTGGATCAGGCGCGCATCAACCAGTTTGCCGATGCCACCGGTGATCACCAGTATATTCATGTCGACCCGGAGCGGGCAGCCCAGACCCCGTTCGGCAGCACCATTGCCCATGGCTTTCTGACCATGTCGCTGATGGTGGTGATGGGCTATGAAGGCAGCCTGAAGCTGGAGAATGCGGTGATGGGCATTAACTACGGCTTCGACAAGCTGCGCTTCATCAATCCCGTGAAAGTGAACAGCCGCATCAGGGGCCGTTTTGTGCTGCTTGAGGCAGAACAGAAAAAGCCCAACCACTACCTGCTCAAACATGAAGTCACGGTAGAAATTGAAGGCGAAAGCAAACCCGCCTTGATTGCCGAATGGTTGGGCATGACCGTAGTCGGCTAATCCGGCCGAAGCGTTTTTGCGTACGCCTGTAGATCAAACCAGAACTCAAGCAAAACCCAATCAGCTGTTACTTCACTATCTGTAACTTGTAACCCATAACCAGACCCTATTACTGGATCGCGTCATGAAAAAACCCCTGCTTGCCCTGCTGCCATTTCTTTCTGCCTGTGCCGGCGAACCGCCGCAGGATATTGGTGTGCAAGATGGACGCCTGGCGCCCTGCCCGGATTCACCAAACTGCGTCTCCAGCTTTGAATCTGATGAGGCTCACGGCATCGCCCCGCTGAATGCGGATCTGGAGACCATCGAACAGGTGCTGGTTGGGATGGAGCGTACCAACATTGTGTCGGTGGAAGGCAATTATCTGTATGCCGAATTTACCAGCCGACTGATGGGCTTCGTGGACGACGTGGAGTTTCTCTACGATCCGGGCACCGGCATGACCCATGTGCGCTCGGCATCACGCCTGGGCTACAGCGACCTGGGCGCTAATCGCGACCGAATCGAGTCGATCCGCAGCCAACTCTAGACGGGTTTCTGGAAACGGGTTTCTGAAAGTGAACGATTGACAACCGAAGCTGGGAACCCGGTTACCAGGCGTTCAGGCCCATGGCTTGTCGGGCGAAACCGCGGCGTAACCCGGGCTGCAAATCAATGGCCAGCAAACCGGCCTTGCGCAGCGCGACGCGCCCCGGCTGCTTGTTACTAAATAGCGAAATCATCTGATCGGTAAGCGATACCACGGTTTGCTGATCAGATTCCCGCCGTTGTCGGTATGGCTCGAGTACCGCCATTGTTCCCGGTGACAGATTCTGACCGTGGGCCGCTGCCACTGCATCGACCAGATCATCTACCGCGCGCAAGGCAAGATTCAGGCCCTGTCCGGCAACCGGGTGCAGCGTGTGGGCGACATTACCCAACAGCACCAGATGCGGACGAATCTGTTCGCGCGCCCGGGTCAGATGCAGCGGGTAGCAGGCGCGGGCACCAATGCCGGTAATCACTCCCAGGCGGCGCCCGAAGCGCGCGTTTAATCTGTCCAGCAGTTGCTCATCCGCAAGCACAGTAAACAGCTCACCCTCATCCTCGGTGAGCGTCCAGACCAGTGATCCGCGGTGCTGATCTTCGAAATCATTCAGCGGCAGCACCGCCAGCGGACCACTGTCGGTGAAGCGCTCGTAGGCGACATTGCCATGGGGCTCACTGAAAGCAATGTTGGCGATCAGCGCCTGTTGGCCATACGCTTTGCGCTGTTGTTCAATACCCAGCTGACTGCAAATAGGCGACCTGCCCCCATCAGCCAGCACCACCAGGCCGGACGACACCGTCGTGGTTTCATCCTGTTGCTCGACATCCAGCTCCATGCCGTCCTGGCGGGGACGCACTGCACTGATTCGCGCCGGAGCCAGGTAGTCCAGTGCGGGCGAGGCCTGCAGAAAAGGATTGAGCAGGGCGCCCAGCTGCCGGTTTTCAACCACATAACCGAGTGCATCCTGGCCGTGTTCACGACAATCGATCTGCGCGCTGCCAAAATGCCCCTGGTCCGAAACCCTGATTTCACGAATCGGGGTGGTCACCGCCTGCAGCTCTGCCCAGAGACCCATGCGCTGGAATATTTTCCGCGAGCCCCAGGACAACGCCGTGGACCGGGCATCAAAACTGGGCTGCTCGGCAGCGGCTGGCGCCACCGCCTCTACCGCCAGAATTGAATAACCTGACTGGCCCAGGGTTTCACTCAGCAAACGCGCAAAGCAGGCGCCCACCATGCCCGCGCCCACCACGGTGATATCGTACTGCTGCCTGGGCCGGTCAATTTGCATTCAGGGTGCGGCCTGCGCCATAAACGATTCGATCTCGGCCACGGTCTTGGGTATACCGGTGCTGAGAACCTTGTAGCCCTTGCTGGTCACCAGTACGTCGTCTTCGATGCGCACGCCAATACCACGCCACTTTTTGGCTACTTTTTTATTAGTCGGAGAGATATAGATCCCCGGCTCAATCGTCGTCACCATGCCCGGCTCCAGCAGACGCCAGGATTCATCGATCTTGTAGTCACCGACATCGTGCACATCCATGCCGATCCAGTGTCCCACCCGGTGCATGTAAAATTCCTTGTAGGCCTCGCTCTTGATCAGTTTCGCCGGAGTGCCTTTCAACAACCCCAGCTTTACCAGACCCTGCGTGATTATCTTGACCGAGGCGTTGTGCGGCGCATCCCAGCTGGCACCAGGCTTGACCGCCGCGATCGCCGCTTCCTGCGCTTTCAACACCAGCTCATAAATCGCCTGTTGCTCCTTGCTGAACTTTCCCGATGCCGGGAAGGTGCGGGTAATGTCCGAGGCGTAATACTCGTATTCGCAGCCTGCATCAATAAGTACCAGGTCGCCTTCTTTAATCTCTGCATTGTTGTCATTGTAGTGCAGGGTGCAGGCATTATTACCAGCGGCAACAATTGAGGTATAGGCTGGCGCCAGCGCGCCGCGGCGCTTGAAGGCGTAAAGCAGTTCGGCTTCGAGTTCATACTCATGGGCACCCGGCTGGCAGGCGGTCATGGCGCGCTTGTGTCCCTCAGCGGAGATTTTCGCGGCCTGCTCCATCAATTTGATTTCTGCCTTGCTCTTGATCAGGCGCAGCTCATGCAACAACGGATCCAGCATTAAGAATTCACCCGGCGGGTGAGCGCCAAGTTTGGACTTGCTGCGAATCACCTTCACCCACTCCATAACCTGGTCATCAAACTTGTCGTCTTTGCCCATGGAGTAGTACACGCGGTCGCGGCCTTCTATCAGGCCGGGTAGAATTTCGTCGATGTCAGCAATGGGATAGGCATCGTCAATAGCCAGCGCCTCACAGGCGGCATCGGGTCCGAGCAGGAAACCATCCCACAGCTCCCGCAGCGGATCTTTCTCCTGGCAGAACAATACGGTCTCGCCCTGCTTGCGGCCGGGGATCAGTGCCAGCAGCGCTTGCGGCTCGGTAAACCCGGTGAGGTAATAGAAATCGCTGTTCTGGCGATAGGGGTAGTCAGCATCGTTGTTACGAATGCGCGTTGGTGCCGCCGCCAGCAGCGCGATGCTGTTGGGTTCCATTTGCGCCATCAGTTCCTTGCGACGTGATTTGAATTCCCGAATAAAATTGCCCATTCATTCCTCTTAGCTGATTAAAACGGCGGACCAGAGAACATCTGATCAATTCAGGCAAGTTCTCGCGGGGCCTTCAGACGGCGCCCCTGACTGCGTTGATCAGCGGGCCCAAGCATATAGCCGACTGATTGGCGAACCAAGTCCCATTTTTTGCCTCTGTATTATTGACCCACTACGGCCCCGGCTCTATAGTTAGGCCACTCTTAATGTAAATCCTAAAGTGTCGCCAATAGTCCATTGCGATTGCTAGGAATTCGATGAAAGAATTCAAGAAAATCAACTAACTACCAATGACTGAAGACAGCTTCCAATCTCTGAACAGCAAGGTCGATGACCTGATTGAGCTCTGTGCGGAGATGAAACGCGAAAACCAGATGCTGAAAGCCAACGAAAATAGCTGGCAATCCGAGCGCAAACAGCTGATCGAGCGTAACCAGGAAGCGAAATCCAAGCTGGAGTCGATTCTGGTACGTCTCAAGGCAATGGATCAGACCTGACAACCCTTCCGGTACCCCTATGACTGAGCAAAGCACCGCCGTCCAGGTAAAAATTCTCGACAAGGAATACCAGGTAAATTGCCCGCCTTCCGACCAGGAGGCGTTGATGAAGTCCGCCCGTTACCTGGACGAAAATATGCGCAAGATAAAGGGCCGTGGCAATATCCACGGTGGCGAGAAAATTGCCGTGATGGCCGCCCTGAACATCACTCACGACATGCTGCGCAAAAATCGCCTCATTAATGAAACCCGTCATGTCACCGCACAGCAGGTCAAGGGGCTGGAAGACAAGATCGACGTAGCCCTGGCTGCGAACCGGCAGCTGGAAATCTAGCAACCTGCTTCTACCTCCATACGCACACACGCCGCAGAACCCCCTCGCACCGTTTTGCGGTGGCTGTAGGAACCTTCCGTAGCACCCTAAGTAGTACCTTGATAAAAGGCGCCCGACTGCTGGTCCCCGGATTCGGTCAGTGGGGGGCTTGTTACACCAAAATTTCGCCGCATCAGCATATTTCCCGTAAGGGCACCTCTATCAATATGAGGTGGCTTTAAGTGAAATGAATGAGCTGTCGTCTTTATCTATGTAGGCGCTGGGTTATATACTAGCTCTGAGAGTTCCCTAGAACATTTGCCAATCAAATATGTTCTTGAGCCGATATCTTTATACCCGGAGGCAACTCGACAGATGATGTTGTGCACGTCCGCACGTCGGAAAGCCTGATTCATCGCGGGTGCCACCACCTGAACCTTTTGGTTCAGGGCAATTTTGATAGCGGTGTTCCGGGGGACTTGATTCTTTTAAGCCGATCCATCCACCCTATTTCCGAATCTCGATGAATAAAGAAGCACGCCGCGCGCTGCGCGACTCTTTGCGGGGGACGCGTAACAAACTCACTCCTGAGCAGCAGGCGACGGCAGCAACGGCATTAATCGAGTTAGTGACCCAGCAGGATTTTTATCGCGACGCCGAGCTGATCGCGTTTTATCACACTATCGACGGCGAGCTTGATGCCGAGCCACTGATGCGGCGCGCCATGGATGAAGGCAAGTCCTGCTTTCTGCCGGTCATCGGTAGCGACGATTCAAATCTGCTGGCCTTTGCGCCCTATGATGCCAACACCGATTTGACCACCAATAGCTGGGGCGTGGCGGAACCGCCACTTCCCGACGAGGCCATTTCTCCCACCCGCTTCGATGTGGTGTTTGTCCCGCTGGTTGGCTTTGACACGAACTGTTTCCGTCTGGGAATGGGCAAGGGCTTTTACGATCGCACGTTCAGTTTCAAGATTTTCAATCGCCACAGCCGGCCGCTGCTGGTGGGACTGGCACACGAATGCCAGCTAACCGATCCGTTTCCGGTAGCCAGTTGGGACGTACGACTCGATGCGGTGGTGACAACCGAAAAAATTTACCGCCCTGACACAGATTAGAAAGTCCCTAATCCAGGGCGGTACACACTACCCTTGCTACCTTTCCCTGGCGCTTAGTTATTCCCTGTTCGTTATCGTGAGTTGTTTAGCACAGGTTCTTTGCAGCCCTGTAGAACCGGTCTGTCCCCGGCATTCTGCTGTTTTATCGACGCGGCGCTGGTCTACATCAGCGCGCTTTGCGCGACACTGCTGGCCAGCACGCCAACGATGAACAAGGTGATGATCACCACGACCATGTCCGGTTTTCTGCGCATTGTGGTCTCCCTGCCAGATGCAACGTTCATTTGTTGTAGCGACCCAAGCAGGCAAAGCTTTAATTCTCTTTAAAATACAACCGGGTACCAGTCAAACCTCGAGACAGTTGCAGGACTGACAGAAAGCCGTTGCTTTCCCGATTCGACCTCCTATAATACTGTATACATATACAGTAAAGGTGGTTGCCATGATCCACTTCTCCACGCCCCTATCTCCATCTGGACCTCCATCTGGACCTCCATCTGAGTCTTTATTAAAGTCTTCAGCGCAGCATGCACAAGCAGGCGCCAACGCTACCACCGTTGAGCAGCTTCTACAGCGTAATCCGGCCCTGTGGCGCGGCTGCGACCTGGCCGGTCAGGGTCATGGCGGACGCGCCACCGGTTTTCCCGGGCTGGATAACCTGTTGCCCGGACGCGGCTGGCCCCGTAACGGACTGATGGAAGTCATCACGCCGCACTGGGGAAGCGGCGAACTGCAGCTGCTGCTGCCGTTAATGCGCTCGGTTATTGCCCAGGGCCAGTGGGTGCTATGGATATCCCCGCCCTACCTGCCCTATGCACCAGCCCTGGTGCAGGCCGGCATCGACACCCGGCAGGTGCTGCTGGTGGATCTGGAAACTTCCTGCCGGGACGCCCTATGGACCATGGAAAAGGCCTTGCAGACCCGCAACTGCGGCCTGGTATTGGCCTGGCAGAGCTGGCTACCAGGCAAGGTGGTGCGCCGCCTGCAGTTGGCTGCCACCGCTGGCGACACCCTGGGAGTGCTGTTCAAGCATCGCGACAGCGCCAATTCCCCGGCGCCAACCCGCCTGCACATCAAGGACTGCTCCACCGACCACAGCCATAGCAGTGAAACCGAAGTCACTCTGCTCAAGGCCCGCGGCAATTTCCGCCCGCTCCGCGCCCGCCTGCAGCTACCCCTGAATCCGGCACTGCCGGGTGCTGCCTCGGCCTGAGAACCCGGTCATGGAAGACAGCAGCGATCATAGGGCCCAATTGCCCCTGCCGGCGATGCCCGAGCCGCAGGGCGCAACCGTTATCCCGCTGCCGACAAGGCCGCCAGCACCACGCCCTGAGCCCGATCAAAGCCGTTCGCCAACACCGCGCAGGTCACTGTGGTATGCGCTGTATTTCCCGCAGCTTGAGCAGTTCAGCGCCGATCAACAGCGCCGCTTGCTGAAAGTGTTGGCAGAAGAGGTCAACCAGGTCAGCGCCACGGTCAGCTATCATCCGCAGACGCTGGTGGCGGAGGTGCGCTCCAGCCTCAAGTATTTTGGCGGTCTCAAGGCACTGCATCAGCATCTGCAACCCTTGCTACAGCAACGCCTGAACGCTCTGGAGCTGCCCGGCACCTGTCACTATGCCGCCGCACCCACGGTGTCCGGCAGCCTGCTGCTGGCCCGGGCTGGCTGTAACAGTGTGGTGTATCAGCGCGCTAATCTGCGCTCAGCCCTTGGCCAGCTACCCTTTGAAGTACTGGAGCTAGGCAAGGAGCCAAACCGGCGTCTGTATAACATGGGCGTGCGGCAATTAAAGGACCTGTGGCGGCTGCCCATGGACGGCCTGCGCAAACGCTTTGGCAGTGCCCTGGTGACCCAGCTCAACAAGGCCCTGGGCAAGGCACCGGAGCCCACCCACAATTACCTGCCGCCACCCGCCTTTGAAACCGCCTGTGACCTGCACTACGGGGTGGAAAGCCTGGAACGTCTGCTACCGGTGGCCGACGAAATGCTGGCCCAGCTGGTGGACTTCCTGCGCCGCCGCGACCTGGCCACCAGTCGCCTGGTGTTTGCCCTGCAGCATGAAAACCGCGCCGCCACGGAAGTCAGTCTCGGCCTGCGCCAGCCCAGCCGCGACCGGGGTCATCTACTATTGTTACTGGAAACCCATTTCGCCCAGCTCAGCATCCCGGCACCGGTGTGCACGCTGAAGCTGGCGGTACTGCAGTTCGATGCCTTTACTACCGACAGCGGCTCACTGCTGCGCGACAAACAGCCCGGCAGCGGTAACCTGGAATTATTCATGGAGCAGCTACGGGCGCGACTTGGCGTACAGCCGGTCAAGACTCTCAATAGCGTCGCCGAGCATTGTCCCGAGTATGCCAGCCGCCTGTGCGACTATGAGGCTGGCAGCGATAATCTGCGGCACGCTCCGCAGCAGGCAGCGGTGGCTGGTAATCCCCGACCACTGTGGCTGTTGCCGGAGCCACTGCCCCTCACCCGGCGCGGTGACCGGCTTTACCACCGGCAGCCCGTTACCCTGCTCAGTGGCCCGGAGCGAATCGAGACCCGCTGGTGGACGGGCCGTGACATACGCCGCGATTACTACGTGGCGCGGGAGAGCTGCGGCAGCCGACTATGGGTGTTTCGGGAACGGGACGGCGAGCGTGGCTGGTACCTGCACGGCTTTTTCGCCTGACAGCACAAGCCGCTGTCGATGGACTGGCTAATTTTATTCTGAGTGGTTCATAATCTGGGTCACAGCAACTGCATCAACCCATGTCTCAATAACATCAAAAAATACCAGGAGAGCAACATGGCGAACAATCCAGTCAACTGGTTCGAGATTTATGTGCAGGATATCGAGCGCGCTAAAGCCTTTTACGAGGCCGTGCTCGACGTAACAATGGCCAGTATTTCCCCACCCGACGAGGAACTGTCCATGTACTCCTTTCCCATGAGCACCGATAGTTTCGGCAGCAGCGGGGCCATCGTTCATCATGAAATGGTGCCTTCCGGCGGCAACAGCACGCTGGTGTATTTTCACTGCAATGACTGCGCCGTGGAAGAAACCCGCATTGCAACCGCGGGCGGTAAACTGGAACGAGCGAAAATGTCGATTGGTGACTACGGCTTCATCAGCCTCGCCACCGATCCGGACGGCAACCGCTTTGGTCTGCACTCCATGCAATAGAGACCCGCTAGAGGAGAACAACTGATGAACGGCATCAACCCTTGCCTATGGTTCGACGGCAATGCAGAACCGGCAGCGAACTTCTATATCGGTATCTTTCCCGATTCGCGGATCACCCAGATCACTCACTATCCGGACGACATGCCGGACCGGGCGGGGCAGGTATTAACAGTCAGTTTCGAGCTCAACACAATACCCTATCTGGCCCTGAATGGTGGCCCCCAATTCACGTTCAATGAAGCGGTCTCCCTGATGGTCCACTGCGATGATCAGAACGAGATTGATTACTACTGGGACAAGCTTCTCGACGGCGGCAGCGCCATGGCCTGTGGCTGGCTAAAGGACCAATACGGGCTGGCCTGGCAGATTGTACCGACGAGGTTTTTCGAGTTGGTACGCAGCGAAGAGCCGGAGCGCGCCGCGCGCGTGCTTGCCGCGATGAACACCATGGTTAAATTTGACCTGGCAGCACTGGAAAAGGCCGCCGCGGGCGGCTAATAATGCCAGACTCACTCACCCACTCGCGGCAAATGCCATGCTTGTTCTACGCGACGCTCAACAATTCGACTTTGAGCAGCTACCCGCGATTTATAACCAGGCGCGGGCATCAGTAGGCTGCTTTTCGGACCTGCCGGTCAGCCTGGGCGAGATGTTCAAACTTATTCAGGGTGAGCGTGTTTGTATCGCCGAGCTGAATCAACATGTCGCCGGCTTTGTGTCCATCTGGGAGCCGGACCGGTTTATACATCATCTCTATGTGTTGCCGGCTTGTCAGAACCAGGGAGTCGGTAGTGCACTGCTGCGTTACTGTGAGCAGGAATACGGCGCTGGCCTGTCTCTCAAGTGCGAGGTGGCCAATAGCCTGGCGCAGGCTTTTTATCAGCACAAGGGCTGGATCGCCCGCGAATCCGGGGTCGGTTCAGACGGTCCCTGGCAGCGGCTGTACTCACCGGTTGAGCAGTGATTTCCCGAAAATGCTCGCTGGCTGCGCCAGTGGTACGATGTGACGAATAAACCAATTGCAGGGAGCCATGAGCAACCATGCTGGAACTGCGACCCAACTGCGAGTGTTGTGACAAGGATCTGCCGCCAGAGTCAGGCGAGGCAATGATCTGCAGCTTCGAATGCACGTTCTGCCGGCCATGTGTCGAGCAAGTACTGCACGGCAAATGTCCGAACTGTGGCGGTGACTTTGTGCCACGACCGATTCGCCCTGAATCACTGCTAGCTGAATTTTCACCGTCTACCAGGCGAATCCTGAAAGCGGAAGGCTGCAGTTAATCGTCCCGATCCCTGACTCAATCGCCATGGGCCCGGTTAATCATTCCGGATTTCTTTCTGTCTGGCGGGCTGTTGTTGTGCTCAGGTAAAGTCCCGCGACGCCACTTCCATGCCGCCCAGCCAGTGACTGAGGTCCACCAAATCGCGGGCAATGAGATGAATGACGCCATCGCTTTTCTGAACGTGGCCCACCACACCCAACAGCATCGCCTGGCGGACCACCGGTCGCTGCGACTCACCAAGCGCCGGCCATACCACCACATTCACACAGCCAGTCTCGTCTTCCATGGTAATAAATGTGACACCTGCCGCGGTCATTGGGCGCTGGCGGCAGGTCACCAGACCGGTCACCTTGACCTCTTCTTCGTCACAGGTCGACTCCAATTCGCTGGCGGTAGTAACCCGGTAGCTGTCCAGGTGCGAGCGGAACAGCGCCAGGGGATGACGACGCAAACTGAAGCCGCTGCTGGTGTAGTCGCCGACGATGTTCTGCCCCTCGCTGGCCACCGGCAGCAATACATCGACGCCAAAATCGCAATCGTTAAAACCAGGATCGCTGAAAAAGCTCAGGTTGCGGGGGTCATCGCCGTCCGCGTCTCTGTCCACCCCCGAGGCCTGCCAGAAAGCCCGGTGACGATCACCGCTCAAGCCGCGCAGGGCATCGGCCGCCGCCAGCGCTTCCAGGTCGCGCTTGTTGATACCGCTGCGAAACACCAGATCCTGAATCGTCTGAAAGTGGCCAGTGTCTCGGGCCTCGACAATGGCATGAGCACCAGCCTCTGACAGCCCTTTCACCTGGCGCAAACCCATGCGCAGGGCTGGCGCCAGGGTAAACTCGTCGTGCCTGGCCAGCTTGTTGAAGCCGTCCGGCAGTTCCAGCGTACAGTCGTAGTCGCTGTAATTAATCGCAATCGCCCGCACCTTCACGCCGTGGCGCCGCGCATCCTGAATCAGCTGCGCCGGGGCATAAAAACCCATGGGCTGGCTGTTCAACAGTGCGCAGCAGAAGGCTGCCGGGTGATAGCATTTAAACCAGGATGATACGTAGGCAATCAGGGCAAAACTCGCGGAATGGGATTCCGGGAAGCCGTAGTCGCCAAAGCCCTTGATCTGCTTGAACAGCTGCTCGGCAAAATCCCGCTCATAGCCGCGCTCCAGCATCCCGTTCACCAGTTTGTCCCGGTAGGGCTCCAGCCCACCCTTGCGCTTCCATGCGGCCATGGCGCGGCGCAACTGGTCGGCTTCGCCACCACTGAAGCCAGCGGCCACCATCGCCAACTGCATGACCTGCTCCTGAAAAATCGGCACACCCAGGGTCCGTTCCAGGGCAACACGCACCGCTTCGCTCGGATAGCTCACCGCTTCCTTGCCGTTACGGCGGTTCAGATAGGGATGCACCATATCTCCCTGGATAGGGCCAGGTCGCACAATTGCAATCTGGATCACCAGATCGTAGTAACAACGGGGCTTGAGTCTGGGCAGCATACTCATTTGGGCGCGAGATTCAATCTGGAACACGCCAACCGTGTCGGCCTTGCCCATCATGTCGTAAACCTTTGGGTCCTCGGCGGGGATACCCTGCATGGTTAACGGCTCGCGGCTGTAACTGCTCACCAGATCCAGGCATTTCTGCACCGCGGTAAGCATGCCCAGGGCCAGCACATCGATCTTCAACAGGCCCAGAGATTCCAGATCGTCCTTCTCCCACTGGATCACGGTGCGGTCCGCCATGGCCGCGTTCTCAATAGGCACCAGCTCTGACAGCGGTCCCTGGCTGATGACAAAGCCGCCCACGTGCTGGGACAGGTGACGCGGAAAACCGATGATCGATTCCGCCAGAGTCACCAGCATCTGGATACGGTGGTCGCTGTAATCAATATCACAATCGCTGAGCTGTTCCTGCAGATTGGCGCCCCACCAGTAGATGGACTTGGCGATGCTGTCCAGCAACTCATCACTCAGACCCAGGCTCTTGCCGACGTCCCGCAGCGCACTGCGGGAGCGGTAGGTAATTACCGTGGCCGCCAGCGCTGCCCGACCGCGGCCGTACTTGTTGTAGATGTACTGGATGACTTCCTCGCGGCGGGCATTCTCGAAGTCGACATCAATATCCGGCGGCTCGTTACGCTCTCTGGAAATAAAGCGCTCGAACAACACCTCCACCCGCGCTGGGTCCACCTCGGTAATGCCCAGGCAATAGCACACCGCCGAGTTCGCCGCCGAGCCGCGTCCCTGGCAGAGAATGTGCTGACTGCGGGCAAAGGCCACCAGGTCATGGACGGTGAGAAAATAGTGTTCGTAGTTCAGCTCCTTGATGAGCATCAGTTCGTGCTCAATGGTATTACGCACTTTGGGGCTGGCACCTTCCGGCCAGCGGCGCCGTACACCAGCCTCAGTCAGTTCCCGCAGCCAGCCATGGGGTGTGTATCCCTCCGGCACCAGTTCCCGGGGATACTCGTAACGCAACTCATCAAGTGAGAACCGGCACCCTTCGGCTATAGTCGCGGTGGCATCAAGCAGCGGCTGCGGATAAAGCTTGGCCAGCTGTTCCAGGCTGCGCAGGTGACGCTGGCCATTACTTTCTCCGTCCAGCCCCACCTCCTCCAGACGCCGCCCCAGACGAATGGCGGTCAGAGTATCCTGCATAATGCGCCTGCCCGGCACGTGCATGTACACGCCGCCGGCCGCACACAACCGAATGTCATAGCGCTTGCCCAGCTTCTGCAGGGCCTGCAGACGCCGCCGGTCATTGCCACGCAGCAGCAACTGCACGCCAATCCACAACTGGCTGCCAAACAGCCGCTGTAACCATACCGCCTGGCAGGCCAGCCGCTCCGGCAGCTGGTCAAGATCCGGCAGCCACAGTACCTGGCACTGTTCCAGGGAATTGTTTTCCAGCATCTCCCGGCCCAGCGCGTAACTGCCCTTGGGACAGTCACGGCGCGCCGCGCTGATCAGGTGGCTGAGCCGCCCATAGCCGTAGCGGCTGCAGGCTAACACCACCAGGTGACAGCCCTCATCAAGATGGAACTCGCTACCAACAATCAGCTCAAGATCCTGTTCTTTCGCCGCCATGTGCGCACGCACCACGCCGCTCAGGGAACACTCATCGGTAATGGCCAGCGCCCGGTAGCCCAGACCCGCTGCCTGGGCCACCAGTTCTTCCGGGAACGAGGCGCCGCGCAGGAAAGTGTAATTGGACAGGCAGTGCAGTTCGGCATAGGCCAACCCGACGTGTGTCTGTCGTACTGGTGGTAGGTTGGTATATCGCTCAGAGGGCGCTTTGCCGGGGGTTTTCACAAGCATCACAATATTAATTAAACTGTATAAATATACAGTATTATTCCGTGGCCTTGTCAATCCCCGCCTGGCTTCGTTTGGTTTGCGTGATCACGCATATTCTTTATATGGTATCGTTGAATTATGCTTTTATGCGTGATCATGCATATATGTTCAGATATTGAAGGCAATTTGCTAATATGCGAGTTCACGCATACGAGGGCGGCACGATGCAAATGAAGGATATCGGTGAGCTCATCAAGCAAACCAGAAAATCATTTGATCTTCGTCAGGACGAATTGGCCAGCGTCGCAGGCATCGGCACACGGACTCTCAGCGAAATCGAAAACGGCAAGGAAACAGCTCACATCGGGCTGGTGCTGAAGGTACTGGATTGCCTGGCGATCGAAATCAAGCTCAGGCCTATGGTGGCAACCACGGCTGACAAAGAACCCACGACTACCGGGAACGATACAGATCATGGAGTTTGAGATTGAGTTGTTGGGAAAGCCATGCGGAATCCTGAAAATCGCAAACGAAAGATTCGCTTTCCGCTATCTCGAATCTTATCTGGCAGCCAACGAGCCACCCATTTCAGTAGCAATGCCTTTGAACGAAGAGGGCTATTCTGACGAGCGCACATTTCCATTTTTTGAAAACCTGTTGCCCGAAGGCCAAATCCGGCAACTGATGGCAGAGCAACTTAAAACTGCACCGAATAATTTTTCTCGATTACTGGAAAGTGTCGGGGGAGATGTCGCCGGTGCTATCAGAATACTGACGAAAGAGAATCTTGAAGCCAGGGAAAGTAGAGAACCGGAAAAACTGACAAGAACCAGATTAGGCGACATCCTGGAAAGAATTGAAGTTTCACCATTTCGAATCGATGAAACCCAAAAGCCAAGACTCAGCCTGGCTGGAGCGCAAAACAAGCTCCCGGTCATCGTCAAGGATGGCGATGTCTACCTGACACATGGGCAAGCTTCAACGCATATTATCAAACCGCCTTCAAAACGGTTTCCGCACCTGGTTCAGAACGAATACTTGTGTATGCGCAGTGCACGAAGAGCGGGAATCGATACAGCGAATGTAAGTATGATGCCATATCTTGATAGTCATGACGAACAGCATGAGTGTCTGGTGATTGAACGCTACGACAGAGAGCCTGGTGAGAATTCAATACGAAGAATTCATCAAGAAGATATCTGTCAGGTCATGTCGATCCCATCGGCACAGAAATATGCGAAGGACGGGGGCCCAGGCTATCAGGAACTATTTGAATCTGTACGCAAGTTCACATCGCCTTCGGCAATTTATCAGAACGAGATCATCAAACGCCTATTGTTCAATATCCTGGTTGGCAACAACGACGCCCACGCCAAGAATTTCTCCCTACTGCATACAACAACACATATCAAACTGGCTCCTGCCTACGACATTGTCAACACAGAAGCCTATGAAGAGCTCGACTCTCATTTCGCGATGCCAATAGGACAGGCCACCACGAAAGAGGAAATGAATATTGAACACCTGAAGTCACTGGAAAAGCAGACTCAGATCAAATTAAGCAGACAAAAAAAGAATCTCAGATCATTCATTGAACATGCCTTCGCTGCAATTGAGGCAGAGACCCTGGCGCTTGAAGAAAACAGCCACCCCGAAATTCAACGGCTATTAAAACCGCTACGAAAAGGCACTTCCAGAAATTATGAAATTTTGCTGGGGTTGTTAAGGAACCTCTGATTAATTCTACCGGTGCTCTGCGGGAGTCATATTGGGGAGGTTCATCACCAGCTACTTTAGTGCTCTGAATGGATGGCAGGATCTATTCACAGTCGCGACCCTATCTTTTATGAAGGTCTGCTGGCGCACTGGAGTGATTTTTCCCAGCAAAGATAAACTGCCGTACGCATAAAAAACCGGGCACCCGGCCCGGTTAATTCGCACTGCATGACCATCGTATTTCCGTCGTCTAGTTGCCGCTTTCACTGGCGCGGCGTTCGGCAGCGCGTTCACCACGCAGAATGTTGACCATACCGTAGTTGCCTTCGTGGCAGGCGTATTCATACAGCTGTCCTGCTACCTTGGTCATGGGCACGATAGCGGTGACCTTGTCGGTAAACGTGGATGGGTCCTCTAACGTCCACTGGTAATCCACGGTGACGTCATCGATGCGCGTGAAGCGCTCGGTCAGCACCTTGTCTTCACCGGTGCCGAACACGCTGAAGCTCTGCGTGTCATCGCTGAAGTTACGAGTCACCACCACCAGCGAGTCGTCTTCATAGTAGCCGCGGGAATCACCGGTCCACTGGCCAATCTCGGCGGACAGTTTCGGTAGCGCTGCCCGCGACTCGTAAATAGGCACCATACGCGCGTCGTGAATCATCTCGGTAAGAATCACCGCGGTGTCCTTGCCCTGGAAGATCTGCACGTTGTTGTTATACAGGCTGGGAGTAAACGGCGGGCCGGAGTTAAAACCGACGATACAGCGCTCCGACAGGCCGCGGTCTTCCGGACCGGTCTTGGCGATGCCGCCCACGGTGTAGCGCACCGGACGCTCACCAGGCACATCATCACCCAGGCCGCCGTACTGCACCGGCGTGCCTTCCACGGTATCGGGCAGGCGACCATCGGTGGGATAGACAATGTGCGAGGTACGGATGTGATCGGTGATACCGGCACTTTCCACCCAGAAGTCGTTGTAGCCACCCGGGCTGCCTTCGCTCTGGGCCACGGCCTGATCAGACTGCTCATCGCGCGCGGCCATGCGGGCACGCATTTCGGCGATTTCTTCCTCGGTCATGAATTCCCGGTCACCAAAACGCTCAGGCCGCTGCATGGGCACGTTGGATGAAAAATTCCAGACGCCCTGCAGGTCCGGGTATCCCCACTGGGTCTGCGGGACTTCGTAGTCGCTGTCCTGGGCCAGCACCGGGGCGGCCACGCCAATTGCGGTGGCCAGTAGAGGTAGCAGTGCTGCTTTCATGTTGTCTCCTGTTGCGCCGAATTCGCGCTGTGCACTGGAATTGACTGAGCATTGTGCGCCCATGCCGGGCGGCATTCAACTTGGCAAACGACGATTGGCTGACTGAATCGGCTGTGTTCCACTGGGCACGATGCCGAAGTGTGGTGCCGCGGGATGGCGGATTTGCCCAGGGATAATGACGTGGAACTTCAGAAAATGTAGATCAGTGCGCGACATTAAATGGTCGCGGATGAGATCTTGACGAAGCGAAGATAGTGGGAGTCGCAGAAAGAAACGGGGATGGAGCAAGGATGGAGCGGAATAGCGCCCGCGATGACGGGCGCTATCCGTTTCCTGAAGCCGGACTTACAGTTCGAAGTCGACCGAATAAGAGATAACGAATTTCACTTCGTCGTTATCACGAGCTGGCTGGCTGGCGTAGTCCTCAAAACCGTCGCCGTCGTCGTCGCTACCCAGTGAAGTCTGGGTAATCATGGCGGCCAGGCCGTCTTTGGCGATACTGATGTTGAAGTCCCAGTAGTCGTCAGTCACACCGTTAAAGGCATAGACGAAATCACCTTCGTGATAACCGGCGTGCAGACCGAGCTGGGCGCCGCTGGCCAGCGGGATCGCGTAGTCAAACGACCAGTAAGAAGCTTCACCGAAGCCGAAATCCTGGCCCGGACCTTCGTCAGGCTCGGCATTGGCCAGAATGTACAAAGAGGCGCTGAAGTTGCCAATACCCACGGTGCCATAGATTTCACCGAAGTCAAAACCGGCGTTCTCGTCATAGTTGTAATACAGGTAGCCCACGTCCCAGGCAATGCCGTTAGTCTCGCCGGCGAAACCCGCGTACAGGTCATGTTCGTAAGAGTACGCATCGTCAGAATCGTAGGATACGTTGGATACCCAGGTACCCACGTAGAAACCACTTTCTGCCGCGTAGTCAAGGCCGCCCTGGACGGCCGCTTCATTGATGCTCTGGGTCAGACCGCGCCAGACGTAGTTGTTGGTGACGTTCACATTGCCGGTCAGTTGCGCACTGGCAGTGCTGGACAGCAGCAATGCGGAAGACGCAAGGACCAGTCCAGACGCGATGTGGGCTAATTTTTTCATAGATCAAGCTCCTAGCTAGATAGTGATCGAAATTCTTCGTTTGAATAACAAGGCCTTCCTGATCCATTCAGGGGACCTAAGGAATCTCTGCTTCCCTTAGGGGTCGTTAGATAGCAATCTCCGAGCCAACTTGATAAAAGCTCGATAAAACAGAAAGTTAAAGCGAAGGCGGGGCCGTTGGTGCCAATCATGGTAGGTGGGAGCAAGGGTTACGCCCTTGAAAGGCGCACAAAAAAGAAGGGCTGGTCTAGTTTGGTGCGCAGCGGTAGTGGTTCAGCACTCCAGGTCGCGCTGGATCCATGCGTAGACTTGCAAGGAGTTGGATTGGAGCACGGCGTTGCCTGACTTGCATCCAGCTGACTCCCTGCTCCGTTCAGGTGCCCTGGTTGAGCGTGGGGCAGCAGTTGCTATTCCATGGAGCGCCTGCGAATACAAACCCGCACCAAGATAGTGAGCAGGAGCTTGCCGCACTGGCCTGCGGTTGGCGACTGGCCCCGTTTCGGAGCCCGACCAACTGGCAACCTTGTGGGTTCTGATCGTGAGGTGATTTACCCGGAGCGAAAAAGAGGCAAAAATTGTTCAGCGTGGTATTCCGGGAGCAACAATTGTGTGGTCTACCTGATTGCGGTGTACCGAGCCATGACAATCAGTGACCTCGAGCGCGACCGCGGGGAGGCAGGGTTGCGGACCCGCTGGCTCGGCGCCCGGCACTCCAACAGGTAAGCGCAACAGAGCCCTCCACCGGAGCCCGGTCACATTTCCCCGAAGAAAGCGATGGACCTAAAAAAAATGGCCGGAACCTTTCGGTTCCGGCCATTTGCAGTATTGCGAATTGCCTGACTCAGGAAGTGGCGGCAGCGAGCTTCTGACTGGCGGTCAGTTTCCCGCTATCTTCTTCCTCTAACAGCTTGACCGCTGCGCGCAGCGCGTCGATACGGGTCTCGAAGAACGATTTTTCCGTCAGGTGCGCATCAGAGCCAAGCGCTGAAATTACCTGACGCGCCTGGTCGTTCATACCGGAGATAAACACCGCCTTGTTGACGTTGAAGGCGTCGCTGGCCACGGTTTCCACCGCTCGCGCCGCCGACACATCAATAAACGGCACCCGACTGAAATCGAGAATCATCACCTGGGTATGGCCCTTGGATTTCTCACGCACCTGGTGACCAAGGTCGGCCGCCGCACCGAAGCTTAACGGTCCGCCAAAGTCGAACAGGTTAATCCACTTGCTGTGACCATCCATAATAGCCAGCTCTTCTTCCGACAGCGGAATCGACAGGCCTTCCTTGGTAAGATCACCAAGGCCTTTCAACTGTTGATCGGCAATTTGCTTCACGAAGGCCAGCGAAGCCAGAACCACACCGGCGACTACCGCGGTGATCAGATCAACGAAGACCGTCAGGCTGAGTACCAGCAGCATCAGACCCAGATCCCAGCGCGGCCCTTTGTGAGCACGCTTCAGGTAGCTGAAGTCGATGATGTCGTAACCGGTTTTGATCAGAATGCCTGCCAGGACAGTATGTGGGATTGCCGATGCCAGAGGGGCCAGGACTAACACTACCGCCAGTAGCAGCAAGCTGTGCAGCATGCCGGATAGTTTGGTGAGTCCGCCGGTGCGGATATTGATCACCGTACGCATGGTGGCGCCGGCACTGGGCACCGCGCCAAACAGGCCGGCGACAGTATTACCCACACCCTGACCAATCAACTCCTGGTTGGAGTCGTGGCGTTCCCGGGTCATATTATCCGCCACCAGGGAAGTAAGCAGACTGTCGATGGATCCCAGCAGCGCGAGAATCAAGGCAGCCTCCACGACGATCATAAAGGTGTCCTGACTGAACGCCGGTATAATCAGGCTGGGCAGCCCGGTGGGAATATCGCCGAGAATCGGCGCACCCGGCATCATTACGCTGGCGAGCGTCGCGATAATCAGGGCGGCCAGTGGCGCGGGAACAAATTTGCCCCATGCTTTAGGCCACTTGAACACGATCACCAGGGTCAACACACCCAACGCCAGTGCGATCAGATTAGGGTCCATCACCGCGCTGGGGATTTCAACCAGCGCTGGAATCGTACCGCTTGCTTCCGGTTCATGGCCGAACAGGCGACTGGTCTGCAGCGCAATAATGATGCAGCCAATGCCGCTCATAAATCCGGACACAACCGGGTAGGGCACCAGGCGCACATACTGGCCCAGCTTGAAAACCCCGAACAGGATCTGGAATATACCGGCCAGCACCACAGCCGCAAACACCAGAGCCGGGTCGCCAGCCAGGACAGCGTAGACCCCGGCGAACACCACCACCATGGGCCCAGTGGGGCCACTCACCTGCGGCCCGGTACCACCGAACAGCGAGGCAAAAAAGCCGACAATAATGGCGCCATAAAGACCGGCAATCGGTCCGGCGCCAGACGCTTCACCAAAGGCGAGCGCCAGCGGTAGGGCAACAACGCCGGCAGTGATGCCGCCGAAGATGTCGCCGCGTAAATTTGATGTTGTAAAACCAAACACTATTTAAACCTCCGAACCCTGTC
The DNA here is from genome assembly GCA_965230125.1 of uncultured Pseudohongiella sp. Taxonomy (GTDB): domain Bacteria; phylum Pseudomonadota; class Gammaproteobacteria; order Pseudomonadales; family Pseudohongiellaceae; genus UBA9145. Next base: position 833,726 of record OZ245938.1, on the reverse strand, counting down.
CCAATCTCTACCAAGTAGTATCAGGACAGGGTAAAAACTAACGTTGGACGACTGCTCTGGCCGTACTTAGACAGCCGCAGACATCAGGCTGGCGTAGCGTTCTTCAATGGGGACAAAGTCGTTCCTGGTTTCGTCATAGGCGGTGACTGTGCCGTGCTTGATGTCATAGACCCAGCCGTGCATGTCTACTTCACCGGTGCTCACCTTGGCGGCCACGGCCGGATGGGTGCGCAGATGCTGGATTTGCAGCAGGATGTTTTCCTCGGTCACCTTGTCCAGCTCTTCGTGTGTCGCCTGGCCGTACTTGGCTTTGACCACATCTACCGCAGCGCGGGAATTGTCCAGCCAGTTCTGGACATGGGGCAGGTCAGTCAGCGCGCCGGGATTGAGCGCACCCTTCATGGCGCCACAGTCGGTGTGGCCGCAAACCACGATGTGCTTGACGCCCAGCGCCGCCACGGCGAACTCGATGGAGGCAGTGACGCCACCTGCCTGACGAGAATGAGGTGGCACGATATTACCCGCGTTGCGAATAATGAACAGCTCACCGGGTTCGGTTTGGGTCACCATGTTTGGGTCGATCCGCGAATCGGAACAGGTAATAAACAGCACCTCGGGGCTCTGACCGTTGGCGAGCTCGGAAAACAGCTTCTTGCGCTCTTCAAAAGATGAATTTTGGAACTTGGCCACACCTGCAATCATTTTTTCCATAGTTGAAACTCCGCATTATTTCCTTGACGCGCGGGCTGGTTGGCCCGAACGTCGATGACTGGAACCGGCGGAACACCGGGATTTGGTTTCGATGGTGTGATGCTAGGTGGTTCTGGGTGATAGGTGATAGATTACACAGAACAGTTCATCATAGACATTTTATATCACGTATATGACGGGTATATGGGCGTGTAGACAATGGAAGTGATCGACAAGATTGGCATCAAGCACATTCGCTACTTCCTCGCGGTGGCTGACCACGGCAGCTTCCGGCAGGCGGCATTCAAGCTCAATACCACTCAGCCCAGCCTCAGCAACCTGATTACCGGCCTTGAAGAGACGCTCGGGGTCAAACTGTTTGAGCGCAATCGCCGCGGCACCCATATCACGCCCGCAGGCCGGGAATTGCTTGCCAATGCGCGGCGTGTGCTGGAGGAAACCCGGGGCATGATGGATCGCGCCGACACCATCTCCGGGGACGGCTTCGGTACCCACCGCCTTGGTGTTACCCCGACTCTGGGGCCCTATCTGTTGCCCCACATCCTGCCGTCGATTCACCGCCACTATAAACGCCTGCAGCTCTACGTCCGGGAGGAGCCGCCCAGTGACCTGGAGATGGGGTTGGTGAACGGTCAGTACGACCTGATTCTGAGTACCTTGCCAATCGTTTCCAAGGAACTGGTGGTGGCACCACTGTGCCGCGAGCCCCTGCGCCTGATTACCTCAAGGGATCACAAACTGGCAAAGAAGGCCCGCATCAACCGCATGGATTTGCTTGGTGAACCGATTCTCACCATCAGTGAGCACCACTTGTTTCACCGCCAGATTACTGAGTTGTGCGAGCGGGTTGGCGCCCAGGTACGCCGGGATTACGAGGGTTCAAGCCTGGATACACTGCGCCAAATGGTAGTGATGGGGATGGGCTCGGCATTTTTGCCAGCACTGTATGTAAAGTCAGAAATCCGCGATCAAGAAGAACTGCGTATAGCAGTGGTGGAAGGAGTGGACGTGATGCGCAATCACGCGCTAGCCTGGCGGCATTCTTCTCCGAACAAGGTGTTTTATCGGCAGCTGGCTGGTGAGATTCGCGACATTATCGGATCGAGCCTGTCCGACGTGGTAATACCCATCCACGGTAGCCGCTGACCCGCCCAACAAAGGGCAATCTGAGGTACCTGAAGCCGTACCCCGCCTGTGTAACCTACCTGAGAGGCAACAATGATAAACGACCCGAAACAGGACAAGGCCAAGCGCAAGAACTCGAAAATCTACCGCGAAGAAATCAAGGATCGGCACACCAGTCACTGGGACCTGGATATGCTCAGTCACGAGGAGCTGGCAGCTCTTATGACGTCGCAAAAGCCCGCCAGCAGCCAGGATTCCTGAGCTTTCAGGCTTTCACTTCCCCCGCGCCAGATGCAACTACCAGTCACTGCCAGGCTAGCAAGCCAGTCTACAGACTCGCTGGCCAATGGGCTGTGCGCCCGTCAATGCCGATCAAACGCACTGCGCCGACCCGCCCTCTGTTGACGCGCCAGCCTGATTGCCGGTGTTATCCCCGGCAGACCGGGCTGGTTTGCCGAGACCTTTGCGGTTTACCACCATGCGCCCATGGAGGTGGCTGATAATACGGCTGCCGGACTTTTCGCAAAGAAATGGCAAGAAGGCGTGTACCACGCAGCACACTGCACCCCAGAGCATCGCCAGGGCAAATGACAGCGCGTGCTGCAGATGCTCGAAATAGGTTTCGTCGACCTCATTGAGATGTCGGTTAATACGCGAACCGGTTTGCCCTTTTTGCATGGTGGTCTGAATTCCTCACGTCACGATTGATTGGAAAGGTAACCAGCATATCAGGGGCCCCGGGACAAATAGTTGCGTATTTCGCGCTATACGGAGCCTTTTTAGAAATTATTTCTATTAAATAAAGCTTTATAAGTATTTTATTCTTATAATATCGAGATGGACAAAATCGACCGCAAAATACTGGAATTGCTGCAGCACAATGCCCAGCTGTCTACCGCTGAAATCGCCGAGCGGGTGGGCTTGTCCACCACTCCCTGCTGGCGCCGCATTCAGCGCCTGGAGGAAACCGGGGTTATTCGCCAGCGGGTGGCGCTGCTTGACCGGGAAAAGATCAACCTGGGCACTGATGTGTTCATTGCCGTAAAAACCAACCAGCATAACTGGGAGTGGCTACAGGACTTTTCCCGGACGGTAAGCGAGTTTCCGGAAGTGGTGGAGTTTTACCGCATGGCTGGCGAAGCAGACTACCTGCTGCGGGTGGTCGTTCCGGATATTCGCGCCTTCGATGCCTTTTACAAGAAACTGGTCCAGTCCACCGAACTGGCGGATGTGTCGTCCAGCTTTGCCATGGAACAAATCAAGTACACCACTGCCCTGCCGCTGAATTATTCCCTCGACTAATACCTGGACTAATCATTTAAGCCCAATCAAAGCCCGTTAACACTCCTCAATCAGCAGGCAGCGGCACGTCCAGTTTCTGCGGTACGCTGTAACCGCGCTGCACCGCCGGACGGCTGGCCACGCGCAGGTACCAGTTGCGCAGATCCGGATAGTCCGCCAGCTCCATCTGCTGCCATTCGAAGCGGGAAATCCATGGCCAGGTCGCGATATCGACGATGGAATAGTCATCGCAGATGTAATCCCGGCCCTGTAGTCGCTTGTTCAACACGCCATACAGCCGGACTGTTTCCTCGCTATAGCGCTGCTCTGCATAGGCCGACTTGCCAGAGTTGAATTTCACGAAGTGATGGGTCTGACCGAGCATCGGGCCAACTCCGCCCATTTGCAGCATCAACCATTCCATCTGCCGCCAGAATCCGTCTCCGGGCGAGCTCATCGGACTCATTAATTTACCCGTCTTGTGAGCCAGGTACATTAAAATGGCACCTGACTCCATTAACTGGATGCCAGTGTCATGATCGACGATTGCCGGTATCTTGTTGTTGGGACTGATACGCAGGAATTCCGCGTCATGCTGCTCGCCCTGGGTGATATCGACCGGATGCACCCGATAGGGCAATCCAACTTCTTCAAGCATAATGGAGATCTTGCGCCCGTTCGGGGTACTCCAGGTGTACAGATCCAGGCCGTTTTTCGATGTGACTGCCATGACGGGAAGAACCTCCAGCGGGCGGAATAATGGGAACGCACGCTGAGTCTACCGAAGCACCCGCCGGTCTTGCCAGTGCGTACCCGACCAGACCCCCGTCGCGACAATCCAGGCGTTGCCGTCGGCTGCCGCAACAGGATCGCGGTTGCGTCGGAATCGCGCACCCTGACCCGCCCAGATTGACCGCTGGAATCGCCGAGCGGCGCGATTACGCGACTGTCCGCCTGCTGGCTGATTGCCGCCCCCAGGACGAGTTTGTATGCTGGTCCGACCAGCCCCATCGACCGTATCGCATTGCATGCCAGCTCACTTTCCACTGCTAAAGAATTATTTACTGCACGTCTGCTTGTTGCCAGCCCGGCACCTGAGTTGTCTGCGCGATCGCGTCCTGCACAAGCGCGCCGCGGTCAGCGCGCTGCTGATCTGTTGCCTGCACACCGCTTCAGTCCACGGCCAGGACCCGGCCGCAGCATCCGGGGACTGGCCAAACTTCTATGCCAACAGACAGGCCGAACTGCTGCTGGACCAGGGACGGGCCGCGCTGCGTGAAGACGATCATGATACCGCAGTGCGGGTGGTCGCCGATGCCCTGCAAATCATTCGCATCAATCACGGACTGCGCAGCCCCCTGCAGATCGAACCGCTGCAGCTTCTGATTGCGGCGCACCTGCAGGGGCGTGACTGGCAGGCTGCCGATAAACAGATTGACTATTTTCGATGGCTGAATACCCGCAACTATAGCCTGGATTTCGCCGCCTATCTCAGCGGCAGCGAGGCGCTCAGCGACTTGCTGCTAACCGCGTCTGCCGATCCGCAGAACCCGTTGGCGGCACGTTATCTGGTATCCGCCAAGAACCAGAACTGGCGCACCATTTCCGCCATTGAGGCCCGGCGGGGCAAACAGAGCCCGACGTTGATTCCCTGGTTATACCGGGTGGTGCAGAATCACTACCAGCAGAGCGCCCTGATTCGGCGCCGCGGTCTTACCAGCTACGATTTCCATTCCGATGCCGATGCGCTGGTGAGCGGCTTCCGACTTAGCAGAAACACCTCCCTGGACATGAGCTATAACATCGGCCAGGAACTGCTGGAGCGCATTGCGACCCTGGCGCCTGCAAATACCGAGGCTCGCGCGCTCGCAGCTGTGCATCAGGCCGATTGGGAATTGCTTTATGGGCAGCACCAAGCGGCACAGGCGCATTATCAGCTGGCCCGGCAGTGGATGCAGGAAGGTGGGCGATCAGCCGCGGAGATCGAGGGGTTCTTTAATCGCCCGGTGATCATTCCCGAGCAACAGCTGCAACTAACCTGGCCAGCCGACGCGGCGAGCCGGGCCATGACCGTACTGGCCTGGTCGCCTCTCTACCCGGGAGTACAATCGCCGCTGGCAGCAGCCAATGCTGCGCCGGAAACCGGCCAGTTCTTCGCACGCCTGCGTCTGGCTTCCCCCCGACAATCAATTGCCACAGACAGCAGCGAATCACTCAAGGCACCCTGGCGGCTTGAGGTCGAAAATGCCAACCCCGATCAGGAGGCGTTTCGGGAACTGATCCGCCGCCAGGCAGCGCTGCTGCAATTTCGACCGCTGCAGAGCGAAACGCAGCAATGGTATAGTCTCACCTTGCAGTTATCGCCGCACTTTATCGCCGATGAAAGCCTGACCGAGATGTTGGGCCTGAATGCGGACGACGTAGCGATTAGCGAAGAATAACCGGACCCGGGTAATCCGGTATCCCGTGCTGCAAGCGATGCCAATTGCTGACAAACATGCCGGAAATTCCGCCCGGACATTCGAGGCAACACCATGAACACAATCTTCACCAACGAAACCAGGAAAATACCTGAATTATCGTTCAGGTATGTCCGGCTACTGTTTGCCGTGCTGGTGCTCACCGCCTGTGTCAGTGAGCCAGTGGAGTCACCGCGACTGCCCACCGATGCCGAGGTGGAGCAGTACAATGCCAGCGTACCGCCGGAAGAACATATCATCTGCCGCATGGAAACGCCGGTAGGCACCAATATCCCCAAGCGAGTGTGCCGCCTGGTGAAGGATATTTCCGAGACCTCGGATTTTCATCGTGAGCAGCTCAGACGCGTACTGCGCTAAACCTGCAGACGGCCCGGTTCATCTTTCCAGCTGGTTGTCGTATTTCTCCCGAAAGCGCTCGTAAAGCTGCTGCTGGGTGCCGAACAGATCGATATCCCGCCCCTGAATGTAAGCGCCAATTAACTTGCTGGTACGCATATCCAGGGCATCTCCCTCGGACACAAACAAGGTGGCATCCTTCCCCACCTGCAGGGTACCGACCCGGTCACCGACACCAAGTATGTCGGCGTTATTGCGGGTTATCAGCGACAGCGCAGTCTCCCGATCAAGCCCGTAAGCGGCGGCCGTGCCGGCAAAAAACGCCAGATTGCGCTGCCCGTCCAAAGAGGTGTCACCGCCACCAATACCCACCTGGATACCAGCCTCCTGAAGCAGGAACGGGGTCTTGAACGGCGCATCCACGTCGTACCAGGCCTGGGTAGGTAAGGCATGCACCCGCTCATAGATCACCGGGATATTCTCGGCAACCAGAAAGTCCTGTACCTGCAGGGCATCGCGGGCACCCACCAACACTACGTCTTCCACACCGTAACTGCGCGCAAAGCGCACGGCGCTAAGAATTTCGCGAGCCTGATCGGCGTGAATGAACAGCTTGGCAGCACCGTTGAGCAACGGCTGCATGGCCTGCAAATTCAGGTTCAGCGGCTGGCCGGTGTAGGTGAGCGCATTCTGGAACAGATCATGCAGTAACCGGGTTTGGCCAGCATAGTTGTCATTATCCACTGTCTCAAACTCGCCCCGCTCGCTGTTGTAGCGGCGATTGGTATAGGAAGGCCAGTGCAAATGCAGGCCCACGTCCTCGGCGAGCATTGCATCTTCCCAGTTCCAGCCATCCAGTTTCATGACCGTGGACGAACCGGAAATCAAACCGCCCTGGGGAGTGACCTGGGCGGTAAGAATGCCATTGAAGCGATTGGTGGGAATGATCTCCGAGTCGGTGTTGTAGGCGATTGCTGCGCGCACGCTGGCATTGATATCCCCTTCTTCGACCACATCGCTGGTGGCGCGGATACTGTTGACCTCCAACAGACCCAGCGTCGTGTTGGGCAATACAAAGCCCGGATACACATGGCGGCCCTGCACATCGATCACCTGATGGCCGCGGGTGTCGATGTTGTCGCTGGCGCTGCCCACGGCAGTGATAATGCCCTGGTCAAAAGTGATCACGCCGTCGCCTATCACCTGGCCGTCCCCGGTATGAATCACGGCGCCGATGATGGCAATGGGTTCACTCTGGTCCGCAGCCGGCGTCGGCACGATAGCCTGCGCTATGGGCATGGCTATGGCCAGAAACAGGATGATGCTGCGCTGTAAAATCGTTTGCATGGTCGTTCTCCTGTTAGTCGCTGGCCGCGGATTCATCGCGAGTGATAGCGGCAATAATGCGCGCCCGTTCGCTGGCAATCATCTCGCGCATGGCCTGGTCCTCGGTGCGGTCAAAATAGGGAATACCCTCGACCCAGGTGGTTTCCGCCATGGCATAAATTGACAGCGGATGATCTGACCAGAGCACCAGATCGGCATCCTTGCCGACCCTGATGCTGCCCATGCGCTGCTCCAGATGCAGCAACCGGGCCGGATTCAGGGTCACCATCTTGAACGCGTCGATCTCACTGACATCGCCATACTTGACGATCTTCGCCGCTTCCTGGTTCAGCCGTCGGGACATTTCCGCGTCGTCAGAGTTAATCGCCACGGTAACCCCTGCCTGCTGCATCAGCGCCGCGTTGTAGGGAATGGCGTAACGCACTTCCCACTTGTAGGCCCACCAGTCGGCAAAGGTGGAACCTCCGGCCCCGTGAGCTGCCATCTTGTCGGCCACCTTGTAGCCCTCAAGAATGTGAGTAAAGGTATTGATGTTGAAATCAAAGCTGTCTGCCACATGCATCAACATGTTGATCTCAGACTGCACGTAAGAGTGCGAGGTCACGAAGCGCTCGCCGTTGAGAATCTCCAGCATGGCTTCGTCCACCAGGTCGCGACGCGGAGGGATGGTATTGCGCTGCTGCGCCCGGGACAGGCTGTTGTACTCATCCCAGGTCGCCTGGTATTCGCGAGCCTGGGAAAACGCGTTCACAAATACCTGTTCTACTCCCATACGGGTTTGCGGATAGCGCACCGAGGCCGGATTGCGACTGCGTTTGACGTTCTCACCCAGGGCGAACTTGATGAACGGATCCGCATCCTCGATCAACAATTCCTGCGGCGACGACCCCCAGCGCATCTTGATCAGTGCGGACTGGCCGCCAATCGGATTGGACGAGCCGTGCAGTAGCTGCGCCGCCACCACGCCACCAGCCAGATTGCGGTAGATGTTGATGCTTTCCGAGTCCACTACGTCCTGCATGCGCACCATGCTGGAGTTGGTGGCGATCTCGTTAATATTGAACAGGGCGATGTGCGAGTGCTCGTCGATAATACCCGGCGTCAAATGCTTGCCGCTGCCGTCAATAAGCAAGGCATCCGCAGCCGACAGATTATCGCCGATGGCGGCGATCTCGCCGTCGCGCACCAGCACATTGGTCACCAGGTTGCCCTGGCTTTCGTTGGTCCACACTGTCGCGCCGGTGACCAGAAAATCCTGTTGCTGGGGCAGGCTTTCACGCCCGTAGGCGTTGAACGGAAACAGCACCGGGCTGGGCAGGTCTGTGGTTTGTGCATGTTCGGCATCTGGCTCGTCAACCAGATCATTCTGGCGGGCCAGGGTCCAGCTCACCAGTTCGCCAGCAGGGGTACGGCCATTTCCCTGCCAGCCAGCCGCGCTGGGCCAACCGGTAAGACGCACCATGTTGCCATCGTCATCAAAGACGAAATTCAAGGTAATGAAGTCGTCACTGACATCCACCATGGCTGGGCGCTCGTTGCCACGCTGGGTCACCGTGACCCGCGGTTCGTCATCAGCGAAGCGTAGCTCGACGGCAAAATCGTCATTGCCAATACTGAGTTCATACACGCCGGCACGGCTGTCGAAGTCGCTCGCCAGCTCGTAGCGCTGACCGGCGATCCAGTTTTCCAGGATACGTGACTGCGGCGCCAGCAGCGGTTGCGAGGTGACAATAAAGTTGGCCATGGCACCTGGCTGCAGTTGGCCGATGCGGTCGGCCACGCCCAATATCTCCGCCGGGATCCGGGTTAACGCATCAATCGCCACAGTTTCCGGCAGGCCGCTGGCCACTGCCTTGCGCAGGTTGCCCCAGAAGTCATCACTGGCGCCGCTGCTGGTCAGCGCGAAAGCAATGCCCTGTTCATTCAGCAGACGCGCATTGAAAGGCGCCAACTCCCAGTGTTTCAAATCCTCGAATGACACTTCATCAGCTAATAGCGGATTGCTCACATCCGGCGCCTCAGGGAAATCCAGCGGCACGATCAGAGTGGCACCGGTGTCGCGAATCAGTTCCGTGCGCCTATAGCTGTCACCGGCCGTTTTCAGAATATACTGACTGCCGAACTCATCGCCCACCCGGTCCGCCGTTAACGCCATCTGCCAGTCCGGCACGTCGAATATCTGCGGCAGTGAAAGATTAGCCTGCCAGGCATCCAGGGTCAGATCGGTAAACGGCCGCGGCTGCTGCGCGGTAAACCACTGGGCATCCAGATAGGTCTGACGCAGCAACGCCGCCGAACCCATCAATGACACCGGCACGGACTGTACCGACGAGCCCTTGTCGAATGAATAATGGGCGGCGACATCGGGCACTATAATCGCCTCATTGGCGTTCTGGTCACCCAGCGTGATCAGCGCTGATGTACCCCGGGCAATACCATCGCCGCGATGACTCAGTACGGCAGAAAATCCCATGTCGCGAAACTTGTCGCGCACCTCGACATTCGGGGTGAATTCCGTGGCGGCACGGTAGTGCGCCCTGATGGCATCGTTAACGTTAAACGCCTGGGCACCAGGGTAGAGGTTCTCTGCGGCGCCGTTGTCGTCCTCGGTTTGCAACTCGGGAACACCATACTCGGTGTAGATATCAATCAGGCCCGGGTAAATGTAGCGGCCCTGCAGGTCGATCTCGAAATAGCCTGCGGGTACGGAATCATCGTCCATCAGCCCGACGATTTCCCCATCGCGAATGAGCAGGCTGCCGGCCTGCAACTCGCCGTCCGGCAGATACACCTGGGCGTTGGTCAACGCATAGGCAGCGGCGCGTTCATCCGCCACACCGTTGGGGGTCAGGGTTTCCTGGGCAGTCAGTGAACCGCTGACCAGTGAACTCGTACAAAGTAACGCCGCAAGTGCAGCTGGTACATGCAGGGGTGCGCGGCGCATGACGCCATCGCAATGGGCCGGGAAAAAGGCTGAGACCATGGAAAACTCCTTGGGAACACTGCCTTCGAGTGTACCCTCACCTTTGTTGCCAGTGAAAGTGGCGCTATTCGTTGCTCGTGGTTCAACATAAAAAATTCACCTACCCACTGCTGTCCTAGCGACTTCCCAATGAAAATACTCGATCAGGCTCGGTGCGAGTGCTTCCAGGATTTGCTAATGGTTTACGATATGAAACCTTGTTGCCTGGCACCCGGTGCGAATCCGCGCAGCCAGTAACCGTTGACGCTTGCAAACAGCAAGGGCGCTCGGAGTCACTTTGAGCGCTGATTGAGGGGCATGTGACTGGAAGCAGCAGTGCAGCAACCCAATCTCTTTCCGGGACCGGTTACTCTTCGGCAGCAGTGCCGAACTGAGCACTGCTTTTTTAACAAGAATTTTTTGAGGAGTTTTTCTGGACACCCGGCGGCGCCGTTTGCGCCGGGAATTACGGTATACTGCGGTCCAATTCAATGGCCATTGGCCGGGCATACCCCAATTGCGCCCGGTCCTGCACCCCTTAAATGCACCACCGGCCTGTCATCAAGCAGTGTGGCGCTGACGATCGAGGACCACCCATGTCATTTCTTAAAAACTCGCTCTATTTCACACTCACTGTTCCCCTGGGCGCCCTGCTGGTTGCCTGTGGCGGTGAAACCCCCAGTGAGTCACCGGCAAGCGCAGCCCAATCCGACACGCCATCCAGCGTTGCAGCGGCGGATCAGACAAACCCAACAGCGACCACCGGCGGCCAGCCGGAGTTGGGCAGCTTTGGTATCGATCTGTCCAACCGTGATCCGTCAGTGCACCCGGGCGATGATTTCTTCCGCTATGCCAACGGCCGCTGGCTCGACAACTTTGAGCTGCCGGAGTCGCGCAGCAACTATGGCTCGTTCACGGTCCTCAGCGACCGCTCCGATGACCGGGTCCGTACTATTATTGACGATCTCAGCGCCATGGAACCGGCTGCCGGCTCTATTGAACAGAAAATTGCCGACTATTTCCTGAGTTACATGGATACCGAAACCCTTAACGAACTGGGTCTGAGCCCCCTGCAGCCACAGCTGGCGGTTCTGGAGGAAATTGATACCCGCGAAGAACTGATCCGCGGTTTCGGCCGATCCCAGGTCGACAATACCGCCAGCCCGTTCGGTTTTTTCATCGGCGCCGATCGCAGCAATCCGGATCGTCACCAGCTCAATCTGTCAGTGGGCGGACTGGGCCTGCCGGATCGTGACTACTACCTGCAGGACACGGCCGAGTTTCAGGAAGTCCGCGAGGAATATGTAGCTCACATCACCCGCGTGCTGGATATGGCCGACATCGAGAACAGCACTGCCAAGGCCGAGGCCATTCTCGATCTTGAAACCCAGGTCGCCGAACACACCTGGCCCCGTGCCCAGCGTCGCAACCGCGACCTGACCTACAATCCGATGAGCTATGAGGATTTCAAGGCGGAGTATCCAAACCTGGACTGGGATACCTACTTCGAAGCCGCCGGCATCAATGATCTCGCTGACCTCAACGTCTATTACCCAAGCGCCATGTCGCCCATTATTGAGCTGGTCAACAGCCTGCCGGTGGAAGACTGGCGCGCGCTGATGACCTACCGTTATATCGTCGACAGCGCCGGTGTGTTGTCAGAAGAAATTGACCAGGAAGCATTCCACTTTTATTCCACAGTCCTGAATGGTGTACCCCAGCAGCGCGAGCGCTGGGAGCGCGGTGTGCTGCGGGTCGGCTCACTAAGCAGTCTCGGTGAGGCGGTAGGCCAGATCTACGTACAGCGCCATTTCCCGGAATCCGCCAAGCAGCAGATGGAAGACCTGGTGGAGAACCTGCGCGCCGCGCTGCGCCAGAGCATCGAGGAAAACGACTGGATGGGCGAGGAAACCAAGGAACAAGCCTACGACAAGCTGCAGGCGTTTCGCCCCAAAATCGCCTATCCCGACGAGTGGAAGGATCTGTCGGCAATTGAAATCTCCCGCGACGATTTGTTTGGCAACGCGCAGAATATCCGCGAATTCAACTACGCGGATGAAATCAGCGACCTGGGTGAGCCAACTAATCGTGAAGAATGGGGAATGACGCCACAGACCGTGAATGCCTATTACAATTCGTCCTTTAACGAGATTGTCTTCCCGGCAGGAATTCTGCAACCCCCGTTCTTTGACCCCAACGCCGACATGGCGGTGAACTACGGCGGCATTGGCGCGGTGATCGGTCACGAGATGGGCCACGGTTTTGACGACCAGGGTTCCAAGTCTGACGCCGAGGGCGTGCAGCGCAACTGGTGGACCGATGCCGACCGCGCCAACTTTGAAGAACTGGCCACCACCCTGGCGGAACAATATAACGCGTTTGAGCCGGTGCCCGGCTATTTTGTCGACGGCCGATTCACCCTGGGCGAAAACATTGGCGACGTGGGTGGCTTGTCCATGGCCTACCGCGCCTACCACATGGCTCTGGGTGGCGAGGAAGCCCCGATTATCGACGGCCTTACCGGCGATCAGCGTTTCTTTCTGGCCTGGGCCCAGGTCTGGCAGCGCAAGTATCGGGAAAGCAACCTGATTCAGCGCCTGACCACCGACCCACACTCCCCGGCGGAATTTCGCGTCAATGGCGTGGTACGCAATTTCGATGAGTGGTACGAGGCTTTTGACGTCACTCCGGAGCACGATCTGTATCTGCCCCCGGAAGATCGCATCCGCATCTGGTAAGCTCTTGGTGTTCCGGCGATCGTCTGCTTAAATCAGGCGATCGTCAGTGCAAGGGGCCGGGCATCCGCAGCCTGAAATTACGATATTACCTGCAGAACTACCTGTTGATTAACGGAGCGCGTATGCTACGCCGATTGCTAGCCATCACCTGTATTCTGGGCTTGACCCAAACTGGCACCGCCCAGGAACGCTTCGATATTCTGATTCGCGATGGCCGGATCGTGGATGGCAGCGGCAACCCCTGGTATCAGGCTGACGTCGGCATCAACGGCGATCGCATTGTGCGCATTGGCGCTCTTGATGACGCCATAGCCGACACCGTTATTGACGCCAGCGGCCTGGTGGTAGCACCGGGGTTTATTGATCCACATACCCATGCGCTGCGCGGTATTTTTGACGTCCCCAATGCCGAGAGCGCCCTGCTGCAGGGAGTGACTACCCTCACCGAAGGCAACGACGGTAGCTCACCGTTTCCCATCGATGAACACTATGCCGAAATTGAAGCGTTGGGCATCAGCCCGAACTGGAGCGTATTTGTTGGCCAGGGCACGATCCGCGCCAGAGTAATCGGTGAAGAGGATCGCGAACCGACCCCGGCCGAGCTGCAACGCATGAAAGACATGGTAGCCGAAGCCATGGAAGACGGCGCCCTGGGTATCTCCACCGGCCTGTTCTACGTGCCAGGTAGCTTTACTTCCACCGAGGAAGTCATTGAGTTGTCCAGAGTCGCAGCCGACCATGGCGGCATTTATATCTCGCACATGCGCGAGGAGGCCTATCAGCTGCTCGATTCTGTTCAGGAAACCATTCGCATTGGCGAGGAAGCGAACATCCCGGTACAGATGACCCACCACAAGGTGATCGGCGTTGAGAACTTTGGCGCCTCGGTGGAAAGCCTGCGCATGGTGGATGAAGCCCGGGCCCGGGGCATCGACATTACTATTGATCAGTATCCCTACACCGCCTCGCAAACCGGCATTACCGCCCTGATTCCCCAGTGGGCCCAGGAAGGTGGTAGAGAGCAGCTGCTGGCCCGCATCAACAGCCCGGAGACCCGGGAAACCATCAAGACCGAAGTGGTGGCCAAAATCCTTTACGACCGCGGCGGCGGTGATCCAGCGAACGTATTCATTTCCCGCAACAGCTGGGATCCCGACATGGCTGGCAAGAACCTGGCCGAACTGACCCTGGAAGCTGGCATGGAACCGACACCGGCAAATGCCGCCGAGGTGGTGTTCGACATCATTCGTGGCGGCGGTGCCACCGCGGTATACCACGCCATTGGTCCGCAGGACGTGGACCGCATCATGCAGCACCCGGCCACCGCCATTGGTTCCGACGGACCCGTCGGCGTTTTCGGCGAAGGTGCGCCCCATCCCCGACAGTACGGCACCTTTGCCCGGGTGCTGGGCTACTACACCCGGGAGCGCGGCATTCTTACCCTGGAGCAGGCAGTACGTAAAATGAGTAGCCAGACCGCACGCCGACTCGGTATCCAGGATCGTGGCCTGATTAGCGAAGGCTATTTCGCCGATCTTGCGGTGTTCGACGCTGACCAGATTACTGACCGTGCAACGTTCGAAGATCCGCACCAGTATGCAGTGGGCATGCAGTATGTGCTGGTTAACGGCGAGGTGGTCGTCAGCGACGGCCAACACACCGGCGCGCGTCCCGGCCGCATCCTGCACGGCCCGGGTTATACCAGGGCGCGCTAGCGCAACCTCTGCCCGCATGCCGGGTACAGCTCTTCTCCCCGCGCGGTAAATCTCTGCTGCGAAATTGTGAAACGTTGCACAGGGTCACCATATTTCTCTGTTGGCGTTCCCCCCGTGGCGATAGTGTCGAAACTGCAAATCAATCCGTAATTGCAGGAACCCGATCATGAAACGCACACGACATCTTTTAACTCTCGTCACCACGCTGACGCTGCTATGCCTCGCGCAATTCAGCCTGGCCCAGGGCAATAGCCAGAACGCCGGTAACGGAAATAGCAATGCCGGTGGAAACGGCAATGGCAAGGCTTTTGGCAGGAGCAGGAATATTGGCGTGGGTAATGCCTCCGACGGCATCAAGGGGCGCATCATCACCGGCAAACGTATCGCCTACACCGGTGATCCGCTGGAAATCAGTCTGCAGTTCCAGCGCGGCGCGGAGCTGGTCACCAGCGGCGTGGTCGATGCCTATGTAGTGGTGTTCTCGCCACTGGTGGGTGAGGATGATGGGGACGATGACGACCTGGACTCCGATGACGATTCGAATTCTTCGAGCGACAATGACGACGACAACTCTGCCAGTAGCGATGACGGCTCCGGATCGGATTCCGATGACGATTCAGATTCCGGTGATGCTTCAGATTCTGATGACGATTCAGATTCTGATGACGATTCAGATTCTTCCAGCGACGATGACACCGCTGATGACGACAGCGACGACTCCAGCGGCAGTGCCAGAGCGCTGAGCGACGCGGTAGTGCTGCCGGTAAGCAGCGATGCCAGTGCACAGACTCGTCAGTTGTTTGCCATAGGCGCGGTTGATCTCAGCGTCCTGCCAGCAGGGACCTATCAACTAGGCCTGATCCTGACCAATCCCGGTGGCGATCCGCTCAACATCAACGATTGGTACGCAGGACTGCTGGGCCTGATTGATATCGTCGGGCTGACGGTTACCGACGAGGCAGTGCCGTTCGATGCCGACGGCGACGGTGAAGTTGACGACGATAGCGATGGCGACGGCTTCTCCGATGACGATGACGAGGATGAGGATGAAGACGACGAGGGCGACGATGATGACGTCGCCGCTGGCGCCACAACCTGATCAGAAAAGTCCGGGTTGCAACACGAAAACGGGGAAGCCACTGGCTTCCCCGTTTTTCGTTCAGTCATCCGCCAGTTAAAACGTGGCGTTGGCGTTAAACGGGCTGGCGGTGCCGCCGGGTACCGGATTGATCTGGATCGACACCATGAACTCCCAGCGTCCAAGCTCCTGTGCCACCCGGGCCACATCCTGCAGGTAACCGTTGTCCACCAACGGCAAGCCAATATTCACCTGGGTCAACTGGTGCACCGGACGATTCATGCCCGCGACACCGGATGGCTGAACATCGTTCACCGCATCGCCCACCAGAAGTGCCACATCCCGTTCCCGCAGCCAGGGTAGTACCGAGGCGTGCAAACCGGCGCCACCGCGGTTGTAGGCCCATGGCCCTTCAGCATCACGCATCGCCCAGCGGCCAGTGCGCACCAGCAGCGCGTCACCGCTGCCAATCGTCACCCCGGCAAACTCCTCCCAGGCTTCCAGGTCCTCGGGATAAATTGGCGTGCTGGGTTCCAGCCAGTCCACACCGCGCAACAGGGGAATGTCCACCAGCACGCCGCGGGTCACATAAGAAGTCCCCATGCGGTCAATCGCCAGATCCTCACAGCCATTAACGCCAAGGTTCTGGGGATAACCATTGAAAATCACGTATTCGCCGTCGATCTCCGTGCGGTAGTGACACAGCGCGTCCAGATGCGACAGCATGCCATCGTGGAGGGAGAACTGGATTTCATCCAGGGCGAAGCTGGGCAGGCCGGTTTCTGCATCAATACGACTCATCCAGTGTTCGGTGGGGCCAAAAGTCTGGCTGTCGATGGCCTGCTCTTCGGTGACGAAATGCTGCAGCGTCACGGTAATGCCCTCGCTAACCAGCGCCGCTGCCTGGCGGGTTTTTTCCGGAGTGATCAGATTCAGTGTGCCGCGCTGGTCGTCGGGACCCCATCGTCCCCAGTTGGAAAGCGCTTGTTCCCATTCCGACAGCGTGGCCAGAGTGACCCTGCGGTCCGGGGATTGCGTGGAAGGATGGGCAGTAAACTCCTGGGCGACAACAGCAGACAGCAAAACCAGTGGCGACAGCGTAAGCAGCAATTTAAAGGTACGGGATACGGGATTCATAACGACCTCTTTTTATGGGTATAGGAGCAGGGTATGAACAATCGGTTTGAATGTCTAATCGCCCGGTGCGCTGCGGCTTGCTTTGCTGCTTTCTTCCCTGGGCTCATTGCCCTCCCTGTTTTGTCCGGACTCGCTATCCCCTGCAGACCGAGGTTTCACTCCCTCGTTAATGATCACCTCCGGTCCGGGTCCGCCGGAGAACTCGATACCTTTTTTCCCCACGAGCCAGGCTACATAGATGCCCAGCGCACTGGTGGCAAAAGTACTCAGTAGAAATCCGAAGCCGATCTCCGGCCGGTCCACGACCAGGAAAATCAGGAAGCGGCCCACAAAGCGCATGACCATGGTAAGTGCGAATGCACCGCTCACGATTACCATGCCGAAACCGAGTACCGCTTTCAGCTTTCCCGGGCCATCCTGTGATTGCTCATCAGTCATTATTTACTCCAACTGCGGGTGATGAGTCAGACAGTACGACAAGGTCGGACCATCGGGATTGATACGTTAAATAACCTCTTAGGAACCTCCAGGTAACCTGCAAGCCGATGAGACCGCCATCTGCTGGCCGCTATCTGCAAAGACCAGGCTACCAGGCGCTCAACTGTCGTGACGTATTATTTCAAAGAAGCCGTCATCCATGCCGGTAGACAAGGCAAACAGACGGGCCATTCCGTACTGTAACTCATCGTGTACATGGAAGACGGTCTTGCGGACCCGGCCAGAAGCATACATTTCAGCGGCCTGTTTCGAATAAGGTCCGAAATCAGAATAGCTCACCGTAAATTCGGTAATCGCCCGAAAATCGACGTCCTCAAGGTACTGAGCATCGGGCTCCACCTGGTCGAGGATATTGGCAAAATAGTTAATTAACCCATCGGTCTCGAACGACCCTGAAAAAACTGATTTGATCAGTTTTCCCTGGTGCGAAATTGTAGAGTTGAAGCCACCCATATTCGCCCGCCCTCGCGGCAATTGAATGTGACGAAACCGGTTAACCCGGCACCCCAGTAGTTACTGCCAGTTACCGCAATTCAAGGCGTATTCATTATTTGTGAAAGCCGGTGTCTGCACAAGTAGGAAAAAATTACTTCCCGCGACCCCAGACCGCGAACGCTGCAAAACCCGGCGCGGATCGGTAGCGGCAGTACTTCGAGCCAGTTACGGCGCAGGACCCATCAGTACTCGAAGCGCCTGCCACTCGGCCCATGGCAGGTTCGATCCCGGCGTAGGGCAGGCGCCTCCCGACACTCTGCGCCGCAGCCGCCGCGAAGCAACATCGACATCTCATCGCTATCGGGGCGAATCCCGGCGAACCAGAGCAGTCAGGCACACGGGATTCCGCAGACAAACATTCCATGACCGCCTGGTGTTCGGCAACGGTATGGTGGAGTCGAAACAATGCCGCCAATGGCTTTGATCAGGCACTGACATCGGCCGGCAATGCGGTTATTGCCTGCCACGTTGGCGATATGGCCGCAAATCCCGGGGCTGCCCGCTGTCCGGCGACCCACTGACACCATTGGCGCGGTTGGTGAAATTCGCTAATTTTCACGCTTTTAACCAGCGCCGATCTAAATGCCATACTCTATGTCGTTGTTATTCCGGTATTTAATTGTTGGCACGGTATTCGCAATTTAATACTGGCATTGTGCGTTTTTACTACTCCGGCCGGTTGCCGGAGCTGCGGAGATCAACATGAGAACATTGGGTAATCTGCTGGTAATCTTTCTGGTGATTGTGGGTCTGCTGTGCCTGCTGCCGCTGGTGACGTTCGGTTTCGGGCTGCTGACCGCTGTGGCGGTGTTTGCCATCTGGATTCTGCCGTTCTGGATAATCGCCACTTCTGACCAGACCACCGGGTTTGAAAAGATCGCCTGGTTACTGGCCATGATTTTACTTAGCTGGTTCGCCTGGATCTTCTACTTCTTCCTGGCGCCCATCAAACCGCGTCGACGTTTTGATCACCATGATCGCTTCACAAAGTATGACCGCTACGACTATCGCTACTAGCCGCGGAATCTGAATCTGCGGTTCAATCCTGGGTGCTTCCATGGGTGCAATCATGAGTGGTTCGTTTATCATAACGCCCACTCGCCCACTCCAGGCGGCCAGGGACTGACGCCCGATCATGCCGATTATCGCTCTCGACAAGCTCACTAAACGCTATCCGCAACCTGACAACAAGAAACAGACGTTTCTCGCCGTGGATGAAGTCTCCCTGAACATCGAAACGGGCGAGATTTTCGGCATTCTCGGCCCCAACGGCGCGGGTAAAACCACCACTCTGGAAATGCTGGAAGGACTTAATGATATCGATGGCGGCAGCGCCAGCATCGACGGTATCGATGTGGCTACCAAGCCTTACCAGGTGAAAGCCATCATTGGCGTGCAACTCCAGGCCAATGAATATTTTGATAATCTGGCGCTGGTGGAACTCCTCACGCTTTTCGGTGCCCTGTATAACCGGAACGTCGAACCTCTCGCACTGCTGGCTAAAGTCAACCTCACTGAAAAAGCCCAGGCCAAGCCTGCCAACCTGTCTGGTGGACAAAAGCAGCGCTTTTCCATTGCCTGCGCCCTGGTGAATGATCCAAAAGTACTGTTTCTGGATGAGCCCACCACCGGACTGGATCCCCAGGCCAAGCGCAACCTGTGGGAGCTGGTGCGCGAGCTGAATCAGAGCGGTATGACCATCGTGCTCACCACCCACAACATGGAGGAGGCGGAGCAGCTGTGTCGCCGTATTGCCATCATGGACCACGGCAAGCTAATCGCTCTGGGTACGCCTCAGGAACTGATCCTGGAACATGCGCCGGAACCTCCTGAAGCGCCATTACACGGCAACCTGGAAGACGTTTTTCTGGCGCTGACCGGTCACGGGCTTCGAGACTGATGGAACAAGCTCAAGGGCACCTCTATTAATTCAGACAAGTCTCTGCGGGGCCTGACTGAATTAATAGAGGTGCCCTCAAGTGAGACGGGGCCAAAAAACAGGGCCATAGAGATACAAGGCCAGAATCATTGACCGAAAAATAAAAGGCGCCATGTTTACCAAATTACAGACTCAGCTTACCAGCGTCTTCGTAAAGATTTTTCTGCGCGACCGGCAATCGATTTTTTTCAGCCTGTTCTTTCCGGTCATCTTCATGACCGTGTTTGGCTTCGTCAATGACGGAGAGCAGGAACCGATCGATACCGGTCTGGTGGATCTGTCAAATACCCAGGTGGCCGCGGACTTCATCGCCGAGCTGCAGGCGGATCCCCGGTTCATTATCACCCAGGCAGATGAGGCCACTCTGCGTGAACAACTGGTAGCCGGAGACCAAACCCTGGTTCTGGTGCTGCCGGAAGACTTTGAAGTGAGCGAAGCCGCACAGCAAAGCGCCAGCATCCGCGTGCTGGTGGATGCTGCCCAGGTTCAGCAGCTGGACCTGATACTGCCGGTGCTGGAGCAGAAACTGCTGGCCATTGAACGCAGCTTCCGCGCTATCGAACCGATGTTCGCGCTTGAACTTGAAGATGTGCAGGCCCGGTCGCAGCGCTATATCGACTTTCTGTTGCCGGGTTTAATGGCATTTACGCTGATGCAGCTGGCCATCGCTGGCAGCGGGTTTAACATTGTCGAGTACCGGCGCAAGGGCATTCTCAAGCGCCTGTTTGTGACACCGATTCAGCCGCGTGATTTCATCGCGGCGATCGTGGTGGCGCGAATGCTGATTGTGCTTATTCAGTTAACGGTGTTGATGGCATTCGCGGTGCTGGTTCTCAAGGTCAGCATTCTCGGCAACTTCGTAGCCTTTTACTTTATTGTTATCCTCAGCACTCTGCTGTTTCTCAATATCGGCTTTGCCCTCGGCAGCCTGGCCAAGACCCAGCAGGCCATTGGCGCTATTGGCAATATCGTGATATTTCCGCAGATTTTCCTGTCGGGCATTTTTTATCCCATTGAATCCATGCCGGAGCTGGTGCAGCCTATTGCCTACCTCCTGCCGCTCAGCTTTGTCTCCACCGCGCTGCGTGATATTGCCAACGAAGGAGCCACGCTGCTGGCGGTGGTGCCAAGCCTGCTTGGCATTGTGGTGTGGTTTGTAATTGGATTCGTGCTGGCAACCCGGCTGTTCGTCTGGAAGGAAGTCGCCAACTAGGGAACCTCTGATCAATTATGGGATTGCTCTGCGGGAGTCTGTCGGGCGCCAATGCTAGGCGTCGTGCGCCGGGAATGGCTGACCCCTTGCCAAGCGCGACAACGACGCAGTGGCGCCAGACAGGCCCCGCCCAAAGGGGCTTTCAGGCGAGCCCCCTGTCTTCGTTGCCTCGCCTTGACAGGCCGACGCATGCCAGCGGCAAGGCGCCTCAACAGTGATCTCGCCTGAAAGCCAGAGCATTACCATAATTGATCAGAGGTTCCCTTGCGTGCACCGTTCTTGAACACTGGGTTTTCCTGGTCATCATACTGGGTCGCTGACTCTCGTTGGTGGGCTGCCTTGGTGACCCCTTTATCGACCCTCGTTATTGACCCTCGTTATTGACCCAGCTTGTTAATCCCCTGCTGACTGGTTTGCCCGGCCCCGGTAACATTGGGCTGGATTTTGTACTATAGTCGGGACGTGGCCGCTATAGCCTGACGCGCACTGCAGTACCAGCCTCCAACACTGCACTGCTGCGTACCCGATTATCCCTGACGCTGTTGGAGTAACTGGAGAAACAACGATGAAGAAGATTGTAGTACTGCTTGGTAGCCTGGCGATCGCCGTTTCCGGCGTGCTGTTCACAGCCTCCGCTCAAGACATGACCCCGGAGGAACGCGCGGCTGCTGCCGTGGATACCCGCAAGGCGCTGTTCAAAATGTTGCGCTTTAACATCGGCCCGATCGCCGGAATGGCGCAGGGTGCACCCTGGGATGCCGAGGTTGCAGAACGCAACGCACGGCGAATCGCGGCCATGGCCACCATGATCCCGGAAGTGCTGGAATACGATACCAGTGACTATGACAGTATTGACACCACGGCCCTGGATATCATCTGGGCAAATCAGGGCGACATTGAAACCAAGGCCCAGGCACTGATCGATAACGCCAATGCCTTTGCCGACGCTGCAGCCACGGGCAATATGGGTCAGGCCATGGGCGCCTTCCGTGCCTTTGGCGGTTCCTGCGGTAATTGCCACGATGAATATCGCGTCGACAACGACTGATTACATCTGTCGCAATCACGAATCACGAAAGGCAGCATTACGCTGCCTTTTTTGTTCTTCGCAGAATTCCGGGAAACTACGAGCGTTGTGCACATCGCCATGAAATTCACCGACCTCGAGCGCGGCAGTTAGCTTGTGCCACTGCGGTCACGATCGCCAGGCCATCACCAGAATTGATCAGAGGTTCCCTAGCACTATCGGGGCGACTCACGAGTCGGACAGGCTGGACCAGATCTGCTCGTTGACATTCAGCGCATCCAGCTCGCTCTGAATAGTGGCCAGGTGCGCGGCTGCCACGACCCGGGCCGGATCTCCGCCGACTATGAGTGGCCCGATAGCCGGCACGCTTCCAGGACCATTGCTGGCACTGCCTCCGGTAACCCGTTGCATTTCCTGTTCTGTAAGTTCCCGCATAACGCGCTCCCTGTGCCGTCCGGCACTGTGCTGAGATTCCGATAGATGTACTGCCATCAGGTACTGCTATCCGGTGCCCGCTACGTTGATGCAGAGATGAACCAGGGCACCAGGTCGCAGCAATACCCTGGCAAGCGGCATGCGAACAGCAGTAATTCAAATGTGCTGCGCGGTGCACTGAACAGTGTAGTTCAGTTTCGGCAAGTTGCCAGTCAGGCAAGAGAGTAAACAGGGTCTCACCCGCGGCGAGTCCGCCGGATCAATGCCGACGTGACGTCTAATCAGTCGACGCTGTTGTGCCGGGTGAAGAACGCGGCCAGCGCGTCACGGTCGGCATCGGTGAGTTGACTGGTGTTGTACTCAATCACCTCGTTCATGTCGCCGCCGACAAATTCGCCGTCCGGCTTCATGCCGATCAGCAGAAACAGATCAACGTTGTTAAAGGTCCAGTCCGCCAGCGCTTCGGCATCAATGGCTTCCACCACTTCGTCTCCCAGGGTGGCGCCAGCGAACTCGCGATTAAGATCCGGGATACCCAGGCCATTGCGCGGCGTGTGGCATTCCCCGCAGTGACCCAGGTTGCGCGCCAGATAGGCGCCACGCGCCAACTGCTCATCATCAAACTCGGCCAGCGCTGGCTGGGTCAGGTCCGCCAGCCGGTTCCAGCCAGCCACCGCCCAGCGGTTCAGCCAGGCTGGCACCTCGGGTTCCGGCACGCTGTTACTTACCGGTTCGAGGGACTGCAGATAGGCACCCATCGCCAGCACATCACGATCTGTCAAACCGGCATAGGCGCGATAGGGAAATGCCGGGTAGTAAAAGCTGCCACCCGGTGTGCGACCATGTTTCAGGGCCAGCAGAAAATCCCGGCCCGTCCAGTTACCAACCCCGGTCGCAGGATCAGGGGTAATATTGGGCGCATAAAAGGTCCCGAAATCCGACTCCAGCGCCAGCCCACCGCTCAGACTCAGGTCATCGTCACTGCGCTGGCCGCGATGACAGGATAGACAGCCACCGGCTGTCACCAGGTATTCGCCCCGCGCCAGGGCATCGGTCGAGGTCGGCAACTCCCGTTCATCGACGCTGGGTACGCCGAACAGCCAGTAGCTACCGCCACCAAACAGCAGTCCGAAAACGAGAATCAGCAATAGTCTGGATTTCATAATACGGGCCTGTAGGTCACATTCGGCTTGGTTTGAAATTGCTTGCGACGATAAACGGCTGTAGTTGGACCCGGCAGACGAAACTCTCTAGCCGAGCCACTACAATTTAATTCAGGATTTCAGACCCTAGCTTAAACCAGTTCGCTCAGCATTGCCTTGTCGTAGGCGCGCAGTTTAGCCATCTCGTCCTGATGCACCAGCTCTGGCCAGTCGGGATTGGCGATCAGCGCCCGGCCCACGGCAATCAGATCAAACTCGTCAGCATCCATGCGCTGAATCAGATTTTCCAGGCCAGCCACTTCCGCCACGCCTTCCCGGTAGGTGGCAATAAACTCCTCCGTAAGGGAGACCGAGCCGACACTGATCGTCGGCTTGCCGGTCAGCTTTTTCGTCCAGCCCGCCAGGTTGAGGTCTGAGCCGGCGAATTCCGGCTCCCAGAAACGGCGCGTGCTGCAGTGGAAGATGTCCACTCCGGCAGCGGATAATGGCTCCAGGAATTCGCCGAGTTCATCAGGATCGCGAGCCAGTTTGGCGTCATAGTCCTGTTGCTTCCACTGGGAAAAGCGCAGCAGGATCGGAAAGTCATCACCGATTGCGGCGCGGATGGATTCAAGGATCTCCACGGCAAAGCGGGTGCGCTTGACCAGGGAGCCACCGTACTGGTCATCTCGCTGGTTGGTCCCCTCCCAGAAAAAATTATCGATCAGGTAGCCGTGAGCGCCGTGCAGCTCCAGCGCATCAAAACCGAGCTGCTGGGCATTGACGGCTGCCTCGGTGAAGGCGCGGATGATCTTGTCGATCTCGGCCACGGTCAGCGGCTCCATCACTTTCTTGCCCGGTCGAATCAGACCGGAGGGAGACGCACTCGGATAATCAGGGTTGGGACCGGTTCCCGGCTTGCGGGTCGCGCCCACATGCCAGAGCTGCGGTGCGATCTTGCCGCCAGCGGCGTGCACGGCCTCGGCAATTTTCTGCCAGCCTTCCAGGGCGTCACCGTGAAAGCCGGGCACCCCGATCATCGACGAAGCCCCACCATGGGGCACGGTCGTTCCCTCGGTAAGAATCAAGCCAACACCACCCTCCGCCCGACGGCGGTAGTAGTCGCCAACCTGGGCATCTGGAATACCATTGGGGGAGAACTGGCGCGTCATGGGCGCCATCACAATGCGATTAGCCAGCTCCAGTTTCGGATGGTGAAACGGCTTGAACAATATCTCAGGGCTCAGGGCTTTAGTCATTTATGGTCCTTGGTACGTAACTGGTCAGTACTTGATGAATATTACTTGTTAAGAGCAGCTTTATTAATTCGGGTCTTTTTAGATACGAAAGTTTAAGTACCAGACTTACTGTCTGATAATGGCCCAATGAATGCCACAGCAATAATCTCCCGCACCATTTTTACTGCACAGCCATTTCTGACAATGGCTACCAGGAGACGCGCCCGTTGAATAAGTTAGCTGACCTGGCCATTGGTCTGTTGTGTTAATGCGGAGCGCAGGCATTCTAGCCACTGCGCATTCGGCTTGTCGAATCAACGCCCGTGTCGCTACACTGTGAATCAAATAACCGACTAACGGAATTCGATAGCTGGACATGTTGGAATTTGAGCATATCGTTCAGGTCAACGATCTGGGCAACGACGCCATAATCGATATCACTCGCACGCAACTATGGCGCGGTCTGGTGCTCCGGGCCCGCAGCCCGGAAAAATTCAATCGTGGCCTGCAGTGCCAGTCAGAAGAATTGCGGGACAATGAATTCGTACGCATCATTGAAGCTGGCGGAAGCAAGTTTTGCGAAAAAGTAGTGCTGTCCCCTGAGCAGGAAATCCACACCCGTACCCTCAGCGAACTGGACCAACCACTCGCTGAAAGCACGGCGCGAATCGAAGAACCGGAGTCAGGCTATTTGTTCGTGCGTTTCATCTACCGGCGCGAGCTGGTGGATACCTCGGAGCAGGTGGATGTGGCAGAACACCTGAAGTCGGCCTACGTCCAGGTGGACCGCGATGCCATCGCCCTGATTCGTATGCTGGCGGAAAGCCAGCTGTTCGACCAGCCTATTAATTAGAGTTCTTCTGATTAAGGTTCCTCTGATTAGGGTTCCTCTGATTAGGGTGGTTCGCAGATTACCGGGGAAGTGCAATTTTGCGGTGTATAAAGCCCTCTAAAATGTAGACCTCGAGCGCGGATGAGGGGAGGCAGGGTTACCGTCCCGCCGACTCGGCGCCCATCCAGTCTTCGCTTCGCTACGCCCGGCAAGCCTGAGTCCCTTCACTGCGAAAAAAGCCCTGGAAAACCACTGCTGTCCCACAGTTTCTCAATGAAAATTCTCACTCAGCTTAAGCGCTAGTGTTTCGGGCATTTCCTGATGATTTCGGACATGAACCCTGGATGCCTGGCGCACGGAGCGAAACATCGAAGCCAGTGAACCTTGACGCTTGCAAACAGTGAGGGGCGCAACAAGCTGAGTACAGCTAACAGTTCCACAATCTCCTGAACCAGAGCCGGGTCACAATTCCCGGAAATACGCGCTGAACCTTAATTAAGCTCATCAATAGGCAATCCCAAACGCCCTGATATCCAATAACGGTAATCCACCCGGTTGCCCGATCCATCAGATTTTTGGGTTACTGGCTGGTCAACACCAGGCGGAAGCCGATGGTGTTGTTGCGTACCCCGGGATCGACCGCGCCACGAACCGCCGCGCGGACATTGTTCAACTCGTCAGCCCAGGAGCCACCGCGCATCACATACAGCGGATCGCCGCCCTGGACCTCGTGGTCGTCACTGGGATCAAAGGGGTAGTCCTGCAGCGGGCTGCGAGTCAGTTCCCAGACGTTACCCGCCATGTCTGCCAAGCCGTGAGCGCAGCTGTCACACTCGAAGGTGCCAACCGGCATCGGCCCGTCACTGGCGAAATTGGCCAGGTTGCTGCGCGGTCGCGGTCCCCAGGGAAACAGCCGCCCGTCCGTGCCGCGCGCCGCTTTTTCCCATTCCGCTTCGTTGGGTAAAGTCAGGCGCGCACCGTTGGCGAACAATTGCTGCAAGGCTGCAGGCGTATCGGGCGAATTGCGCAACCGGGTTTCCAGCCAGCGGGCATAGGCCAGAGCATCGGGCCAGGTGACATTGGTCACCGGGAAGTCGCCCGGCACGCTCACGTCAACAGCGGCCTGGGCCAGGCCGGTATCACGCACAAAGGCATTGAATTGCGCCTGAGTGGTCTCAAAGCGGGCCATATAATAAGTGGGCAGATCTACCTCGCCCTGGCGCTGCAGACTCGACCAGCGTTCATTCTGATAGGCCATGCGATCCAGTGCCGGATTGCTGCCCATGGTAAACGCGCCAGCGGGAATCTCCACGAAACCCAGCATAGCTTCATCAGGTAGATACCACAGATCACTGCGAAAACCGGCCAGCTCCGGGTTGACCGTAACCCCGGCAGCGGCGTCGTCGGTATCCAGCTGCTGGCTCTGCTGCACCATGAACGCGGCAACGAACAGAATCAGCAGCGACATGATTACAAAACCAAGTGTGCGACCCGGTACTTTATTTTGTGCTTGGGGGGGCGACTGCGGGACTTCGGACTGCTGACCCGCTGATTGGCGCTCTGCCCTCCTGGCGGAAGACGCCGGCTTTTTATTCATGTCAGGTAACTCATGGCTGGCGTCTCATGCTGGCGCCTCCTGCTGTCGTACACGCTGGCCAATTCAAATGGTACGGCCGTCGCGTTGACAGGCAAATTGCCAATCATGCTCACAGGCACGTTGGTACAGCTCTGGTAGCGGCAATTCCATGAGATTCTGGCCGCCTTCGCGGAGCAGCAGACGTAAATCTAACTCCCGTGGTTCCGCGCGAGCAACGGTGTTGGTTTCCAGCAGGTTCACGCAGCCGGCCTGGAATTTGAGTTCACAGGCGCGACTGAAATAGGCCAGTGCACGGTCCGGATCCGCGTCAACCACCTCGCCTTCACGATAAAGCGCGCCCAGTTCGTTACAGGCCCAGGCGGCGTTGTCATTGCAGTAGGTTGACTGCAATTGCACCAGACGCTCACAGCTATTGGGGCGGCCCTCGGCACAAGCCTGCTGCCAGAACGGCAAACTGTCGCCCGCGTGACGGCCATCCATTTTGCCGAGAATAGTCATCAACGCGAATACCGCGATCCACACACTCATGTGGGCCAGATTGCCGCGACCGCCAAACCAGCTTTCGCGCCAGACGTTGGTAATGGTTTCTGACTTGATGCGACGCACGCCATGGTCGATGGCAATCACACTGAGGTTTAACAGCGGCACGCACAACAGCTTGTCATAGAAAGTGGGAACACCAATCGCACCCAGCAGGGTGTACAAGGCAAACACGCCGAGGCCATACAGTACGCCAAAGATAGTCTTGCCCAGCGGTGTGCGCGGCGACGTGGACGGGTCAGTGACCAGCAGGTGCAGACCCA
Organism: uncultured Pseudohongiella sp.; assembly: GCA_965230125.1. Taxonomy (GTDB): domain Bacteria; phylum Pseudomonadota; class Gammaproteobacteria; order Pseudomonadales; family Pseudohongiellaceae; genus UBA9145. The sequence continues at coordinate 805,597 of OZ245938.1, read as the reverse complement.
GGAACACAGCCGCGGGAATTTCCGAATCAAGAAAGTAGGGCACGCCGGTGGTGGCGGAGTACAGGGCGCTGAATCCCAGCAGGGTAATGGCCGCCATTCCGGCCACCAGAGTGATGGAGAAGAAGTACATTACTACCAGCCCCACCAGAAACAGGTAGGTGTAAATGTTCGGTGCCAGGGTCAGGGTGGAGGCGATTTCCTGTCCCCAGGTGAGGCCGGTGGTGCCGGTGGTAATCAGCACCAGGGAAAACAGGCCAAGGGCAAACGCCGATGGGTTGAAGATATGGACGTTGCGCCCTTCACGCTCCCAGCGCACATATTCCTTCCCGAGAAAGCCCAGGGCAATCATCAGAAACTGCATGTAGAACCAGTCATCCCGGAACCACAGAAACAGGTTAATACTGAGAATGATTGGCACCGGCCCGAAACCCAGGGTGTAGTCGCGTTTTCGCGACCATGACAAGAGAATGTCAAATGCGTAGGCAAACAGAATTTGAGCAACAATCAGCCAGGCATGCTCATAAACCGGGCGCCAGAAAAACCCCCAGTAGGCGTAGACACTGAACTGCACCATGGCCTGGACATAGTGCTGCGGGCGCAGGAATACCTGGAAACCCCAGGCTTCGCCACTGCGGCGGGCAGTCAGCAACTGATAGCCGCTCCAGGTCAGCAATACCGCCACTGCGCCCCAGAACGACGCCACCAGAGTGCTGTTGTCCTGGACCCGGGGTAAAAATGACAGCGCAATCAACGCCGCGCTGAGCGCTAACGGGACCTTGAACGGACCCAGGGAATAATCGGTGCGAGACTGCTGGCTGGCGGTGGTGGCCATGTTCGGCGTGTTCCTGTATGTCGCTGGAAAGTCAATCGTTGGTAAATCAGGTCGCTGATAAGTCAATCGCAGGTAACGCGCTGCGAGGCCGGTTCAGAGACTAGCAAGTCGTGACTGCTAACTGCGCAGCGGTGAAGAAGCATAAACCAGCTATAGGGCCAATTCAATTTGCCCGGACCGCACACCGTGTGCTGTTGCTAAATGGAGGAAACAAGCGTAATTTCAGGAACTCAGGCAGTATCCCTGCGCCCCGGCGCAGGAAAATAATGACAATAATTTACCGGAGGTTGCCATGTCCTCACGCGTCCTGATCCGCGCCCTGCTGGGCCTGCTACTCGTGCCCGCCGCGCTTGCTCAGAACAACGATATACCGCGCACCGCGCACGGCCATCCCGATTTCCAGGGCACTTATACATTCCGCACCATTACCCCGCTGCAACGCCCGGTGGAGTTGGCCAACAAAGAGGTGCTGACGCCAGAAGAAGCCGAGGAGTGGGAAGCCTACGAAAATCGCCGCCAGAATCGCGACCTGATCATCGACTCCGTGGGCGGCGCCGGCTATCCGCCGGGGGTGATTTCCTATAACGAATTCTGGTACGAGCGCGGCTCGGAGACCGTTGAGAGCCGCCGCACTTCGCTTATCTACGACCCACCCAATGGCCGTATGCCGGAGCTAAACGCAGCCGGTCGCGAGCGGCGGGCTGAGTACCAGCAAATGGTATTTGAGAGCGCAGGTCCCGAAGGCCGGACCACGGTGGATCGTTGCATTACCGGTTTCGTCGGCGGACCGCCGATGATTCCCGGTTCCTACAATAACAACATGCAGATTGTGCAGACCGAAGACCATGTAATGATTCTTAATGAAATGGTGCACTCGGCCCGCATTATTCGCCTCGATGACGAACATCACACCAAGCAATTGAAGTGGGAAGGCGACTCGGTGGGACACTGGGACGGCGATACCCTGGTAATCAACACCCGGCACTTCTATCACGACTATAACCTGCGCGGCATGTCCGACCAGGCGGTGATCGAGGAGCGCATCAGCTGGATTGACAGCGATACCCTGGAATATGACTTCACGGTTAGCGATCCCCTGTCCTGGGATGAGTCCTGGTCAGCGCGCCTGCCGCTGCGTCGTTCTGCAGACCCGGTGTACGAGTACGCCTGCCACGAGGGCAACCACGGCCTGATGGGAATCCTGGCCGGCTGGCGCCGCTATGAGGTGATGGGTTTCAACGGCGACGGCTCCCCGAAATCCGACTCCGGTGTGGTGGCTACTGAGGAGTAACAGTGAGCTTTTCCCATTCATTCTCCAACACCGAGGTACGCAATGACCACTGCTAGCAAAACACCGCGCAATGCCCGACTGCTGCTGGCGGGCACCGCCTTGCTGTCCGGCTCTCTGCTCTGCACCTCCGGCGTGCTGGCTCAGGATGGCAACCGTCCTGATCTGGAAGGCACCTGGACCAATGCCTCACTGACCAACCTGAATCGTCCCGATGGTGTCGATACCCTGGTGGTAGATGCCGCCCGAGCTCAGGAAATTGCCCGGAGTACACCGATTGCCGGTATTGAGGGCGGCCTGGATGAAGGTGACCAACAAAATGATACACCGGATGCCGGGGCTGACGATTTTGGTGTGCGTGCCTACAATAATTTCTGGGTTGACCCTGGCGCCAATCTCGCCCTGGTACAGGGGGAGTTCCGTACCTCCTATGTGGTGAATCCGGAGAACGGTCGGGTCCCGTGGCGGGATAACCCCAACTTCGATTTCGACCGGGTCACGTTCGGTTCACGGTACGCCACTGGCATTGGTGATTTCAGTGGTCCGGAGGCATTTCCCAACTCCGAGCGCTGCCTGATTGGCTTCGGTAACAAGGCCGGCCCGGGGATGATGGGCGCGCTTTATAACAACACCTATGAGTTCGTCCAAACCGACGATTACGTGATGATCAATGTCGAGATGGTGCACGACGCGCGCATCATCCCCATTTTCGATTCACCCGAACAGGCCCGGGCCAATCGCCGCCCGGCCGTGCACGAACCCTGGTTCGGTGATTCGGTGGGCTGGTACGAAGACGGGGAACTGGTGGTGGAAACTGTCAACATCAAGCCGCAGCAGTTAAGCCAGAGCTCCGTTCCCATTACCAAAGATGGCCGAATCATCGAGCGCTTCAGTCGCTACTCAGAGGGTGAGATTTTCTATCAGTTCACCGTTGAGGACAGCAACATCTATCAGCAAACCTGGACCGCCGAGCTGAGCTTTTACGCTACCGACGACCGCCTCTATGAATACGCCTGTCACGAAGGCAACTATTCGATGCCAGGATCTCTGGCGGGAGCCCGCCGCCTCGAGCTGGAACAGGAACTGGGCCTGGACTGAGCCGTTCGCGACTTTACAGTCCAAAATAATACAGCGTTTGCATGGCAGGACCACCGCGCTTGTTTCAATCAGGCAGGGTTGGTCAAGCGTGAGCTTACGGGGCTCTCCCCATATGAGTTCTGTGCTGATAATATTCCGCGGTCAATGTCCGACCCCGGTCTACTGCCATGAAACGAGTTAAATTACCCGCTGTTATTGCCACCCTGCTGGCCGTCCTGGCCACCGGCCCTGCGCTTGCCGTGGAATCGGTGTTTATCCAGTCGCGGCTGGACTACAACGCCATTCTGATTACCGGGGTGGATATCATCTTTGTTTACGATCAGCAGAGTCTCCAGGCAATGCCGGAGACTAAAACCGACTGGTACAGCGGCAAAAGGGCGTTTATCGAACAGGCTGGCGACAGTGCCGATGTGGTGAGTATTTTTGTCCCCCAGGGTTTCGACTCCACCATGGCCAGCCTTCCCGAGCGGCGCGATGAGGCACTGAAAGTTTATGTCTACGGTCAACATGATGCATCCGGTGCCGAGCCGGTAGATATCACCAGCATGGACAACGTGCTGGTGGAAATCGACCAGTTCGGCATTCTGGTATCGTCGCGCGACTAGCGTCTTTGTCAACAAGCCCAATAAATGGGATAACTGACTCGATGCACCTGTCAGCTGACACTCTGCTGACTGCCATTCACCGTGTCTGAACCCCGATACTTAGCATACAGAGAGCACGCCGCTGTTTTGTCCCCAACAGTCTTTTGTAGTGTCTGTCAGCCCGGTGCTCAGCACTGCCGTTTGTGACCCTGCAGCGGCGCCTTCCGGTCTTCGGTCAGGCAACCAGGGGAGCAATTGAATTGGCTATACCCCTGGTTTATGCTTGGCCTTTCCACCTTCACTATCTTCTAGCAATGAGAGATAAAGTCATGACCAACAACAACATTATAAAGTCAGCCTGCCTTGCGCTGTGTATGGTACCGGCCCTGGCTCTCGGGCAGGCTGACATGCCCCCCGTCAACGATCTTCCCAATCCCTATATCACCCAGTCCGGCTATTTCAAAATGCCAGCCGACCGGGAATGGGGTTCCTCCAGTACGGTTGATGTGCACCCCGATGGTGAGAGCATCTGGGTGGCAGAGCGTTGTGGCGGCAACATCAACGCCTGCGTCAACAGCCCCGATACCAACATGATCATGCTGTTCGACAAGGACGGTAATATGGTGCGCTCGTTCGGTGCCGGCTATATCGCCTGGCCCCACGGTATTGAAGTGGACCCAGATGGCAATGTCTGGATTGCCGATGCCCGCGGTACCGATACCATGGACGATTATGATGGCGAACCCTTTGGTCACCAGGTGCACAAATTCAGCCCCACGGGCGTGCATTTGATGTCAATCGGCGTGAAGGGCGGTAGCACCGATCAGGACGAGTGCTGCTATACCCCCAACGACGTACTGGTAGCCCCAGACGGTTCCATCTTCATTGGCGAGGGCCACTCCAGTGCCGAAGGCTCACCCAATAGCGTCTGGAAGTATGACGCCGACGGTAACTTGCTGATGAAGTTTGGCGAGTGGGGAACAGAACCTGGCAACTTCCGCCAGCCCCACGGCCTGGCCATGGACTCCCAGGGCCGCCTGTTTATCGCTGACCGTGGCAATGACCGCATCCAGATCTTCGACCAGGACGGCGATCTGCTGGACGTCTGGTACCAGTTCAGCCGCAACAGCGGTGTTTTCATCGACGACAATGACGTGATTTATGCCGCAGACTCCGAGTCTGGCTCGGTGAACCCGGCCCACGGCGACTGGACTCGCGGTATTCGCATTGGCAGCGCCATCACCGGTGAAGTGGAATTCCTGATTCCCGACCCGAACCCTGATTGCCGCGGCACCTGCACCGCTGAAGGCGTGGTTGCCGACAGCCATGGCAATATCTTCGGCGCCGAGGTTGGTCCGGTGGGCGGCATCAAGCGCTATGTGCGGCCGATCAAGTAACTGTGATTGCTAACAGCGATTAATCGCTAGCAATAACGACCATGAAAAAGCCCGGTTGCCTGAACAGCAACCGGGTTTTTTTATGGTTCATCGGGCATTTCCGCGAACTGTGACCAGGCTCTGGTTGTGGAGTTTGCGGAACTGTTTGTTGTGCCCATCTTGTTGCGCCCATCGGTTAGGTGTGGTCGCGCCGGGCAGGAGGGGCTTGTCGCCAACGCTCCGAGCGCTGATGGGTGTTACGTTGTTTGCTGGCATCATTTCCCTTCGATCGGAGTTGCGAAAGGGATCGGAGGTAGAAGAGTACTTCGATGTCCCGGCTATCACTGCGCGAGCGGTTGTGGGGCGGCAGGGTTACCGACCCGCCAATTAAGGCTGTTGCTGAACGCAGGCAAAAGAACGCTTTTCTGGCGCTGCTGTCCCACAGTTTCCCCAATGAGAATTCACAATCAGCATTAGTGCCAATGTCTCGAGCGTTTCCTGATGGTTTCGGACATGAAACTTAGATGTCTGCCCACGGGGCGCAACATCGAAGCCAGTAAACCTTGACGCTCGCACATAGCAAGGGTCGGCTGGCAGTTAGCTTGTGCCGCTGCAATCAAGGACCTACGCTGAACGGCGAAAAATGACCGCTTTCAAGGCATTTTTCAGAGTGAAGGTACCCTGGCCTGCCGGGCGTAGCGAAGCGAAGACTGGAAGGGCGTGGTCCGCAGCGGCACGAGCTAACTGCCAGGCGGACCGTTCGGAGCCGCTTTTCAACGCTGGATAAGGGGCATAAAACTGTGGGACAGCAGTGCCATTTCAGGGCTTTTTCTTGAGTGAAGGTCTCTTTATAAGTAACCCAGGATGGGCGCCGAGCCGGCGGGGCGGGAACCCCGCCTCCCCGCAGCCGCGCTCCAGGTCCGTGATTAACGCGGCTATGTGCCCCACAACATTGTTCTTCTAATTATTCTTCCCCGGGATTCTGCGAAGAACCTTTCTATGCCGGGAGTTTATGGAAAAACTCCTGTCAGACCTGGGCCAGAATCTCGTTGAAGGTATTGCTCGGACGCATCGCCTTGCTGGCCAGATCCGGATCAGGGCGATAGTAACCGCCCACATCCATGGCTACGCCCTGGGCCGAATTGAGTTCCTCGATTATCACCGCCTCATTCTCGGCCAATGCTTTTGCGACCGGCTTGAAACGGGCCTGGAGGTCGCTGTCATCGCTTTGTTCCGCCAACGCCTCTGCCCAGTACAACGACAGATAATAATGACTGCCACGGTTATCCAACTCACCTACTTTGCGCGACGGTGACTTGTCTTCATCCAGGAACCGGCCAGTGGCATGATCAAGGGCATCGGCAAGGATTTGTGCGCGCTTGTTATCGGTGACCTGCGCCAGGTGCTCCAGGGAAGCCGCCAGGGCCAGAAACTCACCCAGTGAATCCCAGCGCAGGTGATTCTCTTTCTGGAACTGCTGCACATGTTTCGGTGCCGAGCCGCCAGCACCGGTCTCAAACAAGCCACCGCCATTCATCAATGGTACGACGGACAGCATCTTCGCGCTGGTGCCCAACTCCAGAATCGGGAACAGGTCAGTGAGGTAGTCACGCAACACGTTACCGGTCACCGAAATAGTGTCCTGGCCATCCTTGAGTCGCTGCAGCGTATGCCGGGTGGCTTTCTGAGGCGACATGATCTGAATATCCAGGCCAGTGGTGTCGTGGGTAGGCAGGTACTGCTTGACCTTCTCGATCAGCTCACGGTCGTGAGCACGCTCTTCATTCAGCCAGAACACCGCCGGTGTATCCGACAGTCGCGCCCGGTTTACCGCCAGTTTGATCCAGTCCTGAACCGGCGCATCCTTGACCTGGCACATGCGCCAGATATCGCCCTGCTCGACATTGTGTTCCAGCAAAGTGTGGTCGTGTTCATCGATGACGGAAATAGTGCCGGCCGAACTGACCTCGAAGGTTTTATCGTGAGAACCGTATTCCTCAGCTTTTTGTGCCATGAGTCCCACATTGGGAACCGATCCCATGGTGGCTGGATCAAAGGCACCATGTTCTTTGCAGAAATCGATCACTTCCTGGTAGACGCTTGCGTAGCAACGGTCAGGAATGGTGGCTTTCATATCGTGGGTGCCGCCATCGGGGCCCCACATTTTACCGGAGGTGCGCAGCGCCGCCGGCATGGATGCGTCAATGATCACATCGCTGGGTACGTGCAGGTTGGTAATACCACGATCCGAATCCACCATGGCCATTTCCGGCCGGGATTCATACACCGCTTTCAGGTCCGCCTCCACTGCCGCTTTCTGATCGGCGGGCAGCTCCTCGATGCGGCTGTAAACATCGCCGATACCATTATTGGCATCAACGCCGAGCGACTCGAAAAGCTCGCCGTGTTTGGCAAACACGTCTTTGTAAAATACCTTGACGGCGTGACCGAAAATAATGGGGTCGGAAACCTTCATCATGGTGGCCTTCAGGTGCAATGAAAACAACACGCCCCTGGCCTTGGCGTCTTCTATTTCCTGCTCCAGAAACGCCTGCAGTGCCTTGGCGCTCATGCACGAAGAGTCAATCACCTCGCCCGCCTGCAGCGCCAGACCGTCCTTGAGAACGGTTTGCTTGCCACTGGCATCCTTGTGCACGATCCTGACGGTTACCGCGCTTTCCAGGGTAGTGGACTTTTCGCTGTCGAAAAAGTCACCTTCGCTCATGCTGGCAACGTGGGATTTTGAATCAGCAGACCACTCACCCATGGAGTGCGGATGCTTGCGGACATAGTTCTTGACCGAGGCCGGAGCGCGGCGGTCCGAGTTACCCTCGCGCAGAACCGGATTGACGGCACTGCCCTTGATCTTGTCGTAGCGTTCCTTGACCTGGCGCTGTTCGTCATTGCCCGGCTCTTCCGGATAATCCGGTAGCTTGTAGCCCTTGGCCTGCAGTTCCTTGATCGCAGCTTTCAATTGCGGAGTCGATGCGGAAATATTCGGCAGCTTGATAATGTTGGCCATCGGGTCCTGGGTCAGTTCACCCAGTTCGGCCAGCGCGTCATCCATTTTCTGTTCAGCAGTCAGGTAGTCAGGAAAGCTGGCAACAATGCGCCCCGACAGGGAAATATCTCGCAGCTCTACACCCACGTCAGAGGCATCGGCGAAGGCTTTGATGATGGGCAGGAAAGAATAGGTCGCCAGCTGAGGTGCTTCGTCGGTTTCGGTGTAAATAATCGTTGGTTTTTTGTCTGACATTCTGATTCCTTAACTAGTTCCGCGATGATTTTCCGCGATGATTTCCACAATGGTGTCGGGCTACAGCTTGCGACGGGCTCCAGCCGTGGACTTTCCGGTCGCAACAGGCTTCAATAGCGCTGGCGTTCAGCTTGCAAAATTTCAGGGCCCGAAAAAGGCGCGTATTATAGCAGTCACGGTACCTAACTTACAGTCGCTTACTGATGTGCAAGGACCAGCCAACAGGCGCTGACAGGCCAAGCGCCACCAGACGCGCGCCGGGCCCAGCAACGGCATAGCCGCTAACACACGATAATGCTCAGGCGCAGAAAAACTTGCCGAATGAACCCGATTTACCCATCCACAGTACCCGAACAAAAATACCCATCATGATCATACCTACCGCGCTACCCGAATTTCAGATACGTCATGCTGACGTCACCGACTGTCCGTTGATCCTCGCCTTCATTCGCGAGCTGGCGGAATACGAACAGCTCAGTCACGAGGTGGTTGCCACCACACAGACCCTTGAAGAAACCCTGTTTGGCGACCCCGCCTACGCCCGAGTGCTGATTGCCGAATACCAGGGCGAAGCGGTGGGCTATGCGCTGTTCTTTCATAACTTCTCCACCTTCACCGGGCGACCGGGTATTTACCTGGAAGATCTGTATGTACAACCGCAATATCGTGGCAAGGGGTTTGGCAAGAGCCTGCTTGCGTACATAGCCAAACTGGCGGTGGACATGAACTGTACCCGCGTGGAGTGGTCGGTACTGGACTGGAACGAACCATCCATTCAGTTCTATCGCTCCATCGGTGCCGTGCCTATGGACGAGTGGACCGCGCAGCGGCTGCACGGGGATGCGCTGACCAGTTTCGCCGACCAGTTCAAGTGAGCCACCCAGGCACAGGTCAAAGCAGGAATCAACGCAGGAGAAAGCAGTGAGCAGAATAGTGTATGTCAATGGTGACTATGTCCCGGAACAACAAGCCCGGGTTTCCATCTTTGACCGCGGGTATATATTCGGGGACGGAGTCTATGAAGTGATTCCGGTGATAACCGGCAAGCTGGTAGATCGTCGCTATTTCCTCGAGCGGCTGGAACGCAGTCTTGGCGAGTTGCAGATTGCCTGGCCCTGCTCGCCCGCCGACTGCGTGGCGGTGATGAACGAGTTGATCGCTCGAAACAAGCTCGACGAAGGCGTGGTGTATGCCCAGGTAACCCGGGGTGTAGCGGATCGGGATTTCACCTTTCCCGCCAACGCCACGCCAGGGTTTATCGCCTTTACCTCGGTGATGTCCCTACTGGACAATCCGGCAGCAAAAACCGGTATCGCGGTGGTAACCACTCCCGATCTGCGCTGGAAGCGTCGCGATATCAAATCCATCAACCTGCTCGGGCAAGTGCTGGCCAAACAGGATGCCGCCAGCCGTGGCGCCAAAGAGGGCTGGATGGTGGAAGACGGCATGGTCACCGAGGGCGTTTCATCCAGTGCCTATATCGTCAAGGACAATCGCATTATTACGCGGCAGTTGAGCAATGAAATTCTGCCAGGCATTCGCCGTCGAACACTGCTGGAAATCAGCGCAGAACTGGATATTCCCATCGAAGAGCGGGCGTTCTCTCTGGCAGAAGCACTGGCGGCCGATGAGGCGTTCATCAGTAGCGCCACCACTATCACTCTGGGTGTGGTGTCCATTGATGGACACAGCATAGGAAGTGGGACACCTGGTCCGGTCACTTTGCGACTGCGGGAGGCCTACAAACAGCGGATGCTGGCTGAGGCAGCTAGCAGCGAAACTGGTGACGCACCGACAACCGCCTGAGCTGTAGTCAGGCGTTCTCATCGGCGAAGGCAATCACCTCATTGATGTGCTTGGCATTCAGGGCCAACATCGCCAGGCGATCCACGCCCAGCGCCACACCGGCACAGGCGGGCAATCCGCTCGCCAGCGCTGCCAGCAGGCGCTCATCAATGCTGATTTGTGATCCGTCGCGCTGCCGCCGCTGCGCCTGATCGCGCTCAAAGCGACGCCGCTGCTCCGGTGCGTCGGTCAGCTCCTGATAGCCATTGGCTAACTCCATACCGACGCCATAGAGCTCAAAACGTCGCGCCACCGGAATCCCGTCCGCACCGTCTTCCACCACCGAAAGCGCCGCCTGCGCCTCGGGATAATCGTAGACAAAACAGTAGTCCGGCAACGTCGGCTCTATGCAGTGGTGCATAAGCAGCTGCAGGCAATCGGTGGCGCTGAGCCCGGTGGCGGTCAGGTCGACGGTAGCCCGGGTCAGCTCTTCCAGGGTTGTTCCGTCTACAGTGTGGGGGTTGATGCTGAAGTGATTGTCGAACAGCTCAGCATAGCTGAACTGCGCAATACTGTCGGGTCCGGGTAAATCCAGCACCGTTACTACCAGTTCTGCCACTTCATCCATGAGCGCACACCAGCTATAGCCGGGCCGGTACCACTCCAGCAAAGTAAATTCCGGGTTATGCAGACGGCTTGCTGCCTCGCGGCGGAACGCCTTGCCAAGCTGGTAGATCGGACCATTGCCGGCGGCCAGCAGGCGTTTCATGGCGTATTCGGGTGAGGTCTGCAGATACTTTTTGGAGGTGGGTGAGGTGGGTGAGGCGGGTGAGTCGCCTGACGTGCCAGCGTCTACGGAGAACGCGTCGAGATGCACATCGGTGACGGCATGCCGCCCCAACGCCGGCGTTTCCACTTCCAGTATGTCGCGTTCAGCGAAGAAACTCCGGATATCCGACAGCAAGCGGGCGCGCCGCTTCAGATTCTCCGGGGACGCACCAGGCTGCCAGTCAACCATTCGATAAGAAGTTAGTTGGTGAAAAATAGCTATTTGGTAACGCGATTCTGATATTCGCCACTTCGGGTATCAACACGGAGCACGTCGCCCACATTAACGAACAAGGGCACTTTGACCACCGCACCGGAACTCAAAGTCGCCGGCTTGGTGCCGCCCTGGGCAGTGTCTCCCTTGAGGCCAGGATCGGTCTCGGTAACCTCCAGCTCCACGAAATTGGCTGGCTGTACCGAAATGGGATTGTCGTTCCAGAGAATAACCTGATAAGGGTCCTGTTCTTTCAACCAGTCTTTTGCCTCGGCAATGGCAGCTGCATCCGCAGCGACCTGCTCGAAGCTGCCATCGGTTTTCATGAAGTGCCAGAACTCACCGTCCTCATAGAGGTATTCCATTTCGACCTCCATCACGTCAGCGGCATCGATGGACTCACCGGATTTAAAGGTCTTTTCCAGCACCCGCCCGTTTTTCAGGTTTCGCAGCTTGACGCGGTTGAAAGCCTGGCCCTTGCCTGGCTTGACCACCTCATTTTCCAAGATGGAACAGGGTTCACCGTCCACCAGTACCTTGAGTCCGTTTTTAAATTCGTTGGTTGAATAACTCGCCATTGTGTCCTCTCATCAATGTGTCTTGGCAGCTCGTTTGACCAGATCTTCCAAATCAGGTCCTGGTTACAAGCCGGGGCGATGTCGGGGGAGGGATTTGTTGCTATGATGCCGCCTTTACGCCCCGGGCTCGCCCCAGGCAAAGCAGACAGAAAAGAAAAACCCGAGTCTCTCTTTGGTTATCCAGAAACTGGTTATCCGTAACAAATCGCACAATTGATTAATTACAACACGCTGCAGCACGATTCACGACGATGATCACAACCATGGACAACGCCGCTGTTTCCCTCATTCAGTCTGACATCGCTGAAAAATGGCAACAGATATTAGCCGATCTCATTACGGAACCAAAGGAATTACTCGAAATTCTGCAGCTGGATCCGAGCGGCAATCCGCTGGGCGAAACCGGCCTCGCCGGGTTTTCCATGAAGGTCCCGCGGCCCTTCGCCGCACGCATGGAAAAAGGCAACTGGGCCGATCCATTGTTACGCCAGGTCTGGCCAGACCGGAACGAGGCAGACCCTGGCAACGGGCTGTTGACCGACCCATTGCAGGAACAACAGTTCAACGTCGCACCCGGCGTGCTGCACAAGTATCCCGGCCGAGTGTTGCTGACTGCGGCACCACACTGCGCCATCCATTGCCGCTATTGCTTTCGACGGCATTTTGATTACGCGGCTAATACCCTGAGCCGCAGCCAGTGGCAGCAAAGTATTGACCAGATTGCCGCTGACCCATCGATACACGAGGTCATTCTTAGCGGCGGCGATCCGCTGGCTAATTCCGACCGGCAACTGGACTGGCTGCTGGGGCGCCTGGAGGCCCTGCCGCAGCTCACCACCCTGCGCATTCACACGCGTCTGCCAGTGGTTATTCCGCAGCGGGTCACGGACGCCCTGGTGGCGCGGCTGGCCCGTTCCCGTCTGCGCGCCGTGCTGGTGGTGCATGTTAATCATCACCAGGAACTGGATCAGGCTTGCCAGGACAATTTCGAGACGTTGGCTGCAAATGGCGTCACGTTGCTGAACCAAGCGGTAATTTTAGCTGGCGTTAACGACAACTATCTGGCCTTGAAAGAACTGAGCGAAGCGCTTTTTCAAGCCCATGTACTACCCTATTACCTGCACCTGCCGGATAAGGTCGCTGGTACCGCGCATTTTCAGGTGGACGCCAGTCGGGCCCGGGATTTGGTCGCCCAACTGCGCACCACTCTGCCCGGGTACCTCGTGCCACGGCTGGTGCATGAGGAACCGGGGCAGGCGTCAAAGTCGCCGCTGGCCTGATCGTCGCCCGACAGTTGGGGACTGGGCAGCTGGCGATTGCACCCGCATAACAACCGCCAGCCCACCACCAGCAATAATGAGGGCAACGCATCAGGCACAGGAGGGTCAGGGAATGGCCGCAAGCGCAACTACCACACCGGTGGCCAGCAAGCCCCAGGCAAGCAGCCCGTTACCAGCCACCTGTCCCCAGGCGCAAGCCTCCAGTGCGCGCCAGCTGCTGGACAATCGCCTGCAAGCGTTGATCACCCGGCCGGGAAACGCCACCGTGCGAGCGACCCTGGCACTGCTGCAACTGGCCAACTTCTACGAGATTCGGCACTGGGTGGGCAGAAACCAGGCCCGCCTGCTGCTGGCGGATAGCGAACGTGCGCTGCTACAGGCGCTGCCTGCTGGCGCCATGCTCTGTCGTTGTAGCAACTATGAGTTCGCCGTACTACTGGAAAACGACCACAGTGAGCAGGCCTGCGTGATAGCCAAACAGCTGAAAGCGGCTCTGCAGTCAGCAGTCTCCAGGGCGCTGCCGCCGCAGATACAGCTGCAGTGTGCTGCTGGCCTGGCAACGCTGGGCAAACATGTTCGTCTCCCGGAAGTACTCTTTGCCAGGGCCCGCCACAGTCTGAGTCGCAACACCCCGCTACCTGCGCTGGACGAACAACAATCCCTGATCACCGCGCGGGCAATATTAGGTGGCTTGCGGGCCAAACAGCTGCGCCTGACGTTCCAACCCCTGGTGCCGTTGCGCGCCGGGGAGGCCAGCGGCTCTGACAACTCTTTTGGCAGCTACGAAGTGCGCAGCCATTTGCATACCACTCGCGGCAGACTGTCAGGCCAACGGCTGTTCAGCGCTGCGGTGGACAATGCGCTGGGGGAATCGCTGGATCGGTGGGTAGTCCGGGCCAGCCTGGCCCGGCTCCAGCAGAGGGAATTCACCGGGGCAGTCCTGATCGTGAATTTATCCCTCACATCCCTGGTTAGCGATCGCTTTGTTACCTGGCTGGATCAGCTGTTGCACTCGGTTCCCCACCCCGGCACCCGTTTGGTTCTGCAAATCAGCGAGCTGGACCTGCTGGTGGCCCAGCACCACCTGCGCGACTTCAGTATTGCCATGAAAGCCCTGGGTATCCCGCTGGCCATCACCCACTTTGGCTGCAGCCAGGACCCACAGCGCTACCTTTCTCTACTGCGTATCACGCAGATAAAGCTGGATTCATCACTACTGAGTAACCTGGCGCCCGACAGTAGCCAACTGCAATCGCTCACCTCGCTGGTGTCGGCACTGCACGAGCGGCAGATCACCGTGGCGACCGGGCAACTTGAAGACCTGCACCTCTTGCCACTGCTCTGGCAGGCTGGCCTGGACCTGGTCCAGGGGAACCTCCTGCAGCCACCGGCCAGCGTTCCGAGCATGGACTGCGTTAGCAATCTGGGAAACCTCTGATAAGTTCCAGCGATTAGCCGCCAGAAACTGATTGGGCGTCGGCGCCTGGCCTGCTATTCTTGCGACAGCAAACACCCGCTACCCGATTGCGAGAGACATGGCCCGTCCTTCCACCAATCCCGCCAGTACCGCCAACGCCACCAGCAAATCAGACAATAGCGCCGAGATTGTTGGCAAACCCATAAAACCCATTGCCCGCAAGTTTGCTATCAGCGTGGGACTGTTGTTGTTACTGGCAATGTGCGTGTTCTGGCTGATCAACAGCTACAACACCCAGCGGGTGCTGCGCCAGCAGGCCGACAGTCTTGGCCAGTCCCTGGCCCTGCAAACTGCCACGCAGCTGACCGAGCTGGTGCTGGCCAACGACCTGATCAGCATGAATGTGGTACTGGGCAGCCTGATTGAAAATGCGGCCATTGCCGAGGTCTCGGTGCTCAATGTCGACCGCCGCACCATCGCCGCTGCCAGCGCCACCGTGGAAGAGCCAGCGCTGTTGCTGCCGATACCAGTCAATCTGCTCCCCATCAATCAGGAATATACCGCGCCAATCGCCCTGGCCGAGTCGGTGGCCGGCTATGTCACTGTCACCCTCGACCTGACCTATATCGAGGCGGCACTGGTAAACAATCTGCTGATTATTGTCGCAGCGGCCCTGGTGCTGATGCTGGCCGCTTACCTGCTCATCACGCTCTACCTGCAGTACCTGATCAGCTACCCGGCGAACATGCTGGCGTTTTCACTGAGCAATATTCGCCAGGGCAATATCGAGACCTGCCCGGAGCCCAAGGGCAACAGCGAGCTGAGTACCGCTATCCGGCAATACAACGCCACTGCCGAATTTCTGGCCCAGAATACCTTCCTGTCCAACTTCGGTAGCCGTCTGCCCAGCGACGAAGACCAGCAGCTACAGACTCTGCCCGGGCAGCAGGACGTCACCTTGCTGTGTATCAAGCTGTCGAATTTCCAGTATCTGGCATCTACCCAGACCGAAGACCTGATGATTCGCATGCTGAACAAATTCTACTTTTTTGCCGGCAAGGTGAGCCAGCTGTACAACGGCAATGTCAGCTTTTGTTTTGAAGACGAGGTGCTGATCAATTTCGGCGGCGACATGCTGGAAGAAGAGCAGGCGTTTTTCGCCATCTGTGCCGGTCAGCTGTTTTTGCAGCTGGTGGACGACCTATCCGACGTGGGCGAGCAACAATTGGGGGCCAAATTCCGGCTGGCAGTGAACAGCGGCCAGGCGATGATAGACCTGTATTCCCCGGTCACCCAGGACACCACCAATCTGGCCGGTAAAACCCTCGATGTCACCCGCAGCCTTTGTCACGACTGTCCGGACAATACGCTGCTGATCAGTGCACGGTCGTTTGAGCTGGCCGGTGCCGGCAACCGTATCGAGGCCCGCGAGTATGGACTGGTAGGCGAGCCGGATGCCATAGACACCTTTGTCGCACTGGAGCCCATGTCTGACTACAAGCTGCTGCTTGAGCGCCAGGCTATTCAGCTGGTTACTTTGTACAGCGAGTAACGAGACAGCAATCACAGGCTCAGGAATCAAGCTGGTCAAAAACGAGCGTCGCTAGCTGTCTTTCACCAGCACTTCCACCGGATCCACGACCCAGGCCGAAGGAATACTGATGATCTTGTTGCCCTTTGCCAGACGCGGCAACTCATTCAGGTGAAACAACAGCATCTGGACCTCGACTCCCGCTAGTTAAAAGGGAATAATCATCGGGTCACTCGCTAATAGTGATCTGCCCGAATCACCGAAGCCATGAGCAAAGCCAAACAACAGTCAATAGAACCCGAACCACGGGCTACTACCAAGAACAGCAACAAATCCCTGGAATCCTGGATCTGGGACGCCGCCTGCTCCATCCGCGGGGCCAAGGACGCGCCCAAATTCAAGGACTTCATTCTCCCTCTTATCTTCACCAAGCGCCTCTGTGATGTGTTCGATGACGAGATCAATCGCATCGCCGCCGAGGTGGGCTCGCGCAAGAAGGCCTTTCAGCTCGCCAAAGCCGACCAGAAGCTGGTCCGCTTCTATCTACCGCTAGTGCCGGACGATCCAGAACAGCCGGTGTGGTCCGTCATCCGCAAACTCTCCGACCAGATCGGCGAGGGTGTCACTACCCACATGCGGGCCATCGCAAACGCCAATCCGCTGCTGCAGGGCATCATCAACCGCGTCGACTTCAATGCCACCACCCACGGCCAACGCGACATCGACGACGACCGCCTCTCCAACCTGATCGAGGCCATCAGTACCAAGCGTCTGGGGCTTGGCGACGTCGAGGCGGACATCATCGGCAAGAGCTATGAATACCTCATCCGCAAATTCGCCGAGGGCGGCGGCCAAAGCGCCGGCGAGTTCTACACGCCGCCCGAGGTCGGCATCATCATGTCTCGCGTGCTCGCCCCCGAGCCGGGCATGGAGATCTACGACCCCTGCTGCGGCTCCGGCGGCCTGCTGGTGAAATGTGAGATTGCGATGGAGCAAGCCGCCAGCGCCCGCAAACCTGCCCCACTCAAGCTCTTCGGCCAGGAATACACAGCCGAGACCTGGGCCATGGCCAACATGAACATGATCATTCATGACATGGAAGGTGAGATCGAGATTGGCGACACGTTCAAGAACCCCAAGTTCCGCAAAAATGGCAAACTGCGCACCTTCGATCGTGTCATCGCCAATCCAATGTGGAACCAGAACTGGTTCACCGAGGCCGACTACGACGCCGACGAACTCGGGCGCTTCCCCGCCGGGGCCGGCTTCCCTGGCAAATCCTCCGCCGACTGGGGCTGGCTGCAGCACATGCACGCCAGCCTGAACGACAAGGGCCGCGCCGCCGTGGTGCTGGACACCGGGGCCGCCTCCCGCGGCTCGGGCAATGCCGGCACCAACAAGGAAAAGACCGTCCGCCAGTGGTTCGTCGATAACGACCTGATCGAGAGCGTCCTGTACCTGCCGGAGAACCTGTTCTACAACACCACCGCCCCCGGCATCGTTGTCTTCCTCAACAAGGCCAAGCCGAAGGCGCAGCAGGGCAAGCTGCTGCTGGTTAACGCCAGCCAGATTTTTGAGAAAGGCGACCCCAAGAATTTCATCCCCGATGGCGGCATCGATCGCATCGCTGACACCCTGCTCAAGTGGAAGGAGGAAGACAAGCTCAGCCGCATCGTCGACCTCGAAGAGCTGAAGAAGAACGACTACAACATCTCCCCCAGCCGCTATATCCACACCAGCGATGCGGAAACCTACCGGCCGATCGCCGAGATAGTGGACGAACTGAATGCCATTGAAGCGGAGACCAGAGAGACCGACAAGGCGTTGCGGGAGATTCTTGAGACGCTCGGGGTCTGAACGAGACAGTTATGGCGAAAAAACCGACATTCGATCCGCGGAAACTGATGGAAAAGGCCGTGGAGGTTATGAAAGCCTCCGTGCGCGAACAGCGTGCCGACGACACCATCACACCCAAGGTCGGTGCTGTGTTGTGGAAGCCCGATGGAACTATCGTCTCTGCCTGTCGCGGTGAGCTCCGCGAGGGCGACCACGCCGAATACACACTCATCGAACGGAAGAACGGCCAGGAAAATCTCGGGGATTGCGTTCTTTTTGCCACTCTTGAGCCCTGCGGTCCAAAATCCCGCAACCAGCCAAAAGTCGGCTGCGCCCGGCGCATCACCAATGCTCGAATCAAGAAGGTCTACTTTGGCTGCGAGGATCCCCATCCCAGGGTAGCCGGTGAAGGGCTCCGGTATTTAAAGACGAAGGGAGTGGAAGTGATTCCGTTCGATCGCGACCTGCAGGAAGCCATCGAAGAGGAGAATAAGGAGTTCTTCGATCAGGCGCGGCGGATGGCCGAAGTCAAGGAAGAAGAAACTGCGCTCGACCCACTGCCTTTCGACCAGAGTCCACCCGGCGTCTCGTTGGACGACCTTGATTCCGAGGCTCTCTCTCATTACCGCAGCTTTCTATTCAAGAGGCGCAGGGTTAACGACGAGGAATTCTACCGCCGACTCGCCCACCAGGGACTTCTGGGCAGTGCTAACAACGGTCCGCTTGCGCCGACCCGCTTTGCCCACCTGCTTTTCGGCAAGCATCCACGCGACGTCCTCCCGCAAGCTGGGATTCTGGCGACTATTCACAGCGGGGAAGGCGAGGACCTGAATGACTTCGACGGACCCATGGTCCTAGGTCCCAATCAGGTGATCTCCTGGCTGCGCGGCAAATTCCCTGACGCCATTGCCCGCTCGCAGGCGGAACGCACACGCATCAACGACGCCTTTTACGAACTTATCCGGGAAGGGCTCGCCAACGCCCTCGTGCACCGCGACTACGAAATCACCGGCAGCAAGATCCAGTTGGTCGTCGAAAACGATACCGTCATCATCCGCAGCCCGGGTGCCCCGGTCGATCCTGTCACCCTCGAACAACTGCAAACCTTCTCAGCGCCCATGGTCAGCCGCAATCCGCGCCTGCACGCCGCCTTCAGCACCATGGAACTCGCCGAAGAGCGCGGACTCGGACTCAAGTCCATGCGGACCAGAGCGACTGAAGCCGGTCTGCCTCTGCCCAAATTCAGTTTCACCGCCCCCTATCTCGACTTGACCCTGTACCGCACGACTGCTGCCGCTAGCAAGGCGCTACCGGAAGAGACGCTGGCGGAACTCAGCAAGTCTGAGCGGAAAGGATGGGAGTGGGCGTCCGGTAAGGAGTCTTTCTCCTCACAAGAATACAGTGAGGCACTTGAACTCCCGTACCGAACGGCGATGAACCACATCAAACGGCTGGAAGAACTCAACTTGCTTATTCCCGAAGGAGAAGGGCGCGCTAGACGCTACCTTGTTAATAAACCCTGATGATTGCTTCACTGCCATCGCAACTGCCAAAATGGCAGGATTCCCACTCCGCATCCCTCCTGGAGAGAGCTTCCTGCCATTTTTCCTGCCAAAATGGCAGGATTCAGGCTGCTAGAAGGCCTAAGATCGCCTATCCCGCAGATAATTCGGCAACTTTAAGGGATTCGTCGGACCGAGGCATCGACCGCATCGCCGAAACCAAGCTCAACTGGAAAGAAGAGGAGAAGCTCAGCAGCATCGTCGACCTCAAAGCGCTGAAGAAAAACAACTACAACATCTCGCCAAGCCGTTACATTCACACCAGCGATGCAGAGACCTACTGGCCGATTGCAGAGACCGCCGACGAACTGAAAGCCATCGAAGAGGAAGCCAGGGAGACGGACAAGGCCTTGCGGGGCATTCTAGAGAAGATAGAGGCATGAGTGGCGCGAATCTGTTGATCGAACCGTTGCCAACTGGCTGGAAGAACTGCCGGTTCGCGGACGTGTGTGATCGCGTGAAGGACTCATATAAGCCGGCAGAGGGTGGCACTACACCCTATGTCGGTCTGGAACACCTTGCTCCGGGTTTCCCTGCATTTGTCGGGCGCGGACTGGAAAGCGACATCAAGTCATCAAAAACTGCATTTAAGGTTGGTGACATCCTTTTCGGCAAGCTTCGTCCCTATCTTAGAAAAGGAGCGTATGCTGATTTCGACGGGATCAGCTCTACAGACATACTAGTATTCCGCGCCGAAGAAGGATGTGACCCCAAGTATCTTAAGTATCTCGTTCATGCTGACGCATTCATTAGCCATGCTAAGTCGACTACCACTGGCGTTCAACATCCTCGCACTTCCTGGCCTTCACTTCGGGAGTTCAAGTTTTCTCTCCCACCACTCCCCGAACAGAAGAAAATCGCGCATATCCTTTCGACAGTGCAGCGGGCGATTGAAGCGCAGGAGCGGATCATTCAGACCACCACCGAGCTGAAAAAGGCCCTCATGCACAAACTCTTCACCGAAGGCCTCCGCAACGAACCCCAAAAAAAAACCGAAATCGGCCTTGTGCCCGAGAGTTGGGAGTTGATCACATTAGGTGAATTGTGCGAAAAGCCGAGTGGTGTACTTCAGACTGGCCCCTTCGGTAGTCAGCTCCACAAAAATGAGTATCAGGACGAAGGCATCGCAGTGGTAAACCCAACGCATTTAGCGGGTAATCGAATCAACCACGAAAATGTCCCTCGTGTGAGCGAAGCAGTCGCCCAGCGACTCGGAAAACATCGTCTTCGAAAATTCGACATTCTGTTCGCTCGTCGAGGAGAGATTGGCCGACAAGGCTTAGTCACAGAGTCGGAAGAAACCTGGCTTTGTGGAACGGGTTGCTTTCTCGTTCGGGCCAGCAAGCCGTTTGTAGATAATCGCTTTCTGGGGCTCTACTTTGCGACCGAGCCCCTGGTCAAGTGGCTGTATTCTCACGCTGCCGGAGCGATCATGCCGAATTTAAATAACAGCGTCATGCGTCGAATGCCGATCTTTTATCCACCGCTTGAAGAACAGCGCGCAATTATCAAGGCGTTTGCTTCGCTCGATAGCAAAACGAGCACAGCAGTTAACAAACGCAACGTACTTCAAGACCTGTTCCGCGCTCTCCTTCACGAACTGATGACCGCGAAGACCCGCGTTCATGACATTGAGATACAGGTCTCATGAGCAATCCAGAATCACCAGTTAATATTTCACCTTCTAGATGGCCAAAGGGCTCTGAATGGCGGCGATGGGATCCACATGTCCACACGCCAGAAAGTAAGCTCGGAAGCCCCTTTGGAAGCCTCACATGGGAAGATTATGTGAATGCTCTTGAGGCTGCAGCGGCAGAATCAGGGATTTCCGTAATCGGTGTAACTGACTATATGACAATCGACGGCTACGAGAAGCTGCTTGTCGAGCATCGAGACAACAGTCGGTTAGAAACAGTTGATCTCCTTATTCCGAATATCGAATTTCGGATGATGCCGCCGACAGACGACGGCAAAGCGCTCAATCTTCACATCTTGGTCGATCCTTCCGACCTTAACCATGTGGACAGAATAAAGCGCGCACTCCGAAACTTGAAATTCGAGTACAACGGTGAAAAATATGGCTGCTGTAGGGAAGAACTTACCGAATTTGGAAAGGCCCAAAACCCGTCGATAGCAGATGATGATGCAGCCTATAAATTTGGTATAGAACAGTTCAAACCTGATAGGACTGTCATCAAGGACTGGCTCGACAAGGAAAAGTGGCTGCGCACAAATTCACTCGTTGGTATTGCGAACGGCAAAGATGGCATTAGCGGCCTACCTGTGGACGGCTTTGGGGCAACGCGAGACGAAATTCTAAAGTGGTGCGATTTCGTTTTTTCCGGAAATCCTGCAGATCGTAAACACTATCTCGGTCTCAAAGCAAGCACACCAGTTGAAGAGATTATTAGGCAATACCGATCCCTGAAGCCCTGCATTCACGGCTCAGATGCCCATGCCATTGAGACCCTGTTCAAGTCAGATGAAAATAGATTCTGCTGGATCAAGAGTGACCCCTCTTTTCATGGACTTCGTCAAATTCTCTGGGAACCCGAGGATCGCATCCACATCGGAGAGCAACCACCGCGCCCGGCAGATCTGAGTCAACAGATTCGGCGAATTAGGATTTCAAACTCTTCCGGGTGGTTCTCCACTGAAATCTTGGATCTCAATCTAGGGCTAGTTGCAGTAATCGGGGAAAAGGGGGCCGGAAAGACTGCCATTGCGGACCTCGCCGCTTTCGCCGCAGGATTCCCGATGGATGCTAGATCCCAATCGTCGTTCATTACTAAAGGTGCACTTCATCTCTCAGGAATGAAAGTCGAATTGGAGTGGGGTGGCGGAGAAACCACCAAAGGAACACTTACCGATTCGCCATACTTGGAAAGTAAGCCTCGCGCGCGATACCTATCGCAGGATTTCGTCGAACGACTCTGTTCTTCGGACCACGAAGGTACGGAACTACAACATGCTATCGAGGATGTTGTATTCGCGAAACTCGACGAAGTTCAAAAGGAAGGATACTCATCATTTCGAGAACTTAGAAAGGCACGCGAGGCGGCGTCGAATATTCAGAAGGAATCGATGCGGGGAGAGATGGCGTCTCTGCACAAAGAGGTCGAACGACTTCAGGAATCAGTTGACCAGAAAGCATCAAAGATAAGGGCCAAGGCGGAATCCGAAAAGCAAGCTGAGGAGCTTAAAAAGCAATTGCCTGATGCGACACAATCTGTGGACAAGAAAGTCCTTGAAGACCTCGAGAAGCAACAGGCTCTACTCAATGAAATTGAAGACGACGTTTCTTCAAGAACGAGAAAACGTCGGGCAATCGAAACCGCCCTCGAGTCATTTTCCACCGTAAAGAAGTCCACTAATCAAGAGATAAGCTCGATCCAGAAGCAACTTCGCGGTGTTCAGGTCGATGAGACAACTGTCAACGCACTGACTCCATCTTGGTCACCTAATTCAGAGAATCTCTTAGAGAAGGAAGTTCAAAAGCTCGATGAGGAAATCATAAAGCTCAAAGGAACAGAAGCTGACGATCAAGGCACCCGTTCGGTCTTCGCCGTGAAGCAAAAGATCAACTCTCTGAGAGAGGTCATCGCGAAGGATGAAGTAAGCCGGAAGCGTTTTCTCGATCTGCAAAAGCAGATTGCGGAGCGAACAAAGTCCGCGGAGAGACTTGAAAAAGAAATTAAAAACCTTGATGAGGTTGTATCTGCGACTCTAGCCAAGCAAAGGGAGCGACAATTCGAGCTCTACTTAGAAGTATTCGAAGCGTTAGCCGCTGATGAAGAAGGCTTAAAAGAGTTATATGCTCCGCTGCAGGAAGCAATCGATCAACTCGGGGACGAGATGCAATTCAGTGTCTCTGTTGGATATCAAGTTGACGCAAAATCATGGTTGGCGCAATCATCACGGTTCTTCGATGGGCGTCGTATTGGCGCAGAAGCCAAGAAAAATGAAATTGAGAGGATTGTCGAAACTAAGCTCGGGCCTGCGTGGAAAAGCGGGGACCCGGCAGAAATTGAGCCTGCATTCAGAGAATTGGTCGCGGCTGTAGACCCAAGGACATTTCCTAGTCAATTTGGAACTGCCAAGCTAACGGAGGTTGAACTGAATGATTGGCTGTTCTCAATTGAGCATATCGAACTCACTTATAAGATTCACTATGCCGGTACACAATTGGAGTATCTCTCACCCGGCACACGAGGTATTGCTCTGCTAGTGCTGTATTTGTTGATGGACGAAGACGACACGCGTCCTTTGCTGATTGATCAACCGGAGGGCAATTTAGATAATTCATCTGTTTACAGGCAGCTCGTTCCCTACATTCGGAAGGCCAAGAAACGCCGCCAGATCATTCTCATCACTCATAATCCCAATTTGGTCGTAGCCACAGATGCCGAGCAAATTGTAGTCGCAACAGCCGAGCGCCTTGCTACCCAAGCATATCCGTGCCTCCGCTATGATTCTGGATCCTTGGAGCACTCAGTTTTCGGAGAGGCTATGGGGATACGAGAAACAGTTTGCCTGCTTCTCGAAGGCGGAGAGGAGGCGTTCAAAGCCCGTGAGAGGCGCTATTCGTTGGCCGCCCAATAGACTGAATCATGCCCACCCCCGGCGAACACAAAACCGTCCAGGCCCGCATCCTCGACTACGCCGAGGCAATCGGCTGGACCTTCGTACCTCGCGAAGAAGCCGAAAAACGCCGCGGCTTTGATCCCGATGCCCCACCCACCGACCGTGCCAAGGGGCGTTCGCTGTTCTTCGACGAGCTGCTCGGCGCCAAGGTGCATGAATTCAACCCGCGCTACAGCGAGGCCGCAGGTGCACTGCTCGGGGCTTTCCGTCACCTGCACACCGACATCTACGGCAACCGGGAATTCGTCGAACACCTGCGCAACCGGGGCAAGTTCTTCGACGCAGATGAGAACCGCGAGCGCGACCTTATCCTGATCAATTACGAAGAGCCGGCCAACAACGTATTTGAGGTGACCGAGGAGTGGGCCTTTCACAACGGCCGCTATGGCACGCGTGAGGACGTGGTCTTTCTCATCAACGGCATCCCGGTGCTGGTGATCGAGTGCAAGAACGCCAACAAGGACGAGGCTATTGCCCTCGGGGTGGACCAGATCCGCCGCTACCACCGCGAGACCCCCGAGCTGTTCGTCAGCCAGCAGCTTTTTACCGCTACCGATGCTATCGGCTTTTCCTACGGGGTGAGCTGGAACACGGTGCGGCGCAACATTTTCAACTGGAAGCACGCAGAAGTCGGCAAGCTGGAGGCCAAGGTGAAGAGCTTCTGCGCCATCCCGCAGCTGCTGGCCTTCCTGAAGGATTACATCGTCTTTGCCGAGAAAGACGAAGAGCTGAACAAGTACATCCTGCGCCAGCACCAGACCGGCGCGGTGGACGCCACCGTCGCCCGCGCCCTCGACCCCCAGCGCAGCCGAGGCCTGATCTGGCACACCCAGGGCTCGGGCAAGACCTTCACCATGATTAAGGCGGCAGAGCGGCTGTTTCGAGCGCGCGAGGCAGACAAACCCACGGTGCTGCTGATGATTGACCGCAACGAGCTGGAAGATCAGATGCTCAAGAACCTGGCCGCGTTTGGTCTTGGCAATCTGGAACACGCCAGCAGCATCGCCCGGCTCAATCAACTGCTCAAAGACGACTATCGTGGCATCATCGTGACCATGATCCACAAGTTCCGCGACATGCCGGCAAACCTCAACACGCGCGACAACATCTACATCTTAATCGACGAGGCCCACCGCACCACCGGCGGGGACCTGGGCAACTTCCTCATGGCCGGTCTGCCCAATGCCACCTACCTCGGCTTCACCGGCACCCCGGTGGACAAGACGGTATATGGCAAGGGCACCTTCAAGACCTTCGGCTGCGAGGACGACCAGGGCTACCTGCACAAGTACTCCATCGCAGACAGCATCGAGGACGGCACCACCCTGCCGCTGTACTACCAACTTGCCCCCAATGACATGCTGGTTCCCCACGAGACGCTGGACGCCGAATTCCTCTCCCTCGCCGAAGCCGAGGGCGTGGCCGACATCGAGGAGCTGAACAAGATTCTCGAGCGCGCGGTGAACCTGAAAAACTTTCTCAAGGGCGAGCAACGCATACAGCAGGTGGCGGAGTTTGTCGCCAGGCATTACCGGGAGAATGTCGAGCCGCTGGGCTACAAGGCCTTTCTGGTCGGCGTCGACCGCGAAGCCTGCGCCTATTACAAGAAGGCGCTGGATAAGTTTCTGCCGCCCGAGTATTCCGAGGTGGTCTACACCGGCAACAACAACGACTCCGCGCTGCTCAAGGAATTCCACCTCGACCCGAAGCAGGAGCGACAGATTCGCAAAAGCTTCGGCAAGCTGGACCAGCAGCCCAGGATACTCATCGTGACCGAGAAGCTGCTCACCGGCTTCGACGCGCCGGTGCTCTACGCCATGTATCTCGACAAGCCAATGCGCGATCACACCCTGCTACAGGCCATCGCCCGGGTAAACCGCCCCTACGAGAACGAGGCGCAGGAGATGGTCAAACCCCACGGCTTCGTCCTCGATTTCGTCGGCATCTTCGACAAGCTTGAGAAAGCGCTGGCCTTCGATAGCGAAGAGATCAATGCCATCGTCAAAGACCTGGACCTGCTCAAGGGCCTGTTCAAGGCAAAAATAGAGCAGCAAGCGCCCGCGTACCTAAGTCTCATTGAACACAACTTCAGTGATAAAGACGTGGATACTCTCATTGAGCACTTCCGCGATGAGGACCGACGTAAAACGTTCTTCAAGGAATTCAAGGAAATCGAGATGCTCTACGAGATCATCTCGCCCGATGCGTTTTTGGGTCCCTTCATCGAGACCTACTCCTCGTTGGCCGCGATTTTTGCGGTAGTCCGCAAGGCCTATACCAAGAAAGTCTACGTGGATCGCGAGTTCCAGCGCAAGACCGAGCAGCTGGTTCGCGAAAGCGTGTACACCTCAGGCATTGGCGAAGTGGGCAGCCTGTTCGAGATCAACGGCGAAAGCATCAAGCAGATTTCAGAAGACCAGTCAGGCAGCGGCACCAAGGTCATCAATCTGATCAAGAGCATTCAGAAAAAGGCGGAAGAAGAAAGCGAAGATCCCTATCTGATCGCCATGGCCGAGCGAGCTCAGGCGGTGCAGGAAACTTTCGAGAATCGCCAGTCAACCACGGAAGAAACACTGGCTGCCTTGCTGGCAGAGCTCGAAAAGAATGAAGCCCGCAAGGTCGATCAGGCCGAAAAAGGCTTTGATGGCCTGACCTACTTTGTGTATCGCGCACTGCTCGATGCCAACGTTGATAATGCAGAAGAGGTAAGCCGCGCTATCAAGTCTGCCTTTATCGAGTTTCCCAACTGGCGCAAGAGTGAGGACTCCTTGCGCGAGCTGCGCAAGAAGGTGACGTTCGCCATCCTGGCAGAAGCCGACGATATCGACCACGTAGCCAGCATCGTCGAGAACCTGTTCGCGCTGCTGGCAAAAGCGGACAGTA
The DNA here is from genome assembly GCA_965230125.1 of uncultured Pseudohongiella sp. Classification (GTDB taxonomy): domain Bacteria; phylum Pseudomonadota; class Gammaproteobacteria; order Pseudomonadales; family Pseudohongiellaceae; genus UBA9145. The sequence continues at coordinate 778,605 of OZ245938.1, read as the reverse complement.
TCTAGATTCATGGCCAATAGCTCGAATGACAGAGCCCTGTTCAAACAGCGCGTGCGCGCCTGGGCGGACAAGCTCGAGGTTGAAATCCAAGGGCTTTATGTGCGCCCCATGCGCAACAAGTGGGCGTCCTGTTCCAGCAACGGCATCCTCAGCTTCAACGATGAACTGCTGGCACTCGAGCCCGAACTGTGGGACTACGTCGTGGTGCACGAACTGCTGCACTTTCGCGTGCCCAACCATGGCAGGCTGTGGAAGGCCCTGATGCGAGCGCATCTTGGGGATTGGGAGCGCAGCGAAGAAGCGCTGCGCCGGGACGCCTTATCTTCCAGTAAACAATAGGTCGTAAGCTGAGATGGCGCAGAACAGGCGAGATAAATAATGGACACTCTCAAAATATCTCGAGCCAAGCTGCTGATCCATCGATTCTGATTCATCGGTGTTTAGTTTTTTGTTTTGACTACCGATGAGGCTGATGCAGCGAAAATCAGGACTAACTCGTGGCTGGGTAGAGCCTGGGAAGCCATCTTTCAACAGCGTCAATTGGGAATCCAAGACGGACAGGGCCTTTAGGAGTATCGGAAACAAGGTAACCTTGCTCTAGCAGCGCTCTGAGAATGTCTCTCGCTGCACGCTCTTTATAGCCGCTGATTTCTGCCGCTCTTGTCCTCTTGAATTCGCCGGCGAGCCATGCTTCTCGCAGCAAATTGAACGAGCCTTTGGGAAGGTTTTTCAGCTCTATCTCTTCATTGATGTGAAGTCTTAGTCGAGTGAGAAAGTTTTCTGTACCAAGCAGTTTAGCCATGAAATCAATTTGATCTATGGCAGTTTGGAGAAAGAAGTAGCAGAAATTGAGTAACTCCTCCTGGCTCAGTGTACCGCGACCATCCAGGTCTCCTCTGCGCGGGGAATCTGCAGCCATGAGGCGGGCTTTGTATTCATCCACATTGCGTGCAAGGCCGCGCGATACAGACCACAAGCTGCTTCCAATACCCGTATCCAGCAGCCACGCATGTGAGAACAAGCGCGCAACACGACCGTTGCCAGCCAGGAAGGGGTGTATCCAGACAAGACGATGATGTGAGGCTGCGATGGCTATAACCTGCCGGACTTTAGACAGATTTTCAGGCTTATATGCTTCTTCGAAGCGATTCATGAATCTAATCAGGTTTGGGGCAAGCGGAGGAATGTGTTTGCCAACTGCGACCTCTGTTGATCTGTAGTCCCCTGGAACTACTTTAAGCCTTTTGCTGGTACCCGGGTTCTCTACCCAAAGGAGTTCTTCTGGAAGGCGAGAGCAGAACTCACCATGCACCCAGCACATGAACTCGCCTGAAGGCTTGATACTGGGCATGTTTCCAGCGTCTATGAGTTCCTGGACCTCAATATGGGCTTTAGCTTCGAGCTGCAGATTGCGCTGCTTTTCGTCCCCTGAGTAGTTTCCCGCCAAAGCGCGGTCGATTTCTCTTGGGTGGGTGTCATGCCCCTCGATCAAATTGCTGTAATAACAGTTCATGGAGCGGACCAGGTGCCCAATGGATTGGTGCACTTTGGGATGCAGGGTACTCGCTAACGCGCTGCCTTTAGAGGCGAGTTCCATAGCCAGGTCCTCCAGTTTCCTGTTGCCTTCTGGAGGGAGCATGGGCTCCATAAGTGCGGTGGGTTCCTCTGACATGTATCCCTTTCTGCCGGTTTGATTGCCGATTTATCTATATATTAATTAACTAAATGTCAGATAGTTATATTTCAGGTAAGTAAATAAATAGAGAAAGAATGCCGGTTTTACTGCCGATTCTTGTGCTGGAACCCGCTAGATGGCCGTGACTAGGAGTAATGCCCGTTTTTTGCTAGTTACTGGCTCAGCGCAAGCTACCCAATCAAGTGGATACTTCAAATGTAGACTCTTTGGCCCGTGGGTAAAACTCAATAGGGATCAGTTTGCCAACTGCTGATCAGCCCGCGTGAGTACGGGAGAGCATACGGACTCCTTTCCCGGGTTTGCTGGAAGCGTTCAGGTTTGGAGGTTAGCTACAGGCTAGAAAAGCGGTCAAGCTTGGACGCGGGGCGATCCAGAACGTTGCGTCTGACCGGGATTTCTCGGTTGCTATAGATTAATGCAACTTTAAAGTTGCATTAATTTACCTGGCGTACTATAAATGCAACCATGAGGTTGCATAATGACAATCACTGAATCCCAGAACAAGATCGAAAAAGTTGTAGAACTACAGGCACCCGTCTCAAGGGTGTGGCAGGCCATCACCAACCACGAGGAGTTCGGGCAGTGGTTCCACGTGCGCCTGGACAATCCCTTCGAGGAGGGGAGGACCACCACGGGCCAAATTACCTATCCCGGTCATGAAGACATGAAGTGGGTATCGATTACGGAGCGCCTCGACCATGAGAAGCTGTTTGTATTCTCCTGGCCACCCGGCGACGCCGATCCCGACAACGAATACGACGATGCTGCAAAAGTAACAGTGGAGTTTCGCTTCGAGCCCACGGACACCGGAACGCGTCTTACCATTACCGAGTCCGGGTTTTTGCAATTCCCGGAAGCGAAACGGTTGGAGATACTGCGTTCCAATACCGAGGGCTGGAATATTCAGGCGGAGAACATCAGAAGCTATGTCACTGGATAGCACCAGCCCGGCACCTGTGTTCGCGGCGTTGGGTGATGCGGTTCGACTGAAACTGGTGGCGCGCCTCAGTGATGGCAGGCAGTACTCGATCACGCAGCTCGCCGAGGGCATAGAACTGTCGCGTCAGGGGGTGACCAAGCATCTTCATGTATTGAACAAGGCTGGCATTGTGTCGAGAGAGATCGTAGGGCGGGAAAGCCGATTCACATTGCAGCCTGACTCACTCGCAACAGCGCAAGACTATCTCGCGCGGGCATCGGCGCAGTGGGACGATGCGATTACCAGATTGAAGACGCAGGTAGAGGGCTAACCAGGTCGCCGGTGATCTGCTGCTGCACTTAATCTGGCAGAGAACGCCCCTCTGCAATTGACGTTCGAGGAACGCCGGATAGTGCTGCTGCACCCACTGGTGCAGCAGCGGGTGCCGACCAGCGATGCCCCAGCTACCCTAGCTACCCCTAGGTCAGCACTTCCACCCGGTCCACATTCTGGAACCCGCGTGGCAGCTTGTTGCCGCGGCGTCCGCGTTCACCACGATAGTGATCCAGGTCGGCTGGCTTGAGGTTATGGTGGCGCCGACCGGCGTGGACCGTCAGGCCATCTTCGGGCCGCAGCACCGCAAGCGCGATCACGTACTCGACCCGGTCAGCCACCCTGGCAGTGGGAATGCTGATGATCTTGTTGCCCTTGCCCTTGGCCAGGCGCGGCAGCTCGTTGAGGGGAAACATCAGCATCCGCCCCTCATTGGTGATAGCCACGATCAGACCGCTGTCGTAGTCATCTACCATGATCGCAGGGAGTACTTTTGCGCCCTTGGGCAGGCGCAGTACGGCCTTGCCAGCCTTGTTCTTGCTGATCAGGTCGCCCACCTTGGCGACAAAGCCGTAGCCGGCGTCGCTGGCCAGCAACACATCCTGCTGATTCTCACCAATCACCACGCCTTCAAAGGTAGCGCCGGAGGGTGGGTTTAACTTGCCGGACACCGGTTCCCCCTGGCCCCGTGCCGAGGGCAGGGAATGAGCCGGCAGGGAATAGGCCCGGCCGGTGGAGTCGAGAAATATCGCAGGTTGGTTGCTTTTGCCGCGGGCGGCCAGCTTGAAACCATCACCAGATTTGTACTGCAGCGCGGCCGGGTCTACGTCATGGCCCTTGGCGGCTCGCGTCCAGCCGCGCTCGGACAGAACAATGGTCACCGGCTCGGTAGAGATTAATTCGGTTTCGCTAAATGCTTTGGCTTCTTCGCGTGCCACCAGTGGCGTGCGACGCTCATCGCCAAAGCGCTCGGCGTCCGCCTGGATTTCTTTTTTAATGAACGTTTTCAGACGCGCCGGTGACTTCAGCAGCTGTTCCAGGGTTTTGCGTTCAGCGCTCAGCTCATCCTGCTCACCCTTGATCTTCATCTCTTCGAGCTTGGCCAAATGCCGCAGCTTTAACTCGAGGATGGCTTCCGCCTGGCGGTCGGAAAGCTTGAAGCTCTTCATCAACACCGGCTTCGGTTTATCCTCGGTGCGAATAATGCGAATCACCTCGTCGATATTGAGGTAGGCAATCAGCAGGCCTTCAAGAATGTGCAGGCGCTCGACTATCTTGTCGAGGCGATACTGCAGACGACGGCGTACCGTTTCCGTGCGAAACTGCAGCCACTCGACCAGCAGGCTACGCAGGTCCTTGACCTGGGGGCGCTTGTCGTTGCCAATGACATTAAAATTGGCCCGATAGTTCTTTTCCAGATCCGTTGTCGCAAACAAATGCGACATGACCCCCTCCATATCAACGCGATTGGAGCGCGGCACAATAACGATGCGGGTAGGGTTCTCATGATCCGATTCATCACGCAGATCCACTACCATGGGCAGCTTCTTTTTCTGCATCTGATTGGCAATCTGTTCCAGTACCTTGGCACCAGAAACCTGGTATGGCAACGCAGTAATTACAATCTCGCCGCTTTCAATGTGGTAGGCAGCCCGCGCTTTCAGTGACCCGCGACCGGTCTTGTATAGCTGGACGATTTCATCCCGGGGTGTGATGAGTTCCGCCTCGGAGGGGAAGTCCGGCCCTTTGACCAACTCGCACAGATCTTCCAGCGTGGCTTTCGGTTTATCCAGCAGAAGAATACAGGCGCTGGCCACCTCGTTGAGATTATGAGGCGGGATATCGGTAGCCATACCTACGGCAATGCCGCTGCCGCCATTGAGCAGGACGTTGGGCAAGCGCGCCGGCAGAATTTCCGGCTCGTCCATGGTGCCGTCAAAGTTCGGCTTCCAGTCCACTGTGCCCTGACCCAATTCTCCCAGCAACACATCGGCGTAGTCACGCAGCCGCGACTCGGTGTAACGCATGGCGGCAAACGATTTGGGATCATCCTGACTGCCCCAGTTGCCCTGGCCATCTACCAGCGGATAGCGGTAGGTAAACGGTTGAGCCATCAGCACCATGGCCTCGTAACAGGCAGAGTCACCGTGGGGGTGGAACTTACCGATCACGTCGCCAATGGTTCGCGCCGACTTCTTGAATTTTGCCGAAGCCTTCAGGCCCAACTCCGACATGGCATAAATGATGCGCCGCTGCACCGGCTTCAGGCCGTCACCGATATTGGGCAGGGCCCGATCGTTGATGACGTACATGGAGTAGTTCAGATAGGCCTGCGTCGTATAGCTGCGTAGCGGCAGTTGTTCGACGCCGTCTTCGCTTACGCTGATTTCTTCGTTCATGGTGATTCCGTTGTCGTTCGCACAGTTCGCAGTAGTCGCTTACTCGGCAAAGTCTGCCTCGCTGCCGCTGGCTTCCAGCCAGGCCTTGCGATCTGCCGCGCGATTCTTGCCGAGCAGCAAATCCATAGTGCTGAAGGTGGAGGATTTCTTTTTTGCCGTGGGGTCTTCTTCCAGGGTGAGCTGTACCAGGCGCCGGGTATCGGGAGCCATGGTGGTTTCCCGCAGCTGCAACGGGTTCATCTCGCCCAGGCCCTTGAAGCGCTGCACGTTGACCTTGCCGCGTTTTTTCTCGGCGGCAATCCGGTCCAGCACGCCGTTCTTCTCCGCCTCGTCGGTGGCATAAAACACTTCCTTGCCCACGTCGATACGATAGAGCGGCGGCATGGCCACGTAGACGTGTCCGGCTTCCACCACCGGCCGAAAGTGCCGGACAAACAAGGCACACAGCAAGGTGGCAATGTGCAGCCCGTCGGAGTCTGCATCGGCAAGAATACAGATCTTGCCGTAGCGCAGGCCTTCAATTCCGGGCACTCCCGGATCAACTCCCAGGGCGATGGCAATATCGTGCACCGCCTGGGAGGCCAGGATTTCCCCGGAGTCCACTTCCCAGGTATTCAGGATCTTGCCGCGTAGCGGCATGATGGCCTGGAATTCGCGGTCCCGGGCCTGCTTGGCAGACCCGCCAGCGGAATCACCTTCCACCAGGAATAGCTCGCCGGCCATCACATCCTGGGTGGAGCAGTCCGCCAGCTTGCCGGGCAACGCCGGGCCCGAGGTTATTTTCTTGCGTGCCACCTTGCGGCTGGCCCGCAACCGGCTCTGGGCGTTGTTGATACACAGCTCCGCAATGGCTTCCGCCTCGGCGGTATGCTGGTTCAGCCACAGGCTGAAGGCATCCTTGACCACCCCGGAGACAAACACCGCACATTCACGGGAAGACAGCCGCTCCTTGGTCTGGCCGGAGAACTGCGGGTCCTGTAGCTTCGAGGACAGCACGTAGCAGCATTTTTCCCAGACATCTTCGGGCGACAGTTTCAGGCCCCGGGGCAGGAGATTGCGGAATTCACAGAACTCCCGCAGCGCATCCAGCAGCCCGGTGCGCAGGCCGTTGACGTGGGTACCGCCCTGGGTGGTGGGAATCAGGTTCACATAGCTCTCGCCGGTGATTTCCCCGCCTTCCGGCAGCCACTGCACCGCCCAGTCCACGGCCTCGTCATTGCCCTGCACCGAGCCGGTAAAGGGCTCTTCGGGCACGGTGGGCCATTCGCTGGTGGACTGGGTCAGATAGTCGGTCAGCCCATCCTCAAAGCACCACTCCTCGCTCTGCGCCTTGTCACTGGCCACGGTTTCATCAATAAAGACCACGCGCAGTCCGGAACACAACACCGCCTTGGCACGCAGCACGTGTTTCAGGCGGGGAATTGAAATTTTCACCGAATCGAAGTACTGCTCATCGGGCAGAAAGCGCACTGTGGTGCCGGTGTTGCGCTTGCCGACGGTATCCACCTGTTTCAACTCCGAGGCCTTGTTACCGCCCTTGAAGCCCATCTGGTAGACCTTGCCGTCGCGCTTGACGATGACTTCCAGGGTTTTCGACAGGGCATTGACCACCGACACGCCGACCCCGTGCAGGCCGCCGGAATACTGGTAATTCTTGTTGGAGAACTTGCCGCCGGCGTGCAGTCGGGTAAGGATCAGTTCCACACCGCTGACCTTCTCGCCCTTGTGCTTGTCCACCGGCATGCCGCGGCCGTCATCGCTGACCTCCACGCTGCCGTCCTTGAACAAAGTCAGGGTCAGGGTACTGGCATGGCCCGCCAGGGCCTCGTCAACGCTGTTGTCGATGACCTCCTGCACCAGGTGATTCGGGCGCGTGGTATCGGTATACATGCCGGGTCGTTTGCGGACCGGATCCAGTCCGGTGAGGACTTCAATCGCATCGGCGTTATAGGAATTGGACATGAAAAGCTGGACTTGTCAGGGAATTTGCGAACCGTGCCTGGATGACACTTACGGGATATTATTCTATCGCACTTTCTATCGCGCTTTGGCGCTAATTCTTGATAGCAGAAAGCGGAACGCCACCGGCAATTCTGCGCTAAAACCTTCATAGGCGTGGCTGCCATCGTCCCGAATAATACACTGCTCCACACCAAAGCGATTGACCGCCTGCTGATAGTCCAGCACCTCGTCCTGGCGCTGCAGAAACACCAGATAGTTTTCCGGGCGCCTCACGCGGCCGGGATCAAGGGCTTCCAGCTCCGACACATGCTGCGCCGTCACCTCGTGGATTGAGTCGGTGTGGTAATTGCGGTGGCTACCCAGATAGCTGCGCCAGTACTGATGGGGCTGCACCGCCGGATTGATCAGCACCACAGGCAGGTCATGGGACTCGGCCAGCACCGAGGCGTAAAACCCGCCCAGTGAACTGCCGATCACGCCCAGACTGGCACTGTCCTGATCCGCAATCCAGTCCTGCAGGGCAGCAATGGTTGCCGCGGGGCCATCATTGAGCGCCGGAATAGTCAGTCGGTCCTGCAGCCCGCATTCCTGTGCATAGCGCTGCGCTTCACGGGCTTTGTTTGACGCTGGCGAACTCAGAAAACCGTGCAGGTAAAGAAGGCTGGGCTCAGACATGGGGCTGACAGGGGTAGGGCTGACAGAGTTGGCTGTTGGCGGCGGCCGGATAGCAACCCCTAATAGCCGGTGCTATTAAAGTCTGCCTCGAACTCGAAGCCCTCGACTCGATAAACGCGGCTATCAATATCGCCATTGGCATGAAGCTGCAGCGTCCGATAACCCGGATTACTCCGGTCCAGCTCAAAATTACTGACGTTGGGTTTGAACTGGATACAGGTCGATGGTGTACACAGGCAGCGAATCCCTTTGTGGTCATAGTCCAGTTCCTGGTGGATGTGCCCATAAACAACACTGCGTACTTTGGTAAAGCAGGACAGAATGGCAAAGAATTCCTCGCCGTTGTGCAAGCCGATATCTTTCATCCAGCCAGCATTACCCTTGGTGGGATTGTGGTGCAGGCAAACCATGACGTGAGCCACATCTGCGTCGACTTCGGCACGCTCGAGACTGGTTCGTAAAAAATCCAGTTCGGCCTCACTAAGCCTGCCGTGTACCTGGCCTTCAACGCTGGTGTCCAGGAATACTAATTGCCAGTTATTGAGGCGCACATTCTTTTCACAGTAGCCACGCTCGCCACCCACCTCAACCATGACTGCCGGTTTGTCGTGGTTTCCGGGAATCCAGGTGAACGGCGCATCAAGCTCCGCCATGGTCTTGATGAAATGTTCATAGGCCGAGGGAGACCCGTCCTGAGCTATGTCGCCGGTGGCAAGAATAAAATCTATTCGCTCTTCATTGCCCTTCACGAGATCGACCACATAATCGAGGCTCTCGTGAGTATTCATCTTTAACAGCGTGCCGGTCGGCTTACCGTAAAGATGGGTGTCAGTAATCTGCACCAGGCGGATAGGGTCTTTTGTGTTGATCGAACTCATTGCGGCGCAAACGCATATCAGGAGCTAAATAGTAGATCTGGCACCTTAGCGCTTCGACCAACATTTAGACAATGGGTCAGCCATTCACCCAGAAATTGGTTAACTTGCATTTTTTCATCCGGATGATACATGTCGGGATTGGGTTGACTGTAGCGAGGCTTCAGATTTCTGTGGCCCTGGTAAGACACGACCTCTGCAGTGCTGGCATCATGATAAACGCGCACCTGCATGGAAGGATTGGTCATCCACTGCCTGAACTCCGGCCGCTGAACTATTTCCAGTGTACAGGTGTACTTGAACGCCTCAACGATAGTAATTTCTACCGATACCTTGCCCTGATGTTCCTCAAGATCCGCGATACTGAATCGAGTGGTCAAACCCTGGAGTCGCTTTTCCGGTTCATCATCGGGAATCGCGTCTGCCTGGTGGGCTGAATATTCGGCGCTGTTGTCGCTATCAAAATCGGCGAAGGAACCGTCGCGGTACACGCTTAATTCCGGAACCAGCTTCAACAAGCGAATGTAATTCGCATCGCATTCAGCCATTTGTTTGATCAGGTCTATGTTGTAACTGCTTTTGGGCATAGTGTGGGCGGTCTTGCTGGCCTCTGCGTGTAAACTGGCTCGTTTCTGAAAAGAACTCCGGACACAATGTCCCGGTCAACGTTTCCCGGATTTAGCAGGCGTGTTACTGGTGCCCGGCAAATCTGATTCTTTCCCTGCTGTTAATCTTTGCTTTTAATTCCCGGTCTTGATTCCTGGTGTTGCTATTAAGAGCACTTCGATCCGACTCTGAACCCACTTTAACACCAGTTCTCCGTTTTAACCGGCGTACAGAATCATTTTTTGCTGTTTTTGCAGGATTCGTTCGCTTGCTGATGGTGAACTACTGGAAACAGCGGCGAAATCTACGTTCTGCGCCCCGGTAACACGCGTCGGTACAACATCCTGCGGTCAACCATCGTCCCGCAATGTCGCGATCCGCACAACTGGCGGGCTGGCAGAAGGGTTTAACTGGCCTCTATTTCCAGCATTTCCAGTATTTCCAAGGATTCCAATTATTGTCGGCGTGGAAACCGCTAAAATTCAGAACTCCGCTGTGATTGTAACCATTTACCGTCATTTTGCGAACGTTGCCGCCACCTAATTTCGTGGGCACTGAAACTCACGCTGTGCGGCGCAGTCGTGGCTCAACTCCAGCGGGTTTGCAGATCGGCCTGATTCAGTTGTAACCACTGGATAGCAATGATGCTCATGGCATTATCGATCAAGCCATTAGCTACTGCGGCACATGCCTCATCCACGCTCAGGGTCACCACTTCAATGTCCTCGTGCTCTTCGTCGAGCCCGAAGACGCCACCGGCCTGACCGGCATCGACGCGTCCGCAGAACAGGGTGACCTTTTCATTACTGGCGCCGGGACTGTTGTAATATTCACAGATTTTGACCAGGTCGGCTGGCACCAGATCAGCTTCTTCCCGACATTCGCGGGTGGCCACTTCCATGGGTGACTCATCAGTGTCCACCATGCCAGCTACCAACTCCAGCAACCAGGGTGAGTGCTTTTCATCCAGCACCCCTACCCGGAACTGCCGCACCATCACGATCTCGTTTCGCCGCGGATCATACAGCAGTACACCCACCGCCTGCTCCCGGATCATCACTTCGCGATCCATGGGGCCCAGCCAGCCGCCTTCATGTAGCCGATGCTTCAGGGTAATAAGGTCAACCCGTAAAAAGCGACGATGCAATTCGCGACGCTCGATTACTTCTACGTCGTCAGCACTGAATTCAGAGGTGAGATTCGTCATTCAGACCAGTTCGTAGGTCAGTTCGGTGAGCATTTTCAGCACCCTGTCACGAATCTGGCAGCAGGCTTCATCGAATTGCCTGTCGATCTCCTCGTCACTGCCGGTGGCCCTGGCAGGGTCATCAAACGGCATGTGCCGCTTGTGAATACGCGCCGGCAGCAATGGACAGTTGGCATCAGCGTGCCCGCACACTGACACCACCGTATCGGCCCAGTCGACCATGGCATCGCTAAGCACGTCCGATGTCTGCCCGGAAATATCAACGCCGTGCCTGGCCATGGCCTGCACCGCCCGAGGATTGAGCCCGTGAGCTTCCAGGCCCGCGGAGCGCACCTGCAGTGCCAATGGCGAGATGGACTGTTCGGCAAAATGCCGCGCCCAGCCTTCGGCCATCTGGGAGCGACACGAATTCCCGGTGCACAAGAACAGCAGATTCATGATGATTCCCGGACTCGCCGCCTAGTCGCGGCTGGTGACTTCCAGTAAGTGATAGCCAAATTGCGTTTTGACCGGCCCCTGCAGGCTATTGACGTCAGCGCTGAAAACTACCTCGTCGAACTCCTTGACCATCATGCCGGGGCCAAACTGGCCCAGGTCGCCGCCCTGCGCTTTAGACGGGCAGGTGGAACATTCGCGGGCGATATCGGCGAAATCCTCACCGGCTTCTATCCTGTCCTTGAGCGCCTGACATTGTTCCTCGGTCTCAACCAGGATATGGCGTGCGGTGGCTACAGTCATAATTTTCTCCTTACTCGGCAATGCTTCATTATGCCCGATTCATGGATTCAGAGACAGCTTGCCGAGCCGCTGAACCCGTGACGAAGGCGGGCTCTGCTGCTTACCCCTTGCAGCGCTTCGGTGGTGGCCCAACTGGAAAATATCACCAACCCTGGGACGCTCAGGGGGAATACTTCCGGGCACAGGCAAGCCACGGCAAGTTTGCGCTATAATATTACCTTCGCTGCGACCGGTCAGGACGGCCGTCGCGGCGCGCCCCGGAGCAACTTGACTCCATAGCACGACACCATACCCATACTTTATCTACAGGTATTCTCATGCCCTTGCCTGATGCATCGCCACGCAAACACATCCACACCCGCGCCATTGACTACAAGGGGTTCGAGCGGGAAGACGGGATGTTTGATATCGAGGCCCACATGACGGATGTAAAGACCTACGCGTTTCACAACAACTGGCGCGGCGAGGTTGAGGCCGGTGAGCCGCTGCATGAAATGCTGCTGCGGGTGACCATCGATGAGAGTTTTGAAATCAGGGACGTGGTGGCGGTCACCGATCACAGCCCATTTCCCATGTGCCCGAATATTACTCCCAACTACAAGTCACTGGTCGGCATTCGTATGGGTCCCGGCTGGCGCAAGGCGATACGCCAGAAAGTTGGCGGTACCGAAGGCTGTACCCACCTCACAGAGCTGCTGTTTCCCATGGCCACGGTGGCCATGCAGACCATCTGGCCGCTACTGCGCCACCGTAAGAATCAGGCCGACTCCGATATCCCGGAATCGAAAAAGCGACCTGGCGTGCTGGATACCTGCCACGCCTGGGCCAGCGATTCGCCGGTGGTGAAGGAAAACGCACCGAAGTTTTACACGGGCGATTAGGGCTGGTCAGCAATCGCGATAAGCTGCACGCTACCGGTAGAACAGCGGAATCACCACGGTTAACACCACGCCCTCCCGGTCACTGCGATTTTCAGCCCGGATAGTGCCGCCGTGAAAATCGCTGATCAGGCGCGCGATATGCAGGCCCATGCCCAGATGCGGTTGCTTCTGTTTTTCCTGGGGCCGGACACTGATCATCGAATCGAACAGACGATCTTTCATTTCCTCCGGCAAAAACGGACCGGCGTTGGAGACTTTGAGCACCGCGTGGTCGCGCAGCGGACGGCAGTAGACAACGATTGGTTGCTTCGGATAGGAGAACTCCACCGCGTTGGCTATCAGCTTGTCCAGTAACTGGGCAATGTATTCCGGAACACCATTGACATAGACAGGCTGATTCGGAATGTCCGTTTCAAATCTGACGTCAGGGTAAGCCAGTTTGTAACCCTCGACACAGCCGTACACCACCTTGCTGAGATCGATCTTTTCTTTCTCGGAAGTCTGCAGCATTTGCTCAAGCCGGGTCGCCTCACTCATGTTGGTGAGGATCAGGTTCAGCCGGTTGATGCCTTCTTCGGCACGCTCGAGATAGACCGCAGAATCGCCCCCGTTGCCGGTCATGCTCAGGTTTTCCAGCGACGAACGCACCACCGTCACCGGCGTGCGCAGTTCGTGGGAAAGCCGCGAGGACATATTCTCCAGGTAGCTGGTGTATTGGGTCAGGCGCTCAACGATACTGGAAAAACTGCGCGACAGATCGCCAATTTCGTCGGAGTTACGCGACGGCAGGATAGTATTTTTCACCCGGCCAGTTTCATCAATAATCCCTTCTGCCTGATTGCTCAGACTGCGGATGCGATTGGAAATGCGCGACGCAAACAAAAACAGTCCCAGCGCCACCAGTAGCATGACCGCGAGGATGGTATTGAACAGTGATTCCAGAGCCTGATTGCGAAAAGTCCGCAAGCCATTCATGTTCTGATCCACCACTACTGCGCCCAGCACCTCGCCGTCGGCGAGAATCGGATGCGCCGCCTCCAGCAAGCGAGTTTCCGAGTCTTCCAGGGTACGAAACTGGGTACGCGGTACACCATTGAGAGCCGAATCAATGTGCGCACCATCACGGGTAACATCCGAGTACAGGTCATCAATAAAGTCGTTACTGGGCTTGGTGAGAATCTGGTAATAGAGCGGATTGAGAATGCGCTCCTGGACATAGCGCCAGTACTTGTTGGCTGCTGCACCATTGTTATCACTGTTGAGCTGCAAGCCGGTAGCAGTCTGTATGTCGCCCACGGTCAACAGTACCCGGCCGCTGCGATCCACTACCTGGATGCGGGAATTGTTATGCCCCATGCCCGCGACAATGCGGTCGATTTCCGGTGTCGGCAGTCGCAGTGAGCCAAGCCGTTCGATGTTTTCTACCTGGGAGGTGGCCACTACATTAGCGACATAGCGGGTGCGCGGATCGTCTACATCGTAGATGGCAAAACCAAGCCGATTGCCGAGCATCTCCATGGGAATTTGCAGTTCCACTTCATAGCCACTGTCGGTTTCGTACCACTGGCCACTGATGCGATCTTCGTGCACCGGATCGCCGTAGTTGGCATTCACCTTGAATGGATAGAGAAACTCCGGTTCGTGGGGCGCGATGACGTAGCGATTCACCTCGTTGCCTTCCGGCGACACCATGGATACCTGGATAAAATCGCTACGGTATACACTCAGGGCATCACGGCTACGATAGACAATCTTGTCGTCCTTGACCTTGAAGTAAGCATAGAGTGAACCGTTGTACTCTCCCACCATGTTCTTGAAGCTGAGAGTGCCTTCCCTGTCATACATGCGTGAGGGATTGAGCGCTGTGCTCAGGTAGTCACGTTGATCGTAAGTCACCTCGTACTGCTGGTACTCACGCCAGTCCAGCAGCGACCCGTCATCCAGGGACAGGGGCGAGAAAATCGGGTAAACATACAAATCCTCGGCGCGTCGGGCGGGACTGTAGTTACCTTCATTGAACAACTCCGGGCGTTCGTTGAGAGCCGTCGCCAGTGCCTGGGCGGTGCCCAGTACTGTCTGTTCCTGGCCGCGGCGCAAATACTCTTCCATTTCCAGGATATACTGATAACCGAGCCAGGGTATGACCAGCAGAAAACTGGACAGAAACACCAGCTTGAAGCGAATGCCAAATGGGTTTTTGAATGCCAGGTTCATAGAAAATTAGCAGCCTGAATACGGCCAGAGAATTACTCGCCTCAGCTCAGTTGACGGACACCGGTTCCACGTTCCAGCGATAACCCATGCCGTACACAGTTTCGATACAATCGAATTCCGGATCAACCTGCATAAACTTTTTACGAATGCGTTTAACGTGCGAAGTGATAGTGCTGCCGTCGACAAAAATTTTCGACTCCTGCATCAGCACCTGCCGGCTTTTGACATGCCCGGGATACTTGGCCAGGGCGTGGACCATCCAGAATTCGGTGACGGTCAGCGGCACCGCCTGATCATCCCACTGCACCGTGAGGCGGCCGATATCCAGTGACAGCTTACCGCGCTGCAGCTGGTTTTCCGGCGAGGGCGGCTGGTCGATCACATCCAGCCGCCGGAACAGCGCGGCGATGCGCGCGGTCAGGTGGGGCAGGGAAATATCCTTGGTCAGATAGTCATCGGCCCCCATACGCAAGCCGCTCACGGTATCAAAATCATTGTCCCGTGCGGTAAGGAAAATAATGGGCAGGGTATCTGACAGCGAACGCAGAGCCTGGCACAGGGTAAACCCGCCATCGATTTCATTTTCCAGGCCGATGTCGATGATTGCCAGGTTGGGTAAGCGGATATCGAACGCCGACATGGCATCCTTACGGTTGGCGTAGGTCTGCACCTCATAGCCCTGCTTGCGCAGGACATCGGCGTAATTCTCGCGAATGGCGGCTTCGTCTTCGACGATAGCGATTCTTCTACTCATGCTGCTGTCCGATTGTTACACGGCCCGGGATCGGGTCTGTTTGTCACTTAAAAACCAACTCACTTTGGTCAGTTACAACTGTCTTTTGATTGTCTGTTGAGTGTCAGCTGCGCATGGTGCGCGATGCTGGCTTAGCGGGCGCTGAATGGATCGGCTGCAGGCCCTTGATTCAGCGGCACTGTAACGCATTAGTCTCGATTTCCGCAGGACTGGTTCCGGGAACCCATCGATTGCCATCATTCTGCCATATTTAATCACTGCATGGCCCCAATGCTTGCCGCCACCAGTTAGAAATATCCGGTTAAATGGCAACCATGGAGCAAACAGGCAGCAAGACGGTGCAATCCCCGTCCCTCCGACCTGATCCAATAAACCGCTGGTGACGGGTGGATAGCGAAAGACCCGCATCAGCCAACATCCAGACCCGTGTTCAGACCCTCTAAGGATTTCGGCCATGCAACAAACTGCTTCCCGTGTTATTACCCTGAGCCTCTGCTCGGCGCTGTTCGCCGCCACAGCTACCCTGTCCACCGCCACCCTGGCGGATACCCGCCCTGCCAACTACGCTGAAGCCGCCAGTGGCGAGGAAGCCATCGGCTTTGTCAGTGGTGCCATCGTTGGCGGATTGGCCGGTGGCCCACCGGGGGCCATCCTTGGCGCCGCTATCGGGGCCTTCACCGGCGACGGCCAGCACGCCCGCAAGCGGGTCAAGGCCCTGCAGGGGGACCTGATTACCGCGCAGGTGGAAACCGACCGCTTGCGGGAAGAGACCCAACAGCTCAAGGCCCAGTATCAATTGGCCATGGCGGAACTGGATCAGCTGCGTCCGGCGCGCACCCAACCGGCTTTTCTGCCCGCCAGCGGCGGTGACCTCGCCTTCGATAACACCGCACTGACCGTGCATTTCCGGTCCGGGTCGAGTGCTCTGGAGCCACAGTACCAGGCACAGCTGAAGGCACTGGCACAACTGGTGACAGCGCTGCCCAATGCCGCCATCGATATTACCGGCTATGCCGATCGCACCGGCGACAGCCAGCAGAATCTGGGACTGTCCCGCCAGCGCAGCACCGCCGTTAGACAGTTTTTCAACCAACAGGGCATCAGTGACGCGCTTATTACCACGGTTGCCCATGGCGAAAGCCAACCGCTGCATGCCAGCCAGTCGCTGGAAACTGATTTCTTCGACCGCCGCGTAATTGTCCGCTTGCGGGATACGCGGGAATCCATGCTTTCACACACTCCGGACGGCAATTAAGCACCGTCACTCGCATCATAGGAGTCAACATTATGAAAGACATCCGGCTCGTCATTGGAAACAAGAACTACTCGTCCTGGTCCATGTGCCCCTGGCTGATGTTGAAGATGTTCGATGTGGATTTCGAGGAAATCCAGATCGCCCTCTACCAGGACAACACCGCGGAGAAACTTGGTCCTTACTCACCCTCCCTGAAGGTGCCGGTTCTCCTGCATAGAGACATCACCGTATGGGATTCACTTTCGATCTGCGAATACATCAGTGAAGACTTGTTGGGTGGCGGCTCCGGTTGGCCATCCAGCCCCAAGCGCAAGGCCACCGCACGTTCAGTGGCTGCCGAGATTCACTCTGAGTTCCCGGCCCTGAAGCGGGACTGGCCAATGAACTGCAAGGCCTCATTCAAACTTACTCCCTCGGACGAGCTGCAAAATGAGATTGCCCGCATCGATGCGATCTGGAGCTGCTGCCGTCGCCGCTATGGGGCCAATGGTAACTACCTGTTCGGACGCTTCTCCATTGCCGACTGCATGTCCGCCTGGATCGCGGTGTGCTTTGAGGCCTATGGTGCTGAGCTGAGCAGCGACGCCAACACCTACATGCAAACCCTGCTGGATAACCCCTTCGTGCAAAAGTGGATTACCCTGGGTCGACGCGAACAGGAGCCGCTCTCCATCGCCTATGCCACCAGTGCGTGAGCCATCAGCGGTGGATTGAGCTGGCGGACCGCAACTCCGCTGGCAACTTTGCAATGCGATTAAAAGGCCCCTCGGGGCCTTTTTTGATTCTTCGCAGATTTCCCGGGAAGAAGGATTGTGTGGTGTTAGTCATGCCAATCACTGACCTCGAGTGCGACTGCGGAGAGACAGGGGACGGGCGCAGAGCGTTGGCGATGAACCTTTTTATTACGTACCTGTTAATGTTTCAGCTTTCGCTGTCGCCCGGGCTAAGCCTCGGGCGGTCCTTGTCGATAAAAACTAGCAGGATCCTGAAAGTTGAGAACAAATCATGACGGCCACTGCCAAAGACGTTATTCAGTTCTGGTTTGAAGAAATTACGCCAAAGCAGCGCTTCAAGAAAGACGAGGAATTTGATGCGCTGATAATCGAGCGCTTCAAGTCAATCCACAAGCGAGCGAGCCAGGGACTGCTATATACCTGGCGCGATCACCCGCTGGATGCGCTGGCAGAAATCATTGTCCTCGATCAGTTCTCCCGCAATATGTATCGCGACAAGCCCAAAGCCTTTGCCCAGGATACCCTGGCGCTGGTGCTGGCCCAGGAAGCCATTCGCCGCAAGCTGGACACCGAATTGCAAGCCAGCCACAAGGCTTTTCTTTACATGCCGTTCATGCACAGCGAATCCGCGGAAATGCATGACATCGCGGTGTTCCTGTTCGACCAGCCTGGCCTGGAAGAAAACTACAACTTTGAGCTCAAACACAAGGTCATCATCGACCGCTTCGGCCGCTACCCCCACCGCAACGAAATCCTGAAACGCAAGTCCACCCCCGAAGAGCTCGAGTTCCTCTCTCAACCGGGCTCATCGTTCTAGCAGCTTAAGGAACCTTTGATCGATTCCAGTGCTGAATGAGCGAGGCAGTAGCTAGTGGGTCATGCGTGAAATTCGGTGACCAGGAAGCGCAGCCAGAGGCTTCAGATCAAGACGGGAAACGCGGGAATAGTGATGCTATTTCAAGCTTTCCCAACGCAGAGCTGAAGCCTCTGGCAAAGCGAACAGTTACCGAATTTTGCGCATGGCCCACTAGAGCATATTCTGAATGAGGGCAGCGCGGCCCGAACACAAGGAGAATCGCACTTCTCCATCAGTGAACGGGCGGCCATATTCAGAAAATCCCGGGGCTGGTTTTCTGAACGAGCAGATTAAAGCTATCGGGAAGGCAGGACGTCTCTTAGTTTATCCGCCATCTCCACAATCGCCTTTTCGGTGGTTTCCCAATCCATGCAGGCATCGGTCACCGATACACCATACTTGAGGTCTTTCAGATCAGCCGGGATAGACTGGTTGCCCTTGTGCAGATGACTCTCGAGCATCACGCCGATGATTGACTTATTGCCTTCCAGAATCTGGTGGGTTACATCTTTAAGCACCAGCGGCTGCACGTCTGGATCCTTGTTGGAATTGGCGTGGCTGCAGTCGATCATGATGTTGGTGCTGACGCCGCCATCGGCCAGGGCTTTTTCGGCCTGGGCAACGTGTACGGTGTCATAGTTAGGGTTACCGCCACCGCCACGCAGTACCACGTGCGCGTATGGGTTACCGCGAGTAGTGACAACCGACACCTGTCCAGCACCATTTATTCCAAGGAAACGATGTGGATTGTTAACTGACTGCATGGCGTTGATTGCCACCGTCAGGCCACCATCGGTGCCGTTTTTGAAACCAACTGCCGAAGACAGACCGGATGACATCTCCCGGTGAGTCTGTGACTCGGTAGTGCGGGCACCGATCGCCGACCAGGCGATCAAATCCTGCAGGTACTGCGGCGAGATCGGATCCAGAGCCTCGGTTGAAGTCGGCAGTCCCAGGTTAACAATATCCAGCAGCAGCTTGCGACCAAGGCGCAGGCCTTCTTCGATCTTGAACGAATCATCCAGGTAGGGATCGTTGATCAGCCCCTTCCAGCCAATAGAGGTACGTGGCTTCTCAAAGTAGACACGCATCACGATATACAGAGTATCAGACACTTTATCCGCCAGTTGCTTCAGGCGCTGGGCATACTCCATCGCCGCCTTGGTATCGTGGATGGAACAGGGGCCGACCACGAGAAACAGGCGCGGATCCTTGCGATCCAGAATGGAAAAAATAGTGTCGCGAGCCTGCTGGACACAGTCCAGGGCCTTGCCTTCCAGCGGCAATTCGGACTTCAGCTGTTCCGGAGTGAGGAGTGCTTCGTTGGACTCAACATTGCGATTGTCGATGACTGCTGTCATGGTAATTCTCTGACTATTGCAGGCCTTGCGGCCACGCGCTAAAAAATGGGCGGCAATAATAGCAAATAGACTGTCGCAAAGTCATACTTGCCAGCGCATTTATCTGATCGGGAAAAGGGACCTGCTCACAACATGTTTATCAGCCAGAATTTCGACGCCGGCAACATCGAGGTTATTTCCTGCGAGCGTGCCGACGATATTCGCCTCAATATCCGCAAGGATGCGCACTCCGACTTTTACCAGTGGTTCTATTTTCGTCTCACCGGGGCCCGCGGGCAAACCTGTAACATCCAGATCCTGAACGCCAGGGACGCAGCCTACCCGCCCGGCTTTCGCGACTACCGGGTGCTGTACAGTTACGACCGGCAGACCTGGACCCGTCATGACACCAGTCTTGTCGACGGCGCGCTGCGCATCGAATTCACGCCGCAGCAGGATGCCGTGTATTTCGCCTATTTTGTGCCTTATTCCATGGAGCGCCACCACGAACTCGTTGCTGGAGCGCTGCAGTCACCGCTGTGCAGCCATCAGCTGCTGGGCCAGTCGCTTGACGGCCAGGATCTTGACCTGCTGACTATCTCCAAAGGCGGCGATAAAGAACGTAAACGTTGCTGGATTATCGCTCGGCAGCACCCGGGGGAAACCATGGGCGGGTGGTGGATGGAAGGCTGTATCGACACGCTGCTGGGCGGCGACCAGAAACTCGCCAGCGCGCTACTGGAGCTCTGCGACATCCATCTGATAGCCAATATGAACCCCGACGGTAGCCGCCGCGGACACTTGCGCACCAACGCCGCGGGCCGCAATTTGAACCGGGAATGGGCCCATCCAACCTACCAACACTCCCCGGAAGTAAAACTGGCCAAGGAAGCCATGCTCAACACCGGGGTGGATTTTCTCCTCGATGTGCACGGCGATGAGTCCCTGCCTTACTGTTTTATCGCCGGCACCGAAGGTCTGCTGCACTGGAGCAAAAAGGAACAGGCACAGCTGGATTTCTATAAAAACCGCCTGGCGGAACTGAACAGCGACTTTCAGACCGAGAAAGGCTATCCACCCAAACAGCCGGGCGAAGCTAACCTGACCATGAGCACCGCACAAACCGCGCACCTGCACCACTGCCTGGCCATGACTCTGGAAATGCCCTTCAAGGACACCACCGCAACCCCGGATACCGAATTCGGCTGGTCGCCCCAACGCAGCAAACGCCTGGCCCACTCCTGCCTGCAGGCACTACTGGATTACCTGAACAGCGGCCTGATCTGAGCAACACCGGTAAGTCGATTGCGACGTCGAGCGAATTCAGGGATGAATTAGCGAGTCAGTAGTTGAAGAACGATTGTGTCGTGTAGCTAGCCCTGTAAATCAGTGGCCTCGAGCGCGGCTGCGGGGCGGTAGGATTCCCGCCCCGCCGGCTCGGCGCCCATCCAGTCTTCGCTTCGCTACGCCCGACAAGCCTGGGTCCCTTCACTCCGGAAAAAGCCCTGAAAAGCCACTGCTGTCCCACAGTTCCATGCCCTTAACTAGCACTGAAAAGCGGCTTCGAGCGGTGCGGCCGGCAGTTAGCTTGTGCCGCTGCGGACCACGCCCTTCCAGGGTACCTTCACTCTGAAAAATGCCCTGAAAAACGGTCATTTTTCGCCGTTCAGCGTAGGTCCTTAATTGCAGCGGCACAAGCTAACTGCCAGCCGCCCCTTGCCAAGTGCAAGACTCAACGTTCACTGGCTTCGCTCGCGCCCCCGGTGCTGAGCAACCAGGATTCATGTCTGACACCAAGAGGAAACACGCGAACCACTGTCACTGACCCTGATCGAGTATTTTCATAGGGAAATCTGTGGGACAGCAGTGCCTGGAAAACGGTCTTTTTCCGGCGCTCAGCGCCAGCCTTAATTGGCGGATCGCAAACCCTGCCACCCCACATCCGCTCGCGCAGTGATGGCCGGGCCATCAAAGCATTCTTACCGCCTCTGATCGAAGGAAGATCAAGGCAACAAATAGCGCAGCTAAAACAGAGTCAGATCATAATTCCCGGAAATACGCGCTGAACTAAAATTCAGGCATGACTTCGCGAGGCAACAGGTAAAAAATACTGAGAGCGGGGCCATGGATGGCCGACGCTAGTGCCGTCAGACGCGAGACGCGAGCCCGCCCAGATCAAGCAGAATCGCAATTCTGCGCCGGAGATGGGCGGGCGACGTTCAGAAAATTCAGGGATGAATTCCCGCTTGGCACGCCCGATTCACGCCCACTCAAAAAACCAAAAAAATCACTGAGTGAGCGCAGGGATGCGCGACGCGAGCGAAGCGAGACGCGAGCCCGCCAAGCACCAGCAGAATCGCACTTCTGCGTCAGGGCTTGGCGGGCGACGTTCAGAAAATTCAGGGATGAATTCCCACTTGGCCCGCCCGATTCACGCCCACTCAAAAACCGAAAAAATCACTGAGTGAGCGCAGGGATGCGCGACGCGAGCGAAGCGAGACGCGAGCCCGCCAAGCACCAGCAGAATCGCACTTCTGCGTCAGGGCTTGGCGGGCGACGTTCAGAAAATTCAGGGATGAATTCCCACTTGGCACGACCGATTCACGCCCACTCAAAAAACCGAAAAAATCACTGAGTGAGCGCAGGGATGCGCGACGCGAGCGAAGCGAGACGCGAGCCCGCCAAGCACCAGCAGAATCGCACTTCTGCGTCAGGGCTTGGCGGGCGACGTTCAGAAAATTCAGGGATGAATTCCCACTTGGCACGACCGATTCACGCCCACTCAAAAAACCGAAAAAATCACTGAGTGAGCGCAGGGATGCGCGACGCGAGCGAAGCGAGACGCGAGCCCGCCAAGCACCAGCAGAATCGCACTTCTGCGTCAGGGCTTGGCGGGCGACGTTCAGAAAATTCAGGGATGAATTTTCTGAACAACAAAAGAACAACAAACAAATCAAACCTCGTGGTACAGCTTCCGGCCCGACTGATTATATTCCTCGGCCATCTCTTCCATACCGGTTTCAAGCGCCTCATCGACCTTGTCCAGGCCGCGCTCGGCAGCGTAATCCCGGACCTCCTGGGAGATCTTCATGGAGCAGAACTTCGGCCCGCACATGGAGCAGAAGTGCGCCACCTTGCCCGACTGCTTGGGCAAGGTTTCGTCATGATAGGCCCGGGCAGTCACCGGATCGAGACTCAGATTGAACTGGTCTTCCCAGCGAAACTCGAAGCGCGCCTTGGACAGGGCATTATCCCGTAGTTGTGCACCCGGATGCCCCTTGGCCAGATCGGCGGCGTGGGCGGCGATCTTGTAGGCAATCAGGCCATCTTTCACATCCTGCTTGTTGGGCAGCCCCAGGTGCTCCTTGGGAGTGACATAGCAGAGCATGGCGCAACCGAACCAGCCGATCATGGCAGCGCCGATGCCGGAGGTGATGTGGTCGTAACCGGGGGCGATATCGGTGGTCAACGGCCCCAGAGTATAAAAAGGTGCCTTGTCACACACTTCGAGCTGCTTGTCCATGTTCGCCTTGATCATGTGCATGGGTACATGGCCCGGGCCTTCGATCATGGTTTGGACGTCGTGACGCCAGGCGATCTTGGTCAACTCACCCAGGGTTTCCAGTTCACCGAACTGGGCCGCGTCATTGGCATCGGCAATCGAGCCAGGACGCAGGCCATCACCCAGCGAGAAAGATACGTCGTAGGCCTTCATGATCTCGCAAATCTCCTCGAAATGGGTGTAGAGGAAATTTTCCTGGTGATGGGCGAGACACCACTTGGCCATGATTGACCCGCCACGGGAAACGATGCCGGTAACCCGCTTGGCGGTGAGCGGCACATAGCGCAGCAGCACGCCGGCATGAATCGTAAAGTAGTCCACACCCTGCTCGGCCTGCTCAATCAGAGTGTCGCGGTACAGCTCCCAGGTCAGGTCTTCCGCCACGCCGTCGACTTTTTCCAGTGCCTGATAAATAGGCACGGTGCCGATGGGCACCATGGAGTTGCGAATAATCCACTCCCGGGTCTCATGGATATTCTTGCCCGTGGACAGATCCATCACCGTGTCTGCGCCCCAGAGCGCCGACCAGGCGAGTTTTTCTACTTCTTCCTCGATCGACGAGGTAACCGCAGAGTTACCAATATTGGCATTCACCTTCACCAGGAAGTTGCGGCCAATAATCATCGGCTCCACTTCCGGGTGATTGATATTGGCCGGAATAATGGCGCGGCCACGGGCCACTTCATCGCGCACGAACTCCGGCGTGATCTCAGCGGGAATCGTTGCGCCAAAGTCCTGGCCGGGGTGCTGCTGGGCAAGCTGCTGCTCTTCGCGGGCCTGTTGGCGAGCGATATTTTCCCGGATGGCGATAAATTCCATTTCCGGGGTCACCATGCCTTTTCGTGCATAGTGCAGCTGGCTGACATTGGCCCCGGCAACGGCCCGGCGTGGTTTGCGGATGTGCTCAAAGCGCAGGTGCTCGGTTTGCATGTCGCTCTGCCGCGCCTGACCGAAGGTGGAGCTGGCCTGGGAAAGCAGCTCGGTGTCCTCGCGGGCCTCGATCCAGGGCGTGCGAATGGCCGGCAGACCTTTGCGCAGATCGATGCTGGCCTGCGGATCGGCATAAATACCGGAGGTGTCATACACCCGGAGCGGCGCATTGTCTTCAGTGCCCTTCTCCGTGGTGGTCGGCGTGAGCTGGATTTCCCGCATCGGGACACGAATGTCTGGCCGGCTTCCGGTCACATAGACTTTACGTGAGTTGGGATGGATATCACTGGAGTTGGTGTCCAGATTGCTGATTTTGTCCAGGAAGGGTTGGCTGTCTGCGTTCATGTAAGTTACCTGTGCGGCCTGACTGCAGGCAGAATCACGGCCGGCTCCAGGGGCATGGAGTGCGAGAATCTGGAACCGGGGAGCCTGCAAATGGCAATACGATATGAGCTGCCATTATGCCTGAAATCATGGTTCAGCACACAATGATCAAACAGGTGTAACTGTCCTGTTTTAGTGGCGTCTAATAGCAAACCTGCTCAGTTCGCCTAGCCTTAGGTACCACTGGGCGCTCGAACGGGATACGCCAGGCACAAAGTTGATCGGGGCAGTTATGATGCGAACCTCAGGGAACGCCCCGAATGCTAAATTGTCACCTTTAGTGACACTGTGTAGAATGCCAGCGGTCTCCAAGTCGCCATCCGGCGTACTGCTAACCGCTGTTTTGTCACGCTGGACACCTATTTACCAAGAACTTCAACCAAGAACCTTAACCAAGAACCTCACCAGGTTAACTGGCCCTGGTCGCCATCCCGATTGAACCGGGTAGCAGTGACAATCGGCCGGAACAGAAACAGGCTATCGATTATGGGACGCTTCTCGACACTAATTGGACTACTGACCATCAGCAGTCTGGCCAGTACCGCCGCCTATGGCGATGATCTGTTGGAAATCCTGCAGACGGCGCTGCAAAACGATCCAACACTGAATCAGGCGGAGGCCCAATATCGGGCCAACCACGAAAATGTCATTCAATCACGTGCCTCTCTGCTGCCATCCCTGGGTGTCGGCGGTTCCACCAGTCGGGTCTCGTCAGGCCCCGCAAGCCCGGTATTCCGGGACGTCACTGATCCTGTGACCGGGGAGACCGTGAGCGTCCAGGTGCAGGACGGTCACAGTTTTGCACGTGGAATCAATAATCATAGCTGGGGCGTGAACCTGTCCCAAAGCATCATCAACCTGGCCAGCTGGTACAGCTACCAGGGCGCCCGGGCCAACGACCGCGCCGCCGCGGTTAACCTGGCGGCCCAGGAGCAGGACCTGATCATGCGTACCGCCACCGCCTACTTCAACGTGCTGCGTGCCCAGGATCTGTTGGAAACGAATCTTCAGGAAGAAGAAGCCGCTTTGCGTTCCCTGGAACAAACCCAGCAGCGGGAAGAAGTGGGACTGGTAGCCATCACCGACGTCTATGACGCACAGGCCGCCTATGATCTGGCGCGCAATACCACGATCCTGCAGCGGGATGCGCTCCGGGCCGCCTTTGAAGCACTGGAAGCCATTACCGGGCGGGCCCATCCGAATATCGAACTACTCCGGGAAGATTTTCCCGTTGTCGAAGTCGATGGCAGCCTGAATGAGTGGGAGGCACAGGCGGAAAATAACAGCCTCGCTATCGCCGCCGCAGAATTCAACCTGGAAGCATCCCGCAGGACCTTACAGGCACGACGCTCCGATCACCTGCCAACCGTCGGTTTTACTGGTTCATACAACCACAGTGTGACCGGGGCTATTGTGCGGCAGGGTATCTCGATCGGTGGCGGTGCTTTCGACAATACGTCCCTGGCTCTGGATATCAGCATCCCCATTCTGGCTGGCGGCGCTACCAGCTCCCGCCGCCGCGCCGCTGAGTACAATGTTCTGGCCGCCGAGGAGTCCCTGGAATTCACCAAGCGCCAGTTGACCCAGAATATTCGCAATGCCTATCGCCGGGTGAATACCGACGTGCTGGTTATCGCCCAGCGCCAGCAGTCCATTACCTCTACCCAGACCGCGCTGGACGCCACCGAACTGGGCGCCGAGGTCGGCACACGCAACATCGTGGAAGTACTGCGCGCTCGTGAAAATCTGTTCCGTGCCCTGCGCGAGTACGCCGTGGCCCGCTACGACTATGTTATCGACACCCTGGTGCTGCGCCAGGTAGCTGGCCTCCTCACCCCCCAGGACATCATCGAACTCAACGCCTGGCTCGAACAGGGAGAGTAAGACCCTCGCCAGTTGTTATAAAAAAGCCCGACCAGGAGTCGGGCTTTTTTTATGGTGCTTCGCAGATATGCGGGGAGGAGTAATTGGTTTGTGTACC
The DNA here is from genome assembly GCA_965230125.1 of uncultured Pseudohongiella sp. Classification (GTDB taxonomy): domain Bacteria; phylum Pseudomonadota; class Gammaproteobacteria; order Pseudomonadales; family Pseudohongiellaceae; genus UBA9145. The sequence goes on along the minus strand of OZ245938.1, from coordinate 752,304 downwards.
TGGTCCGGTAACACAGTGACCCCGAGCGCGGCTGCGGGGCGGCAGGGTTGTCGCCAACAATTAACCGACAGCGCTGAACGGAGAAAAAAGACCGCAGTCCAGGCACTGCTGTCCCAAAGTTTCATGTTGTTCACCCCAGCGCTGTAAGGCGGCTCCGAACGGTCCGCCTGGCAGTTGGCTTGGGCCGCTGCGGACCACGCCCTTCCAGTCTTCGCTTCGCTACGCCCGGCAAGCCAGGGTACCTTCACTCTGAAAAATGCCCTGAAAAACGGTCATTTTTCGCCGTTCAGCGTAGGTCCTTGATTGCAGCGGCCCAAGCCAACTGCCAGCCGCCCCTTGCGGTGTGCAAGCACCAGGGTTCTCTGGCTTCGAGAATACGCCCCGCGAGTACATATCTAGGGTTAATATCCGAAATCATCAGGATACGCTTGAGACACCAGCGCAGTTATAGCTGGGACATCGAAGTACTCTTCTACCTCCGATCGAAGGGAACTAAAGCCAGCAAACAACGTAACACCCATCAGCGCTCGGAGCGTCGGGTAGGAGGGGCTTGTGGCCAACAGTAAAGCGGCAGCGCTGAACGGAGAAAAAAGACCGTTTTCCTGGGTTTTTCCGAAGTGAAGGTCTCTTTATAAGTAACCCAGGACGGGCGCAGAGCGTTGGCGACAAGCCCCTCCTGCCCGGCGCGACCACACCCTCCAGATGGGCACAACAAACAGTTCCACAAACAGAGCCTGGTCACAATTCCCGGCAATGCCCGACGCGAGCGTAGCGAGACGCGAGCAGCCCAAGCAGCCCAAGCAGCGCAGACAAATGCACAAGTTCGAAAAGAACTGTGAGTGAGCGCAGGGATGCGCGACGCGAGTGCCGTCAGGCGCGAGACGCGAGCAGCCCTATCACCAGGAGAATCGCACTTCTCCGCCAGTGATTGGGCTGCGACGTTGAAAAAATTCAGGGATGAATTTTTTCAATATAAAAAACATCAATCCTTACGCCACACTGACACCTGGCTAACTATATATTCGTACTTACGCCGGTGCTCGCGGATCATAAACGGCAGGTCCTCAGCATGCAGTCGGGTAAAACCGGGCAAGTGCTCGCCAATGGCCGCAAGGGTAGCCTCGCTGTCCGCGCCATCCAGAAATTCATCGGGATCGGTGAAATCGTCCATCCAGGTGTTTGGTGATGCGATCACCAGGATACCGCCGGATTTGATGTAGCGATCGGAGCTGGTGAACTGTTGCAGACAGTCTTTCGGGCTGCTCAGTCGACACAGTAAATTGGACAGTAGCAGAGCATCAAAAGGGCCGTTTTCAGCCAGTTCTTCGGCGGCTCGCAACCGCGATGCGTCACCCTGAATAAACAGCACACGACTGGCATCAACATCGTCCGGTACCCGCGCTTCCAGTTGCTTGCCGTGACGACCGGTATCGCGGCGGGTGTAGGTCAACGCACCCTGGTCTTTTATGGCGTTACACACGTCGATAAACGCATCGCTGTAATCCAGGCCAATCACCGTGTCGAAATCGCGCGCCAGCTCAAAACTCTGCCGGCCCACGGCGCAGCCAAGATCCAGCACTGAACTATTGCCGTTGGTATATTCATTCACCAGCTCCACGGTGCGCTGAATCAGGTTACCGACCGTCGGATGCCCAACCGAGTTGCTGATTGCCTCGTCACGCTGATCGGCGTCGCTGCCAAAGTGGAACAGCAGGTACTGATCCACCACCGTGTCCAGGTCATACTTGTCGCCTTTCTTGAGAGCCATGCCAATATCCTGGACGATCCGAAAGCCGGCGTGCTGGAAGAAATGCGGCCGGAAGTGAAAGCGTGACCAGATACTGGCCTCATCACCGGTACTGATAAATGAGCCGCCCAGAATCATCTGGTGCTCATTGTCGTAGCACGGCGTACTGAAATCTGTGTAATAGGGGTGAATCTCGAACTCCGGCAGCGGATGGAACGGGTCCTCGCACCACTGCCAGACATTGCCAAAGCTGTCGTGAAAGCCACGGCTGTTGGCGTCACAGGCGTTGACCGGCGACTCCGCACCGAAGCGCAAGTTGTGATTAATCAGCTTGCGCGGCTCACGCAGCATTACCGGGTCGAGGGCCAGACAGTTATTGTCTCCCGGGGTCCAGTCAACCGCGCCGGCCATGGCGGGTTCACGAATGGCCTGGTGCTCACTTTCCTGCAACAGGCGCAGGGGAATTTCATAGCCTTCTTTTTCAGTAAGCCAGGCACAATAGGCTTTGGCCTCATAGTAATTCACACAGGCGGGCCAGTCCCACTGCATGGCAATCTCGCGGAAAGTAATACGCAGCTTGTAGCGATGCGAACCTGCCGGGCCGTCCTGAACCCAGAAGGTTGGCCACTTCACATTACGAAACTGCCGCCAGGCCCAGCCCGACTCTGACCAGTAGCGCTCATTCTCATAGCCGCCAGCGCGCACGAATTCCAGAAACTCGCCGTTGCTAATCAGGTATTTGCCAGCCTTAAAAGAATCAACCTGGCGCGTATCGGCGCCATACTCATTGTCCCAACCAAAACTGGGCCAGCGCTTCGGTTTGCCAAGACGAACCGTGGTTGGCGCGACTTTTACCAATTCATTGGTCGGGTAATCCTGGCCGGCGCGGGGTTCATACACTGAGTCTTTAGGTTCAGCCAGCAGATCCGGCCAGGCATCCGGTTGTTTGACGTGCTCAATGGGCAATTCACGCATCAGGACGCTGGAAGTTTCCAGGTGAATGCGCTCGTGCTCAAAGGCCATGACCAGTGCCCAGCCGGGCTGATCCATAGCAATTGGCTGGTCAAACTCCGGATGCGTCTTGATCAGGTTATGCACCAGTTCGTATACCTGGCGGCGATAGGCACGCACGGCATCGACTTCCGGCCAGACATCCTGCCCACCCTCATGCAGATCGTCCCAGGTCATTTCGTCGACGCCGGTTTCGAACAGTAACTCAAGCTCCTTGTTGACCGGCTCATCGATCAACCCGGCGACCAATAACTTGTTGACGTAGAAGCACACCGGATGGCCGTAGTAGAAGATCAGTGGGTGGCGGGTCTTGTGATAGGGCCGCACCAGGAAAGCTTCGTCGCTGGCCAGACCGGAAAACAGCTGTTCCGTCAGCGCCCAGGTGTTTTCAAAATAGGCCAGCAGAGCAGCTCGACCGCCATTTAAATTAACGAGCGGTAATGAATGAGGCAGGCCCTTGTTTTCGGCGAGGCTCTTGGAGTCGCGTTGGGACCGGTTGGCATTCAAACTGATTACTTCGTCCGGAGCAGACATATCGTGTTCCTGTGTTCGCTACCTGACGACCTGAGCAGATCGCCCTGCGTAAATTCTGATAGAGTGAAATTCGTAATGGAGTTGACTGGTGAGAACTGATTACTGTGCGAGGGCGCCGGTGTCAGCCAGCTTGTTACCTGGGCTTTTTCGCGGCGATCGGTTCGGTGATCTCCCGATGAATCAGTTAGAATAACCGGCGCGGATACAGACCGCGCTCAAGCTTATAGACCCCCAAAAGGTGTTGCAACTTGCAAAGTAAACTACCCCATGTCGGCACCACCATATTCACGGTCATGTCGAAACTGGCGCAGGACCACGGGGCGATCAACCTGTCCCAGGGTTTCCCGGACTTTGATTGTCCCGAGCGGCTCCGGGACCTGGTAATCAAGCACCTGAACGGTGGCAAAAACCAGTATCCCCCGATGACCGGTGTGCCCATACTACGCCAGCAAATCGCCAATAAGATCAATTTTCACTACCAGTTTGTCGCCGATGCGGAGACCGAAATAACGGTTACCAGTGGTGCCACCGAGGCACTGTTTGATGTGGTACAGGCGGTGGTGAACACCGGCGATGAGGTGATTGTGTTCGATCCGGCTTATGATTCCTATGAGCCGGCTATTGCCCTGGCTGGCGGCAAGTGTGTGCATATCCCGTTAAGCCTGCCGGATTTCTCAGTGGACTGGCAGCGGGTCAGTGAGGCCATTAGCGCGCGAACCCGCCTGATCATCATCAATTCTCCCCATAATCCCTGTGGGGGCATTCTTACTCGCGAGGACCTGGACCACCTGGCAGCGCTGACCCGGGAGCGCGATATCCTGGTACTGTCAGACGAGGTGTACGAGCACATGGTGTTCGACGGTGCGCGTCACGAAAGCGTACTGAGCCATGAGGAGTTGAGCCAACGCGCGTTTGCCGTATTCTCGTTCGGCAAGACCTACCACGCCACCGGCTGGAAACTGGCCTATTGTGTTGCCCGGGCACCGCTCACCGCGGAATTCCGCAAAGTGCACCAATTCGTGACTTTCACCTCCACCAGCTTTCTGCAGTATGCCATCGCCGACTTCATGGCCCAGTGCCCGGAGCACGCCATCGAGTTGCCCGCGTTCTATCAGGCCAAACGCGATCTGTTTTGTGAGCTGCTGGCTGACTCCCGATTCACCTATACACCGTCCCGGGGTACTTATTTTCAGGTGGTGGACTACAGCGCCATCAGCGACCTACCGGATACCGAGTTCGCCAACGAATTGACCCGCGAACACGGTGTCGCCGCCATCCCGCTCTCCCCGTTTTATGAGACTCCCTCCAAAGCGCCACTGGTCCGCTTCTGCTTCTGCAAGGATGACAGCACCCTTGAACAGGCAGCGGAGATCCTCTGCCGCCTGTGATGGTTTCCCCCGACCTGGACATGGCGCAACTGGCCAGCGACATCAAACGCTGGGGGAAAGAACTGGGTTTCCAGGAGTTGGCCATTACCGATATTGATCTGGGCAGCTATGAACCGCATCTGCGCAACTGGATCGCCAGTGACTATCACGGGCAGATGCACTACATGGCCACCAATCATGACTTGCGCTGCCATCCCGAACGCCTTTTGCCTGGCACTACCCGGGTGATTTGTGCGCGCCTGGATTATGCCCGCCAGACCGACAATTCCCTGGCCCCCATGGCGCGCCGCAAATCCGCCTATATCGCCCGCTATGCCCGCGGCCGTGACTACCACAAGCTGATCCGCAAACGCCTGCAACGGCTGGCCACCCGGATTGAAAATGCGGTTGGAGAATTCGGCTACCGGGCGTTTGTCGACAGTGCGCCGGTGCTGGAACGCGCCCTGGCTGAAAAAGCGGGACTGGGCTGGATAGGCAAGAACACCATGCTGCTTAACAAGCAGGCGGGGTCCTGGTTTTTCCTGGGCGAGCTGTTTACCGATCTGCCGCTGCCGCTGGATGCACCGGTCGAGCCCCATTGCGGCAGTTGCCGCGCCTGTCTTGACGTGTGTCCCACCGACGCATTTGTGGGCGCCAATCAGCTGGATGCCCGGCGCTGTATTTCCTACCTGACCATTGAACTACGCGGCAGCATCCCGGTGGAGCTGCGCCGGGCCATGGGCAACCGGGTATTCGGCTGTGATGACTGTAATCTGATCTGCCCGTGGAACAAATTCACCCGGGTCAGTGATGAATCCGATTTCGCGCCGCGGCACGGCTTTGATGATGCCGGGCTGGTGACACTGTTCGGCTGGAGCGAGCAGCAGTTTCTCGACAACACCGCCGGGTCAGCGATCCGCCGCACCGGCTACGAGGGCTGGCTGCGCAATCTGGCGGTGGGACTGGGCAACGCGCAAACGTCTGGTGAAGTACTGACCGCTCTGGAGAGTCGGCGCAATCACTCCTCAGCGCTGGTACGAGAACATGTTGAATGGGCGCTGACGCAGCACCAGTCTGATGGCTGACCGACGCTGCGGGCGACGCCGCAAGTCGTTTACAGCGCGATAAAGTGCTGGCGGTAGAAACGCAGTTCTTCTATTGAATCCTTGATGTCGTCCATGGCCTGGTGGCTGCTCTGCTTCACCAGTTTTTCCAGAATATCCGGCTTCCAGCGCCGGGCCAGTTCCTTGATGGTGCTGACATCGAGGTTCCGGTAATGGAAGTAGGCTTCCAGCTCCGGCATATAGTTGGCCATGAAGCGCCGGTCCTGGCAGATACTGTTGCCGCACAGTGGCGAGGAATTCTCGCTGGTGTGCTGACGGAGAAACTCAAGGGTCGCCAGTTCCGCATCCCGCTCACTGGTCTGGCTGTTCTTGACCCGGTCGATCAGGCCGGACTGGCCGTGATGTTTCTGGTTCCAGGCATCCATGGTGGCCAACACATCGTCGGGCTGGTGAATGGCCAGTACCGGACCCTCCGCCAGCACGTTAAGTTCGGCATCGGTTACCAGGGTGGCAATTTCGATGATGCGATCGCTGTTTGGCAGCAGGCCGGTCATTTCCAGATCCAGCCAGATCAGATTCAAACTGCTGTCCATGGGTTGCGGATTCCTTTTGATTCGGGGCGTGTTTCGGCGATGGCACGTTGCCATTGGGCACGGGTTTTTCGTCAGCGATTGTAGCAGACTGACGTGCCCGACATCGCGCCAGCTGTGGGATAATCCGCGGCTGCCGACAGGATCACCATGAGTAAACGCCGACTTAGCAAGCAACAGCAGCGCCGCATCAGTGCCGCGCGCACCCGTGCCGCCGACAGCCCGGAAACGGCGGCGGACGCCTGTAACGGCCGGGTCGTGAGTCATTTTGGTCAGCAGTTGGATGTGGAAGCACTGCACACCGAGGCGCCCGGGGCTGCGACATCTGAGGCTGATTCACCCGGGGCTGATTCACCCAAATCCGACCCTCCCAAATCCGACCCTCCGAAAATAGTCCGCTGCCACCAGCGCGCCAATCTGCCGCCCCTGGTGACCGGTGACCTGGTGGTGTGGGAAGACGGCGACGACGGATCCGGCGTGGTCACCGCCCTGGCCCAGCGCCGCAACGTCTTTATCCGGCCCGATTATCTGGGCCGCGACCGACCGGTCGCCGCCAACCTGGACGTGGTGCTGGTGGTATTTGCGGTCTTGCCGCAGCCGTTCCCGAATCTCATTGATCGTTATCTGGTGGCGATTGAGAATCTCGACCTGCAGGCGGCGCTGGTGCTGAACAAAGCCGATCTGGCGAGTCCGGCCCATCCGGAGATTGACAGTATCATGTCTATCTATCAACACCTGGAATACCCGTTGTTTCAGGTCTCCGCCCACAGTGGTGCTGGCATCGAGCAACTGTCCACCTTTCTGACCGGCAAGACCACGGTTCTGGTGGGTCAGTCAGGGGTGGGCAAATCGTCGCTCATTAACCGTCTTGCCTCCCCTGACAGTGCATCCTCACCCAGCGCGCAATCCGCCCTTACCGCCGAAGTAGGCGAGCTGTCGGTCGGCAAGGATAAAGGCACGCACACCACCACCACGGCACGCCTGTTCCATCTGGCCACCTGCGACCTGATCGATTCGCCGGGCATTCGGGAATTCAACACTGGTACCCTCAGCCCGCAGCAGGTGTTCCAGGGGTTTCCGGAGCTGCGCGCCCTGGAAGGCCAGTGCCGGTTCCGCAATTGTCGCCACCAGGGTGATCCCGGCTGCGCGCTGGCCGCGGCGCTGCAGGCCGGGGATATTGATGCCAGGCGCTGGGAGAGTTTTCAGCGCATTCTTGGCCATGGCAATGACTAAGCCGCACGCAACAAGTCGGCAATGAGCCGTCCGGAATGAGTACAATACAAACATGACCTCAACCTCCAATCAGCCACTGTCCGATGAACTCATTATCGATATTTCCCAACTGGAGGCGCTCAAAGCACAGGCCAGGGTACTGCTGGTGGCGGTTTGCGAGGCACGGGTGTTTGCTGCCAATCATATCCCCGGCTCGGTCCTGATCCAGCCAGCCGAACTGGTGAGCGGGGAGAAACCGGCAGTGGGCAAACTACCCGACGCCGAGCGATTGAGTGCTCTGTTCAGCCGTATTGGCTTGACCCCGGATACGCACATCGTTGCCTATGACGACGAGGGCGGTGGTTGGGCTGGTCGCCTGATCTGGACCCTGGACGTACTCGGCCATGACCAGTACTCCTACCTCGACGGGGGACTGGTGGCCTGGCTGAACGCGGGTCAGCCGGTGGCATCGGGTCCCGTCACAGTGCAGCCAGTACCCTATCGCGCCACCATCAACCAGGACCTGCTGCGCACCAAGAAGTGGGTGCTTACTCACTTGGAAGACCCTGATTTGCAGGTATGGGACGCGCGCTCACCGGAGGAGTATCGGGGCGAGCGGGTCAATGCCCTGCGCAACGGCCACATCCCCGGTGCCCGCAATCTGGACTGGCTGGAACTCATGGACCGCGACAACGATCTACGCCTGCTGCCGCTGGATGTCATTCGCAGCAAGCTGCAGCGCCACGGTATCGATCCCGACAAGGCACTGATTACCCACTGCCAGACGCACCATCGTTCTGGCCTGACCTATCTGGTGGGCAAGGCGCTGGGCCTGGATATCCAGGCTTATGACGGCTCCTGGGCGGAATGGGGCAATGATCCCGATACGCCAATCGAAACCGGATCCTGACCCTTGCCTATGTCACGCCTGTTTGTCGCCATTCAATACCTGATTCCACACCAGGCGTTCTCGCGCCTGGTGGGCTGGTTCATGAGTGTGCGCCTGTGGAAGGCGCTGCTGATCGGGTTTTTTATCAGGCGCTACGGGGTGGACCTGTCTGAAGCCGAGCGCGAACAGGCCGCAGACTATGAGTCATTCAATGATTTTTTTACGCGTCGGTTAAAAAGCGATGCGCGGCCATTTCCCGACCACCCGCAGGCGATACTTTGTCCCGCCGATGGCACAGTCAGTCAGGCTGGCGAGCTGAATGACGAGTTGCTTTTGCAGGCCAAGGGGCACGAGTTCAGCGGCGCCGACCTGCTGGCTGACACCAGGTTGGCGCGGCAATTCAGCAACGGCAGCTTCGCCACGGTATATCTTTCACCTCGTGACTATCATCGCGTGCACATGCCGTTTACCGGGCGGCTTACCACCATGACCTACGTGCCGGGTCGCCTGTTTTCGGTGAACCCGACTACCACCGCGGCGGTACCCGGATTGTTTGCCCGCAACGAGCGCGTGGTTTGCCATTTCGATACCGAGATCGGACCCATGGCAGTGGTGCTGGTCGGGGCAATGATTGTAGCCAGCATCGATACTGTCTGGGCGGGCACCGTATGCCCCGGACAACACGGAACAGTTACTACTGACTATACCAATCAAGCCACACCGGTCATTCTCCAGCGCGGTGACGAGCTTGGCTTGTTCAAGACCGGGTCCACGGTTATCGTGTTGTTTGCCAAGGGTGCCGCGACCCTGGCCCCGGGATTTGACGCTGGCCTCTCGGTACGAATGGGCCAGACAATGGCCACCAACAACACCGCCGCTGCGAGCCTGACGCCCTCGAGTTAACACCTCGACTGACGCGCCGGGCGCACTGTCAATCCGGCTGTTAATGTAACCACCGACACAACCAGGAATTCATCATGAACCAGGACGAACTGAAGCAGGCCGTGGCGAAAGCCGCCTTTGACTATGTCGACAAGCACATGGAAGACGGCACGGTACTGGGCATCGGCACGGGCTCAACGGCCAATTACTTCATTGCCGAACTGGACAAAATCAAGGATCGCATCGAAGGCACCGTGGCCAGCTCCGAGGAGTCAGCCCGGCGTCTGAAGGAGTTGGGCATCCCCGTTTACGACCTTAATTCCGTGGGAGAGGTAGCGTTCTACATCGACGGTGCCGACGAGACCAATGATCACCTGCAGCTCATCAAGGGTGGGGGTGCAGCATTGACCCGCGAGAAAATCATCGCCGCAGTGGCCAGGGAGTTCATCTGCATTGCCGATGAATCAAAGATGGTAAAACTGCTGGGCAGGTTCCCGCTGCCGGTGGAGATTATTCCCATGGCACGCAGTCATGTGGGCCGACAGGTAGTAAAGCTGGGGGGAGACCCGGTGTGGCGTGAAGGCTGCGTCACCGATAACGGAAACCATATCATCGACATTTGCAATCTGCAGATCATGGAGCCGCGCAAGCTGGAGCACGACCTGAATCAGATCGTTGGCGTGGTGTGCAATGGATTGTTTGCCAATCGCGCCGCAGACCGGCTATTTCTCGGCACAAGCAAAGGTATCGAGGAAATCCTGCCCCGAGGAACACGATGAATCTGGCGACCCATCCCGCTGACTAGATAAAAAACGGACCGACAGCCATCAGCTGCGAATTTCTCGTCAGCTGCTATGCCCAGGCACAGTAACTAACAACAAATACAGCCAGACAAGCATTCATCGACTGCAGGGCAGTGATGAATGCATCGGGTCGGCAATCCGTCTGCTTTTAAGCTGATCAGACGATATTGACTGCATGTCTCGGTTAACTGTCTAAGTTAACCGCCAGCGGCAAATTTCCGCCAGTGAGACAATTAAAGCGGAGTAACGTTTTCCGCCTGCGGACCTTTCTGGCCCTGGGTAACATCCATGGTTACTTTCTGACCTTCGTGAAGCGTCCGACGACCAGAGCCATTGATGGCGCTGAAATGGACGAATACGTCCTTGCCACCTTCCTGCTCGATGAAGCCGAAGCCCTTCTCGTCGTTAAACCACTTAACGGTACCCTCTACTGATTCTGACATATCTCTCTCGTACTATCTTAAAAATTAAACGGGGCTGTTACTCACAGAACCCCCCGGTCAACGTTGACCGAGGCATCAGTTTACGCCGGTTTCAGAGCCGATGGGAAGGCAATTTTGTCCCAATTTGCAATTTTCGTGGGAACAATGGTTTGCCAGACGAATCTGCAGCGCCAGCCAGCACTGCGGTCATCGGTCGGTCACCGTTTGGTAACTGGCAATTAGCTGGTAAGCAGCTAGCAGGTAGCTAGCAGGAAACTGGTTTATAACAACGCAGCCATAGAGGCGCTCACTTAAACAGTGCAAGAACGCACTGAAAGCCGCACCACTAGGGATCACAAATCAAAAAGCTTTCCCGGATTCAGAATGTTATGCGGATCGAACACCTGTTTGATGCCTTTCATGTAGGCAATTTCTGGGGCACTGCGCGCGTACTGTAAATACGGTTTCTTCAATAGCCCAACGCCGTGTTCCGCCGACACACTGCCGTCATAGCGCTGCACCACAGCAAAGACCATTTCCGAGACCTTGCCGCAGCGCTCGAAAAACTCTTCTTTGGACAGCGCATCCGGTTTGAGAATGTTCAGATGCACATTGCCATCACCGATATGACCAAACCAGATAATTTCAAAATCCGGGTACGACTCACTGACCAGTTCATCCACGTCGCTCAGAAACTGAGGCACCCGTGAGACCTTCACCGAAATGTCATTCTTGTAGGGAGTGAAGCGGGCGATGGTTTCGGAAATGTCTTCCCGCAACCGCCACAGATTTTGCGCCTGGCCGAGACTCTGGCTGATAGTTCCGTCACTAATCCAGCCCTGTTCCATACAGTGTTCAAACAGCGACATGGCGGTGTCCATATCCTGCTCACTACGATTCTCGAATTCGATCAGGGCGTAAAACGGAGCTTCGGTATCGAACGGACGCGGCAGTGATTTTTCATTAACCACATGAGCCAGCGCTTTCTCGGAGAAGAACTCAAACGCGGTGAGCGGCAGTTTGTCCTGGAAAGCCTGCAGCACCGGCATGGTATCGGTCATGCTGTTCAGGCCCAGCAACAATACGGTCGGGTCGTGAGGCTGGCTGGTGAGCCCGATAGTCAACTCGACAATCAGGCCCAGGGTGCCTTCCGAGCCGACGAACAAGTGCCGCAGGTCATAGCCGGTGGCGTTCTTGGCCAGGCCCTTGTTGCAGTCCAGCAATTCACCGGTGCCGGTTACCACTTTAAGACCGGCCACCCAGTTACGGGTCATGCCGTAGCGTATCACCTTGATACCACCGGCATTGGTAGCGGCATTGCCGCCGATCTGGCTGGAGCCGGCAGAGGCAAAATCCACCGGGTAGTAAAGCCCCTTGTCTGCCGCAAATTCCTGCAGCTGCTCGGTGACTACACCAGCTTCACAGACTACCTGCCGGTCCGCAGCATTGAAGTCTTTGATATTGTTCATCCGGTCAAAAGCGATTACCACTTCCCCGTGGCTTGCCACCGCGCCGCCACTGAGTCCGGTGCGACCCCCGGAAGGGACCACGGCAAGCTGATGTTCATTGGCAAGCCTGACAATAGCCTGCACCTCTTCTATGGACGCCGGCAGCACCGCGGCACTGGGGGCAACGGGGTAGGCGTTGGTCCAGTCCTTACCGTAGTTCTGCAAATCGTCGGATTCGGTTTTTACCCAGTCGGCGCCCACGATGTCCTGCAGGGCCGACAGGATGTCAGGGGTAAAACTTTGTTGTAACTGTGTACTCATGGTGCTCCTGTGATGACTTGATCAAGCGCAGCGGCAGTACTGCCTCAGCAATGACGCCAACGAGTATGTTATCATGCGCACGCTTTAGGGGCATGGCTCAGGCTGAAACCGCCTTCCCCGCCGCACTGTGACCCACTTTCGCTCACACATGCCTGGCCCGATGGCCTGGACCGATGACCGGTTTGATGAGCCGCGAGTAAACCGTACTTTCTATCCACCGATTTGTAGCGCATTTTGCAGCACGTTCAGTCCACATCTATTTTTTCAGATTAGCCAGAACCCACAATCCTCTTCCAATACAACTACTCACCAAGAACCTATGCAGCCCACTTCACTCGACAAAAGCAAGATCAAGTTCCTTCTTCTCGAAGGCGTTCATCAGAGCGCTCTGGATAACCTCACCAAGGCCGGGTATGACAACGTCGAGTACCTGAAAACCTCGCTGGATGGCGAAGATCTCAAGGCGCGCATCAAGGGCGCCCACTTTGTCGGCATCCGCTCCCGCACCCAGCTGACGGAAGAGATTTTCGCTGCAGCAGACAAACTGCTGGCCGTGGGCTGCTTTTGTATTGGCACCAATCAGGTGGACCTGAACGCCGCCTTGATACGTGGTATCCCGGTATTCAATGCCCCGTTTTCCAATACCCGCAGCGTCGCCGAATTGGTGATTGGCCAGTCAATCCTGCTGCTACGCGGGATACCGGAAAAGAATGCGCTCGCACACCGCGGCATCTGGCAGAAAGCCGCCAAAGGTTCTTATGAGACGCGCGGTAAAAAACTGGGCATCGTCGGTTACGGCAATATTGGCTCGCAGTTAAGTGTGCTGGCAGAAGCCATGGGCATGGAAGTCTATTTGTACGATGTAGTCACCAAGCTGCCCCTGGGTAATGCCACCCAGGTCGATACTCTGCAGGAGTTGATGGAAACCTGTGACGTAGTCACCCTGCACGTGCCCGAGACTCCGGAAACCCGTAACATGATTGGCGCACGCGAACTAGGCTGGATGCAGGACTCCGGCATTTTCATCAATGCTTCGCGGGGCACAGTAGTGGACATTGACGCCCTGGCCACGGCGCTGGAGTCCCGATCAATTGCCGGTGCTGCCATCGATGTGTTTCCGGAGGAGCCAAAATCCAATGATGAGGAATTTCTCTCGCCGCTGCGTCAGTTCGACAACTGCATTATCACGCCCCACGTTGGCGGCAGCACCATGGAAGCGCAGGAGAATATCGGCGTAGAGGTTGCTGAAAAGCTGGTGCGCTACAGCGACAATGGATCTTCCTTCACCGCCGTGAATTTTCCGGAAGTTACCCTGCCGGCACACCCAGAGAATCACCGCCTGCTTCATATTCACAAAAACGTGCCAGGTGTCTTATCCGAGATTAACCGGATTTTTTCCGACACCGGAATCAATATTGCCTCGCAATATCTGCAAACCAATGCCGAGGTAGGCTATGTGGTGATGGATGTGGACCAGCAGTACAGCGAACTGGCGCTGGAGAAATTGAACAAGGTCAACGGCACTATCCGCTGCCGCGTACTTTTCTAGGAAAATAATAGCGGTCGCCGATTGGCGGCCGCCCATCCCCCCACGCTAAATCTCCCCTGGCGGAAAGATCATCTCGCTTATCAGGCCAAAGATTCGCTCACGGTAGTATTCTGACTCGTTGACCAGATGATGACGGGCACCGGCTACCATGTAGGTACGCGACTCCGGGAACTTCGCAACGATCTGGTCGAGATTAAACTGCCAGTCCACCGTGCCATCGTCAGTGCCCTGGATAACGTGCAGGCTCTCTCTGCCAATCGGCGCCCGGTAAAAACGCCGCTGATAATCGATCATCGCCTGAATCCAGTCTATGGGAATTACCTGGCACTGCAGGGCATCGTGGTTTTTCAAAAATTCGAGGAATTCCCGGTCGTGACTGTTGTCAACGAAAACCCGCCTGGTGCTGCTCAGGAAATGCCGCAGTACTGCAAATTGCAACCGCGTTACCGGCCAGTGTCGTGGCCGCAGCAGCGGCGCCAGCAGGATAAAACGCCGGGCGTCGTACAATAGCGGTACCGTTTGCTGCTGCAGGGCGTCCATCAGCACTGCAGCACCGGTACTCTGGCCAATCATGTACCAGGGCTTGGCAAGCTGCTGGGCATCGGCAAGTTGCAAGCAGGTATCGAGCCCACTCACATAGCGCGCGAAGGAATCAATACTGGCCGGCACACCGCTGGACAGGCCGTGACCCGGCTGGTCAAAAATCACCACCGACAGCCCTAACTCCAGACAGTGGCGGATTAAATGGCCATAAAGGCCAACGTGATCGAAATAGCCGTGGAGTAAAAAGGCGGTACCTCGGTGCCGTGCCTGTGGCAGTGAGAAATACTGGCACACCACCTGGAAGACATTGTCATACGCGCCGGTAACCGAGAACGTGCCCAGACGATGGTCTACCGGCCTCTCCACGGTATCCAGTTTCAGCCCGTAATGAGCGCGATACTGTTCAAGCAGGGCGGAGTCGGGCGTGGACTCCTGGAACTGAATTGGCGACAGCGACTGGCGCAGCGCCTCGGCATCATTCGGGCTGAACATGGCTAGTCCTGGGCGCGCTGGATATCAGCGCGCCACTGATTGGGTGACCCGACCCCTCCTGACAATGAAGAGTCCGATCTCGCGAGCTGCCTAGTCGGCGTAACGCAGGTACATTTCTTCCAGGCTGTAGACTTTGCCAATCTTGTCGGCATTACCCGCGGTGCCAAAGGCTTCCAGGCGCGCCTTAACAATGTCCTTCATGGCGGCAATGGTCGGGATCAGGAATTTGCGCGGATCGAACTCCGACTTGTTCTCCGCCAGGAACTTGCGCACCGCTCCGGTGGACGCCAGGCGCAGATCGGTATCGATGTTGACCTTGCGGACACCGTGGCGAATACCTTCCTGGATTTCCTCGACCGGGACGCCATAGGTCTCCGAAATCTCGCCGCCAAATTCGTTGATAACCTGCAGCCACTCCTGGGGCACAGAAGACGAGCCGTGCATCACCAGATGGGTGTTGGGTATTTTGGCGTTGATCTCCTTGATGCGCTGGATGGCGAGAGTGTCGCCAGTGGGCGGACGGGAGAACTTGTAGGCGCCGTGGCTGGTACCCACGGCGATGGCCAGGGCATCCACACCGGTAGCGTCAACAAAATCCTTGGCCTCATCCGGGTCGGTCAGCAGCTGCTCCATGGTCAGCTTACCCTCGGCACCGATACCGTCTTCTTCGCCGGCCATACCGGTTTCCAGGGAGCCGAGACAGCCAATCTCACCTTCCACCGAGACACCACAGGCATGGGCCATATCCACCACGGTTTTGGTCACCCGCACGTTATAGTCAAAGTCAGTAGGCGTCTTGCCGTCTTCGCCAAGCGAGCCATCCATCATCACCGAGGAAAAACCCAGCTGGATGGAGCGCTGGCACACCGCGGGTGACACGCCGTGATCCTGGTGCATGACGATGGGAATTTGCGGAAATTCGTCAATCGCGCCCTGGATCAGGTGCTTGAGAAAGTTGGAGCCCGCGTACTTGCGCGCCCCTGCGGACGCCTGCAGGATCACCGGACTGTTCACCTCGGCGGCGCCCTCCATGATGGCGCGGACCTGCTCGAGATTGTTGACGTTGAAGGCCGGTACGCCGTAGCCGTTTTCGGCAGCGTGATCCAGGAGTTGTCGCAAGCTGATAAGCGCCATAAGGGTTCCTCTGTGCTTCTGGTCTGGCTGTGCTGATAGGGTCGGTCAGGACCCAGGTTAGTGGTTCAATTAGAGAGCGTCAGGTTACTGCGCCGCGGCGCGTTCCTTCAATACCTGCACCGCAGGCAATTCCTTGCCTTCCACATATTCCAGAAAGGCACCGCCTCCGGTGGAGATATAGGAGATGTCGCGGGTGACACCATATTTATCGATGGCGGCAATGGTTTCACCGCCGCCAGCCAGGGAGTAGGCGTCACTGTCGGCGATGGCCCGGGCCAGGGTCTCGGTGCCCGCGGCAAAGGCATCGTTTTCGAATACACCCAACGGGCCATTCCAGAGAATGGTTGCCATCTGACCCACCAGGGCCGCAAAGCGCGCCGAGGTGACCGGTCCGATATCGAGAATCATATCCTCGTCGTTGATCTCGGCAATGGTTTTCACGGTGGCCTGGTGTTCAGCTCCGAATTCCTGCGCCACCACCACGTCTTCCGGCAAGGGAATGGAGGTCTTGTGCATGAGTTGCCTGGCGGTTTCCACCAGGTCCGGCTCGCACAGGGATTTGCCCACGTTGGCACCGCTGGCCAGCAGAAAGGTGTTGGCAATGCCGCCGCCGACAATGAGCTGGTCGCATTTGTCGCTCAGGCTCATGAGTACATCCAGCTTGCTGGATACCTTGGCGCCGCCCACCACCGCTAATAGCGGCCGGGCCGGATTACTCAGGGATCGCTCCAAAGCTTGCAGTTCCTGGGCCAACAGCGGACCGGCGCAGGCCTGACCAGCGAATTTGGCAACGCCATGGGTACTGGCCTGGGCACGATGGGCGGTGCCGAAGGCGTCCATCACGAAGATGTCGCCCAGCGCCGCATAGCGCTGGGCCAGAGCATCGTCATTGGCTTTTTCACCGGGATTGATACGCACGTTTTCCAGCAAAATAACCCTGGCGGTGTTGTTGGTCACCGCTGCCGGATCCTCCAGATAGTTGCTCACCAGGGGCACCGGTTCAGCCAGCAAGTCGCCCAGGTAGTCTGCCACCGGCTGCAGGGAAAACTCTGCCTGCCCGGCAATGGGGACGCCTTCCTCCGGCCGACCCAGGTGCGACATGAGCACCACCCGGGCGCCCGCCTGCAAAGCGCGCTGGATAGTGGGCAGCGCCGCTCGAATTCGCGTGTCATTACCCACCTTGCCAGCGTCCACCGGCACATTGAGATCGTCGCGAATCAACAGGCGTTTGCCAGCCAGATCCAGGTCATCCATGCGCAGGTAGGTCATCATTTCTTCCATCCGGATTACTTGTTTGGTTATTTTTGCAGCAATAGTCAGCTATTTTTGCATCTTAGATACATTTAGCAGAACTTAGCCAAAATTTTGTTTTCTGTAGATCGCGTTATTTAATAGCTATTTGTGTTTATATCTTAATTTTCGCTACATTTAAGAACAATTAATCATTCCTTGCTAACCCGGCGAGTTTCGCCATGAGTATTTGTCATTTCGCGTATTTTATCGTTTTTTAGTGCTTCTTAATAACAATTTATCAATCGCGCAAGGCACACTCATTCACGCGATAGAACCCTTAGGGTGTAGGTAGTCATGTAGATCGCTGACCTCGAGCGCGACTGTGGGGCGGCAGGGTTCCCGCCCCGCCGGCTTGGCGCCCATCCTGGGTCCCTTCACTCCAGAAAAAGCCCTGAAAAGCGGTCTTTTTCCTGCGTTCAGCGCCGGCCTTAACTGGCGGGTCAGAAACCCTGCCGCCCCACATCCGCTTGTGCAGTGGCGGCCGGGGCAGCGAAGTCACCTGCGCACTTCTCTTCGAACCTCCCTTCGCGCCTGCGATCGCAGGAAGCCAAACTGGCAAACAGCTGCACAGTCAGAGCCTGGTTTCAATTCGCGGAAATCTGCGATGAACAAGAGTCATGCCGGGTCAGTCCTGCGCCAATGTATGTCACAGCCTGCCCAGATACTGCGCCACATCCAGCATGCGGTTTGCATAAGCCCATTCGTTGTCGAACCAGATTAACAGTTTCACCAGGCCACGGGGAGCAACCCGGGTCTGGGTCAGGTCGACAATTGCCGAGCGCGGGTCATGGTTAAAATCGCAGGAGGCCAGCGGCTCGTCAGTGGTACCCAGCACATTGGCTGGCAGCTCGGCGGCGCGGGCACGCAGCATGTCGTTGATGGCGGTACTGCTGATGTCCTTGCGGTCCGCGTCTTTGACCAGCACGGTCAGGTCCATGGCGGAGACATTCACCGTCGGCACACGGATCGCCTGAGCGCTGAGCTTGCCGGTGAGATCCGGCAGAATCCGCTCGATACCTCTGGCCAGGGCGGTGTCTACCGGAATGATGGACTGCATGGCGCTGCGGGTGCGGCGCAGGTCGTGGTGGTGATAGCTGTCGATTACCGGCTGATCGTTCATGGCCGAGTGAATCGTGGTAATGACCCCGGAGGCGATACCCAGTTCGCGATCCAGCACATCCAGCACCGGCACGATGCAGTTGGTGGTGCAGGATGCGTTGGACAAAATGCGCTGCTCGGCGGTGAGCGTCTTGTGGTTGACGCCCCACACCACGGTGTTGTCGACATCAGACTCAGCTGGCTGGGAAAACAGCACCTTACCGGCGCCACGAGCCAGGTGGATTTCCGCCTGGCGGCGGTCAGTGAAAGCGCCGCTGCATTCCATCACCAGGTCGACATCCTGCCAGTCCAGTGACTCCAGGTCGGCACAGCTGGACACGCGAATGCGGTCGCCGTCGATGTCCAGGTAGTCCACTCCCGCTGCCACGCTGCCAAGAAAACGGCCGTGGGTGCTGTCATAGCGGGTCAGGTGTGCCAGATTGCTACTGTCCGCCAGATCGTTGATTGCAACGATGCGCAGGTCTGCGTAGTTGGTGGACTCGTAAAATGCGCGCAGCACACAGCGCCCGATGCGGCCATAACCGTTAATGGCGATACGATAGCTCATAACTGGCTCACTGCTGGGCGTCCGTGTGGTGTCCGGGTGGACAGTGGAGTGGTGGCGCGCTAGCCGCTACCGGCAAGCTTGCGGGCGACGGCGGTGATGTTCTCGGCGGAAAAACCGAAATGCTCCAGCAGTGCGCCACCGGGTGCCGAGGCGCCGAAACTGCGCATGCCAACGATCTCGCCGTCCAGACCCACCAGCTTGTGCCAGTAATCACTGGCACTGGCTTCTACCGCCAGACGCTTGCGCACCGTGGGCGGCAGCACCGCCTGGCGATACTCCTGGTCCTGGGCTTCGAAAGCATCGACGCTGGGCATGGATACCAGGCGCACCGCCAGATTATCCGCCTGCAGGGCCTCGGTGGCCGCCAGACTGGGTGCGACTTCAGACCCGGTGGCGATAATCACCAGTTCCGGTTCACCGGCGCAATCCTTAAGAATATAGCCACCGCGGGCAACGGCCTGCAGCTGCTCGTCGTCACGCTCCAGATGCGGCAGTCCCTGGCGGGAGAATACCAGTGCCGTGGGGCCATCCTGTCGCTCCAGGGCCGCTTTCCAGGCGATGGCAGATTCAACGTCGTCCGCCGGTCGCCAGACAGACATATTCGGGGTAATGCGCAGCGTCGCCAGTTGCTCCACCGGCTGGTGGGTAGGCCCGTCTTCGCCCTGGCCGATGGAATCGTGGGTATAAACCAGGATACTGCGCTGACCCATCAGCGCTGCCATGCGCGCGGCATTGCGGGCATATTCCATGAAAATCAGGAAGGTGGCGCTGTAGGGAATCAGTCCGCCATGCAGGGCAATACCCGAGGCCATGGCGGTCATGCCAAATTCGCGCACGCCATAGTAGATGTAGTTGCCACCGGCTTTTTCGGTAATCGGCGTGCTCCCCGACCAGGTGGTAAGGTTGGAGCCGGTGAGGTCGGCACTGCCGCCGATCAGTTCCGGCAGCATGGCGGCATAAGCCTCGATGCAGTTCTGTGACGCCTTGCGGCTGGCAATATCCTGGCCGTTAGCCTGGCACTGCTTGATGAATTCCCAGGCCCGCTCTTCAAAGTAACCGGGCAATTGGCCCTTGATGCGGCGTACCAGCTCCATGGCCAGGTCAGGATATTCTTCCTCGTAAGCCACCAGCTTTTCCTTCCAGGCGGTCTCGGCCTGAAAACCTTTCTCGGTGGCGTCCCAGGACTGCTTGATGTCTGCGGGCACATTGAACGGTGAATGAGGCCAGTCCAGCGCTTCCCGAGCCGCGGCAATTTCCTCGTCCCCCAGCGGCGCGCCGTGGGTGGCCGCGGTGCCCTGCTTGTTAGGCGAACCAAAACCGATAATGGTCTTGCAGTTAATCAGGGTGGGCTTGCCGGTCTCGGCCTGGGCCGCGGCAATGGCCTTGTGCACCGCGTCCGGGTCGTGCCCATCGGCGCTCAGCACCTGCCAGCCATAGGCCTCAAAGCGCTTGTTGGTATCGTCGCTGAACCACTGATCCACCTCGCCGTCGATCGAAATGCCGTTGTTGTCATAGAACACAATCAGCTTGCCCAGCGCCAGGGTACCTGCCAGCGAACACACCTCGTGGGAGATGCCTTCCATCAGACAGCCATCACCGGCGAACACATACGTGAAGTGATCAATGATGTCGAGACCGTCGCGGTTAAACTGCGCCGCCAGGGTCTTCTCGGCTACCGCCATGCCCACACCATTGGCCAGTCCCTGACCCAGCGGGCCGGTGGTGGTTTCCACACCCACGGTATCCCCGTATTCGGGATGGCCCGGGGTGTGGGAGTGCAGCTGACGGAAATTCTCAAGCTCGCTCATCGGCAGGTCATAGCCGCTCAGGTGCAGCAATGAGTAGATCAACATCGAGCCATGGCCATTGGAGAGCACAAAGCGGTCGCGGTTGAACCATTCCGGGTTGCCCGGATTGTGGTTGAGATAGTCGCACCACAGCACCTCGGCGATGTCCGCCATGCCCATCGGCGCGCCGGGGTGACCCGACCTGGCCTTCTGCACGGCATCCATGCTCAGCGCGCGAATTGCGTTGGCGCGCTCTTTTCGGGTGATAGCGTTATCCGCCATGGGTGGTGCTCCTTTCGCTTGAATCGTTCTCGGTGATGGTTCGGTGATCGTTTCTGGCTGATCGCCTCTGGGCAAAATGGCTCATTGCGGGCATTCCGGCGCAGTAAGTGGCCCCGGGCTGGCGGTGAGCGGGCGCTATTTTCCCGCACCTGATGGGAATATGCCACAGCAAGGCTTGGTAAGTTGCTGGCGGCGAGCCGGAACAGGGTCGCGGGAAGATTCGGCTGCACCCCACACCCTGGCAATGTCATGCAATATGACAGAACTGACTCTATATCAAAATAATTGAATGCTCCTATATCAAAATATTTTGATATAGGTTTGAAATGCCTCCCCAGACCTGATACTGTGGCGCTTCTTATCAGTACCGACCCCAACAACACACTTTGAGTACAGCGACCCAAACAACACCGGTGGCATCATTCAGCACGCCTCTGGAACAGCTTGCGGCCCTGCACAAGGCCCTCGCGGATCAGCTTCGGCTGCAAATCCTGCGGTTGCTGATGCATGAGTCGTTCGGCGTGCTGGAGCTGTGTCGGATTCTTGAGATTCGCCAGTCGGCGCTCAGCCACCATCTGAAAATCCTGGCCAACGCCCAGCTGGTTTCCACTCGCCGCGAAGGCAACTCTATTTTTTACCGCCGCGCCTTTCTCACCGAGAGCGACCCGCTACGGGAGCTCAAGGCAGCGGTTTTTGCGCAGGTGGACGCGCTGCCCATCGACCAGGGCCAGGAGCGCAAGATCCGCCAGCTGCAACTGGAACGCTCGCAGCTGTCGCTCAACTTTTTCAATCGCAATGCCAACAAGTTTCTCGAGAAACAGGGTTTGATCGTTGCCCATGGCGAGTACAGCAATGTGCTGCTCGACGTGATCGATAATTTCGGACTGGACGAAGACGCCACGGTGCTGGAAGTAGGGCCCGGTGAGGGCTACCTGCTGGTCGAACTGGCGGACCGCTTTGCCAAGCTGATCGGACTCGACAACTCCCTGGATATGCTGGAACGCAGTCAGGCGGCGGTCGCCGAGGCCGGCCACACCCAGGTCCAGCTTATTCATGGTGATACCAGCGTCGCGCTGGGCAAGAACATCAGCAGCGACCTGATCATCTTCGAGATGGTCATGCATCACATCTCGTCTCCGGCACGCACGTTTCAGGACTGCGCTGCCCTGCTTAAACCCGGTGGCCATTTACTGATAGTCGAACTGGCTCCGCACGACCAGGAATGGGTGCGTGAAGCTTGCGGCGATCTGTGGCTGGGCATCGACAAACAGGACCTTGACCGGTGGGCTCTTGATGCGGGCCTGATTATCGATCAGGGCTCCTACCTGCAATTACGCAACGGCTTTCAGATTCAAATCCGCGTGTTCAAACGTGGGACACTTGACGCCTGAGAGTTGAGAAAAATAGCTGAATAACTTCAACCCCAAAATTAACCTACGTCCAAGATAAGGAAGACTTCATGGCAGAATCACATTTATTTACCTCTGAATCCGTTTCCGAGGGACACCCGGACAAAATGGCAGACCAGATTTCGGATGCCATCCTTGATGCCCTGCTGGCCGAGGACAAGCACTCCCGAGTGGCTTGCGAAACAATGGTCAAGACCGGCATGGTTATTGTTGCCGGTGAGATCACCACTGACGCCTACGTCGACGTCGAAGCCATCGTTCGCGACGTAGTTAACGATATTGGCTACAACCACTCCGAAAGCGGCTTCGACAGCCACACTTGCGCAGTCCTGAATGGTATTGGCGCACAGTCGCCCGACATCGCCATGGGCGTTGACGAGAGCGACGATCATGAACAGGGTGCCGGTGACCAGGGCCTGATGTTCGGCTACGCCAGCAACGAAACTGAAGCGCTGATGCCAGCCCCGATTCACTATTCGCACCTGCTGGTGAAGCGCCAGGCAGAAGTGCGCAAGAATGGCACCCTGCCCTGGCTCGAGCCCGACGCCAAGAGCCAGCTGACGTTCCGCTACGAAGACGGCAAGCCGGTGGGCATTGACGCGGTCGTGCTGTCCACCCAGCACCGCGAAGAGATCAGCCTTGCCGATCTGCGCGAAGCAGTGATGGACCAGATTATCAAACCGGTCCTTCCTGAAGAGTGGGTTACCAAGGACACCAAATACTTCATCAACCCGACCGGTCGCTTCGTCATTGGCGGCCCGCAAGGTGACTGTGGTCTGACTGGCCGCAAGATTATTGTCGACACCTACGGCGGCATGGCTCGCCACGGTGGCGGTGCCTTCTCGGGCAAGGACCCGTCCAAGGTTGACCGCTCAGCTGCCTACCTGGCGCGCTACATCGCCAAGAACCTGGTCGCCGCCGGCATTGCCGAGCGCGCTGAAATTCAATTGTCCTATGCCATCGGGGTGGCCGAGCCCACATCGATCAGCGTAGACACTTTTGGCACCGGCAAGATTGGTGACGACAAGATCACGGAACTGGTTCGGGAACATTTCGAGCTGCGACCCAAGGGACTGATTGAGATGCTGGACCTGCTCCGGCCGATCTACCGCAAGTCCGCCGCCTACGGCCACTTTGGCCGCGACGAAGCGGATTTTACGTGGGAAAAAACAGACAAGGCCGACGCGCTGAAAAGCGCCGCTGGACTGTAACAACTAACGACTTTCACGAATTCATTCACTAACTGGAGTTTTTTATGAACAACCTCTCTGTGCAAAAAGAAGGCAGCGAAGTACAGGACTACAAGGTAGCCGATATTTCACTGGCCGATTTTGGCCGCCGGGAAATCACCCTGGCCGAAGCCGAAATGCCCGCCCTGATGGGCATGCGCACCAAATATTCAAAAGAGAAACCGCTGAAAGGCGCGAAGATTCTCGGCTGCATTCACATGACCGTGCAGACAGCGGTACTGATCGAGACCCTGATGGAACTGGGTGCCGAGGTACGCTGGTCCTCATGCAACATCTTTTCAACTCAGGATCACGCCGCTGCCTGTCTGGCACGCGACGGCGTCGCTGTTTACGCCTGGAAAGGCCAGACCGAGGAAGAAGCAGAATGGTGCATTGAGCAAACTATCCTGAAGGATGGCGAGCCCTGGGACGCCAACATGATTCTTGATGACGGTGGCGACCTGACCTCCATGGTCCACGACAAGTATCCGCAGGTGCTGGAGCACGTGCACGGTATCACCGAAGAAACCACCACTGGTGTACACCGTCTGCTGGAAATGATGAAGAAGGGCACCCTCAAGGTACCCGCCATCAACGTCAACGATTCGGTCACCAAGTCCAAGAACGACAACAAGTACGGTTGCCGCCACAGTCTGAACGACGGCATCAAGCGTGCCACTGACATGTTGCTGTCTGGCAAGAAAGCCCTGGTTATCGGTTACGGTGACGTGGGTAAAGGTTCAGCCCTGAGCCTGCGCCAGGAAGGCATGATCGTAAAGATCGCCGAAATCGATCCGATCTGCGCCATGCAGGCCTGCATGGACGGCTTCGAGGTCGTATCTCCCTATATCAATGGTGAGAACAAAGGCTCTCTGGACAGCATCGACAAGGACATGATCGGTCAACAGGACCTGATCTGTACCGCTACAGGTAATTTCGACGTCTGCGACAAGTACATGCTGCAAGCCGCCAAGAAAGGCGCGGTGATCTGCAACATCGGTCACTTCGACAACGAGATCGATACCAAGTACATGCGCGACAACTGGGACTGGCTGGAAGTGAAGCCACAGGTTCACCAGATCTTCCGCAACGGCACCAAGAACAAGGACGACTACCTGCTGCTGCTGTCAGAAGGCCGCCTGATTAACCTGGGTAACGCCACAGGCCACCCGTCACGCATTATGGATGGTTCGTTTGCCAACCAGGTGCTGGCGCAGATGTATCTGTACGAGCGCAAGTATGCTGACCTGTCGGTAGATTCCAAGAAGCAGAAGATCACTGTCGAAGTTCTGCCGAAGCAGCTGGACGAAGAAGTGGCTGCGCTGATGGTACAGGGTTTCGGTGGCGTACTGACACGCATGACCAAGGGTCAGGCAGAGTACATCGGTGTGCCGACTGAAGGTCCCTTCAAGACCGACAGCTACAAGTACTAGGCAATCGGTCACGACTTTTCATAACGAGTAATTTTCGCTCGTTCTGATAACAACACGACGGGAGAGAAATGGAAGCATCCCCTGCAAAAACGTTCAGCTTTGAGTTCTATCCGCCTCGAACCGAGGAGGGTATGAACAAGCTGGACATTGCCCACAAGAAGCTCGCCTCCCTGGGTCCCGATTTCTTTTCGGTGACCTATGGGGCTGGCGGGTCGACCAAGAAGGGCACTCGTAAAGTCGTGCTGAAGTATCAGGAGGCGGGGTCCAGCGTGGCCCCGCACCTGTCCTTCGGTGGTACTTCGGAAAAGGAAGTATTGAAACTACTGTCTCTGTACCGGGAGGCCGGCGTTAATCGCCTGGTGGCCCTGCGCGGAGATATTCCTTCCGGCAGTGGTTCCTCCGTACATCACCGCTATGCCAATGAGCTGGTGGAATTTGTACGCAAGGAAACCGGCGACTTCTTTCATATCGAAGTGGCCTGCTACCCGGAGATTCATCCCGATGCCAAAAGCTATGCCGAAGACGTGGCGTACTTCAAGCAGAAGGTGAACGCCGGAGCCGACTCAGCGATTACCCAGTATTTTTACAATACCGATGCCTATTTCCGCTTCGTGGATTACTGCGAAAAGGAAGGCATTACCATTCCTATCGTGCCCGGTATCATGCCGATCACGAATTACACCCGCCTGGCGCGATTCAGCGCTGGCTGTGGCGCGGAAATTCCGCAATGGATACGCCGCCGTCTGGAAGCTTACGAGGATGATGATGCATCCATGCGTGCCTTTGGCATCGATGTGGTTACTGACATCTGCGATCGTTTGCTGGAAGGCGATGCGCCCGGTCTGCATTTTTATTCCATGAATGTCTCGAAAGCAGTGACGGAAATCTGGAATAATCTGGACCTGTCTAACCGACGCTAGCGCGGTCAATGCCGCGGTTGTCCAACAACTTACGCGGTACCCACTATGCGAATCTCCAGGTTGTATGTCGAAGCCAGGCTGCAACCTGGAGCTTCTCTTACCCTCCCTCCCGATGCCAGTCACTACCTCGCCACCGTTTTACGGCTCGGCGCCGAGTCATCGCTCATAGTCTTTAATGGTAGCGACGGCGAATTTACCGCCAGCATCAAAACTGCCAGCAAAAAGCAGGTAGTCGTCTCGATTGCTGAACAGCTGCGTCCGCCGATCAAAGAACGCCTGCAGATACACCTGGGCATTGGCCTGTCCCGGGGCGAGCGCATGGATTTCGTGATGCAAAAAGCCACGGAGCTCGGTGTTAGCCGGATTACCCCGCTGTACTGCCAGTTTGGTGAAGTGCGCTTCAAGGAACCCAAACGTCTCGATAACAAGCTGCGGCACTGGCAGCAGGTGGTAGTGAATGCCTGCGAGCAGTGCGGGCGGATTACCGTGCCGACCGTCGAGACACCCATTGCATTGCCGGAATATCTGACCGAAAACACACTGGCGGAAAACACCATCTCGCCGAAATTGCTGCTGCACACCGGCGAGGCGCCCTCGATTAAAGAGATCGCCATTCAAAGCAATGCCATGTTACTCAGCGGCCCGGAAGGTGGTTTTGCGGACGCAGAAATTTCTGCCGCCACCCAGGCTGGCTATCAGGCCGTCAGTCTCGGACCGCGGATCCTGCGCACGGAAACTGCCCCGCTAGCAGCGCTGGCGATTCTGCAGGCGCTGTACGGGGATATCTAGACCTGGGGAATTTGTCTGGGGGGCTCAGAACCGGAAAGCGAAGCCGGCCAGGGCCACACGCTTGCCCAGGAACTGGAAGCGATAGTTGCTGAGATCGAGACTGAGTTCACCGGGATTGACGCTGGCCTTGATGCGGCGGCCGGAGTCACGGTCTTTCCGGGTGGCCAGGTCCAGCAGTTTGGGTTTGGCCAGGGGCTTTTGACTGGCGTCGCAGATGACGGCCACTTTCGGCGACAGGCGCTCTTCGGGATTCTGCTCGAGCACCAGTGCTACATCGCCGTTATCCAGTTTGACCACCGAACCCACCGGGTACGTACCCAGCACGTGAATAAATTCCACTACCAGCTGCTCGGGGAATTTCAGCTTGCGCTGTCGATACAGTTTCGCCAGTGCCCGTGCGGGTGATAGCCGGCGCTTTCGATCGTTGCTGCGCAACAGGCGTTCGAAGCTGTAAGCCAGTGCCGCAAAGCGCGCCAGCACCGGAATCTGGTCGCCCTTCAGTCCCTTGGGAAAGCCCAGGCCATCGTGCCGCTCGTGGTGAGCGCGCACCACCCGCAACAGGCGCTCGTCGAGCTGCTCATGGCTGCTGAGCAATTCCAGTCCGAAATCCACGTGCTTGCGATAGGCCAGGTATTCCTTTTTACGAAACGGTCCACGCTTGTTCACCAGCCGTTCCGGCAGCAGGTGCATACCCACGTCCGCCAATAGCGTACTCAGAAACAGCAGCTCGATGTCAGCCTGCTTCTGGCCAAACTGGCGGGCCAGGATCGCCGCCCAGATAGCGGCGCGCACGCAGTAGGTATTTGCAGTGCGCGGCTCATCCTCGGTGCCCAGAATCCAGACCAGTACCTGGGGGTTGGCCAGCAGACATTCCACCAGTACTGCCGAGGGTTGTTCCAGACCAGCGATATCCAGTGCATCGCCGTTGCGCACCGCCTGACCAAGCGCCTGCATCGCCAGGACCAGCTGGTCATAGCTCTGCACCGTCTTGTCGATCAGTTGCTTGGCGGTATGAGTAACCGGATAGGCGTCGCGATTCACCTTGAGGCTGGCGGCGGCGGGTGCTGCGCGCCTGGCACTGGAGAGAATGGTGAGATTACTGCGTCGTCGCGCCGCGGGTTCGGCGCCCTTGTTGGTGTCGATAGTGACCACCTTGCAAAACTTCTGCAGCAGCAGGATGTCATCGGCACTCTTGATATGAAAGCCGCCCAGGGGAAACGGCGTGTCAGACCAACTACGGTCCAACTCGGAGATAAACATGCCCACCAGCACGTCGTTAGTGGCGACTTTCAGCAGAGTGGCGGTGGATGCAGGAGTGTTAGTGGCTACCATGGTCACGGAGCTTACCCTCTTTCCCGCGCAGCGCTTGTGAAAAGGCTCACAGTTGCAGTGCGACTGACCCCGGCGCCAGCTGATTAACAGGCTAATTCAACTCGCAATGTGACTCATGCACGGTTTGTGATGGACACGCCAGGGTAAATCGAAACCAGTTAACCAAAAAATTAGCTTAGCGCCGGTTTCAGGGAATTGTGGCCTGGCTTTGATTGTGGAACCGTTTGTTTTGCCCATCTGTCGGATGTGGTCGCGCCGGGCAGGAGGAGCTTGTCGGCAGCCCTGACTCCCCGCAGCCGCGCTCGAGGTCGAAATTGTGGGTAGCTTTGATTGTGGAGATGTTCATTGTGCTCATCTGCGGGTGTGGTCGCGCCGGGCAGGAGGGGCTTGTCGCCAACGCTCTGCGCCCGTCCCGGGTCCCTTCTCTTCGAAAAAAGCCCTGAAAAACGGTCTTTTTTCTCCGTTCAGCGCTGTCGCTTAATTGTTGGCGACAAGCCCCTCCTACCCGCGTCCGAGCGCTGGAGGTCGTTACGTTGTTTGCTGGCTGTATTTCCCTTCGATCGGAGTTGGAATGGAATCGGAGGTAGGAGAGTACTTCGATGTCCCGGCTATCACTGCGCGAGCGGATGTGGGGCGGCAGGGTTTCCGACCCGCCAATTAAGGCCGGCGCTGAACTCAGGCAAAAGACCGTTTTCCTTGGCTTTTTCCGAAGTGAAGGTCTCTTTATAAGTAACCCAGGATGGGCGCCGAGCCGGCGGGGCGGAAACCCTGTCGCCCCGCAGCCGCTCTCGAGGTTAGTGAATTAAATGGCGATGTTCACCACACAATTGTTCTTTCCCGAAAATATACGAACAACCAGAAAACTATCGGCACACTTCCGGTTTTGGAGAATCATAGAGCTGTTGGGCAGCGTTCTGGCGGGCCAGTCGGGGGGGCTAGACTGATCGCTGATAAAGCCAAGACTGGACCAAAACGATAATAGCGCAGTTTAAAATTGATCTCTAAGATGAATGGCCCTGCGAGGAGATTACAAGGCTGGTGAAAAAATCAATCGAAATTACTTTCAGGCAGGTCACGAGCAGCGAATAGCGAAACTTAAAAACGCAGACAAAAAAACAGCGCCTCTGTTGCCAGAGGCGCTGTAACGTAATTTCTACGTCAAGGGAGAGTCTTACCTATACATATTACTGGGAAACAAATTCGGGATAGGCTTCCATTCCGCACTCGGAAAGATCCACACCTTCTTCTTCTTCCTCTTCGCTGACGCGAATGCCCATGATGGCCTTCAGCGCGAACCAGACGATGATGGAAGTAACGAATACCCAGATAAAGATAGTGAGCATGCCAATCAACTGACCGCCGAATGACGCATCCGGGTCGGACAGCAGGACGGCGAAGATGCCCCAGATACCGACTACACCGTGGACTGAAATGGCACCGACAGGGTCGTCGATCTTCATCTTGTCCAGGGTCACGATGCTGAAGACCACGATGGCACCACCGATACCACCGATGATGGTGGACAGTAGCGGCGACGGGTCAGCCGGCTCAGCAGTGATGGCAACCAGTCCGGCCAGGGCACCGTTGAGCGCCATGGTCAGGTCGGCCTTGCCGAACATGATGCGCGCGACTATCAGCGCAGCAATCAAACCACCGGCAGCAGCAGCGTTAGTGTTCAGGAACACGTTGGCGACTTCGTTGGCAACGCCGATACCACCCAGCTTCAGGGTAGAACCGCCGTTGAAACCGAACCAGCCCAGCCACAGGATAAAGGTACCCAGGGTAGCCAGCGGCAGGTTGGCGCCCGGCAGGGCGTTGATGGAACCGTCAGCCCGATACTTGCCCTTACGAGGACCAAGTACAATTACACCGGCAAGCGCTGCAGCAGCACCGGCCAGGTGAACGATACCGGAGCCGGCATAGTCGTAGTAATCCAGTGAATAGATTCCAAATACGGAATCACCGTTCCAGGTCCAGCTACCTTCCATCGGGTAGATGAAACCGGTCATGACCACGGCGAATGCCAGGAATGCCCAGAGCTTCATGCGTTCAGCCACGGCACCGGAAACGATAGACATGGCAGTGGCAACAAACACCACCTGGAAGAAGAAGTCCGACGCACCTGAGTATTCACCCATGTCGGCAAATCCAGCTTCGTTGGAAGCCGCGAGAATCCCGGCAACAGCCGCGTCATCCATCTCGGCCACAGTAGTGATGCCGGACAGGAAGATGCCGCCGTCATACATGATCTGGTAACCGCAAACCAGATACATGGTACAGGCGATGGCGAACAGCGCCACGTTCTTGGTAAGGATCTCGGTGGTGTTCTTGGAACGCACCAGACCGGCCTCGAGCATGGCGAATCCAGCCGCCATCCACATGACCAGCGCACCGCAGATCAGAAAATAGAATGTGTCCATTGCATATTGCAATTCGAAAATTTGGTCTTGCACCTTTACCTCCTGGGTGGTCTGAGCCTGAGACCACGGATAATCAAAATTTTAATTTTTTAATCGCTTTAAATTGCTTCCTCACCGGTT
This sequence comes from uncultured Pseudohongiella sp., assembly GCA_965230125.1. Classification (GTDB taxonomy): domain Bacteria; phylum Pseudomonadota; class Gammaproteobacteria; order Pseudomonadales; family Pseudohongiellaceae; genus UBA9145. The sequence goes on along the minus strand of OZ245938.1, from coordinate 721,616 downwards.
TCCCCGGTGCGGATACGAATGATCTGTGCCAGATCTGTGACGAAAATCTTGCCGTCGCCGATCTTGCCGGTGTTCGCTGCTTTAGTGATCGCCTCGAGAGTCTGATCAAGCAAGCTGGCTCCAACTGCAACTTCCAGTTTTACCTTGGGCAGAAAATCAACTACGTATTCCGCGCCGCGGTAGAGTTCGGTGTGACCTTTCTGTCTGCCAAAACCTTTGACTTCCGTGACGGTAATGCCTTGCACCCCAATCTCGGACAATGCCTCGCGGACATCATCCAACTTGAATGGCTTGATAATAGCCGTGACTAACTTCATTACTTTCGCTCCTTAGATATTCTCAGCGGTTTGCCAGGTCGAATATGTACAGCTGAAGCACCATCTATGCACGGCCCGTGCCAGATGTATTTTTCAATATAAAAACAAGGTGTTAGGTAGCCAAGCTGGGGAGACTCGGCAGGTAGGCAGGATTGGGCGTGCTGTTTTGGCGCATTTCTGGCCCTGCAAAGTGCCGCACTGCAATTAATGCACCGTAGAGGTGCAAACCGGGCGTTACCGGCTGGGATCTGCCTGCAAAGAAGAGGGAGAATTACTGACTTATTCGTTGCCAAGCCGCCTTCGCGGTTATCCACCGACCGTCAGTTGCTCGCGGGATAGATGCTAGAATGGCATTCCAAGCATCAAGAAGTGGACCAGCCCATGCTCGATAACGACGCATTCCGAGAACTCAGCCAGCGCCTGTCGGCCCTGGTCCCTGCCGCCAGCGGCATACGGGACGACGTTCGCACCAAAATAGAGCAGACCTTGAGGCAAGCATTCAAGGAACTCAACTTGCTGACCCAGGATGACTTCCAGTCCCAGGTCGACGCCCTGCAGCGAGCTCAACAGCGCATCAGCGAGTTGGAGCTTGAGATTCGCGAGCTGGAGTCACGTCTGGACACCATCCAGTCAGGCAACAAATCAGGCAGCTAACTTTTGCACCACCGGACTGCGGCGAAACGCAATGGCTTCCAGCAGGTCAGCGCTGCTCAGGGCATCCGCCTGACGCAGATCGGCAATGGTTCGCGCGACGCGGATGATCCGATGCACGGTGCGGGCTGACAGATTGAGCTTGTCCATGGCGCCAGCCAGCACTGCCTGAAGCTCGTTGCTCAACGGGCAATAACGTTCCAGCTCCCGATTCAACAGCGCCCGATTAAGCTTGCCGCGCGTGTCGTACTGACGCTGCTGGCATTCGGCCACCGCCAGTTGTGCCGCAGGCCAGTCATCCGGATTGTCCGTGGTGGACAGCAATTCCGCCTGGGTCAGGCTGGCCATCTCCACAATCAGGTCAATGCGATCCAGCAGGGGCCCGGACAGTTTTCCCAGGTAACGCGCAACGCGGTCCGGCGGACAGCGGCAGGCCACCCGCGGGTCGTTGGCATGACCACAGGGACAGGGATTCATCGCGGCCAATAGCTGAAAGTCAGCCGGGAACACCACCTGGTAGTTAGCGCGACTGATGGTGATGTGCCCGGACTCCAGGGGTTCCCGCAAACAGTCCAGCACGCTGGGTTTGAATTCCGCCAGTTCATCCAGGAACAGCAACCCGCGATGGGCAAGGCTGATCTCGCCGGGGCGTGCCCGACTACCGCCACCCACCAGCGCCACCGCGGTAGCAGAATGATGGGGCGCACGAAACGGCCGCCGCCAGCAATCATGTTGCGCGACCGTCAGGGACGCCACCGAACGAATAGCCGCAACCTCCAATGCCTGTTCGGTATCAAGCGCCGGCAGCAAGCGCACCATTACTTGTGCCAGCAGCGTCTTGCCGCACCCCGGTGGACCGATCATCAGCAGATTGTGACCACCCGCCGCAGCGATCTGAATGGCACGCTTGGCCAGCGCCTGGCCCTGAATTTTACAGTCGCTGAAATCAGCGGGATCAGTATCCTGACTCGGGCCTGCGACTCGCTTCGAGCCAACAACCGCCTGGGTAAGGGGCGTGTTATTGACCAGATGATCTATATAATGATTCAGATGCCCCAGGGTTTGTGCGCGATCATAACCGGCCAGGTCAATTTCATCGCGATTAGCGGCCGGTAGCAGTATCCCCCGTTTCTCAAGCCGTGCCGCCAGTATCGCTGGCAGCGCACCCTGAACCCGACGGACGTCGCCATCCAGCGCCAGTTCTCCCAGCACTTCCTGACCTTTAAGCTTGTCTATGGGGATCTGTCCGGACGCTGCCAGGATGCCCAACGCGATAGCCAGATCATAGCGCCCTCCGACTTTGGGAATGTCAGCTGGTGCCAGGTTAACGGTTATGCGCTGCGCCGGAAATTCCAGGCCGCTATTCAATATGGCGCTGCGGACCCGCTCCTTGCTTTCCTTCACCGCCGCCTCAGGCAGACCAACAATCGCAAACCCGGGCAGACCCGCTGACAAGTGAGTTTCGACACTGACTTCCAGCGCCTGAACGCCCAGGAGCGCTCGGGAATAGACCGTTGCGAAGGACACATATACCCCGTAGAAACTGAGACTGAATCAGCAGCGAAATGGCAGTCGCTTGTTGCGCTGGCTAAAGACGCAAATCACGACACCACTGCAAGATTTATAGTCCAGTCTGACGAAAATGCCAGTGACTGGCTCGGAGCAGGCACTTGGGGCCGGCAAAAGGTTTTTCGCAGGATTTCGGGAAAGTGCTTTTCGTTGTGGTGTACATAGCCATGCACACCGCTGACCTCGAGCGCGGCTGCGGGCAGCTCCGCAAACAGAGCCTGGTCACAATTTTCCGGAAACGTGCGATGGAACCAAAAAAAATGCGCTGCAAAGCAGCGCATTTTTGGTATCGCATCCGGTAGGCAATTTTGCGTTACCGGGTTGTCAGTAAGTCGCTTACTGGCTGGATTCGACCATGTAGTTGACGATCGCCTGCAGGTCGGCATCAGTGCAGTCGAAGCACAGGCCTTTGGCAGGCATTGCACCCTGGCCATTGATGACATTGCTCATTACCGCATCCATGCCTTTTTCCATACGCGCGGCCCACTGTTCGTCATAGGCACCAGCCTCGACTTTCGGGGCGCCGGCAGCGCCGGTGCTGTGGCAGGCAAAGCAGGACGCCATGTATTTGGCGGCGGCATCAAAGCCGTCACTGGTTTGTGCCAGTTGCAGCGGTTGGCTGTCGTCGGCCAGGCTCACGCTGGCTACCAACGCGGCAGCGGCCAGAGCCAGGGACTTGACGGTGGTGGTCTTCAGAATATTGATCATGTTTGACACGTTGTAGCTCCTTGAGTTGGGAATATAACTGCTTACTTCAAAACCAGTCAGCGTTCGGACAATGCCGGGTTTCTGACTGATCGTTACTGACTGATCATGTAATCAACGACGGCGCGCAAATCTGCATCGCTGCAGTCCATGCACAAGCCACGGGCCGGCATCGCGCCGATGCCGTTGTAGACGTTGGCCATTACTGCGTCCATGCCTTTTTCCAGACGCTCATCCCAGGCGGCGTCGTCATCCAGCTTGGGGGCACCGGCGGCACCGGTCATGTGGCAGGCCATGCAGTTGCGGTTATAGACCGCCTGCGGATCGATATCACTGCTGGCAGCGGCAACCTCGGTACTGGACTGACTTGCGGCTGGTTCACTGGCCGGTTCATCGGCAGCCGGTGCCGCACTGGCGGCAGAACTGGCGCTGCCGGCAGAAGACCCGGAAGCAGAACTGGCAGAAGCGCCTGACATTGACCCCGCGCTGCCGCCACTGGCCATCTGGCCGACACAGGGCTGACCGGCCATACACACCTCGGCGACCGGCCGAATATTGTCAGCGGCAGATTGCGCCAGCGCAGCACCAGACAGCATGGTCAGCAGCGCAAACAGGGCGCTGGCCATGATTTTGGTTGTCTGGCTTGAATTCAGGTTGGTCACGATACTCTTGATCACGTTTCTCACCACGTATCTCCACGGTTACACTAAAATTAAGACTTGCCTGCTTACCTGTTTACCCGGTTAAGCTCGCTTTACCTTTGCTCTGATACACACATTACGCTGTTGTGGCGCTCAGCGATGAGTCAGAACCGGCCAAAGGCCTTTAAAATTGGGCGCTCCCGGCTAAATACAGCGCCTTGGGCAAGCCTGGTGCCGAGCCGGATTTTCGCGGCCCGGACAGAAATTTCAAAAGACCGGGATTGTACAGAACCCGCTGTGACTGGAACAAGAACCACCGGTTAAATCCGGGGCAATTTCCGGCACGGAGTATACCGTATCTGTCACCCGGAGTTGGCACGATAAAGGTAAGCTGTTGTCGATGAATGCCCGCTGAACCCCGACTGTTCTTGTCTCAGGGTTGCTCCTGACCGGATCTCAGGGCACGACCGTCAGATTGATCGGCCGCTGGTGGTAGTAGACCTCACCGGGGTCAGACTCCAGCCCGTAACCCACCACGAAATCCACGGAAATACTGTCGATACCCAGCTCTTCCGGGACCAGGTCGTCGAAGATGGTGATGGCTTCCCGGGCCCCCAGCGTCTTGCTGAGAATACGGGTGATGGGCTGCGCGGGATCGTAGGGCGCGAAGTTGCCGCTGGCGTCCTGCAACAGAATCTCATCACCTAACAGAGCAGCCACCACCAGAAATCCGGGCTGGCCGCGGTGGATGGGGTCTATCTGGATCTCGGCCAGCACATCGAGACTCTGGTCGGGCCGGAAGCGATTGCCGAAACTGCTGCCACCACTGGCGGTGACCCCACCGCGGAAACTGGCGCCACTGACATCTCCCAGCAAGCTGGTGACACCACCCAGGGCCTGGATACTGGTGGCGGAGTAGGCTGCGGTCAGGGTGTAATCGCCGATATTGCCGCAGTCATCGCGTACCGGGAAGTCGTAGGTATTGGTGAGCACGAAATAATTGCCGGGAAACAGGAAACGGCTCAGGGTGGAATTACAGGATCCTGACGTTTTGTTGTCAAAGGCGAAGATGTCCAGCGCCGAGTCTGCCAGCAGCAGCACTGAATCCAGGGTGGGCGAGGTCATTTCCAGGGTGATGTTGGTAAACGCCAACACCTCCAGCTGATAGACATCAATGAAGCTGCTGTCCTGGCCGCCGGCGGTCAGCTCACTGACCGTGCAGTCGCTGGCCTCCAGGGCATCGGTGAGCACGCCGAATGCCAGGGGGCGAATCTCGCAGTTGTTCAGTCCCCCGTACAGGGCATTTACCCCGGCGATATCGTCCGCCTGCAGGCGATCCAGATTGCCGATGTTGGGTGCCATAATCGCTGGTGCGCTGGATTCGTGATCCAGGCCGATGGCATGGCCCAGCTCGTGCAAAGCGACGCGCCGAAAGTCCAGACCCGGAATACCAAACTGGGGAATGGGTCCGTCGTAGATGTTGTAGTTCACCTCGCTGTTAACGACGATATCGGCCTCGATCAAATTCGGCGGCCCCAGCACAGTCGCCTGCAGGCGGCGCAGGGTCACCGCCAGGGTATTTTCGCCGAACTCACTGCCACAGACATCGTCGGTGAAATCCACGCTGCTCAAGGTGTTGCCGGAACAGGGATCGCTGTACTGCTGAACCGGTACAAAATTGAACACGGTTTCCCGGTTCCACTCATCAAGCGCATCAAGAAACGCATCCTGCCAGCGAATCCCGGTCAGCGACGTGCCCTCCAGGGCCACGTAGTAGTCCACCGTGCCACCGGCCCATTTGTTGCCGGCAATATCGAAGGCCTGGACGACCGACGTGCCCAGCAGCGATAAAAATAGAGTAATTGACCAACGTGCAATCATGATAACTACCAAACGACTTCTGCAATCAGTTCAGATGAGGCAAGACCGTCAGCAGGTGCTATAACTTCCCGTGCGGCACTGACTTTAAACCAGAGTGACTGCATAGCGATCCAACGCGCCGCCACTGGCTGCGAGTAGACTTTATGTATATAGTAATGTGTATAGTTTAGCATTTATTTACACATTAAATTTATGGGCGATCCGGAGTTTTTCACCATGCGCACCAATATCGATATTGACGACAAGTTGATGGACGACGCACTCAAGGCAACAGGATTGAAAACCAAGAAGGATGTGGTCGAATTGGGTCTGCAAACGCTGGTCAGGCTGAAGAAGCAGGAAAGCATCCGAAACTTTCGCGGCAAGCTTGACTGGACCGGTAGTCTTGACGACATGCGGCAGGTGTCATGATTCTGGTCGACTCCAGCGTCTGGATCGACTATTTCATCGGCAGAGACACCCGGCAGACCAGCACCCTGGATGAAACCCTCGGACGACAGGCAATCGCGATTGGCGATCTGATCATGGTGGAGGTGCTGCAGGGCTTCCGTTCTGACGGCGATTACCGAACCGCAAGACGACTGCTGCGGGAACTCACTGTTTTTGACCTGCTCGGTCGCGACAGGATTTTTCAGAGCGCCGAGAATTTTCGGGCGCTGCGCAAAAAAGGCATCACCATACGCAAGACGGCTGATGTGATCATCGCGAGTTTCTGTATTGAACATGGCCTTCCACTACTCTTCTCCGACAAGGACTTCAAACCATTCGTGAAATATCTGGGTTTGATCGAAGCCTGAATGCTACCAACGCATTAAAAAGGTGACGGAGGGATTTAAATTTATTCCCTCCGTCACCTTTAAATTCAGAAGGGTCACGTTTCAACGGCTCACGGTTGCCGATAGCTGCCATCCTGAATCGCCCGCCACCAGGCTTCGTTGGCCAGGTACCAGGCGACGGTTTTGGCCAGGCCGCTGTCGAAGTCTTCCCGGGGCTGATAGCCGAGCTCGCCGGTGATTTTGGTGGCATCGATGGCGTAGCGGGTGTCGTGGCCGGGACGGTCGGTCACGAAGGTGATCAGCGACTCGGCGGGTTCGCCCTTCGCGCAGGGGGAATCGGGGAAGCGTTTGGCCAGTTCCAGGTCGGCACCGAAGCTGTTGTCCACCAGCTTGCACAGCAGCTTGACCACATCGATGTTGGCCCACTCGTTGTTGCCGCCGATGTTGTAGGTCTCGCCGGGGCGACCCTGACCAATGACCAGGTCAATGCCGCGGCTGTGGTCATCCACGTACAGCCAGTCGCGTATCTGCTGGCCGTCGCCATAAATGGGCAGCGGCTTGCCGGCGAGAATGTTCAGCAGGCACAGGGGAATCAGTTTTTCCGGAAAATGGTAAGGGCCATAGTTGTTGGAGCAGTTACTGGTGGTCACGCGCATGCCGTAGGTGTGATGGTAGGCGCGCACCAGGTGATCGGAGGCTGCCTTGGACGCTGCGTAGGGCGAGTTCGGCGCGTAGGGGGTGGTCTCGGAAAATGCCGGATCGTCGGCCGCCAGCGTGCCATAGACTTCATCGGTGGAAACATGATGGAAGTGATGGGGCAGCGGCTCGGTGCCAGCCAACCAGACTTCCCGTGCTGCTTCCAGCAGCGCGTAGGTGCCGGTGATGTTGGTCTCGATAAATGCTCCGGGCCCGGTTATGGAACGATCCACATGGGACTCCGCGGCGAAATGTACCAGGGTGTCTATTTCATGATCCCGCAGCAGGCCAGCCACCAGTGCCTGGTCGGTGATTGATCCCTGGACAAACTCGAATGCCGGCTGTCCCAGCAGCGCCTTGAGGTTGTGCACGTTGCCGGCGTAGGTCAGGGCATCCAGCACCACCAGACTGTCTGCCGGATGTTGCTCGCGCCAGTAGTGAACAAAATTGGAACCGATAAATCCGGCGGCGCCGGTAACCAGCAGCTTGCTCATGGGTGACTCCTGCTGTGCCTGCCAAAGCCGGACTGTCTCCGGTTCTGGCTTTGGTGATCGAATGGCGCAATGCCAATGCTCGCGCCGGTGATTGCCAGCAAATCTCTCATGTGGCCTCCGCCTGCGCCAGGTGCCCCACAATAGCCCGGAGATTGGCGCGCCAGTCCTGGTGCGGGAAAGAAAAATCTGTTTCCGCCCGGCTGGGGTCCAGGACACTGTAGGCCGGTCGCGCGGCCGGCGTGGGATATTGCTCGGTGGCGATGGGTTCGATGGGAATTGGCCGATCCAGCAGCCCGGCGGCAAGAGCTTCTTCCTGAATCGCTACCGCGAATTCGTACCAGCTGATGGCCGCACCGTCGCTCCAGTGATAGATGCCGGTGAAACTTTCATGCTGCAGCACCGCCAGCAGCAATCCCGCCAGGCTGAATGTGGAGGTGGGCGAGCCGATCTGGTCCGCCACCACACTGAGTCTGTCACGTTCTTTCATCAGGCGCAGCATGGTTTTCAGGAAGTTGGCGCGAAACGGGGAATACAGCCAGGAGGTACGGACAATAATCGATGCTTCCGGCAGGCGCTCCTGAATCTCTTCTTCACCCGCCAGCTTGCTGGACCCGTACACGCCCAGCGGCAGGGGATCGTCATCGGGCTGATAGGGCTGTTTTGAATCACCGTCGAACACGAAATCCGTGGACACGTGCAGCAGGCGGCTGCGATTTTTGGCCGACCAGTCGGCCAGCAGCGCCGGGCCCTTGTGATTGACCCGGAATGCGCCGTCGCGATCGTCTTCAGCGGCATCGACTCCGTTATAGGCAGCGGCATTGACGATGGCCACCACATCCTGCTCGTCAAGCGCCGACTGGATTGCCATGGGGTCGGCGATATCCAGCTCCGCCGCGGTCAACGGCAGCAGTCGATAGTGCTGGCCAAGACGCGAGGCGGGCCACAACTGCTGCAGGGTCAGGCCGAGCTGACCGCCGGCGCCGGTAATTACAATGGCGGGCTTTTCAATCATCTGTGGGTCCCTGGGGTTTTCCGGTCAAACGGGTTCCAGTCAATAAGTGTTCTGTCATCCAGCGCCTGGTCAAACAGTGTCTAGTCAAACAATGCCGCTTCGCTGAGATTCTTTGCATTGCGGTCCTTGTCCGACAATACCGGGTCAGGTGTCACCAGTGGCCAAACAATGCCGATGTCGGGGTCGTTCCACTGCAGGCTATGATCATCTTCGGGGTGATAGTACTCGGTGCACTTGTAGGCGATCTCGGCAGACTCGGAGGTGACATAAAAGCCATGGGCAAAACCCGGCGGCACCCAAAGCTGTTTTTTATTGTCCGCGGAAAGTAATTCCCCGACCCACTGACCAAAGGTTGGCGAGCTGCGCCGGATATCCACGGCCACGTCAAACACCTCACCGGATAATACGCGTACCAGTTTGCCCTGGGGAAACTCAAGCTGGTAGTGCAGTCCGCGCAGGATGCCCTGGGCGGACCTGCTCTGGTTGTCCTGGACAAATTCCTGTTGGACGCCGCGCTCTTTGAAATGGCTGCTGCGAAACGTCTCAAGAAAGTATCCGCGGTCGTCTCCGAACACTTTGGGTGTGAATACCCAGACATCAGGGATTCGGGTAGGCGAGATTTCCATAGAATTCTGGTCGTTGATTTGATGGCCGAAGCCAGACTAATTACCTGGTTGATTCAGTGGCGGCAATGGCTACCACTATTGCCAGTATGGCGATAAAGACGCCACCTATGATTGCGAAGAACATATCCCTTTGTCCTCTTTTTTCTGCCCATAAAAACAGTGTGTCAAACCGAGCTGCCGATTTTCTTGAGATAGTCTCTCAATGCTCCGTTCACCGCCACGGAGCCAGGGAAGTTTGAAAATCATGGTTTTCTGTGTGATTGCTCAAAAGCGCACTCTGTTATGCAACGGATTGCAGCTTGCTCGCATAATCATGGCCTGATGTCGGTGGAGGTAACGGCTTGCCATCCACCTTGTAAGACAGGATCGTCTCTTCAACAATGTCGCACAGCTCGTTAAAGACCCGCTTTTCATCATCGCCGTGACATCCGCCAAAAAGAAGACCCGGAGCACTAACGACGTAGCACTGGTCTTGTTCATTCCACTCACTCCGCTCAATCAACTTCACGTAGTTTGCACGCTCTTTCATTTTTGCGACTCCTCGATTGCAAGTCTAAGCGCGCGAATCTGCTACGTTTTTGCATCGTGGCCCGCGTTGCCCGCTATTGTAATCGGTTTGGCAACATTTGGATGTACGAAGTTCCGATGACTGCCTTGACCTCCCCTGCCCACGAAGCCCGTTTTCCCAACTCACAGATGAATGCTTTGATTTTGGGAGGCATGAGCCTGACCTGGTGACGTCCAGGCGAGAATAGTTAGTCTATGGCGTAGACCTACCGCAGCAGTTCCAGCAAATATTGCCCGTAACCGCTTTTCTTCAGATTTTTCGCCAGCTTCCTGAGTTGGCCCGAATCAATAAACCCCTGCCGCCAGGCAATTTCTTCCGGGCAGCCGATCTTCAAGCCCTGCCGTTCCTCCAGCACGCGAATAAAATTCGCCGCGTCAAGCAGTGACTGAATAGTGCCGGTATCCAGCCAGGCGGTGCCGCGATCAAACAGCTCCACTCGCAGTTTCTTTTCTTTCAGGTAGGTCAGATTGACGTCGGTGATTTCCAGCTCGCCGCGATCCGATGGCTTGATAGACTTGGCGATATCCACCACGTCGTTGTCGTACATATAGAGGCCGGTGACCGCGTAATGGGATTTCGGCTTTTTCGGTTTCTCTTCCAGATCGATGGCGTGGTTGTCGTCATCCAGCACCACCACGCCGTAACGCTCCGGGTCGTTGACGTAGTAGGCAAACACGGAAGCGCCCTGTTTCTTGCTCACTGCTTTTTTGAGGGTTTCCTCGATCCGGTTGCCATAGAAAATATTATCCCCCAGCACCAGGCAGACGCGGCTCTTGCCGATAAAATCCTCGCCAATCAGGAACGCCTGGGCCAGTCCGTCCGGGCTTGGCTGCACGGCATACTCAATCTGCATACCCCAGCCCGAGCCATCGCCCAATAGCTGCCGGAAATCCTCACTGTCTTCCGGCGTGGTGATGATCAATACCTCACGAATACCCGCCTGCATCAGGGTCGACAACGGGTAGTAGATCATGGGCTTGTCATACACCGGCATGAGCTGCTTGCTCACGGAGATGGTTAGCGGGTGCAGTCGGGAGCCAGTGCCTCCGGCGAGAATAATTCCTTTTGTCATAGCAGGCTCGTGGTTCGGTCGCGGGTGTGTTCCAGGTGTGGGTTAGTGCAGCGGCGTGAGGATGTCGGGCAGGGCGTCATACAGGGTCATCGTTGGTTGGTAGTTAATTGCGTCTGCTAGTTCCTGCACGGAAACCGGGTTGTCGGTGACCAGCGTGTTGTAGCTTGCCAGGCCAAAACCGCTGCGGGTCAGGCCCATCCGGCCGACCAATTCAGCGGCTGCGGCGGCTGCAAAGAATACCATACGAGGCGTGTGCCAGGCGGGTTTTTTCCGGCCCAGCGCCTGGTAAATAGCCGCTTCAATCTGCGTGGGGGTATACGGCTCGGCGTCGCTGACGGTATACACCTGGCCAACACAGTCGGGCTGCTGCGCAACCGCCAGCGCCACCCGGCACAGGTCCTGAACCGACACCAGCGCCAGACGATTGTCCAGGCGCGGCAGCGGCGGTAGCCGGCGATTGGCGATCAGCCTGGCCATGGTGTAAAGGTTGCCACCCATACCCGGCCCGTAGACATTAACCGGTCGCAGCACCACTGCCTGCAGACCCTGGGTGGCGCCTGCCAGCACCGCGTCTTCGGCTTTGCGCTTGCTTGCGGCATAGGCGCTTTGCTGTGGCTGGTCGGCCATGATGCTGCTGAAATACACCAACCGGCCAGCGCCGGATGCGCGCGCCGCGGCGACGACTTCGGCCGTGCCGTGGACATTCACTGCCTCAAGCTGTGCCCGGTCACGCACTCCAGTGTGTGCGATACCCGCCAGATGGAATACCACGGTCGCGCCGGCAAAGCTGTCTTTGAGGGCAGCCTGCTGCAACGGCTTGGCAAGTACTTGCTGCGCACCGAGTTCGGCTGGAGTTGCCGGGTTACCCGGGCGGGTCAGGGCAACTACCCGATAGCCCGCCGCAGCCAGCGCCGGGCACAGGGCGCGACCGATAAACCCGGTAGCCCCGGTCACCACTGCCAGCGGCGCATCACCGGAAACAATTGTCTCGGTGTCGGGGCCAGATTCCATTACCACCAGCGCCATCCCCACTGATTGAAGAAGCGGATTCCCGAGCGCAAAAAGTGGCGCACATGGCGCAGCCCCTTGCGCGCCGTCTTACCCCCGACGTGGATGATCTTCATGGTGGGCACATAAGCCAGCTTGCCGCGAGAGCCCAGGCGCAGAGACAAATCAAAATCCTCGAAGTACAGGAAGTAGCGCTCGTCAAAGCCCTTCACTGCCTGCAGCGGTTTGCGTCGGCAGAGCATAAAGCAGCCGCTGACGATAGGCACACCGACGGTAGGTTCGGTTTCCGACAGATCCCGCATCTCATAACGGGCCAGACGCTTGCCGAAGACTCCGGCAAGAAAAGGCAGGAACCCGCGGATCAGCAACACCAGCACCGACGGCTGGCGCTTGCACAAATACTGACGCCGCCCGGAGCCGCCCCGCGCCCGGGGACTGGCGATCAGCACATCGGGGTTGGCCTTGAGGTAGGCAATGCCTTCTACCAGACTGTCCTCGGCCATAGTCACATCGGGATTGAGCACCAGGTGGAAGTCAGTGCGGCTGGCGGAGATAGCGAAGTTGTGGCCACCGCCATAACCGACGTTGCCATTGCCCTGAATCAGGCTCAGCGCCGCCTGCGCCGGCGCCAGGATTTCCTGCAGGCTGGCCACCTCCTCGGCAGTGATGTGCACGAACTCACTGTTGTCCACCAGCACCACGCTTAACGGCTCCACCTGAAAGTGCCGGTTCAGCGCCTGCAGCGCCGCCGCCAGGGAACGGATAGTGGTCGTGAGCTGCGCAGCCGGGGAATAGTAGCTGACGATGGAGATAGACAGGGAGATGTGGGGCTTGGCGATCACGGCCCAATTGTACCCACTTCGCTACAAATACGCTCGTTATCGCAGCGTTTGGCGACCGATAATGCGAACCAGGTGGGATATTAAAAGTCCAGCGAAGGCGGCGCGACCCTTAAATATCCACCAACCGGTCACCAAACGGCGTCGAGACAATGCGCTTGCCCGGCGGCACATCGGCGGGATTGATGCGGCGTGGCTGGAAGCGGCGGGAGTTGGGATCGGGATCCCCGGTGCGTAGCTCGCCATTCTCGGCACGCTCCCGAAGCAGGGCGAACGGGTTACGGGATTCACCCTCGTCTGCGGGGTTGGCATTCTGATCGTCACTTGCCGATGGCGGAGCAGCGGGTTGCACCGGTTCAACCGGCGCCGCCGTGGTCAGGCTCAGCAATGCCACGCCTTCTTCCTCGCTGCAGCGCACGCCGCTGCTGTCAAACGGCACGCAGGCCTGCCCCCCCGGATAGCGAACGGACAGGCTGCTGCCGGCGGCGCCGACAATGGCGTAGTCTTCATAGCCGGGAATGGGCGTGACACCGGCGTGACGCAGCTTGACCGGCACCGTGACACCGGAGCTGTGGCGGACAATGGCAGAGCGCTGTTCGCCGATACGGCTGGTGCCCACCAGGGTGAACACCGGCGTGCCGGCATTGCCGGTAGGCTCACGGCGAGTCACCCGTGAGGAGCCGGGATTGCTGTCGGATTCCTGGGACTCAATGGGCTCGAACAGGGTGAAGGGGGTGTCGTCCTGGGCCTGGGCCGCGCCGGTGACACAGGCAAACAGCATCAGCGCAGCCAGCAACGGGGCTTTCGGCCCGGTCAATGCCGCCCGGATTTTTGCCCTGACGTGTTTTACCTTAGCTTCCAGTACCATATGTTTCTCTGCCATCAGGTTCACTGCCATAAGTTTCCATACCAGACCTTCCCTTACCATGTCTTGCGCAATGCTGGTCCGAGTTATTCCTGCTCGGGATATGCTGTGCCAAGAACCGCAAAGCGCGGTAAAACACTGTTGAGGTAGGCCGGTTATGAGCAAATTGAAAAAATTCCTGAATTCAAAAGTGAAGCGAAAAAACATGCTTTCTGGGAAACGCACGACGCCACCGAGTATCTGGACTGCAGCAAGGCGAAACGCGCCAGGTTGCCGAATTTAAAGGCTCTTCGCAGCACTCCCCGGAAGCACAACTTGAAGAACTATTATCGGATGTTTACCCGCTTGCCATGGTCCTTGCGCAAAGCATTTTTTGCAGTGGACACCAATTCGACTCTGCGCCTCCTGGTCAGAACTGATTTAAATTCTCCAGCTTCAACCGCCTCAAGGAGTTGCTTTTCCTCGTTGTCCAACTTCACGTTACTCATCGTCATCGCCAATATAAATTTTTCGAAATGACCGGCTCGAAGACTCGGACTGATATTGCTCGTTATGCAGCGACATGAGCGTACTCAACACGGCTGCTGGCTTCGGGCAATTCAAGGCCATCTTCTCGCATACCCTCGATATGAAACTGGATGGCTTCGCGAATCCGTTCCTCTACCGAGTCAATACTGTCAGCGGTAGCGATGCAGCCAGGAAGATCCGGCACATAGGCCGAGTAGTTACTTTCAGCCTTTTCAATCACTATTGCGTATTTCATAGTTTTCTCTCAATTCTTCAAACCGGCTTGTTTTAATATACTGTTCAATGTTCCCGGAGCAATATCGTCGCCAGGTTTGGCAGGCACAGTGACACGGCCAGGTTTGGTTGGGTGCTTGTATTGTCGATGACTTCCCTTCGTTGTGACAAGAAACCAACCATCATCCTCCGATAGCTTAATTTACGTCCCTGATCTTCATTCTTCCTGCCTAACCGTCGTTTTAGCGATCTACCAGAACCATGTTTTGGAATTAGGACGCGCCCGGGCGCGAATTAGTTCTCAATTCGCCCCGCAAGCCCGAATTACCCGGCTTTGACCCGGCGAATTCGTTGTCGCCCTGTGGACAATAGTAGTATAAAAACAGGTTCAACATGTGGCAGCAATAATCCGGCTTCTGCGCTGACGCGCCCAGCACTGCCTCCCACCCTTGTCAAGGCGGATAAGGGCAACTGGCGTCACAGATTGGGTTTCAGCAATAACAAACGACAATAACGTACGACGCGCAAGCGCAATGGAGTTGGCATGATAAATCCACATCTACGGGCCTGGTTGCACAGCAGCGGCTTTTCACTGCTGTTTCTGTGCCTGGCGGTCTATACCCCGGTGGCGATCTCCCAGGAAGAAACCGTGGCCGGGCGTGTGGTAGTCGTGCGCGGCCAGGTCACCGCCCAGGATGCCGGGGGCAGCTCCCGCAATCTCAGCCGGCGCGCGGAAGTCAGAGTCGGCGACACCATCACCACCGGTGCCGATTCCTTTGCCCAGATCCGCATGTCCGACTCCGCCATAGTGGCCCTGAAGGAATCCACCCAATTCCAGATCGTGGCCTACAGCTACGAGCAAGACCCCAACAACGACATCTCCACCATGAACCTGATCGAGGGTGGCTTCCGCACCATTACCGGCGCCATCGGCACCAACAATCTCGAGTCCTATACCGTCAACACGCCGCTGTCCAACATCGGCATCCGCGGTACCGACCACGAAGCGGTGATCATCAATAACATCCTGTACACCGGCGTTTACGACGGCGGCACCCTGATGAGCAACAACGGCGGCGACCTGGAGTTGGGGGTGGGTGCCGACTATGACTTCGGCCGCGCCACCGACCCGAACCTGCCTCCCGAGGGCCTGGTTCTGCAACCCAACCAGTTAGGCAACATCACAGTTGTGGCTAATCTCGACCTTGACCAGGAGGACGAAGACGACGGGCAGGATACCGATGACACAGATACGGCCGATGCCGATGACGACGGCGCCCAGGATGCCGGCGCTGACGATGGAGCAGACGACGCCGATGCTGGTCAGGATGGCGATCAGGGTAGCGACGATGGCCAATCCGAATCCGGCAACACCACCGCCGCCACCAATACCAGCCTGCGCGGACCGACACCGACACCCGACGACAACCGCCGCCGTACCGGCCTGGCGCTGAGCGCCGACGACAGCGGCAGTACCGAGGAAACCACGGAGGTCGAAGTCAACCCCAACGAAACCCGCGGTGATGGCTCCATAGCCTGTCGCCCAGGCTCAACCGCTGCCGCCTGCCGATCGGTGGATGACGGCGGTGAACCGGAGCCGGAGCCAGAACCCCAACCAGAGCCAGAACCCCAACCAGAGCCGGAACCCGAACCGGAGCCTGAGCCAGAACCTCAACCAGAGCCGGAACCAGAACCGGAGCCTGAGCCGGAGCCCGAACCAGAACCGGAGCCCGAACCGGAACCAGAGCCTGAACCAGAACCGGAACCCGAGCCTGAGCCTGAGCCCGAACCCGGCCCTGTGCTGGCCGAGGATGAAATCCTGGCACTCAGCAACGGTGCCCTGGTCTCCGTGAATTCAGCCTCGCCAAGCGCCAGTTTCTTCACCGGTGTCAGCACCGCAATCAATGACCCCAATGCCGGTATCGCCGTCGATGGGCCAGCGTTCGGCAGCTTTGCCGCCGACCAGGCGCCGATTCTGCGACGCGGCGCCGCGCGAGTGGGCGGTTTCGCCGAGAACGTGGGTGGCTTTGCGCTGACCTGGGGCGCCTGGGAAGCCACGGTCGACACCCCGGCGCAGCTGTTCACGGACCCGGCCGATGACACCGTGGTGCAGGATGTGACCACACCCATCGTACTGGTCAACGCCTCCCCAACCGACATCGCCGATCTCACGGGACAGCAACAGTTCACCAGCGTGCTGGATCACCTGCTGCGCGCCCGTGGCTTCGCCGACAACAGCATTGGCGCGGTCAGCGGCGGCTTCACGATCGACTTTGCCACCGCCGCCTTTACCGACGGCAGTCTCGACATCTGCATCGGCGCCACCAGCTGCACCGCCGAGGATCTTGGCGCCACCTATTGGCCGATTCGCTTTGCCGGCAACCTGCTGCAGGAAGGCCCAATAGGCAGCACCAGCATCGACCCGGAGCTGGTCAGCGCAGCGCAAATAGACACTTATGGATCAGGAATATTTCTTGGCGCCGACGCTGAAGGCTTCGCCTTGTCCTTTGCCTCAACCGGCGGCGGCGCGGACACTGCAGGCAAGTCCGTTAACGGCGCAGTGCTGTTCGGCGACCCGGTAGATGTCACCAGCGATTTCATTCTCACCAGCGCCGAGCTGGCGACACTGACTCGCCTGGGCTTCGCCACGTTCGTACCCGGCGCGGCGGGGTCCATTCCGGCAAATGCGCAGCAGGGATTTTACTTCGGCGGCGCTTCCGATCCGGCCGGGCCTAAAGCAATCTTTACCGATACGCCGACAACACTGGTTGGCGCCACCTTGCCGGAGACGTTCGGCGTGCTGATCCAAAATGACGCGACCACCATTACATTGCGGGAAAGCATTGGAGGCTTTGATTTGAGCTGGGGGTTATGGAATTCCAGCGCCGCTGCCAGCGCCACTCAGATTTCCGATGCGACTGACGAAAGTACTTCCGCGGATATTCTCAGTAACCTGTTGTTCGCTGCCGGGACACCAACACAAATCAACCTGGGATCCGGTTTCGGCACGCGCATGCGCATCAGCGAATTTCTTATTGGCGGCCAGCCTGCGGCGAACGCCCGGGGATCATTCCTGCTTGATCCGGCCAGCGGAATTCTCAGAGATTTTCGCGTACAGGTATGCATTGGAGCCACGACTTGCTCCGATGCCACCAAGAACTGGCGCACCGATCTGATTCCCGCCATTGCCATAGCAGCCAATGGCCAGCAGATCGAAGGAACAGCGATTGGCGGTACTCTGCGATCCCAGGCTGAGAATCTCACCACATTTTTCAGTGGTTATCTGCAGGGTTTCTTTGTCGGTGAACAAGCTGGCAATCTCGGTTTCACTGGCGGACTGCGGCTACTGGAGAACGGCAGCGATCGGGAAGTCCTGAACACCGCGTTACTGTTTACCCCCACCTCGGAGCCGCTTACCGGTTTGCGTAACGCCGAGTTGTCCGGCGTGACTCGCAACGGTATCGTGTTCGGTGGCGATTTGAATCTGAAGATTGGCACGGCATCGGATTTTGCCACCGGCACCCAACTATTCGTTTCGTCCATCAGCACCGCCAGCTCCAATGTCGTTGAGACCGACGATTTCTCCTATCTTCGCCTGAGTCAAGTGAGTCCACAGACTCTGCAAAACAACGTCGGCGGCTTCGACCTGCAGTGGGGCATCTGGCAGGCACCCACAGGAAGCAATCTGCAAATTCGCGAATCCTACTTCGGAGTAGGCGACTATCCGGTGGAGGATATTTCCGGTCCGGTATTCGGAGTGTCTTTGACCGAGACACCCTTCGGCTCCTTCACCGGGCAAAAGCAGTTTTCAGAAGTAGCGGATCATTTGCTGGTCGCACAAGGCTTTGCCGATAACAGCATTGGTTCGGTTGCAGGGTCGCTCACCGTCGACCTGTCCTCTGGCAATGTTTCCAATGGTCAACTTGAGGTATGTGTTGGCGCCAGTAGCTGCGATTCATCCAGCTACGGTGAAAATTATTGGCCGGTATTTTTCAGTGGTACATTTTTCGGCACTGGCCTGGCATCCACCAGTTTCTCCAATGCCACCCTTGACGAGGGGGCATCGGCTATTCGAGCGCGCTCGGTTGGATTTATTATCGGCGAACAGGCGGACGGATTCGTACTGAACTTTTCATCAACCCGTGGCCTGGGTGAAGACGTGGATTCTGCGTTAGCCAGCGCACAGAGCAATCCGGATCGTTACGTCAATGGCGCGGTCCTGTTCAAGGGACCCGAAGGGTCAGTGAGTCCTATCGAAGGCGTTACGGCCACCGTCGAAAGCCACAATATCGGTTGGGGCGCCTGGGAAAAACCACTGCAGGAAAACTGGGTGGTCGTCAACAATTCGTCCACAGACACCGCGACCATATCAACGGATGACTACCTGGCGACCGTCAATCCCACGCCTGTGGCCAATCTGCAAGGCAGCGCAAGCTACGCAACCACCACCGCATCCTCATACCTGGGCAGTGGTAGCGCCGGCACTGTGACCGATCTGACTGCCGCCATGAACGTGGACTTTGACAGCGGACTGATCAGCAACGGTAACCTGCAAGTGCAGGTAGCCGGCAGTGAAGTGTGGTCGATCGGCTTTGACGGTTCAGTGGCAAATGGCGCCGTTCAGCTTGAAAGCATGGGGGGCCAGCTTTCCCAATATGGCACGGTGATCAGTGATTCGGTCAGTGCAAATCTGGGTGGCGTATTCACCGGCGAGCAGGCTGAAGCATTTGTGGGGGGCTTCGATATGGTGGACCAGACGAATCTGGTCAACGAAGTCAACGGGCTGTATACCATCGAGCGATAATGCCGACTGGCCTGATTCAGCAGCAACAGAGTCAATGAGCGGTTCGTCGATTGCATACAGACCGCTCATTGCGGCCTCCGGATAATCGCATGAGTAGAGCTTACTGAACACCCATTCAATTTATCGATGGCACCATAATTAATGGGTGTCCTGATATTGCTAGAATATCGGTGGGTGTCTTAATTCTGCCGCATGCGGGATTAATTGAGCTTGCTCGATACCAGCCCGTTAAGGCTGACTCCTGATTCGGCCGCTTCGATAGCTAGCATACGATAGGATTCAGGTGGCACGCGGATCATGAATTTTCCCCTATAGCTTTTTGTCGATAACGGTTCGGGAAGCTCTTCTCCATTTTGCTTCATCTCGTTAATGCACACGCGGGTCAATTTCCGAATGTCTTTCAGTGCTTTCTCGGGATTGTCCGCAAGCCAGCTCAAGCTGGGAAACTCTGCACACAAGCCTACATGCTCCTGGTCTTCCTCAGACCAGGTAATCCGGTTAGTATAGCGATCAATATATATTGCCACTTTGCTACCTCTGAGCGTTCAATTGCCTGAGGGACCTGTTTTCACTTGGTAAGCTTTGCTCATACCTCTGGCATTCTGGATATTGACCCGATGATTCCCTTGCCATGGGGTGCGATAAATTCGATGGCTCGAACCAGATTGCCTAGCCTCTCCGAAGTAGGCATCGCAGACTTTACATAAGTCATTGAATTTAACTTCCTTGGCATTGGCCCGCATCTAACTGAGAATATCCGGGGCTTTCGCCATGTCGATCAGTATCACTATTGGTATTATAGTCAAACTAGCGTTGATGCCACCATGGGTCGCTTTTTCCAATTGCTCTAAGAGCAAACCGACCTGGCCTGGCTCTGTCCAATTAACCGTTCTTTATTTATGCGATCCGCGAACTTCTTAAGCTGATTGAGATTCCCAACTGCACGTTTGAAGCGGCTGCCGAAGTACAGTGTGTTGTTGATCCAACGTTCCTGGTCCACCCCCAACTTCTGCAGTATGGATTCTACATTAACGGGTATGGCACTACGTTTATCAAACCGTACAGCGCGTCCTGACCAATCCTCCAATGCGAAATAATCGGTTTGCTGAATGGGGAATATGTGGGTTGAGTTTGTCTTTTCACAAGCCAGCGGTGCCAGCCAATTCGGGTGGGTTTGCTTTGGCTTCCTGGCGAACGCTTCCAGCCTCTCCTTGATCAAGGTGAACTGCGACTGTTGGAGAGTAGTGCATTGTTTTGCCCGGATCGGATTGAGATCGACATAGGCCATGCAGGACACCAGCGCCGCTTCATCCAGTAGCGCCTGGCTGCGAAACCTGCCCTCCCAAAACCGGCCGGTACAGTTGTCCTCCTTGTTGGCCATTCTGGCAATAGTTTCATTGAGACAACGCATGTACCAGCTCAAATCGAACAAGCGCGCTCTCCACGTCTCCACCAGGCGGTCCAGCGTATCTTGCTCAGACTGATTCAAACTCAAGCCGGCTTTATAGCGGTGGGGAAGCGCCGGGCCAGCATAAAGTCTAAGCCTACGCTCGATCGCCTCATCTGCAAACCATTGCCGAGTTCGCTCAGTATCGAAATGCAACACCAGATGAAAGTAGCTTGACATGACGGCATAGGAACAGAGATCAATGGCAAAAACGATGAACAGCTTTTGGATCCGATCCAGGATTCATTGTTTGCGATGGTCGAAGTTCTTTTGCGTGGCCCGATCAAACCGAAGAGAAAGGCACGGCGCACACAGCGGGGGATCCAGTAGTAGCAAGACGTTGCCTGGGGATCCACTAGTCGATAGCGAGGTTGAGGCATGAGTTCTCCCTTGAACGAATTGGCTGTAACACTAGTAATAGTTGACGTTCAGAGAAAGACCTAATATTTTGATGGAATAAGTGGGTGTCCTATGTGTGTGCTTGCTATGTGTGCTAACTGGACTTTTGGCCTAATATCGGGCACACCTTGGTTGGCTCTTACGCAACGATACCAGAATTGCTGCCAATTATAAGCAAAGCCTTTCCTTCATGTAGTCGACTAGTCGATCACTCCTTTTACTTGAAACAACAAGCACTATGCCACTCAATGCAGCTAAAGAGCTTCGAAAAGCTCGTAAACTGGCGAGCTCCGGAAAGCTTAACGACGCAAGTAAAGTCTGTAATTCTCTCCTGAATCATTATCCTGGCAACAAGCATGCAAAGGAGCTACTTCGGGAAATCGGGGACACTACCACGAGTAACAGCGTGACCGCACTACGTTCAGCCGTTGCTCACGGAGACTACAGAAAGGCTATCCAGGAGGGATTGCGTCTACACGAAACCCAACCTGAGGATAGCGAAACATCAAGACTACTTTCAGCTGCTTATTCCAATATTGGGGATTTTAGATCTTCTCTGCGTTTCGCAGAATCTGCGGCCCGTAACGAACCAAACAACCTCGAAGCGCAAACCAATCTTGGGTTTGTGCAGTCCCAGCTTGGTATGCACGATGCCGCTTTGGAAAGTTTCCAGCTAGCCTATGGTATAGACGAAAATTCCGAAGCGACCATCCGAAACCTTGTTCTCGGTCTGCACAAAACCGGTAGTTATCAGGCGGCTGTTTCCATACTGGAAACAGCCAGCTCCCGACATCCCGACCGACCGAATATACTTAATTTGTTGGGTGAAACTTTCTCTACAATGGGTGATTGGGAATCTGCCCTTGCCGCTTTTAAAAGCTCCGAACGCCTGACTCAGGACAACGATCAGGTCCGATTCTCTATAGCCACCTGCTTGATGAATTTAGGTCGCCAAATAGATGCCGCTAGTGAGTTTGAGTCTATATTACTTCGACACCCGAACCTGGTTGAATGTCACATAAACCTCGCTTCGCTCTACCTCGGCCTAAACGAGCATGATAGAGCAAAGGAATATGCTGAGTCCGCACTGCGATTGGATCCCAATAACAAGCTGGCACTAAACAACAAGGGCCTATCAGCACTCAAGCTGGGTGATCTTCACACGGCTATTCAACACTTCGAAGCAGCGATTGGAAAAGACCCCGATTTTATTAATGCATGTGTTAATCATGCTCAAGCCCAAAGATTGCTCGGTGAAGTTAAAAAAGCTCTACCCGGCTTGATTCGAGCCTTGGGAATTGATCCGAGAAACTCCAGCGCTCTAGGATTACTCGCCGAAATACTGACTTCCTTAGATCTTGAAGAAATTGGTTATTCCGTTCAGTTAGAGTCATGTTTTAGTCTTTTGTTGCAGCCACCTTGTGTGGTACGTCCAATTGACCTGACCGCCGGTGCAGCAAGATGGCTTAAGAAACACCCGGCCCTGGATCACTTATTTTATGGCCGCGTGGAAAACCCTGAGGAAACCGCAAAGGCGTTGTCAGAGATAACTCTTCTCGAGTGCCTATTACGCCTGGCTCCCATTTGCGACTTGCAATTCGAGGAGGTCTTGCGGGCGATTCGCTATAAATTCCTGGTGAACACCGTAGAAGGCTCTGTTTTCGATGTAAAAGACTCGTTTTGCACTGCCTTGGCGATACAGTGTTTTATAAATGAGTTCGTATATGGCGAGACGAAAGAAGAGACTGAGCTTGTCGAAAAACTCGCACATAAACTAAAATCAGAGCTGACTAGCAACTTTCCGATAAAAAGTAGTGCGTTAAGCTGTCTGGGCTGTTACCGAGACCTTTTCCAATACCATTGGCTTCACAACCTTGATGAGGGCCAGGAGCCGGAGGCACTCCTTAAGTTAACTATTCAAAATTCAATTCAAGAAGCAAGAATCAAGACCTCAGTTCCAAAGTTGAGTCAAATAAACAACGAAACTTCTTTGAGGGTAAGGGATCAGTATGAGCAAAATCCATACCCACGGTGGACGCAAACTCAAACTGAGATAGAACCGCTTAGCATCACTCAATTAGCGCAAAGACTCGATCTGGATTTTGCGGCAAGAGAAGATCATTCCCAGATTAGTATCCTCGTTGCGGGTTGTGGAACAGGCCAACAAGCAATACAAACCGCATTACGATTCAGAAACGCCATAATTCTAGCAATCGATCTGAGTTTAAACAGTCTCGCTTATGCCATTAGAAAATCCAAAGAATTGCAGATTAATAATGTTGAATATGCACAAGCAGATATTCTTGATCTGAATCACCTTGGCCGAAAGTTTGATGTTATTGAATGCGTTGGCGTGCTTCATCATATGGAAAACCCACGGGAGGGTTGGTCACAATTACAAAACCTGTTGAAGACAGATGGGCTTATGAAGATCGGCCTATACAGTAAGAAGGCGCGGAGAAATCTTTCAGCTGTGAAATCCCGGATCGATTCGCCTTTGCCTGAATCAACATCAGCGATGTTGGGCAAAAGGAGAGATCTGATCGAATCAATGGCGAAAGATTCTAAACTTAAGTCAGCGCTTTGCGAATGGACTGACTTCTACAGCACTAGCGAATTCAGGGACCTGCTCTTCCATTCCCAGGAGGCGCATTTTTCACTCCTTGAGATCAAAGAATTATTGTCCCATACCAATATGAATTTTATGGGATTTGAGTTCCCTAACGAATCCACTTACACCAGATTCAAAACAGATTATCCAGACAAAAGATCTGAATATGATCTTGACCTATGGGACGAATTCGAGAAGAAGCATCCACGGACCTTTGGGGGTATGTATCAGTTCTGGGTTAACAATAACAATCCTGCCTGAAGGCGTATGAAACTAAAACACGCTACTGTAGAAGTCCCCAAAACGATGCGCTCTCTGCCACTGACGGATAAAGGGTATCTTAAGCCCTGGTTTGTCAAGGCAGATGACTTTCGCGTTGTGGATGACAGCAAAGCCGAGATTGCGAATGCAAAAAAAGCGTGCTGGATATGCGGCAAACCATTCACAGAGCAGAGCTTTGCTCTGGTTTGCTCACCAATAAGCGCAATGACACGTATTTTTCGCGAGCCTCCCAGCCATAAAGAATGTGCTGAGTATGCGATGAAGGTCTGTCCTTTTATCTTGTACCCGAATTCCAAACGGCGCACTTCCGGGTTGCCGGAGGAAGCAACTCTGGATTACATAAATCGCGATCTGGAAGTAAAACAGGGCGAGGAAAATCCAGGCGAATATTACCTGGTAGTCGTACAGGATTTTTATCTTGATAAGGACACCAGGACTATTCGTTGCCATGAATCGCAGGTTGTTGAACGACAGCATTGGGTTGAGGGGGTTAAGCTGCAGGGCCATCCCACACCAATAGTTCCCTACCATGACGCCCCTCAAGAGTTACGCAATCAGCTGTCGGAGGAGCAGTATCTCAATGAATTCGGGCCTAAGAATTCGCAGGCAGTTTCGAAGAGCGGTGGATTCGAACCGGTAGTTCATTCTACTTTTGCGAATAAACTATGGATAAAGCCTACAACATATCGATTTGGCTACGAAGATAAAATTGTCGCGATGGGGGCAACAGAAGCGATCGAGGCAATGCATACCCTGCCACTTGCGTTTGTCCGCGAGAAAAATAATATAACACTGGTGGCAGTTTTGGGACTTACAGGGGATCGAAATCTCCTCGTTGATGGCGATGGGAATTGGAAACACGGCCATGTTCCCTATGTATACAGCTGTTTTCCATTTCGTCTCGGAAAAACAGCGACTGGTGAAGTGATCCTGCTTGCTGACCCCCAATCGGAATTAATTGTCGATTCAAACACACCAGCGGACTCCAAATCACCCGCAACATCAATTTTCAATGATGAAGGTACACTGACGCCAGAACTACAGGACGTTGAGCACCATTTAAAAAAGCTGGATAGGGATATCGCAAAGGCACTGGAGTTGGCGGTTCTCCTCGATAAGATTGGGCTTATCGAACCGTGGCCACTGAAGCTGGTAGGTGCGAGTGATGCTGAGACTGTAACACTACAGGGTTTGTTTAGAGTATCCGAACAATCCTTGAACGGCTTGGCGGCAGAAGATCTAGCTGAATTACGAGATAGCGGAGCGTTGTTGATTGCCTATTGTCAGCTGCTTTCTATGAGCAACCTTAAATATTTGACCAGTTGATCACCTGCTCGTAATAGACTAAAAACATCCAGATGCATGTGATAGCGGAAAGGTAACCTGGAACATTGGTCACCTTTTCGCTAACGAATCTCACATCCTACTCAATCTTAAGTGCTTGTAATATTGGTAGGTATTTGTTGGCAAATTCCTCACTTCTAAGCCTTAGTTCTGTCAGGTTTTCTTCCGCCGTTTCAAGCGCCTTATCATCTTTAACGATTTTTTCACCATTCGCTTTGAGTACCTGCATTACTGAATTTGCCATGTCTTCAACCGATGTAGCACCCTGTCGTCTTGCCAGTAAAAAGAGCTGCTGGAACCGAGGCACATGGTGCCCGCCGCCTGTAAGAGGGCTCGCCAACCAGTTAATATCGTCTTTTTTCCTCGCCAGATTTACCAAATGGTCATTGAGCTTCTTACATTGTGCTTTTACGGTTTTCGATGATTTTTGCTCCTGAGTTGTCACAACATGTCCTTTACTGGCCAGAATGAATACTGCTTCCAGCACCGTGCCGAGTTTGAGATCTTTTATCTCTTTACCTGCTTCTTGCATCAACTCAAGGATTGTTAAAGGTTTGTGATCCTGAAGAACACTAAGAATAGGCTTATAGACGGATTCATTCATTGTTACCTCGCCCTGTGCGCCCGGGAACTTCAATGAAATGTCTGGCGCGTGGCTTGCGAGGACAATCTCTTCATCTCGCATGGTAAGAGCTTTATCTACATTTGAGATTTTACGAGGGCCCCTTACCCAGTAATCCTTACGGAAGGTCTGATTTATTGTGAAGTCGAATATCGACTGCTTCAAAATCGGGTCAGTGATTTTGGATAGCATTTCCCGCTGAGGCTTTTGCAGGTTTACAGAATCAAAATAATCAAGGAAATTTGCTGAGCACGCGAAGTCGACTTTTGAATTTCGGAGAATACTTGCCGTCTCAGCGAAATGCATCGGTTGCCAGTCTTTATTGAAGTACTCGTGAGCAAGGTAATGCCGATCCTGCGTGGTTAGCTTATTAAACCTCTCTTTCGAATTCGGGTTGAGTTTCGCAAACATCGGATCTATAGCTAATAGCTCTTCCATAAATTTTAATGAGCCTTCAACCTTACTGGCTGTACCCAGCCTGCCTGAACCAACTCTGCCTGCATGCAATGTCAGTAGATGGCGAAGAGGTATGAAATTAGCCCAACCGGGTTGCGTGTTGTAGCTCATGTACAAAACGCCGCCAACGTTCAATTTGTTGCGAATGAACCTGGCAATCAATTCCCGGTTTTCGTCAGAGATCCAGCTCCAGATACCGTGTAATCCAATATAATCAAATCCCGGCAAGTCATCGCGCGAACAAAAATCTTCAAAGGATTCGTCGAATAGATGGCAATTAGCACCGGATGTTTCAGCGAGTTCGCGCGCGAACCCTGCCTGTGCAGGGTTGAAATCGGTTCCCCACCATTCAATATCAGTGGCTGCCGCATGTAGATTTGTGCTTATACCCTGTCCAAAACCCAACTCGCAGGCTGTTCGAATCTTCGGCGCTTTTATCCCTGAGAAAGTTAAACCGAAGGCGCTGCGGAGTGGGTTAAGTTCTTGGTAATAACCATATGTGTAGTCGATGTCGGCAACGTAGCCGGATGTCCAGTCATTCAAAATCTAATCCCCAGTAGTCTGCGAAAACACGGTAAATCAATTAATAGAGAAACATCAGATACTCTGATTTTTTTCTATTTTCAGCAACCGTGCTAATGTAGCGCAATTCCAACATCTCACCAAGAGACTCTACCTAATGTCTTCAGTTTTTCCGATAAGCTTTCAACGTCATGGAAGCAAACGTTGGCGCCCGGTCAATAATTTTGAGTTTACGTCCTCCGAAACCGTCATCAAGATACACGGTCAGGAGTTAATGCTGGCGCAATCTTCGATGCCCGTGGGTTTCATTCGCAGTGAAGGTAAATACAACCTGGTCGCCATTGTAGGACTTACTTCAAAACGTAATTTACTGGTTAATAATGAGGGTCACTGGATCGGAAGGTACATTCCCGAGTCCATTCGCTCGTTTCCATTCCTGATAGCCAGATCCCCGGATGGCCAGGAAATTTTATGTGTTGACGAGGAGAGCAACCTGATCACAGAAGAACCCGAACCCTCTGACGGCGAGAACAGTGAGTATCTGACATTCTTCGATTCCGAGGGAACGCCATCAGCGTCACTTCAGGAAATGGTGAAGTTTACCAAGGGCATTAAGCAGGCTAACGAGCTCACCGACAGGATTTGTGTCCAGCTGGAAGAACTGGACCTCATCAAACCCTGGAGGATTGTCTTGCAGGCGACGGATAGTAGTTCAGAAGCGACCGATTCTGCTCCAAAACAGCAGCAGCTTGAAGGCGTGTATTGCGTAGATCAGGACAATTTGAATGCACTCGAGCCAGACCAACTGGCCGCGCTGAGGGATTGCGGTGGCCTGCTTATGGCGTATTGCCAGTTGCTCTCCATGAGAAATTTGTCAGGACTTGCAGAAGTCGCAAATCTGGTGTCTAAAGAAGGTGCTTCCAATGAGGTCTTTTTTGAAGACCCATCCGAATCTGGCAACATCAGCTTCGAAAATTTATAACTTCCCCGTCCCCATTAAAAAACCCCGAACTTCTTACGAAGCCCGGGGTTTTTTAGTGCCCATATAATGGGCCGATTCTTCCTTGGATATGCCCCGGCAGAGCCAGGGCATACTGTTCCAGAGAAAGTCTTACGCTACGATGTTGTCAAGGTCACCTGCAACCAGACCGGTTGCGTCAGAGACACCTGTCAGCTTCACGTAGTTGCTTACGGTCAGTGAGCCCGCTGTTGCCTTGGCACCATCAGCGATTGCTGCGTTGGTAGACACAGTAGCGACCCAAGAGTCAGTACCGTTATCGTAGACAACCAGGATCGCATCGCCAGCAGAAGCGAAGGCACCAAACACCAACTCGAGGCTACCACCTGTTTCCAGTGCAGTTTCCAGAGTATCAGTGTCTGCGTAGTTACCACCCAGAGTCAGGATAGTGTTGGCAGCAGCACCGATGTCTGTTGACTTGGCGGTTACACTCAACAGAGTGTGCGCGCCAGCGGCTACGCTGCTGCCGTCACCAGCAACCAGGTCAGTGACATTGGTGGTCCCTTCCATATCGGACAGGTCCAGTTCGAGATCGTCATCAGTACCAGCACCACCCACATCGAAACCATTGATGGTGACCATGTCGGAGCCGGTGTTACCAACCTTTACTGTATCCGCTACATCAGTTGTATCAGTAATGGTAACAGTGTCAGCACCGGAGCCAGTGTCGATGTTGTCTGCCTGTCCAGCGTTACCGGTCAGAGTTTCTGCGCCAGTAGTACCGTTCAGGTTCAGAGTTGGGACTGTGCCCAGGAAGGTCCAGTTAGCAATACTTGCTGAACCGCCGGCTGCAGCTGTGACAGTGATTGTCGCGGCATTTGCAGTCATGACGTTGGTGATCAGCACAGAGTCAGCGTAACCAGTGGGTACAGCAAGGCCAATTGCGTTGTTCTGGCCACCCAGCAGGTTGATCTTCTCAAAATTGTCGAACTCGTCGATGTTGATAGCACCGGCCGCACCAGCGTTAGCTGTAAGTTGCAGCAAGTCCTGAGTACCAGCACCACCGTCCAGCTTGAAGTTCATGTCACCCGGAGCAGCGGCAGTTTGCGCTGTCAGGGTTACAGTGTCGTCGCCGTCGCCAGTATCAAGATCTACGGTACCCAATTCACCAGCAGTACCATCGCCATCTTGTGAATCTTGCAGGGTGATCGTGTCGTCACCAGCACCAGAAGTGATGGTCATGGTCTTACCAGCAGACACGTTGGTCGGAGTGGTGATCTTGTCCTTACCGGAACCAGTAGCGATCGTTGAATCAACGGTCGGGTTGTTCAGCGTACCCAGTGTCAGGTCGCCAGTGGCAGTTCCGCCTGCGAAAGATGTCAGGGCGGCTGTGCTCAGAGTGCCAAAGTTGGTGTCTGCGCTACCAGAGTAGTTCAGAGTCTTGGCTGCTGCAAAGGTCGCGTTGTTGATCGTCAGATCATCAAAGTCATTTGCCGCAATAGTTACTGTTTCTACGCCTGCCGCAGTCAGAGCACCGATCTCGCCATCACCAGTACCGGCACTTACGCCTTGGTTGTTGATGTTGAAGGTCACGGAGTCTGCAGTGCCTGAAGAGTCTTTCAGGTTTACGGTTACGCCGTTCCAGTCGCCAGTTGAAGTGGACTTGCCGGCTCCAAGCGCGTTAAGAGTAAGACCAGCAGGTGCGTCCTGTAGAGTCAGAGTGTTGCCGTGTGCACCGGTGACGCTTGAAAGCGCATAGGTAGTCACGTCGGCGAACTGATCCATGTCAATTGTAGCTGAACCGGATGCATACAGAGACACAGTTTCGAATGCAGACACAGACATGCCGGCAGACACGGAACTGGGAACTGTCAGTGACAGAGTGTCTGCAGCAGAGCTACCAGTCGCTTTCAGCTTTGAACCAGCGTTCGCATTTACTGTTACACCGGCTGTGTTGGCAGAGGCGTCCAGAGTTGTGATATCGCTGTCCAGGCCAATAGAGGTGAACTTCTGATCACCTGAGATATTCAGGGTAGTCAGGTCAGTACTCTTCAGGCTTGAGAGAGATGAGGCTGAACCGGAGGTAGCCAGGTTGATAGTAGCAACACCGTCACCAGCACCGTCGTTAATGGTTACGTCGCCAGTAGCGCCACCGCCAACAGCCAGAGTGATGGAGTCGCCAGAAGTCTCGGAACCAGTAGTGGTGAAGGTCACGTCGAGATCGGAATCATTGTTCGCGACACCAACTGTTGCAGTGCTGGAAACGCCAGTTACAGCGACAGTGTCGTCATTGGTACCGATAACGCTACCGTCTTTTACCCACACCTGAGTCGGAGTAGAAATGCTGGCCACGCTGAAAGAAGCTGTCTGACCGCTGTCGTCGCCGTCGATGTGCTTCAGGTTAACGATTTCCACGTTCTTAGCTGAGCGACCAGCAAAAGACACACCGTTGTTGTCGTTGATGATTGACACGTTCAGTGTGTCACCAGTGCCAGCACCCAGGTCGATGCTGTCTGCGACGTTGTAAGTCACGTCGGAAGTGGTATCGCTGACGATACCGTTAACGGTGTCGTTTGAAGTGGTACCTGAAACAGTATCGATCTTGTCAGTCAGGTTAGTAGTAGTACCACCAGTAGACTGTCCGTCCAGAGTCGCCTGGGCAGTAGTGACAGACTCAGCAGTGCTGTCCACGCCGCTTACGGCGTTTTGACGCTCGTCCAGAGTGCCATCGCGCTCCAGAGTTACAGTGTGGTAAGTCGCGACAGTTACAGTGTTCTGGAAAGCTGCAGCAGGTCCGCCGAATGTCGCATCGTCTGTAGACAGGCCAGCCAGGAAAGTCTGGGCTTGCAGAATAACGTCAGCACGTGTGCCACCGCTGTTCAGAACAAATTCGATGGCTGCAACGCCTTCGGCCTTTGCTTCATCGCTGGCAGACGGTACCAGGTTGCTCAACAACTCGTTGGCAAACTCACTAGTAGTCTGGAAAGTAGGGTAGAGGCTCTTGAAAGTAGAGCTGGTAGTAAGGGTAGTCGCAACGTCAGCCAGAGAGGCGCCGCCGTCAACTGCTTCAACCAGTTCTGTCAGTAGGGTAGTACCGGGTGCCGCATCATATGCGGTGACGACCAGTTCAATGATCGCTTTCCGAGTTTCAGCTGTTACAGCCATGTGTTAACTCCTTGAGTTCGAATTCAAATTCAAAATATTCCCCGATGTACAAGTGACTACCAAAACTGGCGACTGCCCCTATCATCGGCGTAGCTAGCATAATCAAGGCATGCCGTTGCCCTTGTGACTGTCGTCACACGAGTATGGAATACCCTGAAAATTCTTTTTATCAGCACGGAAATGCTTGTGGCACATCCGATACGTGCTTGATATCGGCCGGATGATATAAGGTCTGAAGCCCTGACACAACCATTCAGGTGCTTTGAGGGCCTTATTAATCAATGACTTCGCGCAAACTGGGTGTTTTTGCCGGGTACCGCCAGATAGCGGAGGAATTAACGGGTTTTCGCGCCAGGAAGTCGTTTTTGTGTCACCGCATATGCAATGACAAATTTACGCAAACATCACGAAGCCACGGGTATATGCCCCTGCCGATTCCTAACAAGCTATTTCTGGGACTGAAGGCGTCAGAAGCGGAAACTGAATCCCACCTCTGCCGTGGTGTCGGTATTTTTGAACAGCTCGATGTTACTGCGCTGCTGCTGGTGGTACAGGTTGACCATGAGAATGGTGTCGCGGCCGAAAATTTGCACCGGCTCCCGGTACTGGAAAAGAATAAAGCTGCGCTGTTGCCAGCGTTCGGCATTGTTGGCCAGCACCGGGCTGTAGCCCTTGCTGTCCCGGAGGCGGGTGTGGTTGAGCTGGGTGCGCAGGCTGCCATTGCCCAGTGGATGCTGCCAATCGAGATTCAGCTGCCAGCCCTGGCGGTCACCGCCGGGACGACCATTCTCGACGTTGTCATTGGCCAGCAGCCCCATGGAAAAGCCCAGGCGCTGGGCGCCCTGGCCGCCGAAGGCGCGCTGGCGGCACACCCCACCGGCGGTGACCCGGGTTTCAATGGCATCAAGCTGGCTTTGGTCGTGGAAGTGCTGGTGCTGGGTGGCGACAGTGAATTCCGGCCGGCAGCGGTTGTCGCCGGCGGGTTGGTAGACCAGCCCGATGTCCGAGGCGGTGAACAGCTCGCTGCCGCCAAAAAACAGGTGATTGACCCCGGCCTGAATCTGCCAGGCGTGGCGGGCATCGGGGCGGATGAATGAATAACGGGCGCTGAACTGCAGGATATCCGATTCTGTGTCCTCGCTGATGCGGCCGCGCACATCGCCGGTAACATTATGCTGGGCGTTGGGCGTCAGCTGGCGGAAGCGGGTGCCCGCCCGCAGGTTCGTGAACGGGCCGCTGACCGGCTGGAATTCGGGATTGAGTTCCAGCAGCACCGGCTCGCCGGACAGCGTCAGCGTGAGCTGCTCCCCGGCGGGCGCGCCGTTGAGGTTGTTGTCGTACCCCGCCAGCACATCAAGCTGCGATTCAGTCTGGCGAGTCAGCCGCTGCCATTGTTGCTGGCGCTGGCGCAGCCCGGGCTGCAGATTGGCGGGCAGGTCGTCACGGCCCAGCAGGCGCCGATTGATCTCCAGTGCCGCGAACAACTGCCCGGCTTCAAACAGGGCCAGGGCGTAATCAATTTGTGCGGCGCCGTTGTCGGGTTCCAGCAACAGCGCGCGCTCCAGGGATTCCAGCGCCTCACTTAACTGGCCGGTATTCAACTCGGCGGCGCCGCGCAGGGCAAAATACTCGCTGCTGTTGAGACACTGATTGAGTAGCGGCAGTAACCGGGCGTCCACGGCAGGCCAATCCGGGTCGCTGCCAGGGTAAAACTGGCTCAGATCCGGGCAGGTCTGGGCAAGGGCGGGGGTTGCCAGCGAAATGCTGACCAGCAGGACCAGTCGGCGTCCGGTCCGGCTGGCGAAGTTCGTCAGAATAAGCACATCGCGAAGACTGGCAATCAGGGTGCGGGCAAAACCGGCAAGTGGAAAGCAACCCATGGGGAGACAGCCAGTGCGTTATTGATTATTGGTGTGCGGACGGCGGCAATAGAGGCGGCGATTATCGGTAATCTACCGGGGACATGCAACGCGCATCAGCGCTGGGCACGCCTCTTAGGTACGGTCCTCAGGCATGGCCCTCAGGAACCGTCCTCAGGCACGGCCACCAGCGACGACTTTCAACCGGGGCTGGCTGCCCTTGCCAGGGCCGTTATCGGTATCCCGGGGATCACGTTCCCGCTGTCTCGGCTGCGGGGCAAACAACACATGCAGGGTGCGCAATCCACTGAGCAGGTAGCTGCCCTGGGATTCCAGCTGTTCATTGCCGAGCTGCCGCGCGGCACACTCGCCAAGGAGAATGGGCTGGGCCAACTCGGCAGTCATCTCCTGAATGCGCAGGGTGATGGCGACGGTGTCCCCCAGCAGGGTGTGGGTGCGGCGATGGGCCGGCCCAATGGAGCCCAGCAGCACCGGGCCCTGTTCTATGCCGATACCCAGCGCCAGCGGCTCCAGGCCATTGAGGGCATGCTCGGGAATCAGGGTGTGCAGGGAATCCTGCATGGCCTGGGCCGCGGCCAGCGCCTGCTCGGCGGCATCGCCATTGCCTTCCCAGACCGCCAGCACGCCGTCGCCCTTGAATTCATGAACGCGACCGTGGTGCTGCTCGATGATCGCCGTGGCGCGGGTAAAAAAGTAGTGCAGCACCGCCGCTGATTCTTCCGGCGGGCGGGTTTCACCAAAGGCAGAGAAGTTGCGCAAGTCGGCGCTGAGCAGAGTGACGTTAGTGCGCCGGGCATTAATGCTGGAGCTGGGCAGCGAATAGGCAATCTCGCGCGCCAGGTCCTGGGGCAGGTAGCTGTTCAGGTTGCCAAACACACGGCTGCGCTCGACGCGGACTCGACTTTGTTCCAGCAGCAGCATCAGCGCGCCAGCAGTCAGGCCGTAGAGTGCGGGATAGAGCCAGCCCAGCCACAGGTTGTATTCGTTAAGTAGCTGGCCATGTATTGCCAGTGCCACCAGCGGCAGGACCACCGCGGCTGCCGGCAGGCCAAAGGCGCCAAGCCGACCCTCCATGGTTGCCAGAGAATAAATCGCGGCAGCAAACACCAGGCCCACCATTGCCAGCAGCACCAGGCTGCCAATAGGGGTATAGGGTACAGCCACATCCAGCAGGCTGGTGAGCAGACGTGCCTGCAGCTCCACCCCGGCGGCGGCGCCATCATAGGGAGTCGGCACCACATCGCCCATGCCAAAGGCAGTGCCGCCAATCAACACCCAGGTGTTGTCCAGGGCACTGAGATCGGCGCTGCCGTCCATCACGTCGATGGCAGAAATG
Organism: uncultured Pseudohongiella sp.; assembly: GCA_965230125.1. Lineage (GTDB taxonomy): Bacteria > Pseudomonadota > Gammaproteobacteria > Pseudomonadales > Pseudohongiellaceae > UBA9145. The sequence goes on along the minus strand of OZ245938.1, from coordinate 687,329 downwards.
GCGTTGAATACACCCGGGTCACGGGCGTAGGAAATACGGATATTACCAGCCTGATCCAGAGGGATTTCCAGGCCAGGGTAGGCGGCAAGGCGCATAATGAAAGGCGCATCCAGCATGGACTCGCCGGGCTCGATCGAGGCCTGCCAGCGGTTGCTGTCGAAACCGGCCAGAAACGCAGTTAACGCCAACGCCGGATAAGGCTGGCCATCGACACAGACCACCGCCGGAGTTTTGCGGATCGCCCCGTCGGCAGCAATGATCGGCGTAATGTGGCCCCTGGGTATGGCGGCAAACCCCGCGTGGGGTGCCAGATACTGGGACGTGCTGGCCAGTTGCGGGCCAGTGCCGGACTGACAGCTGATGCCGCCCAGCGGGAAGCCCAAGGTGCCAGTGGTGACATTCGGGGAGCTGGACTGTCCGCCATTGTTGGCTGAATTATTGGCTGAATTGTTGGCCGGGTTGTCAGACAACACCGGAACCTGGGCCAGCAGCGGGTTGGCGGCCTGCTGCAGGGCTGCCAGCATCACCGCATCGCCGGAGCGCGCCTCGGGATAAACGATGTCGTGGAGCTGCAACTGGGCACCGGCGGCATTGACCGCAGACACCAGGCGCGCCATTTGCTCGCGGGTCCACGGCCAGGGGCCCACGGCGCTGATACTGCGCTCGTCGATGGTCACCAGCGTGACCCGCTGCTCCGGTGCGGTGGCAGGCGCCATGGTCCAGCCCAGGGCGCCCAGACGCTCTTCCAGGGTATCCAGCGGACTGCCCAGGACCGACACCAGCAACAGGCTGACCACCCCCGCCAGTGCCAGTGCCAGCAGGCGCGAGGCCATAGCCGGCAAGTTGTGCAAGGACATCAGCGGATGCCGCAGCAACTGCGCGCCGGTTGGCTTGTTATCCTGATTGTTAGCGAAAACCGACATGGTACTACTGGCTATCCCACAGGGTCAGACCCTCGATGCCACCATCCTCCAGTTGTCGCTCAAAGAAATAACCCGCTTCGCGGCCATCCAGACTGATGGCGCCGGCGATACGCTGCTCGGCGCTGCGGGAATTGAAAAAACCCCCATCGATAACGCGACCGGCGGCATTGAAATCAACCTGCCCGGTGGCGGCGCTATCAAGGTTTAGCTGGGTTGCGAAATTGTTTTCGATGAGATCCACATCGAGACTGCCGCCGGTCACGTCCATGGCAATGACGCCGGAGGCGGAGTTGTAAAATGCCTGGGCGCTGCTGAGGCGAAAACTGAGCACCTGCGGGTCTACCTGCAGACCTTCGTTGTAAAGATCACGGCGAAACAGGCCATAGTCAAAATTGCCCACAGTAGGCTCGCGATTCTGGCTGGCCTCGGCAAAGCTGACGGTGATCCGTTCCAGCTGCTCTGGAATGTCATCGGAGCCAAACTGTGAGAACCGGCCCCATAACAGTTCACGGCCGTTCAGGCGAGCAAACGACAGGGCGGTGTCCGGGGTAAATTCCGCCGGACCAGTGACGGCTGCTTCCGCATCGGCGGCCAGGCCTACATCCGAGGTGAGCTGCGGCGTGGTGATTGCTTCCTGCACTACTTCCAGCTCGCTGGCGCGAGTGCCACTGTTGCTGGCTACCGCCACATCAGCACCGGCATCCGCGGCGCTCTGTTCACCGGCTTCATCGGCGGGTTGCGCCGCGGCCGGGCCGTTGGCAGCAATGGCCTGTTGTACTTCTTCGCGCATCATGTCCGGGTTACGCACGTTGGGCGCCGGCAACAGGCGCGGCGCGGGTGCAGATGAGTCCAGCGCCAGCATTTGCAGGGACTCACCGCTCAACTCGACGGCATTGGCCATGCAGGGCCCAAAGGAGTCCGCACTGCAATCAATAGAATAGGGCGCCAGGACGATAATGCCTTCATTAACCATGGCGCGGGTGGTGGACTCGGTGGCGCTGACCACAAAATCAGTGCCGCGCACGCCGATGGCGGCAATCGGTGTATTGAGGCGAAAACGCTCTTTGGCGGAGCGGGCAGCATCGCCGGAAATAGACCGGGTCACCCCTTCTTCGAGGGTAAAGCGCACGGTGGAGCGCTCGGGCGCCATGGCGTCATAGTCGTAGCGGTCGATTTCCAGCTGGCTGTCGGGGCGTACGCTGACCAGGGCACCGTCCGTGAAATGGATGTGGACGTGGCCATTGGCCCCGGTCACGATGCGATCTTCGACCTGCACCACAGCGCCCGGCTCGGCGGCGCGGCGCCCGGCGGCCGGTGATTCCAGCCAGGCCTTGCCCAACACCAGGCTGACCTCACCCACGGCAACCGGTGCATGACGCTCCGCCGTGGCCACGCTGGCGACTTCCGGCCCGGCAGCCTCGACGTTGGACGCCACTGTCATGACCGACAGGATGAGCGCCGCGACCGTGGCGTTAGCCATGGTTCGCTGGACTGAACTGTGAATATTGAAGAAAACAGCCATAATATTAAGGAATTTCATAGTGTTGCCGAAAATAGCTAATGTCATCATCTGCTCTGGGTCTGGCCGGCTGGATTTGATTCGAAAGCCTTTGATCAATGACTTCTCAAAGATCTTTCAAAGATCTTTCAAAGATCTTTCAAAGACTTCTCCGGGTATCGAGCGCTTCACCGGGAGTCGAGCGGGCAGGCACAGCTACGCAATCTGACCAAACGGTAAATTAACCCATCATTGCCAGTTGCCGAGTGATGACAATCACATGAGTCAGCGATCCTTGCTTTAGTTGACCGAATTCAGGGAGTTATACTTCCCGCTCTGGTTGTGAGGGGCTCACCTGTAACGGCAGGAAAAGCGCGCCAAGGCTCAATTCGATGGTAGTCACTCAACAGCTTCTCAGCAAATTTCCGCTTTTGAAACCGCTGCCGGAAGCCGATCTGCAATTGCTGGCCCAGCACTCCCAGCTGGTCAAGGTCAGCCGCCGTGGCGTGATACTGAAAGCGGGTGTGGAGGAAACCAGCCTGTGCTTCCTGTTTGAAGGCCGCCTGCAGGGAGTGAATTTCACCATTGATGGCCGTGAAGTGGGGCTTTATTTCGTGGAACCCGGCGATTTCTGCGGTGAACTGGGGCTTTTCGACCAGGGCAAGCAGCCGGAGTTTGTGATGGCGCTGACCCCATCGGTGGTGGTCATGCTGCCGATGGAGGCCATGCGCGCAGTGATGCAGCGGCATCCGACCCTGGTGACGGCACTGGGTCAACGGGTAGCGGCCCGGGTCAGGCAGATGACCCAGCAGCGCACGTTTCTCGGGCTGCCGAATATTGCCCAGCGGGTGTGTTGTCAGCTCTGGGAGCTTGTGCCAGCCCGGGACCGGCGGGAAAAACCAAACTCCGTGATCGACAATCCGCCGACTCACCAGGAGATTGCCATCATGCTGAACATCAGCCGCGAGACCGTGACCCGGGTATTTCAAAACCTGCAAAACCGGCAAATTGTGAAGCGGGACGGGGCCGCGCGGCTACTGGTGAACGATTTACCCGCGCTGAAAGAGTTCGCAGAAGGTAGAATGGAATTATAAAACTGGCGGCTGTTTGTTTTCCGGTATCAAGGTGAGTCATTTGCAACGAATTTGCGGGAGCACCTTGAAATTCACCAGTCCAGCCGCACCTTTGGCGCATCTGGGAAAACAACAAGAATACTGGTTAAAGCCAGCTCTTCCTCTGACAAGCAACGCAAGTAAGGCCAATGCCGAATCAGTGGCAAGCCGATAACACTAGCAACGGCGACACTGGTTGCCACCAAAAAGCGATAAATCATGAACGCCAAGTCTAAAAACAAACAGCCCAATGAACTGGCCCTGGCGCTAAAAGACGTCAAGCGTTATTTCATGTTCGCGGGGCTGTTCAGCGCCGCGGTCAATATCCTGATGCTGACTCCTATTATATATATGCTCACGGTATATGACCGCGTGGTGTCCAGCGGCAGCCTGTCCACACTGGCAATGCTGACTTTGTTGATGGTGGGCCTGCTGCTGGCGATGGGTGGTTTTGAATGGGTACGGTCGATGATTCTGGTCAGCGCCAGCAACCGGATCGAGATGAATCTGCGCAAGCGGGTTAATGACGCCACATTCAAGCGCTCGCTGCTGAGCGGCGGCATGGTGAACAACGCCCAGCCGCTTCAGGATTTGACTTCTTTACGACAGTTCCTGACCGGGAACGGCCTGTTCGCATTTTTCGATGCCCCGTGGTTTCCCATTTACGTGGGCGTCATGTTTCTCTTCCACCCCTGGTTTGGCATCGCCGGTATTGTTGCCGGGATTATCATGGTGGCTCTGGCCTATGCCAATGAAGCCAGTACCAACAAACAAATGCAGGACGCCAACGCTGAAGCTAATCGGGTTAATAACCAGATCCAGGGCAGCCTGCGCAACGCCGAAGTAGTTGCCGCCATGGGTATGTCTGATGCTATTCGCGGCCGCCAGGAAGAGCGTTCAGACAAGGTATTGTCACTGCAAACCAGTGCCAGCCAGCGCGCCGGTGTGTTCGCCGCTACTTCAAAATCCATTCGCATGATTATGCAGTCGTTGCTGCTTGGACTTGGCGCCTATTTGGCTCTAAACCAGCAGATATCACCGGGTATGATGATTGCTGGCTCGCTCTTGCTGGGTCGTGCGCTGGCACCCATCGATATGCTGGTTGGCACCTGGAAAGGCTTTTCGCTTGCGCGCGCTCAATACAGCCGCCTCGAAGACATTCTTGAACAAATTCCCGATGACCGCGACACCATGAGCCTGCCTGCCCCGGAAGGCAATGTGACGGTAGAGCAAGTATCTGTGGTGCCGCCCGGTAGCCGCCAGGTCGTGGTACGGGGCGTTAATTTTTCCCTGGAGGCAGGTGATGCCCTCGGTATGGTTGGCCCCAGCGCCTCAGGCAAATCGTCACTGGCCCGCGCCCTGCTAGGCATCTGGCCCACCTACAATGGCAAGGTGCGCCTCGACGGCGCCGACATTGCCGCCTGGAACCGAACCGAACTGGGCCCCTACGTGGGCTATCTACCCCAGGACATTGAACTGTTCGACGGCACCATTGCTGACAATATCTGCCGCTTCATGGAACCGGACCCCGATGAAATCGTCGCCGCGGCCAAACTGGCTGGCGTGCACGAGATGATTCTGCACTTGCCGGACGGTTACGATACGGTCATTGGCGGCGCTGGCGGCATGCTGTCCGGCGGCCAGCGCCAGCGCATTGGTCTGGCCCGAGCGGTATATGGCGCACCAAAACTGCTGGTGCTGGACGAACCCAATTCCAATCTCGACGACGCTGGCGAAAAAGAACTGGTGGAAGCTCTGAAGCGCATCAAGGCCGCTGGCTCCACGATTGTGGTCATCACCCATCGCACCATGGTGCTGCAATGCGTGGACAAGGTCCTGGTGATGAAAGAAGGCGCGGCGGTAAATTTTGGCCCTCGCGACCAGGTGCTGGCGGCGCTGATGGGGCCGTCCGCCAATCAGGCCAAATCCGCAACCGCCTAACGACACGTCGATGGCCAGGCGATCCATTGGCCTACAATACAGATATTAAAAAGAGCGACCTGACTCTATTCAGGCACATATGACAAATACTGACAAATCACTTCCGGTCGTCAACGCTGCTTCTGCACAGCCACCGGGCAACAACATCATGACCAGCATGGAAGGGCCGAAGCGTATTGGCCTGCTGGTGTTCTTTCTGGTGTTCGGCGTGTTTGGCCTGTGGTCAGCGCTGGCGCCGCTGGACGGGGCGGCCTACGCGCCCGGTTCGGTGACCGTCAAATCCTACAAGAAAACCGTGCAGCATCTGGAAGGCGGCATTGTCTCGGAGATCCTGGTGCGCGACGGTGACCGCGTGCAAGCGGGTGATCCACTGCTGGTACTGGACGACACCCAGCCCCTGGCGCAACTGGAGATCGCCCGCAGTCAATCCATTGCCCTGCGAGTACGGGAGGCCCGGCTGATCGCCGAGCGTGACGGACTGGCGCAGGTGATCTATCCGGAATCCCTGTCCCGCACTGATCCGCGGGTCGCCGAGGAGATTGGTGCCCAGAATGCGATTTTCGCGGCGCGCAAGTCGTCGCTGGACAACAACATTGAGATTCTGGAACAGCGCATTGAACAGCTTGAATCCCAGGTGGTGGGCCTGCAGGCAGTGAAGAAAAGCAAGGAGATGCTGGCGGCGTCCTTTGCTGAAGAGCTTGCCGACACCCAGGCGCTGCTCAGTCGGGGATTTTCCGACAAGAACCGGCTGCGGGAACTGGAGCGCAGCTTTGCCAGCTACGAAGGCGAAGCCGCTGAGCTCACGTCGACCATCGCCTCCACCGAGGTACAAATCGGTGAGACCCGTCTGCAGATTCTGCAGCAGGAACGGGAACTGCAAAACGAAGTGGTCAATCAGTTGAGCGAGGTGCAGACCAATCTGAAAGACGTCAACGAGCGCATCATCGCCCTTGAGCATATTGTGAGCCGCACCGTGGTGCGCTCGCCGGAAGCCGGCATTGTCAATGGCATGCAGGTGCACACCATTGGCGGGGTGATCGCCCCGCGCTCCCCCATCGCCGAGATCGTCCCGGCCACTGACGAGCTGATTGTGCAGGGCTCGGTGTCACCCAATGATATCGACCGGGTTTCCGAAGGCCAGGAAGCCACCATTCGCTTTTCCACATTTGGCAGCTCGGTACCCACCATTACCGGCAATGTATTAAGCCTGTCCGCCGACGCCATGACCAACGAGAGCACCGGCGCGCAGTACTACCTGGCGCGTATCGAAGTGACCCCGGAGGGCATGGAAGAGCTGGGCGATCTGATTCTGATGCCGGGCATGCCCGCCGAGGTGTTCATCAACACCGGCTCACGCACCTTTCTGCAGTACCTGTTCAAGCCATTCAGCAACGCCATGGCGCGCAGCTTTAACGAAGACTAATAGGCCATCACGATGCGATTTCTGTTTGTACCGGCACTGTGCTGGGGTTTGATGACTGGCCTGGTCGGCGCGGCAGAACCTGTGGCACCTGGCGCTGTTGTAGAAGGGGATAGTCTGGAGGATTTTTTCTCGGCAGCATTGGACTACAGTCCACGACTGCGAATAGCGGAAGAAAATCTCAACATAGGCAGTGCCAGAGAACGACAAGCACTTGGTCAGCTTTTGCCACAGCTGAACGCTACGGCCGCCGTCAACAACAACCGTCGAGAGTCCGGGCCACAATTTCAGGAATTTAATGGTGAGCGTTATTCCGTAGCACTCACCCAGACGCTATTCAACTGGCAAGCTTTTGCGGCACGCAAACGCGCTGCGGCGGAGGAAAACGAGGCCGAAGCGGAATACTATTATGAATTGGCATTTGTGCTCACCGATGTGGCTGAAAAATACTTCACGGTGTTGCAGGCCCAAGATGCGCTGACCTCCATATCAGCCGAACTTGATGCGGTGCGCAACCAGCTTGAGCAGGTGCAGAGTCTGTTTGATCGGCAGCTTGCCCAGATAACAGACTTGCGTCAGGCCCAGGCGAGTCTGACCCAGGTGCAAGCGCAACAAATTCGTCTGCAAGCGGAGCTGGCCCTGGCCGAGGAAGCTTTACGATCTGCCAGTGGTCTGGATGTAGGTGATCTTTTCACCCTGCGCGACAATGTTACCGTCCCTGGTGTCGACGAAAGTGTGCAGCACTGGGTGCAACTGGCGCGAGAAAATAATCAGCAGATTCTCGCGCGGCAATATGCCCTGGAAGCGGCTGAAGAAGGCATTTCCGAGCGGCGTGGAGCATACTTGCCCAACGTGTCCCTGATCGCTCAGCGTCAGACTTCAAACCTGGGATTTGATAACGCGCTGATTGGCGACACGGATATCACTTTCGTAGGTGTCAATGTGAATATCCCGCTGTATTCCGGCGGTACTCGGAGGGCTCAGGTTCAGGAAGCGCGTGGAATTCGCGGTATTGCCGAGAACGAACTGCGCCAAATTGAATTGCAAGCCGGCGAGCGGGTTCGGTCAGCCTATCTGCAGGTGCAAGCAAGCAAGACCCTCACCGAAGCGGCCGAAGCCCTCGTGGAATCTACTGAAATTGCGGCTGAGTCCATGCAGGAAGGCTACGAGCTGGGTACCGTGACCAGTGTTGACGTGCTGAATGCCCTGCGTGATCAGTTCCAGGCCGAGCGTGATCTGCAGCGGACCCGCTATGAGCACATTATCTATTTGCTGCTGCTGAAGCGGGAAGCTGGAATTCTGGCCCCAGAGGACATGATGGAAGTGGGCACCTGGCTACAGCCAGCGACGCCCTGAAACCTGCTTGTGAGGCGTGCCTGTGCAACCCGTGTGGGAACCGCGCGGGACCGCCTCACACCCTGACACCCTGACGCTGCCGCGTCCCGATTCGTGCAACCACTGATGTAGACCATGCCAAGTTCAGCCCCCGCCATCCAGCTCTCCCGCGTCACCACCCAGTACGATCAGGCCGAGGACCGCTTCCGGCTGCTGGGCAGCACTTCTGATGAAGGCACCATCGACCTCTGGCTGACCCAGCGTATGTTGGTTCGTTTGGTGCGAGTGTTGCTTGATTGGCTGGAGGAAAAAGAACCCGCTGGTAGCACGATCAATTCCGACGACCCGGAAGTGAAGTCGTCACTACAGAGCTTTGCGCAGCAGAATGCCAGCGAGACCATGGTCAAGTCACCGCCGGTAAAGCCGGGACTGGCGACCACCAAGGTGCTGGTTACGGAACTGGATATCCGCAAAAGCGACGAGCACGTGATTCTGGTATTTAAAGTCAGCCCGGAAGTGGACGGCGAACTGCCTTTTGATGTGCTGCAGCTACGCCAATGGCTGGGTATCGTGTATGGCCAGTGGCTAAAAGCAGAGTGGCCGCTGGCGGTGTGGCCGAACTGGATCAGGGAAGGGTCTGGCGCCGCGCAGCTGGAAGACTCAGCGCCGATGCACTAGGCGGTTTAAGGATTACCCATCAGCTCCACTGCAACTTCAAGTCACGCTGCGACTGCGCACAATCTCTCAGGTAGAGATTAATCAGACTCTGATAGGGAATGCCTTTGTCCTCTGCCAGCGCTTTAAAATAGCTAATGGTATCGTCATCGAGCCGAATAGTGATTTGCTTCTTAAGCTTTTTCGCATAAGGGTTTTTTAGCGACTTTGAGAAATCGTAGTTTCTACGCATGTCTGAAATCCTCGTAGATAATTCTTTCCTGTCTGGTGGCTTTCCGAGCAGAAATCACCCGGATTCTTTCCGCTGAGCGCACACAGTGGCAAACCACCAGCAATCTGGATCGAAAGCTCATGCCGAGCAGGATGAATCTGTCCTCGTCTTCTGAGTGCTCCGGGTCCGGGATCAGTCGTGCGAATTCATCTGTGAATGCACTCTGGGCTTCAGAAAACGTCACCCCATGTTTTGCAGCATTGACGGCCTCTTTCGATTAAGCAACTTTCTTTCTGCGTGTTCCACTCAAAAACCAGATCTGTCATGAAATTACAGTGTAATTATATTGTAGTTACATGTGCATGACACCTGACAGCAGTGTCTTCCTGTTCCAGTTTAGATCAGTGAGGGAAGATAGAGAGAGTGTCTTCGGTTTCTTCCAGTAGCCGGAGTCCGGCACGAACAACCTCGCTGGCAGAACCGTAACGGCCATTTTCAAGCTGTTCAGCAATAAATTCATCAAAGTGCGTGCCAAGGGTAACGCTGGTGTTTCTGGCCATGATCACTCTCCAATAGTTACCAATAGCTAAGTGTCCCGTCCTGAAATAGGTTGTCAGGACGAGACATATCCATTTTTTAGATGGGATCGATTGGATAATACCGGTCAATGATCCCCTGGGTGGCCAGCTGCAAACTGTCGTGCAGGTCGGCACTGCTGAAGCGGTAAAAGCCTTCCGCGAATTTCACCTCCGGCGGCAGCGAAAAGGTGCGGCCTTTGTCCAGCGAGCGTACCAGCTCCGGGTAGTTATTCTCGCTGTTCTGGCTGCAGTACACGTCCATCACTTCCATTTTGGCATCGGCCTGCGCGGTGATGTCGATGAACATGTTGATCGGGTTCTGCACGCCGATTTCGTAGGCGTAGGGCGTGGGGGACAGGCCTGAGACATGGGCGCGCTGCAAGGCCTGCCACACCAGGTGGCCGGTGGCGCGGTGGTCGGGGTGGATTTCCATGGCAGCGGGAAAGAACACGCTGGCGGGCTGTAGCGCGGCAATGGCTTCCAGGGCGCGGGTGATCAGCGCTTCGCTGACGGTGACTTCCCGGTCTGGCACCTGCCAGAACTGCAGGGATTCCAGCCCCAGCAGCTTGCCTGCCTGCTGGGCCTCGCTGCTGCGTGTCGCCACCAGATCCGCGCCGCTGCCACCCAGGGCGCCGTCGGTGACTATCACCACGTGGGTGGCGATGCCAGCGTCTTTCGCTTTCAGCAGGCTGCCGCCCATGCCGAAGGACTCATCGTCGGCATGGGGCGCGAATACCAGCCAGGGCCCGGGGGGCAGCTCGGAGGCCTCGAAGGCAATGAGGATGTGTTCGGGGTGGAACATGATCAGCAGCGGCGCCTCGTCGCAGAGGCCGCAGAGTCCGCACAGATAGACACTGCGGAGATTGACTCATAACGCGCCATCACGGTTTGCTACTGACCACGTCACTATCAAGTGACTGACTGGCGGCCTCAGCTTTGAGGCGTTCAACCAGCCAGACTTTGATAATTGATTGTCGGGTAACTCCGATACGAGCCGCTTCGCGATCAAGAGACTCCACAACCCAGGAGGGAAAATCAACATTGATACGTTTCTGATCCTGGTTGATGCGGCTGGCACTCGATAGATCAAGATCGTCAATGATATCCCGCTTGCCCTCATCAAATTTCTTATCGAAATCTTTAGCTTTCATATAATGCTACCTCTTTCTTGCGGGAGCGCCTGACAGAAATCAACCGCACACTCTCGTTCTTGCCCTTGTTCCTGAATGTAATGACGGCAGACCAGAACTTTTCTGCTATTCGGCCTATAACCAGAAACCGGGGCTCATCGCTGTATTTTACTTTGAGCTGTATCAGATCAGGATCGTTCCAGAGCTGTTGAGCAGCCTCGAAATCAATTCCATGCTTTTTCAAGTTGACCTGGCTCTTGACCTCATCGAACTCAAATTCGATCATGAGTATAAATTATCCCTTTTTTACTCACTCAGCAAGACGGATAGATGGATGTGGTAGACCGCACACGGCTAAACGTGGGCACTGGCAGCGGCTATCCAACCATTATTTAGCATAGCAGCGCGTGGGAATTTTTCGCTTTTTGCAGTGATTTCGTGGTTAAATTCGTCCCCGCATCCGCGGTCTGCAGCCGCAAGATGACGCTTCTTGCGTAGCCTTTTGCGGGCGTTTTATAGCGCGTCGACACCGGCTTGCGATCATCGGCCTGACCACGCAACCCGGCACCACCACTCCAGGGCGTTTGTGATTATCAAATGGTTCTATCGTTAATCAAACAGTGGGCGCTTACCCCATTAGCCCACCGCCGCCTGTTTCAGAACTTCACCCGCCAGGATTTCTTTGCCCAGTTCACCGGCTCCATGGGCGGCTTCCTGTGGCTGTTTGTCACGCCCATTATCCACATCATCATTTACTCTTTTGTGTTCGCCTATATCTTCCAGGTGCGGGCGCCGGCGGAATTTGGCGAAACCCGCTTTGTGGTGTTCATGATGCTGGGCTACCTGCCCTGGTTTGCCTTTGCCGAGTCGGTGAGCCGCTCCACCGGGCTGCTGCTGGAGAAGGCGCCGCTGATTACCAAGGTGATGTTCCCGGTGCAGATCATCCCGGTGGTGGGCACCGTGGTGCCCTACCTCACGCATATTATTGGCTTCGTGCTGCTACTAGTGTACCTGGCGCTGCAGGGCTATCTGAACCTGCTGTGGCTGTGGCTGCCGGTAATCTTTGCCCTGCAGTTTCTGTTCACCATGGGCCTGGTGGCGGTACTGTCGGCGCTGTGTGTGTTTCTGCGCGACCTGCAGCAGCTGGTGTCGCTGCTGGTAATGACCTGGTTTTTCCTGACGCCGATTATTTACCCGATTTCCCTGATTCAGAGTGAGTCAATCCAGTCCCTGTTTCTGCTTAATCCCATGCACAGTTTCGTGCATCTGTACCGGCAGATTGTGCTGGCCGGTGAGCTGCCGCTGGTGAATCTGCAGATTATTGTCCCGGTGTCGCTGCTCAGCTACGGCATTGGCGGCTGGCTGTTCATGCGCATCAAGCATGCCTTTGGAGATGTGCTCTAGCCATGACCAGTAGCGAACCACGCATCACCGTCTCCGGGCTGTGCAAGGACTTCAAGATTTATGATCGGCCCCAGGACCGGCTGCGGGAAATCTTCCTGCGCCGGCCCCTGCACCGGGTGTATCACGTGCTGGATGACATCTCTTTCGCGGTGGCGGAAGGCAAGAGCCTGGGCATTATCGGCGACAACGGCGCCGGCAAGTCGACGCTGCTGAAACTGCTGGTGGGCACCCTGCAGCCCAGCGCCGGGGAGATTCACGCCCATGGCCAGATGGCGGCACTGCTGGAGCTGGGCGCCGGCTTCCATCCCGAGTTCACCGGGCGCAAGAATATCTATCTCAACGCCTCGCTGCTGGGGGTGCCCGACGAGAACATCCACGCGCTGGAAAACGACATCATTGCCTTTTCCGAGCTGGACTACTTTATCGATCGGCCGGTCAAGACCTACTCCTCGGGCATGTACGTACGCCTGGCGTTTTCCATTGCCACCATGGTGCGCCCGGATATCCTGGTGATCGACGAGGCGCTATCGGTGGGCGACATGGCCTTTCAGAAAAAATGCGTGCAGCGCATGAACGAGTTTCGCCAGCAGCAGAAGACCATGGTGTTTTGCAGCCACTCCATGTTTCACGTGCAGGAACTGTGCGACGTGGCGATCTGGCTGGACCAGGGCAAGATCCGCGAGATCGGCGACAGCGACAAGGTAGTGGGCCACTACGAGCACTTCTGCAACAGCAAGAAGGTGTATCACAGCATCCGCGAGGATTTGCCAGCGGAATTGAACGGTGGCGCGAAAGGCACTGATGGCCAAGGGGCGACGGACGGAACTGGCAGTGAGTCTGCTGGTGAGTCAGATGAGGAAGAAGTCCACACCCAGGATTGCCGTATCGGCTCTATCACCGTAACAGACCTGGACGGCAACACCCTCACCAGTCTGACGCCGCTGACGGACGTCAAGCTGGAAATGGAAGTGGAAGTACTGCGTGACGGCGCCGAGGGTCACTTTGGCTTTGCCTTCATGAAGTCCGCCGAGGAGCCGGTGGCCTCGTTTCTCACCACCCAGCGCCCGGAAGTTGAAAAAGGACCGTTCCAAAAAGGCGACAAGGTGAAAGTCTCACTGGTGGTGCGCAAGCTGGCGCTACGGGTTGGAGATTTCTACGTACTGGGCGGCGTGGCTGATGGCAGCGGCCTGCTGTGGTACGAAACCAAGTTCAGCAAGCTGATGCATGTGGAGCCCAACAAGGGCGTGGGGCCGGTGATTATGGAGTCGGATTGGGCGATTCAGTCAACTGCGAAGTCAAGTCAGTGACCAATAAGGCTCGAGTTACGCGGCTATGCCGGACAACTGGATACTACTGATGTCAGTCCGGGTGCTCGCATGCTCCATGGTAATGCCGACGATATTTCCCTCAGCATCGCAATCCAGAATTGTGTTTTCGTCCAGATCTTTGGTATCTGACACGGTCCGATCGCTCAATTCAATGTATAGGGTGTCGGTGTCGCTGTAGTAGCTAAGCTTCATGGTACGAACCTCGGATCGAAAAACGCATTGTGTATAGTTTCACCATCCCCTGGCAATATAACTCGCAAATAGCGATTTTGCATCTCGGGAACTTTTCCCCACACACGAATTCTTCCATCCGCCTGAATGGCCGTTTGCGCCGGGTTATCCACAACGCGTTGAATCCAGGCATCCTGAATAACGGATCGACCCGCTTTTTGTCTCGTTGACTCAAAATACTTCGTCGTTTTCATTGCCAGATATGTTAGACACTCCAACTAGAAAAGCGTTAAAACTGGCAATTCTCTTCTTATGGCAGGTGGAGCATGTCCTGTAGCCAACGATAGGGGCAAATAAAATTTTGTGCCTAAAATAAAAAGTTGTATCCTCAAAAAACCGAAGACGGCGATGCGTTTGAAGTCGAAGGTTGCGATTATCACCGAGTAAAAATCACATGACTGTAAATAATACCGGCTTGAAGAGGAGGCCCACTCATCCAGGCGAAATGCTGCGTGAGGATTTTTTCCTGACTATGGATTGAGTATTTCAACACTGGCAAGCGCGGCGGGTGTTTCGCCGCAATCGATCAATGAGTTATTAAGGGAGCGCCGGGCATTGAGTCCAGAGATGGCGATTCGGCTCGGGAAGCTTTTCGGCAATTCCCCGGAATTCTAGTTGCATGCCCAGCGTGCTGTTGATCTGTGGGAAGCGGGCCAGGCGCTAAAGTCTGAAGTGGCACGGATTCGGCCTTTGGGCGCAGCTTAAGGATAATTCAATTATCACCGCGTTCTTCCAGCAGATACCTTCGAAGCTCTCGTTCGACTCTCAGGACGCAGAGGATATAAACCTTCTTCGCGGAAACTCTGTAGAAGATTCTACAAGGCCCGACAATCACTTCTCTATATCTGGATGGAGTGAGTTCGGGAATTTTGCGGCCTGAATTGGGCTGCTCAGTTAGCCGGTCCACCCGTTCGAAAACCCGACTTACCAGTTGCCTGGCTGCGCTTAGCTTATCGATGGCTATGTGTTCGGCTGTCTGGTCCAGATCATCAAGGGCAGGGTCTGTCCAGATTATTTCAACCATCGACTCATTCTGGATTTAGCGTCGGCTTGGCCACGCACCCTGCCTTCCTGAATGGCAGTTTCCCCTCGAGCAATGCCTTCAAGAATTTTCAGCCGGTTCTGCAGCATCTCATAGTCATCGACATCGACCAGATAAGCAGACGGCTGTCCGTGTTCGGTAATCAAGACTGGCTCCTTGTTCTTACGAAGATCGGCAAGAATTTTTGTCGCCTGGCGCTTCAGAGTAGTAACAAGTTCGGTTTTCATAAAGTGGTACTATTCTATCACTTTGCGGCTCGCAAGATCAGCGTACGGCTCGTGCTCAAAATATTACTGTAGACCAATATTTTTCATTTGCTCTGGACGAACTTAATACAAGGAATAAATAGCTCTGGCCCTGATAAGCCCCAGCTTCTCGATTATTCGATATCTGGCTCTTATAGCAATTCCATGATTAGAGACTAAACTTTCGTCAGCGAGCCAATAAAGCCTGGCCATAATGATACGGGTTGATTTCATGTTTGTACGGATGATGTACGGATACGTTGACAATAGCCTGTTTTGAGAATTAAATACACCTATCGGGTCAGCAGGTGATGATTGTAAGGCCCGTCCACGGAGTGAGGCGTTATTCATGACCATCGCACGTTTTGATTTCCGGTTAGATGCAGAGGTTAAGCGCAAGGTTGAAAAAGCATCCGCTCTGACCGGAGCCAGCACGGTAACCGAGTACGTTATAAAAGTAATCGAAGCGGACGCCACACGAGTCATCGAGCAGCATCAGTCAATGGTTATCGAGTTTGACCTTTTTGATCGATTCATGACGGCATGCGACAAAGCGGCGGGCCCCAACAAAGCGCTGCGCGATGCGAAGTCCTATGCTGATGCCCACGACTTCGAATGAGATTGAGCCACGAGTTCGTGGTTCTGGACACAGCGCTACACGACCGGGATTCATTCCAGTGCGGCAAGGACGAACTCGACAATTACATCAAGGCCCAGGCCGCAAAACATATGAAGGCGGGCATCAGTCGCACCCTGGTCCTGACCGCCAAACCTGAAGAGCCTGATAGCAAGTCCCGGATCTGCGCGTTCTTTAGTATCACGCCTGGCTCAATATCACGCGATACTCTTCCGGCTGTTCTTGCAAAGAAGTTACCTCGGTATCCAGTGCCTGTGTTTCTGATTGCACAATTGGCGGTGCATGAAGACTTCCAGGGTAGAAGTCTCGGCAAGATCACCCTCATAAGATCTCTTGAACAACTGGCAAGAATACATGCAGAAATGCCTGCCTACGCGGTGGTGGTCGACTGCGTGGATAACGAGGCCGAGCGATTCTATAGCCAGTACGGTTTCGAGTTTCTGTGCACTCACCGCGAAATGAGCAGATTATTTATCCCGATGAAAACGGTGCTGAAATTATTCGAAAATTGATACTGCATTCAACATCATGAAATATCCTGCTCACCGGACAACTATCGGTGTAGATCAGACAGTGTAGGTCAGATTTCGACGGTATCAGCCAGTTGCTCAAAACAAGAGGTCTTCCTCCCGCACCCGGGGCGGCGCCGTGTCCGGCAGTCGTCCGTAAGGGTTTACTTCTAACACCGTCGGCAGGTTGTTAAAGCCGCGCACCTCGATAATTTCCGAGTAAGCCTGGGTGACCGGGTCGGGGTTGAAGAATTCATCCGTGCTGTTTTCCCGCACCTGAGCCACCTGTTCGGGATCGGCACGGCGGTAGACGAACACGTCGTAAAACTGTGAGGACTGGTTACCGATCCAGGAGGACATTTCCTGGAGGTTTTCGAACGGGACGATTTCGGCGATTTCGGCGCGGTTGTTGATGTCTTCCAGCTCGCGGAAAGCGAGGATGTTCTCGATAATCTCTTCGTCCATTCCCGGTATCAGGGACATCGCCTCGCGGGTGGCGAGGTTGAGATTGAGGGTGCGTACGTTGCCGTGGATGGTGAAGGCGGCATCGAGATTGACGCCCTCGAACAGCTCGGCGAAGCCGCGCACGTGCAGCAGTTCATCCACGGTGTCCAGCTCGGGGTTGTTGCGCGGGGTGTAGCCGGGGTCGAGAGACTGATAGTAGTCGGCCTCGGCGCCGCCCAGCGCGGCAAGGCTATTGAGATCGGTCCAGTCGGTCCAGGCAGACAGGTATTCCTGCACGTCATCGGGGTTGGCATTTTCCACGCCGCCCAGGCGCTCCTCAATCAGCATCTGCATGTAGCGGCGCGGGATGCGGTTGAGGTTGATTTTGCCGGCGTGGTTGTAGATGCGCACCACGTACTTGTCAGAGTCAGGATCAGAGTCGGGGTCATCGGATTGGGGATAGAAAAGCTCCGTCAGCTCCTGGCCGTTGAAGCGGTAGGCCGGTGTGCGCACTTCGCCCTCGTCGGTTTCTTCCAGCTGCATGCCCACCGGTCTTGCCATGAGGTCCAGCATCAGTTCGGCCTCGGCCTTGTGCAGCACCGCCATTTGCTGTGCCCACTGGGTGCTGACATCCTGGTTGTGAATCACGGTCTGGGCGGACAGACGCACCTTGCCGGCCATGGCGGTGACCAGCACGGTGAGCAGCACGGCAGTCCACAGGACGATAATAATGACGGCGCCGCGCTGACGGGCGTTGCCAAACCGACTGCCGGGGAAGTGAGTGCTGTGAAGGCGTCTGTTAAGTCGGCGGTTCATGCTTACAGGGCCTGTAATGCAAGGTCGTTGGCTTGGATAGATCGGTGCCGGTTATTGCGCACCC
Source organism: uncultured Pseudohongiella sp. (assembly GCA_965230125.1). Taxonomy (GTDB): domain Bacteria; phylum Pseudomonadota; class Gammaproteobacteria; order Pseudomonadales; family Pseudohongiellaceae; genus UBA9145. Next base: position 669,786 of record OZ245938.1, on the reverse strand, counting down.
GGGCCAGCACTTCCAGCACCTGCTCGTCATCGGCCATGGACGTGAAGCGCACGTACACCGCTTGCGGCAACGCCAGCAGCTCCTCGGCGAGCCACTGATCGGTCCACACCAGGTCTTCATCGCTGTCCTGGTACAGATAGCTGAACTGCACGGAGTAGCCCGGCAGCAGCAGCTGCGATTCGGCCTCCTGCAGACGCTCGCTTGGGTCGTCGGCGTAGGCCGGGGACAGAGTCACATACACCCCGTCGTCGGCTTCGCTGAAAATTTCCCAGGTCATCAGGCCGGGGCTGCGCTGGGGCGAGACCGTGGAGACAAACGTCAGGTAGTCATCTTCGCCGCTGAAATAGATCTGCCGGGATAGCGTCTCCTCATTGGTGAAGCTGTGGGGGAACGCGCCGTGCAGCGCGCGATCGAGCTGCAGTATGGTGAGCGCTTGATCAAGGCTGGTGTCGAGATTGTCAGCATTGCGGTTCCAGTCATCGGCGACAATGTAGACACCGGAGCTGAGCAGGGCCAGCAGCAGGGCGGTGAGTCCCAGGGAGAGCATGATCTCCACCAGCGTGAACCCTCGGGCGTAACGGCGGGCTCTGGGGATCATTGCGGCAGCTCCCGGCGCAGCCAGCGGGTGCCGCGGATGACCGTGCCGCGGTCGGCGTTGACCAGCTCATATTCCTGGAGGGCGAAGATCATCGGCCGGGTCTTGCGCTCAGGGTCATCCAGCACGTCCAGTGGCTCGATCGTCCAGGCCTGATTGACCAGGATCGGTTCCACCTCGCTGTAGTCATCCTGCAGCAAGGCAAAATTGGTGACGGCGCGCGCCTCGGTGGCGCGCACCAGACTGTCCTGGGAGCGCCAGGTGATCTGCTTGCTGCCCGCCACCAAAGAAAACAAACCGCCCAGTACAAAACCGGTGATGGCCATGGCGACAATCACTTCCAGCAGAGTGAAGCCCCGGCTGGCTGTTGGGCTTGCTGCGTCCTTAATTGATTTTATTGTTATGTGGGGAAAGCTCATAGCACCGCTATAAATTCTTCAGCGGAAACATTGGCTTGGCGAAGTATGCCTGCCAAAGTTCCAACTTTTAGTTCTTTGTGAAGTGGTACGACACAGCCATTATGATCTCGACGCAAGACCACGTGGCTTCCTTTTTGGCGTACTTGCTCGAAGCCGAGCTTCTCCAAGGCGCGAATCGCTGCTTGGCCAGAGACTCGCGGAAGCTTTGGCATTTTAGGGCACTTCGAACATGGTCACGACGGGATGACCTTTCGAGGTGAGAGGGAATTCCTCAAGATAGAGTGATGTGGCCTCTTTGAGGTTAGAAACTGCATCTTCCACGGTTTCGCCCTGGGTTGTAGTGCCGGTCTCCGGATTCAGGGCAGTAAACCCGCCCTCTTCGGCAGGTGTGATAACAGCTGTAAGATCCATTTTTATTCTCCGAAATGAGTAGGCATTTTACAGGTTTAGCACTTAACCAATCTAGCCACATATCTTTGTTGTACTCTTTGGTCGCATGTCATAGCTGTTCATCGCTTCCTGTCTCTATGCGACCGGTAAACGGGTCAATGTGAATCTGTTGCTGCTGCTCGCCCTGGCTAAACGTCAGGGTGCCGCCAGTGCTGCCGCCTTCGGGGTAAAAACTGACCTCCAGAAACTCGTCGATATCCTGCTCGCGCCGGGCGCTGTCCACAAAGCTGAGTTGCGTGCCGACACTGAGCCAGGTCCCGACGCTGCTGCGCGCGATCTGCAATTCATCCAGGTCGTTTTCATCCGCCAGGTCCTGTCGGGTGACAAAGGTGGCGCTGGTGGGCTGGCCGCTGACCACCGCGGTGCGCCGAGCGTAATTCAGCAGGGAATTGGCCTGGCGCACCTGGGCAGAAAACGTGCGCGCATCCAGGCTACCCATGTTGGGCACTACCAGCACACTGGTCAGACCGATAATGGTCAGCACCAGCAGCAGCTCCAGCAGGGTGAACCCGGCTGCCGGATTGCGCCCGGACAGTGGCGTGTTACAGACCGATATCGGCATCGTCATCATTGCCGCCCTGTTCGCCGTCGGGGCCATAGGAGATCAGGGTAAATTCGCTGCCCCGGGAATCGTAAACATAGGCATTGCCCCAGGGGTCCATGGGCACGTCACGGCGCAGGTAGGGGCCATTCCAGGAGGCGCGATCAGATTCATTCTCCACCAGGCCGGACAGCGATTCGGGATACTCGCCAACGTCGATAAAGTGCGCGTCGAGAGCGGTCTCCAGGGCAGAGATCTGCGCCATGGCGGCGTCGCGCTGGGCACCAGCCTGCTGGCGGAACAGGTTCGGCGCCACCATTACCGCCAGCATGGCGATAATCGCCATGACCACGAGGATCTCGATCAGGGTGAAACCGGCGGCGCGACGCGGCGGTTGGTGAATAGTGCGGACTGGGCTGGTCATGGTGTTCCTCGTTGTCGGGTAGTGGTTAATTAGCGGAGACCGTTTTCCTCGAACAATTCTGCGGCCAGTTCAAAACGATCCAGGATCTCCGGATATTGTACGCTGGTCTCCTCGTTAAGATTGATGATCTCCGGGCGCAACACGATGAACAGCTCGCGGCGCTCCTCGTTGAGCTGCTGATAGGAAAACAGTCCGCCCACCACCGGAATGCGGTTCAGGCCCGGCACCCCGGTATTGAGGCGCTCCTCATCGGACTGGATCAGGCCGCCCAGCACCACGTTTTCGCCGTTGCGCACCACCACCGTGGTACTGATCTCCTGGTTGTTGAAGATCGGGTTGTTGTTCACCCCGGGAGCGCTGGAGTCTACCGAGGACAACACCTGGCGAATGATCAGGTTCACCACGCCGTCAACATTGATCTGCGGGGTGATGTATAGCTCAATGCCGGTGGGCCGGTACTGGATATTGGTGGTAGCCACGCCGCCGGCGCCAATGGACTGGCCAGCTTCCACCGGAACGTCGGCGCCGATCAGGATTTCCCCTTCCTGGTTATTGCTCACGGTCAGCGACGGTCGTGCCAGCAGGCGCACCTCGTTGTTGGAGGCGATGGCCTGCAGGGTGGCTTCCACTCGCGCCGAGCCATCCAGAAAGCCCTTGGTGAACATCAGTCCACCCAGGTTGGGAACAAAGCTCGTAGTGGTCGCCGTGGAAATGGGGTCCAGGTCCGCCTGGCTGGCGATGCGGCTCCAGTCCACCCCGAAGCGGGTATCGTCGTTGAGGGTAATCTGGGCGATCGCGGCGTTTACCATCACCTGCAGCGGCACGGCATCAAGCTGGTTGATGGTGGTGAGTAACTGACGGTAGTCACGGGCGGTGGCGCGGATCAGCAGGCTGTTGGTCGCCTCGTCGGCGACAATGCGCACTGACAGGTCGGCGGACACCGCCTCATTGTCAGACTGACCACTGCTGCTGGCGTTGGCCTGGTTCTGCGCGGGTTGCGGCTGGAACAGCGTGGTCTGGCCATCTTCACCGGTGCGCACCGCCATGGGCGGGGTGCGGCCCTGAGTGTCGGCATTGGCAGTGCTGGTCACCTGAACGTCTTCATCCTCGCGCTCGAAGATGGTCGACAGGGTTTCCGCCAGCTCCAGGGCCACCAGGTTTTTCACCCGGTACATGAACAACTGCTCCACCTGCTCCTGATTGTCGGAATCGAGAATACGCACCCAGCGACTAATCTCGTCGAATCCGCGGTTGGCCGGTGCGGTCACCAACAGCGCATTGATCCGCTCGATGCCCTTGACCTGGTAAGACGGGTTCTCACCCTCGATGAGCTGCAGGATCTCGGTCAGCTCGGTGGCCACTTCCGTGGCATTGGCGTTGGTGAGTTGATACAGGTGGATACCCTGATCTTCAAAGGGGTCAGAGTCGATCAGCATCAACAGCTGATTGATACGCTCAAGCTGGTATTCGCTGCCGGAAATGATCAGCAGGTTACGATTGCCGAGCTGGTTGACGCTACCGTCCGGGGCCAGCAGCGGGGTGATGGCCTGCACCACCGCCGAGGTGGACACATAGGTCAGTGGCGTCACCTGAATCAGATTGGCGGCGGTAGCCTGGTCCAGTGTGTCTGGTGTGGTGATCTCCTGCGGCAGACTGCCCTGTACCCGGCGGGCGTTGTAGACATCTCCTACCTGCTCGATCAGTACCCCGGCATCACGGGTCAAAAGCCGAATAAGGGGCCAGATGTCATCCCTTTGCAGCGGCCGGTCGGACGCGGTGCGAATGCTGATCTCCTGACTGATGGTGGGGTCGATTACCATGGAGATATCCAGGGCATCCGCCAGCTCCTCCAGCACCAGACGCAGATCGGCCTGTTCGTAGTTCAGCTCCACCACGTCGTCGCCACTGGCGTTGGCATCGGCAGGCTGCGGCGCGGGGTCCGGCATGCCGCTGTAGTTCAGGCCCTGACCGTCGCGATTGATCTCATCAATCAGTGCCTGCCGCTCGGCGGTGTTGGCATTGGCGATGACCGGGATTGCGTTTTCTGCGGTCTCACTGCCAGCAGACGCCTGCTGCACTTCCGATGGACCGGAAACATTGGCCGGGGTTTGCGAGTCCAGCACCGTACAGGACGGCAGCGCCAGAGCAACCAGCAGCGCCACGGTGAAACGCCGGGTGCTGGCGTCCTGCCAGAGTCTGGGGAATGGGGTTGCGCTTGAGGCATGTTGTTGTGTGATCACAGGAATCTCCAGGATTCTTTGTTCGGTGTTATGGGCGCTCGGCACTAGAAATCCACGGCGTTCATACTGAACACGGCGGAAAGCATGGTAATGGTGATACCGCCAACCGCGATGGCGAGAAAAATAATCAGGGCTGGCTGTAGCGCGGACACCAGGGTGGACATCTGGTTGCGCACGTAATTGTCGAAGGTCACCGCGGTGCGCAGCAAAATGTCGGCGGTGCGACCGGACTCTTCGCCCACGGTCACCAGCTGGTGCAGCAAGGTGGGAAACTGGTTGGTTTTTTCCAGGGAAATGCCCAGCCCGGCGCCACCACGCACGTCTTCTTCGACCTGTTTTAAATTCTCGGTAAGCATTGAGTTGGCGATTACCTCGCGGGATACGCGCAGAGCGCGGATCAGGGGAATACCGGCGCCCAGCAATGAGCCCAGGGTGCGGGCAAACACCGCGCACTCCTTGAACAAAATCAGGTTGCCCAGCAGCGGCAGGGACAGCAGGAAACCATCCTTCTTCAGTTTCAGCGCCGGGTCGCTGTCCAGACGTTTCCAGCCCACCACCGCGACAACGGCAGCCACCACAAACAGCCAACCCCAGGCCTGCAGGAAGCGGCTCAGAGACAGCAGAAACGCCGCCGAGGCGGGAATCTCGGTGCCGGCATCTTCAAACAGTGCGGCAAACTGCGGCACCACGAAAATCAGCAGCAGCATCACCGAGACAATGCCGGTGACCAGCAGCACGCTGGGATAAATCATCGCGGAGATTACCGCCTGGCGAGTCCTGGCAGTGGTTTCCAGAAACTCCGCCAGATCCGGCAACAGCTCATGGAGAATGCCGCCTTCTTCCCCGGCGCGGACGATGTTGATGTACATCTTGGAGAACACCTGCGGATAGGCTTCCATGGCGCCGGCCAGGGATTTGCCCTCTTTTACATCGCGCAACAAACCCAGCACCAACTCGCGCATGGCGGCAGATTCGGTAATGCCATCCAACAGACGCAGGGCCTTGTCGAGGGGCACCCGGGCTTCCACCAGGGTGGACAGGCCATTGGTAAAATCCAGCAGGTCGTTGTGGGAAATCTTCTTGCGGCCGCTACGCTTGCCGGCCTCGCGGGCCGGCTGGATTTTCACCGGGGTCAGGTGCTTGCCCTGCAACAGGCGGATGGCATCACGCTCTGACTCGGCATTGAGCTGACCCTGCTGCATCTTGCCACTGGCGTCGAAGGCCTGGTATTTGTAGGCGCTGTTGCTCATAAATTACTGCTCATAGCGACCGGGTTACCCTGACCACTTCTTCCGGCGTGGTGAGTCCGTCACGGAGTTTTTCCAGCGCGTCTTCACGCAGGGTGCGCATGCCTTCCTCGCGGGCCTGGCGACGAATTACGTTGGCATCGGCGCCAGAGGCAATGTGATGACGAATGGTGTCGCTCATCATCAGCAGCTCATATAAACCCACCCGGCCACGATAACCGGTCTGGCCGCAGGTCTCGCAGCCAGTGCCACGTGTCACTTGCGGACAGTCGCTCATTTCGATCTCCAGGACATTGGCCTCGTCACTGGTGAGGCCGACCGTTTCGGAACAGTCGGTACACACGCGGCGTACCAGGCGTTGAGCCTGGACTGCCAGCAGACTGGAGGAAATCAGATAGCCTTCCACGCCCATATCCTGCAGACGGGTAACAGCACCAGCGGCGTCATTGGTGTGCAGGGTGGAGAACACCAGGTGGCCGGTGAGGGCCGACTCGATGGCGATCTCCGCGGTTTCATGGTCGCGGATCTCCCCTACCATCAGCACGTCAGGGTCCTGGCGAACGATGGAGCGCAAGCCCGAGGCAAAACTCAAACCAATGCTGGAATTGGCCTGGATCTGGGTTATACCGTCCAGTTGATACTCCACTGGATCTTCCACGGTTATGATCTTCTGCTGTTCGCTGTTGATCTTTTCCAGGGTGGCGTACAGCGTGGTGGTCTTGCCGCTGCCCGTAGGCCCGGTAATCAGAATCATGCCGTGGGGCTGGGTAATGACGCCCTGGTAGTGGGTTAACACGTCTGCCGGCATGCCCAGGGCCTTGAGGTCCACGGCGGTGTCGCTGCGGTCCAGGATGCGCAGCACCACGGATTCGCCGTGCACACCGGGCAGGGTAGAGACGCGCATGTCCAGCTGCTTGCTGCCAATCTGGTAATCGATGCGGCCATCCTGGGGCAGGCGCTTCTCGCCGATATCCAGCTTTGCCATCAATTTCAGACGCGAGGCCACGGCGGTGTGAATCTTGATCGGCAAGCGCTCGATGCGGGTCATGATGCCGTCGACCCGGCAGCGCACATCGAGATGATTCTCGTTGGGCTCAAAATGGATGTCGCTGGCGTTCAGATCCAGTGCTCTGGCGAACAGGTGATTCACGAGGCGGATGATGGGCGCCTCGGAGGCCAGGTCGATGAGCTCCTCGTCGTCCTCGAAGCCGGAAACAAACACGTCCTCCTCGCTGGAGTCGATGGACGGCGACAGCTCGGCACGCCAGTGTTTCATTAGCCGCCGCACCTCGGCATCGGTTTTCAATTCAAAGCGCAGGTCCTCGCCAGTGATAAAGCGAATCCTGGCGCGCAACTCAATGCTCGGCAGCTGGCTGCACACCAGAGTGCTGGACTCATTGAAATTCTGCGCCGGGGCTATGCCCTGGGGTTCCAGCAACTGGGTGAATACCGGCATGGTCATGGTGGCTGTGCTCATGGCTGCTTCCTCTTCATGCTTTCGACCACGCTGTCATCGCCGCGCCTGGCTGTTGTTGTTTACCAGTCCTTCACTGCGCGCGAAGCCCACCACGGTGATGTCGCCGCTGAACAGGTTACGATTACGATCGAGACTGAAGTCTTTGACATACAGGCGCGGTACCGACTGCTCCAGTGCCGCCAGGAACTCAAGGGTGTTGACGGCATCACCGGTGCGGAAAGACATCTCCTGGCTGATCATCAGCCAGCCGCCGGCGCTGAGCTGCTCTGCCAGGCGCGTGGACAGCACACTGATATTGGCGTTGCGGGCATACTGGGTCAGGTCTCTTTGTATAGCCGCTTCAATCAATGGCACCGTGGTGCCGGTGAAAATCTGTGTTTCCAGCTCGCTGCGCCGCGTTTCCACACCGGCGCGGCGCTCCTGCCAGCGGGCCTGCTCCTCGATCAGACGCTGCTCGCGGGCCACATCCAGCTGCACGTCATCGATGCGCGCCTGGCGAGACGCATAAAAGTTCTGGACTGCCGGGAGCACCTGGGTAAGAACAAACACCGCCGCCACCAGCGCGGCCAGCAACAGGATATTGCGCTCGCGTGTCGAAACATTCATGGCCTAGTCATCCGGAAAATAGCGGCGCATGTAGCCTTCGAAATTTACCGGGCTCAGACGCAGGTCAATGTAATAGCGGGTGTTATTGGTGGCGCGGGCAAACACCACCTCGGTGAACAGTGGGTCCTGTTCCAGGCGCTGCAGGATCGCCTGTGGGTCGTTGCTGGTGCCCTCGATGCTGATCAGGCCTTCACTGACTTCCAGCGCGGTGAGCTGGTCCGGGGCCAGTGCCTCCTGCAGGGTAAACATGGCCTGGCGAATGTTCTGGTCGGGAAAGTCATCGATAGCGCCCCACTCGTTTTCAAATGCCACCACCGCCTGCTGATCGGCGCGGGCATCGGCCGCCAGCACGCGATTGTCAGCCAGCTCGGCCTGGGCACTACGCAGTTGCAGAGTCTGGGCGACAAAGGGAATGGCGGACAACAACAGCACTACAACCACTGCAGCGGCGGCGGCCAGCAGGCGCTGACCGCGCTGAATCTTGCGCCGGGCCTGCAGGGCACCGGCCGGGTAAAAGTGATAAGGGGCATTGGCCTTGAGCGCGGCGCCAGGTTGGTCAGGTTGGCCGGGTTGGTAGTCAGCTGCGCCGCGCAGCACCACGCGCTGGGCGGTGGGATGGCTTTTCAACTCCTGTTGCCATTGCTCGGCAAAAGCCTCCTGCTCGAGATCCACGGCATCGACCTGCAGCCACTGGGTAATCACGCCGTGGGTCATGGCAACCGCGGTGATTCCAGCCGCGGATTCGTCCAGGATGCGGGTTTCTGCCTCGCCGCTGGGTATCGCCAACACTCTGGGGCGCACGGCGGCAAGCAACAGCCCCTGGGCATTGAACGCAGTGAACAGGGAATCCAGTCGCGCCTGGCGCATCCACAAGGCAATGTGTTCATCGCCTCGCTCGGATCGCACAACCTCAGTCCTGCCAACCTCAGACCTCACGGCCGGGCCCGGATTCACCGCCAGGGCCAGGGGCTGCTCATTGGCTGGCAGCAGCGAATCCACCTGCAGCACCAGGGCGGCAGCCAGATTGTCAGCGCTGACCCCGGGCATGACCTGGCTGGTAGCCACAAATTCGGTCGGGGATAACAGCAGACTCACATGGGTATCGCCCCCGGCATCCGGCAGCAATTGTCGTGCGGCGCTGGCGAGGTCCTCTGCATTGTTGCTGGCCACCGTCACTTGCTGATCGCTGCCCAGCAGCAGCATCTGCTCATCAAACAGCAGCAGGGCGGTATCCAGGGATTGCAGCAATTCGTTTCGCGCATCGGCCACCAGCACCTGTCGGAGCCGGGGTGGCAGCGAATTGCGAAGCCGGTCTGGAATCTGCACGGTGGTTACCTGATCGCCTGGTTTGGGGTGGGCGATATATTTGTGGCACGAAAACGGGTCCTGGCGCGTTTCAGGGCGCACCGGACACGGTTATTGGTTGTTAGCGGTAGGACTGATGGCGGGCGAAAATAGTTTTACCGTGACGGTAATTTTAGCGGCAGAATCATCGCCAACAAAAAACCCGGTCAGGCAGGCCGGACCGGGTTTTTCGGGGACTGGATCAATGCGCTATCCAGCGAGCGTACGTCTGGGCAGTGTCAGGGCTTTAGTCGCCTGAAGACTGGATCGCGGCGTATTCCTTGTCGACCAGAAAGCGCACCACATTCATCATTTCCTGCTGGGTCGGGACGCCTTCGCCGGTGGTAACCAGGTATTTGCCATTCACTACCATGTTTGGGGTGCTGCGGATCTGGTAGTCCTGCATGCGGCTTTCGGCCTGATTGACCTTGGTGCGCACCGAGAAGGAATTGAATGTGGATTCGAATTCATCCTGGCTGATACCGTGCTCCTGAAACAACGCACCAATTGAACGCTCATTGGCCAGGCGGTTACCTTCCAGGTTAATGGCGTTGAAAATCGGCTCGTGGAGGACATCCAGCGCATCCAGTGCCTCGGCGGTGTAGTAGACCTGGGCATGGACCTTCATCAGCGCGTTCCACATCGCCGGGAAGCGGTTGAAGTCTACGTATTCCGGGGCGTTTGTCTCGTAGTCGTTGACCAGCGGTTCGAACCGGAAACAGTGGGAACAGCCGTACCAGAACACTTCCAGTACCTCCACTTTGGCCGGATCAGGGGTGTTAACCGGGTTACGTAATTCGGTGTAGTGGGTACCCGCTACGTAGCGTTCCAGTTGGGCAAAACTGGACATGGCCAGGGGCAGCAGGGCAATAAAGACTATAAATTGCAGGCTTCGTTTCATCATTGTGCTCCGTCGCGTTTATTCGCAGATGCCAGCGAGCGATCAAATTAGCACAGCCTTAAAGGCCTTGCCACGCGCTGGCCAGTAATGTTGGCCCCGATGGGCTCAAAATTAGACCGGTTAACCGTGTTGTAGTGTACCGCTTGCTTCACCCCTATCGCAGTGCCTGCGATCAGGGTGAAGCTGGGAGATTCCCGGCCCACGCAATTGGCCGGACAGACCCGCGCCTAGTGCAGGCCGGAGACGTAGCTGGCCAGGGCTTCCAGTTCGGCGTCGGTGAGGCGCTCAACGGTCATCCGCATCATGGCGTTGTCGTCATTGGCGCGGGCACCGGAACGGAAGTATTCCAGCTGAGTCAGGGTGTACTCGCTGTGCTGGCCGCTCAGGGACGGAAAGCCAGCTGTCGCTACTCCCTTGCCTTTCGGGCCGTGACAGGCGGAACAGGCGGCGACACCGACCTCGCTGTTGCCGTAGCGATACAGTGACTCGCCCAGCTCCAGCTGCTCCGGATCAACGCCGCCGAGAGTGACTTCCTGGGAAGAATACCAGGCAGCCAGATCGGCCATGTCCTGGTCACTCAGGGTAGCGACCATGCCAGACATCACCGCATTTTCGCGGGCACCGGACTTGTAGTCCTGCAGTTGCTTGAGCAGGTAGCTGTAGCTCTGACCGGCCAGCTTGGGGTTCATTGGAATCTGGCTGTTGCCGTCAGCGCCGTGGCAGGTAGCGCACACAGCGTTTTTGGACTGGCCAGCGGCGGCATCGCCTTCCTGGGCAAGGAGTAGTTGCGGAGCGACAAGGCTGACGAGGGCCGTCAGCAGCAAAATTACTGATTTGTTCATGGACATTCCTGGATACACTTCAGATTTCCGGCCCCTGGCCGTCCCGGACAATGATGGTTTGAACACTGTTAGTGGCAGCGTTAACCCCGCCCGGCGTAGTTGATGCTGTGGCCTGGCCATCAGCGGTCGCGGATTATAGCGTAATTAATTGTGTGTCTCTACGCGCTTTGTGCGGCAAATTTGAGTACAGTCTGCGGCCGAAACATCTACCCTGGCAGGGCCAAGCATGAGCAAACCACAATCACCGGACCTGGATCCAAACACTGCTGCATCGTCTAGTACGGCGAATAGCGAGTCTCTGGATTTTCGCCGCGCGGCATTTGTAACCAGCGCCGCCAGGCTCTCGGAATGCCCTGCCAACAGCGTCACCGAGGTGGCCTTCGCGGGGCGCTCCAATGCCGGCAAATCCAGCGCGATTAACGCCTTGACCGGGCAATCGCGCCTGGCACGGATCAGCAAGACACCGGGTCGCACCCAGTTAATTAATTTCTTTGCCCTGCAGCCTGGCGAACCGGACGCCACAGTGGCGCAGCGTTACCTGGTGGATCTGCCTGGCTATGGTTTTGCCAAGGTGCCGTTATCGGTAAAGGAAAAATGGCAGTTTGAGCTGGAGCAGTACCTGAGAAAGCGACAGCAGCTTGTCGGATTAGTGCTGCTATCGGATGTGCGTCACCCCATGAAAGAGTTTGACCAGATGATGGTGGCCTGGGCCCGGGAGTCGAATCTGCCCCTGCTGCTGTTGTTGACCAAGGCCGACAAGCTGAAGCGGGGACCGGCCCAGAACGCGCTACTCAAAGTGCGCAAAGACGTTTCCGGCGCCGGCGAAATCAATGTCCAGCTGTTTTCCTCGGTAACCGGGCAGGGCATCGATGCCGCGCGGCAGCAGTTAAGCGCCTGGCTCAGTGAACCGACCATGGCTGAAAGTGGCTCCCCGCCAGTAGACTCAGAGGGTTAGCTAGTACTTACTCAAACTGGGTTGGACTGGGCTTATTTTCTGCTCTTCGCTATTTTCGGGACTTTTTGTTGCGCCGATTTTGTTGCGCCCATCTTGTTCTGCCCATCTTGTTGTGCCCATCTTGTTGTGCCCATCTTGTTGTGCCCATCTTGTTGTGCCCATCTTGTTGTGCCCATCTTGTTGTGCCCATCTGTTAGCTGTGGTCGCGCCGGGCAGGAGGGGCTTGTGGCCAACGCTCTGCGCCCGTCCCGGGTCCCTTCTCTCCGAAAAAAGCCCTGGAAAACGGTCTTTTTTCTCCGTTCAGCGCTGTCGCTTTACTGTTGGCCACAAGCCCCTCCTACCCGACGCTCCGAACGCTGCTGGGTGTTACGTTGTTTGCTGGCTTTATTTCCCTTCGATCGGAGCTGCGAATGGGACCGGAAGTTGAAGAGGGCCTGGATGTCCCGGCTGTCACCTCGAGAGCTACTGGGTGTTACGTTGTTTGTTGGCTTTATTTCCCTTCGATCGGAGCTGCGAATGGGACCGGAAGTTGAAGAGGGCCTGGATGTCCCGGCTGTCACCTCGAGAGCTACTGGGTGTTACGTTGTTTGTTGGCTTTATTTCCCTTCGAGCCGAGTTGCGAAGGGGATCGAAAGATGAAGAGGGCCTGGATGTCCCGGCTGTCACATGGAAAACGGTCTTTTTTCTCCGTTCAGCGCTGTCGCTTTACTGTTGGCCACAAGCCCTTCCTACCCGACGCTCCGAGCGCTGCTGGGTGTTACGTTGTTTGCTGGCTTTATTTCCTTTCGATCGGAGTTGCGAAGGGGACCGGAAGTTGAAGACGGCCTGGATGTCCCGGCTGTCACGTCCCGGGTCCCTTGTCTCCGAAAAAAGCTCTGGAAAGGCACTGCTGTCCCACAGTTTCATGCCGCTTACACCAGCGCTGCAAAGCGGCTCCGAACGGTCCGCCCGGCAGTTAGCCTGGGCCGCTGCGGACCACGCCCGGCGAGCCAGGGTCCCTTCACTCTGAAAAATGCCCTGAAAAACGGTCATTTTTCGCCGTTCAGCGTAGGTCCTTAATTGCAGCGGCCCAGGCTAACTGCCGAGCGCCCCTTGCTGTTTGCAACCCTCAGGGTTCACAGGCTTTGATGTTCCGTGCCGTGAGCCATGCATCCAAGTTTCATGTCCGAAATTGTCAGGAAATGCTCGAGACACCAGCGCTTAAGCTGATCGAAGATTTTCGTTGGTAAACTGTGGGACAGCAGTGGCTTTCCAGGGCTTATTCTGGAGTGAAGGTACTCTGGCTTGCCGGGCGTAGCGAAGCGAAGACTGGATGGGTTCCGAGCCGGCGGGGCGGGAATCCTGCCGCTCCGCGGTCGCGCTCGAGGTCGGTGAATTAAATGGCGATGTCCGCAGCGATGTACACGACACGCGTTATTTTCCGGAAATCTGCGACTGAGCCAAAAAAAAGGGCCACATTGTGGCCCTTTTCTCCTTTCTTTGTGGTGGTTAACCAAGCGTCAGTGCGCTTCTTCTTCTCCACCATGTTCGCCGCCATGGATGTCCGATGGCGTCAGCGCCACCGCATCGCGGTCATGCCCGTTGTAGGTAAACCGTGACTCTTCGGTGTAGCCACCTTCGACCGCCATCAGGCCGATCAGTACCAGCAGTACCACGGGTGGGCCGAGAATGGTGAAAATCAGCGCCATGCGCTCCCATACCACGTGCATGAAGATGGCGACAATGAATCCCGCCTTGATAACCATAAACAGCAGTACCAGGGTCCATCGCATGGCACCCTGCACCTGGAAATAGTCCACCAGGTAAGAGAACAGGCTGACTACGAACAGTAGCGCCCATACCTTGTAGTAAATTCCCAGTGGATGTTGTTGACCTGCTTCAGAAGCCATTGATGATCCCTCTTACAATAGATAGAAAAACGCGAAAATGAATACCCAGACAAGGTCAACAAAGTGCCAGTACAGACCGGCGATCTCGACGATCTCAAAGCCCTTGTCATCGTAGTAACCCCGTTTTACCCGCCGTGCTACCCACAGCAAATAGATAACGCCGCCCGTCACGTGCAAGCCGTGGAAGCCGGTCACCATAAAAAATATCGATCCGAACTGCGGAGCGCCAAACGGGTTACCCCAGGGTCGCACGCCTTCAGCGATCAGCTTGCTCCACTCGAACGCCTGCATGCCGACGAACATCGCGCCGAACAAGGCGGTGGCACAAATCAGCTTGAACGTGGTCGCTTTGTCCTTGCGATAACCATAATTCACGGCCATGGCCATGGTGCCTGAGCTGGTAATTAGCACGAAGGTCATAATGGCGATCAGAATCAGCGGGATCGGGTCGCCGCCAAACGACAGGGCGAAAATCTCGCCCTGCAATGGCCAGGGTTCGGTAGTAGTCATCCGGACGTTCAGATAACCCACCAGAAAACAACTGAAGATAAAGGTGTCACTCACCAGGAACAGCCACATCATGGCTTTGCCCCAGGGCACGTGATAGGCCTGTTTATCCGCGCTCCAGTCGTCTACGAACCCTTCCATGCCATGGGCCGGGCTATTTTCTGCTACGGCTGCTTCACTCATCCTTATTCATTCCCATTCAGTAAAGTCTAATTTTCAAGATTTCAGGTGTTGGCCAGAATTGCGAACATCACCAACCAGACGATCAGCAGGAAGTGCCAGTAAACCGTACACAACTCGATGCTGAGTCGCACTTCCTTGGCTTCTGCGCCGGACAGCAGACGAATGGAGCTCTTGCTCCACACCCACAGCCCACCCAGCAGGTGCACAGCGTGCACGCCGGTTAGCAGGTAGTAAAAGGCATTGGCCGGGTTGGAGGTCAGAAAATAACCGCCTTCCTGTAAATTGCCCCAAGTCATCAACTGGCCAGCGATAAACAGCACGGCAAGCACGCCGCCACCGATAAACGCGGTCATCAGATTCTTCTGGCTACCACTTTGGGCGATATTGCGTGCCCACTGAAACAATACACTGCTCAGCACCAGCAGGCCGGTGTTAACCCAAAGCTGGCCCGGTTCTGACAACGGCTGCCAGTCAGGCAACTCCATGCGAATGTAGTAGCTGACGATAAACAGCGAAAAGATGACGAACGCCACCACCATGAAGATGGATAGACCCACCTTCTCGGCGGAGGTATCAAAGGCGCCCTCAGGCTTGAGGCCGCCGATGACGCCTTTGCGTTCCCAGGATTTCTCCGTTATGTGTTTTAGAAAACTCATAGGTCAGCCTTGGACTTGTCGTGGTCAGGATCAAAGTGCTCCTCATCCACGGTCGGTTCAACACTTTCCGGTGTGTTCTGGGGAATGAAGTCCTGATGCGCACCGGGCACGCTGTAGTCATAGGCCCAGCGATACACAGTCGGCAGTTCGTCGCCCCAGTTGCCGTGCTTCGGCGGCATATCTGGCGTTTGCCATTCCAGCGAAGCCGAACCCCAGGGGTTCTTCTCGGACTTCTTGCCATTCACCAGGGTCATGATGATGTTGTAGAAGAAGATCAGCTGCGCGGCGGCCACAATGATCGCGGCCACGGTAATTGTCGCATTCAGATCCTGTGCCGAGGCCGGGATGAAGTCGGTGTTGCCCAGCGCGTAGTAGCGGCGCGGTACACCCAGGAAGCCCAGGTAGTGCATCGGCAGGTAGATCACGTAGGCGCCCAGGAAGGTCAGCCAGAAGTGCAGCTTGGCCAGGCCTTCGTTGTACATCTTGCCACTCATCAGCGGGAACCAGTGATAGATCGCGGCAAACAGCACCAGGATCGGTGATACACCCATTACCATGTGGAAGTGGGCAATCACGAAGTAGGTATCCGACAGCGGCAGGTCAATCACCACGTTACCCAGGAACAGGCCGGTCAGGCCGCCGTGGATAAAGGTGAAGATAAAGCCAATGGCGAAGTACATCGGTGCGTTCAGGCGGATGTCGCCTTCCCACAGGGTCAGCACCCAGTTGTAGACCTTCATCGCCGTTGGCACCGCGATAATCAACGTGGTGGTGGCGAAGAAAAAGCCGAAATACGGGTGCATGCCGGACACATACATGTGGTGCGCCCAGACGATAAAGCTCAAGCCGCCGATGGCGACAATCGCCCACACCATCATGCGATAGCCGAAGATGTTCTTGCGGGCATGGGTACTCAGCACGTCCGATACCAGACCAAAGGCCGGCAAGGCAACGATGTACACTTCCGGGTGGCCGAAGAACCAGAACAAATGCTGGTAGAGGATCGGGCTACCGCCGTTGTGGTCCAGCGGAGTGCCGGACTCGATCACTGCCGGCATGAAAAAGCTGGTACCCAGCAGGGTATCGAACAGCATCATGATGGCTGCAACCAGCAGTGCCGGGAAGGCAAACAGGGCCAGTACAGTGGCAGTAAAAATGCCCCATACGGTCAGCGGCAGACGCATCATGGTCAGGCCGCGGCAGCGATACTGCAGCACGGTAACCGCGTAGTTCAGGCCGCCCATGGTGGTGGCGACAATAAACACGAACAGGGAGAGCAGCATCAGGATGATGCCCATGTCATGCCCGGGGGTACCGGCCATGGCGGTTTGTGGTGGATACAGCGTCCAGCCAGCCCCGGTTGGGCCACCTCCCACAAAAAAGCTCGACATCAGGATGATAACCGAGAGCAGGAAGGTCCATACCGAAAGCATGTTCAGGAACGGGAATACCATGTCCCGCGCACCACACATCAAGGGGATCATGTAGTTACCAAAACCGCCCAGGAACAGCGCGGTAAGGAAGTAAACCACCATGATCATGCCGTGCATGGTGACCGCCTGGTAGTAGAAGTTAGGACTAATAAAATCTACTGAATCAGGAAAGCCCAATTGCAAGCGAAAAATAATTGAAAGTACCAGGCCAATAATCCCGGTAAATACGGCAATGCCGCCATACTGAACGGCAATGACCTTGTGATCCTGGCTCCATACGTATTTCTCGACCCAGCTATGCGGATGGTGCATCTCCATCGTTTTATCTTGGTCAGCTAATGGGACGTAAGCCATTAAAACCTCCTAACTTCAAAAAATCGTAGCGCGGGGCTACCTATAAACTCTCAAAAAAATACTGTGATTACTGCACCAGGCTGTTGATATAGGCAGCAACGTCTTCCATTTCTTCCTGACCGGACATGGATCGCGCCATGAAGACCATTTGCTCGCCGTAATCGTCGTCGGGGTGATTACCGCGAATACCGGCACGGAAATTCTGGATCTGGCGAACAAAATACCAGTCACTCATACCCGCCAGTTTTGGCGCGTCGGTGTACCAGGTGCCTTCGGCGTTATCCAGGTGACAGGCCGCACAGTTCTTGTCGTAGATGTCATAGCCGTTGTCGATGTCACCGCCGGAGATGGTTTGCTCAGCCGGGACGTCATCGAAGGTGCCAATGTAGGCAGCCACGTTACGAACCGCCGCATCATCCGCCAGCATGCTGGCGAAAGCGGTCATCTGCTGACCGTAGGTGTCGCCTTCGCCACCGCGGACGCCCTGCTTGAAGTAGTCAAGCTGACGCTCGATGTACCAGGGCTGCTGACCGGCCAGCTTCGGAGCGTTCAGCGCGACATTACCCTCGCCCTGCTGACCGTGGCATGAAGCGCAGGCAGCGTAGGCAGCCTGGCCGGCATTGATGTCCGGGTCACCCATGGACTGGGTTTCGGCGAAAGTGGGCTGGCTGGCCAGCCAGGCGTCAAATTCTTCCTGAGGCTCGATCACAATCGAGCCACGCATGACAAAGTGACCAATGCCGCACAGCTCTTCACACATGATGTCGTAAGTACCGGCGCGGGTTGGATCGAACCAGAGATAGGACACCAGACCCGGTACCAGGTCCATTTTGACGCGGAACTGGGGCACCGTGAAATTGTGCAGCACATCGTGTGAGCGCAGCAGAGCCTGAACTGGCTGGCCCTGGGGAATATGCATCACCGGGTCATTGACGACCACGTCGTCCTGGCCGTTAGGGTCTTCCGGATTAACACCAAAGGGATTGTCGACAGAAACCAGTTCAGTATCGGCGACACCCAGGACGCCGTCGGCACCCGGATAGCGAAACTGCCACTGCCACTGCTGACCCAGCACTTCGAATTGTGCGGCGTTCTCCGGCACATTCACGAAGCTGGCCCAGACAAACAGGCCCGGTGCCAGCATGGCGATAACACCCACGGTGGTGAAAGCCGACAGGCCCACTTCCAGCTTGGTGTTTTCCGGCTCGTAAACGGCTTTATGGCCATCTTTTTTGCGGTACTTCCACACGCAATAGGCCAGGAACAAGTTGGTGGCAATGAAGACGAAACCGGTTACCCAGAACGTCACATTGATGGTGAAGTCAATGGAACCCCAATCGGCTGCCAGATCGGTGAACCACCATGGGCTCGCGAAATGAAAGATGATTGATCCAACGACCAGTAGAAAGATGACGACCGCTAAAGTCATAA
Organism: uncultured Pseudohongiella sp.; assembly: GCA_965230125.1. Lineage (GTDB taxonomy): Bacteria > Pseudomonadota > Gammaproteobacteria > Pseudomonadales > Pseudohongiellaceae > UBA9145. The sequence continues at coordinate 651,292 of OZ245938.1, read as the reverse complement.
ACCAGTTTTCCTTCTCAAGTTACCAACGTTATTCGCTGGACGAAGCCGCCCGGGCGAACAATTCAGTGTATTTCTCTTAGCTCACCAGATCGAACCGGTGCCGACCGCAGCTGACAGTCGCAATGAGCAATGGTTGAGCATCGCGCACACGAAGATCAGGCCAATGGCCATTCCCCGAGGTATTTGTCCTGATGAAATCCTTTTGTCGTTATTATGTTCTGGATGGGGGTTTTACGACCCGACCAGGACGGTAGTTAAGCTACGCCCAGTTGCTATGCAATCAGGCGGAAAATACCGCTGGAATTCCGGGTCAAACGCACACCTCACGCGCCGGATGATGCTATAGAAAATTGCCTATAACCGCAACTGCGTAGGGTCTGTAAAAACCTATAAAACTGAGCTAAATCAAGTGTTTTTGACAGGAAACTGTCACTCTCGCCGTGGCATTGTCCGCGGCTGCAATAATTAGCAAACAATCAGTCAGAAAAAGTGTGAGGATGTTGCTGAATACGGCCGCCGCTTTATTGAGCTTGGCCAGTAAACGTGGTTGAATGCCCGCGCTCAGAAATGAGTGCTGCGGGCCCTGGTCAAGCGCGTTTGACACGACTATCGGATACCAGGACGTTACTACAGGACAGCACGAAAAGTACCACTCCTGACTGCCCGGATACACTACATATTGAATTTTAGAACTTGAACCGAATGATGCCTGCCGGCTGATCCAAACCCGGGTGCAGACACCTGACCCAGGTCCCCGCGCAGGCGCAACGCAACCAACGGCCAACTATGACAGACATTATTTCGACACCGACAGCTACCTGGCGCGATTTCTATGAAATGTGCAAGCCGCGGGTAGTGATGCTGCTAATTCTCACTTCAGTGGTGGGAATGATGCTGGCCGTGCCCGGCATGGTGCCACTGGACGTTCTGATTCTCGGCAATCTGGGCATTGCCCTGGTAGCTTCCTCAGGGGCGGTGGTGAATCACCTGATTGACCGGCGCATCGACCTGCAGATGAAGCGCACCCACAATCGCCCCATGGCCCAGGGCCGGGTGGATGTCATGCAGGCCAGCGCCTTTGCCCTGGCCATCGGCCTGGTAGGGATGGTGATCCTCTATTACTGGATCAACCCACTCAGTGCCTGGCTGACCCTGGCCTCGTTTGTTGGCTATGCGTTCATCTACACCGGTTACCTGAAGCACGCCACGCCACAGAATATCGTGATTGGCGGCCTGTCCGGCGCCACGCCGCCGCTGCTGGGCTGGACTGCAGTCACCGGAACGATTGAGGCAGACGCCCTGATCCTGGTACTGATTATCTTTGCCTGGACACCGCCGCACTTCTGGGCGCTGGCGATTCACCGCAAGAAAGAATACGCCAAATCCGGCGTCCCCATGCTGCCGGTGACTCACGGTGAGCATGTCACCAAAATCCATATCATTGTCTATACCGCCATGCTGGTGGTGGTCAGCGTGTTCCCGTTCTTTTCGGGAATGAGCGGCTGGCTGTACCTGATTGCCGCCCTGGCACTGGGAGCCGGCTTCATGTACTGGTCACTGTTGCTGATGTATCGGCCCAAAGCCACCACGGCCATGGAGACCTTCAAGTACTCCATCGTCTATCTGGCGGTGCTGTTCGTGGCGCTGGTGGTCGATCACTACCTGTTCTGATAGCGGTTTTATATCCGAATGTGGCTGGCGGCTGAGCGCCGCCAGCATGCCATAACAACTGGTTGGTCCGGCTTTTTTGCGGTGACGGCTGTATCCGGCAGTTGCCGATATCTGTGTCGCTGATGCTCTGATAACCGGGCCCCTGATAGCTTTCAACTAACCGAATCTCTGACAACCAGTCTGTGAATATGTCACTGAAACTCAAATGGTCACTTTTTATTGTGGTGGACCTGGCACTGGCTCTGGTGCTGGTGTGGTTGTTTCTGTTGCGTGAAGACTTCGATCAGGTTCAGGCCCTGCGCGACGTGGGGGCAACGGTTTATCCTGAGGCCAAGGCAATCACGCCGTTCCAGCTCCAGAATCAGTACGGCACCGCGTTTACCGAGGATGATTTGACCGGTCGCTGGAGCCTGGTGTTTTTCGGCTTCACCAACTGCCCCGATGTCTGTCCGCTGACCATGGCCGAGCTGGGCGAGTTTTACAGCCTGCTGCCGGAAACCTCAGACCAACCGGTGCCCCAGGTCATCATGGCGACAGTTGACCCACAAAGAGACAATGGCGCCGAGTTGGCCCGTTTCCTGAATCAGTTCCACCCGGATTTTATCGGGCTCACCGGTCCGGATTCGGCGCTGTCCAACCTCGCCGGGCAGCTGTATGTGGTTCGCGATACCATCGCCGACTCCATGGCTGACCATGGCGAGATGAGTCACGGTGACGATGTCAGCGTACCCACGCCAATCGAGGCTCCCATCGATCACAGCGGCCATATTTCAGTGATAAATCCGGACGGCGAGCTTTACGCGGTGATGCGGCTACCCCATCGTCGTGAGACGCTGATTACTGCCTACGAGTTGATCGTCGAAAACTGGCAGTAGTACGGTTTTCGAATCTGTTATTGGCAAGGTTTCTCCGTCAAACGGGGTTGCACCTGTCTGGCGTCATAGCCCGCTTCAGGCCACCGTCCGACCCGGTCTGAATACCAGCACGAAAAACGCCAGCGCCGCAATCACCACGATGGTGGGGCCCACTGGCGTATCCAGATAAAACGCAGTGACTACCCCGGCTAATACCGATAGCGCCCCGATCAGGCTGGCAACAAGCGCCATGCGCTCTGGGGTGTTGGCCAGTTGCCGGGCCGCCGCCGGCGGGATAATCAGCAGCGAGGTAATCAGCAGCACGCCAACGATTTTCATTGAAACGGCGATAGTCAGCGCCAGCATCACCACCAGTAGCAGGTTCAGGCGCCGAACATTTATCCCTTCGATCTCTGCCATTTCCGCATGCACTGTCATTGACAGAAAATCATTCCAGAACCGGAACAGTAGCGCGGCTACCACCGCCGCCACAGAAATAATCCAGATCACGTCAATCGCCGCCACGGTGAGCAATTCACCGAACAAATACCCTTCGAGATTGATGCGCTGGGAGCGCGACAGGGCGAGCACCAGCACGCCGACTGCCAGCGAACTGTGGGCCAGGATACCAAGCAGGGTGTCGGTAGAAAGGGCCGGGCGTCGCTCCAGGAACGTTAATAATACCGCCAGCACCAGGCAGCTTATAATTATACTTATCTGGGGGTTGCTGTCGGTCATCAGTCCAATAGCAATACCGAGCAAAGCCGAATGCGCCAGCGTATCGCCAAAATAAGACATCCGGCGCCATACGATGAAAGAACCCAGCGGGCCGGCCACCAGTGCCAGGCTTACTCCAGAGATCAGCGCGTACAAAAAGAAGTCCGCACCCAACAGTTCTACGATGGAAATATTCATTGATCGGCAGGCTTTATATCGCCAGCAATGTCATGCTCGTGGTTGTGGTTGTGCGTGTAAAGCGCCAGGCCGGGAGAAAGGTTATTGCCAAACAGGTCAATAAACGCAGGATCGGTGCTTACCTGCTCAGGCTTGCCGTGACAGCAGATGTGGTGGTTCAGGCAAATAACTTCATCGGTGGCAGACATCACCAGCTGCAGGTCATGGGAAATCATCAATACGCCACAGCCACGCTGGGCACGAATATCGCCAATCAACTGGTACAGCTCCGCCTGTCCGGCCAGGTCCACGCCCTGGGCCGGTTCGTCGAGAATCAACAGCTGCGGGTTGTTAAGCAGAGCCCGCGCCAGGAGAACCCGCTGCAGCTCACCCCCGGACAGCGATATCAACTGCTGAGTCTGCAGGTGCTCGACTTTTAACAGCGCCAGCGTCTCCATGATCGACTGTTGCGTGGCATCACGGGCCAGCTTGAGGAAGCGTCGTACGGTTAACGGCAGCGTCGGCTGCACCGTGACGCGCTGCGGCATGTATCCGATGCGCAGTGCCGGTTGGCGGGTGATACTGCCGGTGTCCGGCTGCAGCAGTCCCAGCAGAATCCGCACCAGGGTGGTCTTGCCAGCCCCGTTGGGGCCAATCAGGGTGACAGCCTTACCGGCACTTAGCTGGAGATTAACGTTCTGCAGTACGGGCCGGTCGGCAAAATCCTTGCAGACCTTGTCGGCGACAATAAGTGGCGCCGCAGACACGGTTGTCTCGGCACCGCTGGCTGGACTGGCAGACGCGCTGTTGATGATGTTCACCTGGTAGAGTTGGACGGGCTGCCCGGTTTAGGAGCACGGCTGACAATGGTATATCATGATAACGATGTCAAACCTTTACCCCGCCGCTTTCCCGGTCGTTAAAGCAGCCAATCAAGCCATGTCCTGTACCCTGTTAGTCCTGTTTCGAATGCGAATCCTGTTACTGGCTCTATCCGTTACTACAGCCATCTCACTGTTCCCGGTCAGTGCGCAGGTCCAGGTTAATGTCGTGACCACGGTCAGACCATTGGAATTGATTGCCCGCGCCATCGTCGGCGACCAGGGCCAGGTACGGGCCATTATCGACGCCCAGGATTCACCTCACCATTTTACTCTCTCACCCGGCGACCGCCTGGCGGTTGAAGCAGCAGACCTGTTGCTGTGGATAGGTCCGGAGTTTGAAGTATTTCTGGAGCGTTTTTTCCAGCGCCAGCAAGCCAGACCCCGGGTTACCGTCCTGACGCTGACCGATCTGGTGCGCCATTCGCTGGCCGATGGCAGCATTGATCCTCACGTCTGGCTTGACCCGGTTAATGCCATACACATCGCCAGATCCCTGGCCACCCGACTGAGCGAGTTGGATGCCAACCATGCCCAGGCGTATCAGGCCAACTATGAACGTTTCGCTGACCGTATCGGTAGCCTGCAGTCGCAGCTTGAGTCTACCCTCGCCGTATACCGGGATCTGGACTATGCCGTTTACCACAATGCCTATCAGTACTTTGAACAGCGCTTCGGCCTCAGTCACGGCCTGGCGCTGGTGAGCAATCCGGAAGTGGCGCCGGGTATGCGTCAGACCTTGATGACGCGTAGCGAGCTGGTTGCCCTTGCGCCAGCCTGCGTGTTGCTGGAGCCGGACTATAATCCGGATTTGCTGAACACCTTGCTCAACGGCCGCGACATCAAACAGGTGCCGGTTGACCCACTCGGTTATGCCTTGTCAACGTCTGATGACAGCTATCCGGTGCTATTGGAGTCTATCGCCGCCGCATTCGCCGACTGCGCTAACTGACAGGAATTTCCCATGACCAACAGCAAATCCCAAGTGAAAGAATTGGTCCTGGTGGACGGTTCGTCCTATCTGTTTCGGGCATTCCATGCTCTGCCGCCGCTGGTCTCCAGCCGCGGCCAGCCAACCGGTGCGGTCAAAGGCGTGATCAATATGATCCGGGCACTGCTCAAGTCCCACCCGGATTCCCATATTGGTATTGTCTTCGACGCCAAGGGCAAGACCTTTCGCAACGACGTCTATGCGCAGTACAAGGCTACCCGGCCACCGATGCCCGATGACCTGCGCAGCCAGATCACGCCAATCCACGAGATCGTCCGTGCCATGGGCCTGCCACTGATGATCGTCGAGGGCGTCGAGGCGGACGACGTGATTGGCACCCTGTCCCGGCAGGCAGCGAAAGACGGTGTTCCGACCCTGATTTCCACCGGCGACAAGGATCTGGCGCAGTTGGTGGACGATCACGTCACCCTGGTCAACACCATGACCAACGAGCTGCTGGACAGCAAGGGCGTGGAAAAGAAATTTGGTGTGGGTCCCGAGCGCATTGTGGACTACCTGGCGCTGATGGGTGACAAATCCGACAACATTCCTGGCGTACCCGGCGTGGGTCCCAAGACCGCCGTGAAGTGGTTGCAGGAATATGGCTCGGTAGACGGCATTATCGACAACGCCGATGCCGTGGGCGGCAAGATTGGCGAGCGTCTGCGGGACAATATCGAGCAGCTGCGCCTGTCCTATGAACTGGCCACCATCAAGGAAGACGTGGAGCTGGAATTCAGCATCAGCGAATTGACCCGGGCCGATGAGGACCAGCAGAAGCTGATGGACCTGTACACCGAAATGGAGTTCAAAACCTGGATCAGTGAGCTGGAAGACAAGGGTGTCTCTGCCTCGGCGGCGGTAGCCGCTGCGGCTGAAAACGTTGACGACGATGTCGATCCCGAGGCTCATGTGGTCGCCGAGGCGGACCTTGACTACCAGACCATCAGCGACGAAAAAACCCTCACCGAGCTGGTTGCGCAGCTGGGCAAGGCGAAGAAATTTTCCATCAGCCTGGAAGCGGATGAGGGCCATTATCTGCAGACGCCGCTATTCGGCATCGCCGTCAGTGATGCACCCGGCAAGGCGTTTTATATTCCCTTTGCCCAACGCAGCGAAAATGCCAAACAGTTATCGGCGCAGACTGTGCTGGAACAGCTCAAGCCGCTTTTGGAAGATGCCAACCTGACCAAGGTCGGCCATGACCTGAAGCGCGACCGGCATTTGCTGGCCAACCACGACATCGACCTGCAGCCCCTGAAATCGGATGTGCTGCTGGCCTCCTATGTGCTCAATTCGGTGGCCATCAAGCACAATCTCGCGGATATAATCCGCTATTATCTGGAAGTCACCCCAAAAGAACTCGGCCCACTGCTGGGCAAGGGTCGCAATAAGCTGACGCCGTCCCAGGTCGCCATTGCCGACTACGCTGACCACGCGGCGGAGAAAGCCGACGCTATTTACCGTCTCGGGCTGCATCTGGAACAAACCCTGGCCCATGAAGGCCACTTGCTGGGGCTGTACAAATATTACGAGCTGCCGCTGATCGAAGTGCTGCAAACTGTAGAGCGCAACGGCATCAAACTGGACAAGCAGGAGCTGGCGAAACAGAGCAAGGCGATCGGCAAGCAAATCGACAAGCTGCAGGACGAGGTGTTCGCCATTGCCGGTGAGGAATTCAATCTCGGCTCTCCCAAGCAGCTGCAGTCGATCCTCTACGAAAAGCTGGACCTGCCGGTGCTTAAAAAAACCAAGACCGGCCAGCCATCCACTGCCGAACCGGTGCTGCAGGAACTGGCGGAGCAATATGACCTGCCGCACCTGATTCTCGAGCACCGCTCCCTGAGCAAGCTGAAGTCCACTTACACCGACAAGCTGCCGCTACAGGTACAGGACAGCACCGGCCGCATTCACAGCACGTTTCAGCAGGCGGTTGCCGCCACCGGACGCTTGTCGTCCACCGATCCCAACCTGCAGAACATCCCCATTCGCAGTGAGGCCGGGCGCCGGGTGCGGACCGCATTCGTGCCGGCCGACGGCTACACCCTGGTGGCGGCAGATTACTCCCAGGTGGAGCTGCGCATCATGGCCCACCTGTCTGCCGATGCAGGGCTGTTGAGCGCGTTTCGCAGCGACGAGGACGTCCACAAGGCCACCGCCTCCGACGTGTTCAACACCCCGCTGTCCAAGGTAACCCAGGATCAGCGACGCAGCGCCAAGGCTATTAACTTCGGCCTGATTTACGGCATGTCCGCGTTTGGCCTGGCCAACCAGCTCAAGGTATCCCGAAGCGAAGCCCAGGAGTATGTTGACCGCTACTTTGAAAAATACCCGGGCGTGCGGGTGTTTATGGATGAGACCCGGGCGCTGGCGGATGAGAAAGGCTACGTGGAAACCATCTTCGGGCGTCGGCTCTACCTGCCGGATATCCATGCCGGTAATGCCATGCTGCGTCGCGCCGCCCAGCGTACCGCCATCAACGCCCCCATGCAGGGCTCGGCGGCAGATATCATCAAACGCTCGATGATCGATATTCACAACTGGCTGCTGCAGACCGAACTGGATGCCCGCATGGTGCTGCAGGTACACGATGAACTGATCTTCGAGGTCAGGGCAGACGATCTGGATTTGCTCACCGAAGGTGTGAAATTCCGCATGGTCAGCGCCGCGTCACTGGACGTGCCCCTGGTAGTGGATGTTGGTGCTGGCCAGAGCTGGGAAGAAGCCCACTGATCGGCCGCCCTGGCAAGCGGAGATAGACAGACAATGCGGTTGATCGCGCATTGCCAGGCGCTGCTGTCCGCCACTTTCATGCGCCTTGATCAGCGCTGAAAAGCGGCTGCGAACGGTCCGCCCGGCAGTTAGCTTGTGGTTGCCAGGCTAGGGGGCATTGCGCAGGGCTTTGATGACTGGCGCCGTGTCCGGCCGGATGCCGCGCCAGATTCGGAAAGACTCGGCAGCCTGTTCCACCAGCATGCCCAGACCGTCCAGGGCCAGGGCGGCGCCATGGTCTTTGGCCCAACGCACAAACACCGTGTCGATATCGGCATACATCATGTCGTAGCAGCAGGCATCGCTATTGAGCCATTGGCTGTGTAGAGGCGGTAACTCCTGACTAAGGCTCAGAGACGTGGCGTTGATAATCAGGTCGTAGCGCGCGTCGCGATCGACAGTGTCGTAGTCGCCCGGGGTGATGGCGGCGTGGTCGGCAAAATCCCTGGCGATGGCCTCGGCACGGGACCGGGTGCGGTTCAGCAGGGTGATGCTGGCTGGCTGTTCTTCGATCAGGGCAGCCAGGGCACCGCGGGCAGCGCCACCGGCGCCCAGCATGAGGATGGTTTTTCCAGCAATGCTGAAACCGTGATTGTGGCTGATGTCGCGCACCAGACCTGGTCCATCGGTGTTTTCAGCACAGAGCATGCCCTCTTTAAGATAAAGCGTGTTTGCGGCGGCCGCCAGGCGGGCCCGGTCTGAATGCTGTTGCGCCAGGGCAAACGCGGCTTCCTTGTGGGGCAGGGTGATGTTCAGGCCAGCGCCGCCGCCCTCAAAGAACTCGCCCACGAACCGCACAAAGTTTTCCGGCTCGACTTCAATCGCTTCATAGTCCACCGCTTCGCCGGTTTGTGCCGCGAACTGGCGATGAATAACTGGAGACTTGCTGTGGGCAACGGGTTTACCCAGCACGGCATAACGGGACACGTCCGATTCCTTTGATGTAACTGGGCTGATGCTGCCCTGTTCCCTGCTCAGACCCAATCCCGGTGGCGTAGATAGTCCTTGTACAGTTCGGCTTCTTCGCTGCCTTCCTCCGGCTGCCAGTCGTACCACCAGCGCACCACCGGCGGGAGTGACATCAGGATTGACTCGATGCGCCCGACGCCGGACTGCAGACCAAACACCGTACCCCGGTCATAGACCAGGTTGAATTCGGCGTAGCGGCCGCGGCGGTATTCCTGGAACTCTTTATGGCGTTCCGAGAACGGATGGTCACGCCGTTTTTCCACGATCGGCACATAGGCATCGAGGTAACTGTTGGCCATGGCCTGCACGAATGCGAAGCTCTGCTGGAAACCCAGTTCGTTGAAGTCATCGTAAAACAAGCCGCCAATACCCCGCGGTTCATCCCGGTGCTTCAGGTAAAAATACTCATCGCATTGCTTTTTGAACTGCGGGTAATAGTGTTCACCAAACTTGATGCAGGCGGCGCGTGCGGTCCGGTGCCAGTGTCGACAGTCGTCTTCAAAGCCGTAGTACGGGGTCAGATCGTAGCCGCCGCCAAACCACCAGACCGAGTCCTCGCCTTCCTTGTCGGCGACGAACATGCGGAAGTTGGCGTGGGAGGTGGGCACAAACGGGTTGTCGGGGTGGATAACCAGGGACACGCCCATGGCCTGATAGGAACGGCCGGCCAGTTCCGGGCGTGACGCGGTAGCGGACGCGGGCATCGCGTCACCGTATACATGGGAAAAATTCACCCCGCCTTTCTCGAACACTGCTCCATCGCTGATCACCCGGGTGATGCCGGAGCCACCGCTGTCGCGGTCCCAGGCGTCGGTGTGAAAGTCTGCTTTGCCATCCACGGCTGCCAGGCCGCTGCAGATTTTGTCCTGCAAACCCAACAGAAATTCTTTTACCGCGTCGGTGTCGACGGTGTTACTGGCGCGGTTATCAACCTTGCTATTGGCTTTGGAGTCGCTACCAGCCGGAGCGCTGTCGGGGGAAGTACTGCTGTCTGTCACTGTGTCATCCTTTTATTCAACTGTCTTTTATCAACTAATTGTCTATCACTTTAGCTCGCTGCTGTCCCACAGTTTCATGCTCCTTGGCCAGCGTTGAATAGTGGCTCCGAGCGGTGCGCCCGGCAGTTAACTACCAACAATGATCGACTCGCACTGACTGCCATACGAGCCTGGCACGCAGTCTGTGAGTGTAACCCAGGTTTTGGCCCGCCAGCAGTGCCAAATGCGGCTGATCATGGCCCATCGCCATTGCGTACCAGGCACAGCGGAGTGTGCCTAATGGGGAGTACGTCAATTCAAGGCTATTGGCTGGCGTCGGGGTGTAGTCCCGCCAACGCGGTCTCCAGTCGGGAACTGCTGATCAGCAGGCGGCTGCTGTCTGGCTTGTTTGCTATTTCCTGTCTGTAGCATCCTGGCCCTTTGAGACCTGGCCTTTGGCTGTCAGCACCTGGACGAGGGGGACATTGGTCAAGCCGGGGTTTCAAGCCCAGGATGCGGTCAACCCGCGCGGCGCTGTGAGCGTCCGGTTGACCCCGGCTGCTAGTGGTTCAAGAGAGAATAGTCAGTCGGGAACCCCGAGGCGGCCTTCGCGCTGGCAAACCAGCCCCTGGATTTCCAATTGCAGCAAGCAGGCACTGAGGGTGTCGGTTGGCAGATGGCAGCGGGCCTGCAGCACTTCGAAGGCCAGATCATCCCGGGCCAGCGCTCGCAGGATGGCCCGGCAACGCACATCCTTGATCCGTGCCGGGTCAGTGTTGCTGCGCGGCTGCCTGCCAGGATACCCAGACGAAGTTGCCACGGTGGTTGCTTGCAAACCATCCAGGATCTCGGCCGACAGTTCGCTGAGCACATCACCGGGCTGTTCCACCAGCCGCGCGCCGCTTTTGATGAGCTGGTGACAGCCTTCCGCGCAGGCACGGTTAATCTGGCCGGGGACGGCAAACACCTCCCGATTTTGCTCCATGGCCAGGCGCGCGGTAATCAGCGACCCGGATTGCAGGCTGGCTTCCACCACCAGTACGCCCAGGCTCAGACCGCTGATAATCCGGTTGCGCTGAGGAAAATGGGCGGGTAATGGCGGCGTGCCGAGGGGGAATTCACTGACCACAGCGCCATTGGCGCTGCACTGTTCCGCCAGTGCGCTATTACCGCGGGGATAAACCTTGTCCTGGCCAGTGGCCACCACCGCGACAGTGAATCCGCCGGCCGCCAGGGCTCCCTGGTGGGCCAGAGTGTCGATACCGCGAGCCAGGCCACTGGTAATACCCAGTCCACAACCCGCCAGCTCCAGGGCCAGCCAGCGGGCAATATCTTCACCGTAGGCGCTGCAGCGTCTTGAACCCACCATCGCCAGCTGCGGTTGCTGCAGGGTCTGCACGTTACCGCGGACGGCCAGCACCGGTGGCGGGCTGGCGATAGTGCGCAGTGCCGGCGGGTAGAGGGGAGACTCGAAGGTGAGCAGACTGTGACCGGGCTGGTCGGCCCAGCGCCGCTCCTGATCTACTTTTTCGCGAGTGCTGCGGTCGGGGTGGGCAAGGTAATCTGGCAACTGCGCCAGCTGCGGATGCCCGGCATTGGCCAGCACAGCATCGAGCGTGCCGTGCGCCTGAATCAGACGCGCAAAACTGGCCGCTGACAACCGGTTACTGTGGCGCAGCACCAGGTAGGCGTGCAGCCGGGCTTCCTCGTCCATTGTTCATCCTTGAATAATGGTCTAGAGCGAAGGTGTTGAATAGCTTGGGTTGTGCGCTTGGTGAACGCTTACATCACGGATTGGTGATGCGATTATTCAGCTGGATCGGTTCGAGACTGCTCAACACCACGGCATAACTGAACTCATTAAATACTTTATAGACCAGTAATGTGCCGATGTCGTTGCCTGGCAGATTCAGGCGCTCGCTACGGAAAATCGCCTGCATTCGCCGCCGAAAGCCCATCCGTTCGCGCTCCACGTCGTCGATTACCTGCCTGTCTTCATGACGCACGGCGAGCACATCGCCGACCCGGAGCTGGTCGGTCTCGCCGCGGTTAATCACGACGGTATCCAACTGCGAGGCCATAGCGTCGGTATTGAGCATCGAAATAATCCGCCCCTCGATTTCCACTTCCGGCTCGGTGGGGAAGATAGTGGCGCCGATGCGTTGGACTTCGCGGGTTAGTAAGCGGTCACCTTGCCGGATTTCCTTGCTGCTGTTGTTAATCAGCATGCGCCGAACGCCGTCTTCCTCATTACTGGAAATCGTCGCGAAGCCCAGGTATTCCACTTCGATACCCAGCATCTCGCCATTGTCATCGTCAAAGTACTCGCGACTGGGTCGATACACTTCAAAGGTATTGGTGCCTACTGGCCATTCGCCCCGGGCGTAGACTTCATCGCCGGTGGCAATCGCCAGGTTGTCGCCTATGTTCTGCACAATGTAGGGCGCGGAGTCATAAAGCTCCTGGGTGATAATGCGGTTGCGAGTAAAGCTGTTCTCAATGGATTCAAGGGGAATGGCGGGTATCGCACTCTGCAGAGGTTGCTCACGGATTTGCGGGCCCAGTGCGCTGACTTCACGGGCGCCCCGCTTGATCGCAATGCGTGGCGTACCACGGACAATATTGATGCTGAGAATATCGCCGGGATAGATCAGGTCAGCGTTGTCTAGATAGGGGTCTGGTTGCCAGACTTCAGGCCAACGCTCCGGATCCTGCAGGAATTGGCTGGCAATATTCCACAACGTGTCGTCTTCCTGAACAGTATAGCTGTCCGGAAAATCAAAGCGCAGCAGTGATGTCTGGGTTTGGGCACTTGAAATTGGCAGCCAGCAACCTATTACCAGTAGCAGACCGATGGCGTGAAGCATGCGCAACTTGATCATTAAATTATCCGCCCTTTTTGGCAGCGATATGGTAGCAATACGGTATAATTATCACTAGAAGCAGTTCACAACCCGCCAAGTTCAGCTTGGCTGGCGATCCAGTGGTGACACTTATCCGTTAACACGGTTCAGCAGTACATTTTTAGCAGTACGCTTGCAATAGTACATTTTTAACAAACAGTTCCGACAAGCCTTCGGGCCTTTGACATCATGGCGACTTTACCCATTCTGGAATTCCCCGATCCGCGGTTGCGTACCAAGGCAACTCCGATAACCGAGTTTGATACCGCCCTGCATCAACTGATTGATGACATGTTCGAAACCATGTACGAAGCACAGGGTATCGGCCTCGCCGCCACCCAGGTTAATGTCCACAAGCGGTTGCTGGTAATAGATGTATCGGAAAGCCGCGATACTCCTCAAGTATTTATTAATCCCGGTTTCGAGATTCTTGAGCAGGAACTCAGCGAATACGATGAGGGCTGTCTGTCCGTACCGGGCTTTTATGAAACCGTATCCCGGCCACGCAAGGTGCGTATTACTGCCACGGACAAGCACGGCGAGCAATTTGAGCTACTGGCCGAGGGTATCCTCTCCACCTGTATTCAACATGAAATCGACCATCTGGACGGCAAGCTGTTTGTCGACTACCTGAGCAACCTCAAGCGCCAGCGGATCCGCAGCAAGCTCGAGAAAGAACACAAGAAGTCCGCTTGAGCCCGCATGAGTGACTACCGGATCTGTTTTGCCGGCACCCCGGCCTTTGCCGCCGGACACCTGCAGGCACTGCTGGCAGGTGGCAGTCACATTGTCGGAGTCTATACCCAACCGGATCGCCCCACCGGCCGTGGCAAGAAACTGCTACCCAGTCCGGTGAAGCAGCTGGCCCTTGAGCAGCAACTACCCATCTACCAACCCGCCACCTTAAAAGACACAGCGGTCCAGGCCGAGTTCGCCGCGCTTGCGCCGGATCTGCTGATCGTGGTGGCCTACGGCCTGATCCTGCCCCAGGCAATTCTCGATATCCCGCGCCTGGGCTGCCTGAATGTCCATGCCTCCTTGCTGCCGCGCTGGCGCGGTGCCGCCCCGATCGAACGCGCCATTCTTGCTGGCGATACCAACACCGGGATCACCATCATGCAGATGGATGCTGGCCTCGATACCGGTGCCATGCTGCATCGGGAAACACTGGCGATTGCTGAAGACGACACTGGTAGCAGCCTGGAATCCAAGCTTCTTGAGGTTGGTCAACACTCACTTATAAAGACGCTAGACAATCTCGAGACCCTTCAGGCCAACGCCGAGACCCAGGACGATAGCCTGTCTACCTATGCCGCCAAGCTGGATAAAAGCGAATCGCTAATCCACTGGGAAGATGACGCCGCCGTCATTGGCCGCCAGATTCGTGCCTGTGCCGGGCGCACCCCGGCCTATACCTTGGTCGGCAAGCAGCGACTGCGACTGCTGGCAGCAACGCCGCTGCCCGCGGATACTTCGAGCCTTGTCGGCGCCGTCCCGGGATCAGTGGTGGCGGTTGATAAACACGGCATCACCGTTGCCTGCGGTGTCGGGGGTCTGCGAGTAAGCCGTCTACAACTGGAGGGTAAAAACCCGGTGTCGGTCCAGGATTGGTTGAATGCCCGACCTGAGCTGCTCCAGCCAGGCACTCGCCTGGGGCAACCCGGAGCCGCTGGCTGATGGCCAGCAAAACCGCAAACAACACCCGGGCGATTGCCGCAGACATCATCACCAAGCTTGTTCAGGGTCAGGGATCACTTACTAACCATCTTTCCCTGCAGCGTGAACGTGACGATTACAGCTTTCTGCAGGAATTGTGTTTCGGTTCCTGTCGCCACTATTACCTGCTGCTTGGAGTGTTCAACATCCTGGTCAAAAAACCCTTCAGGGCCAAGGATCTGGACCTGCAGAACCTTGTTTTGGTCGGCCTCTACCAACTGCGCGAACTGGCCACCGCCGACCATGCGGCGATCAATGAAACCGTCACAGCTGTGAAGGCGCTGGGCAAACCCTGGGCCCGCGGGCTGGTAAACGGCATCCTGCGCAATTACCAGCGCCGTGCTGAAGCCATTGAAGCGCAACTACCTGCCGGGGCGCGTCATGCCCACCCGCCCTGGCTGGCGGCGAAAATCCAGGCACAGTGGCCTGACGATGCCGACACACTTTTCAAGCATGGCAACGCACGGCCACCCATGACCTTGCGCATCAATGCTGCCAGCACCACCCGCGCGGCAGTGCAGGCACAACTACTTGAAAACGGTCACCGGTCGCGACCCGGCCAATGGGCAAGTTCAGCCCTGTACCTGGATGCGCCCAGTGCCGTGACCGCGCTGCCCGGCTTCAGCAGCGGCGAGTTCAGTGTCCAGGATGAGGCCTCGCAGTTGGTCCCCGCCTTGCTGCAACTGGCGCCCGGCCAACGAGTCCTCGATGCTTGCGCCGCACCTGGGGGCAAGACCTGTCACTTGCTTGAAAGTGAGCAGTCACTATCGTCACTTGTTGCTGTGGATGAGTCTGCAGAGCGTCTGGCCAGAATCCAGGAGAATCTGGATCGGCTGCGGCTGAAGGCCACCCTGAAAGCCGCCGATGCCCGCAACCTCGATGCCTGGTGGGACGGCACACTGGTTGATCGCATCCTGTTGGATGCACCCTGCTCGGCCACCGGCGTAATCCGCCGCCACCCGGATATCAAGCTGCTGCGCCGGGAAACGGATATCCCGCGCCTGGCCGCATTGCAGCAGGAATTGTTAATCGCCCTGTGGCCATGCCTGGCCAGCGGCGGCCTGTTGCTCTTCACCACCTGCTCATTGTTACGCGATGAAAACGAGGCCACGGTCGCGGCCTTCCTGGCCGCCACCCCGAGCGCTAAATATGAGCGCATCACGGCCGATTGGGGAGTAGAATGCCCCTACGGAAGACAACTGCTTACCGGGTCCGACACGGAACCCGATGGCTTCTATTTTGCCCTGTTACGCAAGGAGTAAACCGGCCCGGCGGTCGGTCCCGACAGGACGTTCGCGAGTAGTTTCATGAAGATCATCATCCTTGGCGTTAATCAGGTGGGCAGTACCCTCGCCGAGACCCTCGCCAGTGAATCCAACGATATCGTGGTAGTGGATAGCGACGTGGAAAAACTCCGCGAGCTGCGCGACCGCATCGATATCGGCATCGTGGAAGGCCAGGCCTGTCATCCGGACGTGTTGACCAGGGCCGGGGGCGAAGACGCCGACATGGTGATTGCCGTCACCGAAAGCGACGAGGTCAATATGGTGGCCTGCCGCGTCGCCCACTCCCTGTTCCGTACCCCCAAGAAAATTTGCCGATTGCGCTCTTCGGCCTATCTGGTAAGCGACAAACTGTTCGGCGAAGAAGGCCTGGCGGTGGACCTGGTCATCAGCCCGGAGTTGATCGTGTCCGACTATATTGCTCGCCTGATTGATCTGCCGGGCTCACTGCAGGTACTGGATTTTGCCGACGGGCTGGTGCAGTTGGTGGCGGTGAAGGCATTTTACGGCGGGCCTTTGGTCGGCCAGGAAATCCGTCTGCTACGTCAGCACATGCCCTCGGTGGATACCCGGGTGGCAGCGATCTTCCGCAAAGACCGGCCGATCATCCCCGAGGGGTCCACCATGATTGAGGCGGACGACGAGGTCTTTTTTGTCGCCGCTCAAAAGGACATCCGCCCCTGCATGGGAGAACTGCGGCGCCTCGACAAGCCCTATCGGCGCCTGATGATTGCCGGCGGCGGCAATATTGGTTCGCGCCTGGCGCAGAACCTGGAACACCGCTACCAGATCAAGATTATCGAACGCGATCCCGAGCGCTGTGAATCCCTGTCCCGCACCCTGAGCAAGTCCATTGTGCTTTGCGGCGAAGCCTCGCACCGGGACCTGTTGATGGATGAGAACATCGAACAAACCGATGTCTTTCTCGCCCTGACCAACGACGATGAGGCCAACATCATGTCCTCGCTGCTGGCCAAGCGCCTGGGGGCCAAGAAGGTCATGACCCTCATTAACAACCCCGCCTACGTGGACCTGGTCCAGGGTGGCGAGATTGATGTCGCCATTTCGCCGCAGCAGGCCACCATCGGCAAGCTGCTGGCCCACGTGCGCCGCGGCGACGTGGTCAACGTGCACTCCCTGCGCCGCGGTGCCGCCGAAGCCATGGAAGCGATTGCCCATGGCGACAAGTCCAATTCAAAAGTGGTTGGCCGCGCGATTGAGGATATCGATCTGCCCGAAGGCACCACCATCGGTGCGATTGTCCGCGACAAGGAAGTACTTATCGCCCATGACGACACCGTGGTGCAATCCGACGATCACGTCATCCTGTTCGTGGTGAACCGCAAGCGCATTTCCGAAGTTGAACGCCTGTTCCAGGTCGGCCTGGGGTTTTTCTAGCCACTCATGCACGCATCTATCACCGTCAAAATTCTTGGCCTGCTGCTGATGTTCTTCAGCGTGCTGGCCAACCTGCCGCCGATGATAGTGTCGCTGATCTACAACGATGGCACGGTACTCGCCTTCGGTACCGCCATGGCAATCACCTTCGGCGTTGGCTTTGTGGCCTGGGCGGCCACGGCCCGCACCCATAAAGAACTCAGTACCCGGGATGGATTCCTGGTAGTGACGCTGTTCTGGGCGGTGCTGGGCACTGCTGGCTGTCTGCCATTTCTGATCTCCGCCGATGTGCAACTATCGGTCACCGATGCCATATTCGAGTCGCTGTCCGGGCTGACCACCACCGGGGCAACGGTTATTTCCGGGCTGGATACCCTGCCCAAGTCCATTCTGTTTTATCGCCAGCAGCTACAGTGGCTCGGTGGCATGGGGATAATTGTGTTAGCCGTGGCGCTTCTGCCCATGCTGGGTATCGGCGGCATGCAGCTGTATCGCGCCGAAAGCCCCGGCCCGGTTAAGGATAACAAGCTGGTGCCGCGCCTGGCCGAGACCGCCAAGGCGTTGTGGTATATCTACCTGGCGCTGACTGTGGCCTGTGCCCTGGCTTACTGGCTGGTAGGCATGGATGTCTTTGATGCCATCAGCCACAGCTTCACCACGGTGGCCATAGGCGGTTTTTCCACCCACGATGCCAGCCTGGGCTACTTCGACAGTACCGCCGTGGACCTGGTGGCCATCGTTTTCATGTTTATCGCCGGGATTAATTTCGCACTGCATTTCACCGCCTGGCGGGCCCGCCGGATCAGCCCCTACCTGTCAGACCCGGAATTCAAGTTCTACAGTTTTATCCTGCTGCTGGTGGCGGTGCTGACTGTTTCGGTACTGATTTCTGCAGAGGTCTACAGCAGCCTCCCGGAGGCGTTGATTCGCGGCGTGTTTCAGGTGGTATCGATTGCCACTACCACCGGGTTTACCACCGCGGACTTCAGCACCTGGCCACTGTTTCTGCCATTTTTGCTGCTCTATGCCGCGATTATCGGTGCCTGCGCCGGATCAACCGGTGGCGGTATGAAGGTGGTGCGCATCCTGCTGATTTTCAAACAGGGCATTCGCGAGATCCAGCGCCTGATTCATCCACGCGCCACCATCCCCATCAAGCTGGGTCGTGAGGTAGTCAGTGATCGGGTGGTGGAATCGGTGTGGGGCTTTTTTGCTGCCTACGTCATGGTGTTTATGGCCATGCTGCTGGCGCTACTGGCAACCGGGCTGGATATCATTACCGCGTTCAGCGCGGTAGGCGCCTGCATTAACAATCTGGGCCCGGGCCTGGCCAATGTGGCGGAGACCTATGGCGCACTGAATCCGGCGGCAAAATGGATCCTGTGCCTGGCGATGCTGATGGGCCGGCTGGAGGTGTTTACTCTGCTGGTGCTGTTTACGCCGATGTTCTGGCGACGTTAGCGCCGCCATTACCAGGGCTGTGATAGTCAATCGCCGAGCTGATAGAACCGTTACCCGATAACAAGCCGACCTAATAAAACTCGGAATTATCCGGCCGTCGCCGGAAGCGTTTGTATTCCCACTGGTACTGACTGGGCGCCATCGTCACCACTTGCTCAACGCTGCGATTCAGCCCGCGCAGGGAATCACTCAGTTCATTGCTGGCGATAGCCATATCGGCGCGCCGAAAGATTGCCTTGAAGCCGGTCCCCCCTGGGAGGCGCTGGCCAAATCCACAAAACACTTCAGCACCTGTGCGCTGTGCCAGCTTGCTGATCAGGGTCATGGTGAAGGCTGGTTCGCCAAAGAACGGAGCAAAGTCACCGCTACCATCCGGCGGCACCTGGTCCGGCAGGATTCCTACCAGTTCCCCGCGCTGCAACGCAGCAAGCACTTGTGCTACGCCTTTGCGGTTGGTGGGCGCCATACGCACGCCGCTTCTGGAGCGCACTTCCTTCAGCAGCCGATCGATATAGGCTCGCCGCGGTGGCTGGTACATAAAAGTCGCCGGCACCCCATCCACCGCGTAGAAGCCAAAGATCTCCCAATTGCTGAGATGGGGTGCCAACAGGATCACGCCCTTGCCGCTGGCCAATGCCTCACGATAGTCCGCAACACCGTCGGTGGCCACGGTCAGGGCAACAGTCCGCGCTATGGGCTGCATCCAGGCTTTGCCCATCTCCAGGGCAGTGCAGGCAGTATGTTCCAGACTTTCCCGGGCCAGGGCATCGAGCTGATGGTTATCCAGATCTGGAAAACAGGTGCGCAGGTTTTTCAGTGTGGTATCACGGGCGCGGTTGGGCACCAGCATCAGCAGGCGACCCAGGCCGCCACCGAGCAGGTGCAGCCAGGCCAGCGGCAGTCGCGCCGTGAACCAGAGCCAGATCCGGAACAGGTGATATTGCAGGGTAGTGATAATTGGCCTCAAGCGCTCGCAGTGAGTTCTGCGCCTCTTGGTATTGCGCGCCTCTTGGTGTTTCGCGCCTATTGTAGGGGGAATCCACGAATAAACAATCCAGCATCCGGAGCCCTGATATCCGTAGGCAATGGCCCAGCTTGAAATTGCTTGCCAGTCGGAGTGTCCGCGCCAGCGACGGGGCAACTTGCGACCCGCCGCAGACCCGGCCTAACCGCCGATTACAGATCGCGGTCGCTCAACAGCACCGCGAGGCTAAACCCGCAACCGCGCTGGTCTCACCCATGGGGGCTCGAGAGCAGCATTGATGTTGCGCGCTGTAACGAAGTACCTGATCTTTCGCGGGACCCTGCCAGAGCAGGCGAGTTTTCAACCAGAACCACTGGCTGCCGGTGCGCGCTGTGGCATCGTCAGGGAGAATCCCGCATAATTGCA
Source organism: uncultured Pseudohongiella sp. (assembly GCA_965230125.1). Lineage (GTDB taxonomy): Bacteria > Pseudomonadota > Gammaproteobacteria > Pseudomonadales > Pseudohongiellaceae > UBA9145. The sequence goes on along the minus strand of OZ245938.1, from coordinate 631,132 downwards.
GCCCTTTGATTTCTGGAAGCTTTCATCACCGTGAGTACGTCTTATAACACCAGAACCTTTCAGGGACTGGTGCTGGCCCTGCAGCAGTTCTGGGCAGATCGCGGCTGCGTTGTGCTGCAGCCACTGGACCTTGAAGTGGGAGCGGGGACGTTTCACCCCGCCACGTTTTTGCGCGCCATCGGGCCGGAGTCATGGAACGCAGCTTACGTGCAGCCCTGTCGTCGGCCGACCGACGGGCGCTACGGTGAAAACCCAAACCGCCTGCAGCACTACTATCAGTTCCAGGTCATTCTCAAGCCATCACCCAAAGATATTCAGGAGCTGTACCTGGCTTCCCTGGAAGCGATTGGTATCGACATGAGCGTCCACGACGTGCGCTTTGTAGAAGATAACTGGGAGTCGCCGACCCTGGGCGCCTGGGGTCTGGGCTGGGAAGTGTGGCTAAACGGCATGGAAGTCACGCAGTTTACCTACTTTCAGCAAGTGGGCGGCCTTGAGTGCCACCCGGTGAGCGGCGAGATCACCTACGGAATCGAGCGCATTGCCATGTACTTGCAGGGTGTGGACAGTATCTACGACATTGTCTGGACGGAAGGACCCGATGGCGTCGTCACCTACGGCGATGTGTTCAAACAAAATGAAGTGGAGATGTCAGCCTATAATTTTGAACTGGCGGATACCACGCTATTGTTTTCCTATTTCGACGACTGCGAAAAGCAGTGTCAGGCGTTGATAGAAAGAGACCTGGCGCTACCGGCCTATGAGCAGGTACTCAAGGCATCCCACTATTTCAATCTCCTGGATGCGCGTAATGCTATTTCGGTCACCGAACGGCAGCGCTATATTCTTCGGGTGCGCACCCTGGCCCGGGCAGTTGCGCAAACTTATTTCGACAGCCGCAAAAAGCTTGGATTTCCCCTGGCCACAGACGAGCTGCGCAACGACTATCTGGAACGCAAGTGAGTACTCCAACCCGCGATTTATTAATCGAGATTGGCACCGAAGAGCTGCCACCAAAAGCCCTGGCCGGATTGTCATCAGCCTTTGAAGCGCAAATTCAGGAGCGACTGGACGACGCCCGGCTAAAATATAAGGCCATCAAGCGGTTTGCCACACCCCGGCGCCTGGCACTGGTGGTGTCTGACCTTGAAGAGACTCAAGAAGATAATGAGATCACCCGGTTCGGACCAGCCGTGAAGGCCGCGTTTGACAAGGAAGGTAATCCCACTCGCGCCGCCACCGGGTTTGCCAGTTCCTGTGGCGTTGACGTGGCGCAACTGGGCCGCGCCGAAAAAGACGGCGTGGAGAAACTCAGTTTTGAGAAACTTGAAAAAGGCCGCCCCAGCACCGAACTGCTGCCGGAGATATTGACCCAGGCTCTGGCCCAGCTGCCGATCCCCAAGCGCATGCGCTGGGGGTCTTCCAGAGAAGAATTTGTCCGGCCGGTACACTGGGTGGTGTTACTGTTTGGCGAGCAAATTATACCGGCCAGTATACTTGGCGTGGATTCCGGTTCACAAACCCGGGGCCACCGCTTCCTGCACAATGACTGGATTTCCCTCAAGCAACCTGCAGATTATCAAAAAGCCCTGGAAGAAACCGGTAAGGTAATAGCCGACTTTACGGTACGTCTGGAGATGATTCGTCAGCAGGTGACCGCCGAGGCAGAACGAGTCGGGGGCGCGGTCATGTGGGATGAAGGCTTGCTTCAGGAAATCGCCAGTCTCGTGGAGTACCCCGTGGCACTAACCGGTGAGTTCGACCCGGTTTATCTGGAACTGCCGCCCGAGACCCTGGTGCTCACCATGAAGTCGCATCAGAAATGCTTCTGCCTGGCAGACGGTGACGGGAACCTCCTGCCCCGGTTTATTACCGTGAGCAACCTGATCAGCAAAGATCCGGCGCGGGTAGTAGAGGGCAATGAACGGGTGATTCGTCCCCGGCTGGCCGATGCCCGGTTTTTCTTTGAGACCGACAAGAAAACGCCCCTGGCAGATCGACGGGAGCAACTCAAGACGCTGGTATTCCAGGACAGGCTCGGCACTGTTTACGATAAATCCCAGCGGGTTGCGAGCCTCGCGCAGTGGATTGCCCAACAACTCGGTGGCAACCAGGAATACTGTCGCCGTGCCGCCGAGCTTTCAAAATGTGATTTGCTCACCCAGATGGTGGGCGAGTTTGCTGATCTGCAAGGCCTGATGGGTTACTACTATGCGCGTCATGACGGCGAGCCCGACGAAGTTGCCAGCGCGCTGACCGAACAGTACCAACCTCGTCACGCCGGTGCGGACCTGCCCGAGACACTGACCGGATCCATCCTGGCCATTGCCGACAAACTGGATACCATGGTGGGTCTGTTCGGCATCGGTCAACCGCCGACCGGGTCCAAGGATCCTTTTGCGCTGCGTCGTGCCGCGATCGGTATCTTGCGGATTCTGGTTGAGAAAGAGCTCCCGCTGGACATGCAAGCTTGTATTGCGCAGTCTTTAGCCAGCTTTACTGGTAAGGAACTCGAAGCCGCCACGGAACAAAAGGTCTTCGATTTTATGCTGGAACGATTCCGCGCCTGGTATGCCGATGAAGGCATTGGTGCGAATGTATTCCAGGCGGTTAGTGCCGTCCGTCCGGTCAGCCCCCTGGATTTTCATCACCGGGTCCAGGCGGTTGCCAGGTTCGCCGGTCTACCCGAAGCCGAAGCCCTCGCTGCAGCCAACAAACGGGTTTCAAATCTGCTTGGCAAACAGACGGCTACCGATCAGCTTGAATCGGTTCAACAGGGCCTGCTAAGTGAAGCAGCTGAGCAGGAACTGGCTCAGGCTGTGGCCAGTAAAGAAGAACAGGTGACCCCTTTGTTTTTGACCGGAAACTATTCCCAGGGACTGGCGGCACTGGCCGAGCTTAAATCCCCGGTAGACAAGTTCTTTGATGAAGTGTTGGTCATGGCGGAAGACCCCGCGGTTCAAGCCAATCGTCTGGCGCTGCTCAAGCAGTTGCGCGAGCTGTTCCTGCGAGCTGCAGATATTTCCCACCTGCACAGCAACTAGGGGCGCAAAATGGCGCAACCCATTATCGTTCTGGACCGCGATGGTGTCATCAACGAAGACTCCGATGCCTATATTAAAAGCCCCGAAGAATGGCAGCCGATCGCGGGGAGTATCGAGGCGATCGCCAGCTTAAGTCGTAGTGGTGTTCAGGTTGCGGTGGCTACCAATCAGTCGGGCCTGGGGCGTGGTCTGTTTGATGCGGAGCAACTGGCGCAGATGCATGGAAAAATGCACTCTCTGGTTGAGGCCGAGGGTGGAACCATTGCGGCGGTATGCTATTGCCCGCATGTACCAGAAGAGAACTGCCGCTGCCGAAAACCTGGTGTTGGTCTTTTGCAGCAGATTCAGTCACAGTTATTGATCCCGCTAGCTGGTAGTTTCTTTATTGGCGACAGTACCAAAGACCTGGAAGCAGCCGTGGCGTTTGACATGCGCCCGGTACTGGTGCGCACAGGCAAGGGAACAAAGACCGAAGCACAGGTGGAGTTGCAGTATCCTGACCTGCCGATCTTTAAAGATCTGGCGGAGGCGGTGACAGGACTTGGGCTCATTACATCGCCTATATCGTCGACAGGCGTGTCCTCCGCCGGTACAGGCAAGCCTTTGCCAAATTCATCTAATTCACCTGCCCCTGTAAAAAAGGACCCGGATTAACAGATGCACCGCGCCCTGCTGATTGCCCGCTCGCTGCTGTTTTATGTCGGCTACGTTCCGGTGACCATTGTCATGTCGACGCTGTTTATCACGCTTTTTCCCATACTTCCGGCCCGCGGTCGTTACCAGTTTTCGGCCGCGTGGTGCAAAGTCATTCTGGTTTGGCTACGAATCAGTTGCGGAGTGGATTATGAACTGCGCGGCAAAGAACATCTGCGGGATGGCGCCATGGTGGTACTGGCCAACCATCAAAGCAGCTGGGAAACACTATTCTTTTACCAGCTTATATATCCCATTGCGCCGATTCTGAAACAGGAGTTGATGCGCATCCCCTTCTGGGGCTGGGCACTTAGGCTACTAAAACCAATTGCCATCGATCGCAGCAAGCCGCGCAATGCCAGCCGTTCATTGATGGAGCAGGGGGTGCAGCGCCTGGGGGAAGGCTTTTCAGTGATAATCTTTCCGGAAGGCACCCGCTCGCCAGTGGGCACCGTCAAACCTTTCACCCGCAGTGGCGCCAAGCTGGCCATCGCTGCCGGGGTACCGGTGATCCCGGTTGCCCTTGATGCCGGTAAATGCTGGCCACCGCGTCAGATAGTGAAGTATCCCGGTACAATTCAGATTGAGATTGGCCCGCCGATTGACTCTACCGGCCACAACAGTAACAGCCTGACCGCGGCGGCCGAAGACTGGATTCGTCAGCGTCTGGCCGCGTAAATACTTCGGCGGTCCAGCCTAGATATCCAACTCTTCGACGGCCAGGGCGTTTTCCTCGATAAACTCGCGCCGGGGTTCAACCTGGTCACCCATCAACGTATTGAAAAGCTGGTCGGCGCCGATTGCGTCATCAATAGTCACCTGCAGCATGCGTCGGGTTTCCGGGTTCATGGTGGTTTCCCAGAGTTGCTCCGGGTTCATTTCGCCCAGCCCCTTGTAACGCTGCAGATAGTGACCTTTCATGGCATCGTGGGTGAGCCATTCCATCGCTTCGGTGAAACTTTTCACATCTTCCTGACGATCACCGCGCTTGACGTAGGCCCCTTCCTCGATCAATCCGTCGAGGGTCTCACCCAGTTCCGCCAACGCGGAATACTCGCCGGTGTGGAAGAAATCCTGGGTAAAGGTGAATGTTTTTTCCAGGCCATGCAAATTAAGCTTGGCGTAGGGTAGATAGATGTAGCGCTCTGCATCACTTTTCACCAGTAACGTATAGTTTGCTGCCAGGCCGGGATGATTTCTCGCCAGGCTGTCGGCGAGTTTTTGCACCCACTGTTCCACGTGTTCCTTGTCCTTGAGTTTTTCTTCGGGCAAGCGCGGTGCGTAGATCATCGATTCCAGCAGTTCCGTGGGATACATCCGGGCCATGCGTGAAATAATGGTGTATGCGCGGTTGTATTTATTGGCCAGTGCTTCCAGGGAATCATCGGCAATACCCGGCGCGGTGGGGTTCACGTGCAGGCTCGCGCCATCGAGCGCAACCTGGGTCTGGTAGGCTTTTCGCTCGGCTTCGTCCTTGAGGTATTGCTCTTGTTTGCCTTTTCGGACCTTGTAAAGTGGTGGCTGGGCGATATAGATATGACCCCGCTCCACCAGCTCACGCATTTGCCGGAAGAAGAAAGTAAGCAGCAAGGTGCGAATATGAGAACCGTCCACGTCCGCGTCAGTCATGATAATAATGCTGTGGTAGCGCAGGTTTGCTGGTGAAAATTCCTCGTTACCAATACCGCAGCCCAGCGCCTTGATCAGCGTGCCGATTTCAGCGGAACTCAGCATTTTGTCAAAACGCGCTTTTTCCACGTTGAGGATCTTGCCTTTTAACGGAAGGACCGCCTGGTTTTTACGGTTACGACCCTGTTTTGCGGAACCGCCGGCGGAATCACCCTCCACAATGTAGATTTCAGACAGCGCCGGGTCCTTTTCCTGACAATCCGCCAGTTTTCCGGGAAGCCCGGCGACATCCAGGGCCCCCTTGCGCCGGGTCATTTCCCTGGCTTTGCGCGCGGCTTCCCGGGCGCGAGCGGCATCGATCATTTTGTTGACGATCAGCTTGGCGTCCGTGGGGTTTTCCATCAGGTAGTCGTTGAAATGGGCGGCCATCTCCTGTTCCACCACGGTTTTAACTTCCGATGACACCAGCTTGTCTTTGGTCTGGGAGGAGAACTTGGGGTCCGGCACTTTGACGGAAATGATTGCGGTAAGACCTTCCCGTGCATCATCACCAGAAGCGACAACCTCTTTCCCTTTTTTATTGGACAATTCCTTGTCAATATAGGATTTCAACACCCTGGTCAGCGCGGCTCGGAAACCCGCCATGTGAGTACCGCCGTCCCGCTGGGGGATGTTGTTGGTATAGGGAAAGATATTTTCCTGATAGGAGTCATTCCACTGCAGCGCGATTTCCACGCTAATGCCATCTGATTCCCGTTCCGAGACAAAATGGAACAGTTTGTTGACCGTGGGCTTGTTCTTGTTCAGGTAGTCAACGAAAGCTTTCAAGCCACCATCGTATCTGTACACATCCTGCTTTCCGGAGCGCTCATCGGTCAGGGTGATGGCCACGCCGGCGTTGAGGAAAGCCAGTTCCCGCAGCTTCTTGGCCAGGATATCGTAGTGAAATTCGACATTGGTAAACGTGGCATCCGACGGCTTGAAGGTACATTCGGTGCCAGTTGACTGGGTTTCTCCAACGACTTCCAGTGGCGCATCGGGCACGCCATGGTGATAGATCTGCTCATGGACCTTGCCATCCCGGCGGATGGTGAGCTTCAACTCCTCGGAAAGGGCGTTAACCACGGAGACGCCCACGCCATGCAGACCACCGGATACCTTGTAGGAATTGTCGTCAAACTTACCGCCAGCATGTAGTACAGTCATAATGACTTCCGCTGCGGACACGCCTTCCTTGTGCATTTCCGTGGGAATGCCGCGGCCATTGTCGGAGACAGTGATTGTCTCGCCCACATGGATGGTGACCTGGATCGAATCGCAGTGTCCCGCCAGCGCCTCATCGATAGAGTTGTCCACTAGCTCGAAAACCATGTGATGCAGGCCGGTGCCGTCATCAGTATCGCCGATATACATTCCGGGGCGTTTCCTGACAGCGTCCAGTCCTTTCAGCACTTTAATGCTATCCGAGTTATAGTCAGATTGTTCTTTATCGCTCATGCAACTCCTCCGCGACAGCCTACCCGAGAACCGAATTTCGGTCCGCGCGTTGTTGCCACTATGACTTGGTGACTGCTCACACTACAGCTAAAAACAGTTCGAATAGCAGTCCTTTAACCAGGGGTTATTTTACCACGTTCCACGTGGAACGCGCTGTAATCCTTGAGGGCTTCCGAGGCGGATTGAATCGCCCGGGCCTCAACGCTGGTGACGAAAAGCTGGCTACCCAATGACCCAAGACCTTCAAGCACCTGGCCACGGTTATGAGTATCCAGCTCTGCAGGTAGGTCATCAACCAGATAGATGCATTCACGGCCCAGCGCTCGGGTATAGGCCTTACCTTGAGCAATCTTCAACGCGCTCACCAACATTTTCTGCTGCCCTCGAGAGAGCACCTCCGCTGCAGGCTTGTTACCAATCTTTATTGCCAGGTCTGCACGTTGCGGGCCGGCTTGCGTGGACTTGTATCGAGTATCAAGTACCCGGTTGCGCAGCAGAACGTCTGCCAAACTTGAGTCCTCGGACCACCCTCGCTGGTATTCCACTGAGCAATCTTCAGCCGCGGCACCGGCAATATAGGCAAAAACGTCAAGAAGCACCGGCTTTAAGGATGCGATGTAAGCACTGCGACAGTGATCAATGATGGCGGCAGCACTGTCTAGCTCACCATCCCAGGCTGCCAGCTCTTGCTCATCCAGCCTAGGATGTTTGAGAAGCTGATTGCGGTTAGCAAGCGCTCGCCTATAGCGCCGCCAGGCGGGCAGGAAAGTCTGTTCCACGTGGAACACCCCCCAGTCAAGGTACTGCCGCCGAGCACCAGGACCACCATCAAGCAATGAGAAGCTACCGGAGTCCAGAATGAGTACAGGTAACACCCGCGCCACATCGTCCCAGTTTGATTGGGGCCGATCATCCAGCTGCAGCTTGCGTTTATCACCCCGGTTCCTGCTAACCCCAAGCTGATGGTCCACTAGCCGGGCGTGAACCACGGATTCCTGATGCTGCTTGCCAATAACGGTATCGGTACTGGCGGTACGAAATGACTTCCCGCGAGCTAGCAGGTAAATGGCCTCCAAAAGACTGGTTTTGCCGCTACCATTATGCCCATAAACAATATTGAGGTGTGGATGGCACTGAAGAGCCGCATGATCGATATTCCGAACTGCCGTGACTTGCAGCTCTGAGATAATACTCATTACGATCGCCGCAAAAGGAAGTTGCCAGGCCCGGTAGTGACCACTAGCAATCGCCTAGAGACGCATGGGCATAACCACATACAGTGCATCACTGCCCTGATCAGCTTCCAAAAGCGCACTACTATTAGGGTCCGAAAGCGTCATTTTTACCTTCTCACTACTCACCGTAGATAACACATCAATCAAATAACTGACGTTAAAGCCAATCTCGAGTGAATCCCCACTGTAGTCAACATTCACTATTTCTTCCGCTTCTTCTTGCTCCGGGTTGTTTGCCACTACCCGCAACTCCCCTGGCTCGAGCATGACACGCACACCACGGTACTTTTCATTAGACAGTATCGATACCCGACTGAATGCCTGGCGTAATAGTTGGCATTCACCAACCACCACCCGGTCGCCACCCTTTGGTAATACGCGGTTGTAATCGGGGAACTTGCCGTCTACGAGCTTTGAAGTGAATGTATACTCCGGTACCGTTGCCCGGATATGATTCTGGCCGAAAGTCAGATCGATATCGCCCGCGTCATCCAGCAATCGGGACAACTCCATAACCCCCTTACGCGGTAAAATGAGCTGCTGGGATTCACTGATCGCGTTATCCATCGCCATGGTTTCCATAGCCAGGCGGTGACCATCCGTCGCCACCACACGCAAATAACCTGGATCCACCTCAAACAGCATGCCATTCAGGTAGTAACGCACATCCTGCTGCGCCATGGCAAAACTGGTAGCTTCAAGCAATTCCTTGAGTCTGGCCTGGGGCAGCTGCAGAGAAAAGGTGTCTGGCTCTTCTTCAACCTGAGGAAACTCTGAGGCCGGGAGGGTAGTAAGTGTAAACCGACTGCGACCACTCTTAAGCAACAACTTACTGTCCTGGAGAGTCAGATCAATCATGGCGTCATCAGACAAGGATTTGCAGATATCCAACAGCTTGCGAGCCGGCACCGTAATCGCACCTTCCGAACCCACTTCCTCAACCGGTACCCGACCTACCAACTCCACTTCCAGATCGGTACCCGTCAGTGACAGCTCACTGCCCTTAAGAACCAGTAAAACATTGGATAGGACCGGTAGCGTCTGCCGCCGTTCTACCACACCACTTACCAGCTGCAGAGGCCGCAGCAGGGCCTCTCGGGAAATCGTCAATTGCATAGTCTTGGTTCCTGAGTGTTGCTTCTGACCAGATTTGCCACCGCGTGCTAGCTGGACAGCGACCTGAGCAGATTATTGTAGTCTTCCTGAATATCAATAGAGCTGTGCCTTAGCCGATTTATCTGCTTGCAGGCATGCATGACAGTGGTGTGGTCGCGCCCGCCAAAGGCATCCCCGATCTCCGGCAAGCTATGATTAGTCAGCTCTTTCGAAAGAGTCATTGCCACCTGGCGAGGGCGCGCCACCGAGCGGTTACGGCGCTTCGACAACATATCCGCCATTTTTATCTTGTAGTACTCGGCCACAGAGCGCTGGATATTATCGATGGTGACCAGTTTATCCTGCACCGCAAACAAGTCGCGCAGCGCCTCCTTGATTAGCTCCACATCTATAGGCTCACCCTTGAAATTGGCGTGAGCAATCACCCTTTTTAATGCTCCCTCCAATTCCCGCACATTAGAACGCAGTCGCTGGGCAATAAACATTGCCGCCTCATTAGGCAACTCTATACGGCACTGCTCTGCCTTGTTCATCAAGATCGCGGCCCGGGTTTCCAATTCTGGCGGTTCAACCGCCACAGTCAGACCCCAGCCGAAGCGGGATTTAAGGCGCTCTTCGAGCCCGTTGATCTCTTTATGGAAGCGATCGCAGGTAAGGATAATTTGCTGACCCCCTTCTAGCAGGGCATTAAAGGTATGGAAAAACTCTTCCTGAGAGTGCTCCTTGCCGGCGAAAAACTGAATATCGTCAATTAGCAGTGCGTCAACAGACCGATAGAAGCGCTTGAACTCGTTGATGGCGTTCAACTGCAGAGCGGTCACCATGGTGGCTACAAACGTTTCCGAATGCAGATAGACCACTTTGGCGCCAGGCTTTTGGGCAACCAGGTAATTGCCAATAGCATGCATAAGATGGGTTTTGCCCAGCCCCACACCACCATAGATAAACAGGGGGTTGTAGGCATAACCGGGATTTTCCGCAACCTGACGGGCTGCGGCACGGGCGAGTTGGTTCGATTTACCCACCACAAAATTATCGAACTTGTAGTCATCATTAAGCGCACCGCGATGCCGTAGCTTGCCCTCAATAATGGTGTCCATCGCCGCCCGGTCGGTTTCCCGAAACACCCCACCACGGCGCTGTGTTCCCGGAACAGGGATACTTTGCACACCCCTCGCCTCGCGCCCTGGCGACTGTGACGAGCTTTCTACTACCTGACTATCTGCCCCATGCCCGTCTTGCGCGGAACCGCGCGCCGCTGTGACAACACCCGCATGGGGCCGGATATTTTGCCCCGGCACCGCGTTATCGACCTTGGGGTCCGATTCCGCCTGCGCAGGTTCAGTGTTTACTGCCGCGTGATATTCCCCGTTGTTGACCCGTAATTCTATGCTGAGCGCGTCAGCCCCCTGCGCTTCTATCAGTGACTCAATCCGATGCAGGAATTTCCCGCGCACCCAGTCCTTGATAAAGCGATTGGGTGCAAATATGCGCAATACCTCACCGTCCGCTTCTACTTGCAGGGGCCGGATCCAGGTATTGAATTGTTGGGAGGGAAGCTCGTCTTTCAGACTCTCGATGCATTTTGTCCAGTATGTTTCTACCACTTGTGCTGCCCGATCCTGTTAAATTCTTATACTGCTGCTGTTGTTATTGTGAATGCCGGATAATAGCCCCACAGGTTAGACTTATCCACCGACAAATGGTGTCAGGCAACCACATTTGCTTGTGCTTTTTTCACTTATTTTTCAATGAGTTACCACTTACACTACTGAAAAACAGGGGCTTTCAAGAATGGCTTTATTTTAGCCCAGCCGCCGACCTGTTGATAATTTATCTGTGGATAACATGTGTTTAACTCCTGCATGAATTTCGGCGGCTGGAGAACCCACTGACTACCCGGGCAAGATAACGCGATTCTTTTCGCCTTTACCCATAAACTCCTCATCCAACCCACTACACAACCAGTTCCGGTAGCTATCGGTCACCGCCACCGGAATATTCGAATCCGCCCGGGCGATAATGCCATGCTGTTAAATATCCGCCCATTCATACGGCCATGACCGGCCCACAGTCAAACACACTGGCAACCCCGCCAGCGTTGCAAGTTGGCAGTAAAACCTCTAAAATCCCGCCTCCTTTTCGGACCCCGGAATTTCGACCTTCAGTTGGTCAAATACACGGCGACGAAGATCACTTAGCAGCTTGGATATTCAACTATGAAACGTACATTTCAGCCCAGTGTGCTCAAGCGCGCACGAACTCACGGTTTCCGGGCTCGTATGGCTACCAAAGCCGGCCGATTGGTGTTGAAGCGCCGTCGAGCCAAGGGACGCGCCCGACTCTCCGCGTAACGTCGCTTTTTCTTCCTTCCTTTTATATACAGAAGAAAAGTGGCTCTGGCGTGGTTGCAAGCGGATTCCCAAAATCATCCCGGCTTCTCAATGCCGCCGATTATCAGGCCGTTTTCAACCACTCCCGATTCAAGGTCTCTTGCCGCTACATTCTGATCCTGGCAGCGCCCGGTAAGACAACGTGTTCAAGGCTCGGCATCATCGTTGCCAAAAAACATGTTTCCCGAGCCGTGCAACGCAACCGGATCAAACGTCTGGTTCGAGAATGGTTTCGCCACCTGCACCTGCCAGTGCCTCTGGACCTGGTAGTGCTGGTTAGAAAGGATGCTGATACACTCGTGAACTCGCAACTCGCGCACCAGTTACAGCGCCTTGGAACCGACCTTGGTCAGAAAAGCCTTGATACCCGCGACCGCTAATCACTGACCATGTTGAAAGTTATCCTGATCAAGCTGATTACTCTGTACCAACTCACCCTGAGCCTGTTGATTGGTCAACAGTGCCGCTTTTATCCCACCTGTTCGCAATACACCAAAGAAGCCATCGCCCGCCACGGTGTTGTCCGCGGCAGTACACTCGGTGTCAAGCGCATCAGCCACTGTCATCCGTGGCATGCCGGTGGCTACGACCCGGTACCGGATTCTGAAGAGGCTATCAACAAGGCTGTCAAAGAGGCTTAGAACCGGGATTACCGGCTGAAACTGCTATGGATCTAACTCGTTTCGCACTTTATACCGCGCTGGCGGTGATTACTTACCTGATGCTGCTGGCCTGGCAACAGGATTATCCGCCCGTGGTCTCAAGCGACCCAGCCGCTGCGGTAGAGCAAACCGCGTCAACTGATAGCGATATCCCTTTACCGCCAATTGCCGATTCACCGGCTAACTCGCCTGGCAATGCATCCAATGGCGATATTCCACAGGACATACCGCAACCATCAGCGCAGAACAATGCCGTGGTAAGTAGCCCGGCTCTGTCCGATAGAGCCACTTCTAACAATATAGTCCAGGTCAGTACCGATACCCTTGAGCTGCAAATTGATCGCAATGGTGGGGACATTGTTTACCTGGCATTACCGCAGTACCTTCGCGAACTGGAAGGCAGCAATGACCCGTTTGTGATTCTCTCGAACAATCCGCAGCGCAGCTACGTGGCGCAATCAGGACTAATCGGTCGAGACGGCATCGACAGCTCAAGCCGGGCTACTTACCAGACTCGCAGTGACAGCTATACGCTGTCTGAAGGCGATAACACCCTGAGCGTGGATCTGGAAACCCGAACCGACCAGGGTGTACAGATTACCAAGCGTTTTACATTTAACCGCGACAGCTACGTGATCCAGGTGGCTTACCTGATCGATAATCAGTCCGCCGAATCCTGGCAGGCCAATGTTTTTGGACAAATCAAGCGTGGGGATTTCGATGACCCCAGCGACGCCGGAGGTTTTGGTCGAACCTACCTGGGCTTTGTCACCACCAGCGATGACGATCCTTACGCGAAAATCGAATTCGACGATATTGACGATGGCGTGCCCGGCCACCAGATGGAGGGCGGTTGGATTGGCTTCAGTCAGCACTACTTTATCAGTGCCTGGGTACCCGACAGCAACACGGTCAATCGCTACAGCACCCGCCGTAATGATGCCGGCCAGTACTTTGGTGTATTCACTAGCGCTGCCATCAACGTGCCCGCCGGTGAAAGCGGCAGCCACGAAGTCGAGTATTACGCCGGCCCCAAAGACCAGTACGCCCTGGCGGAAATAGCACCCAATCTTGATCTGACCATCGACTACGGCTTCCTCTGGTTTCTGGCGGCACCAATATACTGGGTCCTGCGTCAGATTGAATCACTGGTCAGCAACTACGGTGTCGCCATCATCCTGCTTACGGTGTTGGTTAAAGCTTTCTTCTATAAGTTAAGCGAGACTCAATACCGCTCCATGGCGGGAATGCGTCGCCTGATGCCGAAGCTGCAGCAGCTGAAGGAAAGCTATGGCGACGATAAAATGAAAATGCAAAAGGCCACCATGGAGCTCTACAAGAAAGAAAAGATCAATCCATTTGGTGGCTGCCTGCCAATGCTGGTGCAAATGCCGGTGTTCATTGCCCTGTACTGGGTGCTGATGGAAAGCGTTGAGTTGCGGCATGCCCCGTTCATGCTCTGGCTGGATGACCTGTCGGTGCGCGATCCGTTTTTTGTACTGCCGCTGTTGATGGGCGTTACCATGTACCTGCAGACGTCCTTGTCGCCTACCCCGGCTGATCCCATGCAGGCCAAGGTTATGAAGTTCATGCCAGTGGCCATGACCTTGCTGTTCCTCTGGTTCCCCGCCGGACTGGTTCTTTACTGGCTCACCAACGGCTTGTTGAGTATCCTGCAGCAGTGGTACATCACCCGCAAAATTGAAACCGAATACGCAGCCAAGGGTGCCCGCTAGCAGAGCACCCTGCTGCCATAGGGCAACCTCGCATCCTATTCAGGGCGCTTTGGCGCTTGCCGGTTACCAAACACGTTTCCGAACCGGAATCGGCCAAGTCGATCCTGGGGCACTGAAGCCATGAGCCCACTCAGCAGTGATACCATCTGCGCCATTATTACCGCGCCCGGCCGCAGCGGTGTGGGTATTGTGCGTCTTTCGGGGCCGGATTCCCTGGCCATTGCCGAGCAGCTACTGCCCATCACCCCGCAGCCACGCCACGCCCACTACTGCCCATTTCTGGATGGCGAAGGCCAAGCTCTGGATCAGGGTATCGCGCTGTATTTCCCGGCTCCGAATTCCTATACCGGCGAGGACGTTGTGGAATTTCAGGGCCACGGTGGCACCCAGGTCCTCAACCTGCTGTTGCAGCGGGTACTTGCTCTGGGAGCGCGGCTGGCAACACCAGGCGAATTTTCCGAACGGGCTTTTTTCAACAGCAAACTGGATCTGCTACAGGCGGAAGCTGTGGCCGACCTGATCGACGCCGGTTCACGGCAGGCAGCACGGTCTGCCATGCGCACCCTGCAGGGAGAGTTCTCCCGGCGCATCAACGATCTGGTAGAGAGGCTGACCCTGATTCGCATCAATGTCGAAGCCGCGATCGACTTTTCCGACGAGGATATCGATGTCATGGCTGACACCGGGGTACTGGACCAACTCACCTCCGCGCGGGATGATCTGGCTCTGATTTTCCAGCAGGCCGAACAGGGCGCCTTATTAAAGGAAGGCATCTCGATAGTCATTGCCGGCAAGCCCAACGCCGGTAAATCCAGTTTGCTTAATGCTCTGTCCGGTCAGGACAGCGCCATTGTCACCGATATCCCCGGCACCACGAGAGATTTGCTGCGCCAGGAGATTAATTTATCCGGCATGCCGGTGCACATTACCGATACTGCGGGTCTGCGCGACAGTGCGGATGTGGTGGAGCAGGAAGGGGTGCGACGAGCGCGGTTGGCGATGCAACAAGCCGACCAGATCCTGCTGGTAGTAGACGCCAGTGAACCGGGTCGCAGCCTGAAAACAAGACTGGCCCCGCTGCAATTAATGGACCTTAGCGACGAACAGCGCCACAACGTGCTGAAGCGAACCACGCTTATCCTCAATAAAATAGATTTAGTTGATTCACAGGAACCCAGCCTGGAATCCACAGACTACCAAGGGGTTTCCCTGACCCAGATCCAGCTTTCCGCCAGGGAAAATCTGGGGATAAATCTGTTAACAACTCATCTGCAGAACTGCGTGGGATTCCAGGCTGGGAATGAAGGCGCCTTTGTGGCCCGCGAGCGTCACGTGATGGCCCTCAAAAATGCTCAACATTACCTAGAAAAAGGTCTTTCTGGAGTAAGCGAACACTTACAACTAGAGCTGGTGGCAGAAGACTTGCGCCTCGCCCAACGACATTTGGGGGAAATTACCGGTGAAGTGACCAGCGATGATTTGCTGGGGAAAATTTTTTCCAGTTTCTGTGTCGGCAAGTAGCCAGCAACAGGACACCCACCCTGGGGACAAACCTGTGGGTGGACCGGTTGCTGACCTGAGTGGCCGGTGGACAAGTGTAAATAACCTGGGCGGTTAAAAACCCGTCTGAATTCTGTCAACAGGCCGTACCCGGCTTGGTCCGAGCCTGCCACCGCGTTCTGCACCGGGTTATCATCCCGCCAAGCTGTTGTTTCCAGGCCAATAAACGGCCTTATACACAGAAAACCGCGTCCCCTATATATTCAACATCTATACTCTATCTCTACTACTACTATTAATAGCGATACAATCAACAATCTGGTGTTGATTAACTTGTTGCCTGTTGCTTTTGTCATCTGGATTGTCAGCAGCTGGCGATTCACATTCAGCAAATAATCTATATACTGCTCGGCCCCATTCACCCAGATCCCGATGCCCGGCATCCCGGAGACCACCATGGAGTTCGCAAACAGCTATGACGTAATCGTTGTCGGCGGTGGCCATGCCGGTACCGAAGCCGCACTGGCTGCTGCACGGCAAGGTGTGCGCACCCTGCTGGTGACCCATAGCATCGAAACGTTGGGGCAGATGTCCTGTAATCCTGCCATTGGCGGCATCGGGAAAAGCCATCTGGTGAAAGAAATCGATGCCCTGGGCGGCGCTATGGCGCGGGCCACTGACCGCGCGGGTATCCAGTTTCGGGTACTCAATGCCAGCAAGGGGCCAGCAGTGCGAGCCACTCGCGCTCAGGCAGATCGAGTGCTGTACAAGGCGGCGATCCGCGAGATGCTGGAAACCCAGACCAACCTCACGCTGTTCCAGCAGGCCGTTGACGACCTGATTCTGGAAGGCGACCAGGTTGCCGGTGTCATCACCCAGATGGGGCTTAAAATCCGCGCACCGCGTGTAGTGCTGACTACCGGGACGTTTCTTGGCGGCAAGATTCACATTGGTATGCAGAACAGTGCTGGCGGTCGTGCCGGCGACCAACCGTCTATTGCCCTGGCGGAACGACTGCGGGCCCTGCCGTTTCGGGTCGAACGGTTAAAAACCGGTACGCCACCGCGGATTGATGCGCGCAGTGTGGATTTTTCGGTGATGACCGAACAGGCTGGCGATCAGCCATTGCCGGTAATGTCGTTCCTCGGTGATGTGGCCGAGCATCCCCGGCAGGTGAATTGCTACATCACCAGCACCAACGAGCAATGCCACGATGTCATTCGTGCCGGTCTTGATCGATCGCCCATGTATACCGGTGTCATCGAAGGCATGGGGCCACGTTACTGCCCGTCCATTGAGGACAAGGTCATGCGCTTCGCCGACAAGACCGGGCACCAGATTTTCGTAGAGCCCGAAGGACTGAATACCAACGAGTTGTATCCCAATGGCATATCCACCAGCCTGCCGTTCGATGTGCAGGTGGCGATGGTGCGCCACATTCGCGGTTTTGAAAATGCCCACATAACCCGGCCGGGGTATGCAATCGAGTATGACTTTTTTGACCCCCGGGATCTCAAGGATTCACTGGAAACACGTTTTATCCAGGGCTTGTATTTTGCCGGCCAGATCAATGGCACCACCGGCTACGAGGAAGCCGCTGCCCAGGGCTTGCTGGCGGGATTGAACGCCGGTCTTGCAGTGCGTGGCGAAGAGTCCTGGTGTCCGCGCCGGGATCAGGCCTATATCGGGGTGTTGGTGGATGATCTTATTACTCTGGGAACCAATGAGCCGTATCGCATGTTCACCAGCCGCGCCGAGTACCGACTGTTGCTGCGAGAAGACAATGCGGATTTGCGGCTTACCGAGATAGGCCGCAATCTGGGCCTGGTTGATGATCAGCGTTGGGCATTTTTCAATGACAAGGTAGAGCATATCGACCGGCAACTCAGCTATCTGCGCAGCACCTGGGTACAGCCAGACAGTGAACTGGCAGCGCGCATTAACCCGCTGCTGGAAAAGCCGTTGTCCCGGGAATACAGTCTGGCGGATCTACTGGCCCGGCCGCGGGTTAACCAGGAAGAACTTGTTAACGCGGCGAACCAGTGTGTTGGTGAAAATGTGGGTGAAAACCGGGGGCGGAAAGAAACCCCGGCAGCCCGCCAGGCGGCGCAGCAGGCCGAGATCCAGATCAAGTACCAGGGTTACATAGATCGCCAGGCGGAAGAAATTGATCGCCTGAAGCGTCAGGAAGACACCGTGCTCCCAGCGGATCTTGATTACGCGGCAATGCAGGGATTATCCAACGAGCTAAAGCAGAAACTGATCGCTGCCCAGCCGGACAATATCGGTCGTGCCTCACGTATTCCCGGCATGACCCCGGCCGCTATTTCACTGTTGCTGATCTACCTGAAAAAGCACCGCCACAGTGATCAGCGGCGCGTTGGTTAAGCGGGCGGGCTACAGTCCAGATGCCGCCAGTCAGACACCAAGCGCTGCCTGAAGACCAGGCGCTGCACAACGGGCTTGCAGAATTGGGCATGCATCTCAGCACTGCGCAGCTGTCGGCATTGCAGGACTATTCCGAACTGCTGCACAAGTGGAATCGCAGTTACAACCTGATTGCTGCAGATGACCTGGCGCACTTGCTTCACCGGCATCTGCTGGACAGTCTGGCCGTTTCCCCGCATCTGCACGACAGCCCGATCCTTGATGTCGGTACCGGCGCCGGCCTGCCGGGAATCCCCCTGGCAATTGCCAATCCGGACCGGGAATTTGTGCTGCTGGACAGTAACGGCAAGAAAACCCGCTTCCTGTTTCAGGTCAAGCTGGCCCTTGGTCTGAGCAATGTACGGATCGAAAATTGTCGAGTGGAGCACTATCAAAGTCAGCGGCAACTTGCTATTGTGACTTGTCGCGCTTTTGCGCCAATCCCGGATATCATCAGGCTTACAGAGCATTTGCTCAGCGCTGGCACCACGTTGCTGGCGATGAAAGGGCGCTATCCGGAGCAGGAACTTGAGCAACTGCCTGAGGGGTTTACCGTTACTGGTCAGCATCAGTTGCAGATTCCCGGTGACGAATCCCAGCGGCATCTGGTCTGTATTACCAGAACCGAATCAGATCAACACAACCGCCGGAAATAACAACAGCATCAGCAATCCGCAGTAGAGGTTTGAACAGGCATCGTGAGCAGGATCCTAGCTATCGCTAACCAGAAAGGCGGAGTCGGCAAGACCACCACCTCGGTCAATCTGGCCGCCTCCCTGAAAGTCACCCGCAAGAAGGTGCTGCTGATTGACCTTGATCCGCAGGGCAATGCGACCATGGGCAGCGGTATCAACAAATCAGAACTTGACCTATCGGTATACGATCTGCTCACCCAGCAGGCCCGGTTCCAGGATGTGCTGGTCAAGCCAGCCGAAGCGGACTACGACCTGCTGCCAGCCAACGGTGATCTGGTGGCGGCAGAGGTAGAGCTGATCTCTGAAGACAATCGCGAACTGCGCCTGCGCCAGATCGTGAATGAGATCCGCAGCGATTATGATTTCATTGTCATTGACTGTCCGCCCTCGCTGAACATGCTTACTGTCAACGCTCTGGTGGCTGCCGACGGGGTGGTTATTCCCATGCAGTGCGAGTATTACGCGCTGGAAGGGCTATCGGCCCTGATGGATACCATTGGTGCCATCAAGGATCGGCTGAATCCCGAACTGCGTATTGAGGGGATTCTGCGCACCATGTACGACCCGCGCAACAAGCTGACCACGGAAGTCAACGGCCAGCTGTTCAATTATTTTGGCGATGCGGTTTACCGCACCGTTGTTCCCCGCAATGTGCGACTGGCAGAAGCGCCCAGCTACGGTAAACCGGTTATTAGCTACGATCGGCAATCCCGCGGCGCCATCGCCTACCTTGCCCTGGCCGGTGAAATGCTGCGCCGCCATGATGAGGCCGCCCGGATTTCCGGCTAGGCGGAGTCTGCGCTAGGGATTGCTCTAGAGACACTTCATGAACGACAAGAAAAAACTTGGAAAAGGCCTCGATGCGCTACTGTCCAGCGGCAGCAGTCAGACCATGGCCAGCTTGCTGGGCAAGCCCAAGGACCCGGCCCAGGCCGGCACCAGCCAACAGCCAGATCGCGACGGTGATCTGCGCAACATCCCGATAGATCTTATCCAGCGGGGTAAATACCAGCCACGTACCGACATGCACCAGGAATCGTTGCAGGAGTTGGCCAACTCTATCCAGAAGCAGGGTGTCATGCAGCCGATCGTGGTGCGGCCGATTGCCAACAACAAATTTGAGATCATCGCCGGTGAGCGACGCTGGCGGGCCACCCAGATGGCCGAACTCGATACCATTCCCGCGATCATCAAACCGGTCAATGATGAAGCGGCGATCGCCATGGCGCTGATCGAAAATATTCAGCGTGAAAACCTGAATCCCATCGAAGAAGCCATGGCCCTGAAACGGCTGCAGGATGAATTTGAACTAACCCAGCAGGAAGTAGCCGATGCGGTCGGTAAGTCCCGTGTCACTGTTACGAATCTGCTGCGACTGATTGGACTCAGTATTGATGTGCGGCGCATGCTGGAACATGGCGACCTGGAGATGGGTCACGCCCGGGCGTTGCTGTCCCTGCCCCATGAGCAACAGTCACAGGCGGCGCGCATGGTGGCCGGTCGCGGCCTGTCGGTTCGCCAGACTGAGGCGCTGGTCCGGCGCCTGACCTCGGAAGCGGCCAGTGACGGCAAGGAAGATAAATCTGTGGACCCGGACATCAAAACGCTTGAAGACGGGCTGGCGGACAAACTCGGGGCCAAGGTACTGATTCAGCACACCGCCAAAGGTAAGGGAAAGTTGGTGGTAAAATACAACAGTCTGGATGAATTAGACGGCATTTTGTCGCATATTAACTGATAATCACACGTAGTTGATTGCCCATTACAAAGCCCCTATAATGCGCGCTCTCTGAGTACATGCGCACTCAGAAAACACTCTGTTTTCAGGCTGATCAAGCGGAGAGTAGCAGCCGGGGCAAACGAACCAGAAGCGAATCTGACGCGACCACAACAGCACCGAGTCAGTATCGCCCACCCTCGTGACTATCATTAAAGCTCCCATCAAGGCTCCTTCCATCTCCAAAATAATCGCTGGCCAGTTTGCCGCAACAGTGGGCTTGCTGCTGGCGGGATTCGGTTTGTCCGGAGTGAATGCTGCCCTTTCCCTGGGACTGGGTGGACTGATTTGCTGGGCAGCGAACGGGGTATTTGTCATCAAGGCATTCAAATACCAGGGAGCGTCTGCCACCGAGCAGATCGTCAAGGAATTTGCCGCTGGAGAAGCGTACAAGATTGTTCTCAGCGGTGTGGGTTTTGCGCTCACATTCATCTATGTACCGGCAGCATCACCGCTACTGGTTTTCGTGGGTTTCATAGGTGTGTATCTGGTGGGGCTGGGGCTGACAATGTCGGTGGTCAGTGCCTACAACCAGTCCGCTAATGTATGAAGGTTTGTGAAGACTGCGATCTGAGCAAAACCTGAACCGCAAGCGAACTGCCAAGTTGAGTACAGTTGAATACTGTGCAGAAAGTGACGTTAACGCGAACTAAAGAGGAAGCGAGTTAAGCAATGGCTGCAGCTGAAGGCGAAGCAATTTACGCCTCCCCAACCGAATACGTTTCCCACCATCTGACCAATCTCACTTTTGGCCAAATAGATGGTCATTGGGGATTTGCCCATTCTCCCGAAGAAGCTGGAGAGATGGGATTCTGGGCGATCAATGTCGATTCCATGCTGATGTCGGTCATTCTCGGCGCGCTGTTTGTCGGTCTTTTCAAGTTCGTGATCAGCAAGGCCACAACCGATGCACCTCGCGCCAAATCCTGGCAGAACGTCATCGAAATTATTATCGAGATGGTGCAGGACAGTATTAAAAACAGTTTTCATGCTCGCAACGCCATGATTGGTCCACTGGCCCTGACCATCTTTTGCTGGATCTTCCTGATGAACGCCATGGATCTGGTTCCGGTGGACTGGATTCCCACCCTGGCCCAGACAGTGGCTGGCGACCCGCACACGTATTTCCGCGCGGTGCCAACCACCGACCTGAACATTACCCTGGGCTTTGCGGTCAGCGTATTTTTCCTGATTATTTTTTACAGCATCAAGATCAAGGGCGTGGGGGGATTCATTAGTGAGTTCACCATGCACCCGTTCCCGAAATGGTACCTGGCACCTTTTAACCTGTTGCTGGAACTGCCCGGATTCTTCGCCAAGCCGGTATCACTGGCACTGCGACTTTATGGCAACTTTTTTGCCGGTGAAACTATATTCCTGGTGATTGCGCTTATCGGCTACTGGCAGCTACCGCTGCATTTTGGCTGGGCGGTGTTTCACATTCTGGTTGTCACTCTGCAGGCGTACCTGTTCATGATGCTGACCATTGTGTACCTGGATCAGGCCCATACGGACCACTAACTTACGACCCATACTTTAGCGACTACTTTTAACTTCCTCGAAACTTTTTAGACACAAAACGGAGACTCTAATGGAAACAGTACAGGCATTTACACTGCTGGCAGCAAGCATCATTTTCGGCATCTGCGGAGCCGGCACAGCGGTGGCATTCGGCAACCTGGGTGGCAAGCTTATCGAAAGCTCAGCCCGTCAGCCGGAACTCGCCCCGAAACTGCAAACCCAATTCTTTCTGGTTGCGGCATTTGTCGACGTAATCTCCATCATTGGTGTGGGTATCGCGTTCCTGTTCATCTTCGCCAATCCTTTCATCTAAGCCTTTTATATAAAGGAAATGACTGACCAGCCCGGTAATTCTGGGCGGTTGTTCACCAAGACTGAAGGAGACGGTTCATGAATCTCAACGCAACCATTATCGGACAAAGTATCGCCTTCGCGTTCTTTGTCTGGTTCTGCATGAAGTATGTTTGGCCGCCGATCGTGGCCGTTCTCGAGGAGCGGGCCAAGAAGATCTCTGACGGCCTGCAGGCTGCGGAACGCGCTGAGAAAGATCTGGCGCTGGCTCAGGAAAAATCCACTGAGCAGATGAAAGAGGCCAAGCAGGAAGCGGCCGCGATAATTGAGCAGGCCAACAAGCGGGCTGCGCAAATTGTCGATGAAGCCAAAGAGCAGGCCCGGTCTGAAGGTCAGCGCATCATTGCAGGTGCCAACGCCGAGATCGAGCAGGAAGTAAAGCGCGCCAAGCAGCAGCTGCGTGAGCAAGTGGCGAACATCGCCCTGGCCGGCGCGGAGAAGATCCTTGAAAAATCTGTCGACAAGGCCGCCAACGAAGAAATGCTCAACAAGCTGGCTAACGAGCTGTAAGCAGGAAACAAAACCCGGACAAGGCACTGATTAATGGCCGAACTGACCACATTGGCACGACCCTACGCTAAAGCAGCATTCCAGGTTGCTCTGGATGAGAATGCTCTGGATGACTGGTCCAGGATGCTCTCGCTCACTGCCGCGCTGACTGCGCAAGAGCGCGTCAAACTATTGCTCCAGGCTCCGGCCCTGACCTCCGAACAGGTTGCCGATGCGTTTGTAGATATCTGCGGCGACGAGTTGAGCGATAAGGGCAAGGCGTTCATTCGTCTGTTGTCAGAAAACAAGCGCCTGCCACTGCTGACCGAGATTTTGCGGATTTTCGAATCCCTGAAAGCCCAGCAGCAGAAGTCCATTGATGTCGAAGTGATTACTGCCTACGAGATTAGCACTGAGGTGTCGGAGAAACTGGCCAGCGCGCTGAGCAAACGGTTGCAGCGGGAAATCAAGCTGGCGACCCACACCGACCAGGGTCTGATCGGTGGTGCCATCATACGCGCAGGTGACACGGTGATTGACAGTTCGGTGCGCGGCAAACTTGCCAAGTTAACTGAATCAATTAATTCCTGAACGATTCAGGGACAAAGGAAACAAACATGCAACAACTGAATCCATCCGAAATCAGCGAAATTATCAAGCAGCGAATCGAATCGCTGGATGTGACTGCCCAGGCCAAGAACGAGGGAACCATCGTCAGTGTCTCGGACGGCATTATCCGCATCAATGGTCTTGCTGACGTTATGTACGGCGAGATGATTGAGTTCGAAGGCGGGATCTTCGGCATGGCGCTGAACCTGGAACGCGATTCCGTTGGCGCCGTGGTGCTCGGTGACTACCTTCAGCTTACGGAAGGCCAGACCTGTCACTGTACCGGACGTATTCTTGAAGTCCCGGTTGGGCCGGAACTGGAAGGTCGCGTGGTGAACGCACTGGGTCAGCCCATCGACGGCAAGGGCCCGGTAGAAGCCAAGCTGACTGACCCTATTGAAAAGGTCGCACCCGGTGTTATTGCCCGTCAATCGGTAGACCAGCCGGTGCAAACCGGTCTCAAGTCCATCGACGCCATGACCCCGGTTGGTCGTGGTCAGCGCGAGTTGATTATTGGTGACCGCCAGGTGGGTAAGACGGCGATTGCCATCGACACCATTATCAACCAGAAGGGCAAGGGCATTAAGTGTGTCTACGTGGCGGTCGGCCAGAAGGCCTCGTCCATCGCCAACGTGGTAAGCAAGCTTGAAGAAAACGGTGCCATGGACTACACCATTGTCGTGGCGGCATCGGCTTCCGACCCGGCCTCCATGCAGTTTATTGCACCCTACTCGGGCTGCTCCATGGGCGAGTATTATCGGGATCGGGGTGAAGACGCACTGATCATATACGATGATCTGACCAAGCAGGCAATTGCCTATCGTCAGATTTCCCTGCTGCTGCGTCGTCCGCCGGGCCGTGAAGCCTATCCTGGTGACGTATTCTACCTTCACTCCCGCCTTCTGGAGCGCTCAGCGCGAGTAAATGCTAACTACGTTGAGCAATTTACCGAAGGCAAGGTGAAGGGCAAGACCGGATCCCTGACCGCACTGCCAATTATTGAGACCCAGGCAGGTGACGTGTCGGCCTTCGTACCAACTAACGTGATCTCCATTACCGATGGCCAGATCTTCCTGGAAACGGACCTGTTTAACTCCGGTATCCGCCCGGCCATGAACCCGGGTATCTCGGTGTCACGAGTGGGTGGTGCGGCCCAGACCAAGATCATCAAGAAGTTGGGTGGTGGTATTCGTATCGCCCTGGCCCAGTATCGCGAACTGGCGGCTTTTGCCCAGTTTGCCTCGGATCTGGACGAAGCAACCCGCTCCCAGCTGGAGCACGGTCAGCGTGTTACCGAGTTGATGAAACAGAAGCAGTATTCGCCGCTGTCCATCGCCGAGATGGGCGTGTCGATTTACGCCGCTAACGGCGGTTACCTGAAAGACGTCGAACTGAACAAGGTACTCGATTTCGAAAATGCCCTGCTGTCCTATATGAACAGCGAGCAGGCTGACCTGATGGCCAAGGTCAATGAAACCGGTGACTGGAACGACGAGATTGAGGGTCAGTTCAAGGCCGCGCTGGAGAAGTTCAAGTCGACCGAGAGCTATTAATCGGATGACCGGGCAACGCCCCGAAATAAATAAAGCAAACACTTTATAAAGTAAGCAGAGGCAAGCACAAGCTATGGCTGGCGGCAAAGAAATACGATCCAAGATCTCGAGTATCAAAAACACTCAGAAGATCACCAGCGCCATGGAAATGGTGGCTGCAAGCAAAATGCGCAAAGCGCAGGATCGCATGCAGACCGGCAAGCCCTATGCTCGCCGCATCCGCGCCGTGATTGGCCACATCGCCCATTCCACGTCGGAATACCGGCATCATTTCTTCGAATCCCGTGAAGTGAAGCGCATCGGCTTCATCGTCGTGTCGACAGATCGTGGTTTGTGCGGCGGCCTCAACGTCAATCTGTTCAAGACCCTGGTGGCAGACATGACCGAGTGGAATAACAAAGGCGTTGAAATAGACCTTTGTGTAATCGGTGCCAAGGCTGCTGCGTTTTTCAATTCCTGGGGCGGCAACGTGGTGGCCTCGCAGCGGGATATTGGCGAAGCACCAGAGCTGTCTGACGTAATCGGCGCCGTGCGGGTAATGCTCGACAAGTTCGAGGCTGGTGAGCTGGACCAGGTCAATCTGGTGAGCAATACCTTCGTCAACACCATGACCCAGCAGCCAACAATCGAACAGTTGTTGCCGCTGCCGCCGTCAGAAGACGACGAAATGGATCGCAAATTTCCCTGGGACTACATTTACGAGCCGTCCGCCGAAGAACTGCTGGAAGGTATTCTGCTGCGCTACATCGAGTCCCAGGTGTATCAGGCGGTCGTGGAGAACAATGCTTGTGAACAGGCGGCACGGATGCTGGCCATGAAGAACGCCACCGACAATGCCGGTGACATTATTGAAGAATTGGAACTGGTGTACAACAAAGCCCGACAGGCTTCGATTACCCAGGAACTGTCCGAGATTGTTGGCGGGGCCGCTGCAGTTTAGCGCCGTCGTGTAACACGGATAGACACAACAGAATTTACCGAATTTTCGGAATTGACGGATAGTAACGCGAATTTAAGAGGAACCGGACATGAGTAGCGGTCGAATCGTACAAATCATTGGTGCTGTGATCGACGTGGAATTTCCACGTGACACGGTCCCGCAGGTTTATGATGCCCTGACTGTCGACAACACAGAAATTACCCTGGAAGTGCAACAGCAACTGGGTGACGGCGTGGTGCGAACCATTGCCCTGGGTTCGACCGAAGGCCTGAAGCGCGGCCTTAACGTGGCAGATACCGGCGCTCCGGTTTCTGTACCAGTAGGTCACGAAACACTGGGTCGTATCATGGATGTGCTGGGTCGACCTATCGACGAGCGCGGCCCCATCGGCGAAAAAGAAAAAATGCCGATTCACCGCAAAGCTCCCACCTATGAAGAGCTGTCTGCCACTAACGAGCTGCTGGAAACCGGCATCAAGGTAATCGACCTGGTGTGCCCGTTTGCCAAGGGCGGTAAAGTTGGTCTGTTCGGCGGCGCCGGTGTGGGCAAGACCGTGAACATGATGGAGCTGATTAATAACATTGCCAAGGCGCACTCCGGACTATCGGTGTTTGCTGGTGTGGGTGAGCGTACTCGTGAAGGTAACGACTTCTATCACGAGATGCAGGAATCCGGTGTTGTTAACCTGGAAGGCGAGTCCAAGGTCTCCATGGTGTACGGTCAGATGAATGAGCCCCCCGGTAACCGTTTGCGGGTGGCCCTGACCGGCCTGACCATGGCGGAGAAGTTCCGCGATGAAGGCCGCGACGTGCTGTTTTTCGTGGACAACATCTATCGCTACACCCTGGCGGGCACCGAAGTTTCGGCATTGCTGGGTCGTATGCCGTCGGCGGTGGGCTATCAGCCGACCCTGGCCGAGGAAATGGGCGCCCTTCAGGAGCGTATTACTTCCACCAAGACTGGATCTATTACGTCAATTCAGGCGGTGTACGTACCGGCGGATGACTTGACTGACCCGTCACCGGCAACCACGTTTGCTCACCTTGATGCCACCGTTGTACTGTCGCGCGATATTGCTTCCCTGGGCATCTACCCGGCGGTTGACCCGCTCGACTCCACCTCGCGTCAGC
Source organism: uncultured Pseudohongiella sp. (assembly GCA_965230125.1). Taxonomy (GTDB): domain Bacteria; phylum Pseudomonadota; class Gammaproteobacteria; order Pseudomonadales; family Pseudohongiellaceae; genus UBA9145. The sequence continues at coordinate 604,135 of OZ245938.1, read as the reverse complement.
TGGACCCTCTGGTCATTGGCACCGAGCATTATGAAACAGCCCGTGGCGTGCAGACCGTCCTGCAGCGCTACAAGGAATTGAAAGATATTATCGCGATTCTGGGCATGGATGAGCTGTCTGAAGAAGACAAGCAGACTGTGGCCCGGGCCCGTAAGATCTCCCAGTTCCTGTCCCAGCCGTTTACGGTTGCCGAAGTATTTACCAACCAGCCGGGTAAATATGTCAGCCTGAAAGACACCATCGCTGGCTTCAAGGGCATTCTCAATGGTGACTACGATCATCTGCCGGAACAGGCTTTTAGCATGGTCGGTACTATCGACGAAGCCGTTGAAAAAGCAGAGCGCCTGAAGAACGACTGATTTCAGGAAACTTGCAGTGAATTCGCTGGTCTTAATAGAAGCTAATCTGTAGCTGGCCCTCTTAACCAGAGTCTGGGTAAATGCCTGGACAAAGCCTGACCAGAAAAGCGCCTGACCAGCAACTCGCTGGCCCCTGATGGGCCAGCATGCAGTTTCAACGTTACGAAAGCGATACACAGGAGTTAACACATTATGGCCATGACCATGCATTGCGACATCGTAAGCGCGGAAAACAACATCTTTTCCGGCCGTGTGGAAATGATTGTTGCGGCCGGAACTCTCGGTGACCTCGGCATCGCACCGGGCCACGCCCCGCTGCTTACCGGCCTCAATCCCGGGCCGGTGCGCCTGATCAAGGACGGCGGTGAAGAAGAAGTGTTTTACGTGTCCGGCGGCTACCTGGAAGTTCAGCGCGGGGTTGCCACACTGCTGGCTGATACCGCACTGCGTGCCAATGACATGGACGAAGCCGCCGCCCTGGAAGCCAAGGAAGATGCTGAACGCGCCATGGCCAAGCAGGACTCGGATTTCGAATACTCTGCCGCTGCTGCCCAATTGGCCGAAGCCGCTGCCCAGCTACGTGCGCTGCGGCAACTGAAGAAACTCTAGCCACCGGCTTATTCCTGTATTACTGCGAACGACTCATCAGCACATCAAAAAAGGTAGCACTAGCTACCTTTTTTTGTGGTGCTTCGCAGGTTACCGGGAAATAACGTGTGTCGTGTGCATCGCTAGTTAATGCATCGACCTCGAGCGTGGCTGCGGGGAGGCAGGGTGTCCGCCCCGCTGGCTCGGCGCCCATCCAGTCTTCGCTGCGCTACGACCGGCAAGCCTGGGTTCCTTATAAAGAGAACTTCTCTCCGAAAAAAGCCCTGGAAAGCCACTGCTGTCCCATAGTTTCCAGACGAAAATTCCCAATCAGCATGACTGCCGATGTCTCGAGTGTTTCCTGATGGTTTCGGACATGAAATTTTAATGCTTGGCTTTGGGTGCGGAACCTCGAAGCCAGTGAACCTTGATTCTTGCATACAGCAAGGGGCGGCTGGCAGTTAGCTTGGGCCGCTGCAATAAAGGACCTACGCTGAACGGCGAAAAATGACCGTTTTTCAGGGCATTTTTCAGAGTGAAGGTACCCTGGCTTGCCGGGCGTAGCGAAGCGAAGACTGGAAGGGCGTGGTCCGCAGCGGCCCAAGCTAACTGCCAGGCGGACCGTTCGGAGCCGCTTTTCAGCGCTGGTGTAAGCGACATAAACTGTGGGACAGCAGTGATTTACCTAGGCTTTTTTCGGAGAGAAGTTCTCTTTATAAGTAACCCAGATCGGGCGCGGAGCGTTGGCGACAAGCGCCTCCTGACCGGCGCGACCACATCCAATAGATGGGTGTAACAAACAGCTTCACAACCAGAGCCTGGTCACACCTCCCGGAAATGCGCGATGACCGGTTTTTTTTGGTAGTCTGATGCCGGCATCGTAGTAGTCTGGTAGCGCCTCTGTTCAGCTCCTCACTGGACAAATTTTTTTCCAGGCGGTTGTTCAGCAATACAAAACCGAGCCATCAACACAACAACAGCAAGCAGGTAAAGAGTGGACGTAGTGATTCTGGCAGCGGGCAAAGGCACCCGCATGAACTCCCGGCTACCCAAGGTACTTCATCAGATTGGTGGTGCCCCGATGCTCGATCATGTCATGGCGCGCGCGGTGGAGTTAGAACCCAACCACATTCACGTGGTAGTGGGTTTTGGCGCCGATGCCATTCAATCACAGTTCGCCGCCGCGCCCTGTAACTGGGTGCTGCAGGCGGAACAGCTGGGCACCGGTCATGCGCTGCAGCAGGCGATGCCGGGTATCGATAGCGGTAACGCAGACAATATCGTGCTGGTGCTGTTCGGCGATGTGCCTTTGATCCAGACCGATACCCTCAAAGAACTCCTGGCCCATGCCAGCCCCGACCATCTCGGTTTACTGACTGTGGTTACCGGGACGCCAAACGGTTTCGGCCGCATTATCCGCGACGATTCCGCCGCCGTGCAGGCTATTGTTGAGCACCAGGATGCGACCGCCGAGCAGCGCCTGATCAATGAAGTAAATACCGGGATTATGGCAATACCGGCCGCGCGCCTTCAGGGCTGGCTGGGACAGTTAGAGAACAACAATCGCCAGGGTGAATACTACCTCACCGATATTATTGCTCTGGCCAGGGAATCGGGCTGCGAAGTGCGGGCGGTACAGGCCAGCAGCGAATTGGAAGTGATGGGGGTGAATGACAAGGCCCAGCTGGCGCTGCTTGAACGACACTACCAGGCATTGATTGCCGAGCAAATGCTGGCGGCAGGTGTCACTCTCAGAGACCCTTCACGTTTGGATGTACGCGGAGACCTGCGCTGCGGCAGCGACGTAGAGATTGATATCAATACAGTCTTCTCTGGCCAGGTCGCGCTGGGCAATAATGTGCGTATCGAAGCGAACTGCGTGATCAAGGACGCCATTATCGGAGACGGTAGCGTTATTCTTGCCGGCACCCAGATCGATGGTGCCGAAATTGGCCAGGGTGTCAGTGTGGGGCCGATGGCGAGAATCCGGCCGGGAACCGTGCTGGGTGACGGCGTGAAGATTGGCAATTTTGTGGAAACCAAAAAAGCGGTATTCGGGGCAGGCTCGAAAGCCAACCATCTTGCCTACCTGGGAGATACGGAACTGGGTAGCGGTTGTAACATCGGGGCCGGTACGATTTTCTGTAATTATGACGGTGTTAACAAACACAAGACCGCTCTTGGCGATGACGTTTTTGTGGGCTCAAACAGCGTCCTCGTGGCGCCAGTCACACTTTCAAGTGGTGTGTTTGTTGCCGCCGGTTCGGCAATTAATACCGATGTGCCGACAGATCATCTTGCCATCGGCAGGAGCAAGCAGCGCAACATCAGCGGCTGGAAACGGCCGAGCAAAAAGTAACCGGGCAGCTTACGCCCTGATCAGGACACCAGGTCTATGTGTGGAATAGTCGGCGCCATCGCCAGTCGGGAAGTCACCCAGATATTGCTCGAAGGTCTCAAGCGTCTGGAATACCGGGGCTACGACTCCGCCGGTATGGCGCTAATTAACGCCAACAGCCATAAGATCAAGATACTGAGAACGGTGGGCAAGGTCGGTTCGCTGGTGGACTCCGCCGCGAAATCGAATATCACCGGTAAAATCGGCATCGCCCATACCCGCTGGGCGACCCATGGCAAGCCCTCCAATCGCAACGCCCACCCACACTGCTCCCATGACCAGATTGCCATTGTCCACAACGGCATTATTGAAAACTTTGAGTCAATCAGGGAATCACTTAAAAAAGATGGCTACAAATTCAAATCCGAGACCGACAGCGAGGTCATCGCCCATTTGATCCACAAGGAGCGAAAAGACGGCAAGGTAGATTTGGTTACTGCCGTTAAACGCTCAGTCAAAAAGCTCAACGGAGCTTTTGGTATCTGCGTAGTGGACAACTCCGAGGATGGTTATCTGGTGGTGGCTCGCTCCGGCAGCCCACTGGTGATTGGGGTCGGTATTGGTGAAAATTTTGTGGCATCTGACCCTCTTGCCCTGGGTCAAGTGACAGACCGCTTCATTTATCTTGAAGAGGGGGACGTGGCGAAAGTCTCTCTGGATGATATTAAAATATGGCAGGGCAATAAAAAGGTTAACCGTCCTGTCACCACGATACAGGGCCACACCGAAGCGGCGGAGAAAGGCGAGCACCAGCACTACATGCTCAAGGAGATTCACGAACAGCCCCAGGTGATTCGTGACACCCTGAGCGGCCGTATCGCCGAGGGCAAGGTTCTGGAACATGCTTTCGGAGTCAAGGCGCCCCCGATCTTCGACAAGGTAAAGCATGTGCAGATCGTCGCCTGTGGCACCAGCTTCCATGCCGGCCAGGTAGCCCGCTACTGGCTTGAATCCATCGCCAAGCTACCTTGCACCGTGGACATCGCCAGTGACTATCGCTATCGGGATATCATCGCCCAGCCTGGAACCCTGTTTGTCACCGTCTCCCAGTCGGGAGAAACGGCCGATACCCTGGCGGCACTGCGCTATGCGCGAGAGCTTGACTACGTGGGTTATATGGCTATCTGCAATGTCGCCACCAGCTCCCTGGTGCGCGAATCAGACTTCACTTTGCTGACCATGGCCGGGCAGGAAATTGGCGTGGCGTCCACCAAGGCCTTTACCACCCAGCTTACCTGTTTGCTTATCCTGAGTATTGTGCTGGCTCGGCGTATTGGTCTAACCAAACAAAGGGAAGCGGAGCTGGTCCAGGAGTTGGCGAAGATTCCGGACTTGATTGAAAAAACCCTGGCTCTGAGTAAACAGATCAAGAAACTGGCGCGGTCTTTTTCGAACAAGCACCACAGTCTGTTTCTGGGCCGGGGAATTCAGTATCCCATTGCCAAGGAAGGAGCACTGAAGCTGAAAGAAATTTCCTATATTCACGCCGAGGCCTACCCTTCCGGTGAACTCAAACACGGACCGTTGGCGCTGGTGGACAGCGACATGCCGGTGATTGCTGTGGCGCCGTATGACGATCTGCTGGAAAAACTACGGGCTAATCTGTCAGAGGTCAGCGCCCGGGGTGGTAAGCTTTATGTGTTCGCAGACGAGAGTGTGCGCTACGAGGGCGACAAAAACTGCAAGGTGATCCATGTGCCGCACACTCCTGATGTAATCGATCCGATTATCTTCACCGTGCCCCTGCAGCTACTGGCTTATCATGTGGCTATCGTTAAAGGCACCGACGTTGACCACCCACGTAATCTGGCCAAATCGGTTACCGTGGAATAATCAGTTGTCAGCCGGTTCACCAAGCGACCGCTTTCGCATTGAACGGGCGGTTCCTGAGGTCGAGGACTTCCTGCGCCTGCGGCGCGTATCGGGGCTCAGCGAACGCAGTGGTGAGGCGGCTGGCGCCGGCCTGCCCAACAGCCTGTTTGCCGTGACTGTCTATGATGCTGCGGGTAATGCCGTCGCCATGGGCCGCGTGGTGGGTGATGGCGGCCTGAATTTCGAGGTGGTGGATATTGCCGTGGATCCACCGTTCCAGGGTCAGGGCCTTGGCCGCCTGGTGATGACCCATATCTCCGACTACCTGGATGTCCACGTACCGCCCGGGTCATATATCAGCCTGATTGCAGACACGCCCTGGCTGTACGAAAAATTCGGCTTTGAGTACTGTGCCCCGATGCTGCAGGGTATGCAGCGCAAAAAGCCGCTGCCGGAAAGCGGTCAGTCCTGATCCGGAATGCGCAGGGCGCGCTGGCTTTTTTCCAGTTGCTTGAGGTGCTCCTTGAGCAGCGGCTTGCGGTGTCGGGCCACCCCGGTGGCCAACACGTCAATCACCACCAGATGGGCAATGCGTGACGATACCGGCGTGGCAGCCTGCAGGGTTTCTTCCATATTGACGTCGATGGCCAGGCTGCATTTGCTGCTCAATGGCGTGCCGGCGGGTGCCAGTGCGATCACCGTGGCGCCAGCCTCCCGGGCCAGCGTTACCGACTCCAGTAGCGCCCGGGTTCGCCCGGACTGGGAAATCGCCACCACCACATCTTTTTCTCCAAGAGAGATGGCCGACATGTGCTGGATATGCGGGTCAGTATAGGCAGCGGTCGAAAGCTGCAGCCGAAAAAACTTGTGCTGGGCATCGCTGGCCACAGAGCCGGATGCACCAAAGCCGTAGAACTCGACGCGTTGGGCATTGGCGATGGTGTTAATGGCCTGCTCCAGCACCGCCGGATCGAGTTCATCCCGTACGGTCAGCAGCGTGCCGACCGTGGTGTCGAACACCTTGTTGCGCAGATCCGTGACGGTATCGGAATCGTCTACCGCGAACTGGGTATATACGCTGCCCATTCCCAACTGCTGGGCCAGCTGCAGCTTGAATGATTGAAAGCCATCAAAACCAATGGCGCGGCAGAACCGAATAACCGTCGGTTCGCTCACCTCGGCATGTTTAGCCAGGTCGGCAATACGCAGGGAGATAACTTCGCTGGCGTGGGCCAGCACAAAATCGGCAACCTTGGCTTCCGACTTGCGCAGTGCCGATCGGTTATCAGTGATCCGGCGTATGAGATTAGGCGATTCCACCTGGCACCTGTTACAGTAAATTAATCAGAGGTTCCCCCAGCCATGCTACTGAAATTACCAGGTACCTGCATCTGTTTGTCTGACCGGGTGATATCACCGCCATGGGTTTCTGCCCAGGCGTCGGAGCGATTCCTCCAGCCCTTACTTCACCTGACTGCATCATTTGACTACTACACCGATAATCCTATTCTCCTGACTTAACCATGCATGAGCTGTCTGTCAGTTTTGTCGAGTCCATTACCGAAGTCGGCATTGATTACTGGAATGCGCTTGCCGGCACCGACTATCCGTTCATGCGCTATGAGTTTCTTTGTGCTTTAGAGACTACTGGCTGCACCACAAGAGCCAGCGGGTGGCGACCGCACCACGCGATTGTCAGGCAGGTCTCACCAGGCCTGGATGAAATTGTCGCAATTTTGCCGCTGTATCTGAAAACCAATTCCTGGGGTGAATACGTGTTTGACTGGTCGTGGGCCAACGCCTACCAGAGTCATGGGCTGGACTATTATCCAAAGTTCGTTACTGCGGCTCCGTTTACCCCCAGCACCGGTCAGCGCCTGTTGCTGAAAGAAGGCCAGGATGCGGCAGCGGTAATCAGATTATTGCAGACCGCCATCGAGGAAAAAGCTGATTTTATCCGCGCCTCCAGCTGGCATGTGCTGTTTCCCAATGATGAACAACACGATTGGTTTACTGATGCAGGCCTGTTGCCGCGCACCGCCTGCCAGTTCCACTGGTTCAACCGGAACTATGCCAGCTTCGATGATTTCCTGGCCGGGCTGAATTCGCGCAAGCGAAAAAACCTGAAGAAAGAGCGCGCTAAAGTACGAGAAGAAGGAATCAGTTTTCGTCACGTGGAAGGCGCTGATATTGATGAAACGCTCTGGCAAGGGTTTTATGCGTTCTACCAGAGTACGTATCTAATGCGCGGTATGCAGGGATACCTGACCCCCGAGTTCTTTATCGAGGTGGGCCAGTCAATGCCGGAGCAGATGTTTATGGTCTGCGCCGAACAGGAAGGTCGTCTGATAGCGGCAGCGCTGTTCTTTAAATCCGGAGAGGCTCTGTTCGGACGCTACTGGGGCTCGGCGAAGGACTACCAGTTCCTGCATTTCGAGACCTGTTACTACCAGGGACAGGAGTATGCCATCGCCAACGGATTTAAACGCTTCGATTCGGGCGCCCAGGGCGAACACAAAATCCAGCGTGGTTTTGAGCCGCTGTTAACCTACTCCAATCACTGGATTGCCCACCCGGATTTCCGCGACGCAATTGGTAATTTTCTCATCGAAGAAGACCAGCACATCGAACGCTACCGGAGTGAAGCGCAGAAGTTGCTGCCCTTTCGTCAGGAACAGGAATAACAATAAACCTACGGCGCCTGGTCAGGTTGCCTGTCGGACGACGTCACTGATGGCAATTGCGCACCTTCCTGTTCCAGATTGATGGCCCTGATTGGAAAGGGAATCGTGATATTTTCTTCAGCAAAGCGCTTGTGCAGAGCCTTGATAATGGCCGACCTTAACTTGAAGCGATTGAAATACTCCTTGGCCCTGAGCATTACCGTGAAGTTGATGCTGGAATCGCCAAAACTGGTATAGACCACAAAAGTATCATAGTCCGATACGCCCCACTCGTGGGAGATAAGTATCTCCCGGGCGACTTCCAGGGTGACCTGTTCCACGTGCTCCAGATCGGAGCTGTAGTGCACGCCCACTTCTACCGGCACTGAGAGCTCTTTCTCCGGATAGAAGTAGTTTAGGAACCTCTGATTAATTCTATCGGTGCTCTGCGGGAGTCTGTCGGGCGCTACTGCTAGGCGTCACGCGCAGGGAATGGCCAATCCCTTGCCAAGCGGGACAACGACGCAGTTGCGCCCGACAGGCCCCGCCCGGAGGGGCCTCCAGACGAGCCCACTGGCTTCGTTGCCTCGCCTTGCCAGGCCGACGCATGCCGGCGGCAAGGCGCCTCGCCAGTGATCTCGTCTGGAGGCCAGAGCATCGATAGAATTAATCGGAGGTTACTTAATCTTGGACTGGGACAGCACGCTGTTGGGCATGATGACCGTGTTATTGGGCAGCATGCGAATCCAGGTGGAACGCCAGCCGATGTGGTCCACAAAACCCTGTTCACCGGACTCCAGCTCAATGAAGTCGCCGACCCGGATGGGCTTGTCGATCACCAATTGCACGCCGGAGAAAAAGTTCTCCAGGGTGGGCTGCAGCGCCAGCGCCACGGCCAGTGAAGTAATACCGAGAGAAGCAACAATGGGGGTCACGGAAATCCCCATGGTGCCCAGCAGCACCAGCAGGCCAATGCCGTAGATCACGCCGTGACTGATGCCCTGGACAATACTCTTGGAATTGGCCAGCGCGCTGGAGCGCTGCGCATAGTTGCCCAGCAGCCCGGAAAGAAAGCGGTCCGCGAACAGCACGATGGCGAGAATCAACAGCAGCTGAAGGCCCTGGTTTACGCCGGCGCTGAGCGCGCCCGCCTCGACCCCGAGTTGCGACAGGACCAGGAGATACACCAGCAGACCGAGACAGATCACCAGCAGCGTTAATGGCAGGCGCAGGGCGTGCACCAACAGCGTGTCGATCTGGAAGGGGGTTTGCTCGATCAGTTTGCCAATGCGCACCAGAATGAGTCGCTTGAGCAGCAGCATGATCAGCATTGCCAGCACTGCTACGGCCATTGCCAGCGCCCACGGCGGCAGGGATTGAGTGATGTCAGTGATCAATTCGGGCATCGATTACCTGGGAGTTGTGTTTTTAAGGGAGAATTGCAGGTCATGTTCCGCCAGGGTCAGGACGCTTGGGTTTCGCGATCCAGGGTTGCGCAATACGGTCTCGCCCGCGTTTTCTGGTTAAGCAAAACGCCTGGCAGAGAATCCGGGCGGAACAATCTTATTCAGCTTACCACGCTGCCGCTGCGAGATTTCCACACCAGCAACTGATTGTTGGCCGGCATCGGGTTATCTTCCAGCAGATCCAGGCCAGCGTTGGTGGCCAGGTCGTTGACCCATTCGAAATCACGAATTCCGCTGGCTGGGTCCCGCTCCCTGAGCCAGTCGTCGAAGCGATCATTGCTTTCGCTGGTGAATTGCTCGCCATATTTAAATGGACCATATACAAACAGCAGGCCACCGGCGCGCAGTTGCAGGCCGACTCCCATAAAAAAATTCTCCACCGAGCGGGTAGAGATGATGTGCAGAGAGTTGGCGGAAAACACCGCGTCGACTATGCCCATGGGCCACTGTCCGTTTACGTCCAGCGCTAGCGGGGTGGACAGGTTGGGTAGCTCCGCGTCGGCAATTCGTGGCTTGAGTATTTCCAGATTGGTGGAGGTCTCGGTTGCCTGCCAGTTGAGAAACGGCATTGACTCGGCGAAGAACACGGCGTGCTGACCGGTACCGCTGGCAATTTCCAGCAGGGACTGCCGGTTCCGCCCGCTTTCCAGATGCCGTTTGAGGATCTCGAGAATTGGAAGCTTGTTGTTTTCGCAGGCCTGGCTGAAAGGCATGCCATCAATGGGGCTGGAGATAACGGGACCTCTGGTTCCTTAGTTACGTTCTTTGCGCAGGAATACGGGCTTGCTGGCAGTGGACTCGGATGCACTGTAGCGATAGCCGTCGACGTCAAATTCAGTGAGTTGCTCAGCGCTATCGATGCGGTTGCGGATTATCCACGCGGCCATTTCCCCACGGGCTTTCTTGGCAAAAAAGCTCAACACCCGGTACTTGCCGCTGGAGTAATCCTTGAACACCGGACTGACCACTTCGGCATCCAGATCCCTGGGCTGCAGGGACTTGAAGTACTCATTGGAGGCGAGATTGACCAGTACCTTGCTGCGCTGACTGGCAAACTCTTCATTCAGTGCGTCGGTAAGGCGCGATCCCCAGAACTCGTACAGATTCTTGCCGTGCTTGTTGTCAAGCCGGGTTCCCATTTCCAGGCGATAGGGCAGCATCAGGTCCAGGGGCCGCAGGATGCCATACAAGCCGGACAGAATACGCAGGTGATTCTGGGCGAAGCTGACATCCTGGGCATCGAACTGTTCGGCCTTGAGCCCCAGATAGACATCACCCTTAAACGCGAATAGCGCCTGGCGCGCCGGCCCCGGTGTAAACGGTGTTTCCCAGTTTGCGTATCGGGCAAAGTTCAGCTCACCCAGCTTGCTGGAAATATTCATCAGGTCACTGAGATCCTCGGCTGACATTTTCTGCAGCTGTTTGGCCAGGGAGCCGGCTTCTTTCAGGAACTGCGGTTCAGTGTGCTTGCGGGTACGAACCGGGGTCTCGTAATCGAGCGACTTGGCCGGTGAAACAACAATCAACATGGGTAGAATATCCTGGGTCAGGTAACAGTCGATTTAGGGGCAAACGCTTTACTGGCCAAAGATCAGGGCGGCGTTCTGCGCGTGCGGTTTACGTCTGGCTACTCGAGGTTCTCAAAGTCTTCCCACCACAGCAGCGGTGTCACACCGTCGCTGGGGTCGTAGACATTGCCATAATACCAGACCGACTCTGAAAAACGCGTGCAGGCGCGGTTCAGTAATTCCTCGATGCGCTTGAAGCCGATGGAGAAATGCACGCTGAAGCTGAGAGCGCGTTCGCTCTGCAGGTCCACCTGACCTCCCAGCTTCTCCATTTCCGGGACCAAAAACTGGGCCAGTTCTTCCAGATCATCTGTACGAATGACCCGGACGCTCAGATTACCGCTGCGACGCTCCATCTCGTAGTCGCCGGTAGCCGGATTCTTCAGCTTGATGATGTCCCCTGAGGCGAGATTACGCACCAGTAGCGGGGATTTGCGCAGGCGGACTGTCTGTTCAGCGGGATCTACAACTTCAACATGAAGACTTTCAAAGACTGGCTGCTCATCGGGGCCGACACCGGCGAAGAACGCAATTTCATTAGTGTTGCTCATGCTTGCTGCCTTGCCAGGCCAACCGGTAAGCTGTTGCGACCTATGAGTTCCAACGACGAAATCGACAATAGCGCGCCGCTTGCTGGCTGTTCTGATTCGAGCGAAAAGCCGCCTATGATAGAGCGCCTGCAAAGAATTGCCAGCGTTCTGTTGCGCCTGCAAATCCTGCTGATTCTGCTGGCGGTCCTGTTTGCCGGCCTGTTTGTTTACAGCCTGTTTCAGTTCCAGGGCGATAGCGGCTCATATATGTTGCCTGCTGTGGCCGGGCTCTGCTGGGCGATGCTGATGCTCAGTTTTGCCCATCTGTTCGCCGAATTACCGGCGCCAGCGGCGCAAGAAGACGGCTTGCTCCGGCGCTGGTCCTACAAGCTGCGGCGCACTGCCATGACCGCCATGGCTCTGGTGATGCTGGGCCTTACCGGCGCGGTAATGCTGCTGAGCTGGCAATTGATTCGCACCTGGTTTATGGATTGAGCCACGCAACTGAATTGTCTGGCCGGTGCGCGCACGGCGTCGGCTATGCTGCAACGGTTTGTTCCTGCCTGCCAATCTGCCTGTCAATCACCTGCAGTTTCCCGCAATCAACCACCACCGGCTGCATGTAATCGCCGCCGGAGATTGTGGTTTAATGCAGCTGCCGGACGCCGCGCTGATGCGCAAACCAGTTGCTCACAGCGGAAAACGTCAACAACAGTACCAACAACAGCGCCAATAACAGCAAGCACAGCAGCCAGCAAACGGAACTCAGGGTAGTGGACAAACTCAGCACCGTCATCGATCGCATGACCGACCGGCTAGGTCGAACCACCGCCTGGCTGGCCCTGGCCATGGTGCTGCTCATGGTCAGCATCGTCATCATGCGTTATTTCTTCCAGGCTGGCTTCATCGCCATGCAGGAGGCGGTGATGTACCTCAACGCTGCCGTGTTCACCCTGGGCGCTGGCTACACCCTCAAGGAACGGGGCCATGTCCGGGTGGATATCTTTTACAGTCGCCTGTCGCCGCGCCAGCAGTCATTGGTGGACCTGCTTGGCGGCCTGTTATTCCTGCTGCCTTCCATGCTCTGCATTATCTGGCTGAGCTGGGATTACGTGGCGTTGTCCTGGCGCATCAAGGAAGCTTCGGCGGAAGCCAGTGGCCTGCCGCTGGTGTACGTGCTGAAGTCAGGTTTGCTGGCGCTGGCAGCGCTGCTGCTGGTGCAGGGTTTGTCGGAGCTGATCAAGGATTGGCGAAAGTGGCGCAGCACCGGGCTGAACGGCAACCCCGGTCCAGAAACACCAAGCCAGCCCTGATGGAGCTACTGGCCCTGCTGTTTTTTGTCGCCGTGTGTCTGGCCCTGATGGCTGGCTACCCGGTGGCGTTGACTCTCACCGGGGTGTCCCTCATTGCTGCCGGTTTGGGCGGTGTCGCCGGTGTTTTCGACAGCGCCTATATCAACCTGATTCCGAATCGCCTGTACGGTATTTTCACCAACCAGAATCTGTTTGCCGTGCCGCTGTTTGTGTTCATGGGCTCGATGCTGGAGAAATCCCGTATTGCCGAGGACCTGCTGACCAACATGGCAGTGGTGTTTCGTGGAGTTCCCGGCGGGCTGGGTATTTCCGTGGTCGCGGTGGGCATGTTGCTGGCGGCCAGCACCGGCATTGTTGGTGCCACGGTAGTCACTATGGGCATTCTGTCGCTGCCCACCATGCTGCGCAGTGGCTATCGACCGAGCCTTGCCTGCGGCACCTTGTGTGCTACCGGCACCCTGGGCCAGATTATCCCGCCTTCTATTTGCCTGGTGCTGTTGGGGGAGGTGATATCCAATGCCTACCAGCAGGCACAGCTGGCCCAGGGCAATTTTGCCCCGGACTTTGTATCCATTGGCGACCTGTTCGCCGGCGCAATTATTCCCGGCCTACTGCTGGTCTGTGTTTATGCGCTTTATGTGTTAGGTGTGGCACTGCTGGCGCCCGAGCAGGCACCAAAAGCAGACCAGGTAGTGGACGCAGATTCCGAGCAATCGGTGGTTTGGGCTCTGCTCCGCGGTCTGCTGCCGCCAGTATTTCTGATGGTCGCCGTCCTGGGCTCGATTTTGGGCGGGCTGGCCACCCCAACGGAAGCGGCCAGCGTGGGCGCGTTTGGGGCCATGCTGCTGGCCCTGGCGCGAGGCAAGCTGTCGGCCGCCGTGGTGCATCAGGTGGCACTGGAAACCACCCGGGTCACCGCCATGGTTTATCTGATTCTGGTGGGTGCGACAATTTTTTCATCGGTGTTCCGTGGTTTCGGCGGTGATGTGCTGATCGAGGACGTGCTGACCGGTTTACCTGGCGGGACGCTGGCCGCCATGGCCCTGGTGATGCTGCTGATCTTCCTGCTGGGCTTTATTCTCGATTTCATCGAGATCACTTTCATGGTGGTGCCGCTGGTGGGCCCAATACTGCTGGCCATGGGCATTGACCCAGTCTGGCTCGGGGTAATGATTGCCATCAACCTGCAGACCTCGTTTTTGACGCCACCATTTGGTTTCTCGCTGTTTTATCTGCGCAGCGTGGCACCGCCGGAGATCAAGACCAGCGACCTTTATCGTGGCGTGATCCCGTTTATACTGCTGCAAATTCTGGTGCTGCTACTGTTAAGCCTGCAGCCGGGACTGGCCACCTGGCTACCGGAAGCGCTGTCCGGCTAACACCCGGGGGCCCATTCTCAACATGCGAACCCAATATGCGAGCCCAACAAGCGAGGACTCCTGATGAGCGATAGCGACAAGGAAAACACGCGTGCCCAACCCACCGGAGAGCTGGCCCTGCAGACTCTGGCCATGCCCATGGACACCAATGCCAATGGCGATATTTTCGGCGGCTGGCTGGTGTCGCAGATGGACCTGGCGGCGGGCATTATCAGCAAGCAGGTGTGCAAGGGGCGTTCCGCCACCGTGGCAATTGAGGGGGTACGTTTTCACAATCCGGTATCCGTCGGGTCAACGGTCACCTGTTATTGCCGCGTGGTCAAAAAGGGGCGCACTTCGGTGCATCTTGCGGTGGAGGTGTGGACCTGGCACCAGCTCACCTCCCATGATGGCATCAAGGTGGCGGAAGGCACGTTTGTGTTTGTTGCCATAGATGACAACGGTAAACCCCGGCCTATTCCCTGGCCAGGTGAAGAAGATGACTAGCGCAGCAGTTCAGGGTAGAGACCGGGATAGAGACCAGGGCACTGGAGGAAGGACCGATTCAGTCGCTGGTTAGCTGCCGCGCCTCAATATAGGCTTCTTCCGCGATACCGTGGTAGACCTCGGCCCCGTCCTGAAAACGGGTATAGGAGTCGTAGATACGCTGGGTCATGGCATTGGTCTGTGCCATTTCGGCCACCACCTGATCAGACAGGCGGCGCAGCTCCATGAGCACCTCGTTCGGCAGGCGCCGCAGTTCCACGTCGTGCTCTTCCACCAGTACCCGCAGGGCTTCATTATTACGGGCGGTGAACTCATCCAGCAGGCGCTGGTTGGCCACCTCGGCTGCCGCCAGCAGAATCGCCTGCAGGTCGGCGGGCAGTGCCTCGAAGCGTTCCTTGTTGAAAATGGTTTCCAGCGCCGAACCGGGTTCGTGCCAGCCCGGATAATAGTAGTAGTCCGCCACGGTGTGATAACCGGCGGCAAGATCATTGTAGGGGCTGACAAATTCAGTGGCATCCAGGGCGCCGGTCTGCAGTGCGGTAAACACGTCACTGGCCTGCATGGTCACCGTCGTGGCACCGGCGCGACTCAGCACCTCACCACCCAGGCCGGGGATGCGCATTCGCAGGCCACGCAGATCATTAAGGGAGTTGATCTCCTTGTTGAACCAGCCAAACATCTGGGTGCCAGAGTTGCCGCCTCTTACCGGTATCAAATTGAACGGTTCGTAAAGCTCTCGCCACAGCTCCTTGCCGCCGCCAAACTCCAGCCAGCCGTTCATTTCCTTGGCGGTCATGCCAAACGGCACCGTTGAGAAAAATGAAGCGCCAGGTATCTTTCCTTGCCAGTAGTAAGGTGTGGAGTTGCCGATTTCAGCCACACCCTGGGACACGGCGTCAAACACCTCCAGTCCGCCGACCAATTCGTTGGCGCCAAACACCTGAATTTGCATGCGCCCGCCGCTCATATCTTCCACCAGCCTGGCGAAGTAGTCGGGGTTGGTGCCCAGGGCCGGAAGATTGCGCGGCCAGGAAGTGATCATCTTCCACTGATAAGTGCGCTGGTCCTGGACGGGGCCGTCGCCAGCGGCGACCTTCGCGGTTTCGCCACAGGCAGACAACAGGGCAAGTACTGTAACAAGCAGTAGCAATCTAAAAGTGTGCGACATGGAATCTCCAGTTTTCCGCAAGCGCGAATCAATCAACTCAGTACTTCCAGGTTGGCGTAGGATAGCACCAGCCACTTGCTGCCTACGGCGTCAAAATTCACCTGCACCCTGGCGCTGGCGCCCTGCCCTTCATAGTTCAACACCACCCCTTCACCAAATTTGCCGTGGGCGACCCGCTGGCCGAGAGACAGGCCGGTATCAGGCACTTCGGTATCGAGGCCTGCGGAGCGCGAGCGGCCATTGCCAAGCGGCATACCGCCGTGATTGATGGTGGTCTTGAGGCGAATCTCGTCCACCAGTTCCTTGGGTATTTCACGCACAAAGCGCGATGGGCGACACAGATTCACGTCGCCGTGCAGGCGTCGTGATTCAGCATGGCTAAGGTAGAGCTTGGCCTTGGCCCGGGTGATGCCGACGTAGCAGAGCCGACGCTCTTCCTCCAGGCCGGTGAGATTGTCCATCGACATCTTGTGCGGAAACAGCCCTTCTTCCATACCCACCAAAAACACCAGGTCAAACTCCAGACCCTTTGCCGAGTGCAGGGTCATCAGCTGCACCGCGTCATCGGATTCGCTGGCCTGGGTATCGCCGGCATCCAGCGAAGCCTGATCGAGAAACGCGGCCAGCATGGCGCGGGAAGCTGGATCGAGCTCTTCCTCATCGACCTCCGGGGCGTCAAAATTGCCGGTGGCGTTAACCAGCTCTTCCAGGTTTTCCAGCCGCGCCCGGGCTTTTTCGCCACCCTCTTTTTCATGGTGCTGGATCAGGCCGCTGTGTTGAATGATGTAGTCGGCCTTGTCTTTCAATTCCAGTGGCTGGCAATCCTGATCGAACTTGTCAATCAGTTCCAGAAAAGCCAGTACCGCATTGCCAGCCCGGGCGCTGACCAATTTCTCATTCACCGCCCTGACGCAGGCCTGCCACAGGGAGCTGCTGTCGTCTCTGGCAAGGCGGCGGATATCGTCGATGGTACGGCCGCCAATGCCGCGGGTGGGCACATTGATGACCCGCTCCATGGCGGTATCGTCATCACGGTTCAGGATCAGCCGCAGGTAGGCCAGCGCGTTCTTGATTTCCAGGCGCTCGTAGAACCGGTGGCCGCCATAAATACGGTAGGGCATGCCCACGCGCAGCAGTGCGTCTTCCAATTCGCGGGACTGGGCATTGCTGCGATAGAGAACCGCGGCATCGGCTCGGCGATTGCCCGCATTGGCCCAGTCTGTCAGGCGATCGACGACGAAGCGGGCTTCGTCCTGCTCGTTAAACGCCTCGTACAGGCTGATCGGCTCACCGTCGCTGCCGTCGGTCCAAAGGTTCTTGCCCAGTCGCCCCTGGTTGTGGTCGATGAGGGCATTGGCAGCTTTCAGGATGGTCGCGGTGGAGCGGTAATTCTGTTCCAGGCGGATGGTCTCGGTGCCTGGAAAATCCGTGGAGAACTGCTGGATATTTTCGATGCGCGCGCCGCGCCAGCCGTAAATGGACTGGTCATCGTCACCCACTACCATGAGCTTGCTGTCGCGCCCGGCCAGCACCCGGAGCCAGGCATACTGGATAGCGTTGGTGTCCTGGAACTCGTCCACCAGAATATGCTGAAAGCGCTTGCGGTAATGTTCGAGAATTTGCGGATTCTTGAGCCACAGCTCGTGGGCGCGCAATAGAATCTCGCCAAAATCGATCATGCCGCCCCGGTCACAGGCTTCTTCATAGGCGGCGTAGATTTTCAACATTACCCGGGTGTAGTCGTCGTCGTAATCTTCAATGTTTGCCGCGCGCAGGCCCTCGTCTTTCTGGGAATTAATAAACCACTGACACTGGCGCGCCGGCCAGCGTTCCTCGTCGATATTGAGACTGCGATTCAGGCGCTTGATCAGGCGCAGCTGATCGTCGGCATCCAGGATATGAAAATCCTCTGGCAAGCCGGCTTCCTGCCAGTGGGTGCGCAGCAGGCGGTGCGCCAGACCATGAAATGTGCCCACCCACATGCCACCGTAGGACTGCCCCACCAGCTCATCGATGCGGCCGCGCATCTCCCGGGCAGCCTTGTTGGTAAAGGTCACCGCGAGAATGGCAAACGGCGAGACCTGTTCGGCCTGGATCAACCAGGCGATGCGGTGCACCAGTACGCGGGTCTTGCCGCTACCGGCGCCTGCCAGCACCAGCAGGTTCGGGGCCGGGCTGGCCACCGCGTCACGCTGTGGGGTATTGAGGGAATCGAGTATGTGGGAGACATCCATGGCGGGGTATTCTAGGGCCTGCGTGCGCGCATTGCATCATCGCTGCCCGAGTCTGTTTATCCGGCGGGGACCGGCACTTCGGTAACTACAGGTTTCCCGGATTGGAACCTTTCCGGCTTCGGGTTTTCCGCAACCTCTTGCGCCATTGCTCTTGCCCGAATCCAGTGCTCTGGTCTAGCATCGATCCTAACCTCCATTAAAGAGAGGTATTTGCCCATGATACGACGTACGTGCCTGTTAATGGCAGGCTCCGTCGTGGTTGTAACTGTGCTGGGTACGCTGAGTGCCTGTAGCGCCGGGCAGCCACGATTCACACAAATGAGTGGCGAACAGCTGCATTCCTATAACTGGAACAAGCCTTTTGCCGAGCAAGTCAGCTGTCAGAAACTGCAAACCGCCAACTCGCGGATCCCGAGGCGACGCTGCCTCAGTAACGCAAGTTGGGCAAGCTACTACCAGAGTGGTTTTGACAAGGTGAATGCAATGCAGCGGTCCGACGGCAGAAACTAGAACAATTCCTGCTGATCTGCCTGGTCGGTAAGAATTGCATTGCCCTGGACTGACGACAGTGTTCGGTGAACGCCGCGCGGTCAACCGTGAGACGATTGGCTGCGTAACCTACTGCACCGGGATCATGATAGAATCCCGGTTCCGCCCGGGTATTGCCCGCAATAAATGCAACTCGCTCTGACCCGGCGATAGCGAATATCGGCGCCTGCTGAGACAGTTTTTCTCGCCGCTCACCAGCGCTGCAACATTTTAGGAGACCGACATGAATGACATGTCAATCAAGGCCGACGAAGTCGCGTTTGACTGGAAAGATCCCTTTCGCCTCGACGAACAGTTGACCGAAGAAGAGCGCCTGGTGCGCGACACCGCCCGGCAATACGCCCGGGAAAAGCTGTTGCCGCGAGTCCGCGACGCCTACCGCAATGAGACGGTAGAGCCGGAGATTTTTCGGGAGATGGGCGCAATGGGCCTGCTGGGTTCCACCATTGAGGGCTACGACTGCGCGGGTGTGAATTACGTGTGCTACGGACTGGCGGCCCGCGAGATTGAGGCGGTGGATTCCGGTTACCGCTCGATGATGAGCGTGCAGTCCAGTCTGGTGATGCATCCCATCAATGTGTTTGGCAGCGAGGAGCAGCGTCAAAAGTATCTGCCCAAGCTGGCCACCGGCGAGTACATCGGCTGTTTCGGTCTCACCGAACCGGATCATGGTTCCGACCCTGGCGGCATGTCCACTCGCGCGCGCTCGGTAGATGGCGGCTATTCCCTATCCGGCGCCAAGAACTGGATCAGTAACTCACCCTTTGCAGACGTGTTCGTGGTCTGGGCCAAGGACGACGAAGGCGTGATTCGCGGCTTCGTGCTGGAGAAAGGCATGAAGGGCCTCAGCGCGCCGAAGATCGAAGGCAAACTGGGACTGCGCGCTTCGCCCACGGGCGAGATCGTGATGGACGAGGTATTTGTGTCGGAAGAAAATATGCTGCCCGGTGCCCGCGGACTCAATGGCCCATTCAGCTGTCTCAATTCCGCCCGCCTGGGTATTGCCTGGGGCGCCCTCGGCGCCGCCGAAACCTGCTGGCACGCGGCGCTGGACTACACCATGGATCGCAAGCAGTTTGGCCGCCCGCTGGCCGCCAACCAGTTGATCCAGAAAAAACTGGCGGTGATGCAAACCGAAATCACCCTCGGACTGCAGGGCTGCCTGCAGGCCTGTCGCCTCAAGGATCAGGGCAAGCTGGCACCGCCACTGATCTCCCTGCTGAAGCGTAATTCCTGCATCAAGGCGCTGGATGTCGCGCGCGAAGCCCGCGACATGCTGGGTGGTAATGGTATCTCGGACGAGTATCCGGTGATGCGGCACATGCAGAACCTGGAAGTGGTCAACACCTATGAGGGCACCCAGGACATTCACGCCCTGATTCTTGGCCGCTCGCAAACTGGCATCCAGGCGTTTACCGGCGCCTGAGCCTGTACTTGAGGTGGATCTCCGGGCTACCTGGCCTATCACCTTGGTTAGCTCTGGAGCTGAGCCCGACTCTGCCAATCGGTATTGCCAGACCTGGGAATGGGTGGCGCCACTCAACTTTGTGTAACTGGCCTGGTAAATCAGTGGCCTCGAGCGCGGCTGCGGTGCGGCAGGGTTCCCGCCCCGCCGGCTCGGCGCCCATCCTGGGTGCCTTCACTCCGGAAAAAGCCCTGAACTGCGGTCTTTTTCCTGCGTTCAGCGCCGGCCTTAACTGGCGGGTCGCAAACCCTGCCGCCCCTCATCCGCTCGGGCAGTGACAGCCGGGACAGCGAAGCACCCTTCGCACCTCCCCTCTCACCCCCCCCCTCGCACCCCTCTCTAGATCTCCCTTCTCATCTCTGATTGAAGGTTAATCACGCTAACAAACAACGTAACACCCACCAGCGCTCGGAGTGTCGGGCAGGTGGGGCTTGTCGACAACAATAAAGCGACAGCGCTGAACGGAGAAAAAAGACCGTTTTCCAGGACTTATTTAGGAGTGAAGGGACCCGGGACGGGCGCAGAGCGTTGGCGACAAGCTCCTTCTGACCGGCGCGACCACCGCCTGCAGATGGGCACAACAAAAAGAGCCAAAATCAAAGTCGAGTCACAATACCCGGAATCGCGCGATGCAGCTTATAAATAGCTCAGCAAGATGCCGAGGAAGATTACCGCACCCACCCAGTTATTGTTCAGGAATGCCTTGAAGCACGGTCCCGGCAGGCGGTCCTTGATCAGGAATTGCTGATAGATCAGTAGCGCGGCCGCGCCCAGCAGGCTCAGGGTAAACGGCAGACCCAACTGCAACTGGCGGCCCACCAGCCACAGCGCCATCACAAACAGCAGCTGCAGCATGCCGATAAACATGCGGTCGGCGTCACCAAATAAAATCGCCGTAGACTTCACGCCAATCTGCTTGTCGAATTCCCGATCCACCATGGCATATTGCGTGTCATAGGCGACAGTCCAGATGGCATTGGCGATAAACAGCAAATAGGCAACTACCGGTACGCTGTTGGTCTGGGCGCTGAACGCCATCAGGATGCCCCAGGAAAAAGCCACTCCCAGCACCACCTGCGGCAGGTTCGTGTAGCGCTTCATGAACGGGTAGATAGAGGCCACGGCGATGGCCCCGAAGGACAGCAGCACGGTAAACCGGTTGGTAAGCAGTACCAGGACGAATCCCACCGCCGCGAGGAAGGCGAAACAATAGAAAGCGTCCTGGCGCCTTAGCGCGCCGGTGGCCAATGGGCGGCGCTCGGTGCGCGCCACCTTGCCGTCGATGTTGTAGTCGGCAAAGTCGTTGACGCAGCAACCCGCCGAGCGCATCACTGCAGTACCGGCAATAAAAATGGCCAGCAGTTTCAGGTCTGGCACCCCCTCGGCGGCAATCCACAGCGCGCTGACGGTTGGCCACAGCAGCAACAAAATTCCGATCGGGCGATTGGCGCGGGTCAGTTCGATATAGGCAGGCAGACGGGCGCTAAAGCCGGGAAACATGGTTTTGAAGCGCGCTACAAACCGTTGCCAAAGTGATTGCCTGGAATTCATCTCGGGAGTGCCACTGTTACCGTGCCAGAAAGGCTGGCTAGGATAAAAGAATTAAACGCCGAGCAACAGCGCCGCGGTCACAACTCACAATTCACAACTCACAAGTCGAGCCAAGCCACATTAGACATGGACATAATGTACCCGGTCCCCCAGCCAGCGGTTGATGAGCGGATCGATAATCTCGGGATACTGCTGCATGACCACGTCACAGGCGTCTTTCACGTCGTCCAGCATGCCCGCGTCCCGCGAGATATCGGCAATGCGAAAGGTCATCAGTCCGGTTTGCTGGGTGCCCAGCACCTGGCCCGGACCCCGAATCTGCAGGTCGCGCTCGGCGATATAAAAGCCGTCGGTGGATTCGCGCATCACCTGTAGACGCTTCTTGCCGGTTTCCGATAGCGGATTCTGGTACAGCAAAATACAGTGGCTCTCTTTCTGGCCGCGTCCCACCCGGCCGCGCAGTTGATGAAGTTGCGCCAGGCCGAGTCGCTCCGGGTTCTCAATCACCATCAGGCTGGCATTGGGTACATCGACTCCCACTTCAATGACCGTCGTGGCCACCAGCAAGCTGATCTCGCCCGCTTTGAAACTGGCCATGATTGCCGCCTTTTCCGCTGCCTTGAGTCGGCCATGGATCAGCCCGATGCTAAGCATGGGTAGCAATTCCCGCAGCTGCTCGGCAGTAGCTTCCGCTGCCTGGGCCTGCAGCGATTCAGACTCTTCAATCAGAGTGCATACCCAATACGCCTGGTTGCCGCCAGCACAGGCACTGCTGATGCGCTCAATGACCTGATCGCGGCGCTGGGCCGAGACCAGCGCGGTGTTGACCGGCGTGCGGCCGGGCGGCAGCTCATCCAGCACCGAGCTGTCCAGATCGGCATAGGCACTCATCGCCAGGGTGCGCGGGATTGGCGTCGCGGTCATCACCAGCTGGTGGGGATTGCTGTCGTCCCCGGCGGCTTTGTCGCGCAGTGCCAGACGCTGATGCACACCAAAGCGATGCTGTTCATCGACAATCACCAGGCCCAGGCGCTGGTAAATCACTTCATCCTGAAACAGGGCGTGAGTGCCCACCAGCAATGGGCATTCGCCCCTTACCAGGGCTTCTAGAGTTTCCCGACGCTGTTTGCCCTTGCTCTTGCCACTGAGCCAGCCTACGGTCACGCCCAATGGCTCCAGCCATTGCCTGAAAGTGAGTAGATGCTGTTCGGCAAGAATCTCGGTAGGTGCCATTAACGCCACCTGGTAGCCACTGGCGATGGCCTGCAGCGCGGCGATGGCTGCTACCACGGTCTTGCCCGAGCCAACGTCACCTTGCAGCAGGCGCAGCATGGGCTGGCCACTTTCCAGGTCCGCGGCGATTTCGGCACAGGCCCGCTGCTGCGCGCCGGTGAGTGTAAATCCCAGTTGCTGCAGCAGACCCCGAGTCAGCGCCGGGTCTTCGGCCAGTCTGGGGCCGGCCAGCTGGTCACTGGAGGAACGATAGCGGCGCATGCACAGGCGGTGCGCCAACAGTTCTTCAAACGCCAGGCGCTTCTGGCCTGGGTTGGCGCCGTCGCTGAGCCAGGCCTGTGGCGCATCGGCTGGTGGTGAGTGCACCATGGCGATGGCCGCGGCGAGACTGGGGAGTTTGAAGGGTTGTAGCAGGGACTCCGGGAGCAGATCGCGAGGCGGGTTGCGCTCCATCTGGCTCAACGCCTGGCCAATGATTTTGCGGAGCCGGCCCTGCTGTAGCCCCTCGGTGGTGGGATATACCGGAGTAAGCACTTCGGCCACCGGTGGTTGTTCGCCGTCCGCCAGCAGTTGGTACTCGGGATGAAACATCTCAAAGCCGCTGCGCCCGCGTCGCACTTCGCCAAAACAGCGCATTCGCGCTGCGCTATCCAGGGCTTTTTTCTGCGCGGCGCTGAAATGGAAAAAGCGCAGCGCGATGACACCGGAGCGATCCTTCAGCATACACAACAGCGAACGTCGACGACCAAACTGAATCGAGGTGCCCACTACTTCACCCTCTATCTGTACCAGGTCGCCCATTTTGATCGAGCCAATGGCAGCCAGTCGGGTACGGTCCTCGTAGCGATGCGGGAGGTGAAACAGCAGGTCGCGGGTACTGTGCAGGCCGAGTTGGTTCAACCGGATGGCCAGAGCCGGACCGATTCCCTTGAGACTGGTAAGTGATTGCGATGCTTGCGGCACGGGCTCAACTGTTAGGCTTGACCGGATCACCCGCAGTATAGGTTGCGCAACGGCGTCTCGCCAGTCAGGTCAGACTGCCAGGATGGCGTCGATTTCGACCTGGGCGCCTTTGGGCAGGGCACTGACTTCAATGGTTGCCCGCGCGGGATAGGGTTTTTGCAGGTAGCTGGCCATGATCTGGTTAATGGCAGAGAACTGCCCGAGGTCGGTCAGGTATATGGTCAGCTTCACAGCGTTGTTGAGATCGGCACCGGCGGCTTTCGCCACCGCCTGCAAATTCAGGAACACCTGATGAGTCTGTTCTTCGATCCCGTCGCCGGCCAGCTCCATGGTGGTTGGATCCAGCGGAATCTGTCCGGAGATATAGACCAGGTTGCCGGTTTTGATGGCCTGGGAATAGGGGCCTATGGCAGCCGGAGCCGCGTCGGTGTTGATTGCCTGTCGATCAGCCATTAGTGCAGTTGACTCCCCAGTGAGTTACGAATGGATTTGCGTATGCGTCGCGACTTGACGCGGGTCACGCGGGTGACCGCCGGTACCAGGCGCACGCGTTTCATCACCCGTGCCAGGTGTACCCTGTTGCGCACATTGAGTGACAGATTGACGATACTGAAACGGGCATCCCGTTCCACGGTACTGATTTTCTCGATGTTCGCTTCGGTACCGGTAATGGTAGTAGCGAGGGTGGCGATCAGGCCACGCTGGTTCTCAATCTCTACGCGCAGCTCAACACTGAACTCGCCTTCCACGTCCTCGTCCCAGCTCACGGCGACACATTTCTCCGGATTGTCGCGAATATCGGCGATATTGTTGCAATCGTCGGTGTGGATCACCATGCCGCGTCCGGAGCTAATGTGGCCGACAATGGGGTCG
This sequence comes from uncultured Pseudohongiella sp., assembly GCA_965230125.1. Taxonomy (GTDB): domain Bacteria; phylum Pseudomonadota; class Gammaproteobacteria; order Pseudomonadales; family Pseudohongiellaceae; genus UBA9145. Next base: position 579,537 of record OZ245938.1, on the reverse strand, counting down.
CCGGGAATGGGGTGGCAGCACTTGGCGTAATTCATCACCATGCCTTCCGAACCGCGAATCGCCAGGGTGCCTTTTTCTTCCGGTCGGTGATCATCATCGCCAGTGGGTGATTGCGTGCTGAGTCGCTGGGCCACCATGTAGGCCATGCGATTGCCAAGCCCGATCTCTTCCAGCAGATGATCGAGAGATTGCAGATTCGCCTGCTCAAGAAACGAGTCAATAGTGGCTCGCGGTACCGCGTCCAGCTGGTTGCCAATACCGGCCAGGGATTTGTTGAGCAGGCGCCGGCCCAGGGACACCGATTCAGAGTGTTTCTGGTTCTTCAGGAAGTGGCGGATGTTGCTGCGCGCCTTGCCGGTTACCACAAAACTCAGCCACGCCGGGTTTGGCTGGGTGCCGGGGGCAGTAATTATCTCCACGGTCTGGCCGCTCTGTAGTGGCTCACTGAGCGGTGCCAGGCGGCGGGAAATACGGCAGGCCACGCAGGAGTTGCCCACATCGGTGTGCACCGCATAGGCAAAATCCACCGCGGTGGATCCGGCCGGCAGCTCAAAGATCTGTCCCTTGGGGCTGAACACGTAAATCTCGTCGGGGAACAGATCGATCTTCACGTGCTCAATAAACTCGAGCGAGTTACCAGCATGCTTTTGCATTTCCAGCAGGCCGTTTACCCACTCGCGGGCGCGCAGATGGGCATTACTGGGCAGGTCCTCGCTGGACTTGTACAGCCAATGGGCGGCGATACCGTTGTTGGCCATGGCCTCCATTTCCTCGGTGCGAATCTGGATTTCAATGGGCACACCGTGCATCCCAAACAAGGTGGTGTGCAGGGACTGGTAGCCGTTAGCCTTGGGAATGGCAATGTAGTCCTTGAAGCGACCCGGCACCGGCTTGTAGAGATTGTGTACGGCACCCAGCACCCGATAGCAGGTATCCACGCTGTCGACCACGACGCGGAAGGCATACACGTCCATAATCTCGGAAAACGATTTGCGCTTGGCGCGCATTTTTTCGTAAATGGCGTACAGGTGCTTCTCACGACCCAGGGTGCGTCCCGGCAGTCCTTCCCGTTCCAGGCAGGCTTCCAGGGAGGTCTGGATCTGGGAGACGATTTCCTTGCGATTGCCGCGAATCCGTTTAACAGCGGTGGCGATGCGGCGCGCGCGCATGGGGTACAAGGCAGAAAAACCCAGGTCCTCGAATTCCACCCGGACGTTGTTCATGCCCAGACGATTGGCAATGGGGGCATAAATATCCAGCGTCTCGCGGGCGATGCGGCGGCGCTTGTCCGGCGGCAGTACGCCCAGGGTACGCATGTTGTGCAGCCGGTCGGCAATTTTTACCAGAATGACCCGCAGATCCTTGGCCATGGCCATGGCCATCTTCTGGAAGTTCTCTGCCTGGGCCTCGGCGCGGCTGGAAAAATGTATCTTGTTGAGCTTGCTGACGCCGTCTACCAGGTCGGCCACCGTGAGACCGAACTGGGTCTTGATAGCGGTCTTGGTGATGCCGGTGTCTTCGATCACGTCATGCAGCATGGCGGCCATCAATGACTGATGATCCATGTGCATTTCGCTGAGAATGCCGGCGACCGCCAGGGGATGAGTGACGTAGGCGTCACCGCTGCGGCGGTACTGGCCTTCGTGCGCCTGTTCGGCATAGTAGAAGGCGCGGCGCACGTTGTTGACCTGGTCTTTGCCCAGGTAACTGGACAGGTCGTCAGCAAGGGAGTCGATGCTGGCGGCTGGCACTGCTTGCATGTGATGACTCCCGGTAACTATGGGCTTGGGGCGGTTGGCTGGGTGCTACTTGCTCTCGACGTCCTGATCGGCGTCTGTTGCGGCAGATTCGTCGGCAGCAGCCTCGCCGTCGGTCGCCTCGGCGCTGCTGTCAGCCTGTTCCTCGGCACTGGCTTCGGCGTCGGACGCACTGCTCTCCGTGTCGTCGGCAGTCGCTGCTGCTTCCGGCTCGCTGGAAAACTCTTCTTCCAGGTCAACGCTGGGCTTCTCCACCAGAATCCTGGCGTCCACCAGGCCATCGGCGATTTCCCGCAGGGCGATCACGGTGGGCTTGTCATTGTCCACCGGCAGCATCGGTTCTTTACCCTCGATCTGCAGCTGGCGAGCACGCTTGCTCGAAACCATGACCAGTTCAAAGCGGTTGTCCACTTTGTCCAAACAATCTTCAACTGTAATTCGCGCCATCGTTGCACCTTAAAATTCGCTTGAGATTTGCTTGTCACCCGTAGGTGAGTTATGGGCCCCAGCTCCCGAGTTTCAAGGGCTGTGCCGCTTTTGTCCGAGCTTATGCCGGTCCGGGAAAGCACCGGATCGGGGCGGGGCCCGGGCCCCGGGAAAAAGACCGGCAATTCTACTGAATTTCCGCGCTTATTGCATGTTTTTTAGACAGCCAGCCGGCCCGGCAGCAGGCTAACCCTGGGTCAGGCTACCGAGCAGTTCGGCCAGGTTGCGCTGCTGGTGGATTGTGGTCAGGCGCTGCGAGCGGACAATGGCGCGCAGGTCTTCAAGGGCGGTGTCGAATTCATCATTAACCACGATATAGTCTGCTTCCGCGACATGCTCAATGACGCTGCGGGCCTGGCGCATCCGGTCTTCGATGGTGTCTTCATCGTCCTGGGCGCGATGGCGCAGGCGTTCGGTGAGAGTTTCCAGAGACGGCGGCAGGATGAAAATGAAACAGGCTTCCGGCATCAGGTTGCGCACTTGGGCGGCACCCTGCCAGTCGATCTCCAGAATCACGTCCTGCTGCTGTTTGAGCTGCTCTTCCACCCAGCGATGGGAGGTCCCGTAGTGGTGACCGTAAACCTCAGCGCTTTCCAGAAAGTCGCCTTCCTGCAGCATATTCAGGAAAGTTGTCTTTTCAATAAAGTGATAATTGACCCCTTCTACTTCCTTGCTGCGTTTTGGGCGTGTGGTGTGGGACACCGACACCCGCAAGCGCGGATTATTGGCCACCAGTGCTTCCACGAGAGTGGTTTTGCCGGCGCCAGAAGGGGCGGTGATAATAAACAGTTTTCCAACTGGCATGGATTCCATTACGGTTTCTCTCGGGTCGGGTTAGCCCCGGTTACATTACAAGCGCGACGCACTACTCGATATTCTGGATCTGCTCGCGCATCTGTTCGATCAGCACTTTCAGCTCTACCGCCGACAGGGTGGTATCCGCCACCAGGGACTTCGAGGACAGGGTATTGGCCTCACGGTTCAATTCCTGCATGAGGAAGTCCAGCCGCCGGCCATTGGGTCCCTTGGTGTCGATGACCCGGGCACATTCTTCCAGGTGTGAATCGAGTCGGTCCAGTTCCTCGGCGACATCCGCTTTCTGTGCCAGCAAAGCCACTTCCTGATCGATCCGGGAGGCTTCCAGCTCGGCTTTCAAATCATTGATCTTGTCCAGCATGGTCTGGCGCTGGGCCGCGAGAATATCGGGCATTTTTTGGCGTACCGCCACGACGATGTCGCGAATGGCGGTGATCCGTTGCTCAAGCATGGCCTTGATGGCGCCCCCTTCACGCTGGCGATTGGCTATGAGTTCATCCAGCGCCTGGTCGAACAGCTTGAGCGCCTCCGATTCGAGGGCGCTGCTGTCGGCAGTATCGTCCTTGATGACACCGGGCCAGCGCAGGATATCGATTCCGTTCAGATCGGTGGGGCCGCCCAGCCTGGCGGAAATCTCCTTGTTGGCATCCAGCAGACGTGAGATCAATGCGTCATTGAGTTGCAGCTCCGATTGCTCCGGCGCCAGGGCCTGGTAGCGCAATTGGCATTCCACTTTTCCCCGTGACAGCTTCTTGCGCAGGCTGTCGCGGACTTTGGCTTCGAGTCCGCGAAAGGGTTCCGGCAAGCGCACACTGGATTCAAGATAGCGATGATTGACGGAGCGAATTTCCCAGGTTAGCGCGCCCCAATCGCCTTCCAACTGTTGCCTGGAAAAGGCGGTCATACTTAACATAATAAATCCGGTCTGCTTTGAGTGAGCGGCTATTTTAGCGTATCGCCACTTGAATCATAGCGTTGGCCCAAGGATTCCTGGCCGACGCTGTGCTGCAGGTCGCACCGGCCAGGTTAATCTTGCATAATCCCGCCTGCGATCAAAGCGTGTAGCAGAATAGCCAGCGCTGCAGCCAATAATTTCCAATAACTAATTTTCCAACAATCACTCCCAACAACGGATTTACTATGTCAGCACCCAGCCGACCCAGCGGTCGACAGCCAGACCAACTGCGCACCATTTCTCTTACCCGCCACTACACCAAGCACGCCGAAGGCTCGGTGCTGGTCGCCTTTGGCGACACCAAGGTGCTGTGTAATGCCTCGGTGGAGACGTCCGTGCCGCGCTGGCTGAAAGGCAGTGGTCAGGGCTGGATCACCGCTGAATATGGCATGCTGCCGCGCTCCACCGGCAGCCGCATGGATCGCGAAGCGGCGCGCGGCAAGCAGTCCGGGCGTACCCAGGAGATTCAGCGGCTGATTGGCCGGGCCTTGCGCGCCGCGGTGGATCTGAAGGCCCTTGGCGAGCACACCATCAAGGTGGACTGTGACGTGATCCAGGCCGACGGCGGTACCCGCACCGCGTCCATCACCGGCGGCTGTGTTGCTCTGGTAGATGCGCTGAGCTACCTGGTAGACAACGGCAAGCTGGCGGCCAGCCCCTTACGGCAGCTGGTGGCGTCGGTGTCGGTGGGTGTGTTTGGTGGCCAGTCTGTGCTGGATCTGGACTATATTGAAGACTCCAATGCCGAGACGGACATGAATGTGGTGATGACCCAGTCCGGAGGCTTTATCGAGGTGCAGGGCACCGGTGAAGATGGCGAGTTCTCCCATCAGCAGCTGCTGGACATGGTGGGCCTGGCTGAGCGCGGCATTCAGGAATTAGTGAGCGCCCAGCAAAAGGCGCTGGGCTGAAGCACCGGGTTCGCGTAACTGGCGGGCAGCAATCTTGTAACTCGCTAGTATCTATCGCGGCATAAAAGCAGTAATCAGATTCAGGAATCAGCTATGAAACCTTTCCAGCAGGAATTTCTCCGTTTCGTCATTGATCATGAGATCTTGCGGTTTGGCGAGTTTACCTTGAAGTCCGGCCGCATCAGTCCCTACTTCTTCAATGCCGGGCTGTTTAACAGCGGTGACAAACTGGCCTTTCTCGCCCGTTGTTATGCTGCCGCCATCGCCGACGCCGGCCTGCGATTTGATGTCTTGTTTGGACCGGCCTACAAGGGAATTCCCCTGGCTGCGACCACCGCCATGGCGCTGGCCTCGGAGCACAAGATCGACAAGCCGTATTGCTTCAACCGTAAAGAGGCCAAGGATCACGGTGAAGGTGGCAGCATCGTCGGCGCCGACCTGAGTGGCGAAGTGCTGATTATTGATGATGTGATTACCGCCGGCACCGCGATTCGGGAGGCAGCAGATATCATTGCCGCCAACGGTGCGCGGCTGGCTGGTATTGCCGTGGCCATGGACCGGCAGGAAAAGGGGCAGTCGCAGCTGTCCGCGATTCAGGAAATCGAACAGCAGTACCAGATCAAGGTGGTCAGTATTATCAACCTGGCGGACATTGTCTCCTATCTGGAGGCCATGGCCAGCTCGGAACTGGGAGCTCATCTGGAGGCGGTTAATGCCTACCGTGAGCGGTATGGTGTGCAATCCTGAGCGGTCAGCCGCGATTGCTAACCGTGTGAGGCAACCTCGGTTTCAAAGGGCAGCAGCAGCTGCTTGCTGAGAAACTCCCACTGCAGATCCCAGTGTTCCAGGGGCGACTCGCGGAATTCACTGCGCACGAACTGCACCAGCCGACCTTCGCAGCTGGCCAGTAGCAGATTGGCCAGCGCGGCAGCGGAGATCGCCGGTTTCAGGTTTTCGCGAATCTGGGCTTCCCGTAAAATCTGCTTGAGCTGCGCTTCCAGGCGATCAAAAAACTGCACGATGCGCTCCCGCAGCCGCTCAGTCTCGCCGGCCAGGGCATCACCGGTGAGTAGCCGGGTCATCCCTGGATTCTTGTCGGCAAACGTCAGCAGCAGAGTCAGGATCTTGTGGCAGCGCTGCTCGGCGTGCTCTTCTTCCTTAAGCACCCGGGCGATGCGCACGAACAGGGTGTTCTCGATAAATTCGATCAGCCCCTCGAACATGCGCGCCTTGCTGGGGAAGTGACGATAAAGTGCCGCCTCGGAGACGCCCACTTCCCGGGCCAGGGCCGCGGTGGTGATGCGTTCACCGGGCGCAGTTTCCAGCATGCGCGCCAGTGACTGGAGGATCTGTTCTTTGCGGGAGGGTTTCTGGCTGTTTTCCATTTCCGGTCAGGCCTTGGTGTTGTTTAAGCTAACAATCGTTAAGCCACTAATCATTTGCGTCTCTTAATCGTTCAAACCATTAATCGTTCAAACCACTATCCGTGCAAATCACTAGTCGGTTGAAGCGCTTTTGTTCAATCCACGCTGGGTGATGAGAGTACCAACGCCCTCATCGGTAAAAATTTCCAACAGCACGGCATGTTCCACTCGCCCATCGACGATATGAGCACTATGGACACCGGCTCTGATCGCCGCCAGGGCGCATTCGATCTTCGGCAACATGCCTCCATGTATGGTCTTATCGGCAATTAACGCATCAACTTGTCCCACACTGAGACCAGTCAGCACCTTGCCGTCATTATCCTGCACGCCAGCGACATTGGTTAGCAGCATCAGCTTTTCGGCACCGAGAATCCCGGCCAGCTCGCCGGCCACTGAGTCGGCGTTGATGTTGTAGCTGGCGCCACTCTCGTCAGTGCCAATAGGCGCAATTACCGGAATGAAGTCGCTATCCTTCATCATCTCCAGAATTTCGGTGTTAATGCTGGCTACCTCACCCACCTGACCAATATCGATGGTTTCATCATCGGCGTCGCCGTCACCGCGACGACGAATGGTCAGCTTGCGGGCGCGAATCAGGTTGCCGTCCTTGCCGGTGACGCCCACTGCCTTACCCTGATTCTGATTCAACAGGTTGACGATCTCTTTATTGACCAGCCCGCCCAGAACCATTTCCACCACGTCCATGGTCTGACTGTCTGTCACCCGCAGGCCGTCAACAAAGCTGGATTCGATATTGAGTTGCTGCAGTACCTTGCCGATTTGCGGGCCGCCGCCGTGGACCACAATCGGATTCATGCCCACCAGCTTCATCAACACGATGTCGCGCGCGAAGCTGTGCTTGAGAACGTCGTCAACCATGGCATTGCCGCCGTATTTGACGACAATGGTGCGGCCGGTGAATTTTTGTATGTAAGGCAGCGCTTCGGTGAGAACCCTGGCAATGTTCTTGGCGCTGTCGAGATTCAATGACATGTCTATCCCTGGGAAAAACTCAGATCTATGGTTTTATCTGCGCGCTGAATTAAAGCTTTAAAGCGCTGTTGGATGTCCGCAAGTGCGGCGTGGTCATCCGCCTCAAAGCGCATCAGCAGTGCCGGGCTGGTATTGGAGGCGCGGATCAGTCCCCAGCCGTGGTCGAACTCAACGCGTATACCGTCCAGATTAATTACCTGGCCGTCGGGAAATGTGGCCAACTTTTGTAGCCGCTCCATGAACGCAAACTTTTTATCCTCGGCCATCGGCAGCTTGATTTCGCCGGTGCTGATGCCGCCGGGCAGCGCTGCAAAAATCTCGCTGGCTGGGCCAGTTTGGCGGCTGAGAATTTCCAGCAGCCGGGCTGCGGTGTACAGGCCGTCGTCAAAGCCATACCAGCGGTCCTTGAGAAACACGTGGGCGGCAAACTCGCCGCCTAACGGCGCGCCGGTTTCCTGCATTTTCTGTTTCATGAATGAATGGCCACTGCGGTGCATCACCGGTTCACCATCAAGCTCGTTGATGACCCGCACCAGGGCGCGGCTGCACTTGACGTCGAAGACCACCGGCGCGCCAGCGGGGTAGCGTGGCAAAATGTCCTGGGCCAGTAGCATCAGCAGGCGGTCGGCGGCAATAAACTCGCCCTGTTCGGTGACCACCCCCAGACGATCGCCATCGCCATCAAAGGCCACGCCAAGGTCGGCCTGCAGTTGCTGCACCTTGTCACTGAGCAGGCGCAGGTTGTCAGGCACGGTAGGGTCCGGATGGTGATTGGGGAAGTGGCCGTCCACCTCGCAGAACAGCGGATGCACTTCGCAGCCCAGGTCCCGAAACAGCTGCGGGGCGACCACTGCCGGGACCGCATTGCCGCAGTCCACAACCAGTTTCAGCGGACGCTGCAAGGTGACATTGTCGGCGATGGCTTGCCGGTACTCGCGGCGCACGTCGCGCTCGGTCTCCCTGCCCTGCCCGGTCAGAAACCGGTGTTCTTCAATGCGCTGCCGTATATCCTGAATCTGGTTGTCTGCCAGGCTGCTGCGCCGGAACACGATCTTGATGCCGTTGTAGTTGGCGGGATTGTGACTGGCGGTCAACATCACGCCCGAGTCGGTGTCGCCGGTGTGGGCGGCAAAGTACAGCAGCGGCGTGGGCACCAGGCCCAGGTTGACGACATCGCAGCCGCTTTCCAGCAGGCCGTCAATCAAGGCACGGGACAGGCGCGGGCTGGACAGACGGCCGTCGTAGCCGACCAGCAGGCGATTGATGCCCTGCTCGCGAGCCTCGCTGCCAATGGCATGGCTGATCTGGGTGACGACGTCTTTTGTCAGTTCAGCATCGACGATCCCGCGGATGTCGTAGGCGCGGAAAATCGACGCCGGTACGCTGGTATCGGGCCGCACTGGCGGGCTCCCAGGGCGCACCTCAGTCATGACTCACTACCGTTGCGCTGGGCAGGTCTGGGGGCAGTTTCAGGAATGCTGGCGAGTCGTGCGGCGATATGTTCCAGCATCAGGCGGGCCACGGCGGTTTTGCTGCCGCCCGGCAGTTGTTCTTCACCGCTGGCATCAACAAGGGTTACCGCTGTGGCGTCATTATTGAAAGTGGCTGTGGCGTCATTGGCAAACAGCAGATCCAGTTTCTTGCGTTGCAGCTTGCTGCGCGCGTTTTCCAGCAGGTTGTCGGTCTCGGCAGCAAAACCCACCACCATTGGCCGCGCCGGCAAGGCCGCTACTTCGCTGATAATGTCGGGGTTGCGCACCAGGGTCAGCTCAAGTCGGTCCGCGTCTTTCTTGATCTTGCTGTCGGCCGCGGCCTCGGGTCGGTAGTCAGCTACCGCCGCAACGCCAATAAACACATCGGCGCCGATCACCTGATCCATAACCTCGCGACGCATGTCTTCAGCACTGATCACGTCTACCCGCTGGACGCCCGCCGGTGTGGCCAGCGCCACCGGGCCGCTCACCAGCGTCACTTTGGCACCCAACTCCACAGCCACTGCGGCCAGGGCATAAGCCATCTTGCCGGAGCTGTGATTGCTAAGAAACCGCACCGGGTCGATGGCTTCCCGTGTGGGTCCGCCGGTAATCACCAGCCGGCGCCCGGCCAGAATTTCGGTGTCGAACATCCCGGCGCAGGCGCTGAGGATTTGCGCCGGCTCCAGCATCCGGCCCTGGCCCACATCGCCACATGCCTGATCGCCTTCAGCGGGCCCCAGTAACTGGTAGCCTCGTTGCTGCAGGGTAGCGACATTGGCCATCACGCCGGCATCGGCCCACATGCCCTGGTTCATGGCTGGCGCCAGGGCAATCGGTGCCGGTGTGGCGAGAATCAACGTGGTGAGGATGTCGTCGGCATGAGCCTGGGTAACCCGCGCCAGGAAATCAGCAGTGGCGGGCGCGACCACGACGAGGTCCGCCCAGCGGGCCAGCTCGATATGCCCCATGGCGGCCTCGGCCTCGGGATCCAGCAAATCGAGATGGACTCGATGCCCGGTCAGGGCCTGCATGGTTAGCGGCGTAATGAATTCGGTGGCGGCTCGGGTCATGACCACGCGAACCTCGGCACCGGCACGCATAAACAGCCGCGCCAGCTCTGCACTTTTGTAGGCTGCGATGCCACCGGTAATGCCCAGGAGAATGTGTTTGTTAGTGAGGCTTAACATGGAAGACCTGTAAACACCGGGCTTGGACTCAAGAGGCGGTAGACTAGCAGGTCACTCTCATGGAGGCAATTTGCGCACCATGACCCTGCTGCAGGCACAGCTGTCCCACACTTTCATACCCCTTGCTGATGGCATAAGTCAGTGTGCTCTGGGTTCGTTGCTGTGTACCGTGTGTCAGACAATAAGGTGTCATGCCTGAACCCATCAGGAACCGCTTGAAACCCTCGCACCTAGCCTGATCAAGTATTTTCGATGCGGAAACGGTGGGACAGCAGTGCTACTGCAGGCATTTTCGGGAACAGCGACTACACTGTTAGGGTGCAGGACAAACCCTGATTTTGTGGCCGGTCGCGTGGCCGGTCCTGTGGCCGGAAAAGGTGGTTAAAATGACTATGCGAGTGCGGGAAGCGGGGGCAGCAAGACCACCAGGAACAGCCAGTCTGGCGAGGCATCGCAGATGCCAATCATAGACTGGCCGGCAGCTGAGCGGCCGCGGGAAAAACTGCTGAGTAAGGGCGCCGTGAGTCTGTCGGATGCGGAACTGGTGGCAATTCTGCTGCAAACCGGGATCGCTGGTAAATCCGCGCTGGACCTGGCCGGAGATCTGCTGCGCCAGTTCCGCAACCTGGCCGGTTTGATGGCTGCCAGCCGCGTCCAGCTCAGTGCCCAGCCAGGCCTGGGAGCAAGCCGCATTGCTCTGCTTGAGGCCATGAAAGAATTGCTTCTGCGTCAGATGCAACAGAGCATTCTTGGTAAGGATATACTTACTAACTCAGCGGCGACACGGGACTACCTGCGGGCGCGCTTCCGGTTCTGTGAGCATGAAGTGTTCAGCGTGCTGTACTTGACCAACCAGCATCATCTGGTGCACATGGAAGAGCTGTTTACCGGTACTATCGACGGCGCCGCCGTGTATCCCCGTGAAGTGGTCAAGCGCTGCCTCCACCACAATGCTGCCGCGGTGATTTTCGCCCACAATCACCCGTCTGGAATAGCCGAACCCAGCCAGGCCGATATCGCCATCACCGGCAAGCTGCGCAGCGCTTTGGGAACCATTGAGGTACGGGTACTGGATCACCTGGTCATCGGTACTGACTCGGTGGTCTCCATGGCGGAGCGCGACTTGCTCTGACGGACGGTGAAATCCGTGCCGGATGCCACGCAAGCGTTGATTTACCTTGCGCGGGATGGGGTCATCTGGTATAAAACGCGACTCTTTTTTCGACCCCGGTTTTCGACCCACGACCCCGGCACATCCCGGCGGGTAAATCCGGTCAGTCAATGCGCTCAACAAGCGACCGAATTTCACCTTTTAGACAGAGGCCTCAACATGTCCAAGGTTTGCATGGTAACCGGAAAGAAGCCCGTTACCGGAAACAACGTGTCTCACGCCAACAACAGGACACGCCGCCGCTTTTCGCCCAATCTTCACCACCACCGGTTTTGGGTTGAATCTGAAAAGCGTTTCGTCAGACTGCGCGTTTCCACCAAGGGCATGCGTATTATTGACAAGCTGGGTATTGACTCAGTGCTTACCGACATCCGCAGCCGCGGCGTCCAGCTGTAACGCTGGCCACAGACTCACAGGAACACGATCATGAGAGACAAGATCAAGCTGGTTTCAAGTGCGGGCACCGGGCACTTCTACACCACCGACAAGAACAAGCGCAACATGCCGGACAAGATGGAGATCAAGAAGTTTGATCCCGTGGTTCGCAAGCACGTGATCTACAAAGAATCGAAGATCAAGTAAGCGCTTACCCGGACACGAAAAAGCCGGCCTGTGTGGTTACCCAGGCCGGCTTTTTTTATGGTTCTTGTTTATGGTTCGTCGCAGAATCACAAGGAGGACCCATAATGTGGCGTACCTCGTGGTGTAAATCAGTGACCTCGAGCGCGTCTGCGGGAAGACAGGACAGGCCGGACAGGCGCAGAGCGTTGGCGACAACCCCTCTCCTGCCCGGCGCGACCACACCCTCCAGCTGGGCATAATAAACAGCCCCCCCAAGCAAGGTTGGCCACAATTCCCGGTAATGCGCGATGTCCCTTGTTTGATGCGAGCCGGATTTTTAGCACTGCTGCTGCCAGCGTGCAGCCAACCAGGCTTGTTACTGCGGGGCTCCGGGTGATCGGCTAGTCAGCGTCAGTCTAAATCCCTTGTCCTGCTCCCTTAGCCCCTATTCACGGTGTTCAGTTTTTACCTTTACTGAGCCGCTTGGCCAGTCGCTCGGTGGTGGCCAGTAACGCCGGGTCTTCTGCAAACTCCTTGCGCAGCTTACCCACCGTGGTGGAGACCGTGCCGTAGCGCTTCAGCTTGAACAGCTTGGCAATAGACTGCAGGGTGTTCGCGGACAGCTCCTGACAAAGGTACATGGCCACCCAGCGCGGCACGTTCTTTGAGCCTGGCCCACGGGCGGCATTGTAGATACTGCTTTCCGTTACCTTGAACTGTTTGGCTACCGCGGTGATGATTTGCTTGCAGGATGGTCGCCACTTGGCATTGGCACCCCGGGAAACGCCTCGCACCTTGGTGGTAGAACGCTTTTTCTGCGCAGACTTGCGAAACTTCTCATCGCCCATGATCGACGACAGATTTTTCTTGCCGTAGAAGTGGGCCATTTCTTCATCGACCCCTTCCTTGACGTAGCTGCGGTAGTTCACGCCGCGCTTGGTCGCAGGTCCGGGCAGCTGCTTGAGGGTCTCGTCGCGATTAAACCAGGCTGGCGGCTTTGGTTTGCGAGTGAAGTAAGTAAAACTACTGTAAGGATAGCTGGTCAGCTCTGATGGTTTGACCTTGCTATGGATGTAGCGTGACAGGGGTAGCAGGTATTTGTCGGCCTGAATCAGTACCGCCTTGTAGCGTCCGCGGAACAGGGAGCCGTCGGATTTCTTCATGCGCTGATAGTGCTGGGTGTAAAGGCCATCGACCTGACGCATGAAACGACTCAGGTTTGCCTCCGGCGTTTTCACCACGAGATGATATTCATCCCTGAGCAGGCAGTAGGCATGGACCTCGACATTGAGTCGAGAACAGGTTTCTCCCAGGCCTTCAAGAAAGGCTTCGAAGTACTTCGCGGAAGGAAATACGCGCTGGTTACCGGCCCCATAGTTGGAGACGTGATACACAGCGTCCGGGTATTCAATTCGGAGTGGTCTGGCCATCGCTGGATCTCGGTTATTGTTAGGTGGATTGTTGGTGTTATTGGTTGGTGTTATTTGTTGTTATTACTACAGGTTTGGCAGCGGTTTGACGTTTGTCAGTGATAGTTGACAGCTTGTACTGGAGCTGCCCCAAAAGGGGCCCGAGCTAATAGTTAACGAAATCGAGAGGGCGCGTCAACAAAATCGGGGATTAAGCGGGACAATTTCGACCAATTGGTTTTATTGCACTATATACGGGCTTTGTGTCACTGCGCTTACAACACGGGTGACAAAATTTGGCAACTGTAAATTAATGCGAGGCTTGACCCCTTTTGAGCTCGGAACAGTTTTTCTCCCGGGTGACTGCCCCTGGGGAATTTATTACGGTTACAGCCAGCTTACGCGACGGAAACATACTGGTATTTCCGCGGCGCCGGGCTCAGGGCTTGCTGGCGGTGAGAATCGCACGCCTGGGTGCCGGGTAACCTTCTATGGTCAGACTGGGATTGTCAGCGTCCAGGGCATCGGCCAGTGTGTCAAAGGGCATCCAGTCAGTGCGGCGCTGCTCATCCTCACTGGTCAGGCATTCGTTGACCACGCAGATGTCGGTGAATCCGCAGCGCGCCAGCCAGCGCTGCAGCGTGGCGACAGACGGGACAAACCAGACGTTCCCCATCCGCGCGTAGCGATCTTCCGGTATCAGGCTGTAGCCCTCGTCACCGGCCACCACGATGGTTTCCAGCACCAGTTGGCCGCCGGGCTTGAGGCACTGCGCCATCTGCAACAGGTGATCAACCGGTGAGCGGCGGTGGTATATCACCCCCATGGAGAACACCGTATCGAACGCAGCTGCGGTGGCGGGCCACTGATCCAGACCCAGCGGCAAGACATGCACCGGCAGCTGGGGGACAAAGTGTTTTACCGCGCCAAACTGGCCAACATAGGGCAGATGGGGATCCAGCCCGATGGTCAGTGCCGCTCCGGCTCCGGCCATGCGAAAACTGTAGTAGCCGTTACCGGAACCCACATCCAGCACGGTCCTGCCCTGCAGCGGCCGAATATGGTGCTTGAGCCGGTCCCACTTCTGGTGCGACTGCCATTCACTGTCGATAGCGATACCGAACAGGTTGAATGGTCCTTTGCGCCAGGGCATTAACTGGCGCAGTTTGTCGCGCAGATCGTTGCGCTCGGTGGCGCTCAGATCGTCAGCGCTGCCAATGGTAATGACCTCACCGAGATCCACGCTGCCGGGTTGGCAGTCCGGCAATGAGGCAATAAGCCGGCGCCAGCGGGGGAAGTCACCGTGGCGCAGCGTCGCCAGGAACTCTTCTTCCAGATAGGGCTGTAGGGCTTCGAGACCGCTGCCGGTGAGCTGTGCGTGGAGTCGGGAATAATCCATGGTGGGTCGTCCGGGCTACTTGAACGCCACCATGGACGCAAAATTGAAACACTGAAACCACACGTCCATGCTGCCAAAACCGGCTCGCCTCAGACGCTGGCGATGGTCGTCCAGTGTTTCCGGGATCAACACATTCTCCAGCGCGGTGCGCTTCTGGCTGATCTCCAGTTTGCTGTATCCCATGGTTTCCTTGAAGCCATGATACAGATCGATGCATAGCTCATTGAGGGTGTGGTCGGGAAAGCGAATTTTCTCGGACAGGATCAGGATACCGCCCTCCACCATGCCGGCATACACTCGCTCAATTAGTTGCTGCCGGTCGGCGGGGTCGATGAACTGCAGCGTGAAGTTAAGAATGACCACTGAGGCATTGTCGATCTGGCAGTCACGGACATCCTCGAGGCGGCAGTCAATGCGCTGGTGACCAAACTCCCCCTGGCTGACCTTGTCCGCGAGCCGCTCAATCATGGCCGGTGAATTGTCCACAGCCACAATGCCATAGTCTTCGTGAGTGACTGACTGGGCCACCGCGAAGCTGGCACCCCCCAGGCTGCAGCCCAGATCGAATACCCGGGTATGAGGTTGGCAGTAGCGCTCCGCGAGTACGCCGATCATGGCGACGATGGTGCTGTAGCCGGGCACCGAGCGATTGATCATGTCGGTAAAGACCTGGGCTACCTTGTCGTCGAATACAAAGTCGCCGGGCAGGCGCGTATCATTAAACAGGCGGTCCTTGTTTTCCATGCGCTTGTTGCGGTCGTTATCAGTCATGCGGGTTCGCGTTTGCTAAAAAAGATTTGGCCGCTGCCCAAGAAATCGCGCCGGGCAACGATAAATAATCGAGTAAAGGTACTCTTAAGATATTGTGATGGAATTGCTCTTCACTTATTTTATGACGATCTATGCACGGCGTCTGCGCAGCGGGCATTCGAGTATCCGTTTGGTTGGTTGGTAATGACGCATTCTAACAGTAACGCTGCGCCGCTTCTGACCGATAATCTGCAGCTGTTCGAGGCGCTCCCGGTTACCCACGGCGTACTGGATCTGGCTTGCGGTTCGGGGCGCAATGGCTTGCTGCTGGCATCCCGGGGTTTACCGGTGACGTTTGCCGATCGTGATCGGGACCAGCTTGCCGCAGTCAGCGCTGATCATCGATTCAGCACTGCGCTGTGCCAGCTCTGGAGTGTGGATCTGGAGCAGGATGAGACATTGCCTCTGGCGGGAAAGACTTTTGATGCGATACTGGTTTTTAACTATTTGCACCGCGCATTATTTGCGCAACTCAAAGCGGCGGTACGCCCGGGTGGCCTGGTGATTTACGAGACTTTTACCGTGGCCCAGCGTGCCTTTGGTAGACCCAAGCGCGATGCATTTTTGCTACAGCCCGGGGAACTGGGCACCGTGTTCTCCGACTGGGAACTGATCCATGAATTCGAAGGTGAACTGGCCGCGCCTGCCCGTGCAGTAGCCAGCATTATCGCCAGAAAGCCCACCAGCGGCCCGGAGGCCTCATGAGCAGGATAAGCCGCGCCGTGACCGGTTCTAAAATTGTTGCCCTGAAATTTGGCGCCGGTGAGCGCAGCGTCGCCCGGCCTTTTACCTGTGAGGTTGAGCGTAGCAAGCGCAAGACCCTGGCCCTGCACGTGACCCACAAGAAGGTCGTGGTGCGCTGTCCCTGGCAGGCCAGCCGACGGGAAGTCTGGGAGTTTGTAGACAGCAACCGCGACTGGATTGAAAAACGCCTGAGCGATGAGGCATTGAGATACCGGGAGAGCCTGCGCGTCGAGCGCGGGGCGACAATTTTCTATCGCGCTCGCGAGCTGACTATCGAATTCAAGGAAAGTCGCAAGCAGCGCATTCTGGTCCAGGGTGACCGCTTTATTATCCAGGGCCACAAACTGACCCCGGCCAAGGCACGAGTGCAGGTGGAGGACTACCTGATCGACAAGGCCAGTGACTATATCCTGCCGCGGGCCCGGGGCCTGGCCCGCCACCTCGGCGTCGATCACAAGATTACTGAAATCCGCCTGCGCAAAACCAAGTCAAAATGGGGCCACTGCACCTCCCGGGGCGTGCTGCAATACAACTGGCTGATCATGCTGGCTCCCTACAGCATCATCGACTACATGATCAGTCATGAAGTCTGTCACCTGGTACATATGGACCATTCGCGCCGCTTCTGGAATCTGGTGGAGTCGGTGTGCCCGGACCATGAGCGGTATATCGACTGGCTGCAAACCCACGAACACCGGTTCTGGTTTTAGTTTCGCCAGAGGTTTGAGGCGCACTTCTACTGCGGCTGCCCCGGAGCGCGCGTCTCACCACATTCACTCGGCCGGAATGCTCGACGTACTGGTCAGTACGCCTGTGCGTCCCTCAATCGAGAACGCCGCGAATTCCGCGCCCTGGAACAGCCTCGCTACGGAATAACCTGGTCACCCCGGGATCAGCGCCTGTGCGTTCCTCGGTCGCGAAAGCGGCTATCCACCCACTCTGGAACTGCCTCGCGACGAAGTGCGCCCCCAACCCCTGGCTCGGCTTTCTTTGCGCGTTGCCCAGGTCTTTCTTTGTCGCTGGAGCAGTCGTTACGGATCTTCGTGTGTCCCAGGTCGCTAATTCGACCGGGAAGGATTCTCTGTATCCGGCTTTACCATTTTCGGCTTTCTACAACCCTGTATGGCAAATAGTGGTTGTTGGTTACTTCCACCGGTATCGCGCCATGGGTAATTTCACAGTCGGGATTTAGTTCGAGGTCTTGGCCCGGGTCGAAGTCGCTTGGTAGCCCCGGGGTTGTGAGCCTGTTAAAGCGCTCGCTCTGGAGCGGCTGGAGCAGATCTGTCTACGCTGCCTGGTGTTGCGGAAAGCCACCAACTGGTTTGCTAGGGTGCCTTAACCGCCGACCCGTTCTCCGAGGCGGCAAGTCGTATCTGGGTCAAACTTTCTGGTACAGGAGATCCCAGACGCCGTGGCCGAGGCGTTGGCCGCGGCGTTCGAATTTGGTTTCGGGACGGTTGGGTGTTGGCCAGTAGTTATTGGGGCCATTGGCGTTGCACAGCTGGGCTTCTGCTTCCATGACTTCCAGCATGTGTTCGGCGTAGTTTTGCCAATCGGTGGCCAGGTGGATGCTGCCGCCCTTGTGCAGGCGGTTGGCCAGGAGACTGACGAACGGTGGCTGGATCAGGCGGCGTTTGTGGTGGCGTTTCTTGTGCCATGGATCGGGAAAGAAGATCAGGAAGCGATCGATAGCACCGTTCTCCACGCAGTGCTGTACCACTTCCGTGGCGTCGTGGCACATGATGCGCACGTTGCTTAGCTGCTTTTCTACCAGGCCGTGGATCAATTTGCCGACCCCGGGTTTGTGCACCTCAATGCCGAGGAAGTTTTTTCCGGGCTCTGCCTCGGCCATGGCCAGTAGCGAATCGCCCATGCCAAAGCCAATCTCCACGGTTAGCGGCGCCGGTTGCGGGTATAACTCGTCCCAGGGCAGGGACTGCGGCTGGTAGTCAATCACGTACTCCTGCCAGTGCTGGTCGATGGCCTTGCGCTGGGAATCGGTGAGGCGTCCGCCGCGAATCACATAGGAGCGGATGGGACGATGACTGTCGTCTGACTTTGAGGTGGTCAAGGTGTCGGGTTTCGTTGCTGGTGTGCGCGGTGGTTGCGTTGATTGGGAATTGGGCTCAGAAAACCGGGCCTAGAAAAAAGTGCCATCAATTGGCGATGAAGCGCTGGCATAGAGACGTCGGGGCATACGCCCCGCGAGCCAGGCCTCGCGCCCGGCCGCTACGGCCTTGTTCATCGCCGAGGCCATCAGCACCGGATTGCCAGCTTCGGCAATGGCGGTATTCATCAGCACGCCGTCACAGCCCAGTTCCATGGCGATACTGGCATCTGAGGCAGTACCAACCCCGGCGTCAACGATAATTGGCACGCTGGCGTTTTCCAGAATCATGCGGATGTTGTAGGGGTTGCGGATTCCCAGACCAGAGCCAATCGGCGCGCCCAGCGGCATCACCGCCACGCAGCCGATGTCTTCCAGGCGTCTGGCAATCAGCGGATCGTCGCTGGTGTAAACCATGACATCGAAGCCGTCCGCCACCAATGTCTCGGCAGCCGCCAGTGTTTCGGTGACATTCGGGTACAGGGTTTTTTCATCTCCCAGCACTTCCAGTTTCACCAGCTTGTGGCCGTCCAGTAACTCCCGCGCCATGCGACAGGTACGCACCGCATCCTCGGCGTTGTAGCACCCGGCGGTGTTGGGCAGGATTGTGTAGCGCTGTGGCGAAATAACGTCCAGCAGGCTGGGGGAGTCGGCGTCCTGACCAAGATTCACCCGGCGAATGGCCACAGTGATCATCTCGGCGCCGCTGGCTTCCAGGGCGTCCAGATTCTGTTGAAAGTCAGCATACTTGCCGCTGCCAATAATCAGGCGCGATTGATAGCGAGTGCCAGCGATTTCCAGCGGTTTGTCCTGTCGTTCGGTCATAGTTGTCAGTGGTCGTTAGTCAGTAATTAGTGGTCAGAAACAAATGAGCATTGCGTCAACGGTCTCCGGTCGGGGCGGGCTTCAGAGCCCGGGACCTCGCAGTCGATTGGCATCGGGTCATCGGTTTGTTTGCTCAGCCGCCGCCAATGGCCTGGACGATCTCGACACGGTCGTCATCGGCAAGCTGATGGGTCTCGAATTCGCTGCGCGGCACAATGTCGCCATTCACTTCCACGGCAATGCGCCCGGTTCCCACCTTGAGCAATGTCAAAAGCTGGGCTACCGAGCTATCGGTGGGCAGATTGTGAGGCTTGCCGTTTACAGAGACATGCATGGTGTCAGGCTCAGGCGCTTGTTGCCACGGTAAATCCATACCACGCCAGACAGCCCCAGGCGGCCAGAAACGCCACGCCACCCAGCGGGGTTATCGCTCCCAGCCAGCTGATACCGCTCAGGCTCAGCACGTAGAGACTGCCGGAAAACAGCACAATGCCAAGCAGGAACAGGTAGGCGGCACTGGATAGCAGTCGCGATTCGCTGCCCAGCGCGGCGAGCACCGCAATCGCCAGCAAGGCCACGGTGTGAAACATGTGATACAGCACCCCGGTTTCGAAGGTTGCCAGCATGCCGGTTTCGGTCAGTCGCGCCTGCAGGGCGTGGGCGCCAAAGGCGCCGATACTGACAACCAGGAAACCGTTGATTGCGGCGAGGCTTATAAGGTGTGCTGACATAGATCGCGAATTGTGTCGGGCTTGCCGTGTTGATTCAAGTAGTGATCGCGTGCAGTGAGGTAAATGGTTCAGCCACTAGCGCGCCGGTAAAAAAGTTCTTCACAGATCTACTTGGGAGGAACAATGAGAAAAACAATTGTATGGTGTGCATAGCCCTGTAAATTACTGCTTCGTAAATCACTGGCCTGGAGCGCGGCTGCGGGGCGGCAGGGTTCCCGCCCCGCCGGCTCGTCGCCCATCCTGGGTCCCTTCACTCCAGAAAAAGCCCTGGAAAACGGTCTTTTTCCTGCGCTCAGCGCCGGCCTTTATTGGCGGGTCGGAAACCCTGCCGCCCCACATCCGCTCGTGCAGTGGCAGCCGGGACAGCGAAGCACTGTTCGCACTTCTTTTCGCAACTCCCTTTACAGCTACCTTCCCAACTCTCTGCGTACCAGTGATCAAAGGGAAACCAAGCCAACAAACACCGTAACACCTACCAGCGCTCGGAGTGTCGGGCAGGAGGGGTTGTCGACAACAATAAAGCGACAGCGCTGAACGGAGAAAAAAGACCGCAGTCCAGGGCTTTTTTAGGAGTGAAGGCACCCGGGACGGGCGCCGAGCGTTGGCGACAACCCCCTCCTGCCCGGCGCGACCTCAGTCTAAAGATGGGCACAACAAACATAACCACAAACATAGTCACAAACAGAGCCTGGCCACAATTACAGGTAATGCGCTATAAACCATAGAGACGAACCATAAAAAAGCCGCGCAAGGCGCGGCTTTTGATTATTCAGAAGGCTTGACGCCTCACGCAGCCATGCGTGCCTTGATCTTGTTCATGGCGTTTTTCTCCAGCTGGCGAATACGCTCGGCGGAGACGCCGTATTTGTCTGCCAGTTCGTGTAGTGTGGCCTTGTTGTCAGATAACCAGCGACTGCGCAAAATGTCCTTGCTGCGCTCGTCCAGTTCCGACAGCGCCAGGTGCAGGCTGTTGTTGGTGACTTGTTCCCACTCGGCGTCCTCAAGTTGTTCGGCCAGGTTGGAGCTCTGGTCTTCCAGATAGTAGGCCGGCGCTTTATAGGCGTTGTCCTCGTCACCTTCCGGTTCGGCATCGAAGGCCATGTCGTAGGCACTCATGCGTCCCTCCATCTGACGCACTACCTTGGCGTCTACGCCAAGATCATTGGCAACGGCCTGGGCTTCTTCATTGTTCAGCCAGCCAAGGCGCTTTTTAGAGCTGCGCAGGTTAAAGAACAGCTTGCGCTGGGCCTTGGTGGTGGCGACTTTCACAATCCGCCAGTTGCGCAGAATGTATTCGTGCATTTCGGCCTTGATCCAGTGCACGGCAAAGGAAACCAGACGCACACCCACTTCCGGATTGAAGCGTTTGACGGCCTTCATCAGGCCGACGTTGCCTTCCTGAATCAGGTCTGCCTGGGGCAGGCCGTAGCCGGAGTAGGTTTTGGCCAGGTGAACAACAAAGCGCAGATGTGCCATCACTAACTGCCGCGCAGCGTCGACGTTGTCGTCGTAGTAATACTGCTGGGCAAGTTCAAGCTCCCGTTCCGGGGTCAGCACGGCGATGCTGTTTACTGACGAGATATAAGCGGTCAGATCGCGGCCCGGTGTAGTGGGGTCGAAAACCTGGAGACTCTTACCTGTTGGTGTACTCATATCCATGGTGCTCATTGTTGCGTAGCTCTCTGTGCCTATTGCACTGTCGGTCTGTTCTGTTGATCCAATCTATTCAATTTGTCTGTTCTGTCGCGGCGCTTCCGCGCTGGAAATGGCCGCTGGCATGGTGTTCAAATCTGCCGTACCCACTGGCCTGCCAGATGATCGCTGCAGGCTTGTCAGTCTTCAAATTTAACCTTGTCTGAACCAGCCAAGTATACCAGTAATTACGTTTTCGCTCCATTCGCCAGATCACTGTGAATCCCCGTCGAGTCTAGCGGTTTGGCGGCTTCAGCCGGCTCAAGATGAATCCAGCTGAGCCTTGATCCGGACCTGGGCATGGGCTCTTGCCGGCCCGCTGTCCTGAACCAACCTTTACGGTTGGGGCAGCAGCAGCGAATTTCAAGCCCTTGCTGGTTTTGGTAATGGCTATATTTGAATGAAATCATGTGCCCTGAACTAGTTACCAACCGAGCCATCAGCAGGTCGCCAGTCAGTGACCGCTGGCGTGATCAGAGCGAGACTGCGCGAACATACCGCCAGCTCGCGGCAAATGCGGCGATCCATCCCAAGCTGGCACCCACTGCCAGTAAACTCACCATGCCCTCAGGGCCGGGGCCCTGGAGCTGGAGAAATGGGACAGCAGTCGCTGCCGACGGCGGATTCAGGCCCTGCAGGGTGCTTCCGGCAATCCAGCTCAGCAGCGCCAGCAACAGCGCTGCCAGCAAGCCGCCAGCGGCACCCTGCAGCAGTCCGGTATACAGCAGCGGACGTGCGATAAAGCTGTCGGTGCCACCCACCAGTTTAATCACGCGAATCTCGTCGCGGCGCGACTCCACCGTGGCGCGTATGGTATTGCCGATGATGAAGCAGACACCCAGCGCAATGAGCAGACCCAGACTGCGCGCCAGCAAACCCACGGTGCTGGCCAGCGCATCCACGCGACGGATCCAGGCTTCATCCAATTGCACGGTCTGTACTTCGGGCAGTTGGCGTAATTCCCCCGCCAGCGCAGCGACCGCATCGGGATTGGCCAGCTCCGGGGTAATCACGATAGCTGCGGGTAGCGGGTTATCGGGCAACGTCGCGAGTACGTTGCCAAGACCCGTTGCGGTAGAAAACTCCGCCAATGCATCCTGGCTGGACACGTAGTCTGCCGAGATAATGCCTGATCTCTCACGTAAGTTTGTACTCACAACCTGGCCTTCGTCTGCGCTTACTTCGCTGTTCAGGTACAGAGTGATCCTGGCACTGCCACGGAAATCGCTGACGACGCTTTGTAAGTTTGCGTTTACTAACGCTAGACAGGCTGGCATCAGCAGCGCGACAGCGATTACAGTGATGGTCATCAAGGTGGACAGCGGTGTTCGCCACATGCGCTGCCAGCTGGCCAGCAAGTCGTCCCGATGGGGACTGAGCAGCCTGGCCAGTGCACCGCGCGGCTTTGACTTGTTGTCGGTACTGCTGTTCATGGTTGATGGGCCCGACCGCTATCTGAACTTAGACGGCCCGAATCAAGAGTAAGTATTCGCTTACCTAGCCCGCCTATCAATGCGGTATCGTGAGAAGCGATTAACAAACTGACCCCGACCTGCTGGAACTGCTGAAAGACGCGCATGATGTCAGCGGACAATTGTGGATCCAGATTACCGGTGGGCTCATCGGCGAGAATGATACGTGGGCGATTTACCACGGCCCGGGCGATACCCACGCGCTGTTGTTCTCCTCCGGAGAGACTGGCGGGGTTGCTGCGCTCCCGGGGCAGCAAGCCGACCTTGTCCAGCGCCGCCCGCACCCGGCGTCGGGTTTCTTCCGGCGAGGCACCAGACACCTTGAGCGGCAAGGCGACATTGTCACCGACGCTGCGGTCAAACAGGAGTTGATGATCCTGAAACACCGTGCCAATTTGACGGCGTAGCAGTGGCACCCGCCGCCTGGGCAATTGCCCCAGGTCTTCGCCGTTGACTGTCAGGCGGCCACCGGTGATGGGCTCCATGGCCAGAATCAGTTTTAACAAGGTGCTTTTGCCGGCCCCGGAGTGCCCGGTGAGAAACGCCATCTCGCCGCGCTCGAGAGCAAAGCTGATATTGCTCAGGGCGGGCTGGCCGCCCCCATATCGCTTACTGACCCGGTCAAAGGCGATCATGTCGAAATACGATTGGCTGGTCTCATGGGCTGCATTTACTCACCAAACCAATTGCTCGCCAAACCATTTATTCACCAAACCGTTTATTTACCAAACAGGGCATCGACGAACTGCTCGGCGGCAAACGGGCGCAGGTCATCTACCTGTTCTCCCACACCAATGAAGCGGATCGGGATTCCCAGTCGCTCGGCCAGGGCAAACACCACGCCGCCCTTGGCGGTACCGTCCAGTTTGGTCAGCACCAGCCCGGAAAGATTGATGGACTCGTGAAATTTGTCAGCCTGACTGAGGGCGTTCTGGCCGGTGGTGGCGTCCAGTACCAGCAGGATCTCGTCCGGCAGGCGCGAATCCTGTTTTTTCAGTACCCGCACGATTTTCTCCAGTTCCTGCATCAAATTGTCTTTGGTGTGCAATCGTCCGGCAGTATCGGCAATCAGAACATCCATGTTGCGTGCCTGCGCCGACCGATAGGCATCGAAGATTACCGACGCACTGTCGGCGCCGGTTGCCTGCGCCACCACCGGCACGTTGTTCCGCTCTCCCCAGACCTGCAGTTGTTCAACCGCCGCAGCCCGAAAAGTATCCCCGGCGGCGAGCATGATGCGGTGATTATCGGCCTGCAGCCGCTTGGCCAGCTTGCCGATGGTGGTGGTCTTGCCGACGCCGTTGACACCGACAATGAGAATCACGAATGGACCCTGGGACGTGTCGATGTTCAGGGGTAACTCACAGGGAGTCAGGATGGCGCGTAGTTCGTTTTTTAGCCCGGCCATGAACGCCTGCGGATCGGCGAGCTGCTTACGGTCCAGCTGCTTCCTGAGATTGGCAATGACCCGATCGGTGGCTTCCAGGCCCACGTCGGCAGCCAGCAGCTGCGTTTCGATATCGTCCAGCAGTGAGGCATCAATGGTTTTCTCACCGAGCACCAGTGTGCCAATGCCATCCGACAGCCGCTCCCGGGTGCGGGAAAGACCAGCCTTCAGCCGCCCGAACAAGCCGCTGCTACTGGATTCTTCAACGGGTGCTGATTCAGGGATCGGCGTCTCGCCAGACTCGGGAGACGTTCCTGCCTTGTCGGACAGCGGCTCGCCATCCTTTTGTTTCTTGCCAAATCCAAACATGCCAAATACTGCTCTGGGGTGTGTTACGTGGAGCTATGCTACCACCTGGCCGGGCCCCGTTACATCGGTGCAGTGCAGCGTTGCCAGCAGGGGTGATTGCCGCTGTCCAGAGGAAATCACCAGAGGTCAGCATGCGTTCAGTGCGGTAGACTCTGCGGCTGCGAATCCGCACTCCGGTCCGGTCATGTTGTCCGGACAGTGACCTAACTGGAAATCCAGGGTAGTACCACACTCGATAGCGCTTATGGCCAGGCAAGCAGCGGGAAAACCGCCTCTTAACGGATCAATACGAATAATTGCCGGATCCCTGCGTAGCAGACGCTTGCGATTTCCGGTGCGCCCCGGCCTTCGCCCCACCGGCGACCGCGTGCGCGAGACACTGTTCAACTGGCTGCGGGAAGACATCGTTGGCGCACGCTGTCTTGACCTTTATGCTGGCAGCGGCGCACTGGCGGTGGAAGCCCTGTCCCGCGGCGCTGCGTTTACCGATCTGGTGGACAATGATGACCAGGTGCTGACAAGTCTCCGCCAGGCGCTTCAGGAGTTGGAGCTTGCTAATGCCGAAGTGCACCTCAGCAGCGCCGAGGACTTCATTACCCGACAGTCCGGCCGCGCCAAACCCTATGACATCATTTTCCTGGACCCGCCATTCGCTGCCGGGCATTTACAACGGATCTGTGCGCAGCTGGCCAGCAGCGATCTGCTGGCTGGCGGCTGCCGGATATACCTGGAATCTGAACAGCCTATGGATGAAGGCCTACTTCCGGATAGCTGGCAGCGGAATCGATCCAAGAAATCGGGTCAGGTGTACTACTATCTTTATGAGGCGCCACACGTGACTTGCCTTAATTCTGAACTGCACCGATAAGGAGCTGACCGGTTGTGACCAGCCTGGCACCAATGGATGAGTCGCCGTTTGCCCCGCCCTGGTGGCTACGTGGCGGCCATGCACAAACCCTGTACCGCAAGTTCGCACCACTGGCCCAGGTCAAGCACCGCCGCCAGCGTCTGGAGCTGGCCGATGGCGATTTCATAGATCTGGACTGGTCGGCGGACATCGATCCCGCCGAAGCCGCCAGCGACCAGATTGTGTTGCTGCTCCACGGCCTTTGTGGCTGTTCCCGTTCTTCGTATGTGCTGGCATTGCAGGCCCTGTTGAATCAGCTCGGTGTGCCGTCAGTGGCGATGAATTTTCGCGGCTGCAGCGGCAGCGTTAATCGTCTGGCACGTACCTATCATTCCGGGGCCACTGCTGACCTTGAGGAGGTGTTCGATTTTCTCCAGAGTCAGTTTAGCCAACACCGGTTTGCCATGGTGGGATATTCCCTGGGTGCCAATGTCCTGTTGAAGTGGCTTGGCGAACAGGAACAGCCGGACAAACTGGTCGCGGCTGCAGCGGTATCCACGCCGTTCCAGCTGGCAGCGTGTTCGCAAGCGATGCTTTCCGGACTGTCGCGTCTGTACGGCAGTTACTTTGTCCGGCAGCTGGGTGCCGATCTGCAGCGCAAGCAACAGTTCCTGCGTCAGTCCGGTAGCAGCGCCGAGTTGCAGCGGCTACAGGCCCTCGATCTACAGACCCCGTTTCGGAATATCTGGGATTTCGATGACCGGGTAACGGCGCCACTGAACGGCTTTGCCGACGCCAATGACTACTATACGCGCTGCAGCAGCGCCAGTTTTCTGCCCGCCATCAAGGCCAGAACCCTGCTGCTACAGAGCGCCGACGATCCACTGATTCCCGCCACTGTGATACCTGACCCGGCTGCACTGCCAGCGAACATCACCATGCGTACCCTGAATGCCGGC
The DNA here is from genome assembly GCA_965230125.1 of uncultured Pseudohongiella sp. GTDB lineage: Bacteria > Pseudomonadota > Gammaproteobacteria > Pseudomonadales > Pseudohongiellaceae > UBA9145. The sequence goes on along the minus strand of OZ245938.1, from coordinate 553,047 downwards.
GGGCATGTGGGATTCATCAGCAATGGTCAACCGGGCTGGCTGGAAGCACAGGTTGTGCAGTTTATTACCGGTACTACAGCGGAGCTGGCTGAAGGCCGTTAATTGTGGGTACTCGAGTGATTCGCTAGAATGCGGACACGCTGAGCCAGCGCGGCGTTTGCTGGCTGATCACGGATCAATCAATCCGCCGTGAGATGCAAGGCAGGTGCACCACAAAAGTGAGTTGGCATCAGAACCACAGCAATAGCAGAATCACACCAAGACAATCAGCAAGACGACAAACGCGCTCAGGCGCGGCCAGGGGCGCGGCAATGAAAACGGCAATCTATCCCGGGACCTTCAACCCGATTACCAACGGCCATACCGACCTGGTTGAGCGCGCCTCGCGGTTGTTCGATCACATTATTGTTGCGGTGGGCACCAACAAGCAGAAGAAAGAATCAATGCCAGCCGAGACCCGGGTCGAGCTGATTCGTGAAGTATTGAGTCATCTGGACAACGTCGAGGTGACCTCTTTCGACACCCTGCTCACCGAGTACGTCAAGAGTCGTGGCGCCAACATCATTTTGCGCGGTTTGCGCACAGTGGCTGACTTCGAGTATGAATTCCAGCTGGTGGGGATGAACCGGGTTCTGGAGCCGGACATCGAAACGGTCTTCCTGGCGCCCGCCGAGCATCTTTCCTATATCTCCTCAACGTTAGTGCGTGAAATCGCGTTTTACGGCGGCGATATTTCCAAGTTTGTGCATCCTGTCGTTGCACAAGCAATGACACAAAACAAAGATTAGGCCCGGCTATTTCTGGCATTGCAGACAGTAAACGGTGCTGCGACCACCGAACCGCACCTCACGCAATTCGGCGCCGCATTGCCGACAGGGCTGCCCGGCGCGTCCATACACGTTCAGTGACTGCTTGAAATAACCCGGATTACCCTGGCTGTTGGTAAAATCCCGCAGCGTGGTGCCGCCAGCGGCAATGGCTCGTTCCAGGACCGCCTTGATCTCCCTGGCCAGCTGCTGATAGCGCTGGCGGGAAATCCGGCCAGCGGGGCGCACCGGGCTGATTCCGGCGGCGAACAGCGCCTCATTGGCGTAGATGTTGCCTACGCCCACCACGACCTTGCTGTCCATGATGAACGCTTTGACCGGGATCTTGCGACCCCGGCTGCGTCGGTACAAACAGTCGCCATCAAATTCCTCGCCCAGTGGCTCCGGACCAAGGGTGTTGAGCAGTTTGTGGCGGACCTCATTGCCGGCTACCCAGACAAAGCTGCCGAAACGACGTGGATCGGTGAAGCGTAACAGGGTGTTATTCTCAAACTCGATATCTACGTGATCGTGTTTACCGGCTGGCGCATCGATTGGCAGTATCCGCAGACTACCGGACATTCCCAGATGGATAAGCAACGTGCCGTAGGTGCTGCGCAGCAGCAGGTATTTGCCGCGCCGTGCCACGGCACTGAAGGCTTCACCGGCCAGCGCCGAATTCAGCTCCGGGCTCACTGGCCAGCGCAGTTGTGGCTGGCGGACCGCAACACGGGTTACGCGGCGGTCGAGCACGTGGGGCGCAATGCCGCGCCGGGTGGTTTCAACTTCGGGTAGTTCTGGCAAGCTGTGATCCTGAGTGGCTGGCGGAGAATCGCGGGCTGGCAGTTATAATCAATCGCGGATGCGAAAGAAAGGGTCCGTCCGGCATTGTTTTTTCCGGCCCGGGCCGCGTGCTGGCATGCGGTCTAACTATACCGGCGAACCAGTTCGGTTAACTAATTCCTCCACTACACAAGAGGTCAGACTTGAGCGAAGAAGTATTACTGGGCATTGATGCCGGTGGCACCTTTACCGATTTTATTTGTGTGGAACCAGGGCCGCCGGTCAGGTTGCGCGTGCACAAGACCTTGTCCACCCCTCACCAGCCGGAACAAGCCATTTTGCAGGGCATTCGCGACCTGGGCATTGATCCGGCTACGCTAGGGGCCAGGTTGCACATTATTCACGGAAGTACCGTGGCAACCAACGCAGCGTTGGAAGGTAATCTGGCCCGTACCGCGTTTATTACCAACACCGGCATTGCCGACCTGTTGAGTCTGGGTCGGCAGACCAGGCCCGCCTTGTACCAGCTTGAATTCCCACCCATTGCGCCGCCAGTACCCGAGGACTTATGCCTGGAGTGCAGCGGCCGAATTGCCGCTGATGGCAGCGAAATTGAGTCCCTGGATCCTTGCGACCTGGAGCAACTGGTGAGCCAGCTCAGGGATCTGGACGTGGATGCGGTAGCCATCAGCATGCTGTTTTCTTTTCTGGACCCTCGCCATGAACAGGCTGTTGCCGCTGCGATCAAGGCGGCGCAACTGCCGGTCCTCGTTAGCTGTTCGTCCACTGTCCTGCCAGTCTACCGCGAATACGAACGCGGCATTGCCACCTGGCTGAATGCGGCACTGGGACCGGTGGTCAATGGCTATCTGACTCGACTGCGCGACGGGGTTAGCGGTGCCAGTTTGCAGATCATGCAGTCCAATGCGGAAACCGTGGCGGCGGACAAGGCAGCCGGCGCGGCAGTCAATTTGTTGCTGTCCGGTCCGGCCGGGGGGCTGACTGCCATGCAGTTTCTCGGCGAACAGATCGGTGAGGAGAAGTTTCTCAGTTTCGACATGGGGGGCACTTCCACCGATGTTGCCCTGCTGTCGGGCAGCATCGCGATAACTACCGAAGGCAGCATCGGTACCTACCCGGTGGCCGTGCCAATGGTGGACATGCACACCATCGGCGCAGGTGGTGGCTCCATCGCTTATCTTGACGACGGTGGGCTGTTGCAGGTGGGGCCGCGTTCTGCGGGGGCCGATCCCGGCCCCGCCTGTTATGGCAGGGGCGGTCTGGCAGCCACTGTGACCGACGCCAACCTGGTGCTGGGCCGCCTGCTAGCGACTGCGCGCCTGGCCGGCGATTTGCCGGTGGATCTGTCTGCGGCACAGCAAGCTGTCGGTTTACTGGCAGAACAACTCGAATTGAGCAGCGAGGAAACGGCACTGGGAATTGTGCGCATTGCCACCGAACACATGGCGCGGGCCATTCGCATGATCTCGGTAAATCGTGGCCATTGCGCCGATGATTTTCTACTGGCCAGCTTTGGTGGCGCAGGGGGACTGCACGTCTGCGCCGTGGCGGAGGCGATGGGCATGACACGCGCCATCGTGCCGGTGTTTGGCGGTGTGCTCTCGGCGCTGGGTATGCTGGCTGCAGATCAGGGCGCGCAGCTAACCCGCACCGTGAACCTGCCCGCCGAGGACCGGGTTGCAGCGGATCTGGAATCTGCGCTCCAGGCCCTGGAGCGGCAGGGTCGCAATGATCTGCAGTCTCAGGGAGTTGCCGCCGCCGAGATTCAGGCCCAGTGGAGTGCAGAGCTGCGCTATCAGGGGCAGGCTTATACCCTGACCGTACCGTACTCGGGGTTGAGCGAGGCCAGCAGCGCGTTCGCCGAGCGCCACCTGCAGCGCTACGGCTATTGTTTGAGCAATCCAGTGGAAGTGGTCAATGTGCGGGTCAACGTATTCCGGCCGCGCCCACCATTGACCTTGCCCGACTATCAACCAAAACCACTGGCGCAACGTGGTGGCAGTAAGAATCCGGACACGGTTCGGGTCTATGGACATGACACACCCGTTCCGGTGTGGCAGCGAGACTGTTTGCCGGTCAACGAGATCATTGCCGGGCCGGCCATTGTCAGTGAATACGCGGCAACCACCTTCATCGCAGCCGGTTGGATAGTGCAGGCGGACCGGATCGGCAATCTGCGCTTGCAGCGCAGTAACTGAGCCAGTGCCGGTGCCAGTAACCGGGAACTGTGCGGCGGGATATAAAGGCGGCGGCTTGCGGCAATTCTCAGTGCAACCGGGTGTAACTGCGTTTACAGTGAATTGGTTGCCATGACGGAAAAATAATTGTGTCCGCGACCCGATTGATCCCGGCAACAGCGCATCACGTACATTTATCGGGCCAGACAGTGAGACATCAACTGCGCAACATCGATTTCAGTGACGGCAGGCGCCGGGAAAAGAATTTAACCATTTGATTTAAGCATCCGACAACGAACGCCATGAAAGTAGTAGCGAGTAGAATGCGATCGATTGTTATCAACTGGGCTCTGGTTGTTCTGGCCCAGTGCTTCCTGGCCCAATTCAGTCTGGGGCAGACCGAGCCTGTGGCTAACCCGGTGGTTGACCAGGAAGCTAACAGTGGCGAGGCCAACCGCACTCAGACCGGTGATGATGGCGCCATGCCCGACACGGCCGAAGCTTCGGCGCCGATAGAAGAACGTTCCCGTATTTTGTACATCGATGTGCCGGTGCCTCTCCAGCCAGGTCAGGATCCGGATATGCCGCCGCCCATCGTGCCTGCCCAGCCGGAGGAAGACGCCGCGTTTCAGCGCCGTGCCCAGGAGATGCAGGAATACAGTGCCGGCATTGCGCGCACTGAACTGCAAGGTGGCGCCTGGGATCAGGGCCTGGTGGAACAGCTGTCGACCCTGGGCGGCTTGCAGCAGCAACAGGGCGATCACCAGATGGCCATTGAAACCCTGAACCGGGCGATGCACGTCAATCGAATCAACGCTGGACTGCACACTCTTGACCAGGTACCGGTAGTGGAGCAGATGATCGACAGCTATATGGCGCTGGGTGATTGGGAGAATGTCGATCTCTATCAGAACTACCTTTATTTCGTGCAGCACAAGGCCTTTGGCGGTGATGACCCGCGGCTGATTCCGGTACTGCACGATCTGGGGCAATGGAATATCGAGGCGTTCGGAATCGGCTTCGGTGAACCGCTGGGGGTGCGACTGAGTCGCGCGCAGCTACTTTTTGGTACCGCGGCAAGCATGGTTGGCATTCATTTTGGAAGAAATGACGAGCGCTATGTGTCCTACCTTCGCAGTCTCGCCAACTCAGCCTACCTGGTGGCGCTGCATCCTGACTACATGCGGGAGATCGGGCGTCCGGAGTACCGTTCACAGCAGGATATTCTGTGGCGGCAGCTGAACGCGCCCGGGCGCCGCGAGCCACGCGGTTTCCAGGTCGGGGAGGATGCCCTGCAGGAGATTGTCGATTATTACCGGGACGTGGGTGAGTCGCGCTACGCACTGGCGGAGGCCCTGGTCAACCTGGCCGACTGGCACCTGATGTTTGATCGCTATCGCAGCGCCGAAGAGTACTATGCGCAGGCCTGGGCAATTCTGGAAGAAAGTGGGAACAGTGAGGAACTTCTTGACCAGTTATTTGGTCAAGTAGTACCTATTCCCACGTTTGCAAGCCTGCCGAACAACCTGCTGATCGGGTCGACCGCCAGCCAGGAGCGGGTGGTTCTGCAACAGGATTATGCTGATGTGCGCCTGGATTTGACTGCAGACGGCGCACCACGCAATGTTGAAGTAATCAGCCCCGAGACAGAGGCCAACAGCGGCCAGCTGTCCCGACTTCGCCGCGAAGTACGTCTGTCGGTGTTTCGTCCGCAGATTGTGGCTGGCGAGATGGTGGCAAGCAAAGGTCATTTGTTTCGCTACCGGTACTGGTTTTAGCCGGTTCTGGTGTTAAAAACCGGCGCTTGGCGGTAGCATCAAAGCAGGCTATCGCTACAGTTGTTCAGTACGGGTTCAGCGCCTGACTACTAGCGTAGGGAAGGCAGGAGGCCTAAAGCGGTGTTGAATGTGCTGTCCGGCAGGTATAGCAGCCCGCACCGGGGGACAGGTCGGCAGAGGTTGGCTGCGAGCCGGTGAGAACCACCAGCAAACTGGCCACAACGCCTGCCTTGCCCGGATGTCCGCCATGGGCGCGCCAGAACGACGGTCAGCCTGCGCCTGACTGAGCTTGATAAGCGCAAGTTGCGGACCCACCAACGGGTCTTATGGATCGTCACGCCGGGAACCCGCAGGGAATAGGGCGCACGCAGGGAAGCAGGGCACACGCAGGGAAAGGGAGCAACCTATACCTTGCGCAGACCGGCAAATTGCTGGAAGCAGCAGCAGGCCCACAACAGGCCTAAGGAGTTGCTGCAAAAACATTTATTGACACTGGAAGGCAAGTGGAGAACTCACAAACATTCACGATTTTGCAGGGAAAAGACACGTAATGCGTTTAAAACGCCATAAACCAGCCAGTACAAACAGGTCAGGCTGGTAATCAGATCCAGGCAGAATCCGCGAGGCATATCATGAAGCACGCCATACACAATCAACTGACAGTCAGGATCAGCCAGGCTTCCCGAGCCACCGGGCGGAGTTTGCTGTGGGTCGGTGTTAGTGCCGCACTGCTGGCTTGCCAGTCCGCGTCGCAGAGCAGTAGCAGCCAAAGCATGCCATCCATGCCGTCGTCGAGCTCAAGCTCTTCCAGCAGTTCGCCGAGCATGCCGTCACCCAGTTCAAGCCAGTCATCGCAGTCGTCTTCATCGAGCTCCAGTTCCAGTTCGTCCAGCTCCAGCAGCAGCTCGTCATCCAGCGCTTCGAGTTCGTCCAGCAGTTCGTCAAGTTCTGCTGGGGCGCCAGCTATGCCGGGCTTGCCCAGCGCATCGGCTGGCAGCCAGTCGTCCAGTCAGGGCCAGCAGAGCAGCAGTGCCGCTGGCAGCCAGGGTGATGCCTCGGCTCGCAGTGGCTCGACCCCGGCTGACAGTGGCAGCAGCAGTGGCAACCAGGGTCAGACTGCCAGCAGCGGCAGTGCCGCAATGCCCAACGGTGGCGGTACGCCGGGACAAAGCGCTGGCTCCCAGTCCCGTTTTCCGGCTCAGGAGCAGGGTGGCTCCGGAGGCCGCGATTCTGCCACTGGCGACCTGAATGATGGTCAAAGTGGAGCTGGCGGCAATGGATCAAGCATTTTAAGGCCCTCTGGTGGGGATTATAGTCTGGATACGCTCCCGGACGGCGTTCTGAGTGGGAATGGCGGCGACGGCGCAACCAGCGGCGATCAGTCGGGAAGCCAATCCCCGGGCACTGGCCAGCGCCAGGGTACCGGCGCCGGTCAACAAGGCACGGGATCATCCGGCGGCGGCAACATGACCGCTGCCGAGCGCACCGCCGCGCTCGATGAGGCGTTGCGTCGCGGCTACGAAACTTTTGATGGCTTTATTCTCGGCGAGCGTGAACGTGCGCAGCGGGAAAGTAATGAGGCGGGCAGTGTGCAAGTCGCCGGCCAGGACGGAGGGGGTTCCGGTGGCAATGCCGCCGACCAGCCGCAGATTCTCAACCAGGGTGGTGCCACAGTGCCTTCCGGGGTAATTGCTGCGACACAGCAGTCCGCCAATACCAGCTCCTCGCCGAATGAAACCTTTCCACCGCCGGAAGACATACCCGGTGGGCGGGATGACGATGTCGTCGCGCGGCAGATCAGGGAAGCTGCCATGACCGAACCGGATCCGGAGCTGCGCGAAGCGCTCTGGGATGAATACCGTCGATACACAGGTATCGCGGAAGGTGATGAACAATGATGAAGTCGCTATCCACAGTTTCGACCCTGTTGCTGCTGTCGGTGTTGACCGGCTGCGCAACCCATACGGTAAAGACCACCAGCTACACGCCGGTGATCCAGAGTACCGAGAACATTCCAGAGGAATTACTGCTGGACGTGGGTATTTCCCTGTTCGATCCCGGCCTGGATGAGCTGGAAAACGAGGATGAGGAAATCACCAACGGGCAGATTCGCGTTGCGGAATCACGCTATGCACCCTACCTGCTGGCCAGCACGCTGCAGCGCTCCGGCAACTGGGGCATAGTCCGCCTGCTGCCTAATGATGCCAGCCCCATGGACGTCCAGATTGACGGTACGATCCTGCGCTCCAACGGCGAAGAGATGGTAGTGCGGGTGGATGTATCGGACTCCACGGGTCGTCACTGGTACACCCGTGAGTATGAGGAAGTGATCAGCCAGTTCAGCTATGACCCGGCCCAGCGGCAACAGAACGATCCGTTCCAGGTGCTGTACAACAACATCGCCAATGACCTGCTGGCCTATCGTCAGAATAATTTGACGGCGCAGCGGGTCCAGGCTATTCGCACGGTGTCGGAGATGCTGTTTGCGCAGCGCTTCTCGGAGGAAGCGTTTGCTGAGTACCTGACCCGCGATCGCGACGGCTACTACCAGATTGCGTCGCTGCCGGCGGAAAACGACCCCCTGCTGCAGCGTATTCGCCAGATCCGTGAGCGCGATTTCATGTTTATCGACACGGTGCAGGATTACTACGCCACCTTCACCCGGCAAATGCGCCTGCCCTATGACTCATGGCGCGAGCAGAGCTACCACGAGACTATCGCGCTGCGCGAGTTGCGTGATTCCGCGCGGCGTCGCTTCATTGCTGGCACGGCAGCCGTGATTGGCGGTCTGGCCGCGGCCACCCAGGGCGGCAATTATGCCACCCAGGCTGGCGGCGCAGTGGGTGTTGGCGCCGGTGCCTACCTGATCAAGAGCGGCTTCGACAAGCAGGCCGAGGCACGCATGCACATGGAGGCCCTGGAAGAGCTGGGTCAATCCCTGGAGAGCGAAGTCGCCCCGCGCGTAATCAATCTTGAAGACCGCACCATCACGCTTTCTGGTTCGGTGGAAGAACAGTACGACCAGTGGCGTGAAATACTGGCCGACATCTACGCCGCCGAAATGGGTGAAAGCTGATTGGCGAAACCTGATCCCGTAGTCTGGAATGACGGAATCGTCCGTCCGAAACCATAGCCCATGTCCGACAAAGAAGCTGAACACGAATCGCGCCAGGATCCTGCTGGCGACGACCCGGCCCTGACGCCCCCGCCCATTGCCCCATCCCATTCCGGCAAACCCCCGGCCTGGATGTGGCTGGCCATCGGCGGGCTTGCCATCGTCGCGCTGGCGGTAGTCTTCGTGTTGCCCGCCGTGGTCAGTGAATACGAACTGCCTCTGGAGCGACGGGTCGACACGACGCCAGCGGCGCCAGCCAGCAGTGCCCCAAGTGGGCCAGCGGTGTCGCCGTTCGAGGAAGCCCAGCGTGCCCGACAGCGCAAGGAAGCCCAGGATGTGCTGGCCGAAGTGCTGGAAATCCAGACCGAGCTTGAAGCCCAGGAAGTGTCTACCTGGGCTGGCGAAGCATACGCTGCCGCGCTGGAGCAGGGCAGTATTGGCGACGAGTATTACCGCACCCAGGATTTCGTATCCGCGACCGCCTCCTACAGCAATGCCCGCGACGCGCTGCAGGGCCTGCTGGATTCCCGTCCCGAGGTACTGACGCGCACCCTTGCGCAGGCCCGGCAGGCACTGGCAGCCGGTGACAGTACCGGTGCTGAAGACCAGTTTTCGCTGGCGCTGCTGCTGGCGCCGGACAACGAGGCAGCGCAGGCTGGCCTGGAGCGGGCGCGCACTCTCGATGAAGTGCTGACGCTGTTTGACGAGGCAGAAAGCCTGCGCGAGGACGGTGCACTGGAACAGGCTCGGGAGACCTACCGGGAGATTGTCAATCTTGATAGCCAGTACCAGCCGGCGCGAGAGCGAATTGACCAGGTCAGCGCCGAGATTCTCGCCGCACAGTTCAATCGGGTCATGTCCAGTGGTTACACCCTGCTGGAGCAGGGTGATCCGGAAGCGGCCATCGCTGCCTTTGAGCGCGCTGCCAATCTTGGCGTAAACGAGGAACAGGCCCGCGCGGCTATTGCGCAAACCGAAACCGAAGTCGCCAATGCCCGCATTAATGCCGCTCGCGAACGGATCGCCGCGGCTGAAGCTGATGAGCAGTGGCAGGACGCAGTGGCGGCTTACGATGACGTGCTGGCGATTGACCCCAACCTGATCTTCGCCATAGAAGGCCGGGACTATGCCCGTAAGCGCGCCAACCTGAATCAGCTCCTGACTTACGCCATCAATAACCCGGAGCGTTTTTCCGACGATGACGTCTTTCAGGAGACCGTCGACGTGTATTTCACCGGGCGCGCCATTGAAAATCCCGGACCCAGGCTGCAGGGGCAGCTGGATGAGCTGCAGGTGCTACTGGAAACCTCCCAGGTGCCGCTGGATGTAACGCTGGTGTCAGACAATCGTACCGAGGTCACGGTGCTGCGGGTTGCCGATCTCGGCCTGTTCGAACAGACCACGCTGACCCTGAAACCAGGCAACTATGTGGCGGTTGGCAGTCGGCTCGGATACCGCGAAGTGCGTAAGGAATTTACCGTCGGTTTCGGGAAGACGCCGGAGCAGGTGGTAGTTCAGTGCGAAGAACGCGTCGTGGCTACGAGCAGGTAGGCAAGCGATGGCTGAGCGCGACGACAACAACACCATCCTGGATGGGGCATCCGACCCCATCCAGCCGATTGATTTCACGCCCCGGGAGGAACAGACCCGGCGCTTCAGCTATCAGCCCCGTTGGTTGCATCTATTCCTGGCTATGGCCAGCATCGTGGTGGCGGTGGCGGTGTGGTTCGTACTCACTGCCCGATCGGTTTCAGTGGAGGTGGATCCCATCACCGCTGAAATCGAGATCGAAGGTGGCCTGAATTTTCGCCTTGGTCAGCGCTACCTGATTCGTTCCGGAGCCTATCAGCTTCGGCTCACCAACCCTGGCTACCACGACACCGAAACCCAACTGCTTGTGGGTACCGAGCAGAACCAGATTCATGAATTCGAAATGCGCCGGTTGCCGGGACGGGTCACCATTCGCAGCGCTGGCCTGGACGGTACCAGGGTACAGATTGATGGTGTCGATATCGGAGTAACCCCGCTGGTTGATGCGGCTATCGAACCGGGCACCCACCAGCTGACCCTGAGCCGGGACCGCTACCTGGAACACAACGAAACCATCGAAATCGAAGGCCGGCAGGTCGAACAAAGTTTTAGCGCCGAGCTGAATCCTGCCTGGGCCGTGGTGGACTTTACCACCTCACCGCCGGGCGCCGAAGTACTGGTGGATGGGGAGGTCATGGGCACCACGCCACTGGCGGCGGAGATTCTGCAGGGACAGCGGGATGTCACCCTCAAGCTGGGTGGCCACAAGGCCTGGCAGGACGATTTCGATATCATTGCCGGTGAAGATTTTTCGGTCCCCACGGTCGAGCTTGAACCGGCCGATGGTCTGGTGTTTATCCGCAGCAACCCCAGCGCCGCCAGCGTCACCGTCAATGGTGAGTTCCAGGGGCTGACGCCGGTGGAAGTGGCGCTACCGCCAGGGGTGGACCACCAGCTCACCTTTTTCAAGAATGGCTACCAGTCTGCCAGCCGGGCAATTCGTACCGAGCCTAACCAGGAGCGGGAGCTGGCCATCGACCTCGATCCGGTTCTGGCTACCGTGCAGGTGAGCGCCGAGCCCAATGACGCCGAGCTGTATATCAACGGTGAATACCGCGGGGTTGCCAATCAGTCCATCGAATTGATGGCAGCCAGCCAACAGGTAGAAATCCGCCGCGAAGGCTACGTGCCCTATATGACCGAGTTTACCGCGCGGCCGGGCCTGGACCAGAAGATCCGGGTCAACCTCAAGTCACTGGAGCAGGCTCGTCTGGAACAGATTGAACCGGTGATTACCACCGCTGCGGGTCAGCGCCTCAAGCTGTTCTATCCCGGCGCGTTCACCATGGGTGCATCGCGTCGTGAACCTGGCCGCCGGGCCAATGAGACGCTGCGCGACATACAGCTGGAACGACCGTTTTACCTTGCCGAGCGTGAGGTCACCAATGCCCAGTTTCGACTCTATGACCCCGAGCACAATGCGGGCACAGTGGCCGGGCTGACGCTGAATAATGAGGCCCAGCCGGCAGTGCGAATTAGCTGGATGCAGGCCGCGCTGTATTGTAACTGGCTAAGTGAACAGGAATCACTGCCGCCATTTTACCAGGTGACGGATGGTCTGGTGACCGGATTCGATCCGGATTCCACCGGCTACCGCCTGCCCAGTGAAGCAGAATGGGCCTGGGCAGCCAGGACCGACGGCAGTGGTAATGTACTGCGCTATCCCTGGGGTGATGATTTGCCGCCACCGGACAGTGCAGGCAATTTTGGCGACGTGACCGCGCAGCAGTATCTGGGCGAGGTGATGTTTGACTACGATGACGGTTTCTTTGCCACCGCGCCGGTGGCGTCTTTTACGGCGAACTATCATGGTATTTATGACCTGGCTGGCAATGCCGCCGAATGGGTCCATGATTATTATGGGTCAGTTGGCGCCTTTGGAGGAGTGGAGATAGACCCGCTGGGGCCACAGTCCGGTGAGTTTCATACCATTCGTGGGTCCAGCTGGGCGCACGGGGCAATCACCGAGATGCGCCTTTCCTTCCGTGATTTTGGTGCCGAGGCCCGCGACGATGTCGGCTTCCGAGTCGCACGTTACCTGGAGTAAGTCATGCGCAAATTGATATTACTGTCGGCAGGACTGCTGTTATTGGCTGCCGGGCTGGCCTGGTCCGCCGAGAACCCGGCTCCCCAGGACAGCGCACAGCAAGCGAGTCAGGAGCCGAACAACACAGACAGTCAGGAGAACTCCACTGACGCTGGCCTGGTGCTCGATGAAAGTGATGCAGAAGCCGGTCAGGCGAGCGAAGCGGACGAAGAAAGCCCGGGACGGTTTATCCCAACCGAAGAGATTTCCCAGGATCTGGGTGTGTCATTTCCGGTGGACATTTAACGCCGGGATGCGGCATTCACATGGCAGTACCGTGGCAGTAACGTAAGGAAAGCATTATGAAGCAGGGCTCGTTGTACGAAACTCTTTTCCAGGTCGGCACCTTGATCTTTGCGATCATTATTGTTCACGCTACCTATGTGACAGTGATCCGGCCCAACGCCGAGCTGATCCAGGAACAACAGAACGTATTGCAGCAGACCGATGAGAATTTCGTACCGGAACGATCAGTATTTATTATCCTGAAGGACTTTGAGCAGGAAACCTGCATCATCCTGTTTCTCTGGGCGCTGTCGATCATCGGCATGAAAGGACAACACACCATGCGCCAGCGCTCGCTGCTGGACCGTACGCTGATTCCCGGAACCGAGGGAATGAGTATCCTGCCGGAGGACGCGCGCAATTATGCGCGGCCGGTGCAGGCGCTGCCGGAGAAAGAGCGTGATTTTCTTCTGCCCCGCGCGATTCTCGCCGGACTGCATCGCTTTCAGAGCACCCGCAATATCCAGGATGTCTCCACTACTATCAAGGATGTCTGTGAGTCCGAGGCGGACCGCATGGAAACCGAGCTGACCATTGTCCGCTACATTGCCTGGGCGATCCCGTCTATCGGCTTTCTGGGTACCGTGCGCGGTATCGGCACGGCACTGGGCCAGGCTTACCAGGCGGTGAGCGGCGACATTGTAGGTGTGACTGTGAGTCTGGGTGTGGCGTTCAACTCCACCTTCGTCGCACTGGTGGTCAGCATTCTGCTGATGTTCATGCTGCATCAGCTTCAGTTGCAGCAGGACCGTCTGGTGCTGGACTGCCAGACTTACTGCGATGAGCGATTGATTCGCTACCTGCAGGTACCGGATCGGGACAGTGACCCATGACCATCAAAGTCGTCGAATTAAACGACAGTGCCCTGCGTCTGGCAGACGAAAACGGCATTCTGGCGCAAAGCCCGGGCTTCGCCCTGGTGGACGGCAAGATTATTCATCTTGGCGATGTGGCCGAGCAACAGGCCCGGCTTAAGCCCACCAGCAGTTTCAACAAGTACTGGCACGAACTGAGCATGGAACCGCTGCCGCATGACGGGCCATTTCGGCACAGCGCGGATATCGCTCACGCCCATCTCAATCACCTGGCCGACAGCAGCGACGCCAGCGGCGATGTGATCTTCGCCGTGCCCGGCAACTTCAATCAGCAGCAGCTCGCAATCCTGTTGGGTATCGCCCGGCAAACGCCGCTCAACCCGGTGGGCGTGGTGGATTCAGGCCTGGCCGCCGCGCTGGCAGTGGCGGACGCCGAGCATGTCATTTACGTGGATATGCAATTGCACCAGGTAGTGCTGACCTGCCTGGCGGTGCAAGACGGGCTGGCCAGGACCGAGTCGGTGGTGCAGGTGCCGGGTGTAGGCACCCAGAACTTCATGGACCTGATGATGCAGCTCACCACCGGGCTGTTCATCAAGCAGTCGCGGTTTAATCCACAGCACAATGCCGAGTCAGAGCAGCAGCTTTACAATGCCCTGCCCACCTGGCTGCAGCAGGAAGCCAATGAGCAGGGCAGCCTGGTGCTGGAACTCAACAGTGGTGGCACTGCCTATTCTGCAAAGCTGCCACGGCAATCCCTGGTAAGCAGCCTGGCGCCCCACTACGAGAAGCTGGAGAAGCAGATCGCCGCGCTGGGCGAAGGCCGCGCCACACAAATCCTGCTGAACGAAAAAATGGCGGGCATGCCCGGCTTCCGGCAGGCGCTATCCCATTATACCGACCTGGTGGTGCTGGAACCGCATGCGCTGCATCGCAGCTGCCTGACTTACCATGAATTGATAGTTGGTGGAGATCAGGGTATTCGTCGGGTGACGTCGCTGCCGTTGGATGAGGCGCGCAATAAGGCGCTGTCCACGCGCAGCGGCAGCCGGGAGCAGCCGACTCACCTGCTGTTTGCCAACCGCGCCTATCCGGCCGCCGGACTGCGCCTGGTGAACGGTACTGAAAGCCAGGCCAACGGCAGTCGCAAAGCGTTGCTAAATCTGGGCGTGGCAGGTTTACCGGAGCAATTGGGCAGCATCGAATCCAGCCAGGGTCGATTGATTCTACGCGATGCCGATGCCAGCCTGCGGGTCAATGGTGACGCGGTGCAAAGCGAGCAGACTCTGGCGCTGGGTGACCGCATTGCCACCGCTGACGGTGCCGTGGAGCTGAATCTGATTCGGGTAGATTCCGTCTAGGGTGGGTCATGTCCAAGACTAAAGCAGCCCGTCGCCAACTTAATCCCATCAGTCTGTCGTTTCTGGACGTGATGTTCTGTGGCTTTGGTGCGGTGATCCTGATCTTTCTGATTCTCGATCACACCTCGACCGTGTCGCAATCCACCACCAGTCCCGACCTGATGGCGGAGATCAACCTGCTGGAAGAAGAAGTACTTGAAGGTGAGGAAGGCCTGGTGCAGCTGCGCAACACGGTGGATGAAGTGAGCCTGGAAGTGGTCACCGCCGAGGGCCTGGCGCGGCAGATCCAGGAGCAGGTCGACGATTTCATGCAGGAGCTGGCGGCCCTGGAAAACTCCAGCGTCGCCACCGTAGACAGTGTCGAGCAGCTACGCTCGGATATTGAGCAGCTGGAAGAAGAAATGCGCCGGCTGCGCGCCGAGGCAGAGCAGCAGGAAGGCACCAGCGTACGGCAGTTTATCGGCGACGGTAACCGGCAGTATCTGTCCGGCCTTTATCTGGGCGGGCAGCGGATAATGGTGCTGGTAGACAGCTCCACCAGTATGCTGGACAGCACCCTGGTCAATATTATCCGCACCCGGAATATGAATGACGCCAGCAAGCGCGCGGCCCCAAAATGGCAGCGTGTTGTCAAAAGTGTGGACTGGATCACTACTCAGCTGCCCATTACCAGCCAGTACCAGATCTGGCACTTCAATGCCGACTACGCCAGTGTTCTGGAAGGCACGGACCAGACCTGGCTGGAAGTGGCCGACCGCGACCGGCTCAATGAGGCCATTGACGGCGTGCGCAGCCTGGTGCCCAACAACGGCACCAATCTCGAGCAGGTGTTCCGGGGCATTGCCAACATGTCCCCCATGCCGGACAACATTTTTCTGATCACTGACGGTTTGCCGACCCTCAATGGCCGCAATGCCAACGCTGGGCTGATTTCGCCCCGCGAGCGGCTGGAACTTTTTGAAGACGCGGTTGAAGAATTACCGGAAGGCATTCCGGTCAATATAATCCTGTTACCCTTGGAGGGAGACCCCAGCGCGGCCGCTGCCTATTGGCAGTTGGCGCAGTTCACCCAGGGATCGTTCCTGACACCATCAAGGGACTGGCCGTAACCGGCCTGCACTGCTGGCCAGCGTTCGGAACCAGGCAACTGGCGAGGGCGTTGTAACGTAATAGGCGTTAACCATGATTATGAACCTGAACCATGAAAAAGAAGCGTAATCGCGAAACGGATTCCTTTACCGTGTCCTTTCTGGACGTGGCGTCCTGTGGTTTTGGGGCAATGATTATCCTGTTGATGATCACCAAGACCGAGGCGCCGATCACTATTGAATTCGCTGAGGTGACGCCGGAGGCCTCGGTAACCGAGCTGCAGGAACAGCTGTTTGCGATTCGTGGCGAAACCACGATATTGAATCGCGAACTGAACGCCAAGCGCGAACAGCTGTCGGCGCTGGACGAACGCATTGCCCGTCTGCGCCGCGATCTGAATGACGTGCAGGGCCGCTACCGGGCTACCGCGCAATTATCCGAGGACACCAGCGAGGAGTACGGCCGGCTCGCTGTCGCCCGGCAGTCCCTCACCGAGGAGATGCAGCGCCTGCTGGCCAACACTGTGGCGCCGGAAAATAACGCGGTGGGCGGGGTACCGGTAGACAGCGAATACATCATCTTTGTCATCGATACCTCCGGCAGTATGTTTAATAACCCCAGCTGGAACAAAATGCTGGGGGTGATTGATAACACCCTGGATGTGTACCCTGAAGTCAAGGGTATCCAGGTGATGAATGACATGGGCGACTACATGTTTGCTTCCTACCGCGGGGACTGGATACCGGACACCCCGGGGCGGCGGGATCAGATTATCAACACCCTGCGTAGCTGGAATCCCTACAGCAACAGTAGCCCCGTGGAAGGCGTCACCCGGGCAATCAATACCTTCTATGCCCCGGACAAGAAGATCAGCGTGTACGTTCTGGGAGATGATTTTCAGCCGGGAGGTTCGATTCAGCAGGTGCTGGAGACCATTGATCGCATTAACGTCGAGGATGCCAACGGCAATCGCCTGGTGCGTATCCATGGCATTGGTTTCCCGACCATTTTTGCCGGTCCTCGCCGCTTCCAGCAAAGCGTTTATCGCTATGCGACGCTGATGCGCGAGATGACACAGCGGAATGGTGGTACATTTGTGGGTCTGAACGATTTTCGTTGATTCCGGTCTTATAGAATAGGTCGTTTTTGCGGGTGCAAGTCCAGGGTGCAAAGGGTGCAAGGAGAACAATGAACACTGTGCAAGTAAGCGAACAATGCTGGGGGAACAGGCTGCCGCGCCTGTTGCTAGGCTCCATGTTGTTTCTGGTGGCCGGTTGCGGCGTCAACAACGTCGTTATTGAGGGGGATTTCCCGACACCTAACGTCAGCCCACTGCCGATGACAGTAGCCGTCTACTATGACGATGCGCTGCGCGATTTCGCGTATATCGAGTATTCCGAAACTGGCCAGGAGGAATACAATATAGAGAGTGGGATCTCCCACATCGAGCTTTTTAACGCCATCCTGCCAGCAATGTTCAGCGACGTGATTGTCGTGAACACCATGGAGGAGGCGCAGGCGCGGGGCGTGGATGCGGTGTTTGCCCCGGCGATTGAAGAATTCCAGCTGGCGCTGCCAGCAAAAACCAAGCTGGACGTCTACGAGGTCTGGATCAAGTACAACATGCGGCTGCTTTCGGCCGAAGGCGACTACATCGCCGACTGGGTTCTGACGTCTTATGGCAAAACGCCAACCGCGACATTTCGGTCGGCGGAGGCCGCGATCAACGATGCAGCCATCGTTGCTCTGCGGGATCTGGCATCAAGTTTTTCCTTGAGTTTTGCCCAGGTTCCGGAAGTGCGTGACTGGTTAAATAACCGTGGGATACGGTCTTGACACGAGGTTGGTCATGAACAAACAAATACAGCATACCGCGTTGCCCCGGGGCCTTGCGCTCGGGTTAATTCTGGTCGCTCTGGCCAGTTGTACCAGCACCACGGTTGATGAATTTCGCCAGGGTGAAACCGGAATCGAAAGCCACGAATCCGTGGTCATTCTAGGGCGCCGGCAGGCCAGCGACTACGAGACGCGTTCCGAATTTGTGGAGTGTGTCGGTGATCGCATGACCCGTGGCGATAACGGTCTGAGAGTGGTCCCTGAACAGGAATTTATTGACGCCATGTTCCCCTGGTTCGAACCGCGTACCGCGCCGCTGCGGACGCGGGACCTTGAGCAATTGATGGCCGAGGACGTGGTCGCGGACAAGATGAACGAGTACGGCATCCGCTACATCGTCTGGGTGGATGGCTTTACCGAAACCACTGACCGCGCCGGATCCATTTCCTGCACCATCGGTCCCGGGGGCGGCGGCTGTTTCGGTTTCGGTACCTGGGAGGACGATGCCAATTTCGATGCCCGGGTCTGGGACGTAGGGTCGCTTACCAATGTTGGAACCATTAACACCGATGCATCCGGTCAGTCGTACCTGCCAGCCCTGGTGGTGCCGATCCCCCTGATAGCCAGGGTGGAGGCTAATGCCTGCAGTCGTCTGGCCACACAGCTTAAACAGTTTGTAAACGGCAGCTAGCGTCAATTCCTGGCTGCCCCGAATTACAGGTAGCACTATGACAGTTTCCCACCCTCAATTAGCGATTCGATTGCCAGCCGCTCTGCGGCTGGTTTCGCTCGCGGCGCTGTTGGGCCTGGCCCTGGGCGCGGCAGGCTGCGCGGTAAACCCGGCCACCGGCGGCGCCAACCTGGTGCTGATGTCGGAGAACCGGGAGAAGGAAATCGGTGCTGAAGAGCACGAAAAAATTCTCGCCAGTCTGCCCATGTACCAGGACGAGGAACTGCAGGCCTATGTGAGCGAGGTGGGCAACCGTATTGCCAGCGTCAGCCACCGGCCCGATCTGGACTACCAGTTCTTTATCATCGACAGCCCGGATATCAACGCCATGGCGCTGCCCGGCGGTTACGTATACGTCAATCGCGGCCTGCTGACCTTTATGAACACCGAGGCCCAACTGGCCGCGGTGCTGGCCCATGAAGTGGGCCATATCACCGCCCGCCATGCGGTTCAGCAGCAAGCGCGCGGAGCCCTGGCCAATGCTGCAGCGACGGTGGGCGGCCTGGTTACGGCAGTGGCAACCGGCAGCGGCTATGTGGGCTCACAGATTTCCCAGGTCACCTCGATCTGGGCGCAAACCGGCTTGTCCGGGTTTGGCCGCGAAGGAGAATTGGAGGCAGACAGCCTCGGCGCCGAATATCTGCTCAGGGCCGGTTATGATCCCAACGCCATGATCGATGTGGTTAGTGTCCTGAAAAATCAGGAAGACTTTAACCGCCGGGTGCAGGGAAACCGTGGCACTTATCACGGCGTGTTTGCCACTCACCCGCGCAACGACACGCGCCTGCAACAGGCTATTGCCTCGGTGGGTGATCTGCAAGAAGCGGAAGTGACCCTGATAGACAATTCTGAATTCCGCGCCCATATCGACGGCCTGATTCTTGGCGAAAGTAACGCGGCGCGGCAGAACGACACTCGCAATCGTTACTATCAGACCCTGCTGGGCTATACGCTGGTGTTTCCTGATGACTGGTCGGTCTCTGAAACAACGACCACCGCCACTGCGGCCAACCCTGAAGCAGGAAAGATGCGAGTTGAGGTGCAGCGAATACAGCAGAACATAGAGCCACGTGTCTTTATAAGGGAGGTGCTTGGCATTACCGATCTGCAGAAATCCGAACCGCTGGAGCAATACCGGCTTATTGGTCATACCGGTGTGGCAACGAATCCGGATACCGGCAACCCGGAACGTGTTGCCGTCATTTATTTTGGGCCCCGCGCATTTATTCTGCGCGGCGAAATCACCGACGCCAGCGCGGTGGACCAGGTCGATGATCAATTGCTGGCGTCAATCCGCACCTTTAGACCGATACAGCGCGGTGAGGCTGGTGGTAGCCGCGAACCGCGGATCCGCTACGTGCAGGCCAGCGAACATTTCGATTTCGCAATTGTGGCCCAGAATAGTCCGATCGCAGAGCACCCCGAACAGATGCTGCGTCTTCTGAACGGCTACTATCCTACCGGTAGCCCCCGTGCCGGGGACTGGGTCAAGCTGGTGGAATAGTCATCAGTCGGCGGCAGCTTTATTCAGCCATACACATGCAGTCGACCGCCCGGCTTCCCGCCGGGCTTGCGCATCAGTCCGCAGTTCGAGTGCTGTGATTTTGTTTTTGCCGGTCGGCCGGTTACACTTGCT
The DNA here is from genome assembly GCA_965230125.1 of uncultured Pseudohongiella sp. GTDB lineage: Bacteria > Pseudomonadota > Gammaproteobacteria > Pseudomonadales > Pseudohongiellaceae > UBA9145. The sequence continues at coordinate 532,939 of OZ245938.1, read as the reverse complement.
GCGTTTATTCTGAATCGCTTACGGAGCCGCGGCATATCTGAACTGATCCGCAGGCCTCGAGCTCACCAAGTCTACCATCGACCTTTCCCCGCGGCTTTCCCCGCGGCCTTGCCAGAGTCCTGTGTATGACCGCCATAGAAGCACAGCCAACGCGGCAGCATCGTCCCAATGAGTCTCTCGACCTGCGGTTTTTTCTGGATGGCCTGTTGGCCACTGGCCGCATCGACCAGGGCGACTATGATCAGGCGGTGAGCAATCGCAACGCGGCCGAGCACCGCAGCAAACATGTGCTGCACTATCTCGCCGATCTGGAGTTGCCGGACCGTAGCAACAGCGGCAAGACTCTTGATATCGAAACCCTGACCCGGGAGCTGGGCCGCCAATGCGGACAGGACTACTACCGTATCGATCCACTGAAGATCGATGTCGCCAAAGTCACTCAGGTCATGGACTACAAATTTTCCCAGCGCCACCAGATACTCGCCGTCGAGGACAATCCCGATGAGGTGGTAGTGGCCAGCGCCGAGCCTTTTCTCGGCTCCTGGGAATCTGTTCTGGAACATACTTCCCAGAAAATCCTGCGCCGGGTAGTATCCAATCCGCTGGATATCAAACGCCTGACGGCCGAATTCTATAGCGTTTCCAAATCCATTCGTGGCGCGACAGCTGGCACGGTACACAAGAAGGGTATTGGTAATCTTGAGCAGATGCTGGAATTGGGCAAGCTCAAGGACCCGGAAGCCAATGACCAGCATATCGTTAACGTGGTGGACTGGTTGTTGCAGTATGCGTTCGAACAGCGTGCCAGCGATATTCACATTGAGCCGCGACGCGACGAAGGCAGCATCCGCTTTCGCATCGACGGTGTGCTGCACAACGTTTATGCCTTGCCCATGCAGGCCATGAGCGCGGTAACCAGTCGCCTGAAAATTCTTGGCCGCATGAACGTGGCGGAGAAGCGCAAGCCCCAGGACGGCCGGATTAAAACCAAGAGCCCTAACGGCGATGAAATCGAACTGCGCCTGTCGACCCTGCCCACCGCCTTCGGTGAAAAACTGGTGATGCGTATTTTCGACCCGGAGGTGCTGCTCAAGCCGTTTTCTGAATTGGGTCTGATTAATGAAGATTTCAGCAAGTGGCAGAACATCATTGGTAACAATCACGGCATTGTGATTATTACCGGGCCCACTGGTAGCGGCAAAACTACAACGCTGTATTCAACCCTGAAAACCCTGGCCACCGAGGAAGTTAATGTCTGCACCATCGAAGACCCGATCGAGATGGTGGAGGACAGCTTTAACCAGATGCAGGTCCAGGAAAACATCGACCTGAATTTTGCCGATGGAGTAAAGGCGCTGCTGCGCCAGGATCCGGACATCATCATGATCGGTGAGGTGCGGGATCTGGCGACTGCAGAAATGGCGATTCAGGCGGCGCTCACCGGCCACCTGGTGTTCACCACCCTGCATACCAACGATGCACCGTCGGCCATTACACGGCTGTTAGAGCTTGGGGTGCCGTCCTACCTGATCAAGGCAACCGTGGTGGGCATCATGGCCCAGCGCCTGGTGCGCAAGCTGTGCCGCCACTGCCGCGAGCCGGCTGCGGTCGACCAGGAAGCCTGGGAGACCCTGACTCGACCCTGGAAAGTAAAACTGCCCAGCAAGGCCAATCATGCACCGGGTTGCCTGGAGTGTCGCGAGACCGGGTTTCTTGGCCGCGAGGGTATTTACGAGGTGATGCCGTTTACCGAGAGTCTGCAGCAATTTGCCGATGACAAGGCGGCTCTGCCGGATCTGCGCCGCCAGGCCTACCGTGAGGGCATGCTGAGTCTGCGCTTGAGCGGTGCCCAGAAAGTGGCAGCCGGACTGACCACGGTCAACGAAGTCCTGCGAGTGACACCAGAAACCAGGAACTAAGCCGCTGGCTCGCTTGCTCATGCCCATTGCCCCATTGCTTACCGCTAGAATTAATCAGAAGTTCCCTGGTCTGTCTGCTTGTTACCGGTGTCCGCTGCTGTGACGTTAGGTGGCGAAAAAATCCTGGTGATTGGCCCGTCCTGGGTGGGGGACATGGTCATGGCCCAGTCCCTGTTCAAGCTTCTCAACAGCGAATTTCCGGGCTGTGAACTTTCGGTGATGGCGCCGGGCTGGACCCGACCCTTGCTGGCGCGCATGCCAGAAGTGACTACCAGCCTGGACCTGCCCCTGGCCCACGGTGAATTGGCTCTGGGTAAACGCCGCGCCATCGGTCGCGACTTGCGGGCTGCACAGTTCACCCGCGCCTATGTTTTACCGAATTCGTTCAAATCGGCGCTGATTCCGTTTCATGCCGGCATCCCGGCCCGTATCGGCTGGCGCGGAGAATGGCGCAACCTGTTGCTCACCGACAGTCGCAAGCTGGACCAACAGGCTTATCCGCTAATGGTACAGCGTTTTGCGGCATTGGCTTTCCCGGCTCTGGCTGAGCCGCCGGCGGATATACCGGCACCGCGGCTGCAGGTAGACAGCGAACATGCTGCCGCCACCCTGACCCAGTTTTATCTGGAGCAACAGCGCCCGGTCCTGGCATTGTGTGCGGGCGCCGAGTTCGGCGACTCCAAGCAGTGGCCGCCGGAACATTACGCCGAACTGGCCAATCAGAAGATTGCCGACGGCTGGCAGGTATGGTTGTTCGGTTCCAGCAACGATGCGCTGACCGGGGAGGCAATCCTGGCGGATCTCGACCCGTCCTATCTCAGGCACTGTCACAACCTGATCGGCGGCACCAATCTGGGTCAGGCTATTGACCTGCTGTCTCTGGCGACAGTCGTGGTCACTAATGACTCCGGTTTGATGCACATTGCCGCCGCCCTGGAGAAACCCATTGTGGCGCTGTACGGGTCCACGTCGCCGGAATTTACACCTCCCCTTGCGGAGAAGGTAGAATTGCTGGCCACGGACATTGAGTGCCGTCCCTGTTTCAAGCGCCAGTGCCCTTACGGTCATCGGCGCTGTCTCACGGAACTCATGCCAGAGCGGGCGATCCAGGCAATGGCAGCGCTGGAAAAAGTCGACTGAGACAGAACTGGCCGACGGAACCGGACCGAGTCCCGATGCCACTGAATCGGGCCGACTGAACAAGGACATCAACGCTTGCGTATTCTGATCGTTAAAGTCTCCTCTCTGGGTGACGTCATCCATACCCTGCCGGCTGTCACCGACGCGACCCGCGCCCGCCATGACCTGCAATTTGACTGGGTGGTAGAGGAGAATTTCGTGGAGGTGCCGTCCTGGCACCCGGCCATTGACCGCGTGATCCCGGTGGCGATCCGTCGCTGGCGGGGAAACCTGGTGAAGACCTATCTGAATCACGAGGTGCGCGCCTTCAGGAAAAATCTGCAGGGTACCCACTACGACCTGGTCATTGATGCCCAGGGGCTGATCAAGAGTGGCATTATCTCGCGCCTGTCCCGCGGCCTGACTGTTGGCCTGAGCAACCGCACCATCCGTGAACCCCTGGCGACATTGTTTTACAACAAGATGTACTCGGTGCCGTGGACCGAACACGCCGTGGATCGGGTTCGGCAGTTATTCTCACGCGCCCTGAAGTATCGGTATGACCGCGACAAGGTGGACTATGGGCTCGACCTGGAGCGCATTGACCCGGAGTTCGAACCCGACGGCCAGAAACGGGTAATGTTCCTGCACGGTACGACCTGGGCTACCAAGCACTGGCCAGAGCAATACTGGCGCCACCTGGCCCACATTGCGACTGCATCAGGTTACGAAGTGTTGATTCCCTGGGGAGATACGGAAGAGAAAAACCGCGCAGAATTTATTGCCTCCGGACTGGAGAAAGCGATTGTGCTGGATAAATTGAATCTGACCGGAATGGCGCAGAAATTAAACCGCTGCACCGGTGTGGTCGCCGTCGATACCGGTCTTGGCCATTTGGCCGCTGCCCTGGCCAAGCCGACACTGTCACTCTACGGGCCTACCGACCCGGGACTGTCAGGAACCTGTGGTGCCCAGCAATTGCACATGAATTCGAATCTCAACTGTGCACCCTGCATGAAGAAGGTTTGTGGGTATACCGGGCCTGGCGTCACAGATTATTTTGAGGACCAGGCATTTCCGGTTTTACCGCCCTGCTTTTCGTCCCACAAACCGGAACAGGTGTGGGCCCGTTTCGAAAAACTGGTGAGTAGCGGATAGCCTGATGCGACTGTGTCTCCTTATTTATTCCTACTTCCCCTACGGCGGTCAGCAGCGGGATTTTCTACGCATTGTAAGGGAGTGCAAGCGACGCGGACATGTTGTGCACGTGTTTGCCTTTAGTTGGCAGGGAGACGTACCCGAGGACATTACGATTCATCAAGTGCCCAGGAAAGGAATGGGGCGTCTGGCGCGGTATCGTTATTACACCGATTTCGTTGCTGCGAATCTGGGACCGCTAAACATGGATTGCGTGGTTGGTTTTAACAAGATGCCGCATCTGGACATCTATTTCGCCGCGGACTCCTGTTTTGCTGAAAAAGCCGAGACCCAGCGGGCGGCCTACTATAAACACACGCCACGCTTTCGCCACTTCAGTGATTATGAGAACGCCGTATTCGGCGAGGACAGCGCTACCCAGTGCCTGCTGCTCTCGAAGCTACAGCAACAGGCCTATCTCAAACACTACCCCGGCTGTGCCGACCGGCTGCATTTGTTACCGCCGGGCATTTCGGCGGACCGCAAGGTTGATGATCGGAACCCGGTGCTGCGGGAGGAGTTTCGGCGCGAGTTCGAATTCGAGGACGATCACCTGGTGATATTGCAGGTGGGGTCAGGCTTCCGTATCAAGGGGGTGGACCGGTCGCTGCTGGCGCTGGCATCACTGCCGCACAAACTCCGCCGCCGGGTGCGCTATGTGCTGGTGGGACAGGACCGGGCCACACGCTTTCGCTGGCAGGCCCGGCGCCTGGGACTGGATAAACAGGTGCGGATACTCTCCGGGCGTGACGATATCCCGCGGTTTTTCGCCGGTGCTGATTTGTTGCTGCATCCGGCCTATCAGGAGAGTGCCGGCTACACCCTGCTGGAAGCCGCTATTGCCGGCCTGCCGGTGCTCACCACCGCCAGCTGTGGCTACGCAGACTACATTATCGACGCCGGTGCCGGGCAAGTGTGCAGCGAACCCTTTAGCCAGGCCGAGCTGGACCGTACCCTGAAGGCCATGCTCACCTCCCTTGAACTAGCACCCTGGTCCGACAACGGGCTCAAATACGGCCAGCGCCCGGAGCTCTATACCATGCCGGAGCGGGCGGTAGACCAGATCGAGCGGTGTGTGCAGCGCCGCCAATCGGCAGGGGTTGAACCATGAGCATGATCACTCTCGGTCTGGCTGGCGCCATTGGTCACGATCCGGCCGCCGCCCTGTTTGTGGACGGCAAATTGGTCGCGGCGGTGGAAGAAGAACGCCTGATCCGGCGCAAACATGCCAAGCAGGAAACGCCCTACCATGCGGCGCGGCAATGCCTGCGCATGGCCGGTATCCGCGCGGCCGATGTCACTCACGTGGCGATACCTTTTGCCCCGATCTCGCTGTTCAGCAAGGCCCGCTGGCACTATGCCTACCGACACTGGTATGCCCCGGACCGGGCGCTGGATTCGGTATTCAACGGCAATCGCCGCTATCACCGCTATCTCCACGAGTTGCGCGTGCTGCTGGAGCAACTGCATATTCCGCTGGCGAAGATTCAGCTGGTACCGGTACAGCACCTGCTGGCCCACGCCAGCAGCGGTTATCACCTGACCGAAACCAATGAAAAAACCGCGATATTCTGTCTTGATGCCAAGGGCGAGTACTCGAACATGTTTTTTGGCTATGGCGACGGTGGCCGCATTGTCAAAATCAAGGAGTTCTATAACCCCGACTCACTGTGCGGCATGTACGGGGCACTGACCGACTACCTTGGATTCGAGATCCTCGATGGTGAATTCAAGGTGATGGGCATCGCCCCACTGGGGGACCCGGCCAAATACGATCTGTCCTCGCTGGCCGAGTTCGACGGCAAGCAATTCAAGGTCAATAACAAACTTATCACCACCGTGGGTGTGCGGCGCTACAAGGCCAAGTCCAAGGGCCACTATTTCAGTAAGCTTCTGGTGGACAAACTGGGGCCGCGCCGCGCCGGTAACCTGCTGCAGGACCCTTATGTGCATTACGCCGCGGCGATTCAGAAACTCTATGAAGACATTGCCGTGGGTCTGGTTACCCATTATCTGGGCGACGTACTGAAAGAAACCGGGCGTCTGGTGGTGACTGGCACCGGGGCAATGAATATTCGCCTGAACCAGCGTCTGAACAGTCTGCCCCAGGTCGATAAACTGATCGTACATCCAGCCTGCGGCGACCCGGGTACCGCTCTTGGCGCCGCAACCCACACTATTCGAGCCGCGGGGCTCAAAGTGGACCCCCTGAAGAACGTCTTTCTGGGGCCGAGCTTCATCACCGAAGAATGTATCGATGCCTGTAACAGCCACCGGGACAAACCGGAATGGCAAATTCTCGAGGATCCCCACGACAAGGCGGCAGAACTGCTGGCCGATGGGCAGTTGGTGGCCTGGTTCCAGGGGGCCATGGAGTTTGGCCCGCGGGCCCTTGGCAACCGGAGCATTCTGGCCAACCCTGCCCAGCCGGGTGTCGCCGACCTGCTTAACAGGCAGGTAAAATTTCGCGAACACTGGCGACCGTTCTCGCCAAGTATCCTGGATAGCGTCGCGGCAGAGATTCTGCCAGCCAACTGTCAGGATGAGTATATGTGCCTCAGTGTGCAGGTAGATTTGAAATGGCAGGAACAATATCCGGTACTGTTCGCTCGCGACGGCACCACCCGGCCCCAGGTGGTCACGCAGCAGTCCAACCCCGAATTCCACAAGCTGCTAGGCTGTTTTCAGGAGCGCACTGGTCACGGTGTACTAATCAACACCACGCTGTCCCGGCCCGGAGAGGCGCTGATCTGTAGCCCGGAAGATGCCGTCAGCATGTTTCTCGGCACCGACCTGAATTACCTGATCATGGAGAATCTGCTGGTTACCAAGCGTCCGGAATCGGATACCTGGTAGCAGGCACTAGCCTCTATCCAAAAGTCACTCTATTCAGCAGTGAATAGTTCCACCGCTCATCGGATCAGGGATTGACCCGCCGGTAAATGGCTACGCGCTGCTCGCGCTCGGTTGGAAACGCGGTCACGAATTCAAGCAAAGGTGCCAGGTCGTCCCTTCTCACCAATTGCCGAACCTCGGTAATCATTTCCAGGGCGAAATAATCACCCGGCCGGGCTTCGATGATCGCAGATGCGGGGAGCAGTCTCGGTACTTCATCGTAGGCAGTGACCCGACCACTGGTAAAAGCAATGGTGTGGTTGTTGGTGACCAGTGCCTGCTGCGGCGAAGCATGCACATTGACGTAGTCAACGGCATCGTCCAGGTAGGCCTTGGATCGCCCAAAACTGATGTAGGCATCGAAAAAGCAGAAAACAAAGAACAGAACCAGAAGATTGCGTACCAGCGTCTGCCGCGGTTTTCCCTGGAGCGCCAGCAGGATGCGATTGACCACGAAGGGAACCTGCGTCGCCGCCATCAAACCAAGGGGAATGGCATAGCGACTGGTGAGAAAGCGCGTCAAATAAAGAAAGCAGATCAGTATCAACGCATTAATAAGGGCATAGGTGGCCAGTACTGCCGTGCCCTGGCGATCAGTCGCCCAGTAGCGCTGCCAGGCACCATATACCAGGAGCCAAAAATAAGCGCCACTTATCCCATATATAAGCGTCATGACCAGAATTGCCAGCAATCCGGTCATGATGACCACGCTCAGGTACTCATTGGAAAAGGCAGCAGCATGTTCACCAAACAGCAGGCGGCCCAATTCGGCAGTAGCCACAGGGTCCGGGGAAATCATGCTGTCCAGAAACGGTCGGTAGGTGGATAGCACCTGTCCGGCCAGTGCCAACAGGTTTGACCCTGACAGGGCGAGCAGTATCAGGCCGCCCAGTAACAGGCCATAAACAAGCCCGGTGAGGCGGTAAAAAGCAGCCCAGTGTTGCTGTGCGGCGCTGTTGCGAGCCTGCCACAGCAGCGCCAGAGGCAGCAGCGCGAGGTAGACAACAGCTTCGAGGCGAAACGCCGTGGCCAGCAGCATGGCGGCAGTGAACGCCACAGCCTGGGCAAGTTGCTGTTCGCGGGCATAGCGCAGCAGCTGCCAGATCGCAAACAGGCTCAGCGCCCAGTAGCCCACATCCCGCAACACCATAGTGCGAAACTCATTGAGCTCCGGATAGAGAAGTATGGTCGCGGCGGCCAGTAAGGCCAGCCGTCGTGAGTCGTCGAGCAATTGAATAATGGCGATGAAGCTGTAGACCAACAGGGCGTAGAATGCGGCGTTGATGAGCAGGGCCGCGGTGAGCAGTGGCACGCCAAGACGACTTAACTCGGCAGTGAGTATGGAATAGGCCGGCCAGCTGTAGTGGGCCAGAGCTGCGCCGAAACCTTCATCCAGGTACAGCTGTGCGGTGCGCAGATAAACATAGGCATCGTCATTGGGGATTTCTGGCAGTAGCAGTACATAAAAAGACACCAGGATACTACCGGCGACTCCGAGCCAACGCACATCGATCTGCTGCCAATCTGGAATTTTCATTTTCGGTACGGATTCCGATTCTCGCCCGGTGGTGAGGTCTTGAAGCGTTTGTGCAGCCACAGGTACTGGTCCGGTTGTTTGCGAATCGCGTCTTCCACCAGGCGATTGATGATAACACCATCCTGTTCATCGTCCCCGCTGGGGTAGTCGGTCAGTGGCTCGCTGAAATAGATATCGTAGCCGGAGTTATCTTCGCGCCGGTAGTGGCTGAAAAACAGCACCGGTGAGCTATTAAAGGCGGCGTAGCGACTGCCGGCGGTAATCGTGGCCGCTGGAATACCAAAGAACGGAGTGAATACCGAGTGCTGTGCGCCGTAGTCCTGATCCGGTGCATACCAGAGCATACGATTCTGTTTCAGGCAGCGCATGGCACCGCGGATATCCTTGCGCTCAAAAAGTCCCTTGTAGAGTCGTCGGCGCCCGTTGTACATAAAAGCGTCGAACAATGGATTCTTGTCGTTGGCGCGATAGGTAGCGTTGATGTCACCGTGCATGCTGTACAGGAAACCGGCCATTTCAAAGCAGGTTTGGTGCAGACCCAATAGCAGAATGCCCTTGCCCTGCTGCAATGCCTGATCGACATTCTCCTGGCCGTGGATATGAGCCAGATGCCGGTACCTGTCGGGGTTTCCAGACCAGGCAATGGCGATCTCGATAAAGCCAATGCCATTGGCAATGAATGTTTTGCGCACCAGTTGCCGATGCTGCTGCGCGGTGAGTTCCGGAAAACACAGCGACAGATTGACCTCGCAGACATGACGCCGGCCCCGGGCCAGATGGTACGAGAGCAGACCCAATTGCTTGCCGATTGCCATCTGCAGGCGGAAGGGCAGCCGGGCCACCAGCCACATGGCGGCGATACCAAGCCAGGTTGGCCAGTAGCGGGGACCCCGGTACTGACCCAGGGGAATATGGTCTGGATTTTGGTTGGCCATGATTGTCGACAAGGCTGGTTGTGAAGCGGCAGGTGGAGCCGGGCATCCACCAATGATGGGACATTCGGCCCCGGTTGGCCGGAGATTGTAGCAGACTCGCTGGAATCGACTTAAGTCGCGTGTCTGTTGGCGCCTGCACTCAAGCGCGCCGGCGATCTCGCCCTTAACCCCACCTCTCAACCGTGGAGTGCCTGTGATATGCTTCGCCAAAACCCGCCCAGGGCCCACCGCTTTTTTCGGAGTAAACCATGAAACTGGAGATGCCTGCCTTTCAGGATGCCAGGCTGCTGGTGATTGGCGACGTGATGCTGGATCGCTACTGGCATGGCGCGGCGACCCGGGTCTCCCCGGAGGCGCCGGTGCCGGTAGTCAAGGTTAACAATCGTGAGGATCGTCCCGGAGGCGCCGGCAACGTGGCATTGAATATCGCCGCGTTGGGCAGTGCCGCCCGGCTGGTAGGCATTATCGGTCGCGATGACACCGGCCAGGATCTCAGGTCGCGACTGACCGCGGCTGGCGTGTACTGCGACTTTCTTGAGTCCGCGGACAAACCCACCATCACCAAGCTGCGGGTCATCAGCCAGCACCAGCAATTAATTCGCCTGGACTTCGAGCAGCTATTCGACAAGACCGATATTGCCGGCCTCAATGAGCGTGCCGAGGCATTGATGAGCGACGTCCAGGCGGTAGTAATGTCGGACTATGCCAAGGGCGCGCTGCAAGATATCCAGTCGCTGATTGCCGTGGCGCGCAAGCGGGACATTCCGGTGATAGTCGATCCCAAAGGAACGGACTTTGGCCGTTATCGTGGTGCGACTTTGATCACGCCGAATATTTCAGAGCTGGAGGCCGTGGTCGGCCCCTGTGAGCACGAGGATGAACTGGTGGCCAAGGGCCTGGACCTGGTGCGTGACCTGGAACTGGAGGCGCTGCTGGTTACTCGCGGTGAACACGGGATGACGCTTATCCGCCCTGACTCGCCGGAGTTGCACCTGCCAGCCCGGGCCCAGGAAGTGTTCGACGTCACCGGTGCCGGCGACACCGTGATCTCGGTACTGGCGGCAGCGCTGGCCGCGGGCGACAATCTTGCCGATGCCACGGCACTGGCTAACCTGGCGGCCGGGCTGGTGGTCGGAAAACTCGGCACCGCGGCCATCAGCGGACCGGAGCTGCGCCGCGCGATTCTCGCTGACCAGAATTCCGGTCGCGGCGCGATGACGGCAGAGCAACTGGAAATCGCGGTACAGGACGCCCGTGATCACGGCGAGAAAATCGTTTTTACCAACGGCTGTTTCGATATTATTCACGCTGGCCATGTGGGTTATCTGGCCGAAGCCAGAAAACTCGGCGACCGCCTGATCGTCGCCATCAATGACGATGATTCGGTACGTCGCCTCAAGGGGCCCGGTCGCCCAATTAATCCGGTGGAGCGCCGTATGGCGGTACTGGCGGGTCTGGAAGCGGTGGACTGGGTGGTTAGTTTCGCCGAGGACACCCCGGAACCACTTCTCGCCTCGCTCAAGCCGGAGGTGCTGGTCAAAGGTGGTGATTACAGTTTTGACCAGGTTGTCGGGGGCGAGTATGTGCAGTCTTATGGCGGTGAAGTGCGGGTCCTGGAATTTCTGGACAACTGTTCCACATCGGCCATTGTCGAGAAAATGAAAGAAGTCGGAGATTGACCAGGATTGTCTGCTCGAAGCTCGCATCGGGCGTAATCGGCGGACCCCGGACCCCGGACCCCAGAGGCAAGACCCTAGGCTGCTTTCGCAGCGGCCACGTTCCGGTTCAGGTGTTCGGGATTAATGGTGCCGACGATAACGCTGCTGACTCCGGGCTTATTGAGCGCAAAGGCGAGGTCAGATGCTACATCGCCTTGCTGGCCACCCAGATGGCCGCTGTTCAGGGCTTTCTTGATCAGCACCCCCTTGTGCTGCTGCGCCGCATAATCAATGACACTTTCTTCCTCGGTGCTGGCCGGATTGTAAGTCACCATCACGGCATCGGTCAGCTCCACCGCGCGTTTGCCGCCGTCCACGGTTTTGGTGGACATGCCGATAGCGCGAATCAATCCTTTGGCTTTCAGTTTCTCCAGGGTTTCCAGGCAGTCGCTGGATTCCAGAATGGCCAGATCCTTGCCGTCAGAGTGGATAAGCACCAGGTCCAGATAGTCGGTGTTGAGATGGCGCAGGCTGCGTTCGATGCTTTTCTGCACGTGTTCGGCATCGAAATTGAAAAACGACTTGCCGCTGAGAAATTCCTCGCCGACCTTGGTGGTGAGTATCCAGTCATCCCGATTGCTGAGCAATCGACCGAGTCGCTGCTCGCTGCTACCGTAGGCGGGTGCTGTGTCCAGCAGGTTAATGCCCAACTCCCGGGCCTGCTCCAGTAGACGCAGTACCTCATGGTCCTCCGGTAGCGCGAAACCCTGGGGATACTTTACATCCAGGTTGCGACCGAACTTGACTGTGCCCAGCCCGAGACAGGACACCTGAATACCTGTTGAACCCAGCGCGCGTAAAGGCAAAGTCATGGCGTAACCGGTTCCTTGTTGCGCCACCGGGGCACCGCTAGCGTTGCCGCCGGCAACATCGATGACAGTGGCGTTCCGGTCGCATCTCTGGTGGGCATTATGTTGCCGTCGCGCAGATGGTCGCTCACCCGGTCAGCCAGTGACGGCGTGAGAGTAAACTTGGTGGGCCACACCACGATGGTGTTTTTTTCTTCCATGTAAAAGGCATCATCGGGGCGATTACTGGTGTCGGTGGCGGCTTCGGCCCGATTGATGGAGAAACACTGCCACGACCCCCCGGTGATGTCTACCCAGGGCAAAAAGCGGGCCAGCAGTTCACGGGCCCGGGCAATGAGTATTTCATCGGACTGCTGGACGCCGGATTCGGCAAGCTCGCCGCCAAGGTACCAGGTTGGCTGCTGGTCATCGCCTGGATGAGTAGTGATGGTAAGCAGCGGGGTCATGCTGAAATCGCTGCCAATACAGTGCACGAACGCAGTGGGTAGCTGTGGCGCGGTAAGACAAACCATTTTCAGAGGCCGCAGTTGTTGCTGAATATGTTCAAGTCCGGCTGCGGCAATCAGTCCGGCATTGCCTTCCCCGGCAGTAAACAGGAAGCGCTGCGCGCTGATTTCCACAGCGGTCTCACCGCCACGGACCCGACAGCCAGTTACCTGTCCCTGGGCATCGTGCAGAAATTCGGTGTGCTGGCTATCAATCCGGAAATGGGCGCCATCGGACAACTCGATCAGCCGGGCCAGCAGGCTTTCACTATCGATGACAAAGTCCGGCAGCCGATACAGACTGCCGTCGATGGTAGTCGCTGCAAACGGTGGCGGGTAGTCTGCCGGCGGGACCGGGTCAATTCTGCCGCGCAGACTCTTGCTGCCAAGAAAGCTCTTCAGTCGGGAGCGAAAGCCGCCATCGGACCACATGTAGTAGTGCTCACTGAGTACCCTGACCTGCGCCAGGTCCGGGTCACCCTCAGCCTGGGCATTACCGGCCAGCAGGTCGCGCCAGCGCGCGGGCATGGCGGCAATGGCCTGGGCGGCGCCACCGAGATTGCCACTCAGTGCATACTTGAGACCACCGTGGATAATGCCCTGTGACGCCAGGGTCTGGCCGCTGCCAAGATGACTGGATTCCAGCAGAATGGCCCGGTAGCCCAGATTACGCAGTCGCGCCAGTAACCACAGCCCGGCGATGCCACCGCCGAAGATAGCGATGTCAGTTGAATAGCGTATAGTCATTGGTTACCTTTGCCAGCGAGTTTGACCGGTATGCGCCAGTCGCGATCGAGTATATAGATATCAAGTTAAATTTCCCAACCGCTGCCGGCGCCACACCGGAGCCTGACTGACCCATGTCCCGCCTGGCTTACACGGTGATTTTAACGCTGGCCATGCCGGTGCTGATTATGCGCCTGCTGTGGCGGTCTCTGCGCATGCCTGCCTACCGTGCCCGAATTGGCGAGCGCTTTGCCCTGCATGCCCCGCAATTTGCCAGTGAATTGCGCGTCGATGCCCGTGACAAACTGATCTGGATTCATGCCGTGTCGGTAGGCGAGGTGGCAGCTGCAGAGCCATTGATCAAGGCGCTTCTACAAGAGTATCCGGACCTGTGTATCGTACTCACTACCATGACACCAACCGGGTCGCAGCGTGCAGAAAGCCTGCTGGGCCCGCGCGTCAGCCACTGCTATGTGCCTTATGACCTGCCGTTCCTGCTGAGTCGTTTTATCCGCGCCCTGAGACCGGATCTGGTGGTGTTGATGGAAACCGAGCTGTGGCCCAACCTGATTCACGCCTGCCATCGGCGCGACATACCGTTACTGCTGGCCAACGGCAGATTGTCCGCCAAATCCGCTCAGAATTATCGCCGCATCGCCGGAGTTGCCCGGCAGATGCTGTCCTCGCTCAATCGCATTGGCGCCCAGTCCCAGGACGACGCCGATCGCTTTGTCTTTCTTGGCGCTGGTGAACACCGCGTCATGGTCACCGGCAGTCTGAAATTCCAGCTGGCCAACGGCGCCGCCGCCGAGTCTGATGCGCCGATCTTCGCGGCGTTGAAGGCAGCGGCACGGCCGATAGTTATCGCCGCCAGCACGCGGGAAGGTGAAGAAGCCAAAGTTCTCGACGGCTTGCTAAGCGTCTGGCAATCGCGGCCTGAGGTGCTGTTACTGCTAGTGCCACGTCACCCACAAAGATTCGACGAAGTGGCGAAATTGTGCGTGTCTCGCAATCTGAAGGTGCAACGGCGCAGTGAGTTTCAGGAGAATGAGCGCGGTCTGGCTGCCGATGTCCAGGTACTATTGGGTGATTCCATGGGGGAAATGCCAGACTACTATCGCTGCGCGGATATCGCCTTTGTCGGCGGTAGCCTGGTGGATACCGGTTGCCAGAATGTGCTGGAGCCGGCGGCGCTGGCGATTCCGGTGCTTATCGGGCCTTCGCAGTACAACTTCGCGGCCATCTGCAGGCAGTTGGAAGAAGCCGGCGCCCTGCATACGGTTGACGATGAACAGGCGCTGGCGCGGCATTGCCTGGAGCTGCTGGATGACCCTGACCAGCGGGCAGCCATGGGCAGCGCCGGTAAAGCCCTGGTTGATGCCAACCAGCAGGCCTTGCCAGCGCACTTGAGTCTGGTTGCGCAGTTGCTGGTGTGAATTGCTACTGAGCGGACAGGTTGCGCTGGCCGCGGGCGGTCACCAGGATGTTGTCTTCAAGTCGAATGCCGCCACAGCCATAGAGCTGGTCTACCAGCGTCCAGTTAATCGCTTTGCCGCGCGACGATTCACGCTCCGGCTCCAGCAGCATGGGAATAAAATAACAGCCGGGCTCAATGGTAAATACCATGTTTTCGGTGATGGTGCGGGTAGTACGCAGAGCCGGAGAGTGCTCGGGTGGCGGTGTAATCGTGCCCAGCTCATCGCTCTGGTGGCCACCGACGTCATGTACCTGGATGCCCAGCAGGTGACCCACACCGTGGGGCATGAACAGCTGCGGAATCCGCTGCGCCAGTAGTGTTTCCGGATCGCCAGAGCACAGCTCCAGATCCACCAGCAATTGCGTCAGTTCACTCAGGGTCTGCTGATGAAGCTGGGGATACGGTATCCCGGGCGCGACGCCGGCCACGACATTGTTCTGTAGCTGCGCCATCCCTTCCAGCAGGGCTCTGAACACCGGGTGTGCAGACTCAGTGGCGGTGGTTCTTGTGATATCTGACCCGTAATTGCGTAGCCGGTAGCCAGCGTCAATCAACAGCACGGCGTTGTCGGCTTGTGCAGCCACCCGCTTGTGCTGATAGTGCAGGATGGCGGCTTTCTCATTAACCGCAACGATATTGGTGTAGGGTGTCTCGTTCTCCTGGGCCTGGCAGGCCTGCAGGTAAGCCATGTGGATATCGAATTCACTGCCGCCGCCGAGAAAACTCTCCCGGGCAGCAGCGTGGCCCAGCAGGGCGATGCGTGCGGCTTCCGAGAGTTGTTCAATTTCGTATCCGGTCTTCGTGGCGCGGTGAAAATCAAGATAGCGCCAGAGACTGGTGACTTGGTCGCTGTCGTGTTGCAGTTGCAGTGCCTGTTGTGAAGAACCTTGCAACGACTTCGCCAGATCTGCCGACTCTCCCAGATAGGCAATCGGGACATCGGGCAGATGGTCTGCCAGTTCAGATACGTCTGCCAACCGCCGGATTGTGAACTGTTCGGCCCACCACGGGGCATTGTCGATGGTCTGATCGTGCCAGAAATCCTGCGGCACTATTTGCAAGTAGGTGGGTCGCTGACCGGGACAAATCAGCAGGAACTGATCAGGGCGATTGATCGGCAGCCAGTGGCAAAAGTGACCAAATGCCTGGAAGGGAATCGCCCGGTCATCGGCAAAATAGCTGTGTTCCATGCCGCTATGAATCAGCACCGCGCCAAGCGGGTCCGATTCCGGCCGCGCCAGCGCCTGGCTGTAGAGCGACTGCAGGTGATTGATGTGGTCTGCAAATGAGCTGGTGGTCATGCTTGTTTGATCTCTGTCGTGTGCTGCCATCGCCAGTGGATTATACTGATTATACGAGGTGCCAGACGGATGGGTTTTAAATCGCAGCGCGATTCCAACCAGACCAGGACTGCCACCAGACACAGATGCCGCCGGCCTGTCGTTTCAACGGATCGACGCATCGACGAACAAAAGGAGGATACCTGCGTGCTATATCCAATGTTTATGATGGTGATGCTGACTTACGTCGTGATGCTGATTACGGTTCGGGTGCGAACCTCAGCGGTAAATCGAGGCGATATCCAGCCCAGCTATTTCAGTATTTTCCAGGGTGAGAATATCCCGGAAATGGTGCACAAGACCAACCGCCATTTCGATAACCTGTTCGAGATGCCGGTGCTGTTTTACCTGGCGGGCGTGCTCTATATTGCCCTGGATCTCAGCGACCCGTTTCCCATCGCCTGCGGCTGGGCCTTTGTCGTGCTACGCGTGATTCACACCTGTATCCACCTGGGCTACAACAATGTGATGCACCGCTTGATTGCCTTTATCCTCGGTACTGTCTGTGTGCTGGCGATGTGGATCAGTATTGTTATCGCTGCTGGCTGAGACCGGTCGGTGCCATTGAGCCGGGTTGACCCGCTGTTCCGTCAGGTATTGCGGGCCGGGTGCCCGGGCAGAGTAACTACAAACAAGGAGAACTCGGTTTTATGTCAGATATCCCCGCCTACATCGTCGCCAATCTGGTGGTGAAAGATGCCGATGAATATCGCAAGTATGAGAAAGGCTTCTTTGGACTGTTGAAAAAATATGATGGTGAGTTCATTACCTATGATGACCACAGCGAATGTCTTGAAGGCAGCGAGCCGCTACCCGGTCGGGTCATCCTGTTCAAATTCCCGTCTGCGGAGCTTGCCCGGCAGTGGTACAGCGACCCGGACTACCAGCAGCTGTCTGAATTCCGGCGTGCTGGAACCGAATTGAAAAGTCTCACCCTGGTCAACGGACTGCCGCCGCGAACCTGAACTGGCCCACACTTTGCCCCTGACTTTGCCCTGGAGACTGGCCCATCAGTCGTCCGACAATAAGGAGAGCTAGCATGATTCGATCTACTACCCCGACCCTGCAGGGCCGGGAGATACTGGAATACAAGGGCGTTGTTGTCGGTGAGGCGATACTTGGCGCAAACATTTTCAAAGATATTTTTGGCGCAGTCCGCGATATTGTCGGTGGCCGCGCCGGTGCCTATGAGGAAGAACTGGGCCGGGCCCGGGACATCGCCTTCCAGGAACTGGAATCCGAGGCGCGAGCCATGGGTGCCAATGCGATTGTCGGCATCGACATCGACTATGAAGTCATCGGCATGAAAGGTGGCATGATGATGGTCAGCGTCAGCGGAACCGCGGTCACTATCAAGTAGCATTCATTCTGGTCCCGATCGTGCCGGGCGAGGTTGTAGCGGAATGTTGGCGCCAGTTGGCGCAAGGGTTTGGCAAGAAAGAGAATCGTGAACTAGACTTTTAATGAGCGGACAGGGACTGCCCGCGATCAGCATTATCCGTCTCAGCTGTTGTGTTAAGGATGACCGTCAGCGATGTTTGCACTACCTGCGCGTTTCTCTCGATCGACCCTGGTGGGCTGTTTGCAGCGGCAGCGGCTTCCAAAGGACGTGGACCCCGAAGGGCGGGCAGTGATAAGCCCAGGCCGCTGTTCCCCGCGGCGGGTCTGCCCGGCGGTGGCTTATTGGCTGCGTGTTCCGGAGCGCGAGTGTCTGCCCATACTGCGTGGCAATCGGTGTTTTCTCCGGCAAGTGGAGCAGCGCCGCAATCAGCGCCAGTCCCGCGCTAGCCTGCAGCATTATCTCCACAGCTGGCAGTTTCCCCAGCAACAGGCCTACCGGCAGTTGCTGGCTCGGGACTCGCGTCCGCGAATTATTGCCAGCTATCACTTCGGCGATTTTGTTTACGGCATGAACTTGCTGCTGCGCGAAGAAGTTGACCGACGCCCCTGCCGGGTCCTCACCCTGCAACCCAGTTCCCCGACTTATTTTCACAATATGGCGCAGGCCTTTGGCGAGCGCGGCGCGCGGCCCGAGAATCAGTTCCCGATGGCGCAGACGCCAATGCGGGAACTAGTTGCGTTTCTACGTAACACCCAGGGCACACTGGTGACATTCTGCGATCTCCCACCGGGCTTTGGGGCCAGTACCGAGGTCAGCTTTCTGGGACGTCGAGCCTGGTTTCCCCGGGGTGCGGCCACCCTGGCACTGCGCAACCGGGTACCGCTGCTGCCGGTGGTAAGCTGCTGCCGGGACGGGGAACATCAGCTACTGTTAGCCGCCCAGATTGAGCCCGGAGAATACCGGCAACTGGAACCCGGCCGTGCGGTACAGGCGATAACCCAGCGCCTGGTCAACCTGCTGCAGGAATGCCTGCAGCAATATCCCGAGCAGTGGCGCTATCTGGCTGCGCTGCCGAGCTACTTTCAGCCGCCTAGGCACCAGGTTTCAGCGCCGCAAGCGGAACCTGGAACATGCCAGCGAACCAGTCGGGGAGTCCTGCATGCCCGGGTCTGATTCGCTGTTTCGCGAGGCGGTTAGCAGCCCCGAGCCTGGCGGCATGCAGATGGGGCGTGTGGTTTATCAATCCCCGCCCATGCTGCTCGGAGTGCTGGCCAGCGCAGTACTGTTTGTGGCGCTGCTGGTGATTCTGACCAGCACCCGCTACAAGGAAACCGAGCAGGCACCAGGAGTTCTGGAACCCAGTCATCCCGTGCAGAGGGTGGTGGCGCCCGTGGCGGCGCGCATTGTTGCCTGGCACGTTGATGAAGGCGAACCGGTAACGACCGGGCAAACCCTGGCCACATTGTCCCGCAGTGTATTTGATCAGCAGGGCAGCGAATTCAGTAGTCACGCTGTCAGCAGCCTGGAGCAGCAGCGGCGGTTGCTGGAAGCGGACCTGCGGCTGGGTCGGGAGCAGCATGAGCAGGAACTACTGCATTTGGAGGCAACCCGGGCAGACCTGCAGGGGGACATTGAGCTGATGGCCGGGGACCTTGCCCTTATAGATCAGCAGCTGGAAATCGGCGCTCGCCAGATGCGGGCGCTGCATACGGTGCATGCCACCAGTGCCGGCATCTCCCGGCGGGAGGTCGACCAGCAGCAGCTGACGCAGCTGTCGCTCAAGCGCCAGCGCCAGGACGCAGTGCGCTTGCTGGATCGCCGGCAGGCGGATCTTTCCCGGCTGCAGGAGCGGACCGCAGCGGCAGTCACCCGACAGCAACGGGACCAGTTGCGCCTGCAGCGTGATCTGGTGCGACTGGACCAGGAGCTGTTGCGCTACCGGCAACAGGATCATATTGCCGTGGTGGCCGAGCAATCAGGGGTAGTGTCGGCGATCCAGCTGGACGCCGGCCAGCCCGTGCGCGCCAACCAGGGTATCGCCCAGATTCAGACGCCGCAGTCTCCCCTGCAGGTGGTGGTGTTTGTACCATCGCGGGTGGCGGGGAAACTGGTACCGGGCCAGGAGTTGCTGCTGCGTTTTGATGCCTTCGATTACCACCACTATGGTCGCTATGGCGCGGTGGTTACTCACATTGGTCGTGCCAGCATTGACCCGCGCGAGCAGTTATTGCCGGTTTCCGGCATCAATGAGCCGGTGTTTCGGCTTACCGCCCGCCTGGATCAGCACTACGTTGAGGGTCCAGACATTTACCCGCTGCAGGCGGGCCTGGCGCTGACAGCCGATTTCGTCCTGCAAGACTTATCTCTGCTCAGCTTTATCTTCAAGCCGGTGCTGGCCCTGAGAGGTAAAGTAGGATGATTGGCACCGCGTTGACCGGGCAGCGTCTGCCGATGATTCTGCAACGGGAAGCCAGCGAGTGCGGCCTGGCCTGCCTGACCATGGTAGCGAACTTCCACGGCAAACAGTTTGGCCTGCAAACCCTGCGTGAGTTGACCGGCCTCAGCGCCCGCGGCGCCAGTGTCCGGGACCTGGTGAGTGCAGGCCAGCAGGTGCAACTGCGCGGTCGGGCGCTGCAGCTGGATCTGGCGGATCTGCGGCAGCTCTCTCTGCCCGCTGTGCTGCACTGGGACATGGA
Organism: uncultured Pseudohongiella sp.; assembly: GCA_965230125.1. Classification (GTDB taxonomy): domain Bacteria; phylum Pseudomonadota; class Gammaproteobacteria; order Pseudomonadales; family Pseudohongiellaceae; genus UBA9145. The sequence continues at coordinate 512,744 of OZ245938.1, read as the reverse complement.
CCATTTCGTTATCCTGAAACGAGCCGGGCGTCGTTCGGTGGTAGTCCATGACCCGGCGGTTGGGGTCAAACGCTACTGCAGCGCAGAACTGCACCGACACTTCACTGGCATTGCCATCGAATTTTCACCTCGGGAGGATTTTACCGCCGGTTGCGACCCGGACGCCGCTCACCTGAGTTTTAAACAACTGTTTCGAATCGGACACGGTCTGGGCCCGGTGTTGATTACGGTGTTTACCCTGTCAGTGCTGATCCAGGTATTGGCACTGTTGGCGCCATTGTATCTGCAACTGGTTATCGATCAGGGAATTATAAAAGGCGACATGGCGCTAATTAGTATGCTGGCGTTAATGTTTGGTGTGCTGATGCTGGCACGTACGCTGCTGACCTATCTACGTGGACTCTTGCTGCTGGGCGCAACCAACCGGCTTGGATTCCAGCTGGTGAGTGATTGTTTTCACCATTTATTGCGCCTGCCCCTGTCTTTCTTCGAGCGCCGAGAGCTTGGAGATGTCGTGTCCCGATTCGGCGCCCTGGACACCATCAAGCAGTTGCTTACTCGCGAAGCGGTTACAGTGATTGTCGACGGCGCTTTCTCAATCCTGACCCTGGTGCTGCTGTTTCTCTATGGTCCCTTGCTGGCAACTATCTCGCTGGCGGCGATGGTGATCCATACCCTGGTGCGCATCGCGACGCTTGCCCTGGAAAAACAGCGGCGCCTGGATACCGTGGAGTTAGCGGCACGCCAGCAAACCCGGTTTATGGAAAATGTGCGCGGTATCGCCACGGTCAAGATCAACGGTATGGAAGACGAGCGAGAATCGGACTGGCTGGGCCGCTACGGGCAATACGTCAACAGCAGCTTCCGTCTGGGTGGCCTGCAGCTGCGCATGACGTCGCTCGAAGCGTTGGTGTTGGGCAGCGAAAGTATTCTGGTAATCCTGCTGGGCAGCCAAATGGTCTACTCCGGATCCCTGACCCTCGGACAGCTGATGAGTTTTATATTTCTGAAGCAGCACTTCATTAATTCCATCATGGCCATGGTGCCGAAACTGGCGGAGCTACGCCTGATGCGACTGGAAATGGAACGGGTTGCTGATATTCGCCTGGCGCGACCCGAAGCCGGGCTGGACCGCCCATCGCTGTTCAATCCCGAAGTAAAAGGCGAGATTGTCATGACCGGACTGGGTTTCAGTTACCCCGGTGCCAGAAACGCGGTGCTGGACAATCTCAGCGCTACCATCAGGGCCGGCCAGGTGACTGTCATCGTGGGTCCTTCCGGAGGCGGCAAATCCACACTACTAAAGCTCATCCTGGGCCTGGAAGAAGTCAGCTCGGGACGACTGACTATCGATGGTTGGTCACATCAGGAACGTTGTCCCCGACGCTTTCGAGAGCAAGTAGCGGCAGTCTTGCACAACGAAGGCCTGCTGTCAGGAACACTGGCGTTCAATATCAACCTCGGGGTCGATGCTGGTAACAAGGCTCGTATCTCGCTGGCCTGTAAGCAGGCGGGTATCAGTGGCCTGATCGATAGCCTGCCTATGGGCATGGCCACCCGCGTGGGCGAACTGGGTAGCCAGTTCTCTGCCGGCCAGGTAAGACGGATCCTGCTGGCGCGAGCGTTTTATCGCCAGCCGCGCCTGTTGATACTTGATGAGACACTGACCCATCTTGGACAGCAGGCCAGTCGTGAATTGTTGACGGTGATCCGTTCGCTGGGAGTAACTACGTTGGTGGTAAGTCATGATCCGGAAGTCATCGCCAGTGCCGATGCGGTACTCAGGATTGGCTGCACTGATGTTGCTGAATCAGAAGCATAATAATCAGAGTACCGATGCCAGAGTACCGATGCCAGAGTACCGATGCCAGAGTACAGAAACCGCGGTACAGTGACCGGAGTATAGAAACCAATGGAACCGAAACGGACAGAGCCTGATCGCAAGCCCGGACAGAGGCCGGACGGGCCTGGCCGGCTTCTGCTAAAGCCAGGCGTGACCTATGCTTGTCGCATGGCTGCAACAACCTGTGGCGGGTGTTTTGTCGACGACAGTTGCTTTGAGTATTTCTTGCGGCGCCTGTTGAGTCGCGCTCCCGGCTATCGGGTTGACCTGCACGCGTACTGCCTGCTCGCTCGTGAGGTGTTGCTCCTGGCCACGCCAACTACGCCCCAGGGAGTTTCGGGTTTGCTACAATCGGTGGCGTGCTGCTATGGGCGTTACTTCGCACTGCGGTTTAATCGCTCTCGTCATGTATTCAGCACCCGATTGCATTGCCTGCCGCTTGAAGATTCACGGTCAGTGATTGAAGCGCAGCGCCTTATGGAACGCCTGGGTATTAATAATCAAATCCGCCTTTGCCCGGGATGTTATCACTGGTCGAGCTACAATGAGCACGCCCTGGGCGGGCGGCAGGCGCCGTTGACACTGCATCCGGCATGGCGCAAAGTCATCCCCGCCGGAACACCGGCATTGGCAGCCTATCGTCAACGACTTGCCCGCCCAATCCCGGAACACCGCTATCACCGGCTGCGGCAAGGGTTGCGCATTGATGCCCAGTAATATTTGGTCATGGCGGAAACTGCAGACGGATTTTCAGTAAGCTGGTTACTTTCCATCATGGATTATTGGCGCCACCTCGAATCTTTGATCCAGAATAGCTGCCTGACAACAGCAGCGCGAGAGGCAGACGGGCTGCGCAGATCCGAATACCGGTCCGCGGATACGGGCTGGTGGCACTTGACGCAGTACCGTTTCACTACCAGACTTGAACCATCATCACGCTTTACAATGCAAAAACCGTGGTTTCCAGCGGTGTTCTTTCGGCCCCTAATATAAACAGAAGGTCAAAAAGTAAAGACACCACAGTTATAGCAGATAAATAAAATAGCGGTACGGGAAGCGATTCTGGAAAGCATGGCCAGGCCGGGAGAAAGGACGGGAGAAAGCAGGGCAGAAAGAAAGAGTGAAAGCACAACTGAAAGCACAACTAAAAGCACGGCGAGACCGGCTGCCTGCAGGCGAATCCAGAGAGTCATTAAGGCATTCAATTGCGGGCAATGCAGAGGCCAAACAAGAAACAATGACGGCGGTATATCACTGGTTTGCCGCTAACGGATACTGGACTTAAAAGAATCTGTGACGATAAATCGTTACGGAAGTTATAATGACTACCGGTAAAGCAAGAGCATTAGTGGAGTAAAAAATTAGCAGTCCAGGAAAAACTGGAATAACAGGGCCTCGATAGAATCGAGACCGCACCCGTCACACGTCGTAGCCGAGCAAGTAGTATCCGAGCAACTAGTAGGCAGGTTTAGTAGCCAGGCAATGAGTGATTCCATACCCAATTATTACCCGTTCTTCGATCCGTGGCGCGACGGCAAGCCCCTGCGCTGGTATCAGAAGATTGCTATTGCTGTCGGTATTGGCGTGGCTTACGGTGCGCTGCAGTTTATCAACCTGGATGAGAAGGCGGTCTTCTGGGAGCAGCGTTGCTGGATGCTGAGTGTGATCATCAGCTTTAGCTTGCTGGCCTTGTATGTTGCCACCCATGTATTTCGGGAAAATCTTGATTTACTGATTCGTTTTGAGGGCAGTTCCGGAGTAACTGCCGGCATCATCCAGCAGTTATTAGGTGTTCGGGTGTTTGTCCTGGCGGGACTGGTATTTGCGACCCTGACAACCGGGGTTGCACATCTGTTTGGTATTCCGGCCGACCTGCACCTCGCATCGATTCCCCTGGTGGCGGTTTATCTGGGTTATTTTCTAACCGGATTTGCCTGCGGGCTGGGGCTATGGGCGATATTTGCGGTAATAATCCTGTACCTGCGCTTTGCGCCGAACCTGCAGCACACGCTCAATCCAGGCAGTCCGGATGGCTATGGGGGCATTAAGAGTCTGGGTGATTCACTCTGGTTCTTCGCGATGCTGATCGCGGCGGTGGGTCTGCTGGTGGCCAGCTATATGTTCAGTGTCGACTGGACCAATTTGCACAATGATCTGGCCCGATCGCTGTTCCTGATATGGCTGGCCATGCCTTTCGTGATGGCGGTGTCGGTGATACTGATCCCCGGACTGGCAGTGCGCCGGCAGGTAAATGAGTTTAAAGCGCATCGCCACGAGCAGCTGAAGCGGGAGCGCGCCAGCGTGTATTCGTCCTACAAGGAGTTTGAGCCTGCCCCTGACGATGACATTATTGCTACCAAGCGGCAGCTACAGGATCGCCTGAACGAACTGCAAACCCAGATGCAGAAGCTGAAGCGGATGCGCAACTCTCCTATTGATACCAAGACAAAGGACTAGGGACGGCTGCTCAAGTGGACCCGTGTCCGGCGGGAGTCTGTCGGGTGCCACTGCGAGGCGTAGTGCGCAGGGAATACTTCTCGCCCGCCGCTTCAGCCGACTATTACCCTTCCCGATTTAACCGAATACGCCCTGTTCGCCCGGGCATCTTTCGCCCGGACGAACAGATCCGGTTAGTCCTGGTAGATTTCAATTGCCGGGCAGGCACAGAACAGGTTGCGGTCGCCGTACACGTTGTCGATACGGTTTACCGTGGGCCAGTACTTGCTCTCGGTGCGCTGACCACCCGGGTAAGCACCTTCCACCTTGCTGTAAGGGCGGTCCCAGCTTTCATCCAGCATGTCCTCGACGGTATGCGGGGCATGCTTGAGCGGATTGTTCCTGGCATCAATGTCACCGGATTCCACCTGGGCGATCTCCCGGCGTATCTGAATCATGGCGTCGATAAAGCGATCCAGTTCCGCCTTGTTTTCACTCTCGGTGGGCTCGATCATCAGGGTACCGGCCACCGGAAAGGACATGGTGGGGGCGTGGAATCCGAAGTCCATCAGCCGCTTGGCCACATCTTCCTCGCTGATACCGGTAGCCTGCTTCAGCGGTCGCATATCAATGATGCATTCGTGAGCCACGCGGCCGTTACGACCGGTATAGAGCACCGGGAAGTGGGGGACCAGCCGCTTGGCCATGTAGTTGGCGTTGAGGATGGCAACCTGGGTGGCTTTGGTTAATCCCTCGGCGCCCATCATCGCGATGTACATCCACGAAATCGGCAGGATGCCACAGCTTCCCCAGGGGGCGGCGGACACGGCCGTATTGCTGGCCTCCGGGCCGTCAATCTTGACCAGGCTGTGATTGGCGGTAAAAGGCTCAAGATGCGCCTTGACGCCAATTGGACCCATGCCCGGTCCGCCGCCACCGTGGGGGATACAGAATGTCTTGTGCAGGTTGACGTGGGAAACGTCGGCGCCGATGTCGGCCGGTTTGGCGACACCCACCTGGGCGTTTAAGTTGGCGCCATCCATGTATACCTGGCCGCCGTGATCATGCACGATCTGGCAGATTTCCTTGACAGCAACCTCGTACACGCCATGGGTTGACGGGTAGGTAATCATCAGCGCAGCCAGCGTGTCGCTGTGTTTTTCCGCTTTGGCACGCAGATCTTCCACGTCTATGTTGCCGTCATCGTCACAGTCCACCAGCACGACTTTCATGCCGATCATCTGGGCGCTGGCGGGGTTGGTGCCGTGGGCGGAGGTGGGGATCAGGCAGATGTTGCGGTCAGTCTCACCCTTGCTATCCAGATAGTTGCGAATCGCCAGCAGGCCGGCGTATTCCCCCTGGGCGCCGGAGTTGGGCTGCATGCTGACGGCATCGAAACCGGTAATCTCAGCCAACATTGCTTCCAGCTCATCAATCATCTGACCATAGCCGGGCATCTGTTCTACAGGCGTAAAAGGATGCGGCTTGGCAAATTCGGGCCAGCTGACCGGAATCATCTCGGCTGCGGCGTTGAGCTTCATGGTGCAGGAGCCCAGAGGAATCATCGCGTGAGTCAGCGAAATATCCTTGTTCTCCAGCCGCTTTAGATAGCGCATCATCTCTGTTTCGCTATGGTAGCGATTGAAGACAGGATGAGTGAGATACTCCGATTGCCGCTGCAGGGCATCGTCCAGCACCGGAGGCAGTTCACCGCTGGTAATCGCGGCGTCTGTTTCCGAGACCGAGTTGGCAGAGACCTCCTCACCGGTCAGCACTTTCCACAGCACCAGCAGCTCTTCGCTGCTACTGCATTCATCAAGACTCAGACCCAGGGTACCTTCAGGAGACATTGTGCCACTACGCAAATTAATGCTGGCCTTCCTGGCCCGGCTCAGGATGTCGCGTTCCTGATCGGCGCTGACTTTCAGGGTCAGGGTGTCGAAATAGTTGCTGTTCACGACCTCGATGCCAGCATTCTGCAGGCCCTTTGCGAGTATGGTCGTGAAGCGATGAATGCGCTCGGCAATTCGCTTGATGCCTCGGGGTCCGTGGTACATGCCGTACAATGCAGCAATGTTCGCCAGCAGGACTTGGGCTGTACAAATATTGCTGTTCGCTTTTTCCCGGCGAATGTGTTGTTCGCGGGTTTGCAGTGCCATACGGTAGGCCTGCTTGTTACGGCTATCGACCGAGACGCCAATAATGCGACCTGGCACTGCACGCTTGTAGTCATTGCGGGTGGCGAAAAATGCAGCATGCGGGCCACCATAGCCCATGGGTACACCAAAGCGCTGGCTGTTACCCAGCACTACGTCGGCACCCATTTCGCCCGGCGGCTTGAGTAGTGCCAGGCTCATCAGATCAGCAGCCACCACGGCAATCGCCCTGGCGTCATGCAGCTTACTGATAACATTTTCCAGATCTACCGCTTCACCGGTCATGTCCGGATATTGGAACAAAGCACCAAATACTTCATCTGGCTGGAGAGCTTCAAGGTCGCCGATCACCAGTTCGAATCCAAATCGCGTAGCCCGGGTTTTCAGAACGTCTATGGTTTGTGGAAAACAGTTCTGGTGCACAAAGAACTTATTGGCATCGCGATTTTTGCTAACCCGCTTGGCCAGGGCCATGGCTTCCGCCGCGGCGGTGGCCTCATCCAGCAGCGAGGCGTTGGCCAGGTCCATGGCAGTCAGGTCGAGAATCATCTGCTGGAAATTCAGCAGGCATTCCAGGCGACCCTGGGAGATTTCCGGCTGGTAGGGAGTGTAGGCGGTATACCAGCCTGGATTTTCCAACACGTTGCGCTGGATGACGTTGGGCAAGCGGGTGTCGTAATAACCCAGTCCGATGTAGGAGCGCGCCAGGAGGTTTTGCTCACCGAGGGCACGCAGCCGTGTGAGCGCCTGTTCCTCAGTCATCGGCGGGCCCATGTCCAGGGGCTCGCGTAGCGCAATGGATTCCGGGACGGTTTGATCGATCAGGGCCTGAAGAGAATCCACGTCCAGCGCTTGCAGCATTTCGGCAATCTGTTCGGGATCAGGGCCAATATGGCGGTCCACGAACTCGGACCGATACAGCAGCGTATCCAGTGGCGCTGCGGCGTCATTTTCGGCGCGTGTCGGGGGGCTGACGGGTTTCGAGTGCTGTGCTTGCATTAACGCGAGTCCTGATCAAGTAAGTGAATGAGAGCGAAAGGGCGGTTTACTGCCGCAGTCGGGCAGTAAATGCCGGGGTCGTGCGCCACTCGCGCCGGGTCGGGCACGGTGTTCTACAAGTGGAATTTGCTGCTACTGCGTCCAACTGTTACTGACCCAGTACGAGCAGGCCGGGAATTTGGCTTACTCGTTCTCGACGTGGTCGGTGTACGCTTCGGCGTCCATAAGCTCGTCCAGTTCCGCCTGGTCGCTGATTTTCACTTTGAAAAACCAGCCGTCGTCATAGGGAACTGAATTTACGGTTTCTGGTGCATCAACCAAGGCTTCGTTGACAGCGACGATTTCACCGGAAATCGGGCTATAGATATCAGAAGCGGCTTTAACCGATTCGACTACCGCAACCTCTTCTTTGGCGTTGACGGTAGCACCAAGCTCGGGCAGCTCGACAAACACGATGTCGCCAAGCGCGCTCTGCGCATGGTCGCTAATACCAACGGTTGCCACACCTTCATCGTCAACGCGCACCCATTCGTGGGAAGTCGCGTATTTTAAATCTTCTGGGATATTACTCACGGCCGGATCTCCAACAGTCTGTCTTAACGGTTATTCGAACACCTTCTTGCCAAAGCGGACGAAATTAGGTCTGACGATTCTGACCGGAGTCAGTTTGCCGCGGATATCGGCCTGGCAGGATTCGCTGGTAACGGGAATTCTAGCTAATGCGATGGAATGCTTCAATGTGGGCGAGAAACTGCCACTGGTGATGGTACCTTCACCCTGGTCGGTAACCACTCGCTGTCCGGCCCGCAGCACGCCTCGCTCCTCAAGAACAATGCCGGTCAATTTCGGCAACATACCGTCATCCTGCAGCTTACGGTGCAGTTCCACCTGCTCGCGTCCCACGAAATCGCGGTCCTCGGGTTCCCAGGCAATGGTCTGGGCCATATTGGCGGCGATGGGTGAAGTTTCTTCATCCATGTCCTGACCGTACAGATTCATGCCTGCTTCCAGTCGCAGTGTATCGCGTGCGCCCAGACCCACGGGCTTGATTCCCTGCGCAAGGAGCTTATCCCACAGTTCTGGCGCCTGCTCGCCAGGGAAAATGACTTCCACACCTTTTTCGCCGGTATAGCCGGTACGGGCAATAAACCAGTCGCCCAGCATAATGCCGCGAAAATTGGTCAGCTCCCGGGTTGCCGCAGCTTGGTCGTCACTGATCGCCGCGCAGAACTTGTCGATGGATTCGGGGCCGTGCACGGCAAGAATAGCCAGCTGTGGACGCTCTTCAATACTTACCGCAAAGCCGCTGCTTTGTTTGGCCATCCAGGTCAGGTCCTTCATGCGTGTCGCGCAGTTCACCACCATGCGATAGCCAAATTCCATTCGGTAGACAATCAGGTCATCCACTACGCCGCCATCGTAATTGAGCATGGCGCTGTAAAGTGCGCGACCGATCTGGTCCAGTTTGGCGACATCGTTGGCCAGCAAATAGCGCAGGTACTCAGTGGCATCTTCCCCGCTGATATCAACCACGGTCATGTGAGACACATCGAAGACCCCGGCCGCCGTACGTACCTGTTTATGCTCGTCGATCTGCGAGCCATAGTTGATCGGCATATCCCAGCCGGCAAAATCCACCATCTTGGCGCCGGCATCGAGATGCTGTTGGTAAAGAAAGGTCTGTTGTCCCACGTTAGCTTCCGGGTTGAGTATGAGAAAGACGGAACATTCTACCGGCCTGAACTGCCTTTGCACAGTCAGCTCAGGCAAGACACTGTCGAGATTGACAGCAATGCGACAAAGTTCGATCCGGTGCACTAATGCGACGCATTAGCCGCACCCGGATGGCCCCTGTTCAGGCTTGCTTTCGGGGCACGGGCGCCCTGTCAGTGCATCACAGTTGCGCGTTATGGCTGCCAGGCATAACTGAATTTGGCGAACAGAGTGCGGTTGGTTTGCTCAATGCGATCCAGACGGTCGTTCTGAAAGCCGGCATCCGAGTAACCGACGAAAAACCGGGTGGCCGCATTTACCCGATAGCTGTAAAGCAGCTGTGTAGACAGCTCCTTGTTGCGGCGCTGTACTGGCCGCAGGTACAGATCCGGGTTGCGTTCGTTGTCGGTGTATTGCGCGGTAAAGCGCAGAAAGCTGAGGTTGCTGAACTGATAGGTAATTTCCGCGTCGGTCAGCGCCGCATTAAATAACCGTCCGCCATCGACATCGAACTCCTGGTGCGTGTATTCGAGATCGACTTCCAGATGTCTGCCCCACTGAAGAAGAATTTCCGGCCCAACCCGAAAGGATCGCCCAAGACGGGTGTTGGCGAAATCGACGATGTCCTCGACCCGCGCATAAAGGCCGAGCTCCAGTCCCACCCGCGGTGAGAAGCTGAACGACAGCTGATTGAACTGCTCATCAAAATACTGGCCATTCCAGAAAGTGCGGCTGCCGCCAAACAGTCCGTCCAGCCGGGACTGAAGCGGACCATCCATATTGACGAAGACTTCGAACTCTTCTTCCAGTTCGAAGCCTGATTGATCGTGAGTCACGTCGTAATCCAGCGCCACGCGAATCCGGGTGAAGAAGCTTTCGCCATCACGCAGCCAGCTGTGCCCAACCCGGGTCACGAAATAGTTGTAGTCGACCCGGTTAATAAAACCCAGATCGGCACGAAAATCTTCGCCGACATCGGTATACGCCATCCACACATCCCAGCGGCGATCGTTGTGTCGGTATTCAAGAAAGTGAAAACTGTCGCTGAGGCTGGCCGCCTGGGAATAGTCGCTTTGTACCTGCAGGGGGTTGTTGCTTTCGGAGCGCACAGTCTGCATCGTGATGACGTCGGCATCACTGGGCCTTAGCACCGCATCCAGAGCCATGACCGTATTGCTGTAGCCGTCGCCACGGCGGTCGGTGACCAGCGCTCCGACGCTGGATGTGGAGAATACGTCATAGCGATAGCGGGCGATATTGACATCGGTTTCCAGGCCCTGCAGTGCCACCAGGCGCGAACTGAGATTGTCCGGCAGCAGGAAACTGGTGGTTTCATCGCGGGCATTCAGCAGGCCAAAGGAATGGGGTCCGGTTTTACCGGTCAACTTGGTGCCGTAAGAGGGGTCGGCAATATTGCGGGTATGTACCAGATTCTGTGCGGTATCGAAATAGTCGGCACCGTCCAGGAAGAAGGTGCGGCGTTCCGGGAAAAACAGGCTGAAAGTATTGTTGATATCCAGTTGCGCACTGTCGGCCTCTACCTGTGAAAAATCCGGATTGATGGTGGCATTGAGATACAGGTCCTGGGTAATTCCCCAGCGCACGTCCAGCCCGGTATTGGGATCCACCTCACCGGTTTGCCAGCCAGTCCCGGCCTCCGGATCCCGGGTGTGCACCGAGGTCGCGGTGACGAAGGGGATAACCTCCAGGTTGCGGCTGCTCTCCAGGTCCGCAAAACCCTGGACCTTGCCAATCTGGCACAAATAGCAGGCGATATCCCGATCCCTGGGCTTCATGCTGATGCGGCTGCGGCGGTCGCGGGGGTAGTGCCGCACCAGGTCCAGTCCCCAGGTCTGTTCGCTGTCCGTGGGGGTGAAGCGCAGTTGTTTCAGGGGAATGGCCATCTCCACACTGTAGCCGGCGGCGGTGATCTGGCCGGCGCTTTCCCAGATGGCATTCCAGGAGTCGTCCTCGTTGCCGTTGATGTCGTCCTGAATGGCGTCGGTCTGCACCCCCAGTGGATTGACCATGAACTGGTAGGCGCGGCGCTCGTCGTTGAAAGTATCAAGCACCACACCCACCCAGTCATCATCCCAGGCGGTGTCCCGGTCCCGGTAAAAAGCCCGGATCGCTTCCGGATTCGGGTCGTCGGCGATAAATGCCACATACAGTATTTCGCCGTTTTCCATGAGCAGGGCCTGGGCGCCCACGGCTGCCGGGATGGAATCCCCGGGCTGGAATTCAGTAGCGACATCAATGCGGGTGGCGTCCGCCCATTCGCGCTCGTCCACCTCGCCATCGATGGCAGGAGTCTGGCTGGTTCGGGGGATGTCGTACAGAAAGCGATCACTGTCCTGAGCAAACAACTGGGTGACGGGAAAACTCAAAGCAAAGACCGCCAGCAGCTGGCGTAGGGCAGGAAACTTCATAGGTCGATTGGTTATTATTATTGTAACGTTGCTATAGACGCTGATCGGGCCTGTGGCCGGTGCTGGTCAGTCCCGGGTCACAGCGGCGGTGGCTCAAGTGATGCGAGCCATGCTCACAAGTAGTTCAACAGTGAGACGTAAGTAAAATGCAAAAGGTTGCAGGCAAGCAAGTAAATCAGGCAAGTATATCAGGTAAGTAAGAACGGCCAGTGAGCAGCACTGGGCTGCTGACGGGCCGTTTTGTGTCACCACCAGTCATAAAATAGTCTGGCTACTGGCTGGCCATCTCTGCCGCGGCTTCAACCACGTTCGCGAATTCCGGTCGGTCCTGATACCGTTCCTCGGCGAACTTGTAGCGAATAACGCCGTCAGTATCGATCAGGAAAATGCCGGGATACGGCACACCGTAGGCGCGCGTGCCAGGTTCATAGTCGGTGTTGAGGATACCGATACGATTGACATGGGTGATGTCCTCGTCGTGGAGTAGCGGAAAGGTCGCGCCGCGATCCAGTTCAACGTCTTTAAGGAAGTCCACCGGATCGTAGGTCATGACGGCGATGTTCACCCCCAGGTCTTCAAACTGGTCACTAATCTCTATCAGCTGCACGAGCTGAGCAGTACAGAATGGTCACCAGTCAAACGAGCGGTTGAGCATGAACAACAACCCGTTTTCCCCCACCAGGTCTTCAAAACGGCGCAGCTCGCCGTTCTGATCTTGCGCGGCTATCTCTGGTGCCGCGGCTCCGACTGGGTAGTCCTCGGCCCAGGCAAAATCCTGAGCGCTGGCCAGGGCACTAAAGCCAAGTAGCCCCGCGACGACCGGTACGGCCAGTATTCGGGCTTGAAGTGAGCGCATACAACGTCCTTAGAGTGCTCTTGATTGAGCTGTTAATGAGTACTGATGCCGACGGCCAGCCACGTTCACTGCACCGCCGTTACAGTATAGAACCCGGTAGCGACCGGATTTCTTTCATTGCCTGGTGTGCTGGGCTGCTATTCGATATCCGCCAGGAAACGTTCGCCGCGGGGTAAAAAATTGTTGTGGCTGTCCAGGGAGAAGATCACTGAACTGGAGCGGCCGATAATCTCTTCCCGGGGGATGAAGCTGTAGACGCGACTGTCGGCACTGTTATCGCGATTGTCGCCCAGCACAAAGTACTGGTCTTCCGGCACCACCGTCGGCCCGTAGGAGCGGCTCGCCCGGTTGATGAAGCCGGTTGAAACCTGCGCCTGGTGGGCGCGTTCCGGGAACTCTTCGAGGATGATCAGGGCGTTATCGTCACGATCAAGCACCTGATAGTTGGCGGCTTCACCGTTGATCACCAGGGCATTGTTCTGCATGTAGATGGTATCGCCCGGCAGGCCGATGATGCGTTTCACCAGCCGTTTGTCTGCCCGGCTGGAGTCAATAATGATCACGTCGCCACGCTCCGGGTCGGCAAGTTCCGCCAGGGAGATCTCGGTGAAGGGTATCTTCACGTCATAGGCCAGTTTGTTGACCCATACCTTGTCGCCATCCAGCAGGGTTGGCTGCATGGAAGCCCCGGAAATTGAGCTAAGGTCGGCGATGGCGCTTTTGAAAAATACAATGCAGCACAACAGGAAGAAGAACTGCCGGTTGTCTTTCCAGAAATGCGTCAGGCCGGAACGGAGCCGGGTGCCTGGCGGCTTCCTGTTGGGACTTATAGGGTCTTGGAGTTCTGTCATTGGGGCTGCTTCACTGGGTCGGTCGAACGAAAGTAGCCGCGTCCCCGGCCCGTGTCAATTCTCGCCGGACCGGGCGATCAATCGCTGCGGCTATTGCCACAGCCGGGCGGACTGGCATAACCTGTATGCCCATACAGTCCAGCCAGATCAACGCTATGCCCCTCAGCCGATTTCATCCAGTCTGTCAGCAATGGTTCAGCAACTGCTTTGGGGTGCCTACTGCCGCTCAGAGCCAGGCGTGGCCAGCGATTCAGGACGGCAAACACACCCTGATCTCGGCCCCTACCGGCAGCGGCAAGACCCTGGCGGCGTTCTATGCGGCCATTAACGAACTGGTTGAAAAAGGGCTGAACGGCCAGCTCGACGACAGCGTTCAGGTGGTTTACGTCTCGCCGCTTAAAGCATTGAGCAACGATATCCAGAAGAATCTGGAGATGCCCTTGGACGGCATCGCCGAACAGCTGCACCTGGCCTGCCTGCCGCCGGTGGATATTCGCATCGGGGTGCGCACCGGTGACACGCCCGCCAGTGAGCGACAGAAGATGGCCCGGCGGCCCCCGCATATCCTGGTTACGACCCCCGAGTCACTGTATTTGCTGCTGACCAGCAATAGCGGCCGCGCCATGCTCGCCTCGGTCTCCACGCTGATTATTGATGAGATTCATGCCCTGCTGGGGGACAAGCGGGGCTCACACCTGGCGTTGTCGGTGGAACGCCTGGCGCACCTGGTCAAACGTGACAGCGGCCAGCATCTGCAGCGCATTGGCCTGTCGGCGACCCAGAAACCCATCGAGCTGGTGGCCAGTTACCTGGTGGGCAGCCGCGCTGATCCGGCGCGGGACTGCGTTATTGTCGACACCGGTTTTCGCCGTCAGCTGGACCTGCGTCTGGAGATTCCGTCATCACCACTCAGTGCACTGATGAGCAACGAGGTCTGGGAAGAGCTGTATGAGCGCCTGGTGGAATTGATTCAAAGCCATGCAACCACCCTGGTGTTCGTTAATACCCGGCGCCTGTCGGAGCGCCTGGCCCTGGCGCTGACCGAGCGGCTGGGTGACGGCGCGGTGTCGGCCCACCACGGCAGCATGAGTAAGGATCATCGGCATCGTGCCGAGCAGAACCTGAAGCAGGGCAAACTGCAGGTGCTGGTTGCCACCGCCTCTATGGAACTGGGTATCGACGTGGGCTCGGTGGACCTGGTAGTGCAGTTTTCCTCGCCGAAAAGCATCGCCACATTCCTGCAGCGGGTCGGTCGCAGCGGGCACTCGGTGGGCGGGCTACCGAAAGGCATTCTGTTCCCGCTGACCCGCGACGATCTGGTGGAGTCGGCCGCCCTGATTCACAGCATTCACTGTGGCGAGCTGGACCGTATCCTGATGCCGGACCAGCCCGCCGATATTCTCGCCCAGCAGATTGTCGCCGAGGTGTCTGCCCCCGGGGCACCGGACCCGGAAGCAGGCTGGACCCTGGATGCGCTGTATGAACTGGTCACCGCGGCGTATCCCTACCGCAACCTTGAGCGGGACGAGTTCGACCGGATTATCGCTATGCTCGCCGAGGGCTATTCCACTCGCCGCGGACGGCGTGGCACCCATATTCACCTGGACGCCATCAACCAGCGTGTGCGCGCCCGGCGCGGCGCCAACCTGATCGCCCTGACCAACGGCGGCGCGATCCCGGACATGTTCGACTACCAGGTGGTACTGGACCCCGAAGACATGGTGGTGGGCACCCTGAACGAGGATTTTGCCCTGGAGGCGCTGCCCGGCGACGTGTTTACCCTCGGCACCCATAGCTGGCAATTGTTGCGCATCGATGGCCTCAAGGTGCGGGTGCGCGATGCCGAGGGCATGCCGCCAACGGTGCCATTCTGGTTTGGCGAAGGGCCAGGTCGTACCCAGGAGTTGTCGCAGTCGGTGTCGCGCCTGCGCAAAACCATCGCCGATCTGCTCATTGAGGATTCTGCCAATGCCGCTACCCAGTGGTGTGTGGATGCGGTTGGTATGCCGCGAGGAGCAGCAACCCAGCTGGTTGAGTACCTGCAGTCAGGCATGCAGGCGCTGGGAGTAATGCCCACCCGGCAGACACTGGTAATGGAGCGCTTTTTTGATGAAGTAGGTGACATGCACCTGGTCATCCACTCCCCGTTTGGCAGCAGGCTGAATCGCGGCTGGGGACTGGCACTGCGCAAGCGCTTCTGCAAGTCATTCAATTTCGAGCTGCAGGCCGCGGCCAACGAGGACAGCATTGTGATATCCCTGGGCTCGGTGCACAGCTTCGCCCTGGATGAAGTCTATCGCTATCTGCAAACTGCCACGGTGCGGGAAACCCTGATCCAGGCGATGCTCGATGCACCGATGTTCGAGGTGCGCTGGCGCTGGAACGCGACCCGCTGTCTGGCGATTCAACGCAATCGCAACGGCAAACGGGTGCCGCCCCAGTTCCAGCGCATGGATGCCGAAGACCTGGTGGCCCACGTATTCCCGGACCAGATTGCCTGCCAGGAAAACATCACCGGCAAGCGTGATGTGCCACAGCATCCGTTGGTGGAGCAGACCATTACCGATTGCCTGACCGAAGCCATGGATATTGATGAGTTGGAAGCGCTGATCGGCGCTATCGAGGCGGGGGAGTTGGAACTGATAGCCAGGGATCTCAGGGAACCATCACCGTTTGCCCAGGAAATAATCAATGCCAGGCCTTATGCGTTTCTCGACGATGCGCCGTTTGAAGAACGCCGTACCAATGCCATACGCAATCGCAGTTGGGCCGATCCCGCGGAGTCGCGCGACTACAGCCTGCTGGATGCCGACGCGATCGCGCGGGTCCGCGAGGAAGCCTGGCCGACTGTCAGAAATCCGGAGGAGCTGCACGATGCCTTGTTGAGTCTGGCTTTTCTCAGTCGCGACGAGATTGACAGCCATCGCTACGGGCCATTGCTAGCACCTCTGCAGAATGCCGGTCGCGTGATGTCGGTAGAAACTGCTGCGGGCCCGGTCTGGATTGCGGTTGAACTGGCGCCTTGTTGGCAGGGGCTATTCCCGGATACGGCAGTACCTGCGCAATTACCTGAATCACTGCGCACGCAATCCTGGTCGCCGGAGGAGTCGCTCCGGGAAATCGTCCGCGCCCGCCTGGAAGGCCTGGGCCCGGTGACCGCGTTGACCCTGGCGGCGCCGCTGGGTGTGACGATCACTGCGGTAGATCTGGCGCTGGTGGCCCTGGAAGTGGAAGGCTTTGTGTTTCAGGGGCAGTTTTCTCCGGGGCTGCGGCACCAGGCTGACGCGCCGGTGGAATGGTGCGAACGACGTTTGCTGCAGCGCATCCACCGCTACACTATCGACAGCCACCGTCAGGCTATCAAGCCGGTGTCGCTGCAGGCCTACACCGAATTTTTGTTTGCCCGACATCAGTTGCTGCCGGTTGGCAAGGCCGCTGCCGGGGAAACCCCGGAACTGGATGGCCAGACTAGATTACAGTCCAGCATGGCCTTGCTGGATGGCTACCAGGTGCCCGCTGCGAGCTGGGAGGCGGATATCATGCCGGCGCGAATTCGCGACTACGATCCGAACTGGCTGGACGTGTTGTGCATCAGCGGCAGAACAACCTGGGGTCGCTACAGCTTACCGGTGGCGAATCGTCGGGAGGCAGTGCGCAAACGCAGTGCGGGCCCGGTACGCGGCACGCCAATAACCCTGGCCCAGCGCCAGAATCAGGACATCTGGCAGGCGCTGGCCAGCCGCGCCGCAGACGAAGTGGAGTTGCCGCAGCTCAGTGCCTTGGCCCAGCAGGTGGTGGCAGATCTTGCGTCCCACGGTGCCAGTTTCTTCGATCAGATCCAGTCCCGCTGCGGGCTGGCTCGCGCCGAGCTGGAAGACGCTCTGGCGGAGCTGGTCAGTCACGGGCGCATCACCAGCGACAGTTTTACCGGGTTACGGGCCCTGTTAACCCCGGCACACAAGAGAGCCGCCAACCCGCGTCGGCGCAGCCGCAAAGCCATGTTTGGGGTGGAAGATGCCGGGCGCTGGAGTCTGCTGTGCCCGGCCTCGCCGTCAGCAGAGTCGGCACCAGAAGCGACATCAGAGTTGGCGCCGAGGTTAGTACCAACATCGGCAGCATTGCCGATAAAACAGCCGTCACCAGGCGGCTTTGGGAATCGGGACCGTCAGCGCTGGGAAGTGCTGAACGAGGAACAACTGCAGCGTCTGATTGGCATTTATCTGCAGCGCTGGGGGGTGCTGTTTCGGTCGGTTCTCGACCGGGAACCGCTGGCGCCGCCGTGGCGCGCAGTACTGGCACAGTTGCGGCGCATGGAGCTTCAGGGCCTACTGCGGGGCGGGCGTTTCATCGCCGGGGTCGGCGGCGAGCAGTTTGCGGCGCCGGACACCGTGGATGCCCTGCGCAAGTACGGCACAAGCGTGGCATCGCCGTCCACGGAGTACTATTGTGTCGCGGCCAGTGATCCGGTGAACCTGTTAAACCTGATCCAGCCGCAGCGCAAGATTGCTCGCCTGACCGGTAATCGCGTGCTCTACCAGGGTGGTATTCCGGTGGCAGTGCTGGAATCCGGAAAAGTGCAATTCCTGCGCCAGACCGGCGATGAGGAGCAGTGGCGTCTGCAGCAGCTATTGCAGCAGCGCAGCTATCCCCCACGATTGCGCAGCTACCTGGGTAATCGGTGACAGGCGCATCGCCCGCCGGTTCGTTAGCTTGCAAAGTCCCAGGCCTCTACAATCACGTCACTCGAAGCAGGCCAACTAAAAGGTTCATCGCGGATTTCTTGGAATTGTGGGCCGGATTTTTGCGCCCATCTGTAGAGTGTGGTCGCGCCGGGCATGAGGGGGTTACATAGTTTGCCGACTTGATTTCCCTTCGATCAAAAGTGTGGAGGTTGGTGTAAAGAGTACTTCGCTGTCCCGGCTGTCACTGCACGAGCGGATGTGGGGCGGCAGGGTTTCCGACCCGCCAATTAAGGCCGGCGCTGAGCGCAGGAAAAAGACCGTTTTCCAGGGCTTTTTCTGGAGCGAGGGCACCCAGGATGGGCGCCGAGCCGGCGGGGCGGGAACCCTGCCGCCCCGCAGCTGCGCTCGAGGTCAGTGATTTAGGTGACGGAAGATAAATCGCTGAAGACAAATCGAGCCAGCAAACAAGGCAACACACAGCGGCGCGGAAACCCTGCCTCCCCGCAGCCGCGCTCGAGGCCAATGATCTACATGGCGGTGTGTACCACCGTTAATGGCAGTTCCCCGAAAATCTGCGAAAAATCTATAGAAGAACCTATAAAAACCGGCCCAGAAACGAAAAATCCCGGCGCTCTGTCTCCAGGGCGACGGGATCCTCTACGTATGGGAGCAACAGAACACAGAGTGTTCTCCTCCAGTCACGCTAGCAAGCGCGTACCTTTTTAGGCTTCTAAATGTAGAAGGCTATCGCCAGGTGGCGTCAGGCACTGTGACCGGAGGCTCCCCTAATAGACTGACTATTGATGGGATCACCTCCTTTAGTTTCCAGGGAAGCATCGGGATGCCAGGAGGTCCCCCCTGTTGGAACCACTAACATATACCTGTGACTTTTATATATCTTCCCGATCGGTGTGTAAAGCCCGATTGTTATTCCTTCCCTGCGGTCACTGGCGGCCCCAAAATACTGCAGTTCCGTAACAAAATTAACCTCACAGGTTTGCGGACGGGATCACGTTTTTCATTAAAGAAAAACGTATTCTGGAAGCCTGAAGTGCCAGGAAGCACATTTCTACGAAGTAGTGTTTGAGCTGCCAGGAATGAAAAGTACCTGGCACGGTGTGGCAAACCGCCCGGCACCACTCAGCGGTAAACACCATGGAATGCAGTACAAAGGAGTCCGCAGGATATGATCGAACGTCGACATCAGAATCGGGTCGCAGTTGACTACTGGGCCAGTTTAAAACACCCCTTGCTGGGCACCATGACCGCTAACGTGAGTAATCTATCAGTAAGCGGGGTGGCCCTGGTTCTCGACGAAGAAGTGGACTGCTTTGTAATGATGGAGCTGGATGTTCGTATCCATGGCGATGGCTGGGATGATTCCATGCCGGCGCTTCCGGTACAGGTGGTGCGCGTCCAGGGCAGACAGGTGGCACTGCGCTTCCTCGACAGTCATGTAGATGAGCTGGCGATGCCCATTGAGCAACAATTTGGTTTCAGTCTGGCCGACACCGGCGACATTGCGTTGCGCATGTAAGGATGTCCCGCTCAAATCCTTGCTGAGCCTGTGGATTCAGAAACTGAGAAAAAAGCGCAGCGACAGAAACAACACGACCCCGATCAGGACTATATAGCTGACAAATCGCAGCGGATTTTCCAGGAACATCTGCGCCACAGTGCGCGCCTGCCCTCGCTGCCGATCAAGCTCATACTCCTCCCGCATCCGTGCCTGCCGGGCTTGCTGATAGTCGTCCAGCAAGAGTCGCGCCTGTTCAAAATCCTTGCTGTCCTGCACCCAGATTCCAGGCATGGAAATGCCCCAGTTGCCGGGACTGGTCTCGAACCAACCGATATCGTTGTCATCCAGAAGCTGGCGTACGTCGTCGGCTTCGTCGTCAGGGACGAAGCGGAGACGGAACAGAAGCTTTGCCATACGCGATTTTCCCTGCTTTTCCGACCTGCAGCGGCATGCTACCGTTACCGCTGACATCCTGTAAATTCGATGTACCCAGTCTATACGGCGACAACACTATGCTCTCATCATTGCGCGACTTGCCCGGATCTCTGCCAGGGATGGCTCTGGCCACCCTGCTTGTGACACTGGCTTTGCCAGCCCAGGCAGACTCGTCGGTATGGCGGGTGACTGACGGTGACTCTACCGTCTACCTGGGCGGCACCGTGCACCTGCTGCGACCCAGCGATTACCCGCTGCCGGAGGAATTCGAGCAGGCCTACCAGCAGTCTGACGAGATCATTTTCGAGACGGACCTGGCGGCAATGTCCGATATTGCCACCCAGGCGCAGATGCTGTCCCAGCTCACCTACAGCGATGACCGCACCCTGATGTCGGTCCTTACGCCGGAAGCCTATACGGCACTGGAAGAATATGCCGCCTCGGTGGGTATGCCGATCATGATGATGCAGAAATTCAAGCCTGGCATGGTGGTCAGTACCCTGCAGGTCATGGAGTTTCAACGCATGGGTTTTACACCCCAGGGCGTGGATGCGTTTTTCAACAGCCGGGCTATGGGCGATGCCAAAACGCTGGGCGCACTGGAATCCCTGGAGGACCAGATCGGTTTCCTGGCCGATATGGGGGTCGGCAACGAGAGTGAGTTCATTCTTATGTCGCTGGACGACCTGGAAACTACCGATGAAGTAATGGAGCAGATGATCAGCGCATGGCGTTCCGGGGATGCCGAGGATCTGGCGGAGATGTTTGTGGCCGATATGCGGGAACGGGCGCCAGAACTCTATGAGTCCCTGCTGCGCGGCAGAAATCTGAACTGGTTGCCGCAGATTGAGACCATGCTGGCCGACGCCAACACCGAGTTTGTGCTGGTAGGGGCTGCCCACCTGGTCGGGGAAGACGGTTTGCTGGACCTGTTGGCGGCCCGAGGTTACGAGATTGAGCAGCTCTGACAGCCACTTAGGGCATACCGCTTGACGCGCACCGGACGCACACCCAGAGGTTGAAAAACTGCGAATAAACGCGGGCAATAAAAAAGGGAAGCCGGGTACTGGCCTCCCTTTTTTCGTTTCTATCGACTTCCTTGTCAGCAGTTTCGCTTCAGATCGGTTGCCTTGTGACTCTTGCTTGTGCCTTTTTGATCTGACTGGCGCGGCTTCCGGTTGCTGGAAAGGCTCGCGGAGCTGGCATCGGCCGCTCGCGGTCCTTACAGACTCGCCTGTTGCCTCGCAGTGCCGTGCCTGGAATCAGTTGCTGGTTTTGTGGCTCAATACGATCTGGCGTGGGCCGCTGGTGGAAGTTTGTCCGCTTACGCCAGAGGGGATTTGCTGCACCTTACCTCCGGATTTCAGAAAAGCCTCTACATGTTCTTCCAGGTCAGCGCGATTACTGATCGCTGCTTCCTTTTTTGATTTATTTGCCATAACTATGCTTACCTATTACCTGTCTCTTGCGGTCAAAACGATCGATTATACACGAATCACGTGTCCCCAGCCACGAGAGCCCAGGCGCCGGGCCAGTGTGGACCCGGCTACAGGTGCGGTTGATCACATTGGCGGCAAGAACAGGTAGGGCTAGCGGGGCTTGGACCCCAGGCGCTTTCTGGGTCGTACAAAGTAATCTGAGTAGTAATCCTCGGGTAACTCCCCCACCATCTCATCCAGTGATGTTTTATAGATCACCTTCATCTTGGCGAGCAGTTCCAGATCCAGATGGCACCCGTAATTGCGTACGGTTTCGATGTCTTCAAGCTGCTTGCGGGAAATTCCCAGCAAGCGTGCACCTTCATTCATGGAATATCCGGCGTTCAGACGCAGCTGGCGCATGTTCTTTTTCACGGTGACCGTGATGGGTGAAAACTTTGAAAATTGTGGTTGGCTCATTGTTGGTTGACTCCCTGGCCCGTCAAACTCGAGGACGGCCTCATGTCAAACGGTTCAAGTTATGCGGATCGGTTGTGTTAAGTGGTTATATGAAACAGTTGTGTGCATGCGGGGCGACCTTGATCCTCGGTTACCTCGAAAAAAACGGTATCACAGGGCTTCAGGATTGCTAACCAATTCTTCAAATTGCCGGGACGTGGACTGGTTTTTGAAGTTTCCAGTGTATCTTAACTGCAAATTTCATTTTAGAAATCCGGTCTCCAGCCCAGACTTGTTGGGAGCGTTTCCCCAAGACGCGCTTAGCCAGCGCCCCGTTAGGGATTCATAATTGAAATCGGGGTGGGACTGCCCGCTGTAAAGAACAGGCGCCTGATGTGCAGGCGATAACTGCCTGGCGCCGAGTCGGGTGAAGTCGCCAAGCTTTTGGAGCCGGTCAGCAGCGTTCAAACACTGGCGGTTTGCGACTTGTTGACTGCCTCCAGGACCAGGGGGAGCACTTTACGGTTGACCACGACTTCGTAGTAACTTTCATCAGTGCCATTGTTGTCGTGAATCGCCTCGTCTTTCCACAAGCCTATTTTTCCCTCGCGAATGACCAGGTCTTTATTGCGGCCCTTGGCGTCGGGGTACTGCCCGACATGGAACAGGAAATCGGTGTCGTTGAGCTTCATGCGCACACTGCGCAAACTGATTTCCTTTTTCAATTTGGCGAACGCCGCATCGTCTATATTGATACCGTTGACGTTGTAACGCAGATAATGCTGGCCTTTTTCGCCCTTGCTACTTTCGCCTTCACCAATCTGTAGCACATCGACATTGAACAGGCCCTTCTTCAGCGCCGCTCGCAGGTTCCACGAGCAACCAGACATCCGGTCGGCCAGTCCTATAGCACCGGAGATCATAATTGGATGATCACCGTCGTACAGGTAGCGTGGCGTCTCGTCGGAGTAGCAAATTCCAACACCCAGCTCCAGCAAGGGCAATCCCATCTGTGTGGAATAGCGATTATTTGACCCGGTAATCTTCAGCATATCCCTGGCATAGCCGCACGCGCGCGCGACGGAATACCACTGCTGTGGCGCGTTCTCATATTCCAGGAAACTGAGGATAATGGCATCGCCTTCAATAAAGACCTTGTTGGCGCCGTAGGTTTCGAGAATTTTGTTAATGGGATTGAAAAATCGCATGCTGAAGTAGGAGGCGGGATTCAAGCCTTTTTTAAGCAGCTCATCAGTAACTGTGGTGGAGCCGCGCACATCCGCTTTCAAAATAGCATGGTGACAGATGCGCGCCTCATCCTGTTCAATCTCGGCACTGGTAGGAATCGCGTACAGCGTGCCTGCCGACCGGGACAGCTTGATATCCTCCTCGGTCGAGCGCAGCGCCATACGATTAAAGCAGCGATGGGCAAAACGGTAGTACTTCAACAGGCGGCGGTAGCGACTGACATCCAGCAGCATGCGTAGCACATCCCCGGTATCTGCCCTGGCAACCTTGGTTTCGATTTCGGCGCGCAGTTGCTCAAGGGATTTCAGCTGTTCGCTGTTCAGCCTGGTACCAGCATTCAGGCTGTCATTCACTTTGGTCAGTGGAATCAGGCCGGCAAGATACTGACACAGGGTTTTAAGATCTACGTGTTCCAGGATCGCCGGACTGATTGAGCGGCGCATGTAATGCGAAGCCAGCATTTGGCCAAACAGCTTTTCCGAGCGCAGCAGTTTTACGAAGCCTTTAAGCAGGCGCGACTGGGCTCTGATTTCCCGTTTTAAGTGCCAGGATTTACGGAAACCGAGCTCCTTGCGCCGCTGTGCCAAATCCTGCAGGTTGGCCTTTTCGTTAAACAGTTTTTCCACCATCTCGGGGTTCTCAAACCAGCTGAACTCCTCGGTGACGACCGCCTTGCTGTCTTGCGCTGGGCCCAGGAATGGTTGACTGAGAAACAGGCCGTTCAATTCATCGTGAATCTCGGTGGTCAGTTGCTCGTGGCGCTCGGTATTGCGCAATGGCGGGATGATCAGCTGTTTAATGCGCTTATTCAGCAGCTTCTCCAGCTTTTCATTGAGCTTGATGAAGCCGCCATCATCACTGCTGGAATTCCACATGGAAAACTCATTGACCAGCAGCGGCAGAGCGCTAAGCTCAGAGACAAATAACAGTGGATTGGTCAGCGCTGGTAGTACGTCAGTACTTTTTTCATCCAGGTACTGCAATCGGATAGGGGCCAGTTGTCGCTCTTCGACCCGTTGCAGTTGCGTGAATATCTGGCGATTGACGCTATACAGAATAGGGTCGTAGTTTTTCTTCAGCCAGAACAGGCGCTGCTGGGTTGCCAGAGCTTCCGATGAACCCTTGTTGCGATGTTCGGCAAGTCTGGCGGCGACGCTGCGTATCTCCTGGTCGAGTTGGGCGCGGACCGTCGCGACGACAAACTTCACCGGTGCAAACTGCAGCAGACAGACTTCTTCGGTGCTCAGATCTGTTTGCACGCGGTGGATCAGCACCGTCATCATGTCGAGATATTTTTCGCGCAGTTTGTCGTAGAGCTTGGAGTTGTCCCATTGCCGGGGTTGCGGGACAGCCTGTTGGGATACCACCAGACTAACCAGCTTGCGGATGTCGGAACAAAAGCGTCGCGACAGGCGCACATCAATGTGGTAATTGTCGATGCCGCGCAGCAGCGACTCGGTGGAAATCTGAACCGAATGTTGCGGCTCAGTATCCTCGAATAAACTTGAGGCAGACGTGGTGTTCATAGGTGGTTGTTAGCCGTGTTTTATCCGACTTCATTTGTCCGACCTATTTGCCCTGCGTTCGGGCAGGGATCAGCAAAGCTTGATCTCGGTCGCAACTCTGTAATTTGAACTGAAGATACCAGAAAATATTTGGCACTTTGTGAAACCCAACACATTACGCTAATTTTTCTTAAAAATCAGCAGCTTGTGAGCATTATCTCAAGTGCCGCATCGAACTGCGAAAACCACCACCACTGGTAGTGCTATTTTTCTTTTTATACCAGATATGGGATTCAATCCCAGGCGGGCTGCTGCTCCTGTAAATGTTCAGTCAGGGCTTTGAGCAATCTTAGCCCCCTGCGTCGCAAGCCGCGCTGCGCTAGAAAGGCCATCAGTTTGGCTGAGGTCAAGGGGATGAACTCCATATCGAGGGTGAGAACGGCAAAGTCGCTGTCGTTTGCCGGGTGGATGGCGAGGCTCAGTCCGGCACGGCAGTGGCGGTCGAGTATCTCGAAATCTACCCGGCTGCCGGATTGCCAATAGATGATTTCCCAGATCTGCTGGTCAAACCTGCTGTTCACCTGCAGTTGGCTACCTCGGCCTGGTTCGCCTTGGTCCAGTTGCTGGACTGACTGCACATCACGCCACCAGTCTGGCCAGCTCTCGAAGTCCACGAGCTGCTGCCAGAGCAGCGCAGCACAATGGGGCCAGGGCCCGAAGCTTTGCCGGTGCTGACTCGACGGGAATTTATTTTCTGGTTGTGGCGTGATTTCCTGATTCATTGCGATTGCATGTCCGCTCAGTGTTTACTTTCGGAGTACCGCTCCGGGACCCGGCCTGGATCACGCTGGCGGCGATTTAGCAGCGGCTGCCCTCCCGGCCGGGGTACTAGTCCCGGCGAATTTGACCGGCAAGCTGGTGCGGATTTCTCTTGCCCGGGCAGCGAAATCTGCGCGCCTTGTGCTATTGTTATCGCCACAATTGCCTGCGCCTTGCGCATCCACGACCAGAGAGATAACAACAATGAAACCTGAAGATAATGGACGTCGCACCCTTCTGAAAGGTGCTCTTAGCAGCAGCCTGCTGGCTGCAGTCTCCGCTCCCGGCTTTATTCTGCCCGCCCTGGCCCAGGGCGAGCGCCGGATTCCCTTTACCGATGTGCCCGACACCTTCAATGTCAGACCGGTGCGGCCCAACTCCACACATTATCTCGACACCCGCGAAATCGACAGTTTCTTCACCGATAACGAAGATTTTTACCTGGTACAGCACTACGGACAGCCGGAAGTCGATACAGCCAGCTGGCGGTTACGGATCACCGGCATGGTGGATAATGAGATCGAGCTTTCCCTGGCGGATCTGATGAACCGGCCCGAGTTGGAACAGGTGGTCGGTTTTGAGTGCGGCGGCAACGGTCAGCGCCTGTTTCATGGCCTGATTGGCAATGCCACCTGGCGCGGCACCGCCCTGCAGTCGCTCTTACAGGAAGCCGGCATCCAGTCCGGCGCCAAGGAAGTAGTGTTTTTTGGCGCCGATATTGGCACCGAGGAAATTCGCGGTCGGGAAGTGGAGAAGTCTTTCGCCCGCAGCCTGTCGATTCCCGATGCCATGCGACCGGAAAACATGCTGGCCTGGACCATGAACGGTGAACCTTTGCCCCACTACCATGGCAAGCCGGTTCGATTGCTGGTGCCTGGCTGGTACGGCGTGGCCAACGTTAAATGGCTGACCCAGATTCATGTGCAGGATACCCGCTATATGGGCCGCTTTATGGGCCGCGACTACGTGACTCTCAAACGCACCAACGTGGGCGGGGTCGAGCGCTGGGTTGAGAATTCGGTGACTACCATGAACCTGAAGTCTGCCATTATCCGGGTTACTGAAATGGCTGGTCGCTACCGTATCACCGGGTTCGCCCTGAATGACGGCACACCGCTACAGCGTGTAGAGATTCGCATCGACGACGGACCCTGGCAGGTGGCGGAGCTGGATCCCAGCAACACCCGTTATTCCTGGAAACTGTTTGGCATGGACTGGGTGAACCCGACACCCGGGGAGCACCGCATTGTGTCTCGGGCGATCGACGTGAACGGCAATGTTCAGCCTCCCCAGGACGCGCTGCCGGAGAAAGTCAGCTACTGGGAAGATTTTGGCCAGTTTACAAGAACCTTGCGCATTGCCTGAGCCGTGTGACCTGGTCAGCGTCGGGACCGGCCGGTGGTAAATACCGCCGATCCTGGCGTCGACGGCTTCATTCTGACGCGGCAGTGGTTTGAGCGATCTGAGAGTCGCGATGGATTGACCCTGGTTCTCTGGCTCAGCAGCGCCTCCGGGCCGGTTCGTGTAGAGCTAACCGGCCAGGAGGCGGTCAGTTTTTTTCCCAGTCGGCAGCGCGCCACTGTCGAATCCCTATTGCGCTCAAGGCGACACTGGCGAATCAGTGACACCCGGCTCCTTGATTTCAGCCACGACCCGGTTGCCGCGCTCTATCTAAAAAGCCAGCGTCAGCTTTTTGCGGTGCGCGATGAGCTTGAAGCTCGTGGCGTCCATCTGCAGGAAGCCGATATCAAACCCACCGATCGCTTCCTGATGGAGCGTTTTATCACTGGTGCGGCTCGAGTTACCGGCGCTGCCACACGACATCCTCAGTTTAGCTCATATCGCAATCCCCGGTTGTGTGCGGCCGACTTCACCCCGGCGTTTTCCGCGCTGTCCATCGATATCGAAACGGACTACCGCGCCGAGCAACTGTATTCCATCGCTGCCTATTCAGACCGGGCTGCCGTTGTGCTGATGATCGGGGAAGGTAGCGACACCGAGGTGGATGGCACGGAGCCCGGCGGTTTCAGGCTGCGTTACTTCGCCAGCGAAGCGGAACTGCTGTGCGCCTTCAGTGAATTGCTGCAGGAGCTGGACCCGGACATCCTGATGGGCTGGAACGTGGTGAACTTTGATTTGCGCTGCCTGCAAAACTTTGCTGACCGGCATCGGGTCGAACTGGCGCCGGGTCGCGGCGGTGAAGCAATGTCCTGGCGCCAGGCCCGGGATAACAGCAATCATCATTTCGTCACTATCGCCGGTCGTGCAGTGTTGGACGGTATCGAACTGCTGCGCTCGGCCACCTACAGCTTTGAAAATTTCTCCCTGGAATTCGTCGCCCGACAGCTGCTAGGGCGCGGCAAACTGGTGGATGACGTGGATCAGCGCGGCGCAGAAATTACCGAGCTGTTTCACGACAACAAGCCGGCACTGGCCCGCTATAATCTGGAAGACTGCCGGTTGGTCTGGGACATCTTTACTCAGGAAAAACTACTGGAATATGCCGCCCAGCGCAGTCGCCTGACCGGGCTTGAACTGGATCGCTACGGTGGATCGGTGGCCGCGCTGGATTATCTGTACCTGCCGCGACTGCATCGCCAGGGGTTTGTGGCGCCCAGCCCGGGCCAGGCCCGGAATACGGCCATCAGCCCCGGTGGCTACGTCATGGACTCGGTGCCGGGCATTCACGATCATGTCGCCGTGCTCGACTTCAAGAGTCTGTACCCGAGCATCATCCGCACCTTCCATGTCGATCCACTGGCGCTGGTGTGCGGCCCCCGTGAAGCGGACAGTGTTCCCGGTTTCGAAGGCGCCCAATTCTCCCGTCAGCAGCACATTCTTCCGGAGCTGATTGAATCCCTGTGGAGTGCCCGGGACCAGGCAAAGAAAGACGGCAAAAAGGAGGTTTCCCAGGCGATCAAGATCATTATGAATTCCTTCTACGGCGTGCTCGGTACTTCCGGCTGCCGTTTTCTGGACAGCCGTCTGGTGAGCTCAATCACCCGCCGGGGCCACCAGATTATTCTCGACAGCAAGGCGCAGCTTGAATCGCTGGGCTATCAGGTAATCTATGGTGATACAGATTCCGTGTTTGTGCTGATAGGCACAGGTGGCGGCACGTCGGTCAGGGATGTTGCGGGCTCTCAGGCTATCGCCGCCGAACTGGCAAGCAGCCTGAATCGCTGGTGGCGGGACCGGCTTCAGAATGAGCTGGGGCTTACCAGTTTTCTGGAAATGGAATTTGAAACGCTGTTCGAGCGTTTTTTTATGCCCACTATCCGTGGCGCGGATACTGGCAGCAAGAAGCGCTATGCCGGATTGCTGCCAGGGGGAAAGATCGTGTTCAAGGGACTGGAGTCGGTGCGCAGCGACTGGTCACCACTGGCGAGGGAATTCCAGAAGGAGCTCTACCGGCGGGTGTTCGCCGATGAGCCTTGCCGGGAATACATCCAGTCGCTGGTGGCAGACCTGAGGGAAGGGCGGTTTGAGGCGGAGCTGGTACTGCGTAAACGTCTCCGCCGCCGTCTTGATGAGTACGTACGCAACGTCCCGCCTCACGTCCAGGCGGCGCGTAAAGCCGAGGCGATACGCGAGGTGCGCAATCTGCCCAGTTTGTATGCGGCCGGAGGTTGGATAGAATACGTGATGACGGTGAGCGGACCCGAGCCTCGCCAGTATCGACAATCACCTATCGACCACGATTTTTATATCGACAAGCAATTGGCACCCATCGCCGATGCCATCCTGGTATTTCAGGGACAATCACTGGAGCAAATATTGACCCAGCAAATTGGCTTGTTTTAAGGGCCGAACACTGCCCGGCGACTGGCTTGCAAAGAAACACGGATTGCAGACTTGCATCCCCGGTTCGAAAAGCTGCTTGCCGGATGGCTCGGCCGGTTACTGCAAACGACGCAGAATGAATTTCAATCAATCAGCATGACACAGTTTTCAAGAGGCACAGCATGACAACATATCTGGTACTTACTGCCATCGGCACCGACAAACCCGGGCTGGTAGAGTCGCTTTCGGAAGTCGTGGTAGCGCACGGCGGTAACTGGCTGGAAAGCAGTATGTCGCAGCTGGCTGGCAAGTTCGCAGGTATTCTGCGGGTATCGGTTAGCGACGAGCAGGCAGATGAGTTGATTGCTGCGCTGGAGCAGCTCAGTACTCATCTGCGCCTGGTTATTGAGCGGGTCGAAGAAGATCAGGTGGTAGCACCGCCGCAAACCGTGGTTCTGTCCCTGGTGGGCAACGATCGGCCGGGGATTGTTCGCGATATTTCCCATGCTTTAACGGCACTGGCGGTGAATGTCGAGCAGCTCAACTCCGAGTGCGAGCCAGCACCGATGAGCGGCGAGATCCTGTTCAAGGCGCGCGCTACCCTGCGCGTTCCGGCAACCGTAAGTCTGGAAGAACTGCAGTCAAGCCTGGAAAAGCTGGCCGACGACCTGATGGTGGAGGTGGGTGAAAAAAAGTAGTGGGCAAATAACCAAAGAAAAAAAGTGAGCGAGAAAAAAGCAGACTCCGCGCGCACCTTCGGGAACTGTGACCAGGCTCTGCTTGTGAAACTGATTGGTGTGCCCTTCTGCTGGCTGTGGTCGCGCCGGGCAGGCAGCTTCCTTACCAGGAGCTAAAACTGTCAAGGCAGCGGTGGCGCCTGCAGCCTGGTTTGCACTTGTTGGAAGTGATCAATCATGTTGTTGAGCAGGTTGATGCACTCCACAATTGAGAACTCGGCTTGTGCGGCGGCCTGTTCATTGGTCGGCTCTTCAAGCTCGCTGTATAGTGACACCAGGCACTCTTTGCTGGCGTCAAAGTTCTGGTAGAACAATTCCGCAAACTCCGGCGATAGCTGGCTGAGAATTCCGTCCAGGCTTCGTCCCGCGCTGGAACGGGTTTCCAGCAACAGGCGCTCGATACTGGCCAGTTGTGCCACCACGGCATTGTCCGTGGCATCACTGTAAGGCGACTGGATACTTCCTTGGTAGTCGCCGTTCAGCAGTGGGTAAAGTGAGCGCACCAGAAACTCTTCATTGAGCAGGGTACTCAACGCGGTGAGCAGCTGATTAAGTGCCCGGGCAGGAGACAGGTCTGGCTGTCCCTGGCCGTAGACACTCAGGCCCTGGATAGTGAGTTCACGACTGGCCTGGATATCGCTCAGCAGCACTTCGGCCACCAGACCAATCAGTGCCCGGCGCCGATTGGCCGGGAGCTGGGACTCGCTCAGGCCCAGTTCCAGCATCTCTTCCTCGTCCGCCAGCTCAGGTTGGAAATCGGTGGGACCGCGGCCGTTGCTCGCATCCGGGGCATCGCCCCAGAGCAGGAACTCCAGCACGTGAAAACCCAGCGCCGCTTCGGCGAGGTCAAATTGACCGTGCACCTGGCGCAAGGTGGCTTCATCGATTACCACGTTAACATCGTGTACCAGGCCGCTGTCGGGATAGTTGGACACCGAGTCCACGTAGCCGGGCAGGATTGGCCAGTGATCAAGCTGATAGGTCAGCGCGCTGAGGCGCAGGGTCACTTCTTCCGGCAGCACCTGGTTGGCAAAATGCTGATGCAGCAAGGTCGCCTGGTAGGCTGAGTGAGCGAAAGACCAGGCTTGTCGGGCTGATCCAAGACTGTTTTCGGTTGGCTCGGCAAGCAATTGCTGCACTGCTCCGTGGAGTTCCACGACCCGGGTATCGAGGGCTTGAAAGTCGCGCTCAATCTGCGCCAGGTAGGAATCGATAACTTCGGTAATCGCCTCTTGCAGCACTGGATCCAGCGTCAGCTCGGCAGTCGCCGCCAGGTTTGCCGCAGTCTCCGGTGAACCGGGTGCGGCTGGGGTATCCGGGTTGTCACCACAGCTGGCCAGGGTCAGGCAAACCAGGCTCGCCAGCAAGCCCGCTGTGCGCGCAAGCCGGCTGCTACCGGGTGCTGAGCCTGGGTGCAACAGCGTCATGGGTGCAGACTCAGTTCCTGCCAGTTGCGCTCCCGCGCGGCGGCTTTCAGGCGCTCATCCGGGTCCACTACCACCGCGGTCCCGGCCTGTTCCAGGAGCGGCAGATCGTTGCTGGAATCGCTGTAAAAGATACTGTCCGCCAGCCGCAACTGCTCGCGGCGGGCCACCTCGTCTTCGGCCAGCCACTGCTGCAGGCGCTGCACTTTGCCGGCCTGAAAACAGGGGATACCGAGAATGTCACCGGTAACCCGACCGTCAGCCAGCTGTAAATCAGTAGCCAGCAACTGGTCCACCTGGTAGGCCGCGGCGATGGGTGTGGTGAGAAAGGAGTTGGTGGCAGTGATGATCAGGCAAAAATCCCCCTGGTCACGATGTCTGGCTACCAGATCACGGGACGCGTCGCTAATCAGCCCGGCAATCATCTGGGTCATGTATTCATCGCGCAGCTGCAACTGCTGTTCAGCTGGCAGATCGAGAATGGGTCCCATGGTGAAGCGGACATAGGCATGAATATCCAGTTCGTTGTCCTGGTATTGCTGGTAATAGGTGTCATTGTGGCGGCGATGATTCTCGGCATCCACCAGCTGTTTCTGGATCAGGAATTCCCCCCAGGCATGATCACTGTCCCCGGCCAGCAGGGTGTTGTCGAGGTCGAAAAGGGCGAGCTGTCTGGGCATGAGCTTGGCAGGGTCCTGATTAATGAGAATCCGGGCGGCAATCGATCTTCACCGAAACCGCAGTCATCATGCTAACCTACTGTTTTTATTTTACAAACCCGGGGCTGGATTGGCTCGGGTCCGGGTTTGATGCATGGCGTGCGGAAACATTTATGGGGTATATTTGTCCAACTGTCAGTAAGAACACGTAACATGATTGACGCACAAGGATATCGGCCAAACGTAGGCATCGTAATCTGCAACAATGAAGGTAAATTGTTGTGGGCCAAACGCATTGGCCAAAAGGCGTGGCAATTCCCCCAGGGCGGGATCAAGGAAAACGAAACCGTTGAGCAGGCATTGTACCGTGAGCTCGACGAGGAAGTAGGCCTGAACGCTGATGACGTGCGGGTATTGCATCGTACCGAAGACTGGCTACGCTATCGCCTGCCGAAGAATTTTATTCGCTATCACCGGGATCCGCTGTGTATCGGGCAGAAACAGAAATGGTTTCTGCTAGGTCTGGAGACTGAAGACAGCAAGGTGGCGCTTGGCAAGTCAGGTGAACCTGAGTTCGATGACTGGCGCTGGGTCAACTACTGGTACCCGGTCAGCCAGGTTATCGAATTCAAGCGCGAGGTTTACCGCAAAGCGCTGACCGAGTTAGCCAATCCTCTCAATGAGTACGTAAAAAAATTATAAGACACCTGACCCCGAGTACAGGATAAAAACCCCAAAGCCATACACCAGCCGCCAATACTTGTCTTGTGACGAGATTGGCTGGTGTGGCTCACAGAATCAGAACGGTGAGCAAGAACGAGCGAAACAGGACCGGGAGCTATTGGTTGGCGTAATAACCAGGTACTAGTGGCTATGTATTGGTACTCAAGTACCGGGGCACGGTAACGAACAGCGCCAGGCCGGGCGATGAACTCAGCAGCCCGGCCTCATGATAAACCCACTGCAGATCAACAAGAGGTAACCGCAGCGTCATGCTGGAACAGCTACGCAGCATCGTTCAGGAAGTGAACGCAGCGCATGATCTGCAGTCGGCGCTGGATATTATCGTGTCCAGGGTTCGTCAGGCGCTGGACACCCAGGTCTGTTCTATTTTTCTGCTGGACAAGGATCTCAACAGTCACGTGCTGATGGCATCCGAAGGCCTGCGCAGGGAGGCGGTAGGCCGGGTCAGCCTGGAAGTCGGGGAAGGACTGGTTGGCCTGGTGGCAAAGCACGCCGAGCCCATTAACCTCCAGGATGCATCCCTGCATCCGAGTTTCCATTATCTGCAGGAAACCGGTGAGGAAGAATTTCACGCCTTCCTGGGTGTGCCGATCATCCACCACCGCTCGGTACTGGGTGTGCTGGTGGTTCAGCATCAAGACAAGCGTCGCTTTGACGAAGGGGAAGAAGCTTTCCTGGTGACTCTGTCGGCGCAGCTGGCGGCGGTGATCGCCCACGCCGAGGCTACCGGTGCCATCGCCGGCATCAGCCCGTCGGGGCACAAGACCTCGGATACGGTGTTCGCTGGCGTCTCGGGGTCCTCCGGGGTGGCTATTGGCCGCGTAGTGGTAGTGTTCCCCCATGCTGATCTAAGCCAGATCCCGCGCCGACCAGCCAGTAACATCCAACGTGAAATTAAAGATTTTAATGCGGCGCTGGATTCAGTGCGTGCCGATATTCGCGAGTTGTACGACAAACTGGCGGGACGCGTTGCCGAGGAAGAGCGGCAGCTGTTCGACGCCTACCTGCACATGCTGGATGATTCGGCGCTAGGCAACGAGGTAGTGGCCCGGATCCGGGAAGGCAACTGGGCCCAGGGCGCGCTGGCCTGGGTTGCCAACGAACACGTGCGGCGCTTCGAATCCATGAACGATGCCTACCTGAGTGAGCGGGCCGTCGATATCAAGGAGCTGTGCAGCCGGGTCCTGTTCTATCTTCAGGATCGCGGCAAGGTGCAAACGGAATATGTCGACGACACCATTCTGGTGAGTGAGGAACTCACCGCCGCGATGCTCGCTGAGGTGCCCAAGGAAAAACTCCGGGGCCTGGTGTCGGTAAAGGGATCAGGTAACTCCCACGTCGCTATCCTGGCGCGCACCATGGGCATTCCTACAGTGATGGGTGCACTGGATTTGCCGTTCAATGAACTTTACGGCAAAGAAGTCATCATTGATGGCTACAAGGGTGAAGTGATCAGTAATCCCTCGGATGAGGTGCGTACCCGCTACCTCAATACCCTGGAGGAACAGAACCAGCTGATTGCCGGGCTGGAGAATCTCAAGGATGCGCCCTGTGTGACCGCCGATGACCACCGTGTTCACCTGTGGGTAAATACCGGTCTGATGTCAGATGTAATGCATTCTATTGATCAGGGCGCCGAGGGGATCGGGCTATTCCGCACCGAGGTACCGTTTTTGCTCGCCGAGCGATTCCCCTCCGAACAGGAACAGACCCGGATTTATCGCGAGCAGCTGGAAGCATTTGCACCCAAGCAGGTCACCATGCGCACCCTGGATATTGGTGGAGACAAGGCTTTGCCTTATTTCCCCATTGATGAGGCGAATCCGTTTCTGGGCTGGCGGGGTATCAGGGTGACTCTCGATCATCCGGAAATTTTTACCGCGCAGATTCGCGCTATGTTGCGAGCCAGCATTGGTCTGGAAAACCTGCAGATCATGCTGCCTATGGTGTCCAACGTTCACGAAGTTAGCTCCGCGCTACAGTTGATCAAGAAATCCCATCGCGAGCTGCTCCAGGAAGGCCTGGAAGTGCGCTTTCCGGCGATTGGTGTGATGATCGAATTACCCGCGGCGGTGTACCAGACCCGAGCCCTGGCCAAGCTGGTGGACTTTGTTTCCGTGGGCAGCAATGACCTGACCCAGTACCTGCTGGCGGTAGATCGCAACAATCCCCGGGTGGCCCATCTCTACAGCTCATTTCATCCAGCGGTACTCAATGCCCT
This sequence comes from uncultured Pseudohongiella sp., assembly GCA_965230125.1. Taxonomy (GTDB): domain Bacteria; phylum Pseudomonadota; class Gammaproteobacteria; order Pseudomonadales; family Pseudohongiellaceae; genus UBA9145. The sequence continues at coordinate 477,808 of OZ245938.1, read as the reverse complement.
GTATCAGGTAGTCACTGCCGCCCAGGAAGAAGGCAAGCCGGTGAGTATTTGTGGCGAGATGGCCGGTGACCCCGGCGCGGCAGTGTTGTTGGTGGCTATGGGCTTCGACATTCTGTCCATGAATGCCATGACTCTGCTCAAGGTGAAGTCGGTAATCCGCAGCGTCAGCCTCGATGCCGCCCAGGATCTACTCGACCAGGTCATGCAGATGGACGATGCCCAGACCATTCGCAGCGCGGTTGACATGACCCTCTACAACGCCGGTGTCGATCGCCTGCTGCGCTCGACCCGCACCAACTAGCGCCACTTCTCCCTTCTTGCTGTCAGCGCCGACCCGGCATAGGTTGGGTGTGTTGCTTATGACGGGTCCTGTTGATCTGGGCCCTGAAAATAGCCATTGCGGTTCAGTCGATAAAACACGTGTTCGCTCAGAGAGCTATCCGGATTGACGCGCGGATGCTGAAAGTTTCTGTGCTGGTCAGCCATGCCCAGCCGCCGCATGACGGCAACGGAGCGCTGGTTGCGCAGCGCGGTAAAGGCCAGCACTTCATTCAGGCAGAGACGGGTGAACGCAAAGTCCAGCGCGGCTCTGGCCGCTTCCGTGGCATAGCCGCAGCCCCAGGCCGACGCCGCCAGGCGCCAGACCAGTTCAATCCCTGCTTCGCCGCCCTGCTCGTCGAAGGGCATGCAGGTAATCGGGTTGAGCCCGGTCATACCAATGAACTCTCCACTGGCCCGGACCTCCAGTGCCCAGACTCCCCAGCCCTGGTCGGCGATATGTTGCTGGCAGCGGGTTGCCAGCGCATCACTTTCCGGCCGGGACAGCGCTTTCAGAAAATGCGCCATGACCTGGCTATCAGTGTTCAATGCCGCGAACGGGCCCAGGTCTTGCGGGCGCCACTGGCGCATCAACAGCCGTTGTGTAGACAGTTGTACTGGTTTAGCCATAGCCGATCCTGGGGTGTCTCTATCAGTTAGTCCAGGCAGGCCTGGTACCGGACGGTGGCTGACACTAGACGTCGAAGAAGTCGATTACGCCGGTGTCGAGGTCGTATTCGGCGCCAACGATTCGCAGCCCTTCAGCACGGATCAACTGCTCCAGTACGTCCGAGCCCTGCTTGAGCTGTTGCACCGAGGCGCGGACATTGGCGCGCACCGCCGCGCCCAGCAGCTGGTCGGCGTTGTCCGGTGTGGCTTCAGCAAGCAGCGGCTCCAGCGCCGGACTGATCCGGCTGACGATGGATTTCAGATTCGGCGAGCGCTGTTCAGTGGGGGTCTGCAGTTGCTGCAGGGACGCAGCGACAGCGCCACAGCGGCTGTGGCCCAGCACCACGACCAACCGGGTGCCAAATTTTTCGGCGGCGAATTCGACGCTGCCAACCTGCGATGGCGCGACAATGTTGCCTGCAACGCGAATCACAAACAGCTCGCCAAGGCCCTGGTTGAAAATCAGTTCCGCCGGCACGCGGGCATCCGAGCAGCCGAGAATGATGGCAAACGGATCCTGCTGCTCGGCCAGCTCGCTGCGTCGCCGGGTGTCAATTTCGATGATCGCGTGATCGCGCTCGACAAAGGTGGCGTTGCCCCGCTGCAATCGGCCAAGGGCCTGGTCGGCAGTCAGCATCCTGGGACGCCTGAGGCAGAATCACTGGTGGTCATGGTGATGGCCGATGGGGCCTTCCCCAAACAGGTAGTCTTTCAGTTCGCCGTCGAGCTTGGGATCGCGACGCCGAATCCACTCCAGCACCATCGCGGCGTGTTCCTTTTCCTCATCGCGATTGTGAATCAGGATCTTGCGCAATTCCTCGTCCTTGCAGGCATCGACGCGCTGGTTATACCAGTCCACCGCTTCGAGTTCTTCCATAAGAGAGGTAATTGCGCGATGCATGTCCCGGGTTTCGTCCGACAGTTCCGCGATGGGTTCGTGGTAGCCCTCGTTTGCCATGTTTAATACTCCTGGGTTGGCGTTAAGCGAAAAATTCAGGGTCTATTCTCAGCCACAATAGTGCTGATTTAAATACTGTTAGCAGCCCCAGGGTCATGGCCCTGAACACGCTCACCGACCTTGTCTTGGTCCCGGTCGGAGGCGGTGCCTGTCACCGCGGCGGGCAGCTCAAAAAAATGCTTGCCGATGGGCCTGGCGTCGCTATCGAAATTGGCTTCGCCAAAACGCATGGCGCCGTCTGCCGCCACCAGCAGCGCCGTCGAACAGCGGGTGCCGTACTGCCGCTCGGGATTGCGAATGAAGGCGGCAGACAGGCTCTTTTCAAGATCCCTGGGCACGCCGGTGTCAGGCAGTTGATCATCCGGTGCCGGGCGGGGATCGCTCATCATCTTCAGCAGGTCATCGGTTCGGGGGGCTATGGCGCTGGTCAGCAGCGCCGCCAGGTGTTCCCGGCCGCGGGTGACCTTCGGCCAGTCGCTGTTCAGGCGGCCGTTGGACAGGCCGTGAATGCCTGGCGAGAGCACCTGGCTAGTGCGCTCGACATTATTGACATAGACCAGCTGCTCACCATCGCCCACCAGCAGGTTATAGCCGGCGTAGTCGGCAAAGCTGTCGCTCAGCCCGGCGCAGAATTGTGTTGCCGTGAGTTTGCCGCCCAGGAAGCTGCTGGTAAGTTCGCCCCGGGAGCGCGGCTTCGCCTCTGCCTGGGAGGGGTCACGAATATTGGTGACCGCCGCGAAGCGGCCGCCCGGGGTAATACCCAGCCAGGTGCCGCCAGCCTGCAGGTCCTTGCCCGCCAGGATTCGGGAACCGGAAGCGGATTGCCAGAAATCGGCCTGGGCGGTGGGGCGGGTAAAGAATTCGTCGCGATTGGCGGCGACCACCAGCGGAAAACGGGGGTCGGCGCGATAGGCAAAAATTATCAGGCACATGGCGTGATAGTAGCGCAAAACAAACGCAAACAGAGCTTCCCTTGTTATACTTGCCGGGCACTCGCCGTTAACGTTGCCCATGCTGACCTATCCACAAATCGATCCTGTTGCCATTTCCCTGGGACCACTGTCCATCCACTGGTACGGCATCATGTACATCATTGCCTTTGTCGGAGCGTGGTCACTGGCCTCCTATCGCAGCACCCGGGTTGCGCAGCCCTGGAGCAGCGAACAGATCTCTGACCTGGTGTTTTATGGTGCGCTTGGCGCCGTGATTGGCGGCCGGCTGGGATCGGTGTTTTTCTATAATTTCGATCGCTTTCTGCAGGATCCGCTATGGCTGTTGCGGGTCTGGGAAGGCGGCATGGCGTTCCATGGCGGATTTCTGGGCGTGCTGGTGGCGCTGTACCTGTACACCCGGAGAATTGGCCGTGATTTCTGGTCAACGATGGATTTTATTGCTCCCTTCGTGCCGTTTGGCCTGGGTGCCGGGCGGATCGGCAATTTCATTGGCGGCGAATTATGGGGGCGGCCCACCGACGTGCCCTGGGGGATGGTGTTTCCCCACGTGGATAATCTGGCCAGGCATCCGTCACAGCTCTACCAGGCGCTGCTGGAAGGGGTGCTGCTGTTTGCCATTGTCTGGTGGTTCTCGTCACAGCCGCGTCCGCGACTGGCAGTTTCCGGTCTGTTTGCGGTTTGCTACGGTGCGTTTCGTTTCTTCGTGGAATTCTTTCGCCAGCCGGACGAACAGCTGGGCTATCTGGCTTTCGGCTGGCTGACTATGGGGCAGCTATTGTCCCTGCCGATGATTATCGCCGGAGCTGTTTTTCTTTACCTGGCCTATACCAACCAGGGTCGGTTCAGTTTTAGCCGGGCCTGACCTGCCGGAACGCCAGCAATTCAAGACCTGAGGTAACAGATAGCAGTCATGCACCAGTACCTGGCTCTCTGCCAACGCATCATCGATGAAGGCGTGTGGATCGACAATCAGCGCACCGGAAAGAAATGCCTGACGGTGATTAATGCGGACCTGCAGTACGATGTGGCCGGCAACAAATTTCCGATCGTTACCACCCGCAAGAGCTACTGGAAAGCCGCCATTGCCGAATTGCTGGGTTACCTGCGTGGCTACCACAACGCCGCGGACTTTCGTGCCTTGGGCACCAAATCCTGGGATGCCAATGCCAACCAGAATGAAGCCTGGCTGGCCAATCCCGTGCGCCAGGGTGAAGACGACATGGGTCGGGTTTATGGTGTTCAGGGGCGCCGCTGGCGCAAGCACGATGGCAGCAGCCTCGACCAGTTGGCCAAGATCGTCACCAACCTGTCCCAGGGTATTGATGACCGTGGTGAGATCCTGACCTTTTACAATCCCGGTGAATTTGAGCTGGGTTGCCTGCGTCCCTGCATGCACACCCATACCTTTTCCCTGCTGGGAGACACCCTGCACCTTACCAGTTATCAGCGCTCCTGCGACGTACCACTGGGTCTGAACTTCAACCAGATCCAGGTGTTTACCCTGCTGGCGCTGGTGGCACAGATTACCGGGACCAAACCCGGCATCGCCTATCACAAGATTGTTAACGCCCACATCTATGAAGACCAGGTGGAGTTGATGCGCGACGTGCAGTTGCAGCGTGAGCCGTTTGCGCCGCCTACTCTGCATATCAATCCGGACATCAGGTCCCTTAAGGACATCGAGACCTGGGTGACTCTGGCTGATTTTCGCGTTGATGGCTACCAGCATCACGAGCCCATCGCCTATCCGTTTTCCGTGTAGCTGGCGATGCAGGGTAGCTCGACGTCCAGGTCAATAAACCAATTCAGATTCCAACAGGCTAGATACCAAACCATGAAAATTTCCCTGATCTGCGCGATGGCGGAAAATCGCGTCATTGGCCGCAATAACAGTTTGCCGTGGCACCTTTCTGAAGACCTGAAGTACTTCAAGCGGGTTACCATGGGTTGTTGCATTATCATGGGTCGCAAGACCTGGGAGTCTATCGGCCGGCCCTTGCCCGGGCGCACCAACATTGTAGTGACCACGAACCCCGACTACCTGGCCGAGGGTGCAAGGGTGGTACATTCACTGGAGGAAGCCATCGCCCTGGCCGAAGCCGTAGCGTTGATTGATGGCGCCGAAGAAGCTTTCATTATCGGCGGCGCCGACCTGTATCAGCGCGCACTGCCACTGGCGGACCGCTTCCACCTGACCCGGGTTCACGCTGAAGTGGACGGTGATACCGAGCTTATGGCGTTTGACGAAGAAGAGTGGCAGGAAGTGTCTCGCGAGGATTTCCAGCACAACGAAAGCAACCCCTACGATTACAGTATCTGTGTGCTGGAGCGAAGCGACGCGATCTGATGCAGGAATCGCTGTTGCTCAGCCCAGCTTCTTGACGAAAACCTTGGAGTTACGCTGCAGGTTGTACAGGCGCTGCCGCTGTTCCGGCAGGGCTGCCGGTGAAGATTCACTAAATCCACGTTCCAGAAACCAGTGGGCCGCGACGGTGGTGAGCACAAAAAGTTCACTCAATCCCCTGCGGCGCGCCAGGTTTTCCAGGCTGGCCAATAGCCTTCCCCCCAGCTGATGACGCTGAAACCCCGGATCAATGGCAATGCAGGCCAGCTCGCCGGCAGCCTCGGTAATCGGATAGAGGGCGGCACAGGCAACAATCGACCCTTCCAGCTCGATAACCTGAAAGTTGTCGATCTCGTTTTCCAGGCGCTCCCGGGAGCGTTCCACCAGCGTGCCGGCGGCTTCCAGCGGTTCGATTAAATGTATGATACCTGGCACGTCAGTAACGGACGCGGGTCGCAGCAGATCAAAACTGTCCTTGCTTAGCAGGCTGCCGTGACCGAGCCGGGTAAACAGCTCTTTCAGCAGGGCGCCATTTTCGCGGAAGCTGATCAGGTGGCTGCGATGGACGCCGTTGCTATAAGCGTGCAACGCTGCGCCCAGCGCATGGCTGATACACTGCGAGTCGGCATCGCTGGCTTCGGCCAGGGTGTCGCGAAACGCTCTGGCATCTGCCTCGCTGAGAGCAGTGACCAGCTCGCCTTCCGAATTTATGACCCCGGCAGTGGGTACCAGCAGGATCAGTTTCTCAGCGCCCAGGGCAATGGCGGCTTCGGTGGCGATTTCCTCGGCGGACAGATTGAATACCTCACCGGTCACTGAGTAGCCGAGGTTGGATAGCAGTACCAGGTTATCTTCCGCCAGCTGCTTCTGGATAGCCTGGTGATGAATTCGCCTGACTTTACCGGTGTACTGGTAATCAACCCCGTTGTGCACGCCGACCGGTTTCGCTGTCACAAAATTGCCCCGCACCAAACGGATATCGGCGCCGTGCATGGGCGAGTTGCTAAGTCCCATGGTGAATCGCGCTTCCAGTTCGACGCTCAGCCCGGCAACAACCGGTTTGATTCGTTCCAGGCTGGCGGCAGGGGTAATACGCAGGTCGCGATGATATTCCGAGACAAGACCTGCCGCTTCAAGGCTGGCAGTAATCTGGGGGCGTGACCCGTGCACCAGCACCAGGCGCACACCAAGACTGCGTAGCAGGCTAAGGTCGTAAATAATGTTGTCGAAGTTGTCGTCCTGCAGGGCTTCGCCGCTCAGCAGCACTACAAAGGTCTTGCCGCGGTGGGCGTTAATATAAGCGGCCGACGCGCGAAACCACTCCACCATATCCATCTCAGAACTCATTGCATCGCTTCCATGAAGTTTCGCCGCGGTTAACCAGACCCTGTTCAGGCCTGCAGGCAGTGACTGGTGATCAGCTCCCGCAATACCCGAATGCAGGGATTGAGCATATCCTGGGAGACATATTCATCTGGCTGGTGGGCCTGGTCAATATTTCCCGGGCCCATGACGATGGTATCCATCCCCAATTGCTGTAGAAAAGGTCCTTCGGTGCCGAATGCCACACTGATGCCGGTGTGTCCCGTCAGTTTCTCAGCGGTCTTCAGAATCGGGCTGTCGGCGTCGGTAAAGAAAGCCGGAATACCGGTAAACAGCGGCACCATGTCAAAGCCAATTCCCAGGGGTTCGGTGATCCGTAAGATCCGCTGTCTGATTTCGGCGCGTACCGAATCGGTGTGCATTCCCGGCATCAGGCGCAGGTCAAATTCCAACTCGCAGTGTCCGCAAATCCGGTTGGGATTGTCACCACCGTGAATACAGCCCAGATTCAGGGTTGGGTGGGGGATGGTGAACAGTTCGTCGTGGTAGCGTGTTTTCAGCTCCTGACGATAGGCCATCAATTCGGTGATCACCGCATGCATGGCATCCAGGGCATTGTTACCCAGCGCCGGGTCGGAAGAGTGACCACTTTGACCCTGCAGGCGAATTGAGTCCATGATCATTCCCTTGTGGCTGCGTACCGGGCGCATGCCGGTGGGTTCGCCAATCACCGCCGAGCGTGCCTTCGGTCGCCCCAGTTCGGCCAGCGCCCGCGCGCCCTGCATGGAGGTTTCCTCATCGGCAGTGGCCAGCACAATCAGTGGTTCCTTGAAAGTCTGATCCTTGAGGGCACCGACTGCTTCCATGATCAACGGGAAGAAGCCCTTCATGTCCGTTACCCCGAGGCCATAAAAGCGATTGTCGCGCTCGTTCAGGGTAAACGGATCCACGCTCCACAGGCTTTCGTCACAGGGCACGGTATCAGTATGCCCGGCCAGCACCAGACCGCCCGGGCCACTGCCCAGGGTGGCGACAAGATTGACCTTGCGGCCCGACTCGTCCGCGGGGACAAGTTCACAGCTAAAGCCCAGATCGGCAAATTCGTTGGCCAGGTAATCGACGATGGGTTTGTTGCTCATATCCAGCTTGCTGTTGGTGGAGCTGATGCTGGGAATGCTGACCACCTGCTGCAGGCGGTGTAACAGGTCAGGGCTGAAAGCAGTCATGATGGGTCCGGTATAAAGACAATGGATAGCAGGGAAAAAGTAGTGGATCAGGACTGGGTTGTGGTCATGCCATGAATTCCTCGAGCACGCTGTTGAGTAGCTGATAGCCGCGCTCGCTGGTGGTGATGTGGGTTGGATCAGCGTCCAGAAGGCCCCGCTCGCGTAAATAGTCTACGCGTTTTCCGATAGTGCTAAAAGCAAGCCCGGTACGCGCTTCAAACTGCGCAGCCGAAAAGCCGGCGCGCAAGCGCAGGCTGTTAAGCAGGTATTCCAGTGGCAGTTCATCGCCGCTGATCGCGCTGCGCTCGGCGAGACGGGCAGCATCGCTTTGCAGGTAGTGGGCCGGCTGCTTCTTCTTGCGGCTACGATAGATGCTGCCTTGTACCAGATTGGTAATCTTGCCATGGGCACCGGCGCCGATACCGAGATAGTCGCCGAACTGCCAGTAGTTGAGATTGTGAGTCGATTCCCGTCCGCCTCGAGCATAGGCCGAGACCTCGTACTGGCGATAGCCACGCTGCTCAAGTAGGGCCTTGCCCTGTTCCTGGATGCCATCTATTTGCTCGTCATCAGGCAGGGCCGGCGTATAGCGGTAGAACACGGTGTTTGGCTCAATGGTGAGCTGATACCAGGACAGGTGCTCCGGCTCAAAAGCCAGCGCGGTTTCCAGATCGAACAGCGCCTGTTCGGTGTTCTGTTCCGGTAAGCCGTGCATCAGGTCAAGATTCAGATTGTCGAAGCCGGCGCGCCGGGCAATTGCCACTGCCTGCCGGGCCTGTTCGTCATCGTGAATACGGCCCAGGCGTTTGAGGCTGTCGGCACTGAAGCTCTGGATTCCTAGCGACAGTCGATTAATACCGGCCAGGCGGTAATCGCGAAAGCGCAGCGCCTCAACAGTCCCCGGGTTCGCTTCCAGAGTAATTTCCGCACCATCGGCAATGCCGATTCGCTGGTCAATATGCTTCAGCAACGTGGCAAAGGATTCGGCGCCGAACAGACTCGGGGTGCCGCCGCCGATAAAAATAGAGGATATCTGGCGCCCCTGGACCTGATCCAGTTCACTATCCAGATCACTACACAGGGCGCTGATATAGTCCGCTTCCGGTAGCTCACCGGACTGCTCGTGAGAATTAAAATCGCAGTACGGACACTTCTTGATACACCAGGGAACGTGAACGTAGAGGCTTAGAGGTGGGAGTTCCAGCATTGTTTCAGTTTGCCCAGCGCCTGGCCGCGATGACTCATTTGATTTTTGACCGTAGGATCAAGCTCTGCCGACGAGCAGTCGTGTTCGGCGACATAGAATAGCGGATCGTAGCCGAAGCCGTGTTTACCGCTTTCGGCAAACAGAATACTGCCTTCCCAGGTGCCCTGACAAATCAGCGGTGTGGGGTCATGTTGGTGACGCATGTAAACGATGATGCATTGAAAGCGCGCGCTGCGCTGTGCTTCCGGTACCTGCTCAAGCTCTCGCAGCAGGCGGGCATTGTTGTCCGCGTCGGCGCCGTGCCTGCCAGCGTAGCGCGCCGAGTAAATACCTGGCTCACCGTTCAGGGCATCAACTTCCAGCCCGGAATCGTCGGCGATGCTGGGCAGGCCGGTTGCCTGACAGGCGTGGCGTGCCTTGATAATTGCGTTCTCAACAAAGGTAAGACCGGTCTCGGCAACGTCGCTGACCTGGAAATCGGACTGCGGCAACAGGGTGACGCCCAGCCCGGCAAGCAGCGCCTGCATTTCCTTCAGCTTGCCCGCGTTCCCACTGGCCAGGACGACGCGGTGGTCCGGTGTTGCGGCACTCACGATCGCCGGTCTCCGCTCGCCTGGGTCAGGTGATAAATGGCAATCTCACCGAGAAAATTCGGCCAGGCGCGCATTGCCCAGCTACCCTGGTGTTCCGAGTCCACCACCGTGCGTTTTAGCACGCGGACATTTTTAAGGCGGCACAAATCGTCAAAGTCCCGCACCGTGCAAAAGTGAATATTCGGTGTGTCGTACCATTCATAGGGCATGAACTTGGATACTGGCATCCGGCCTCGGGACGCGAGATAAGCCCGGCTTTTCCAGTTACCGAAATTGGGAAACGTGACGATGCCGTTGTTACCGATGCGCATCATGTCGTCCAGCAACTGTTCCGGCTTGCTCAGTGCCTGCAGAGTCTGGGCCAGCAGCACGGTATCAAAGCTCCCGGACTGGAAATTGCGCAGCCCCTGGTCAAGGTTCTGCTCGATCACGTCCACACCCTTGTCGATACAGGATTCGATATTGCCCGGGTCAATTTCCAGGCCAATACCGGTAACCTGTTTTTCGGTCTGCAGGTAGTGCAGCAGGGAGCCATCACCACAACCCAGGTCGAGCACACGGCTGCCTGGTGCAATCAGCTTCTCAATGATTTGCAGGTCAGGGCGCATTGCCGTTCAACTCCAGATGGATGCGGTTCATATAGCGGCCAAAGGCGCTAACATAACGTGGTATCGGCAGCAGGAATGCATCGTGGCCTTCTTCCGCCTCGATTTCCAGATAAGAGACTCGCCGTTTTGCTTTGAGAAGGTGCTTGACCAACTCCCGGGAGCGCTCGGGTGGAAAACGCCAGTCCGTGCTGAATGACATCAGCATGAACTTGCAATTGCTGGTCAGGAAAGCCTTGCTAAGGTCGCCATCAAAATCCACCGATGGATCAAAATAATCCAGCGCCTTGGTCATCAATAAGTAAGTATTAGCGTCAAAGTTCTCTGAAAAGCGCTCGCCCTGGTAGCGCAGATAACTCTCTACCTGGAAATCCACGTTGAAACCAAAGCTGAGTTTGCCGGTGCGCAGATCGCGGCCGAAGTTGCCGCCGATATCGCCCACCGCCGTGCCAAACTTGTTGCGCATGGCACTGTCGGACAAATAGGTGATATGCCCGACCATGCGTGCCAGCATCAGTCCCTGCTTGGGATGGGTGCCATGCTCCAGATAGTGACCGTTATGGAAATTCGGGTCGCTGATGATGGAATGGCGGGCAACTTCGTTGAAGGCGATATTCTGCGCTGACAGTTTCGGTGCCGCGGCGATGCATACCGCATGCCCCAGGCGTTCCGGGTAGCTGATCGCCCAGCGCAATACCTGCATGCCACCCAGGCTGCCGCCTACAACCGCTGCCCACTTCTGGATTCCCAGTCGATCGCTGAGCATGACCTGGCTGTCCACCCAATCGCGCACTGTGACCACAGGAAAATCAGGACCGTAGTATTTACCGGTGTCGGGGTTGATCGAAGTGGGGCCGGTACTGCCAGAGCAACCGCCGAGGTTGTTCAGGCACACCACAAAGAACTTGTTCGTGTCGATGGCTTTGCCGGGACCGATGCAGGAATCCCACCAGCCGGGCTTGTCGTCGTCAGCGCTGTGGTAGCCGGCTGCGTGGTGATCGCCACTGAGTGCATGACAAACCAGCACGGCGTTACTGCGCGCCTCATTCAACTCGCCATAGGTTTCAACCATCAGGTCGAAGGCCCGCAGGGTTTTGCCGCTGCGCAGTTCTAAAGGCGTATCGAAATGGTAGGACTCCGGCGTGACGATACCTACCGAATCCGGGGAAGTTGAGTCGCTCATGTAGCTTGCATGTGTGTTGTTATTCTGGTCCTGTTCTGCGCCGCTGATCGGTTACTCAATAGCGTGCTTGGCAGTACTGCACAGTTCGACAGTTGTTGTCCCCGAACCGGCGCGGCGCCATGTCAGATCCCGATGACTACCCGGGCCACTTGTTCGGAGATGCCGAAAGTCTGAATCAGCAGGTTTTGCAGCAGGCCGATGGCGATAAAAATGAAGATCGGTGAAAAATCCAGTCCGCCCATGGGGGGAATGATCTTTCGCACCGGTGCCATCACCGGCTCAGTCAACTGCCAGATAACCCGCAGAATGGGGTGCGGATTCATGTTGCCGGAAAACAGCATGATGAACGACATAATGATGGAAGCGATAATCGCGTAGTAGTAGATGTTGATAATAAAGTAGATAACGCCGACAAACGCCCAGGTAATGACAAAGCCTACCGAGGGAATGCTGCCGCCATAGAGCAGAATCAACACGCAGATGGCCGCGGCTTCCACCACCAGCGCCAGGATCAGGCTGGAGAAATCAATGCCGCGATAACCGGGTATGAAACTGCGGAACACGCGCACCGCCGGGTCTGTCACCTTGACCACCGATTGCGACACCGGGTTGTAAAAATCTGCCTTGGCCAGCTGCAGCATAAAGCGCAGCAGGATCGCCAGCAGGTAGAGCCCCGCCAGGGCATTGAACAACAAGGCGGCTGAATTTCCTATAACTCCCATTACGGTCTCACTTTGTCACTGTCTGTGCTGAATTACTCTGACCCGCGGCTCACGGTTTACTATTCGTCGGCCGGTCGGGCCAGTTCTACCGAGCGCTGCCTGGCTGCTGCCATGGCCCGTTTCACCAGAGCGCGCAGTTGGCCAGCTTCAAACTGCTGGATCGCCTGCTCCGTGGTGCCACCCGGCGAGGTGACCTTGCGCCGCAGCTCACCGGCATCATCATCGCTTTGCGCCGCCAGTTCGGCAGCACCGGCGGCGGTTTCGGTTACCAGCAGACGAGCCAGTTCAGCGCTCAGGCCCATTTCCATTGCCGCTTCCTGCATGGCTTCCATGAACAGGAAAAAATAGGCTGGACCGCTGCCGGAAACCGCAGTAACCGTGTCCAGATCCGCTTCGCTATCCACCCAGACGCTTACGCCCACGGCCGCCAGCAGAGTCTGGGCCAGATCGCGCTGTGCTGCGCTGACCCGGGTATTGGCGAACAGTCCCGTAGCGCCCCGACCCACCAGCGCTGGTGTATTGGGCATACAGCGTACCACTGCCGGAGTGCCCCCCAGCCACGATTCCAGGCTGGCCAGTGGCGTACCGGCGGCCACCGAGATAAACAGCGCAGGCCGGGACCGGTCGCCGGCCAGCGCGCCCAACTCCGAGCAAACCGCCGACATGACCTGCGGTTTGACTGCCAACACGATGACATCGGCGCGCTCGGCGATGGTTTGGGGAGTGGTTGCCTGAATACCGGTAGACTGGGCCAGACTGTCGAGCTTGTCCTGGTCAATATCGGCCGCAAACAGGGTATTCGGGGTCTGTCCCCGGTTGATCAGACCGTGGATCAGGCTCGCGGCCATGTTTCCGGCGCCAATAAAACCAATGCTGCTTTCGGCTTGCAATCTCAACTCTCGCCCGTGGTTTCTATGTTCGGTCAATCGGTCCATCTGTGCGCACCGCCTGTGCGGCATGCCTATGGTAAGGGCCGCTATTCTAGCGCAATCGGTGGGGTGTGAATATGCGCGAGCCAGGCCTCGGCCAGAGCGACAGGCCCCATTCAGGATGCCCGGTCTCGCGCAGGACGCATCGTCTCGTGTTAGCCGCCGGGGCAGGTGATTCAGTTGCGCGGACCAAACACAGCCGTACCCAGGCGCACCATGGTGGAGCCCTCGGCGATGGCGGCCTCGAAATCGTTGCTCATGCCCAAAGACAGGGTATCCAGGTCCGGGTAGGTCGTTTGCAATGCTCGAAAACACTCTGCCAGGGGCCGAAAAGCGGCGCGCTGTGCCTCCAGACCGTCAATGGCGGCGGGGATGGCCATCAGGCCGCGCAAGCGCAGCTGCGGCAACTGTGCGACCTGGTCACAAAGCGTGGCCACTTCTTCCAGCGCCACCCCGGACTTGCTGTCTTCTGCAGACAGATTGACCTGGATACAAATGTTTATTGGCGCGCGTTCCGCCGGACGCTGCTCCGATAGCCGGCGGGCGATCTTCAGGCGATCAACGCTGTGCACCCAGGTAAACGACTCGGCGATTGACCGGGTCTTGTTGCTCTGTATCGGGCCTATAAAGTGCCAGCACAGGTCAAGGTCATCCAGAGCAGTAATTTTCTCCTCGGCCTCCTGCAGGTAATTCTCGCCAAAGTCGGTGGCACCACTCATGGCGGCTTCACGAATACGCTCACTGCTTTGCTGTTTACTCACCGCCAGCAGCTTGACAGTATTGGCCTGGCGTCCGTAACGGGCCTCGAGAGTGCGGATTTGCTGGCTCATAGCCTGGATATTTTCTGCAATGGCGGTCACGGTTTTAGGATCCCCGGGTCTGTGATCTTACGGGCAGGACGGGTACTATAAGGATCTCCATGAGTGATGACCAGTTACGCTTTCAGGTCATTCAATGTGCCCCGCGGGGTGTTGGGCAATGGGTGTCGTCAGGACACAGACAAATTGCAGCCAGACTAAAAACCGGCACCAGCAACAATTCCAGCAACAGCCAGGTAACAGGATCGTCAGATGGATATAACAGAACTACTGGGTTTCAGCGTCAAACAAGGGGCATCGGATTTACACATTACCGCGGGCATGCCGCCGCTGATCCGGGTTGACGGCGATATTCGCCGCATCAATGTACCGGAGATGGACCACAAGGAAGTTCACGCGTTGATCTACGAGATCATGAACGACAAGCAACGCAAGGACTATGAAGAATTCCTGGAAACTGACTTTTCGTTCGAAGTGCCTAACCTGGCCCGATTCCGTGTCAACGCGTTCATCCAGAACCGCGGCGCGGCTGCAGTGTTTCGTACCATTCCATCAAAAGTCCTGTCCATGGAACAACTGGGCATGGGCGAGACCTTCCGCAAAATCGCCCAGGTGCCGCGCGGCCTGGTTGCGGTAACCGGGCCCACCGGTTCGGGTAAGTCCACTACCCTGGCGGCGATGATCGATTACATTAACGACAGCAAGTACGAGCACATTCTCACTATCGAGGATCCGATCGAATTTGTGCACCAGTCAAAGAAATGCCTGGTCAACCAGCGTGAGGTACACCGCGATACCCACGGCTTCAACGAAGCCTTGCGCTCGGCCCTGCGTGAAGACCCGGACATTATTCTCGTTGGCGAGTTGCGTGACCTGGAAACCATTCGCCTGGCGTTGACCGCTGCGGAAACCGGTCACCTGGTTTTTGGCACCCTGCACACCACCTCGGCAGCCAAGACCATTGACCGGGTGATTGACGTATTCCCGGCGGCAGAGAAGGACATGGTGCGTTCCATGCTGTCGGAGTCGCTGCAGGCGGTAGTGTCACAAACCCTGCTGAAGAAGCCGGGCGGCGGCCGGGTCGCGGCGCACGAGATCATGATCGGTACGCCAGCGATTCGTAACCTGATTCGCGAAGACAAGGTGGCGCAAATGTATTCCGCCATCCAGACCGGAGCCGGCACCGGCATGCAGACCCTGGACCAGTGCCTGAAAGAACTGCTGGCCAAGGGAATGGTTACCCGGGAAGACGCCCGCATGAAGGCCAAGATGCCGGAGAATTTCTAGCCGGGCGGGCAACGCCAACCCCTTGTATTACCCTTCATTGGTCAGCTACAGGTACTAATCCCGTTCCGGTCCGCCGTTGGATTTTTCGACGGTGGCACCGGCACGCTGCAATTCGCTGAACCAGTTCTCCAGAATGATCTGCGCGGCAATGTGGTCGATGGCCGTGTTGTCAGCCTTGTGTCCCTGCTGCTCCAGTACCTGCTCAATAGCCGCCTGGGACGACAGCCGTTCATCCATGCCGTAAATCGGTTTGTGGAAGCGCCCGTGCAAGCGGTTCCCGAATTTGATCGCCCGGTTCAGTAAGTCGCTGTCGCTGCCATCCATGTTATAGGGCAGACCCACGACAAACGCATCCGGGTTCCACTCGCCAATCAGCTTTCCAAGTCGCTCCCAGTCGGGAATCCCGTCACGGGCTTTCAGCACCGTGATCGGCTGGGCGCTGCCGGAGATACTCTGGCCGAAGGCCACACCGATGCGCTGGGTGCCGAAGTCAAAGGCCAGGGCGGCCAGGGGTATGCCTGGATCGGGCGGCAGAACAGGGAGAGAAACAGAGCGCGGTGTAGTGGGTGGGGTAGAGGGTGGAGTAGGGAGAGACATGGCGCGTTTGCCTTCCGCTTCAGGAGTGACCGGCTTCCGGGGAAATCTGCTGCAGGTCGATGCCCAGCAGGGCAGCGGCAGCAGCGGCCTTGCTGGCGTAATCGCGGGAGAATAACAGATCGCTATTGGCTGGCGTAGTGAGCCAGGCATTTTCTGCAATCTCCTTTTCAAGCTGACCAGCCTCCCAGCCAGCGCAGCCCAGCGCTACCAGATAGTTATCCGGGCCCTGCCCGCGGGCGATATCCTGCAGGATAGTTCGCGACGTGCAGATTGTGACCCTGGGAGTCACGGCGATGGATGATTCCCAGTTTTCACCGGCATCATGAATAATGAATCCCTTGTCGCGCTCTACCGGGCCACCGGCAAGTACGTGCTCCTGGCGGAACGCGCCTGCGCCAACCGGGCATACTATATCCAGCTCATTGAAGATATCGGCGACGCTGGCCTGCAGGGGTTTGTTGATAACAATGCCCAGTGCGCCTTCTTCGTTATGGCGCCACAGGTAAGTCACGGTATGAGCGAAATAGGGGTCCGCCAATTGCGGCATGGCAATGAGAAACTGGTCTTCGAGGTAGCCGGTAGTCTGGGAATCGGGCATTGCTGCTGTTTTCAGAGTTCAGTAACTGGTGAGGCCGTCGCCTTCGTGGAAGCGCCAGGTGCGAATTATCTCCAGTATATCAGCTTCAGCGCGCAATTCCTCTGGGAACGGCTCGAACGGAGCGGCCAGACTGACGATCTCCACGGCGGCCTGATCCAGCAGGTTATGACCGGATGATTCCAGAATCCGGATATTCTCAACCTCGCCACTCGGGCGAATGGCTACCATCATGCGCAGGCTTCCATACACGCGATTGCGACGTGCCTCATCGGGGTAATTAAGATTGCCCACCGCTTCAATCCGGCGCCGCCAGTTATCCAGGTAGGCGGCATCATAGCTGCGGCGCGTGGATGCCGAAGTAATTGTGTAACGCCGCGGACGGCTGGCGTATTCCTGTCGGCGACGGTCCAGCTGCGCCTGCAGGCTGGCGATGGCCAGGCTGATATCGTCGGCACTGGCGGTCTCATCGATCGGCTGTTGCTGCTCCGGCTCCACTTCCTCGAGCTGTTGACGCACCTCGCGGCCGTCGGCGAAGGTGGACACCACTGCCGTGTCCTGTATTTCAATCTGGTTATCGACGCGCGGCGCCTGGGGAATTGGTACCACCTCGTTGATCTGGTCGGCGTTGAAGTCTGACTGGAATGGCGTGCTGGGAGCGGCCGGCTCGCTGAGCGTCCCGCTGCCCAGCTGATTGTCCTGAGCCAGAAAGTCCGCGTCATCCGGCGCCACATCACTGCGGTACTGCGCCATGGTGACTTCCAGTACCGGCTCGCTGGCGGATTCACCCAGATAGCTGAAGCCAATGCCGAGAATCAGGATGCCGTGGGCGCAGGCCGACAAAAACACGGTAAACCCGAATCGCTCGTTGGATAGTTCGTCGTCAGTCTGGGCCATAGTTCTGCAGCCGTTCGAGTATCAGGTGGCGGCAATCGCCAGTTTTGATTCAATACAGGTCATCAGGTCGCCGCCAATGTCGAGGCCGAATTCGGCGTCCAGTTCGCGCACGCAGGTTGGGCTGGTGACATTGATCTCGGTCAGGTAGTCACCAATTACGTCCAGGCCGACAAAGACCAAGCCCTTTTCCTTTAATGTCGGCCCGACCTGGTCACAAATCCAGCGATCCCGGTCGGTCAGCTCACGACCCTGGCCTTTGCCGCCGGCGGCCAGATTGCCGCGGCTTTCGCCCTGGGCGGGAATACGCGCCAGCGCATAGGGGACCGGCTCGCCATCAACCAGCAGAATGCGCTTGTCGCCTTCGCTGATGGCGGGCAGGTACTGCTGGGCCATAATCTGCCGGCGACCGCCGTCGGTGAGCGTTTCAATGATCACGCTCAGGTTTGAGTCTCCCTTGTGGACGCGGAAGATGGATGCCCCGCCCATGCCGTCCAGGGGCTTCAGGATTACATCCTGGTGCTGGCGGTAAAACTTCTTCAGGGTTTCGGCATCGGCTGACACCATGACTGGCGGGCAGCACTCCGGAAACCGGGTGGCAAAGACTTTTTCGTTGCAATCCCGCAGGCTGCGGGGGTTGTTCACCACCAGCACCCCTTCCGCCTGGGCTGCTTCCAGCTGGTAAGTGGCGTAGACATAGTTCATGTCAAACGGCGGATCCTTGCGCATTAATACCACGTCCAGGTCAGCCATTGGGCGGTCTTCGGGCTCCGCCAGGGTGTACCAGTTGCTGGGATCATCTCGCACTTCGAGGCGTTGCATGCGGGCACGGCAATAGCCCTGGTCCAGGTACAGACCGGCTGGCAGCATGTAATGCAGTTCCCAGCCGCGTTGCTGTGCAGCTAGCAGCATGGCCAGGGTGGTGTCTTTCTTGACGGTAATGGACTCGATAGGATCCATCACCACTCCCAGTTTAATTGTCATTCGTGGCTTCTCTTCGTGGCGTACTTGCGATGCCTGATCGGTGAATATCTTGTCGGTGAACCGGTGGATCGGCCAGCAGGCGGCGCGATTCGGGCTTCTGGACGGGTATGGGTGCAGGCGCAGATCATATCTTACTTCCCGGTAGGCTGTGAAACTTCAGACACGTCAGGACGTGGCTCGGTGGTAAATTGCTTGCGAAGATGAGCGGTTTCTCCCGCAACCTTTCGGGGCAGGTGATATTTTCGGGCTGAGCTGCTGACCTGCGCCAGGATTGATGGCAGCCAGCAGTCTCGATTGTTGTGCAAAGCGTTTATAATCGGGTGTTTGGTCTCGAGCGGTAGTGCAAGTGAAAACTTTTGGATTTTTCTGGGGCGTCGGCGGTGTCGTTCTCCTGCTGTCGACGGCGGTGGTGCGATTGGCCCCCTATGCTCTGGAACTGGGCTCTGTGTCCCTGACCTTGCTGCAGTGGGTCCTGCTGGTGGCGTTCACGCTGTTCATGGCCTACACCGAGGGTTACCGCGGGTTTTATCTGCATTTCTCCCCGCGGGTAGTGCGCCGCGCGGCCTGCCTGGGTAGTCATGCCCGGCCTCATCAACTGCTGTTGGCTCCCCTGCTGTGCATGGGCTTCTTCCATGCAACCCGGAGCCGCATGATCGTTGCCTGGGCGCTGACCGGCATGATTATTGTTCTGGTGCTGATTATTCGGGCCCTGCCGCAGCCCTGGCGCGGTATAGTGGACACCGGCGTGGTAGTGGGGCTGACCATGGGCATTGGCTCGATTCTGTATTTCTTCTGGCAGGCACTGCGTGATGTCGACAACCTGTCGGTTGCCCCGGAATTTCCTGCTGGCTCTCCGTTGCTCAACCCGCCGCTGATCGATCCATGAAACCTGATCCTGCCAAGAGCAGCTGCGCGGTGGTGGTGACTTACCAGCCGGACGCCACTGCCCTGCTCAAGCTCCTTGGCCAGTTGAACAAGGAAACCGAGTTCGTGGTGATCGACAATGGCTCGGCGGAGATTGATCGCCTGGCGCAGAGCATTACCGTGTATGAGCGCTGCCGGGAGTTGCTGCGCCTGGACGACAATGTTGGCCTGGCCAAAGCCCTGAATATCGGCATCGAATGGGCCCGGGACCGCGGCTGCGAGTATGTGTTTCTGTTCGACCAGGACAGCAGCCCTTGTGATCTGTTTGTGTCGCGCATGATCAAGGCCTGCCGGGATGCAAGCCAGCACTGCCAGAACCCCATTGCCGCCCTGGGCCCCCGCATTATCAATCCCCAGACCATGCGTCAGACGCCGTTTAAACTATTCAATCGGCTGATGCTGCGCAGCGACCGGCCTTTTGCTGGCGCCGACGGCTTTTTCCATGCCGATTTTCTGATTACCTCCGGAACGCTATTAGTACTGGATTCGGTGGTAAAAGTGGGAGGCATGAAAGAAAGCTATTTCATCGACAACGTCGATCTTGAGTGGTGCTTTCGCGCCAAGTCCATGGGCTTTGAGGTGCTCGGCACCGACCGGGCAGTGCTCTATCATGCAATCGGCGAGCGCAGTACCAATCCGCTAGTGCGTGCCGGTATTATGGCCCAGCACAATCCATCCCGAACCTATTACTCGTCGCGCAATCGCATCCATCTGTATGGAATGGAATATTCGCCCCTGGGCTGGAAACTCAGGGACATGGTGCGTTTCGCTATGAAGGCCAGCTGGCTGATTCTGTCTTCAAAAGATCGTCGCCAGTACTGGCAGAATATTCGCGGCGGAATCCGTGATGCAAAATCGTTGACCTGACCCCATGAATACGCGTCCGACAATTGTCATTCTGCTGTCCACCTTCAACGGAGAGCAATACCTCAGGCAGCAGCTTGATTCGCTGTTTGGGCAAAGCTACCGCGAATTTATCCTGCTGGTCCGGGATGATGGCTCCGGTGACGATACCGTGAATATCCTTGCCGACTACGCCATTCGCTATCCGGAAAAAATGCAGATAGTGCGCGACGAGGCTGGCAACCTGGGTGCCAGCGGCAGCTTTTCCCGGTTGATGCAATACGCGCTGGAACAACGCGCCGAACTGAAACTCGATTCGCTGTATCTGATGTTCTGCGACCAGGACGATACCTGGTATGAGGACAAGATCGCCAGGCAGGTGAACGCCATGGTATCCAGCGAGGCTGAACTCACCGTGCCAACGCCGGTGCTGGTGCATTCCGACCTGCAGGTGGTGGCCAGCGATAATACGCCCATCGCCGAGTCGCTGGCCGACTACCAGGGTCTCGAGACCGGGCGCAATCGCTTTGCCAATATGGTGATCAGCAATCTGGTGACCGGCTGCACTGCGCTCATTAATGAACCGCTGGCCAGGAGGGCGTTGCCGGTGCCTTCCGAAGCCATTATGCATGACTGGTGGCTGGCGCTGGTGGCATCTGCCTTTGGCAAGGTTGTTTATCTGGATACGCCGCTCATTCACTACCGGCAACACGGCAACAACACTATCGGCGCCAAGGAGCGTGATGCCCAGGGCGTCGGCAGTCTCGGCTTCTGGCGCAAGGTGTTTGGCCCGGCAGCCAATGAGCACCTGATTGAAGTGGCCCGGCAAGCGGCTGTCTTCAAGACCCGGTTTGCTGCCGACCTGAACACGGGTCAGCGGCGGGCATTGAGCATGTCTGCGGGGATGGGCGTGCGTGTTGGTTTTGTGCAGCGCGTTTTTTACCGACTGGCCCGACGCTTCTAGTTAACCGGCGGAACGCCTGTTGGCGGCCTTTTACAAACTACTGTCGCAAACTCTCTCGCAGCGTCTCCCGTAAGGCCAGGTCGAACTTTTCCGCCGAGCAGTCGGTGCCTACTGCCGCAAGTCCCCGGTTGCGAACCTTATTCCACAGATTTTCGTCGTTGAGCAAGCGGATACATTGCCGGGCAAAGTGTTGCGGTGTGTCGGCCACCAGCAATTGTTCACCGTCCTGCCAGCCCAGTTGCGTGGCCAGCAGACCGGTGGTCACCGAGGGCAATCCCCGGCTGGCAGCCTCGTGTACCTTGTGGGGTATCCCGGCGGCAAACCGGGTTGGCGCGATAAATACCTTGCTGCGCTCATACTGGGGCGTGATCGAAGCCAGGCGTCCGGTGAACTGCACGTTGTCTTTTTCCAGGGTCGCCAGGGAAGGAGCCGCATTGTCGCCCACTACAGTAAGGAAGACATCCGGCACTTCTTTTTCAATCAGCGGCAGCACGTTGATTACAAACCAGAGCAGTGAATCGACATTCGGTGACCCTTCGTCCCGTAGCGCGCCTACGAACAGCAGACCCCGCCGCTGGCTGAACGGTTTGTCACTTGCCTTGCCTTCCAGTTGATGGCCGAGCACCGATAGCTGCTCAAAGCCGAAGCGCCGGAAATAATCTGCCTCGCGCTCGGATACGGCGACGATGCGCGAGGCATCACGGGCCAGCTCCACTTCGGCGCGGATGGCGGCATCCAGCTCCGTATCGCTGATCTGCTCGCCCAGCAGGCGGCGACGCAGCACTTCCCTGGGAGCGGATACGGCTTCGGCGTCATAAACAAGCGTTGCCCCATCCAGCAGCTCCGGGTGGCCAGCGGTAATGCGATTGAATGCTGCCATGTTGTGCTCGCGGGACACGATGATGGTCTGGTAAAGCCCCTGGCGCTGCGCGAGGAATTCCTTAAGCCGCGCCTGGCCCACATCCAGCATTACCTCGACGCCAGGCGGCAGGCACTGATAGACCTGCTGCCAGTCATCGGTGGGGAACAGCATCGGGAAAAATGTCACGTTCAGACCAAGGCCATCCAGCGCCGCCAGCAGATGCGCGCAGCGCGGATAACCGGCGCCAAGACTTGGATAGGGCACGCGGTCGTCGATCACCAGTACACTGGGCTGGCCGTTGGCGTTGCGTGCAGCAAAGGCATTTGCGGGGTCGTTGTCCAGCTTGTTGGCCAGGTAATCGCGGTGTTTGGCGCAGAGCTTGTCGCGATTGCGGGCCTGCAGCTGCGCGGCGCCCTTGAAGCCATCGGCACTGGCAAACTCATAGTGGGTAATCCGGGCGCGCGGCTCGTAGACTACCCGGTAGCCGCTCTCCCACAGGCGCACACAGAAATCCGATTCTTCATAGTAGGCCGGTGCGTAGTCGGTATCGAAGCCGCCCATGTCCATGAACTGCTGGCGTCGAAACATCAGGAACGCCCCGGAGCAGTAGTCCACGTCACGGCGATAGCGATAGGCCGGAGCGTCTGGATCGTCGCCGCGGCCATAGCCCAGACAGGCACCATCGTTCCAGATGATGCTGCCGGCTTCCTGCAGTGTACCGTCCAGCAGGGTGATGCGGGCGCCCACGGCGCCTATGGTTGTGTCGCTTTCCAGGGTAGTCAGGGCCTGACCGAGAGCGCCAGGCTCAATCATGGCGTCGTTGTTGAGCAACAGCAGGTAGCGACAGCTGGCAAGTTTTGCTCCCTGATTGACCGCGTGTACAAAGCCCACATTGTCGTCATTGCGAATCACATGGGCACCATCGATTCGCGCCAGTAGCTGCTCTGTCTCGTCGCTGGAATGGTTGTCGACAATCACCAGCTGGCAGGGCGCATCGCCATGCTGCAGCAGCGACTGCAGGCACAGCAGCGTCAACGGGGCCTGGTTATAGAGCACCAGTAAAATGCTTAGCTGGCAGTCGCCGTCGACGCTGAAGTCCAGGCGTTCGTCACTGCCCAGAAATCGGGCCAACTGCTGCTGCGCATCGCGCCGGTAGGCCTGCTTGTAGTCGTCCTGATCCGGAGCAGCGTCGGGAGCGTCGCCCGATATTGTGTCTGGCACAGCTTCTGACTCTGTCTGTTGTTCAGCAGCGGGACGGCGACCGCGAAGCATATCCCGCAACCGGCGCAGCGGTGCGGTGATTCGCCAGAAGAATGACTGTTCAATTAACTGGTGGGCCAGCTCCATGCGTCTGGCATGTTCGCGCAGCGGCTCCATCTCGCCTTCCAGGCTCAGGTAATGATGACGCCAGTAATTGGCATCGTTCTGGCCGGAGTGACTCATTGCCGGTGTTGAGGAGCTAAACCCAGTGACGCTGCTAACGTCCCGATAAAGCCGGTCCGTGGCGCGGATAATCAGTTCGCTCAGGGCCTGCTCATCCCGGGCTGTCGCGGTCAGCAGATCGGCCGGCAGACCCTTGCCGTAGTGTTCTCCGGTCAGGCGATGCCGCCAGCGCGTCAGCATGTAATTGTGCTCGCCCAGGGCACGGGCGCGGTTGGCTGGCAGCGTGTCCTGTTTACGGGTAACGGACTCGTGGTGGACAAGCGCGACACCGGGATCGATCAGGATGGGCAAGCCCTTGTCGCCGATGCGCAGACACAGGTCGACGTCATTGTAGGCCACCGCCAGGGCACTCTCATTAAACCCTCCCAGCCGAAGAAACAGATCACGGCGCACAAACAGGCAGGCTGCGGTGGCCGCGGCGACCGCGTAGGGCGCGGTAATCCCCTGCTCGCCCAGATAGGACGGGGGTTCCCCATGGGCCATATGGCGGGCAATAGCCAGTTCATCCAGGGCGATGCCGGCGTGCTGAATGGAGCGATCCGGGTACTGCAGGACGCAGCCTACTGCGCCGACATCGCGCCGCTCTGCCAGGGGTAACAGCCGGTCGAGCCAGTCGGGCTGGGTGATTTCCACGTCGTTGTTGAGCAGGCAGAGGGTATCCGCCTGGCAATGGCGGGCGGCGAAGTTGTTGATTGCCGAAAAATTGAAGGCTTCCTGCCAGCGCAGTACCGTGCAGTTGGGGTGATCAGCCAGCGCGGTCAGATAGTCAAGGGTTGCTGCTTCCTCGCTGTTGTTATCGACAACAATCACTTCCAGTTGCTCGGCTCCGTGGCTAGCCAGCAGCGAGTCGATACAGGGCTTGAGGAAATTCAGCTTGTCACGGGTCGGAATGATTACCGCGCAGCGCGGCTGGCCGGAGGGGGCGGATGTCACGTTTTGTTGAGTCATTTCTGGTGGCGTGCCCGTGTATCAGTGTTTCGAACCAGGATTGCGCCGTATTAATCGGGCGAGGCCGCGCAGCGGTCCGGTCAGTTTCCAGCTCGTTGAATCGCGCATTGCCTGCAGGGCCTGCTCCAGATCAGCCACTGCGGTCTTGAGCTCGCTAATAGTCTTGGCCTGCTGCTGACTGACGGTTGTTAATCTTTGCTGTTCCTGCTCGTGCGCTGCCTGTTGTTCGTCGCGTTGCTGTAGCAGCGCATGCAACTCATGTCTGCCTTGTTCCAGGCTGATGGTCAGTTCGCGGATCTGGTCCTGGTGTTGGAGGTTGGCTTCATGTTCACTGTGTACGGTGGCCGCCAGCTCGGCCAGCTCCGCAGACCGGTCAAGATCACCAAGCAATGCATTCAGGGTCTGACCATCAAGTCGCGGCAGCCACTTGTCAAACAGACGTGCCCGTGCCTCGGCAAGGGCATTGCCAGGCTGATAGCGCTGGTTTACCTCTTTGGTCGCTGTTTCTGAATCGCCGCCCTCGCGGTAGTAGGCGGTGATCTCATCCCGATGGATAAAGTCGGTATGCTGAGCCAGCTGCAGCCAGAAATCCCAGTCCTCGTAAATGTCAAACTGCTCATCAAAACGGCAGCCGTGATCCAACAGCTGATGGGAAAACAGCATGGCATGGATTGGAATGTAGTTATCCCGCAGCAGCAACAGGCGCTGGAACGGTTCATTAAACACGTAATCTACCGGTTCGCCATGGCTATCGGTTTTCCGGGTACTGCTGTACGCCGCCTGGACGGTGGAATCAGCTTGCAGGCAGTTCACCAGACCGCTGATGTGGCCCGGGTCGATCCAGTCATCTTCGTCGAGAAACATCAGCAGCTCGCCAGTGGCCGCATCCAGGCCGGCATTGGCCGCTGCCGGGCGGGCCAGTGGCTTGCCCAGATTCACCAGGGTCAGGCTGAGGTCGTCGGATAATTCCAGATCGTCGGCATCGATACCTGCGGCAGCGGCGTCTACCAATACCACCTCGAGATTCGGATAGTCCTGATTCTGCAGCGAGGCAAGTGCTTCATTGAGCACCGAGCGTCCCATGGTTCGACAGATCACCGAGACCAGACCCGATGCAGAGGCGGGAGTGTCAGCAGACATGGGCGGGGAGGGGCTTGTTCACAACCGGTGCAGCGGCGAGGCAGCAACTGGAGTGGATGCAACTACAATAACTGCGGTAGCAACCGGGCCCCACATCACGCAGATTCCTTTGCTTCGGCCGCCAGCTGCCGATCCAGCACCGCGCCGACCACGCGACCGATGAAGTCCAGGAACAGGGTGTCCAGATTGACGTTGAAGAAGTTGTCTTCCTGATTGCCGAAGGCCAGCAGCGCCAGAATTTCGCTGTTGTTCATCACCGGACACAAGGCAGTAGAGCGAATGCTGCCGCCATTGCCGGGAAACAGATAGTCCACCTGCTCCTGGCTCAGTGCCCCGCAGTGGGTGCGCTTGAGACGGAATACGTCGGCAAAGTCCTTGCGCAGGATGGCCAGTGATTCAGTGCGCGTCGACGGTGAGCTGTTCAGCTGCGCATGCTCCACAAGAATGATTTCGCAGGCATCGATATTGGCGTGATTGGCCAGTTGATCCTGGGTGACACTGGCAATCTCGGTAATATCCTCGGCGCGCAGCAGGGCCAACACCAGATTGCGGGTGGTATCGAACAGCTGGTCGTTATTGCGCGCGTTCTCCAACAGGTTATTCAGTTTCTGGCGTGCTTCCGTGCCGCGCTCGCGAAGAATTGTAACCTGTCGTTCCAGTAAGGAGATTGCCTTGCCGCTTTCGTGGGGGAGTCTCAACTCGGCCAGCAGGTCTTCGTGCTCGACAAAAAATTCCGGATGCTGACGCAGGTAGGCGGCGATCTGTTTGGCATCTGGCCCGGCGCTCGCTGTGCTGGTATCCGCTTCCTGTTCCGACTCTTGCTTCGGCGCTTGATTCGAATTGGCGACGTCATCGCTCATAGTTCGATTATCCCCTCATATACGGTCGTGGCGGGTCCGCTCATGACCACGGATGCGTCATTGCCGGGCCAGTAAATCTGCAGCTGTCCGCCCGTCAGATTGACTTTGACCCTATCATTTAACTGCTCGAGCAGGCAACCAGACACCACCGCTGCACAGGCCCCGGTGCCGCAGGCCAGGGTCTCGCCGGCGCCGCGCTCGTAGACCCGCAGGTTAATCTCATCGGCGCTGATGCGCTGCATAAAACCAACGTTCACGCCGGCTGGGAAATCGGGGTGCTGACCCAGTGCACTGCCTATCTCTTTGACGGCCGTTCGCGCCAGGTCTTCAACGATAATCACGGCATGGGGGTTACCCATGGATACTGCCGTAAACTGTATTTCCAGCGCCGCACCATTTATATCTACCGTACGGCGGTACTGGGTCGATTGCTGCTCCGCCTTGAACGGGATGCGCGCGGGGTCCAGCTCTGGCTTGCCCATCTCGACGCTCACCATGCCGTCTGCGTCCATAGACAGCTGCAGGGTGCGATTGACAGTATTTACCAGCAGCGGATTCCTGGTGCTAAGTCCTTTTTCGTGCACGAAGCGGGCAAAACATCGGGCGCCATTGCCACAATGCTCCACTTCCTCGCCGTCCACGTTAAAAATCCGGTAGTCAAAATCCGCAGTCGGGTCGCTGGGCGGCTCGATCAGCAGCACCTGGTCGGCGCCGATGCCGAAATGGCGATCCGCCAGATTTCGCGCTTGCTCCGGGGTGATCTTGAGGTCGTTGGATACCAGGTCCAGGACCACAAAGTCATTGCCCAGGCCGTGCATTTTGGTAAAGGGTACTTTCATGGCATTCACAATGGTGGCTTGAATTGGGTTCGACGATTTCTGGTGGCGTCAGTCTGGCAGCAGCGCTTCGGATTGCAGTAACAAGTCCACCGTTTCCCGCGCGCGAATTAAATGCATCTGCTCGCCGTCCACCATGATTTCCGGGGCGCGGGGCCGGGTATTGTAGTTGGAGCTCATTACAAAGCCATAGGCACCGGCGGAGCGCACCGCCAGCAGTTCGTCCGCAGCGATTACCAGCTCGCGGTCCTTGCCGAGAAAATCGCCGGACTCACACACCGGGCCCACCACATCATAGCGCTGCGACTCACCGGCGCGCTTGTGCACCGGGATGATCTCCTGCCAGGCGCCATAGAGGGCCGGGCGGATCAGATCGTTCATGGCGCCGTCAACGATGGCAAAGTTCTTGTGCTCGCTGTGTTTGAGGTACTCGATGCGGGTGACAAAAATACCGGCGTTGGCGGCGATGGAGCGTCCCGGCTCCACCAGCAGCATCAGCTTGCGGTCACGAAACTTCTCGCTGACCTGGGCCAGCAGCTCACTGGGATGGGGCGGCTTTTCCTGCTCATAGGTCACCCCGAGGCCACCGCCCATATCAAAATGCCTGAGCTCGATGCCCTCGGCACTGAGGGTATCCACCATGGCCAGTAGCTTGTCGATGGCATCGAGAAACGGACTGGTACTGGTGAGCTGGGAGCCGATGTGGCAGTCGATACCCACCAGGTTCAGACTGTTCATGTCAGCGGCCTGCCGATAAACATCCAGAGCGCGCTCGGCGGCAATGCCGAACTTGTTCTCTTTCAGGCCGGTGGAAATATAAGGATGGGTACCGGCATCCACGTCAGGGTTGACCCGCAGGGATATGGGGGCCTGCACGCCAGCCGCAGCAGCCACTTCGCTAATGCGCGCCAATTCCGCTTCGGACTCGACATTAAAGCATTTGATGCCCAGCTCCAGGGCCTGCTCGATCTCCTGGCTGGTCTTGCCCAGGCCGGAGAAAATCACTTTGGCCGGGTCACCGCCGGCGCGCCGAACCCGCTCCAGTTCGCCGCCGGAGACGATATCGAATCCGGAGCCCATGCGGGCCAGCAGGTTCAACACCGCCAGGTTGGAATTGGCCTTGACGGCATAGCACACCAGGTGTGGCAGCGCCGCCAGGGCGTCTTCATAGACCTGGAAATGCCGGGCAAAGGTCGCCCGGGAATAGACAAAGCACGGGGTGCCATAGCGTGCGGCGATTTCCGCAACCGGCACGTCCTCGGCGTACAAAGTCTCGCCTTTGTAGTTGAAATGATCCATGGTGCTTACTTTGGTAACTGGCCATTGGCGGCGGGGCCGCGGTGGTTTAGCGGCTGGCGGTGGCCGCCTGCTCCGGGCGGGTCAACCCGCCTTTTTGCCCGCAGTGGCCAAGGCCCAGCAGCAGCAGGGCGCACAGCACTGTCATGAGGATAGGTTTGCCTGGCCTGATGAGCTTGCGAATGTTCATATCCCGGGTTTGAGTCAAGGCGGGCGATTATAACGCCCTATGGCGCTTGCGGACAGTGCCGGGAGCCGTTGGCTGGCGCGGGCAAATCGTCTTGAAAATGTCAGGTCAGGGCCCTATATTTCATGGCCCTGTATATAACCACTATTGCACGACTAATTATTAGTGGCGTCTGCCAGAAGCTGGCAGGACCGCCACCTGAGTTGACCCGGTTAACGAGGCCGATACAAGAATGATTGCTGTTGAGAATCTGACCAAAAAGTTCGACCAGTTTACCGCCGTGGATGACCTGAGTTTTTCCGTCAGGGAAGGTGAAGTTCTGGGCTTTCTCGGACCCAACGGGGCCGGGAAATCCACTACCATGAAAGTCATCACCGGTTTTCTGGCGTCCTCTGCGGGGACGGTGACCATTGACGGTCACGATATTGCCCACGACCCCATCGCCGCCAAGTCACTGATTGGCTACCTTCCTGAAGGCGCGCCGTCCTATGGCGATATGACCACCCAGGAATTCCTTTATTTTATTGCCCGGGTCCGGGGCTTTTCCGGAGACGAGATGCAGCAGCGTGTCGATCACGTGATGGCGGAAGTGAATCTGGAGTCAGTGCGCCATCAGACCATTGATACCCTGTCTAAAGGGTTCAGGCGGCGGGTTGGGTTGGCCCAGGCCATTATCCATGACCCCAAGGTGTTGATTCTTGACGAGCCCACCGACGGCCTGGACCCCAACCAGAAACACCACGTGCGGCAGCTGATCAAGAATCTGGCCCGCGACAAGATCGTCATCGTCTCCACCCATATCCTTGAGGAAGTTACCGCGGTCTGCACCCGGGCCATTATTATTTCCCAGGGTCGTATCGTGGCGGACGGCACACCGGCGGAGCTGGAATCCCGCTCGCGCTATCACCATGCTGTGCGGGTGCGACTGGCCAGTGATCACGATCTGGCCGCTGACCTGGCGAAGGTGCCGGGAGTGGGAGCCGTTGAAAAGGATGCAACAGAGCCCAACACCTTCACCATTCTGGCGGACCAGGGTCAGCCCATTTACTCGCAGGTCACGGAGATTGCCCAGGCCAGGAAATGGCCGGTGGATGAATTCCATGTCCAGCGTGGTCAGCTTGAGGATGTGTTTCGCAGTATCACCCAGCAGACCGGGGAGGGAGCGTGATGGACAAGCTCGGTATCATTTTCAAGCGTGAGCTGTTTGGCTATTTTTCGACACCGCTTGCTTACATTTTTATCGTCATCTTTCTAATCAGCAACGGTATTTTTACCTTTGACCTGGGCGGTTTCTATGCCCGCGGTCAGGCTGATCTGCTGCCGTTCTTCAGTTTTCATCCCTGGCTTTACCTGTTCATGGTGCCGGCTATCGCCATGACGCTATGGGCGGATGAGCGCAAGGCAGGCACTATCGAGTTACTCCTGACTCTTCCGGTGCGGCTACAGGAGGCAGTGTTGGGTAAGTTCCTGGCCGCCTGGGTGCTGACCGGTATCGCGCTGCTGCTGACGTTTCCCATCTGGGTCACCGTGAACTACCTTGGGGAGCCGGACAATGGTGTCATCATCGCCGCCTACCTGGGTAGCTGGTTCATGGCTGGCGGCTTCCTAGCCATTGGCTCCTGCATGTCCGCCTGCACCCGTAACTCGGTGATCGCGTTCATTCTGACCGTGGCGATCTGTTTTCTGTTCGTGATAATCGGCTCGCCGATTCTGCTGAATGCGTTTCCGGACTGGATGCCGCAGGGCGTAGTTGATGCGTTTTCAGCCCTTGGCTTCCTCACCCATTTCGATTCCATCTCCAAGGGCGTGCTGGATATTCGCGATCTGCTGTTCTTCGTTGTGTTTATCGGTGCCTGGCTGTTGGCCAGCGCCATTGTTATTGAAATGAAAAAGGCTAACTAGATGATGAACAAGAAATCCCTGTTTTCATCCGTAGGCCTGCTGGCCATTGCCATTGGCCTGGTGGTCAGCGTGGCAATTATTGCGTCACTGCCGGGCTGGCGAGTGGATCTTACCGAGGATGGTTTGTACAGCTTGTCTGAAGGCACTGAGAATATCGTGTCGAATCTGTCCGCGCCGTTGGAGATCATGTTCTTCTACTCGGACAGCGCCACTGAAGATGCCCCCCAGATTCGTACCTATGCAACCCGGGTGCAGGAACTGCTGGAAGAAATAGTCATTGCCGGCAATCTCAGCCTGACCATGATTGACCCGGAGCCGTTTTCGGAAGATGAGGACCTGGCTACCCAGTATGGTATCCAGGCAGTCCCGGTTACCCAGGGCGGTGAAGGCATTTACTTTGGACTGGTGGTTCGCCAGGAAGGCCAGGGAGAGGGTGCGAACAGCAATCCTCTGGAGCCAGCGCCGTTTGAAACTATGCCGCTGATACGCCCCGATCAGGAGCAGTTTCTGGAATATGAGTTCATGAAGCTCGTTACCCGGGTGGATGATCCCGAACTTGCCACCGTGGGCCTGATTACCGGTCTTGATATCGATGGTGGCTACGATCCGATGTCCGGGCAGGCCACCTCGCCCTGGGTAATCATGGATTACATCCGGCAGCTTTATGATGTCCGCCGTCTCGGCACGGACGTCGAATCGATTGCGGAAGACATTGATATTCTCATGCTGATCCATCCCCGGGGTCTGTCTGAGCAAACCCTCTACGCTATTGACCAGCACGTGATGCGCGGTGGTGAAATCGTGGTGTTCCTCGATCCTAATGCTGATTCCATGGTGAGCCGCAGCAATCAGGGCAACCTGGTACCGGCAGGCATGAGCTCCGAGCTCGAGCCTTTATTGAGCAGCTGGGGTGTGGACTTTGATCCCAACCTGGTGCTCACCGACAGCGACCTGGCGCTGCGGGTGCGAATGGGTCAGGATCAGCGCCCAATGCCCCATATCGGCATGCTGGGTGTGCGCCGTGACAACCTGGCGCCGGATGACATCATCACCAGTCGCCTGGAAACGATCAATATGTCTTCTGCCGGCGCCATTGCCGCAGCCGACGGCGCCAGCACGATGTTTGAACCGCTTATGGAGTCATCGCCCAATTCCATGCTGATGAGCCGTGCCCTGGTGGAAGACGTCATGGATCCTTCGGTGCTTTTTGATGAGTTCGAGGCGACCCCGGAAACGTATGTGATCGGTGCGCGGGTCAGCGGTGTGATCGACTCCGCTTTTCCGGATGGACGTCCGGAAGTACCGGAGGAGGCAGTCGAGGAAGACGCCGCCGGGGACAATGCCGGGTCCGGTGCAGAACAATCAGAAGCAACAGATGCTTCCGACACAGCAGCGCAGCAAGCTGAAGCAACCGACCCTGAGCCCGCTGCCGATAACCCGGTACAACCGGAAGCCGACGACGCAGCCCAGGAAGTCGTTGACGACGGTGCTACGGGCAACGAAGAAACGCTGCCGGCACACATAGCGCAGTCCAACGGTGTCGCCAATATATTGTTGTTCGCCGATAGCGATATGCTGTCCGACCGATTGTGGGTACAGGTCGCCCAGTTTCTTGGGCAGCGCATTCCTCAGCCCTTCGCCAATAACGGCGATCTGGTGATTAACGCCCTCGATAATATGAGTGGTGGTGCCGATCTGGTGAGCATCCGCGGCCGGGGTCGCTACTCGCGGCCCTTTACGCGGGTGCTTGAACTGCAGCGTCAGGCCGATGATCGCCTGCGGGTAGAAGAAGCAGAATTGCTGGAGCGCCTGGCGGAAACCGAGGACGCCCTGGCGGAGCTGAACACCGATGAAAGTGGTCAGCCTATTGGCCAGGTGACCCCGGAGATCCAGGACGAGATAGATCGTTTTAATGCGGAACTGTTGCAGACCCGTCGTCGCCTGCGTGACGTGCGCTTTCAGCTAACCGAGGATATTGAGCAGTTGGGAGCCAATCTCAAAGCCATCAACACGGGCCTGATTCCGGCCCTGCTGACTATTCTCATGCTGGTGGCACACTTCACCCGCAGCCGGAGACGAAAGACGGCATCCTGATCAGGGTGCATCGGCCTCGATGCGTGGAGGATGGGTGGGGACCCGCACGGTGATGTGTGTGCCCTCGCCCACCTTGCTGTCGATACTCAGCTCGCCGCCGTGGGCCTGGGCGATA
Source organism: uncultured Pseudohongiella sp. (assembly GCA_965230125.1). Lineage (GTDB taxonomy): Bacteria > Pseudomonadota > Gammaproteobacteria > Pseudomonadales > Pseudohongiellaceae > UBA9145. The sequence continues at coordinate 445,189 of OZ245938.1, read as the reverse complement.
AGCCGACACAGATACAGTCCGAGTCCGAAGCCACCGGTGTTGCGCTGCCGCGAACTGTCGGCCCGATAGAATGGTTCGCTGATTTGCGGCAGGTGCTCAGCGGATATGCCCTCGCCCTGGTCGATCACCTCAATCAGGGCGCCGCCCTGAACAAAGCGCACCCGCACGGTAATGGGATTGTTCTCCCCGTGGCGGATAGCGTTGTTCAGCAGATTGGTGATTAGCAGGCGGATGCGCAGCCGGTCAATTTCAAACACCTGATCCGTCTGGGGCATGTCCAGTTCCAGGCCGCCCTCGTAGTCCGCGAACTGCTCACTAACACCGGCCACGTATTCGGCAAAATTGACGTCTTCTTCCACCAGTACCGCGTGCTCATTGTTCAGGCGCTCGGCCTCCAGCAAGTCGGAAATCAACAAGTCGATCTCATCGATGTCTTCCCGCAGCTGTTCTTTTTCTTCTGAGTCCGGCATGAACTCCAGTCGCAGCTTCGCCTTGGTGATCGGGGTGCGCAGCTCGTGGCTGATGGCGAGCAGCAGCTGACGCTTTGCTTCCAGCATGGACTGCAGGGAGTCGGCCATGTGATTGATGCTTTCGGTCAGCTCACCCAATTCGTCCTGACGATTGGTTCGCACCCGAAAGCTGAGATCGCCGCGACGAATACGCTCGGCACCTCGGCGTAGCAGACGTACCGGGTCTAACAGCTTGTTGACCATAAAGTAGTTAAGAAACAGCACAACCGCTGCCAGCGCCATGCCAGCATAAAGCACCACGTAATCGATTGTGCTCTCAACGCGGGATTGCTGATAGAGATAGAAATCATAGCCGCCACGGCGAACCATGATGATGTCCTCGTCGTTGACGGTGCGCACTTCCGCGTCGTTGGTCAGGGTGCGAGCGTAGGTTGAGTTGTCCACGTCGAGGCGATTGAGTGGGTCTGAACTCCAGCGCATGATCGGGTTGCGAATGTTAATGGTCCAGTCCAGTTCGTCCGCCAGGCGCATGGCGTTGCTGAGATTAGGCGGCGTGCCGATGTCCTCGATAATCGACTCCACGTTGCGGGTGAAGAAATCGGGGATAGTCTCGATTGCACCGGTGTCCTGGTTGACTGCCCGCAGCGCAACGGACACGATCAGGAAAAAACAGATCACGGTAAAACCGAAGATCAGCAGCAAACGAATAAAAAGGGATTTTTTTACGTGTTGTATTAGCGGCGTCATGCCTGCTCACCGACAAAGGTGTAGCCACGTCCCCACACGGTCTTGATAAACCGGGGTGTCTTGGACGTATCCTGCAACTTGTGTCGTAAGCGGCTGACCAGGGTGTCGACGGCGCGGGAAAACAGTTCGGCGTCGATACCGCGGAGACGATTCATAAGCTCGTCCCGGGTGAAAGTCTTGTTGGGGTACTGCATGAACAGAATCAGCAGCTCGTATTCCATAGTGGTCAGGTCAAGGACATTACCATCGAGTTTGACTTCCCGCCGGGAAACGTCCACGTCGAGACCACTGATAGGTTTAATGTCGCGAGTGCTAGTGTCATCACCAGAGCGGCGCAGGATGTTGTGAATCCGGGCCACCAGTTCACGGGGCTCAAAGGGTTTTGGCAGATAGTCGTCGGCACCCAATTCCAGGCCGACAATGCGGTCGGTAACCTCGGCATGGGCGGTGAGCATCAGAATCGGCAGCTGGCCGTAAATGGATGACTTGGCGCGAATCTCGCGGCAAATTTCAAAGCCGTCTTTCTCTGGCAACATTACGTCCAGAATGAGCAGATCCGGCTTGACCTTCTTCAGTAACTCGAAGCCCTTGCTGGGAGTCATCGCAACATGTACTTTCATATCGTAGCGCTCAAGATACTGGGTCAGTAGCTGACCAAGTTTCTCGTCATCATCGATAATCAGTATTTGCTTCATGCCAGGTCGCCCATTGTTGCTCTTGTTGGCGTGCTTGTGTTGTAGCGCAGAGTGTTGAACAGGTTATTGCGTAGATAGTGAGTTACGCAATTCAGCAATAGTACGAATTCACCCTGCTTAAATCAATTCTGCCGACCCTGTCTGTACTCAGCCTGTAGTATAGTAGCGGCCCGCAAATCAAACCGTTGCAATACCCGTGATTGCCTTTAATGACATCAGCCTCATGCGAGGCCAGCAATTTCTGATCAATGATGCCAGCCTGGCCTTTGGCGAGGGCCAGCGCATTGGGATTATTGGCCGCAATGGCTGTGGCAAAACCAGCCTGTTCCGGGTGCTGGCCGGTGAAGTATCACTGGAGCAGGGCGAGATCAAGATGCCCGCCGGTCTGCGGCTTTCCACCATGGCCCAGGAGACTCCCGGCAGCGACCGCAGCGCCCTGGAATTCGTTCTCGATGCCCATCGCGAATTTCGCCGCCTGGAAGCAAAGCTGGCCGCCGCCGAACAGGCCGGTGATGATCACGCCCTGGCGCGACTGCATGCTGATTTGGAACTCATTGATGGCTATGACATCCAGCATCGCGCTGAGCGCCTGTTATCCGGGCTGGGGTTTGCCACCAGTCGCTTTCAGGATCCGGTGCGCCAGTTCTCCGGCGGCTGGCGGGTGCGCCTGAATCTGGCGGCGGCGCTGATGACGCCGTCTGATCTGCTGATGCTGGATGAGCCCACCAACCACCTGGATCTGGAAGCCACGGTATGGCTGGAGCAGTGGCTGCAGCAATACCAGGGCACGTTGCTGCTGATTTCCCACGACCGCTCGTTTCTGGACGCCATTATTGATCACGTAATCAGTTTCGAACGGGGATCGCTGGCCCTGTACAAGGGCAACTATTCGGCATTTGAGAAGCAGCGTGCGGAAAAAATGGCGTTGCAGCAGGCGATGTTCGAGAAGCAGCAACGCAGACGGGCCGAGATTGAAGATTTCGTGCGTCGCTTCCGGGCCAAGGCCACCAAGGCGAAACAGGCCCAGAGTCGGCTCAAGGAGCTGAATCGCATGCAGGAGATTGCTCCGGCGCACGTGGATTCGCCGTTTCAGTTTCGGTTCCCGGAACTGGGGCAACTGCCGGACTTTCTGCTGCAGACCGAAAAGCTCAGTTTTGGCTTTGCCGAGCCCCTTGCCAGCAACGTCAATCTCACCGTGCGCAGCGATTCGCGTATCGGGCTGCTGGGCTACAACGGCAGCGGCAAATCCACCCTGCTAAAAACCCTGGCCGGCAAGCAACAGCATCTTTCCGGCACTATCAACGGCGCCCGCAAGCTGCGTATCGCCTATTATGCGCAGCACCAGATCGATGAGTTGGACGTCAGTCACACCCCCATCCAGTCAATCCTGGCGGTGACCGAGCAGGCCAGTGCGGTTACCGTGCAGCAGGTTCGTGACTACCTGGGCGGTTTCGATTTTCGCGGCGCACGGGTCGATGAAACCATCGAGCACTTTTCCGGCGGTGAAAAAGCGCGTCTGGCCCTGGCCCGGGTGTGCTGGCAACAACCCAATCTGTTGCTCATGGATGAACCCACCAACCACCTCGATCTGGAAATGGTGCACGCGCTCACCGTGGCCTTGCAGGAGTTTGAAGGCGCGCTCATCATTGTTTCCCACGACCGCCACTTGCTGGCTAATACCGTGGATGAGTTCTATTCCATACACCGGGGCGATTTTCGTGAGTTCGATGGCTCCCTGGCCGATTATGAGGCCTGGCTGCGCAGCGGCGGCAATGAAGGCAGAGAGTCGAACGGGGCAGGCGGCCAGGAGCCGGTTAAATCGGATAAAAAGAAACAGCGCCAGCTGGCTGCGGCAAAAAGAGAACAACTGGCTCCCCTGCGCCAGGAAGTAAAGTCCAGCGAACGCCGCATGGAACAGCTGCAGTCCAAATTACAAAAGCTGGAACAAACCCTGTCTGATCAGTCGCTGTATGACGAGTCGCGCAAGGAAAAACTGACAGAGCTGCTCCAGGAGCAGGGTCAGCTCAAGACGGCGCTGGAGAACACGGAAGAGCAGTGGCTCGGCCTGCAGGAACAGCTGGAAGCGGCGCAAAATAGTTAATTGCTGGCCGAACCCTGGCCAGGCGTCAACGTTGGTAGTGCGCTGGCCTATAAGGCTTGAAACCCGGGCGATTGATCCCATACATTGCCAATGACGTGCATTGAGGTTGAGCAATCATGATTCCGATGAACCGTCTGGCACTGCTATTGTCGGCAGCCCTGCTGACCGTGTCCTCTTGCCTTGCGGCCGCGACTGCCGGTGCCCAGACCGCTGACTACAGCACCTTCAGCACCAACGATGAGCGCAACAACATTGAGGTGTTCAACAAGGCCAGTCCGTCGGTGGTGAACATCACCAACTCGCGCCTGGTGCGTTCCTTCTACTCTCTCAATCCCCAGGAGGTTCCCCAGGGCAGCGGCACCGGATTTATCTGGAATGCCGATGGCTACATCGTCACCAATTTCCACGTGGTACAGCAGGCGGACCGGGTCATGGTGACGCTGCAGAATGGCACCACTTATGATGCCCGCCCGATAGGCGGCGATCCGGACAAGGATCTGGCGGTGGTGAAGATCGATGCCCCGGAGGAAGAGCTGGTGCCGATCCAGCCCGGGGATTCGTCGCTTCTGGAAGTGGGCCGCAAGGTCATCGCCATCGGTAACCCGTTTGGCCTGGACACTACCATGACCGTCGGTGTGGTCAGCGCCCTGGGCCGGGAAATCGATTCGGTATCGCGGCGCAAAATTCGCGACGTAATCCAGACCGACGCGGCCATCAACCCCGGTAACTCCGGCGGTCCACTGCTCAATTCACTGGGGCAACTGGTGGGCGTTAATACCGCTATTTACAGTCCCAGCGGTGCCAGCTCTGGTATTGGCTTTGCGATTCCGGTGAACACCGTCAAGCGCATTGTGCCGGAGCTGATTACCTACGGCCGCGTCCAAACCCCAATCCTGGGCATCACCCGCCTGCCGCAGCCGGAATACTACCGTCGCCTGTGGGGCATTGAGGGCGTGATTGTCATGGATACAGTGGCAGGCACCGATCCCGAGCGCCTCGGGATGCGCGGCTTAACTCGCGTGGAACGGGGCCGCATTCGACTGGGTGATGTGATCGTCGAGATCGAGGGTCAGGCGATTCGCACTGAGAATGACTACGCGGATGTCATTGAGCAGTACGAACCAGGCGATGTGGTAACCGTCACCACCATGCGCGACAACCAGCTGCGGGAATACGAGATCGAGCTGCAAGCGCCGTCACGTTAGCAGGTCTGTCTGCTATCGCTGGGCCAGTCGCTCCCGGGCACGCTCCACCGCCGCGCGCACCTGGGCCGGGGCAGTGCCGCCAAAATGGTCCCGGGCGTGCAGTGAGCCTTCCAGGGTCAGCACCTCAAACACTCCCGACTCGATGTGGTCGCTGAATGACTGCAGGTCAGCCAGGGACAGCTCGGAAAGATCAACTCCCTTGCCCAGCGCGTGCGCCACCGCCTTGCCTACCACTTCGTGCGCGTCGCGGAACGGCAGGCCCTTGTTGACCAGATAGTCAGCCAGGTCAGTTGCAGTCGCGTAGCCCTTGAGGGTTGCTGCACGCATATTATCGGCCTTACAGATCACTGCCGGCATCATCTCGCTGTAAGCAAACAGACAGTCCTTGATGGTATCCAGCAAATCAAACAGCGGCTCTTTGTCTTCCTGATTGTCTTTGTTGTAGGCCAGCGGCTGTGACTTCATCAGGGTAAGCAGTGAAACCAGGTGGCCGTGCACGCGGCCGGTCTTGCCGCGTACCAGTTCCGGCACATCAGGATTTTTCTTCTGCGGCATAATAGAAGAACCAGTACAGAACCGATCCGGCAATTCAATAAAATCGAACTGCGCCGAGGTCCACAGCACCAGCTCTTCCGAGAAGCGTGACAGATGAGTCATGATCAGACTGGCTGCCGCAGCCAGTTCGATGGCAAAGTCGCGATCACTCACCGAGTCCAGAGAATTTTCCGTGGGCGCTGTGAAACCCAGCAATTCTGCAGTGTAGTAGCGATCGATAGGAAAGCTGGTTCCGGCTAGAGCGGCAGCACCCAAAGGGGACACGTTAACTCTTTTGCGGCAATCCAGAAGTCGCCCATAGTCACGTTCCAGCATTTCGTTCCAGGCCAGCATGTGATGACCGAAAGTGGTGGGCTGTGCGGTTTGCAAATGGGTAAAGCCAGGCATCACCGTATCTACTTCCCGTTCCGCGAGGTCTATCAGCCCGGATTGCAGGCGGGTCAGCAAACTCACGACCTGATCGATTTGATCGCGGACATACAGGCGTATGTCAGTGGCGACCTGATCGTTGCGCGAGCGGCCAGTGTGCAGCTTTTTACCGACCGCACCAATGCGCTCGGTCAGCGCGGCCTCGACGTTCATGTGCACGTCTTCCAGCGCTACCGACCAGTCAAACTCATCGTCCTTGATAGCGCGGCGAATATCTTCCAGGCCAGTAACGATCTGCTCGCACTCGGCCTCGGTCAACACGCCCACGTGGCTCAGCATTTTGGCATGGGCCACCGAGCCGTCGATATCGTGCCCATACATACGCTTGTCGAACTGCACCGACGCCGTAAAGCGCTCCACAAAGGTATCAGTCGCCTCAGTAAAGCGGCCACCCCACAGCTTGCCCGGTTTGTTGCCTGTATCACTCATTGCCATTGCCTTGATTCAAATTTCCGGCCCCGTGTTCACCACCACCGGGCGCGGCCGGCGATTATAGCAGGATCAATAATCAAACCTCTAAACCTTGAGAGAATGTGGTTTACCTGATTGTTGATCCATATTTAATGGGTCAGCCTGTAAGCAAGCGAGTGCTGAATTGCAGTGCGCCGGTGCGGCTTTGCCCGACACGCTGTAAACCCCTCCCTGGGGGCTCGGTCGCGACATCCTTGTCGCTCACGGTCGGGCAAAGCCGCACCGGCTCCCTGCCCCCAGGAGTAGTGTTCTTTTCTGTCTTTGACATTCTTCAAAAACCGGGAACACGTCTGATGTGAAAAGAAGCAGGGAAGCCGGAAACAGGGTACCGGCTACCTGCCATCCTGCTCTGAGTTGCTTACCTCTGAACGAGAGAGTAAGTGACCGGACAAAGCCAGCCAATTCGCGTAAAATCGCAAGCTTTCCTGACCACAGAATTAACCACAGATACCCTCATGGCCAAACCACTGCGCATTGCTACCCGAAAAAGCCCACTCGCCCTCTGGCAAGCCCACTACGTGCGTGATGCCCTGCTGGCCGCGCACCCGGATCTGGAAGTGGAGCTGGTGGCCATGACCACCCGTGGCGACCAGATCCTCGATTCACCGCTGTCCAAGGTCGGCGGCAAGGGACTGTTCGTCAAGGAACTGGAGCGCTCCATGCTGGCCGGTGAATCCGATATTGCCGTGCACTCCATGAAAGACGTGCCCATGGGTTTTCCCGAGGGCCTGGGCCTGGCGGTGATCTGCGAGCGGGAAGACCCCGCCGATGCGTTCGTGTCCAATAACTATGCTGATTTCGACAGTCTGCCGGAAGGCGCGGTACTCGGCACGTCCAGTTTTCGCCGCCAGTGCCAACTGCGCAAGGCGCGCCCGGATCTGCAGGTCAAGGACCTGCGCGGCAACGTCGGTACCCGACTGGGCAAGCTGGACGCCGGTGAGTACGATGCCATTATCCTGGCCGCTGCCGGGTTGATTCGCCTGGAGTTGAAAGATCGCATCCAGGCCCGCTTGCCCTTCGATCTCAGCCTGCCGGCTGGCGGTCAGGGCGCCGTGGGTATTGAATGCCGCATCGCGGATGAGTCAACTCACGATCTGCTGGCCTGCCTGCATGACGCCGATACCGCTGACCGGGTGACCGCTGAGCGTGCCGTGGTGGCGCGCCTGGAAGGCGGTTGCCAGGTCCCCATTGCCAGCTATGCCGAGCTGGGTGCCCGGGACGAGTTGCATCTGCGGGCGCTGGTGGGCAGCGTCGATGGCAGCCAGATCATTCGCGCCGAGGCGAGCGCCCCAAGAGCGCAGGCCGAGCAGCTGGGCCTCGGCGTGGCTGAAGATTTGCTGGGCCAGGGTGCCGGGGAGCTGCTTGCCGAACTGCTGGCAGCCGCCGAGTGATACCCGTTGCGGTTGCCACGTAACGTTTCAATCCTAACTGAACCTTAGAACAGCATGACCACGGACCCACCGTCACTGCGCGATTTACGGGTACTGGTGACCCGGCCGGAGCCCCAGCAGCAGGAGCTGGTGGACGCTATTGAAGCCCGCGGTGGCAGCGCGGTGAGCCTGCCGTTGCTGGATATCGAACCGATCACCGACGCCAAAGCCCAACAGCTGCTGCGTCGCCTGCTGCTGGATCTCGACCAGTATCAACTCCTTATTTTCATCAGCAGTAATGCCGTCCACCACGGTTGTGACCTGATCGAGCAGTACTGGCCGCAGTTTCCAGTGGGTGTGGAGTTGTTTGCCGTGGGACCAAGCACCGCCAGTGTGCTGCAGCAGCGCCTTGGTCTGAACGTCCAGCATTCCCCCACCGGAATGGACTCCGAGGCGCTGCTGGACCTGCCCCGGTTAACCGCGGTCGCTGGTCAGAAGGTTGCCATTTTTCGCGGCGAGGGCGGGCGGGAGCTGTTGGCCAGCACCCTGCGCCAGCGCGGTGCCCGGGTAGATTACCTGGAAGTTTATCGCCGTCGCTCGCTGTCTTACCCGGCGCAAACCCTGGCAGACACCTTCAGTCCCACCGGTGTCAACGTGCTCACCGTCACCAGCGGGCAGTCTCTCACCCAGCTGCACGAACTGACCACGGCGCATCGCCAGCGGCTCAGTCTGTTACCATTGCTGGTACCGTCGCCGCGCCTGGCCGAACAGGCCAGGCAGCTTGGATTTCAAAATACCCAAAATGCCGGCGGCGCTGACACCGCGTCGATGATCGCCATACTGCAGGAAATTGCCGCCAGAGCCGACACATAAACCATGAGCGACAGCAACAACAGTAACGAAGACAACGCCGACGAAGCTAAAGATTCCGCCGCCCAACCGGGCGCAGACGCCAGCGACGATGCCGGGCAAAGCGCGGCATCCGGGTCCGGCGCAGCCGATCAATCGACCCCCAAGTCGGCCAGGAAAGCGGCCCCTACCGCCAGGGTCCTGGACGATATTTCCCGCGGTACCGGCAGTAAATCCAGATCCGGTGCGGGCAAACCGCGCCGCAAGTCAGGCGGCGTCTCCCAGTTCGTCACTCTGTTCGTGATCCTGCTGCCGTTGCTGGCCGCCATCGCCTTTCTGGGCTGGCAGCAATGGACCCTGCGCCAGTCCCTGACCAGCCTCAGCCAGCAGAATCAGCAGTTGCAATCGACGCTGTCGGGACAGGGCAGCCTCATTGAGCAGCTCCAGCAGCGACCCGAGCCGATTGCTCCCACGCCGGTGGTGGATGACAACGATGCCGAGGCTATCGCGCAGCTGGACCAGACTCTAAGCCAGACTCTGAACCAGACCAATCAGGCCATCAGGCAGACCAATCAAACCCTCAACAGTGAAATCAATCGGCTGCAGCAGCAACTGGCGGACCTGCAGAACCAGCGCGCCGGTGATCCTGCCGAACCGGACTTCGCCTGGAAAGTGTTTGAAGCGGAGTACCTGGTCAATCAGGCGGCACAAAAACTGCAGCTGGAAGCCGATGTCGCGTCGGCCATCGCTTTGCTGGATCAGGCCGATGCGGCACTGCTGGCATCCGGGCACAGCGAGGCGTTCGCGGTGCGGCAGATTATTGGCGAAGACCTGGCCCGACTGCGTAACGTGGAAACCGTGGATCAGGACGGTATTTATCTGCGTCTTGCCAATCTGGCCAGCAATGTCAGTGACGTGGACCTGTTGCAATCCATGCGAGAGGAGTTTGAAGCTCGACAAGTCCAGCAGTCTGAGCAGGTTAGGCCCCCCAGCGGCGACAACGGTATGGTGAACTCAGCAATCGACTTTCTCAACGAGGTGTTTGTCTGGCGACGCTGGGACGAGCGACCGGAAGCGGTTCTGGCCCCGGGTCAGGAAACCGTTATCAAGCTGAACCTGCGGCTGTTCATCAAGCAGGCGCAGCTGGCATTGATTACCCGCGACCAGCAGCAGTTTACCCAGAGCCTCGAGGATACCCGGGTCTGGCTGCAGCGCTATGCCGTTACTGACTCTGCCGCAGGGCGCAATCTCAGCAACGAAATTGGCGAGCTGCTGGCCATCGATATCGCGCCATCGTTACCGTCCCCCAGCGCCAGCCTGACCCGTGTGCGGCAGCTGGCGGACAGCGAGCGTTGAGTCTGCCATGAGACGATTGTTTATTTTCAGCCTGCTGGCCATCGTCGTGGCGCTGTGGGTTACCCTGTATCTCGGATTTCCCGAGGACCCGGGCTATCTGCTGATCGCCTTTGGTGACTATACCTTCGAGACCAGTTTATTCGCGCTGCTGGTTGCTGTGGCGATTTTGTATCTTGTGGTTCACTTGCTGGCGCTGGCCCTGCGCATTGTCAATCCGGCCCGCTGGTTTCGTGCCGGGCGACGCCTTGCCAATCGCTCCCGTTCCGGCAAGCGCAGTCGCACCATCGATGGGTTGTTGCACCTGACCCGTCGCAACTGGCAGTCCGCATACAACACGCTGATGCGTGCCAGCCGCGACAGTGATGCCAGTGTAGTTAACTATCTGGCTGCTGCTTACGCGGCGTTCGAACTGGGCCAGAAGGATATCTGGGCAAGCTGCCTGAATCAGGCAGAAAAACAGTATCCTTCGGCACACTCCACGATCCACATGCTCAAAGCGCAGTTGCTGTACCGTTCCGGTCAGCTTGAGCAGTGCCTGGCGATGTTGGAGATGTTGCGTAAGACTGCACTGAACGACAAGCCGCTGCTGCGTATGCTGAAGGACGTATACCTGCAGCTTGGCGAGTGGCAGAAGCTGGAAAAGATCATGCCGGCTTTACAGGCAGGTGGCATTGTCGATGAGGCAGAGAGTGAAAAGATTGAGCAGCAGATTCTGATCGCAGAATTGCAGGCGCTGGCGGATGCCCATGAGAACGACACTCCGGACACCCTGATCAAGGCCCTGGAAAAACGCTGGAAGAAAGCTCCCGGCGCCTATCGCGGTCACTACGAAGTGGTCAATGCCTACGCCGACCTGCTGTACTCCGGGGGGGCGTGGGGAACGGCTGCCAGCGTTATCGAGCAGGCCCTGAACAAACAATGGAATACCGATCTGGTGCGACGCTACGGGGAGCGTGACTACGGCGATGCCGCGAGTCAGTTGGCGGCCGCTGAAGGCTGGCTGAAGGCCCGGCCGGCGGATGCTGAGCTGCTGCTATGCCTGGCGCGGCTGGCGCTGCGTAATCATCTGTGGGGTAAGGCCAGGGAGTGCTATCAGGCCAGTATCAAGATCGCACCCAGTGTTGCCGCCTACGGCGAGCTGGCGCGTTTGTACAAGCATCTCGGTGAAACCCGTGCCTTCGAAGCAAGCCTGGCGCAGTTTCATGATTTAAGTCAGATCGACGTACTTGAGTTGCCCATGCCGGAACCCCAGGCGCGAATCAGCGGTACCGCCTGACCTATCTAATCAATCCCGAGCTCTGACCAGAGCTCATCCACCCGCTTTTTGACCGCCGCGCTCATGGTAATGGGTTCGCCCCATTCCCGATCGGTTTCACCAGGCCATTTGTTGGTGGCATCAAGGCCCATTTTCGAGCCCAATCCGCTGACCGGAGAGGCAAAATCCAGATAGTCGATCGGCGTATTGTCCACCAGCACGGTGTCGCGACTGGGGTCCATACGGGTGGTGATCGCCCAGATCACGTCCTCCCACTTGCGAATGTCCACATCGTCGTCCACGACAATGACAAACTTGGTGTACATGAACTGGCGCAGAAAAGACCACACTCCCATCATCACGCGCTTGGCGTGGCCGGGGTACTGTTTGCGCATGCTGACTATCGCCAGGCGATAGGAGCAGCCTTCCGGAGGCAGGTAAAAATCGATGATTTCCGGGAACTGTTTTTGCAGAAGCGGAACGAATACCTCGTTCAGGGCAACACCGAGCATGGCCGGTTCGTCCGGTGGGCGTCCGGTGTAGGTGCTGTGATAGATCGGGTCGCGGCGATGGGTAATGCGCTGCACGGTGAACACCGGAAACTGGTCCACCTCGTTGTAGTATCCGGTGTGGTCGCCAAACGGGCCCTCGTCAGCCAGCTCGCCGGGAGTCAGCACACCTTCCAGCACGAACTCGGCGCTGGCCGGCACCTGCAGGTCATTACCCATGGATTTCACCACGTCCGTTTTGCTGCCGCGCAACAGGCCGGCAAAGCCGTATTCCGAAAGCGTGTCCGGCACCGGGGTCACGGTAGCGAGAATGGTGGCCGGATCAGCGCCCAGGGCAATACTGACCGGAAACGGCTCGTCCGGATGCGTTAGCTGCCAGTCGCGGTAATCCAGCGCACCGCCGCGATGTGACAGCCAGCGCATGATCAGCTTGTTGCGACCCAGCAGCTGCATGCGATAGATGCCGAGATTCTGCCGTTCTTTCTCCGGGCCCCGGGTAATCACCAGCGGCCAGGTCACCAGCGGCGCGGCATCGCCGGGCCAGCAGGTTTGTATCGGTAGCATGTTCAGGTCGACATCGTCACCCTCGATCACCACCTCCTGACAGGGTGCCTTGCGTTTGACGTTAGGCGCCAGGTTTAACACGTTTTTGAACGTCGGCAGATTCTGCCACAGATCCTTCCAGCCCTTGGGTGGAGAAGGTTCTTTCAGAAATGCCAGTAGTTTACCTACGTCCCGCAGGCCGTCAGTATTTTCCAGGCCCATGGCCAGCGCAATTCTGCGGGTGTTGCCGAACAGGTTGGCGAGCAGGGGAATGTTTGAGCCGCGGGGATTTTCAAACAGCAGGGCTGGCCCGCCGCTGCGTAGCGTGCGGTCGGCAATTTCGGTGATCTCCAGGTTGGGATCGACCTCGGTGGAAATGCGCTTCAGCTCGCCCTCTTTTTCCAGCAGCGTGATGAATTCACGCAGATCTTTGCAGGACATGAATGACTCCGGTGCAGACGACGGGCGTAGGTAAGGCGAGCAGGGCGGTTACTTGCGCTTCATGGAGTTGAAGAATTCGTCGTTGGTCTTGGTGTCCTTCAGCTTGTCGATAATGAATTCGGTGGCCTGGACGTCTTCCATGGAGGACAACAGCTTGCGCAGAATCCACATACGCTGCAGTTCTTCTTCACTGGTCAGCAGGTCCTCGCGGCGGGTACCGGAGCGGCGTACGTTGATGGCCGGATAGACACGCTTCTCGGCGATCTTGCGATCCAGGTGCAATTCCATGTTGCCGGTACCCTTGAATTCCTCATAGATTACCTCGTCCATTTTTGACCCGGTGTCAACGAGGGCTGTGGCAATAATGGTCAAGCTGCCACCTTCTTCAAGGTTACGGGCGGCGCCAAAAAAGCGCTTGGGCCGTTCCAGAGCGTGGGCATCGACACCACCGGTCAATACCTTGCCGGAAGACGGGATGATCGTGTTGTAGGCACGAGCCAGGCGAGTAATGGAGTCCAGCAGAATAACCACATCTTCCTTGTGTTCCACCAGACGTTTGGCTTTCTCGATTACCATTTCGGCAACCTGGACGTGGCGTGCGGGTGGCTCGTCGAAGGTGCTGGCTACTACTTCGCCGCGCACCGAGCGCTGCATTTCCGTCACTTCCTCCGGACGTTCATCGATCAACAGAACGATCAGTCGGCATTCGGGATTGTTACGGCTGATGGATTGGGCGATGTTTTGCAGAATAAGGGTTTTACCAGCCTTCGGCGGTGACACGATGAGTCCGCGCTGGCCCTTGCCGATTGGGGCCGTCAGATCGATGACCCGGGCGCTGAGATCCTCGGTACTGCCGTTTCCTACCTGCAGGTGCAGGCGTTCCTGAGGGAAAAGCGGGGTCAGGTTTTCAAACAGGATTTTGTTCTTGGAGGTTTCGGGCTTGCTAAAGTTAATTTCGGCGATTTTTAGCAGTGCAAAATAGCGCTCGCCATCCTTGGGCGGCCGGATCTTTCCGGCAACGGTGTCGCCGGTGCGCAAATTAAAGCGGCGAATCTGACTGGGGGACACATAAATATCATCTGGCCGGCCAGATACGATGAGTCGGCCGAGCGCAGAAACCCGAAACCATCCTGCAGTATTTCCAGTACTCCATCACCGTAAATGTCTTCGCCGCTCTTGGCGTGTTTCTTCAGGATGACGAAGATGATGTCCTGCTTGCGCGAGCGGGACACGTTATCCAGACCCATCTCCTGGGCAGTGGCGAGTAGTTCGGCGATGGGCTTTTGCTTGAGTTCTGTCAGATTCATGATGGGATGTCTTCCGGTGAGAGAGTTCGTGATGGGCTCTGCATAAACAGAGGGCAGCATCGAGCGAGCTCGGTATCCACTACTGGGTGCATATTTTGTAAAGGGTTACTTGGGAGGTTGTTCTTAGCCAGGATAATCGGTAAAAGTAATTCAAAAAGTAATTCAAAAAAATCGGGACGACGCCGGGATTCTTTGCAGTCACTGGTGATCGCCTGGCTAGTCTGTGGCTACTTATAGTAACCAGGAATAACTACAGCGATCGCAACCAATCTGATCATTGTTTTTCGTGTTCTGCGGTCCTTATTGAATCCGGGCGGCAGTTCAGTTTGTAATTCAGGCCAGTTCTTTTTCTTTTGGCAAGTTTTCGGATTTTTCTATCTAACAATTTAAATCCGTAAACGGGTCATATCGCCCGTTTTAGATTTTATTGAATTAAGACCCTGAGTTCATTTCAGATTAGGTAAACAGTCGGGTGACAATTGGCTGTAAGCAGGATCAGGAGTTTTTGTGCGCCCGGTATTGTTGTTTGGCGTTTGGCGCTTGGCCTGGCCGATGAGCGAAACCCTGTTTCTGGTCGGCCTTCAGCCGATCTGAACGGTTTTCAATCTGCGCTGATTGAATGCTGTAGTTTCGAGGGGTTTTGCTATGGCGGCTTGTGGAACGCGGCGCTTTTTTGGCGATGACGTTCTCAATATGGCCAAACTATAGTCCTACCTGTTTTCGCTGTCTAGCAAATTAACGACAAATTCGTTGATAACTTGATCATCCGCAAATAAATTCGATCTGCCACATGGCTCAGGTTGATCAAGCGTCATTCAGGTATTGCCAGGTATCGCAATATAATCGCCTGGCATCAAGGCTCAGCAGCCAGTTTGCAGCGCCTGTGTAAGCCGGTCAGGTTTTCCAGGTACGGAACAGGCCTGGAACTCGTAATTGTGCCGCCTGAATCCAGTGCCAGCGCGCATAACCCGCTGGTGAGAGCTGATGTAATAAAAGCTACAGGCCGCGTCATGTGGCGCCTCGCGACTGGCAAGGCGCCTCATTCAAGGCGGGCCGGGGACCCTAAATAACGCTGTCAATGAAGGCGGAAAGCTGGGTTTTGGACAGTGCGCCGACCTTGGTACCGGCGACATCGCCGTTGTTAAACACGATCAGGGTCGGGATGCCGCGAATGCCGTATTTCGGGGCAGTCTCGCTGTTGGCATCGACGTCCATTTTGCAGATTTTCAGCTTGCCCTTGTACTCGTCAGCCAGTTCTTCCAGAACCGGGGCGATCATCTTGCAGGGGCCACACCATTCGGCCCAGAAATCAACCAGTACCGGGCCATCGGCCTTCAGTACGTCCTGCTCGAAACTGTTGTCTGACGTGTGCACGATGTTATCGCTCATGCGGTTAATCCTTTCGTTTTCGGGGTAAGTGGGAATATTCAGGTGGAAAATCAGGGTGACGGCTTGTGGGGGCGAGTTGTCGCTGTGACTAACCGGGTCGGGGCCGGAATCCCGGAACGATGTGCCGCCGGTTCAACGCCGCCAGACGTGTCTGAATTCATGGTTAGTACCCAATAATAAGGACAAAAAACGCAGTTTCAAGCGTTGTTGCCTAACCGTTGTTGATTATACTGGCCGCCTTTTTGGCGAAGTAGGTGAGAATACCATCGGCACCGGCTCGCTTGATAGACAGCAGGGACTCCATGGCGACCGCTTTCTCGTCAAGCCAGCCATTGGCCCCGGCGGCCATGTGCATGGCGTATTCACCACTGACCTGGTACACGAAGGTGGGCACGCCAAACTCCTGTTTGACCCGGTAGACGATGTCCAGGTAGGGCATGCCGGGTTTGACCATCACCATGTCGGCACCTTCGGCCAGATCCATGGCCACTTCGTGCAGGGCTTCGTCGCTGTTGGCAGTATCCATCTGATAGTTGTGCTTGTTGCCGGCGCCCAGATTGCCGCTGGAGCCCACTGCATCCCGGAACGGACCGTAATAGCTGGAGGCATATTTCGCCGAGTAGGCAAGAATGCGGGTATGGATCTGGCCATTGTCTTCCAGGGTGCTGCGAATCGCGCCCACCCGGCCATCCATCATGTCCGAGGGCGCCACGATATCGGCGCCAGCCTCGGCGTGGGACAGGGCCTGGCGGCGCAGAACCTCCACGGTTTCGTCATTCAGCACATAGCCACTACTGTCGATGATGCCATCCTGGCCGTGTGTGGTGTAGGGATCCAGAGCCACATCGGTAATGATACCCATCTCCGGAAAGCGGGATTTCACTGCCTTGACCGCACGCTGCACCAGGCCGTCCGGATTATAGGCTTCCCGGCCATCGTCGCTTTTGGCGTCGGCATTGGGAGCCGGGAACAATGCCAGGGCAGGAATGCCCAGGTCCAGGCAATGCTCGGCCTCGGCCACCAGTTTGTCGATGCTGAAGCGGAAGATGCCTGGCATGGAAGGGATCTCCTGCGCCTGTTTTTCGCCCTCGACAATAAAAATCGGGAAGATCAGGTCATCTGTCGACAATTGCGTTTCCCGCATCATGCGGCGGGAAAAGCCATCGCGGCGCATGCGCCGCATGCGGCTGGTGGGGAAACTGCGGTCAGAGGTAGGCTTGGTCACAATCAGGCTCTCTTGGAATCAGCTGCCAGTCTTCTTCGGTCTGGTGTGGACAGACTGGCTGACAGCTTTTGTATCAGCGCAGGCCGAAAGGCCCGGGAATATCGTACCGGCAAGTGTGTTTTTTCGGGTACGGGTTTATAGTCGCTTCTGCTGCCGCCAAGGTGGCGGCCAGCTCCGGGTTTATAGCACATTGATTTCGGACTGCAAATTATCGCGGCGCTACGTGTTGAAACCAACCGGGCCCTCGAAACCAACCGGTCGTGTCGGGTGAACCTCGCGGCCAGCAACAAGCCGGGAGTATCAAGTGAACAAGAAACGACTTACGGTGGTGGCTGTTCTGGCCGCTGCCATCGCCAGCTATTTTGCGTTCGGTCTGGACCAGTACCTGACGCTGCAGTTCGCGCAATCGCGCCTGGATGAATTGGAAAACTTTCGCGAAGACAATTTTGCCCTGGCAGCTACGCTGTATTTCGTTCTCTATGTGACCGTTACCGCACTGTCGATCCCCGGCGCGCTCATTATTACGCTGCTGGGCGGTGCCATATTCGGGTTGTTCTGGGGCACGCTATTGGTGTCCTTTGCCAGCAGCATCGGCGCCACGCTGGCGTTTCTGGTGTCGCGTTTGCTGCTCAAGGACTGGGTGCAAACCAGATTCGGTAACTACCTGGCACCTGTGAATCGTGGCATGGAGCGGGATGGGAATTTCTACCTGTTCAGTATGCGCATGGTGCCGCTGTTTCCCTTCTTCGTCATCAATCTGCTGATGGCCCTGACCCCGATCAAAACCTGGTCGTTCTACTGGGTGTCCCAGGTGGGTATGTTCCTCGGTACTGTGGTGTATGTGAACGCCGGGTCCGAGCTGGGTCAGATCAGCTCGCTGTCGGGGCTGGTCAGTGCGCCGGTGATTTTCTCGTTCGTGCTGTTGGGTTTGTTTCCTCTGGTGGCGCGCTGGATTGTTAACGCCGTGCAGCGTGGCAAGGCGCTGCGCCGCTTCGAAAAACCTGACAAGTTTGATGCCAACGTGGTGGTAATTGGCGGTGGTTCTGCCGGACTGGTGGCGGCATTGATAGTGGCCGGTGCCAAGGCGAAGGTCATGCTGGTGGAGAAGCATAAAATGGGCGGTGACTGCCTGAACACCGGCTGCGTGCCCAGCAAGTCGTTGATTCGCAGCGGCCGGATCATGGCCTACCTGCGCCGCGCCGAGGAATACGGGATTCGCAATGCCAGCGGTGAAGTGGATTTTGCCGCGGTCATGAGTCGGGTGCGCGGAGTGATCAAGACTATTGAGCCCCATGATTCTGTGGAGCGCTTTACTTCGCTTGGTGTGGAATGCCTGCAGGATGAAGCCACGATCGAAACTCCCTTTCGGGTGCGGGTCGGCAATCGCCTGATCCACACCCGTTCGATCATCGTTGCTACCGGCGCCCGGCCCCTGGTGCCGCCGATACCAGGCCTGGACGACGTAGGTTATCTCACCTCGGATACGGTTTGGGAGCTGGACGAGTTGCCTAAAAAGCTCCTGGTAGTAGGCGGCGGGCCTATTGGATGCGAGCTGGCCCAGGCGTTCCATAACCTGGGTGCCGAAGTCACCCAGGTAGACATGGCGGAACGCATCATGCCCCGGGAGGACGAGGAAGTGTCTACAGCGGTGATGGAGCAGTTCAGTCGCCAGGGAATTGAGCTGCTGACGCAACACAAACTGCAGCGCTTTGTCATGGAAAATGGCAAAAAATTCATGGAAGCCGAGCACCACGGACAAACCGTGCGCGTGGAATTTGACCAGGTGTTAATAGCCATTGGCCGCAAACCCAACGTTGAAGGTTTCGGCCTGGAGAATCTCGACTTGCCGCTTAATGACAACGGTACCATCAATATCAACAACTCCATGCAGACCACCTACCCGAACATCTTCGCCTGTGGCGACGTGGCCGGACCTTACCAGTTTACCCACATGGCATCTTTCCAGGCATTCTTCGCGGCCATCAATGCCGTGCTGGGTGGTTTGTGGCGGTTGCGTGCCAGCTACCGGGTTGTGCCATGGGCTACATTTACCGATCCGGAAGTGGCGCGAGTGGGACTGAGCGAGCAGGAAGCCAAAGACCAGGGTGTTGACTACGAGGTGACCCGTTTCGATCTGGACCACCTGGACCGGGCGTTGGCGGATGGCGAAGCCCACGGTTTTATCAAAGTGCTGACAGTACCCGGCAAGGACAAGATTCTCGGCGCCACTATCGTTGGCTATCACGCCGGCGAGTTGATTGGCGAATTCGTGTTCGCCATGACCCACAACATGGGGCTGAAGAAAATCGCCGCGGTAACCCACATCTACCCGACCTTGCTGGAAGCGAACAAGTTCAGCGCCAATGCCTGGCGCAGCGCGCGCCTGCCGGAGAAGTATTTTCCCTGGATGGAGCGCTTCTTCCGCTGGCAGCGTGGCGGCTAAGGCTGGAGAGCTAACGTAGCGAGCCAGCCTCGCAGGGCCGGTGATATTTTCTGTGAGCCACTACCAAATAGGTGAATACGCTAAATTGGCAGCACTGCCTCAGGCGTTCGCTGTGGGCTGATTGCGAAACGCCATGAACAGGCAAATGCCAAACAGCGCTACAAACGCCACCATGGACATCTCCGGAATCGACAGGCCCAGAAAGCGGAACTGCACCTCGGCGCAATTGCCATCGCCCTGCAGTAAAAAGCTCAGGGTCTCCATGAACGGGAAGTTCTGGTAGATATAGCTCAGGCCCGGGCCGCAGGCTGGCACCTGGTCTTCCGGCAGATGCTGTAGCCAGATCTGGCGACCGGCGAAATAGCTGCCGAACACCGGCATCGCCGCCGCCACGAAGGCGTAAACTTTCTGGCCCTTCACAGACGGATTGTGGATCGCCGCCGCCAGGCAGGTAAAACCACACAACATCACGAATACCCGCTGGGTTATACACAGCCCGCAGGGCGACAGCAGCATCACGTGCTCCATATACAGCACGATACCGATGGTAATCACGCACACCAGGAACACAGCCAGGTTAATCAGTCGGTTGCCAGGTATTGTTATTGCCATGTTGTTCTCCAGGTAAAGCGTTCCGGGTAGGGCGTTCCAGGTGACGCGGTTGAGCTGCCCAGTGTTTCCGGGCGGCGCTTGCTTGGCGCGAAGCGCGGTATTATAGCGGGTTAGCGCCGTGGACTGGCAACCGTCAGCGCGATCGCTTCACCGGGCCAACCGGCCGTTGGGCTGCTAGCGGTATGCTCAGCGCGCGTTCCACTGGGCCAGGAAGGTATCAAAGCTGATCTCGTCAGCCGCTTCGATCTGCTGCTGCTTGATTAGTGATTCCGCGCTAGCGGCCTGCAGGCGTTCCTGGGTGGCAGCGTCCAGCCCGCCATTGCGCAGGCTGTCCCGGTGCTGGCGCGACAACTCCATGGCGAGACTGAAAAACGATTGCTGCTTGCTGTCCATGTCCGCCAGCATCCGGCCCGATGGCGTCAGGCTGGCATCAACCAGTTTCGCCTGTTGCTGCTGCAGGCTTTGCTGGTATGCACTGCCGCCGTCAATGCTGTCCAGCAGGCTGGCGGCGTGTTCCATGTCCTGGGTTAGCGTGGTGGCCCACTCGCGCATGCCCCGCGGCTCGCCTTCCTGGTCGAGCATCAGTTCCGGATCGCGGCCGTGCTCTACCACTTTGTCGATGTTGCTGTTCACCTCAAAAAATTCCCGTCGGTCACAGACCGGGCTTTCCGCCAGCAGGCAGTGCAGCAGGAAGGTATCCAGAAAGCGAATTTGTTGATCATCAATACCCAGTGGCAGGTAAGGGTTCAGGTCCAGGGCGCGCACCTCAATGTACTCGATGCCGGTGGAGCGCAGGGCATCCAGTGGCCGTTGTCCGCTTTTCAGGCTCGGCTTGGGCCGGATGGTGCTGTAGAACTCGTTTTCCAGTTGCAGCAGGTTGGTATTGATCTGCTGGTATTCGCCGTTGGCTTTCTGGCCCAGCTCCGTATAGCGCGGGTAGGCGGTATGGATCGCGCCGTGCAGGCATTCAATGTAGGTTTCCAGCTCGTTGTAGCACACGAACAGTGATTCCTGGGCTTCGCTCTTGTAACCCAGGTTGCCCATCCGCAGGCAAGTGGCGTTGGGCAGGTAAATTCCGCCGGTGGGGTGATCCTGCAGATTGTGTGATCGACCCTGGGCAAAGCACTTGCAGGCCGCCGGTGAGGCGCCAAACAGGTAGATCAGCAGCCAGGAATAACGGTGGAAATTGCGAATCAGGTGCAGGTAGGAGTTGGTGCGAAACGCCTGGGGATCTTCGTCACCGGCGCCGCGTAACTGCTGGTAGCCGGACCAGAAGGCCTCGGGCATTGAGAAGTTGTAATGAATGCCGGCAATTACCTGCATCAGCGCGCCGTAGCGCAGAGTGAGGCCCTTGCGGTACAGGGTCTTCATGCGGCCGATGTTGGAACTGCCGTAGCGGGCGATGGGAATTTCATCATCCGCCAGCGGGCAGGGCATGGATGCGACCCACAGCATTTCATCAGCATCCAGCTGCTGCAGGGTGAAGCGGTGGATGGCTTCCAGCTCGTCCAGGCAGCCAGCGATGTCGCCGTGTACCGGGGTAATAAACTCCAGCAGTGCTTCGGAAAAATCCGTGGTGATAAAGGGATTGGTCAGGGCTGAACCCAGCGTCCGGGGGTGGCTGGCCAGGGAGATTTTACCGTCGGTGGTGACCCGCAGGCTTTCTTTTTCAATGCCGCGGTGAATCTTGCCCCATTCCGGCTGAAATTCGGGAAGCTGATACCGTTGCAGGCTATCGCGTAATGGCTTGGTCAAAATCACTCCCGATTGCGGGGCTCGCCTCATAAGGCCTGAGGTCAGGTCTGGCGAGGTCGCTACGGGACAGCATTATGTCAAAGTTGTCTGGGCAGTGCGACTGTCTGAAGCGGGGGCGATGCAGTTTGAAAATAGCACCAAATTCGCGGGGGCAGGGGTCATGTGTCGTCGCCCTGCTTGAAACGATGAATCTGGCGCCGCTGTTTCTTGTTGGGGCGGCCCGGAGTCGGCCAGTGTGTCGGCTGCGCCTTGCGCATCTGGGCCAGTTTCTCCCGCTCGGCGATGCTTTCCTCGGTTTCCCGATACAGCTTCTGAGCCTCCGGTGCGCCGCGGCGTTGCTCCGACAAGCCTTCGACAATGACCGTTTTTTCGTCGTCGCCCTGGCGCAGGCGAATCTCCGTGCCCACCTCGATTTCCTTGCTGGGTTTGACGCGGCTGCCCTGGCACTGCACTTTGCCGCCTTCGATTGCCTGCTTGGCGATGGCGCGGGTCTTGAAGAAGCGCGCCGCCCACAGCCATTTGTCGATGCGCACGCGGGTTAATGCGCTGTCACTATTACTGTGGCTCATGGCTGGAATCGTGGCTGATGGCTGTGTTGATGACTCAAGGCTGGCGGCCACTGAGCAGGGTAGAGGGCAGGATCGATTTGAAATCATCTACCTGGAGAAACTCGCCAGCCTCCAGGTGCGGACGCTGGCTGTCCGGCTGCTTGATGGCAAACAGGTGGCGGATGCCCTCGCGCTGTGCCTGACGCAATACCGGCAGGGAATCGTCAAACAGCACCGTGCGTTCCGGGTCGTAGGGCGCCAGTTCCTTGAGGGTGGCCCAGAAGCCATGCTGCTCCTTGGCGAGTTTCAGGTTGTGGGAACTGATGCGTTCGTGAAAATAGTCGCTGATACCGGTGTGTTCCATCTTGATGGACAGGCTGATGGGGTGGGCGTTGGTAATCAACAGCACCCGTTTGCCGTGCAGATGCAATTCCTTGAGCAACGCTTCCACGTTGGGTCGAATGCAGATCTTGTGGGTGATGGTGGTTTTCATGGACTTGATGGGTAATTTCAGCTCTTCCTCCCAGTAGTCCAGGCAATACCATTCCAGCTGACCGCGCATCGCCCGGTTCTTGGTCATCACCAGTTCGAACGCTTCCTGCTCCTCAATGCCGTGTGTCTGGCTGTACATCTGCGGCACCAGGGTCTGCCAGAAATAGTTATCGAAATGCAGATCCAGCAGTGTGCCGTCCATGTCGAACATGATGGTGTCGATGTCGGTCCAGGTGATCATGATGCCTTGCTGCCGAGCCCTGTTGGGCCTGAATTTAACCTATGCTGAAAACTACGGGCTTGGTTTCTGGCGATGGCTCGGGCAAACTGCGCGCTCAGAAAACCGGGTCACGGCCATTCTGCATCCAGCCCGATCTCAAATCCGGTGCATTCTAGCTTACTCGAGCTGTCCGGCAATTCAACAGGCGGCTTTTGATGCCGCACTGGATTCTCATTCATTACCAATGACGACTCTTATTTATGGATAGCGACAAATTACTGGCAGCGCTTAAGGACATAGCCCAGGTTGCCGGTGCCGAGATTCTCAGCATCTATCATGACTCGACCCAGCCGGAAGTGACCCTCAAGGCAGACAATTCGCCGCTGACTGATGCCGATCGCCGTGCCCATACCGTGATTTGTTCGCGCTTGCAGATCCTTGATCCCGAGACGCCGGTTCTGTCGGAAGAGTCCGACGATATCGATACCCAGGAGCGTCTGTCCTGGCGCCGCTTCTGGCTGATCGACCCGCTGGACGGTACCAAGGAGTTCATTAATCGCAACGGCGAATTCACCGTCAATATCGCGCTCATCGAAGACGGCGTGCCAACCCTGGGCGTGGTGCATGTGCCGGTTACCGGCCACACCTACCTGGGCAAGCAGGGCGAAGGGGCCTGGAAGCTGGACCAGGACGACAATGAAATCTCCCTGCATACCCGACGCGTGGACGGTAGCGACACAATGAAGGTGGTGGCCAGCCGTCGCCACGGCAACGAGGTTGTGGAAGACTTGATCAAACGCCTGGTGGATAAATTTTCCAGTGTGGAAGTGGTGAATATGGGCAGTTCGTTAAAGATCTGCCTGCTGGCCGAGGGCAAGGCGGATATCTACCCACGTCTGGCGCCGACCAGCGAGTGGGATACCGCTGCCGCTCACGCGATTCTGGTTGCTGCCGGCGGTGAAATCATCGATACCCACTACCAGCCGCTACGCTACAACAGCAAGGCGGACCTGTTGAATCCGCATTTTCTGGCGCTGGCTGACCCTACCTATCCCTGGGCTGATTTGCTGCCGGACTTCAACGACCGAACCGACGGCTAGTGTCTCGGGTTAGAAATTTTCTGTTGCTCTCTCTCCATACCCGTCCATCTGCATAGTCAATTTCAATCTGAGTCACTACCAACTGACATCAAAGTTGGCCAGAGCACTGGCGAATCTGGACTTGAACCCCTAAAAATTGTAGCGTCGGGCCTTATCGTGCGCCCCCGGCGCCGCTGTACCTACAGACTATTTACCGAGGAAGCCGCTAATGCGTACCTTGCTTTGCATCCTGTTGCTGGCCCTGGCGGCCTGCGATTCACCGGCGCCCAGTGCCCCTGCTCCGGAACTGCCGCCGGCGCCGGAAACACCGGTACTGACCATCGAGCCAGCCGAGCAGGAAACTGAACGACTCAATGCCTGGCTGGATGAACAGTACGAGGAGCAACTGGACTTCAGCCCGATGTCCCGTACCCGTCTGGGTAACAAGACCGATTACGACCGGCTGGACGATGCTTCCCTGGCGGCGGCAGAAGAGGAACTGCAGTGGCTGCGTGACAGCGTCGCCACCATGCAGAATCAGTTCGACTACGAGTTGCTCACCGAGGACGGCAAGCTGTCCTGGGATATGTGGGCCTTCACCCTGGCTCAGGCAGAAGCAGCGCAGCCCTGGTGGGGACACGAGTACATTTATGGCCGCGGCGGGCCACACTCCTATCTGCCCTCGTTCATGATCAGCTACCACAATGTTGATACCGAAGAAGATTTGCAGGCCTATATCTCTCGTCTGCGCGAGATGGACCGTATACTGGGTCAGTATCTGCAGCGTGCCCGGCAGGCTGCAGAACAAGGCGTGCGACAGCCTGACTTCGGTTACGAGTTCGCCCTGAACGAGATCGAACGTGTTACGTCAGGTGTCCCTTTTAATACCAGCGACGACACGCCGAATTCACCGCTGTGGACTGACTTTCAAACCAAGGCGGAAGGGCTGGTGAATGCAGAGATCATTGGTGACGCCCAATTGCAGTCTTACCTGGACGAAGCGCGGCAAGTGCTGGCTGGTGAAGTACTGACGGCCTACCAGCAGGTCAGTGACTGGCTGGAAAGCGACCGCCAGTTTGCCAGTGAGACTGCCCAGGGCGTGTGGGCACTGCCCAACGGCGAGGCTTATTACAATCATCGCTTGAGTCGCATGACCACGCTGCCGCTGACCGCCGACGAGATCCACAATATTGGCCTGTCGGAAGTGGAGCGCCTGCGGGCCGAGATGGAGCTGGTCAAGGACGAAACCGGATACGAGGGCACGCTGGAGGAATTCTTTGTTTTTGTCCGCGAGGATGAACAATTCTACTACCCCAACACACCAGAAGGGCGCCAGGAGTACCTTGAAGTCAATAATCAGTACCTCGATGCGATCAATGAGCGCCTGCCCCAGTTCTTCGGCCGCCTGCCAAAAGCGGATCTGGAAGTGCGCCGCGTAGAGGCCTTTCGGGAACAGGACGGCGCAGCCCAGCACTATCGAGGCGGATCGCCGGACGGTTCCCGCCCCGGAGTGTTCTACTCGCATATGTCCGACATGTCGTCGCTGGCCAAGTGGCAGATTGAGGACATCGCCTATCACGAGGGCAACCCCGGTCATCACATGCAGATTTCCATTCAGCAGGAGCTGACCGATATTCCCCGGTTCCGAACCCAGTTCTTCACCACGGCCTACGTGGAAGGCTGGGGGCTGTACGCCGAATGGCTGGCGAAGGAAATGGGCGGCTACCAGGATCCCTATTCGGAATTCGGGCGCCTGGCAGGAGAAATTTGGCGTGCGGTGCGACTGGTGGTGGACACCGGCATCCACTCCAGGCAGTGGAGTGAGCAGCAGGCTGTCGATTATTTTCTGCAAAACTCGCCGATCCCGCCGCCGGCGGTGCGCTCGGAAGTGCAGCGCTACTTCGCCAATCCCGGCCAGGCAACGGCCTACAAAATCGGGATGATGAATTTTCAGGAAGCCCGGGCCCGGGCCGAAGACCAGCTGGGCAGTGCGTTCGATATCCGCGCCTTCCATGACCTGGTGCTCGGCGCCGGCGGACTGCCGATGCCGATTCTGCATGCGCGGGTTGATCGCTGGATCGCGGAAACGCTTGCTCCGGATGCCTGAGCAGAATGCCAGCCAGATTCCGAACTGTATTCTTAATAAGATTCCGAACTATAGGAAATAGTCATGAATAATAAAATAAAAGCACTCCTGACCCCTTTTGTGACGGTGATGGTGGTGTCGATGTCAAGCGTACACGGCCAGTCGCTGGATGTGGCTACACCATCCAGCGTCGGTATGTCCGGTCCGGCTCTGGAAGCAGTAACAGAACGCCTTCAGCAGCACATCGACGATGGTGAGATTGCCGGCGTGGTAGCTGCCGTGGCCCGGGACGGCCAGATCGTCTACTTCGAGGCGCTCGGCATGCTGGATATCGAGTCGCAGACGCCGATGCCGGAAGACGCACTGTTCCGGATATACTCCATGGCCCGCGAGATCACCAGTGCCGCGGTGCTACAGCTTTATGAACAAGGCCACTTTGAATTCGACGATCCCATTAGCATGTATTTGCCGGAGTTCGCCGATCAGCGCGTGCTGGTGGATCCAGACAGCGACGGCGCCGGCGGCTGGCCGGTGCGACCCCGTAACGGCGAGATCACCGTTGCGCATTTGCTGACACATACCTCCGGCCTTGGCAGCCGGTCTTCGCGCCTGTATCGGGAAAACAATGTTCGGGATCGCAATATCACTCTTGATGAGATGGTCAGTAACGCAGCGCGTGTCCCACTTTTTCAGGATCCCGGCACGCAGTTCCGCTATGGCATCCATGCCACAATTCTGGGCAAGCTTGTTGAAATATGGTCCGGGATGCCATTTGAGGATTATCTCGAAACGCAGCTTTTTGAGCCTCTGGCTATGGACAGCACCATGTTCTGGGCCGAAGGCGCTGACCGGAATCGCCTGGCCACGTTATACCGGCCTACCGATGGCGTCCTGCGGCCTTACCAGATCGAGTCGGTGCCGTGGACCCTGCGTCCGCGCCTGATCGAGGGCGGTGTGGGTCTGCTGTCGTCGGTGATGGATTTCATGCATTTTTCGCAGATGGTGCTGAACAAGGGCGAACTGTTTGGCAATCGGGTTATGGCAGAAGACACTGCCGAATTAATGTTTCTCAACGCCGTACCGGCTGCCGCCATGCCCATTGGTGAGCGTGGTTACTGGGCTGGCTCCGGCTGGACCCTGGGCGGTTTCAATCTGGTGCTGGACCCTGCCACCTACAGCTATCCGGTATCCGAGGGTACGATATGGTGGGATGGATCAGCCGGAACCCGTTATTTTATTGACCCGCAGCAGGACATGGTGATGGTGATCATGGGCCAGGTCTCACCGTCCAGCGGCGGTGGTTTCCGGGAAAACTTCAAGACCCTGGTGGATGCGGCAATCGTCGAGCGACGTTAACCTTCGGTGATTTTACCCAATAAAAGCACAATCGATAGCTGCTTATCGGTCTGCCCGCTGCGGGTATCGCAGGGCTGAGTCAAACCGATTGGCCAGTATCGTCGTAGACAGCATCGGACCAGAACAGGGATTTCAGTAGTAATTCAATGCAGGTGATTCAATGAAGGTAATTCAATGAAGATAGGCGCACCGAAAGAGACCGCAGCGGGCGAAGCGCGAGTAGCACTGACGCCCGAAAGTGCCGGACGACTGCAAAAGCTGGGCTTTGAATGCCTGGTGGAAACCGACGCTGGCGCGGCGGCCTCGATTACCGATGCCGCTTATGAAGAGGCCGGCGTCAAGGTCGTTGCTTCCGCCAGTGAGCTTTGGAGCGAGGCCGATGTGATCATCAAGGTCCGCGAGCCATCCGCAGATGAGATTGACGCCGCTCCCGACGGCAAGACCCTGATCAGTTTCATCTGGCCGGCAGCCAACGAAGACCTGCTGGAGAAGATGAAGGCGAAGAACCTGAGTGTGCTGGCCATGGACATGGTGCCGCGCATCAGCCGCGCCCAGAAGATGGACGCACTGTCCTCGATGGCCAACATTGCCGGCTATCGCGCAGTGGTGGAAGCGGGCAACAATTTTGGTCGTTTCTTCATGGGTCAGATGACCGCCGCTGGCAAGGTTCCGCCTGCCAGGGTCCTGGTGGTGGGTGCGGGCGTTGCCGGACTGGCGGCAATCGGCACTTCCGTGGCGCTGGGCGCCATTACCATGGCCTTCGACGTTCGACCGGAAGTGGCCGAGCAGATCGAATCCATGGGCGCCGAGTTTGTGTTCCTGGACTTCGAAGAAGCCCAGACCGATGGCGCAGAGACCGGTGGCTATGCGGCACCTTCCAGCCCCGAATTCCGCGAGAAGCAGTTGGAGAAATTCCGCGAACTGGCTCCTGATGTGGATATCGTCATCACCACCGCGCTTATTCCCAACCGACCTGCGCCCGAGCTGTGGACCGAGGACATGGTCGAGTTGATGAAGCCCGGCTCGGTGATCGTTGATCTGGCGGCAGAGCGTGGCGGGAACTGCACGCTTACCAGGGCCGATGAGCGATTGGTAACCGACAACGGCGTGATCATCGTTGGCTACACCGACTTCCCCAGCCGGATGGCCACCCAGTCTTCAAACCTCTACGCCAATAACATCCGTCACATGCTTGATGACCTGACGCCGGAGAAAGACGGCAAAACGGTCATCGACATGGAAGACGATGTGATTCGCGGTGCCCTGGTGACCCATGAAGGCGAGATCACCTGGCCGCCGCCAGCACCCAAGGTCAAGGCCATCGCCGCTGCGGCGCCGAAGAAGAAAGAACCGGAAGTAACGGCCGAGGAGAAGGCGGCACGCGAATTTGCCGAGATGAAAAAGTCCCTCAATCGTACCGGCATTATGCTGGGGATTGGCGGATTGCTGACTCTGGCCCTGGGCAGTGTGGCACCGGCCAGCTTCATGCAGCACTTTATCGTCTTTGTGCTCTCGGTTTTTATTGGCTTTCATGTGATCTGGGGCGTGGCGCATTCGCTGCATACGCCGCTGATGGCGATTACCAATGCCATCTCGTCGATCATCATTGTTGGTGCATTGCTGCAGATCGTCTCCGGTAGCTTCCTGGTTGTTCTGCTGGCTTCGTTCTCGGTGCTGATGGCCTCGGTAAATATCTTTGGCGGGTTTCTCGTCACGCGTCGCATGCTCGCGATGTTCCAGCGGAGTTAAGACGATGCAGATAAGCGAAGGACTCATTAACGCCGCCTATGTGGTAGCAGCAGTACTTTTCATCCTTGCCCTGGGCGGCCTGTCCAATCAGGAGAAAGCCAAGCGTGCCATCTGGTACGGCATCATTGGCATGACCCTGGCAGTGGTCGCCACTATCAGTGCTGCCGGCGGGCAAACTTTACTCATTGCGCTGATGGTGATCCTGGGCGGCATTGGTGGTTGGCAAGTGGCCAATCGCGTGCAAATGACCCAGATGCCCGAACTGGTAGCGGGCTTCCACAGCCTGGTGGGTCTGGCCGCAGTGTTCATAGGCATTAATGCTCACCTGGAAATGGGCCGGGCGCTGGCCGCGCAGGAAGCGGGTACGGTGGCACAGCTTGCAGGATTCGCGGCGACCATTGCCGGGAAGAGCGCAGTGGAGCTGAGC
This sequence comes from uncultured Pseudohongiella sp., assembly GCA_965230125.1. Classification (GTDB taxonomy): domain Bacteria; phylum Pseudomonadota; class Gammaproteobacteria; order Pseudomonadales; family Pseudohongiellaceae; genus UBA9145. The sequence continues at coordinate 415,505 of OZ245938.1, read as the reverse complement.
ATTCTCAGAGTTGAGCTGTTTCTTGGCATATTTATTGGCGCCATCACCTTTACCGGCTCCATCATCGCCTACGGCAAGCTGGCCGGAAAACTCAATTCGGCCGCGCTAACGCTGCAGGGTCGCCATCTGATGAATCTGGGCGGGCTGCTGGCCTGTCTCGGACTGGGTTATCTCTATCTGGGTGGCGCCGGTCTGTGGACCATGATCCTGGTCGCCATTATCGCCGGCGCCATCGGTTGCCACCTGATCCTGGCCATCGGCGGCGCCGACATGCCGGTGGTGGTGTCAATGCTGAACTCCTACTCCGGTTGGGCAGCAGCGGCGATTGGCTTCACCCTCAGTAACGACCTGCTGATTGTTACCGGTGCGCTGGTAGGTTCATCGGGTGCAATCCTGTCCTACATCATGTGCAAGGGCATGAATCGGTCATTTATCTCCGTGATCCTCGGTGGTTGGGGCGGCGAAACTCAATCTTCGAGCGCCGTTGAAGGCGAGATGATCGAAGCCGATGCTGACGCCGTGGCGCAGGCGGTGCAGGATGCCGACAGTGTGGTGATCGTGCCCGGCTACGGCATGGCCGTGGCCCAGGCCCAGGGGTCGGTTTCAGAGCTGACCAAAAAGCTGCGCGGCCAGGGCAAGACCGTGCGCTTCGCCATTCATCCAGTGGCCGGACGACTGCCCGGGCACATGAACGTGCTGCTGGCCGAGGCCAAGGTGCCCTACGACATCGTGCTGGAAATGGAAGAGATCAACGACGACTTCCCCAGCACCGATGTGGTGATCATCATCGGTGCCAACGACATTGTGAATCCAGCCGCCCAGGACGATCCCGGCAGCCCCATCGCCGGCATGCCGGTACTGGAAGTCTGGAAGGCTCGCCACGTGTTTGTCTGCAAGCGTGGCAAAGGCACCGGCTACTCCGGCATCGAGAACCCGTTGTTCTTCAAGGACAACACACGGATGTTCTATGGTGATGCCAAGGCGTCCATGGACGCGCTGTTGAAGGAGTTGGGCTGAATCGGTTAAGGCACCAGGTTAGGGGCAGATTGGAAATCAAAACATTCAAAAGGGTCGGAGTCACTGCTGTCCCACATTTTCATGCCCCTTAATCAGCGCTGAAAAGCGGCTCCAAACGGGCCGCCCGGCAGGTGGCTTGTGCCGCTGTGGACCACGCCCCGCCAGTCTTGGCTTCGCTAGGCCGGCAAGCCAGGGTGCGGGCACTGTGAAAATTGCCTTGATCCAGTTACGCCGACTCCGTTGACACTGGCCCCTCAAACAACCCATTTGTTTGTTTGAGCCATTACCCTGGTTGCTGAACCAGCACCCAGGGCGCCACTACCACCGCCCAGACTTCCCGGTTCTCCTGCTGCCACAATTCGGCTTTTTTGTCATCGACCTTGGCAACCAATCCAGCGTTGAGCCACTCCTCAACCTGGTCCCGGTTGTCACGGACGAATTCACAGGCAACCTGAACAAGATCCAGGCCAGGGTCCACTTCCACTACAGATTCCCGCTGTTGATGCTCGGCCAATAATTGCCAGCTTATCTTTCCGGTATCTACATTCAGTTTTTGCTTTAGCGCTTCGCTATCGTTTGGATCACTATCAGTCATGGGTCCCCCTGCGTTGGCAATCCGGAGTCCTGTATCGGATTGTCCTTCTGTTGGTTGTTCAGGTGCTGCCGTGGCCGCGTTTTCCTTTCAGAATCCAGGTACGCATTCGGCCTTTGCCTTTGACATCGATTTCGCCACGCTCAAGAAATTCGTAGCGGTTGCCAACGGCAACATACATCTCGTCAGATACCTGAATTTCACCTGTTGGCGCCGTGGATTCCATACGGCTTGCCACATTCACAACATCTCCCCAAAGGTCATACACAAATTTTGACTGACCAATGACCCCGGCGACAACTTCGCCGACATGGATTCCGGCACGAATATCAATCTCGATATGCCTGTCCCGGCTCACCGCCGCGACTTCGGTACGCATCCGCAGGGCGGCGTCCACCGCCAGGGTCGGGTCCACTGGTCTCTCCACCGGCAGGCCGGCAGCCATCATATAGGCATCGCCGATAGTCTTGATCTTCTCAAGATTCAACTCCTCGGCGATGCGGTCGAAACGCGTGAAGATATCATCAAGGATCTGCACCAGGTCCTCGGCAGGAATCGAATCAGCCAGGCTGGTAAAGTTCACGATATCAGCAAATACCACCGCGACCTGTTCATGTTTGTCAGCAATCAAATGCTCTCCTCTGCGCATGCGCTCGGCAATAGAGACAGGCAGAACATTCAACAGCAGGGCCTCGGTGATTTCTTTTTCCTGCGCAAGCCGGCGCTGTGCACTCCAGGCCAGACGCTCCGCTTTCTCTCGGGCATGGGCAATGAAAAACATAGTCAGCATGGTAGCCAGACTGAGAAAGGCGGCGGAGAAGGCATTGTCCAACCAGCTCATCAATATCGCCACCCATAATACAGTTGCGACCAATACCAGCGGCACGGTATAGCGAATCAATAAACCAGTAGCGACGACAATCAGCGTCAGGCCGAAATTGAATGCAGGCGTGGCCAGCAGGATCCATGGGCCGTAGAAATTGTTTGCGAGAAATACCAGCAGAAAAATCAGGGCACTGAAAGCAAACACGAGTGGCTGGCCGTGACGGATCGCTGGTTCCCAGTATGTCAGTGCCAGCCCTCCGGCCAGAACCAGCACAACCAGCAGACGATAAGGGAGAATACCGAGATAGCTGTCATAGCCACTCCAGCCCTCAACATAGAAACCGTAGAGCTCCACCAGGGTTGGGATAGCCACGAAAGCCATGAACAGGGAAATTGCCAGGCGCAGCCCGGGCAGCGCCCGAACATTGTGATGTGCGATATAGGCCAACTCCAGGTCAGTATCATCGAATCTGAGAGATAGCTTGTCGAAACAATAGTCTTTGCTTGCGAACTGCACGGCCATAGTTGTCATGGTAGCAAGAACACTGGTTATTCATGACAATTGATTGGCCTGCTGACAATGTCCGGGAATACTATTGACGGATTTCGGATGAATCCGGCCTGAGCAATGACTTGGGTCGACATCGCATTTGCTGCGCGAAAACCGGGAGTTAAACACGGGCTATTCTCATGTATTTTTGGGGAACCCTGACAACTGAGTAGTTCAGTCTATGAAAACCATCCGGCCCCACTTTTTCTTGTACATAATTCTGCTGGCCATTGCCCTGGTCGGTTGTGATGAGGCACAGCCTCCGTCACCTGTGACTTCGACTACTGGTGGTTTCGATGAGAGATCCGATACAGCCGCAGTTGAAGCTGCTGCAAGTCAGGAGCGTTTGAATCTGGAAATAACTCTAGGCAGCGCGACCAAACGCCTCTGCTCTTCGTTGTTTGTCTCTGAGCGCAGCGTAGCTAACATTATGGCCGAGGAGTTGAGCAGTCCCGCTCTGGCTGAGATTGAGTTCGCAATTCTTGATGATCGGGTAACCGCCAGTTCATCCAGTATGAGTGTCACTGCACTGTTTCGACCCATGCTGGGCTGCACTTTGGTCAAGGATGCCAGCGTCGCTGAACTACTCGCCACCGTGGATTCAGGCCGCCTGGTTCAACCCGTTGCCTACCCTGATGCACAGTGGCCCGAAGGCAATGAGGTCACGCTTCCTGATGCCTTGCCCGGCGTTGATCTGGGGGCGCTGAATATAGCCATCGAAGAAGCTTTTCTGGACATGGAGCCCGATCAGGACATTGATACGCGTGCAGTCCTGCTCATCAAAGACGGCCGCATTATCGGCGAGCAATACGCCGCACCTTTTCACGCCGATATGCCGCAACTAGGCTGGTCGATGACAAAAACCGTGATTGGCACGCTTACTGGCCAACTGGATGCGGCGGGACTCGTGGATATTGACGCACCGGCACCCGTATCACAATGGCAGGGTGGAGATGATCCGCGATCGGCAATTACCCTGCAGGACCTTCTGCAGATGTCCAGCGGGCTGCGCTTCTCCGAGGTTTACACGTCCGGTTCGCTGTCGGACGTAATACTGATGCTCTATACCACCGGTGATACCGGTGGATTCGCGATCAATCAGCCAATGCAGAACACACCCGGTACCGTGTTTTCTTATTCCAGTGGCACCAGCAATATTATTTCCCGTATTCTGCGGGACGCCTTTGCTGATCAATATGACTATCTCAATTATCCCCGGGAAGCGCTGTTCAATCCCTTGGGCATGGCGTCCGCGACCATGGAGTTGGATGCATCGGGTACCTATGTGGCGTCCTCCTATATGTATGCCACCCCCAGAGATTGGGCCAGGCTCGGGCTGTTGTATTTGAACGATGGCCAGTGGCAGGGAGAGCAGCTCCTGCCTGCCGGCTGGGTTGAGTACGCCACTACTCCGGCTGAGTCGGCGGAGCAAGGTAATTACGGCGCACAGATCTGGCTCAATGCCGGGCCAGCAGGCGCTCCCGAGTCGCGTCCAATACCGAGTCTGCCAGCCAACATGGTTTACCTGTCCGGCTTTGAAGGGCAAAACATTCTGTTGTTCCCTGATCATGACCTGATAGTCATGCGCATGGGACTGACAACCCGCGGCCCAAGGCCGGTATGGGCGCTGGCGGAGAAGGTACTGGCGGCTATTGAGTAAAATTACAACAGGTACCTTGGATCGTTACGGGAAGCAGGAAAAACCCGCCTTTAACAACAGCGGTAGTTCAAGGCAATGGCTGGCAGTCAGCTGGTTCTGATGTATCATGATCTATCCCCTGCGTAGACTAGATTGGGTATAGTGTCACCTGGCGCGAGTGGCACGAGAGTCATGTCCCAGCAGTTTTCCATTATTCCCGTATTGTATGTGCTTGGCGCTGCCCACGGTGTCTTTCTTGCCGTCGCGTTGTTCACCCATCATCGCGGCTCGCGTCGCGCAAATCTCTATCTTGGGTTTTACACACTGGCCTTTGTCGCAGCCCTTTGTGACTATTTCCTGGATGCCAGCGGTCTGGGGCGGCCTCTTGTCCAGCTGCGGACAATTCTTTGGCCCAGGGAATTTCTCTATGGCGTGCTGCTCTATTTTTTTACTCGGGAACTAACCACTCCCGGCAAGTATTTTCTGCAGGGCCGGCAATGGTGGCATTTTGTGCCAGCGTGCCTGCATGTGCTGGTAACCTGGCCACTACTGTTTTTGCCTGAATCCACGCAGTACGCGATTCTTTACGACGTACCCTCCGATACCGCTTTACAGCAATTTTGGCAATTGCTGCTGGATGATATAGAGCTCTGGTTAATCGTTTCGCACATGATTATTTATCTGTTGCTCTGCTTGCGGCTATTGCGCCGGCATCGGGAACGATTGCTGCAGACCCATTCCTATCGTGAGAGGGTGAGTCTGGACTGGCTCAGCTATCTGATCAAAGGCACATTGGTAGTGTTCTTCTTCTGGTTGGCAGAAGAATTTCTGCATCTGGGTGACACACTGGATTTTTGGCTCGATTTCGGGCTTGGTCTGAGCATGGTGTTCCTGATTTACAGTATGAGTATCCTTGGCTTGCGTCAGGCGCAGATATTCTCGGCGTCGAGACAGCAGAACGAGGGCGAAGCAACCAGGCTTCCGAACATTGATACTGCCGAACAGGTTGACCGCGAGAACAAGCAGAAGTACCGCAATTCTGCCCTGTCGGCAGAATTGAGCCAGCAGCTGATGGCCTCAATCGATCAGGCAGTGGTGCAGAACCAGCTTTATCGTGACTCGCTGCTGTCTTTGCCGCAACTGGCGGAGAAGCTGGATCTGTCGGTGAACTATCTTTCGCAGGCGATCAATCAGCAGAAAGGCCAGAACTTCTTTGACTACATCAATACCTATCGGGTTCAGGAAGTCATCCGACTGATGCAGAAATCGCCGTCCACCAACGTGCTGGATCTGGCCCTGGCAGCCGGTTTCAATTCCAAATCGCCATTCTATGCGGCGTTTCGAAAGCATACCGATATGACACCAAGTCAGTACCGCCAGACCCTCTCCGAAAACCCCTCCCTGCCGTCTTAACCCTTCCTGATGACTGTCAGTCGGGATTCCTGATTCCTGAGTTTCAGGGAAACCTGTCCTGGGCTACAGGTCAGGACGACCTTTCTCCCCGCCGGCTACAAACTTCCTCGCAGCATCACCGATGAGCGCCAATAGCGGCGACTGGTGAAAACTTGATGAGGAGTTAAACCGTGAAGAAACCAATAATCCTGGGCTTGCTAACTTGCGCTGGCCTGGCCGCCTGTATCTCTGCCGAGCCGGACAACAGTCCGGCGATAAACTCCGAAGTCCCGCCGTCCCAAAGCGGGAGCATCGTTTTCTTTCGCGGGCATAGTCTCCAGGCCAATTTGGCCAATGCCTGGCTGGGCAGCAATGACGGCTATTTCCTTGGCCTGGATGAAGACCAGCACGTGCGTATCGACATCGCGAGCGGATTCCATGAGTTCAAAGTCAGGGCTCAGGGCAGCGTGGCTTTCAAAAGCGCGATCAAGGTAAACGCCGCTGAAACGGTCTGCGTTGAGGTCCGCCCAAACCATGAACAGCTGGAATGGTTGCTGGTGCCTTTCGTCAATGCCCTGATCCCCAGTTTTATCCTGCGAGAAACCGCCTGTCCTGGTCCTGCCGACCTCGGGGAGCTGGCCGCAATCTGACTATTTACTCAACGCTGGAACGCTGAAATGGAGAGAAAAGCCATGTCAACCTCACGAGCAGTATCCGCATTATTACTCATTTCCGCTCTTTTGCTGATTTCACTGGCACCGGGAGGGCCCATAGAAACAAGGGACTTCTCCCATATCCCGGCGGTGGTACTGGGATTGTTCAATGTATTCCTGACCGTCCTCGGGCTGGGCTCGTTGCTGCTGGCATGGCTGGTGTTCAAGCAACGCTGTCGCTGGTACTGGCCGCTCCTGGCCGGAACTGGCTACTTCCTGGTTTATGGCCTGGACCTGCTTGGCATATTCCCGGTGTCACCCACACCCATGAACCAGGCGCTGTGGTCCATCGAAGTGGCGGGCATGATTGTCGCCTTGCCGCTCATAACGCTGGCCGGCTTCAGTTTGCAATTGGGTGAGGGAGATCGGTTTCAGGAACAGACACCGCTGGCAGCCTGGTTGGGCGCTGGCCTCGTAGGACTGGCCATCGTGGCCTTCACAACAATGGCCGCGATGGGCGGCTGAGAAATTCAATCTTGAGAAAGGAATGACAATGAAAGCAGTAACCGACATAAACTCTTATAGACTCGCAGTGGCCATTGTGGCGTTGCTGCTGGCGCTCAGTACTCCTGTTGTCCTGGCAGACGATCAAGGCTTCACCAAAACGTACAACTAAGTTCAGGTCCACGCTCTACAGGCGGAATATGCTGACATTCCGGCCTTTTCGCTGCGCGGCGCCGAAGTCCGGGCTGGATTCAACGTCGGCCAGATGTTTGGCGAGTTTCGTTACCGGGATACGGTTGATAAGCCCGGTGCCAGCCAACTGGATGAGGATCGCTGGAATATCAGTCTTGGCTATGCCTTTCGTTCCCGTAACCGGACTCATTTTGACCTGCGCCTGAACTACGGTGAACTGGACCTGGATGGCCGTAGCCCGGGCGGCAATCTGGTGGCCGGGATCGACTATTTTGGCGTCAGTGGATTTGTGCATCACCAGCTGTCAGAAAAATGGCGTGTTTATGCGGGCCTGGAACAGCAGAACTGGCAGGGATGGTCGACCCAGAAAGCCTATCACCTTGGCACCATGTACCAGCTGGGCTGGGCCGTATTGGGAGCCGAATATATCAAGTATTCTGACTCGGATTCGATCAGCATGTTCTTGCGCTATGAGTTTTGAATGCGGCACGGACCTGGGACGGGACACAAGCTTGTAGGATCCATCAGTCCCGGAGTAGTTTGATCTCGATAATTTGCTTAAGGGCGGATCGGATTGATCCGCCCTTATTCTCTATTCACTCGCTGATGAAGACATTGTGATTCGCGTATAAATTTATGATGATTTTTGCCAGACAGCTCATTTTGGCCTATACATTCTGATACCAGGATCGATTTCGGTGTTAATGGCTTGAGGTCAATGGAATTGGTGAGCTTACCGAACAGGAGAATGAGCAGGCCAGTGATACCGGGTTGGACGATGCAGGGACAATCCTTGGTGGCGTGGCAGCGTTAGGTGGAGGTGCAGCTTGCACCATCAAGACCGGTAGCGCAGGGGAGATTTCTCGGCGCTGGCTTGATGATTAGTCTGTTCCGGCCCGCCCCTTCGGATCAATGATCGCGCGAAACCTGGCAGTGGTTCAGGTGAAGGCCATGAAAACCAGATCGCTGAACCGGCATTGCGCTTTGCAACCCTGGGCAGGTTTGTATTCTGATTAGAAACTCTTTCTTGCCCTAACTGATTATTTATTATTTGCTGATTTGTGGTTGATTCCTGAATCTGGTCTATACCTCCAGGTACCAGAAAAGAATCTGGTGATCATGACAGGAGGTCAACGCAATGCGAGAACTGACAGAGCGAGAGATGGAACAAGTGACCGGTGCCGGATGGGATGATGTAGGAACTATCCTGGGTGGTGTGGCTGCGGTTGGCGCTGGAGCTATATACACTGTGAAAACAGGTGGCATCGGTGGCGCATTTGGCGGTGTAGCTATGGCTAGCGGAGGAGTGGCAGCCATCAGCACCGGTTTCAATGGATTGCATGAAGATTGGTATGGCAGCAGTTCCTGAGCTGCAGACATTGCCGACACCGCGAATTGTCATTACCGCGAGTGTCGGCTATGGCAGCTTACTTTACTTGGAGTTTTCAAGGGTAGGGGCGATTGATGAATAACGAAAAGAATAAAGCTACGGGATTTCAGCTACGCCGCTCGCGCGTTGTGCTGGTTTACGTAGCCTGTTTTATCGGTGCGTCACTAGCACCGCTGGAGAGTTATCTAAGTGCCGGAACAGTTTCAACGACAAAGCTGGTAATAGCTCTGCTGGCAATGATAACCGGTGCGGCGGTGGCGACGTTTGCCATGTGGCAACTCAAGCGCAAAGGCCGGTTTCTGCACTACGAGATTAAAGACTGATTGCCAGCCTTTTTGCGGGCAGCATGCGGGGGGAGGAAAACTGGTTGTAACCAACTGTGGTCAGCAACGTCTAATGGGGTAACAGGGAAGCAGTTCAGGTCGCTAACCAGCATCAAGGAGTCCCGCAGCCCGCTATGGCCATGGACAAACCGCTCGAAAAACCGACAACCCCGGTCTGGAAATGGGGCCTGATGGGTGTGGCTCTGGTAGCGCTCGCCTGGCTTGGCTACCGGACGCTCCTGGGTGCCTCTATCAGTACCTACCGTGTACCTGAAGAAGAAGTCATTGTTTCTACGGTACAGTATGGTGCCTTTGAAGACCTGATTCCCATTCGCGGTACCATTCAGCCATTCAACAGCGTGTACCTCGATGCCGTAAACGGCGGCGTGGTAGAAGAGATGTTTGTGGAAGAAGGCAGCTTTGTGGAAGCCGGCCAGCCGCTGTTGCAGCTCAGCAATACCAACCTGCGCCTCAGCGCCGCCCAGAACGACACCCAGATTACCGAGCAGCTCAACTTTCTTGGCAATATCTCCAATAACCTGGAAACAGAGAAGCTGCGCACCGAACGGGAAATCATCGACACCGAATACCGCATTACAGTCCTTGAGCGCCAGAAGCGTCGCTTCGAAAAACTCATCGACGACAGCCTGGTTTCAGAAGAAGAGTATGATGCGATTCGTGACGAGCTGATCTATCAGCGCAAGCTGCTGGCCAACACCAGAGCCCGGCAGGAGCTGGAAGACAAGATCCGCGAAGAGCGCACCCTGCAAATCGCTACCCAGATCGCCAAGCTGGAAGAAAATCTTGAGGTGTCGCAATCCAGTTTTGAAAGCCTGCTGGTGCGCGCACCGATCTCCGGGCAACTGACCTCCCTGCCGGTGGAAATCGGCGAGAGCAAGATGAGCGGTGAGCGGTTGGGTCAGATCGATGTGGTGGATCAGTACAAGGTAGTGGCGCAGATCGACGAGTACTATGTCTCCCGCGTGGTGCCGGACCAGACCGCGAATTTCACGCTGTCTGGCCAGGAGTACCAGGTGCGGGTGATCAAGGTCTACCCGGAAATCACCTCCGGGACTTTCGAAGTGGATCTGGTGTTCGAAAATACCACGCCTGATAACGTGCGCCGCGGCCAGACCCTGCAGATGGAATTAACCCTGGGCAATCCCGTGGAGTCGCTGCTACTGCCGGTCGGGGGTTTTATCCAGGATACCGGCGCGAACTGGGTATTCGTGCTTAATGACAGCGGTGATGCGGCCGTGCGCCGGGACATCCGCGTCGGGCGCCGCAATAACCGCTTCATCGAGGTGGTGGATGGCCTGGCCCGGGGCGACCGCGTGATCACCTCCGGCTACGGGCAGATGGAAGGTATGGAGCGAGTCCAGCTAACCAATTGACGCGCTGGCACAATCCCGTTTTTCGCAGTAACCTGCAGCCTATAGTAGTCATGGTTTGCAGGTTGCACCGATGAACCTGGAGTTCGAATATCTCGCGGACCACCCTGAACAGGTGGACCGGGTCATTGCCTGGTGGCACACGGTGTGGAGTGATCGCATGGGTCCACTGGACCAGGCGGCCCGTCAGCTTGCCGCGAGTCTCAATACCGATTCTCTTCCGATTCAGATTCTCGCCACCGTAGACGGTGAGCCGGTAGGTACCGCCGTGCTCAAGCTGCAGGAATTGGCCGAGCTGTTTCCTGACAAGCAATACTGGATGGGCAGCGTCTATGTAGACGAGTCCCATCGCGGCGCCAGCATCGCGTCCCGTCTCGCGGAAAGAATTATCGAGCTGGCAGAAAGTCGCGGCCTGCCGCATCTGTACTTGCAGACGGTGAACGCCAGCGGTGGACTGTATGCCCGTCTGGGCTGGGAACCGCTGCAGCTTTTTAACTACCGCGGCGAGCGCACGCTGTTAATGGTCCGGAAGCTGAAAGGAATGGCGGCATGAACAGCGACATCGCCGGTAACGTCGCCGACGGCATGGTAGATTTTCTGTCTACCGCGGAGAAGATGAAAATCGTGCGCACCCGTCCGGGCCACGAAACCATTCTCGCCAACTACTTTGCTGTCAACGAAAAACACTTTCAGCGCTGGGCTCCCAAGGTTCCCCGAGATCATAATTCTGTCGCCACCTGGCGGCGCCGATTGCTGGATCGTGACCGGGAGTTCATTAATGGTGAATCGGTGCATTTCATTGGCACCGATAACCAGGAATCCCATGTCATTGGCAGCTGTTCGTTAAGCAATATTGTGCGTGGCGTATTCCAGGCCTGCCACATGGGCTATTCGGTGGCCGAGCGCTATGAAGGCCATGGCTACATGAAACGCATTGTCAGTCATACCGTTGCCTATGCGTTTAACGAGATGAATCTGCACCGTATCATGGCCAATCATATGCCCGATAACACCCGCAGTGAGGCGCTGTTAAAAAGTCTGGGCTTTGAACGGGAAGGCTATGCCAAAGATTTCCTTTTGATTGCCGGGCGCTGGGAAGATCATGTCCTTAATGCCCTGATCAATCCCCGGCATCGCTCGGACTAACAACAACCACAAGCTCAGATCGTGCGGGCAAGCAGGGCAAATACAAACACTGCTAGTCAGATTCTGACTCGGTGTGCGTATTGTCTGCAGCTTCATGCGGCACCAGCGGATATCCTTTCAAAATAAAATACCTGGCGCCTTCCTGCAGGGTTTCGGACTGGTAGAGATAGCATTTCTGCGCGCCGAATTTACCCCATTCAGTGGTCGCAAATTTTTCCAGCAAGGACGTCAGTTTCGGGCGAGCCTCTTTGCCAAATCGCGCCACCGTGACATGGGGTACAAACCCTTTGACATCGTCGGCCACTCCCAACAGGCGAGCCGCCTCGTTCAAGTCGTCAGCCAGAGCAGCCAGCTGATCGTCGTCGGCTACCCCCACCCACAATGAATTTTTGAACAGACCAATACCCTGACTGGTTAACTCCAGTGGTTGATATCTGGCGCAGATCGGTGCACACAGTGCATGGATTTCCGCGACCTGTTCACGCTTGACCGTGCCAAGAAACTTTAGCGTCACGTGCAGATTCTGCGCCGGGGAAATTCGCAGCGAGGGCTCATCCACCGCCACGGTATGCAGTGCTTCATGCAGCGGTGCCAGCTGTTCATGCAGCGGAAAGCTGAGACCCAGAAACAGGCGTAGCGGTTTGGTTTTCTTATTCTTTGCGGGGCGACGCCGCGCTCTCGGGATGCCAGCTGGCTTGTCAGAACTGCCATCGGCAATTTCGGTGTCGGGAGTCTTGTTGTCTTTGCTGTCCATCATGTAAGTGTTGTTCGCATCAGATATGCTCTAAACTTGTATGTTATACCAATTGTGATGCACCGTAGCGCATGCTTGTGCAGGTTAACAAACCCTGACTGTGTCATGCTCATTCTGACCGGTATCCCGTTTTGACCACAGCCCCGTCTTCGCGCCCTGTGCCAGGCAGCACCCAGGCTCGCGCACTACTCAATAGCCTCCCGGAACAACTTGCCAGCCTGCAGGTGATTCTCGATGGTATTACCGGACAGCTGCATCGCCTGTGCACCAGGGCCGGTAAAGTCGTGCCGGGCCTGCTGGATGATAACCAGCAGCTGGCCTATGACCTGGCCCTGGCGCATGCCGACCTGGAAGCAATTCACGCCATGCTGGGCATTGCTGACGAAGAGGCAGCGCCTGACCTGACCCTGGATACCGCCGTCGCCTTTGCTGCCGATTCCCTGCAATCTATCCTGCAACGCCTGTTTCGCAGCGCCGGACAAGCAGTGCGCGACGAATTGCTCGCTTTTCAGCAGCGACCTGAAATACAGGATCTGTTTTCCGTGGGCTTGTCGCCGTCTCTACAGGCGTCAATCGGCGCGCGTTTGGCGGACCAGCAGATCAGCTTGCTGTTGCCGGCGCTGGATGAAGACAAACGCCTGATGCGCGACAGCTTCGGCCGCTTCGCCCGCGAGCAGGTGGCGCCGCTGGCTGAAGCCATTCACCGGGAAGACAAGGATATACCGGATGCGTTATTAAAACAGGCGGCTGCCATGGGCTGCTTCGGCACCTGTATCCCGGCCCGCTTCGGTGGCCTGCAGCCCGATGAGCAGGCCGACAGCCTGAGTATGATTGTGGTTACCGAGGAGTTGTCCCGGGCCTCCCTGGGTGCTGCCGGCAGTCTGGTTACGCGGCCGGAAATTGCGGCCCGGGCCTTGCTGGCAGGAGGTACCAAACAGCAGCAGGCACATTGGCTGCCGAAGCTGGCCAGCGGTGAAACGCTTTGCGCGATTGCCATTACCGAACCGGACACCGGTTCGGATGTGGCATCAGTGACACTCAAGGCCACGTCCACCGACGGCGGCTGGCTGTTAAATGGCAGCAAGACCTGGTGTACCTTTGCCGGTCGGTCTGAGCTACTGGTAGTCCTGGCGCGTAGCGAGTCATTTCCCGGGCACAAGGGCTTGAGCCTGTTCCTGGCAGAAAAGCCCGCGTTTGCTGGTCACCAGTTCGAACATGTCCAGAATGGCGGCGGCTCACTGACCGGCAAGGCCATCGCCACCCTGGGTTACCGGGGCATGCATTCCTATACCCTGTTCTTCAATGATTTCTTCGTCCCGGCCGCTAACCTGCTGGGCGAAGAGCCGGGTCGGGGCAAGGGCTTTTATTACACCATGGCTGGCTTTGCCGGTGGCCGCATTCAGACCGCGGCCCGGGCCAATGGCGTGATGCAGGCGGCTATTGAAAAATCTCTGGACTATGCGACTGACCGCAAGACCTTTGGTAAACCCCTCGCCGACTACCAGCTGACGCAGATCAAACTGTACCGCATGCTGGCCACCATCACCGCCTGCCGATTGTTCAGCTACCGCGTGGCGGCGCTGCTGGACAGCGGCGCCGGGCAGATGCAGGCCAGTCTGGTCAAACTGTTTGCCTGTCGGGCCGCCGAGTGGGTGACCCGCGAGGCCATGCAGCTGCACGGCGGCATGGGCTACGCCGAGGAGTCCGCCGTCAGTCGCTATTTTGTCGACGCCCGGGTACTCTCTATTTTCGAGGGGGCGGAAGAAGTGCTGGCTATCAAGGTGGTGGCCCGCGAGTTAATTGAGCGCGCCGGCCAGACACCGGTTGCTGAAAATAATTGAGTTAAACCCGACCCGCGGAAGCTGACCAAGACACCCGATGGCATTTGATCCCGACTACCTGCTCAACCGTGAATTCCCCACCGTTCGGCAAACCTATACAGAAAAAGACTGCATGCTCTACGCGCTGGGTGTGGGCATGGGTATTGATCCGTTAGATGAGCAGTGCCTGCGCTTTGTTTATGAAGACGATCTGAAGGTGGTGCCGAGCCAGTCGGTGATGCTGGCCCATCCCGGATTCTGGGCCGATAAGCCGGATCTGGAAATCGACTGGATCAAGATTGTTCACTCCGGTCAGGAAGTGATTTTCCATCACCCGCTTCCCAAAGCAGCTACTGTGGAAGCCACTAACAAGATCATTGAGTGTGTAGACCGCGGCGACCGACTTGGCGCCCTGATCGTCACCGAGCGCGTCGTGCGTGATGTGGACAACGACCGTGATCTCTGTACTTTGATCACCACTATCCTGGCCCGTGGCAACGGCGGTTTTGGCGGCAGTCGCGGCGGCAAGCCGAGACAGGATAATGTTCCATCCCGCGACCCGGACTTTGTGTGCGACCTGCCCACTTTGCCGCAACAGGCACTGATCTACCGGCTGTCCGGTGACTTCAATCCGCTCCATGCCTCACCGGAGCGGGCTCGTAGCGTCGGCTTCGAAAAACCCCTGCTGCACGGTCTGTGCACCATGGGCGTGGTTACTCACGCGTTGATGAAGACCTGCTGCGATTACCAGCCAGATCTGTTTCGCCACATGCGCCTGCGCTTTTCCGCCCCGGTGTATCCGGGCGAGACGATCCGCACTGAAATCTGGCAGCAGGGCAGTGAGATCAATTTCCGCGCCCGCTCGGTAGAACAGGACAAGATAGTCATCAACAACGGCTACCTGCACATCAAACCCTGAGGCTATTGTCATGCAATCAATCCTCACCGGCATGCGCATCATCGAGGGCAGCGCCTTTGTCGCCGCCCCGTCCGGCGGCATGACCCTGGCCCAGCTGGGCGCCGACGTGATTCGTTTTGACCAGATCGGCGGCGGCATCGACTATGGCCGCTGGCCGGTTACTGCCACTGGCGCCAGCCTGTACTGGCACAGCCTGAACAAGGGCAAGCGCTCCATCGCCATCGACTTTCGCAAGCCGGCGGGCCGCGAACTGCTGACCGAGCTTATTACCCAACCCGGTGAAGAGGGTGGCCGTTTTGTCACCAACTTTCCCGCGCGCGGCTGGCTGGCCGACGAGGCTTTGCGCGCCAAACGCGAAGACCTGATCTATGTGAATCTCACCGGCGACCGCCACGGCGGCACCGCGCTGGACTACACCGTGAACTGCAAGGTGGGTGTGCCCTATATGACTGGCCCGACGGGCAGCGAGGAACCCATCAACAATCCATTTCCAGCCTGGGATGTTATTGCCGGGCAGCAGATTGCTTTGGGGCTGCTGGCCGCCGATCGCCACCGCCTGAAAACCGGGCAAGGGCAGTTTATCAAACTGGCGCTGCAGGATGTGGCCCTGGCCACCATGGGGCATTTGGGCTACCTCGCCGAAGCCGAGCTTAGTGGCAGCAGTCGGCCAAAACTGGGCAACCATATTTTCGGAACCTTCGGGCATGATTTCCAGTGCCGGGACGGACGCCGCATCATGATCGTTGGCGTCAGTCCCAACCAGTGGCAGGCAATCGTCAAGGTCACTGGTATCGAGCAAGGGCTGACCACACTGGCCGAGGCCAACGCGCTGGATCTTGACAAGGAAGGGGATCGCTTTCAGGCCCGGGAGGCGCTGCGGGAACTAATCGCGCCATGGTTTGCCCAGCGCAGCTACAGCGAGGCCGCCGAGGCGCTGGAGGCTGCCGGCGCTTGCTGGGGACCGTACCAGACCGTAAGTGAGCTGGTTAGCGAAGACGAAGACTGTTCCGAGGCCAACCCGCTGTTCCAGCGCATCGAGCAACCGGGAATAGGAAGCTACCTGGTACCTTCCCAGCCCATCACCTTTACCGGTCTGGTTCAGGAAAGCAATCGGCCAGCTCCACGCCTGGGCGAGCATAGCGATGAAATCCTGTCGGAATTGCTGGGCCTGTCCAGCATGGAGATCGGCAAGCTGCACGACCAGGGTGTCATTGCCGGGCCTGCGGACAAAGACTCGTAAGTTAACTCGTCCAGCCACCCGCCAGCGGAATAATTTGCCCGACCATGTGGCCGCAGTGCTCACTGGCCAGGTACGCTGCCAGCTCCGCGGTTTCTTCCGGGCGGCCGACCTTGTTGGTAGGCACATTGCGTTTCACATGATCGAGAAACTTCGGATTGTCCAGAAGGTCATCGGGATAGTAGGTGTTGTTGTTCACGTAGTTCTGGGCAATGGCATTGACCTGAATATTGCTGCGCGCCAGCTCCAACCCAACCGCCTTGATAAAACCATTCTGGGCAGCGCGTGCGGCACAATAGGCCGAACCATTGGCTAGCCCGCGCAGCGGTGCGGCGCTGGTCACGGCGATGATCTTGCCAGCGCCGCGTTCCAGCATTTGTGGCACTATGGCCCGCACTACCATCATCAGCGGATCCACCATAACTGCGAACAGTCGCTCCCAGTCCTCGTCCTTGATGTCCTGTACCGGACTTAACCGGGGTGGCTCCGCCAGGTTGGCAACCAGGATATCCACCTCACCCGCGGTCGCTACCATTTTCTCGATAGACACAGCGTCCAGTGGATTGCCTGGGTCGCAGACCAGGTCCAGACCCAGCTGGTCATACCTCGCGGCGATGGCCGGACCCATGTAGTCATTGGCGCAGGTAATCAGGGCGCGGCGTTTGGACATGATGATTCTCCCGACGTAATAGTAACAATGCCAAAAATAATGGCGCGACGTCAGCCATTCTACAAGAATGACTGGTGAAACCGGTTGTCAGGTAAAAGGGATTGTTAACAAGCCAAAGGCCGAGCCAGCATCCGGCTGGACCCAGCGAACCTGCCTGACTAGCGAACACCGGGCTCGTTGTCGGGTGATTGCTGTAGATGCTGGACAAACCGTTCCAGCACGTCGAGTGGCTGACAGCCCACCACGATCAACTCCCGCGACACAAAACTCGGCACGCCAGTGACCCCGGCGTTGCGGGACTGATGCCAGTCGGCATCCACCGCGGCGGCAAAACTGCCGCTATCCAGCACTTCCTGCGCCGCATCGCGGTCAAGACCGGCCCGCTCGACAATGCCCAGCAGCACGTCGGTTTCATAAATGTTTACGCCGTCCACGAAATAGGCATGGAACATCGCCTTGTGGTAGGCCTCGCCAAGGCTGCTTTCCTCCAGCGAGTCCGCCCATTTACCAAGCTCCTGGGCGCGGCGACTATTATAGGTATGGGAGCGGTCGCCGTAGGGCAGCCCCGCTTCCTGCATCAGGCCGCGCATGCGGTCCTTCATGGGCGTCAGGTCGCGGCCGGGGAACAGGTCGGTCAGCGCCCGGCCTTCGGGAGGGGTTTCCGGGTGCAACGGAAACTGCACCCAGTGGATTTCCAGAGGGTTCTTCGCCTGCAGTGCGTCAATACTCACGGTACTGAGATAGCACCAGGGTCAGACGTAGTCGGAATAAACGTCCAGATGAATGATCTCGCTCATGGTTGCACGGTATCAGATTGCCGGGCCGTGTTCGATCACCGCCGGACTGCGCTATACTCGGTGTTCCGCGCTGCGCTGACTGCTCAAGACCGGCAAACTCCCGCGCAGCCCGAGCCAATCATAAGAAAACCAGGAGAACACCATGGCCCGACTGCCATCCCCTTGCACCGCCCTGAGCGCCGCAATCCTGACTGCTGCCACCTTGCTGGTCAGCCCCCTAACCCTGGCCCAGCCCGCCGTGGATGAGGAAGCGCTGGCAATCATGATTCCCGGTGGCGGCACCTACTCCCGCCCCACCTCGCTGGACAACCCCCGGGCCCAGGCGTTTTTTGACCAGGGTCTGCGCATGGCCTGGAGCTTTTATTTTCCGGAGTCCATCGCCTCTTATCAGGAAGCCTCGCGCCTGGAGCCGGACAACCCCATGCCCTACTGGGGACTGGCCCACGCCGCCGGCCCGAATCCCAACAGCCGCTATGGCGGCATGTCCGATGACCCCAACGGCGTCGGCGCCGAGGCCATCCGCACCGCGCTGGAACTGGCCAACAACGGCACCGCCCGAGAGCGGGAGCTGATCAACGCGCTGTTCGTGCTCTACAACAAGGACGCCATCCCCGACGACCGCGAGCGTGACTTCGCCTACGTGGATGCCATGCGCGAGCTGCACAACAAGTATCCCAATGACCCGGATATTGCCGCGATTTTCGCCGAATCGTTCATGAACACTACCCGCTGGGATTACTGGAACACCGACGGCAGCGCCAAGCCGGGCACCGCCGAGGCCAAGGCCGCCCTGGAAGCGGCGGTGGACGCCGAACACGATCACCCTGGCGCCAACCACCTTTATATTCACCTGATGGAAATGTCCTCCGAGCCGGAACTGGCCATGCCCGCCGCCCAGAAGCTGGAAGGCAGCGTCCCGATCTCCGGCCATATGGTGCATATGCCCGGCCACATCTATCTGCGGGTCGGCGAGTACGAGAAAGCCATCAGCACCAACGAGCGCTCACAGATTGCCGACGATCAGTTTGCCGAGATCTGGGGCGACACCAATTTCCCCAATATCGGCACCTACCCGTTGTCGCACAAGATTCACAAGCCCCACGCGCTGGACTTTGTGCGCTACGCGAATCTGCTGCAGGGCAACTACGAAAATGCCTATGAGGCCGCCACCCGCAACGCCGGCCGTCGCGGCCCGAAAACCGTGGCTCACGCCTGGATCGTCGACAAGGTATTTGGCCAGTGGGACAAGATCCACGCCGACAACGCGGCTGCCAGGGAAGCTGCGGATTCACCCTACCTGAGCGGCATGTGGAGCTACGTCATGGGCAGCGCCCACGTGGCCAAGGGCCACTACGGTCCGGCCCAGGCTGAGGTCGATAACATCCGTGCGCAGATCAATGCCGATGGCGTGGACGACTCCGGTGTCGGCCCGACGCCAGCATCCCACGTGCTGACCCTGGCCATGCACGCCCTGATGGGTGAACTGGCTGAAGCCCAGGGCAATCTCGACGCCGCCATTACCCACTACACCCAGGCGGTGGAATACCAGGACGCCCTGAACTACACCGAGCCACCGGACTGGTCCCAGTCCATGCGCCTGTACCTGGGCGCCGCCCTGCTGGACGCTGGCCGTGCCGAGGATGCCGAGGCGGTGTACCGCAAGGACCTGGAATGGAACCAGCAAAACGGCTGGACCACATTCGGTCTGATCCAGGCACTGGAAGCCCAGGGCAGAGAGCAAGAGGCCATCATCGCCCGCCGCCAGTTCGAAGATTACTGGCGCAACGCGGACGTGGAACTCACGCGCTCAAGAATATAGAATACGCAGCCCAATTCGGCGGAGTCCCGGTTTCCACCACCCTCCGCCGAGACAGCCAGACATCGGAGTGTAGCTCAGCCTGGTAGAGCACTGCCTTCGGGAGGCAGGGGCCGGAGGTTCAAATCCTCTCACTCCGACCAATTCAGAAATAAAAAAGGCCAGCCCTCACCCATGAGGGGCTGGCCTTTTTTATTTCTGAATTGTGGCGGAAGGCATTGGAACCGAAACGCAGGTTCACAAAATGGCAGGACTGCCATTTTGGACGCACTCGCAACGCGAGGGCGCCCGCAGGGTGGTGCACAGGGATGTGCGCCATCACTTCCTCTCACAGCGCCGCGTCAGCGGCGCTTGCCCAACGAGCCGATATCTCACCAATGAGGGGCTGGCCTTTTTTATTTCTGAATTGTGGCGGAAGGCATGGGAAACGAAACACAGGTTCACAAAATGGCAGGACTGCCATTTTGGACGACTCGCAACGCGAGGGCGCTCGCAGGGTGGCGCACAAGGATGTGCGCCATCACTTCCTCTCACAGCGCCGCGCCAGCAGCGCTTGCCCAACGCGCCGAATCGCCTCGATGCGGCGCAGGCCAGAGCCATGAAGCAGGGAAGCCAGCAGGTCTAGGCTGCCGCGAAGATTCCCCAGCAGCCGCTGGACTTCCTCCCGGGTTAGCACCACGGGCAGTTTGCGAGGCTGCCGGGCCTTATTGAATTCGCCGAGACTGCCCAGGGGCATTCCAAGATACTTGCTGTACAAATAGGCCAGGGCATTCAACGCCACTTTCTGCGTCGACGCAGCCACCTTGCGCTGCGCCGAGAGAAAGGTAAGAAAAGACAGCACCTCCCTGGCGCCCATCTCCGCGGGATGGCATTTATCGTGATAGCGAATGTAGTACCGTACCCAGTACAGATATGAGTCAACCGTGCGCTTGCTATAGCGCCGCATGAGCCAGCGATCGCATAAAGGGAGAGGGAGCCATTGTCCTGCGTCCTGTCCGATAATCTTCAACTGAGGATAAGCATAGACCAGATCCACGGAGACGCCAGTTACAAGGCCCAAAGCTCTTTGCGCCAGAGTCAGGGAAAACCTGTTCCATAATCAGACAGCAAAATCAGCCAGTTATGGTATAACCACAAACTTTGGGATAAATCTAAAGAACCAGCCTTCTAATATATTAAAAAGGCCGCAGGCCTTTATTAGAGACTGTTAGCTCTACGAAGAGAAGAATAACCATGATTGCCCGCATTTCTACGCGACTGGCATGCTCGGAACGAGATCTTTGGCAGCGGATCATCGAACCAAGGTCATTGCAGTTCGTGGCGTCACCGCTAGTTAGCTTTGAGCCTGAGCAGAAGGGTGCTCTTTCTGGCGAATGGCAAGTCGGAATCCCGTATCCGCTGAAGCTGTATTTCCTAAAAGTTATCCCTTTGGGCCGCCACACAATCCAATTGGAGAGGATAGATAAAGAGACCAACACCATCGTTAGCCAAGAGAGTGGTCGGCTTGCACGCGTGTGGAATCACACCATCTCTTTCCGTGAAGTCGCGCAGGACCTCGTGAGCTATACAGATGAAATTGAAATTCAGGCCGGGTGGCTTACCCCAGCCATCTGGCTGTTTGCCCAGCTGTTTTACCGACACCGGCAGAGGCGCTGGAAGGTGCTGCTACGTAATGACACCAATAAATGACAATGGCTAACAAGGCCAAGCACAGCGACAGTTTTTTCGTTGCGGCTTCGCCTCCACTACAAAGCTGCGCGTGTTGGCGGCGTTATGCCGCTTGATAGTTAAGCGATAGTCTTTGCCAGATCCTTCGAGGAGGCTCCGAGTGCAATTAAAGATCTTACAAGCAGATCGATTGAAACAGAGGGATCACCCGCCTCCATTTTTGCGACACGAGATTGGCTGGTTTTGACAATTTTAGCTAACTCAACTTGGCTGAGCCTCTTTTTAGTGCGGCGTTCTTTAAGTGAATTACTTAACGCGTACTTAAGCTCAATATATGCCAACTCTTCAGGAGAAAGTCCTAAAAAGTCTTCGGCAGAGCCAACTTTCCAGCCTTTGGCTTCAAGCTTATTTCGTTTAGCTGCTTTCATCGTCATACTTTCTAAATCTCGACTTACAATTTTCAATAACTTTCTTAGGTGTCTTGCTAGTCTTCTTGTCAATCACGTCCGCGATAACAATTGCGTCGCTGTCTATTCGATAAAAGATTCTCCAGGTTTTGGTTTCATCATTTATCCTAAGTTCATGGCAGCGCCTCCCTATTGAAGGCATTGGCCGGGAGCACGGCATCGTGATTGCCCCGCCTCCTTGAAGAACTCTCAGCAAGTACCCTGCTTCCAGCCTAGCCTGTGCCGAAAGCGGTGGTGTTTTGACCTCTCCATGGAGCCAAACCAATGGCTTGTCCTTAGGGCTCATGAGGTATAGATATATGCCATATTTGACATATTTGCAAGATTCAGGGATGGAGCGACATAACCATCAGTTCAATCGCCCGCCAAGACGGGCTTTAGGACAAGTAGCTGCGCCACTTGCCCATTAACAAGGGCGTTATGCGGAAAACCTAAGGAGACTAAGAAGAGATGATTCTAAGCAAGACCATTTTGCGGGTTTTTGACGTTCGAGCCAAGACTGGAAAAGCTGAAGTGTTGAAGCAGAAACTTTCAGATACTTCAGTATCTGTTGTAGAAGGCAAGCCTGGTAACCTTGGATATTTCTTCGGGGAAAACATAGCCTCTAACGAAAACGATTTAGTGTTTATTTCAGTATGGAAAGATTTGGAATCGATAAAATCACATTTCGGAAAAGATTGGGAGAAATCATTCCTTCCTGAGGGCTACGAAGCGATTATTGAAAGCTGTTCCATCAAACATATTAAAATCGATGGTAGTCTTACCCCGTAAGCCCGTGCAGATACCAAGCAGCCCGCGAATCTTCCGCATAAAAATCGCATGCGGCCTGACTTCGGCGAGCTGCGCTCGCCTCAGCCGCTGATGCGAAGCGTTAGGGCTCGTCATAGTGACCACCCAGAGCAAAGATATAGACTGATGAGTCATCGAACCTATACACAATTCGATCCTTCTGGGAAATGCGCCGTGACCAAAAACCGGTCAGGTTATGCTTCAGGGGTTCAGGTTTACCTATTCCAACAGCGGGATCCTCCCAGCGAATGAGCTCTTTGATTATTTTGCGGGCAGCATTGTGCAGTTTTTTGTCCTTTTGGCGCATGGCTTCATACGCCTCCCAGGTCTTGCCCTCAAATACCAGTGATCTCATCCATTTGTTCTTTGGTAGGCGTGTATCCTTTACGCTCTGTATGGGTTTTGACCGACTCGGCCAGTTGCCGCATCAGGCTACTGTTTTGCAGAACGTACAGCGTTTCCTGTTCACGCTCCCAGTCTTCGGCACTAATCACCACAAAGTCTTGCCCGGAGCGCCGGGAGACTCGAAGCGGCTCATGCCTGCTAACGCTCTGTTCTACAAGCTTTTTCAGGTTTTCCCTGAACTTATTTACACTTACTGTTTCCATCGCAACCACCAATATATGTACGGGAATGCTGTACAAGAATACTCCGGCCGCCCTAACAATCGCAAGCAGTGCGGCCTTACGGGCCCGGACGCTCACTTCGTTCGCGCCGCTGTTGCGGGGCGTTAATTGTCTCTATCTATGAAAGTTGTTACCTGGAACTGTAATGGAGCACTGAGACGAAAGATTGCAGCGGCAGATAGCTTGCAAGCTGATGTCTTGGTGATTCAGGAATGTGAAGACCCTGCGCTATCGACACCGGCATATAGAGAGTGGGCCGGTTCTTACCTGTGGGTGGGCGAGTCAAAAAATCGTGGCATCGGCATTTTCCCACGAAACCGTCATCGAGTTGAAAAGTTAAATTGGAGTGGCAGCTTTTCCGTGCCTGGACTGCCTAGTAAAAGTGAAACACTGAATTGGGGAACGGAAGATCTCAGGATTTTTCTCCCTTTCGCTATCAACAGAGATTTCACTGTGCTGGCCGTCTGGACGAAGGGGCGAAATAACGAAGCATTTGGGTATATGGGGCAATTCTGGAAGTATCTTCAAATCCACCGTGAAGACCTTAGCCAGACTAAGACAATCATTATCGGCGATTTTAACAGCAATGTGCGCTGGGATAAGCCGGACCGGTGGTGGAACCACTCAGACGTAGTTGCTGAGCTCGGCGATATGGGTTTCGAAAGCCAATATCATCGAGTCTTTGAGGAAGAACAGGGCAGCGAGACCAACCCAACATTTTTCTTGCAGCGGAACCGCAAGAAGGCGTACCACATTGATTACGTTTTTACCTCGTCAGACTTTTCAGAAGTATGTAATTTGCAGGTAGGCGAGCACGATGATTGGATTTCGATTAGTGACCATGTGCCGTTGACGTTGAGCATCAATAATTAACTATCGGCTGCACAGCGACTGATTTTCCTCAGCTTCGCGGCTCCAAACCGGCACGTGAGCCGGGCGTTAAGTGAAAAGGGGCATCAGGATGCAGTGTATTTGCAAAAAATTTGATGCCCCAATTAATGATTATGGTCAAGCAATTGAACGTTGTAGGCATTCGCAAGAAATAAGCGAGGCGCTGGAAAGGCTTTACCTTGATTCACAAAAATGGATGGCAGTCGCATATTGCCGCGTTTGTGGTCAACTTTGGGCCGAGGAAGCGGCCCCGTTTGGCGAAAAGCATGGTGGTGGTCCAGACTGTTACTACCAAATCGAGACTGAGGACCCGGAGGCGTGGTTGGCCGCGGCGGACCGTCGCGTAGCCGCAATGAACCGAGCTAGATAATCCGCACCTACCCAGTGCGTTAAGTTTGTTCCGGCCCGAAGGGCCTCCACCGGACGCCCTAGTCGGGCGCCGCTTATCTAAGCGTTAGAAGCCATGGATGAATTTGAATATATTGAAGCCGCACAGCTCGCGATAAATTGGATGATTGATGGTTCGATGAATACTGTTGGGGTCACGTTCGCCTACATTGTCGCTGCTTATCTCGCCGGGCAAAACTTGACCAAATCTGCAGCGGTAGGTCTAACGATTTTGTACACCTTATTTATCGTGAGTCCGATCAGTGGAGTCCTGGGAGCAACGCGAAGTTATGTGCTCACGATAGAGCGTTACCACCAAGTTTTCCCTGATGGCTGGGCATTCGGTGCTCCACCAGGGTTGTTTGAATTAGGCGTCATCAATATCGGACCACTAGCTTTGGGGTGGCTTGGCAGTCTATTCTATCTTCATTTCTACGTTCGAAAAGGCATCTGACATGCTGTTCAAGCCGTTACGCTCGGAACGGAAAAAACTCACTTAAATTGCATTCGCAATTTCAGCGCCATTTCACCCGGCCGCTTAACAGGGTGTTAGGCACTCCAGGCTGGCGCAGCCATTTTTACTAAGTTCGCTACCGGTAGCTAAAAACTATGTTGAACCTGCTGTTCGTCACTATCGGAGTGTTGCTTTTGACTGGTGGCGGTGAGGCCCTGATCCGAGGATCTTTGGCAGCCGCACATCGACTGGGTATTTCTCCTCTGCTTAGCGGCTTGTTAATTGTCGGATTCGGTACGTCTGCATCAGAGCTGGTGGTCTCAATTGAGGCTGCTCTCAGTGACAGGCCCGACATCGCAGTCGGTAACGTTGTAGGGAGTAATATTGGCAATATTCTGTTGATTCTAGGCTTATGTGCTCTCATAACACCTCTTGCTGTTAAGCCGCTGGTATTGCGGCGTGATGGCGTCACGGTTGTCGCGGCGAGCGTTCTGTTTCTCATTCTTGTAGGTGGGGATGCCTTGGTAAGGTCTGACGCTGCGATATTCCTTTTGGCGCTAGCCGCTTATCTGATTTGGGCTTATTGGACCGAGCGTTCTGGTGAGTTGCCTTCCGCGGGCTTACACATAGCTGAAGGGGAGGAAGTTACCTCTCTGCCAAAGACAACGCTTTGGATAGTCATGGCGGTTGTGTTGGGCCTCGCGCTTTTGATCGCCAGCTCACAAGTACTGTTAAGGGGAGCCGTGGGAATAGCAGAGTCGTTTGGTGTCTCAGAAGCCGTGATAGGTTTGACGCTCGTGGCAGTTGGCACGTCTCTGCCCGAGCTTTCGATATCAGTAATAGCAGCGATCCGCCGACATGCCGATGTAGCTATTGGGAACATTCTGGGGAGCAATATATTCAACCTCCTAGGGATACTCGGGATTTCCGCTTTGCTGCAACCACTTCCGGTTCACGAGCG
Organism: uncultured Pseudohongiella sp.; assembly: GCA_965230125.1. Taxonomy (GTDB): domain Bacteria; phylum Pseudomonadota; class Gammaproteobacteria; order Pseudomonadales; family Pseudohongiellaceae; genus UBA9145. The sequence continues at coordinate 389,635 of OZ245938.1, read as the reverse complement.
AATCCTGCAGTTTGATCAATGGGTCATGTTGGGAACGTCGTTGATTCTGTTGTTCTTCCTATACACCGGAAATCGGCTTAGCCGACTCGAAGGAGGGTTGCTCCTGCTGGGCTACGGTGTATATATAAGTCTGAGTTTCACGGCATTCGGCACTTAAACTGAGGGAGCAAAAATGCCTAACCATACCAAGCACAGCGACAGCTTTTCCGTTGCAGATTCGCCTACACTACAAAGCTGCGCGTGTTGGCGGCGTTAGGTAGCCTATGGATTCTTCGTTCGACCACCTGAGCATATTCGCGGAAGTCGCGGCGGCCCTTGTTGGCTTCATTGCAATATTTCTTGTCCTGGTTCGACGAGAGGATAAATTTCCAGCGGAGGATGCAATAAGAATACGAGTGATGGTGCTAGTCGGATTCGCAGGAATCTCCATGTCACTATTGCCTATAGCTATCGCTGAAACCAACTTGGATAACGTACAGGTATGGGTCATTAGTAGTGCCGCATTCATTATCATGATTGGCAGCATAGCGACGTACACTGCGGTCCGCCATTTTCAGTTGCCGGATACGGCTAGAAAAAATATCCCTTGGAGCAATTTGCTCATTGGTTGGAGCTGCGCCGCGGCAACAGCGGGTCTTTTGGCTTCGAATGTGTTGCAGATGCCTGTCTTCGGCTATTCGTTCTCATATACTGCTTCATTGCTTCTCGTGCTTGCTGTTGGTGCCACAAACTTTTACATAATTGCGATCCAGAAACTGTTGGAGCTGTGAGAGCTCTGCTCTCCGCAAGTAGGAGCCGATTGGGGATCAATGGGAGCCGAAATCGCCGGCCACCTAACAAGCGCATGTTGTCGGACTGGTTTTCCGCCGCGCTCCAAATCAGCCGCAAATTCGGTCGTAAGGCGTTTAATAGAGGAGACCATAAAAGTGGATCGAAGGATCATTCGACACGGGTTTATCCTGATCTTAATCTCCTTGATGACAGGGTTTTTACTCCCTACCATGCAAATTCCGAGGCTCGGACTGTCCGCACATACAATTGGCATTCTGAGTGGTGTGCTGCTCATCGGGATTGGCGCCATTTGGAGTACATTTAGTCTATCCACCCGCCAGCTTTTCGTTATGTACTGGAGCTGGGTTTACTCCAGCTATGCTAACTGGCTAGGTTGCCTGGTTGGCGCGTTCACCGGCGCGGGGCAAATGACGCCAATAGCCTCGTCGGGAGCGAAAGCCGACGCTGGCCCAGAAGCTATCGTTGCCGTTTTGCTTATCAGCGTTGCCATTACATCGCTAGTCGCTGTGGCATTGTCTATCTGGGGATTAAGGAGGCCCAGTGAAAGCGATGCCTAACCAGCCGCTTAAGTTTATTCCGGGCCTTCGGGCCTGCGCCGGACGCCCTTTTCAGGGCGCCGCTTGGCTTGGCGTTATGCCCAAGAGAATCCAGTTTCATGCCAGCACCTGATCCAGAGAAAATTATGACCTTTGCAGCGCCTAAAGATCTCGAGCGGTGGCTGAAGGTTAATCACGCAGCAGAAAAAGAGCTTTGGGTGAAAATATTCAAGAAAATGACCGGTGTTCCTAGCGTAACTTGGGACGACGTCGTGATTGAGGCATTGTGCTGGGGCTGGATCGACGGAGTAAAGAAGTCAATCGATGATCAAGCCTATTTACAGCGAATTACTCCCAGGAAAGCACGAAGCAATTGGTCAAAAAGGAACAGAGAGCATGCCGAGCGTTTAATAAATGAGGGCCGGATGAGTGAGTCTGGTCTCGTGCATATTCAAGCTGCAAAAAAGGATGGCCGGTGGGCGAATGCCTATGTGGCGAGTGAAATGAAAGTGCCAACAGATTTCCTCACAGCTCTGGAGAGCAAGCCGAAGGCGAAACAGTTTTATGAGACTCTTAACAAATCGAGTCGTTATGTCATCGCTTACGGATTGGCAAGTGCAAAGAAACCCGAAACAAGACAGAAACGATTTGCTAAATTCATGGACATGATGGTGCACGAAGTAAATCCGAGCACTGGAGCCAAAAAGACGAAAAAGGCATAGCAAGCTTTTTCAGGTTCCCCCTGAACCTATTAACACTGACTGTTTCCATCGCAAGCACCAATTCATGTAGGGAATGCCGTACCAGTGTGCTCGCGCCGTGTTAACAATCACAAGCAGTCTGGAGGCTCCTTCGCAGCCGCTGCTGTGGCGCGTTGTGTGCACAACTTTGTCCAGACCGTAGATCCAGTTTCAGCAAGCAACCCCTATGAACATGTACGCAAGCCGCTTCGCAATTATGGTAGCTCTGTTCATTACAAGCCTGACACCGGCGGTTGCTGACCAAGACCCGTTTCCTGTCGATCCTGACTTTCCAGCAATCACAGCCGGAGTTCCAATAAACGTCAATTGAAGTACTATCAATGGTCTCTTTCCTGAAGTGCCTGAACGGTGACACCCATAGCACCACAAAAGCCCCAAGCCGGTTTTGCGACCATGCTCAATGCATGGGTATTATGTGGCATACCTCCCACCAACCCTGAGCCTACAATGACAAGAATAAACGCCATCGCCACGTTACTCTGCAGCCTGCTTCTAGCAAGCTGTGTTAATACCCAGACCTCACCCAATAACCTGCAACCGGGCTCCAGATACGTTGCTCTTGGCAGCTCTTTTGCAGCCGGGCCGGGTGTGCCGGACCCGACGGGTAGCTGCGGCCGCTCAGATAGCAACTACGCCAATCTGGTTGCCAATACCCTGGAGCTGTCGCTCACCGACGTCAGTTGCAATGGTGCGACTACCGATAACATTCGCCACACCCCGCAGAATGGCGCGGCGCCGCAGATCAATGCGGTCACCGCAGAGACCAGGTTGGTTACCGTCACGATCGGTGGCAATGACATCAACTATACGTCATCGACCTTTGCCTGCGCCGGCACACCTGCCGATGAGCAGTGCACCGCCAACCTCGACCAGCAAGCGATCGACAACGCTGTCGATCAATTGCCTGGCAAGCTGGCGGCAACCATAGACGCCATTCGGGATAAAGCGCCCCGGGCCACTGTTGTGCTGGTCACTTATCCGCGCGTATTTCCGGTCGATGCCATCAACTGTGAGGAGCTTGAGCTGAGCCCCCAGGACACACGCTATCTGGCAGCGCTGGGTCAAACCCTTGAGGATATTTTTGTCAGTGTTGCCACTCGCAAGCAGGTCCTGGTTGCCGACGCTTATGTGCGGGCCGCGGGTCACGGACCCTGCGCAACGCCCATTACCGAGCGTTGGGTGGCTGGCAATGTTGTCGCGAGTAGCGGTATTCGCTATCACCCCACCGCAGAAGGCCATCAGGAAATGGCGCGTCTGGTCCTGGCTGCCCTGGGTCGCGACTGAAACCACTGGGAAGCATTAATTGGTTTGCCAGCCTGGCGGGATAGCTGCATGGACGATGCGCACTCTTCAACAGACAACCAGTGCCCTGGCAGTGGCAGCGACTGTTTTATCAATGCTTACGCGCAATAATTTCCCCATGAAGATCGCGCCGAACTGTTTGCTCACCTGGTACTGGAACCTGGCAGGCTGAGGACCATCGCCGATCAAACCGTCAGCGAAAAGATTCAGGACATTGTCGACAAGGCCAGGCGATTACCAGGCTGGGATCTGGTTTGGTAGACGTCGTGGAACCCCTATGATCCTCCCCCGGACCCGGCTTGACCAATAAAAAAGCCAGAACAAAATACCCTGCGGTAAATTGCTCTGGCTTTCTCTTTTGGGGCTATTCCTGATTCGGCGCCAGCCGAATCAGGTCAGCGTCAGGCGAGTTTCAGCGGCAGGCGCGTCAGCATCTGCCCGGTGGCATCTGCCAGCGCATTGGCCACCGCCGGTGCGATGGGCGGTGTGCCCGGCTCGCCAACACCGCTGGGGGCGTTCTGGCTGGGCAGGATGTGGGTTTCCACCTGCGGCATGTTGTTCATGCGCAGTACCTGGTAGGTGTGGAAGTTGGTCTGATCCACCATGCCTTCGGTGAGCGTGACTTCATCTTCCAGCGCCGCCGACAGGCCGTAGGCGATGGCGCTTTCCACCTGGGCACGCACCACATCGGGATTGATCGCCAGACCGCAGTCAATGGCGGCGACCACACGTTCCACCTTGAAGTTGCTGCCCTGTACGGACACCTCGACCACCTCGGCCACGGTGCTGCCAAACGAGGTATGCACGGCAACCCCGCGACCCCAGCCTTCCGGCAGTTCGCGGGTGCCCCAGCCAGCCTTCTCGGCGGCCAGCTTCAGCACGGCGGTTTCCCGGGGATTGTTGGCCAGCAGCGCCAGTCGGTACTCCACCGGGTCCTGCCCGGCGCGGCGCGCCAGGGAGTCGATGAATACTTCCTTGCTGAACGCGGTGTGAGTATTGCCCACCGAGCGCCACCACTGTACCGGCACGCCCACTTCCGGGCTGTGTAATTCGACCTGCCGGTTGGGCACGTGATAGGACAGATCCACCAGGCCTTCCACGGACGCGGTATCGATGCCGTCAATCACGCCAAACGCTTCCAGCGGCGTGCCGGTCATGATGGACTGTCCAGCCGCGCGAATATGCAGGGCAGAGGGCATGCCGTCATCGTCCACTGCAGCGGAGAGTTGGTGCACAAACGCGGGGCGGTAGTAGCCGCCCTGCATGTCGTCTTCCCGGGTCCACACCAGTTTCACCGGAGTGCCCTGGGCACCGCGGGCGATGCGTACCGCTTCCAGCACATAGTCGGAATAGGGGTTGGCGCGGCGACCGAAGCCGCCACCGGCAAACAGCGTGTGGATCTTGATGTCCTGGGGACGTCCGCCTAACAGTTGGGCGATGGCCAACTGGTCCTGGGTAGCACTCTGGCAGCCATACCAGAGCTCGGCGCGGTTGCCGTCGACCTGGGCCACACAGTTCATTGGCTCCATCTGGGCGTGGGCCAGATAAGGGTATTCGAATACCGTCTCAACGGTCTCGGCGGCGTTGCTCAATTGTCCCGGCGCGTCGCCTTCACGTTCGGCAATTACCCCGGGCGATTTAACCAGTTCGCGGTAGTTGGCCAGAATCGTGTCGCTGCCGCGAGTTTCGGCGGCGCTTTCATCCCACTGGATTTCCAGCAGTTCGCGACCTTTCAGTGCTGACCAGTAGTCGTTGGCCAGCACCGCTACGCCGCTGTCGATCTCCAGCACCTGCTGCACGCCCTTGCGCTGCAGGGTCTTGCTGGCATCAAAGTTGCGCACCCGGGCGCCGAAGCGCGGCGGATGCGCCACCACGGCAGTCAACATGCCCGGCAGCTTTACGTCCTGGGTATAGGTGGCGGTGCCGTTGTGCTTGCCGACATCCTTGCGCGCCAGGTCTTCGCGACCAATCAGGGTGAACTGCGCAAAGGTTTTCAGGGTCAGGGAATCCGGTGCCGGCGGAGTTTGCAGTGCGGCTGCGGCGGCCAGTTCGCCAAAGCTGGCGCTGTGCGGGCCGTGAATGACCCGGCCATTACTGACGCTGATGTCAGCGGCCGGGACGCCCCAGCGCTCGGCGGCGGCCGCCACCAGCATGGCGCGGGCCGCAGCACCTGCCTGGCGCATCTGGGTAAAGCTGTTGGCAATGGCGGTACTGCCGCCGGTGGCCTGCTGTCCCATGAGCAGATTGGCGTACTTTTCCGTGTCCACTGGTGAGTGTTCACATACCACCTGGGCCCAGTCAGCATCGAGTTCTTCTGCCACGCAGGTTGCCAGACCAGTGTACACGCCCTGGCCCATTTCCAGGTGCTTGATGAACACCTTGACGCTATTGTCGGGGCTGATATTGACGAAAGCGTTAAAGGCCAGTTCGCCTGCTGCGCTGGACTGGGCAGCGGCGCGACCGCTGAGACTCAGTCCCAGGGTCAGACCGGCACCGGCACCGGCGCTGAGTTTCAGGAACCGGCGGCGGCCGGCGTCGAGGGGGCTGTTATTGTGCAGTCGGGTTGCTTTCATTAGGCAGTCCCTCCATTGCTGCGCACCGTCCGGGCGGCCATCTTGATGCCTTCCCTGATGCGTGAGTAGGTACCGCAGCGACAGATGTTGCCGGCCATGGCGGTTTCAATGTCGGCATCGCTGGGATCGGGATTACGCTCCAATAGCGCGGCGGCGGACATGATCTGGCCGGACTGGCAGTAGCCGCACTGCGGAACCTGAAGCTGCACCCAGGCCTGCTGCAGGGCCTGGCCCTGGGGCGATTGCAGTCCTTCAATGGTAGTGATCTGGCGACCGGCGGCGGCTTCCACGGTCAGCACGCAGGTACGCTGGGCCTGGCCGTCGATCTGCATGGTGCAGGCGCCGCACTGGGCCATACCGCAGCCAAACTTGCTGCCGGTGTAGTTCAGGTGGTCGCGAACCGCCCACAGCAGCGGCATGTCGCCGTCGACATCCAGCTCGTGGGTTTCGCCATTAATATAAAGTGTGTAAGCCATGATGCCTCCCGGGGCTGGCAGTGAGAACGGGCGCGCCCGAAACCATTCAGTGTGGTCGCGCCGTCCAGGGTCGTTAAAGGGACGAGTTTGTAATAGCAGCAAGGCCCGGCTGGCGACCGGGTTCTGAGAAATCCTTGATGAGGGCCTTAGGGTAGCGGTAAACGCCCGGAAAATAAAAGGTGGAGATCATAAAAAGCACTGCACTGGCATATTACCCATGTTGCCCTGGCATGCCTGGCTGCGACTATTCGCGCTCCTCGCGTACCTGTGCATAGGCCATAAACGCGAACAGGCCGGTGCCACCAATTATATTGCCAATGCCGGACATGAGCAGGTAGCCCAGTCCCTGCAGGATTCGGCTATCGCCGGTCAGAATCAGGATAAATACCTCGACAGAACCGGCTATGACATGCGCGAAGTCACCGATGGCGATGACATAGGTAATGGTGAGGATCACCCAGAACTCGGAACCCACCGAGGAGGGTAGCATCCACACCAGCGCGGCGATCAGAAAGCCGGCGGGGATCGCCTGGAACAGCGTGACCCATGGATCTTTATGGGTGGCATCGACGGATATCTCAACCAGTACCTGCAGAAACTCGGCGCTGAAAAACGGCAGCGTTACGGTAAACAGTGCGACCACGAAGGTGCCGACCAGATTGGCACCCAGCACGATACTCCACAGCCGCGCCGTCTTGCGGATAGTTTTCGCACAGAGCTCTTCGAGCAGGGGAAGAATGACGGTGATCGTGTTTTCGGTAAACAGCTGGAAATGACCAAGGACCACGATCAAAAAGCCAACCGTGTAGCCGAGATTCTTGATCAGGTAAGCGCCACCGGTATCCGGCAGGTAGAGCTGCAAATAGCCTTCACAGAACAGCGAAAAACTTATCGCGATTCCGGCAGCGATGCCTGACCAGGCAAGTGCCGACAGTGGCCTGGCCAGCTCTTCCTTGCCCTGTTTGGCAATGATGCCATACACCTCTTTTGACTTGAGTTGCAGGGACGCATCGTGCTCTTGCTTTTCGCTCATAGTGTTTGTTTCGCCTGGTCTTTCGCAGCTGTCAGTCTGACGCGGCGGCAAGACCTGTCGATGGAGCCAGGGTAAACGCGGGAAGGCGCGGATTTGATCAATTCGCATCCACTTTAGAAATCAGACCTGCTGCCAAGCTGCTCTTGCGCCAGTGATTTATTGGTCGTCTGATGGGTACGTTCGTTTCTGGTTAGCCGCGGATAGAGAAATACGACCACCAGGATAATGGCTGCCCCGGAATAGAATGAGGAATTGAGCTCCTGCTGTTCATTCAATATCAGGATACCCAGGATCATGGCATAGACCGGCTCCAGATTGACTGCCAGGGCCGTGGCATAGGCAGAAATATGGCGCATGGCTTTCAGGCTCAGGGCGAACGGCAGCAGCGTGCAAACCAGCGCGAGAATCAGTAGCCAGACCAGATCGGTATTCGAAGGCAGGACCTGAAGTCCGCCAAGGGTAACCAGCACCGACGAGCCGGAATCAACTTCCAGGGGTAACAGGCTCACCAGAGCAATAATCGCCAGTACGGTCAGCCCGCCACTTGCCATTTCCAGGGTGGTGGCAGTCAGGGAGTCGGTGCGCAGGATAAAGCGCTTGTTGTAGGCACTGAACAGCGCCGCCAGCAGCGACGACAGCACGCCCGCGACGATGCCCAGGTTCATCTGTGCGGGCGTACCGCCGACCACGAAGGCCATGCCCGGCAGCACCAGTAGTCCAAGCAACAACTCTTTGGGCACAAACCGCTTGCCGGTGACCAGCGGCTCAATAATGCACATGAACATCGGCAGCGTCGCCATGCAGGTGGCCGCCACCGAGGCGTTGGCCAGCTTGACCGCGCCGTAAAAGCTGATCCAGTGCAGCCCCACCAGCGCACCGATCCCGGAAAACGCCAGCAGCAGATGTGCGGGCAACTGGCTGAGTCCGCGCCACACCCGCGGCAGAACCAGCAGCACCATGGCGACCAGCAGCATGCGCCAGACCACCAGCGCCATGGCCGGCAGCGTGATCAGGCGGCCGATGATGGCCGTGAACCCCCAGAGGAAGACGCAGAAATGGATCTGCAGCCAGGCGATTGTGTAGCTGGACATGGGTTGGTAAATGCTGATGAAAAAGGCTGTGCAGAGTACGCCAGAAGCAGGGCTCGCGGGGATCAATCTGCGGCGGCACATTACCCTGGCGCAGTTCAGTTTTCAGCTTCGGCCCGCCTGTTATACTGACGCCACAATCATTAGCAACAGGATTTTCCCATGGACATTTCCAGCCTGATCTCGGTGCTCATCATCGGCGCTATAGCCGGATGGCTCGCTGGCAATCTCTACAAAGGTAAAGGCTTTGGTATTGTGGGCAACATTGCCGTTGGTATCGTCGGCGCCTTTGTGGGTAGTTTCATTTTCACTATGATTGGTCTGAGTGCTGGAGGTTTGATAGGCAATATCATCATGTCCACTTTGGGGGCGGTAGTACTGCTTTGGTTTGTGTCTCTCCTGAAGAAGGCCTGAAGCAAGTGGCCGTTCATAAACAATTGGGGCTCTGGCTGGTGGCAAGAATCATAGCGCGGCGCTGCTTCGACTCAACCTGCTTTTTCAATCCCCGGCCAAGGGGGCCTGGCAATGAATCTTAATCAGGTCACAATTCCAGCCACGGACATGGAGGCGTCCGCCAGTTTCTATCGGCGCATGGGTTTCCTGCAGATTGTCGATACCCCGCACTATTCAAGGTTTGAATGCCCGGAGGGAGATTCGACGTTCTCGCTATCGCTGGTGGAACAGGCGCCGCAATCATTGGCGACAATCTATTTTGAGAATGAGCGCCTCGACGAACTGGTTGCTGTGCTGGTGGACAAAGGTTTTAGCTTCGAATTGCCGCCAACCGACCAGCGGTACTTGTGGCGAGAAGCGGTACTGCGCGATCCGGCGGGTAACAAGGTGATTCTCTATTGGGCTGGAACGGCGCGAAAGAACCCGCCCTGGCGAGTCGAAAGATGCGACTGAAATTCGCGTAATTTCCTGACTTGTTGGCCTGCGTGGACACACGATGAAGATTGCAATTTTTCTGGGTACTGTCCGTGACAGTGCTCCACCCAGGCCCGCACGTCTGGGGGAGCGGGCAGCAAAGGCGATCCCCATACAATGATTACTGACTTCAGGAAAGATCCATCTCGGCGTAATGCACCCCAGGGTAAAATGTCCCCTGTCGCCGAATAGATCGGATTTCTGTCAGGACTCGTAACTCGCAGACTGATATCCAGCTATCCAATTAACAACGCTACCGGAAACCCAATGAATCACACACTGAAAACCAGGATCCTGCTGCCGCTGTTTTGCCTGCTGCTAAGCGCCTGTCTGGGTATGCCGGAGACGGTAACGCCGGTGCAGGACTTCGAACTGGATCGCTATCTGGGCAGCTGGTACGAGATTGCGCGACTGGACCATTCCTTCGAGCGCGGCCTTGACAACGTCACGGCCCGGTACGCCATGCGCGAGGATGGTGGAGTCGAAGTAGTGAATCGGGGCTACTCTGCAGAAGACGGCGAGTGGGAAGAAGCCAGGGGGAAGGCCTATTTTGTCAATGAGCCGAGCGAAGGGTACCTGAAAGTCTCGTTCTTTGGTCCGTTCTACGGTGCCTATGTAATCTTCGAGTTGGATAAGCAGGATTACGACTACGCCTTTGTGTCCGGGCCCAATACTTCCTTCCTGTGGTTCCTGTCCCGGACACCCACGGTGCCTCAGGCGCTGATCGATGAGTTCATGGCCGAGGCTGAGCAGAAAGGCTTCGACACTGATGAGATAATCCTGGTGAATCAGCAAGGCAATTCCTGATGTAAGTCTGGTTTACATTCAGTGTGAGTTCCGCCAATCCGTCACGCTTGTTTTAGGTACTGAATCTGATTAGTCTGGCAAGGGCTGCAACTGAAATGAGCACTATTGCCGCCAATGCGGTCACCGAAGAAGCGGTCCATGGCTACCGAGGCAGAAATATGTCGAAGCTCGATTCTACAGCCATTGGTGTTGGCGTTGCGTTTTTCATCGTGTTCTGGACCGCGACTGACAATGTCGGGCTGGGCATCGCCATGGGCTTGTCTCTGGGCGCCGCTATCGCAACTAGCCGCCAGCAAAAGAAACAGCATGACGCTGACCCCAACGACTCAGAAACAAGACCCTGAAGCCCGCACTCCCTTGAATCCTGAACAGATCCAGGAATACCTCTTTTACGCCTTGGCTAGCGTCTTCCCCATCGCCTTTGTCACCAACCTGACCTACAACCTGGTGATTCGCGGTTTCTTTGTCGAACTGGCCGAGCAGGATCGGCAGGCCTGGGAAAAACTGGGCAGCCCCTCGAAGAACGCGAACTTCAAACCCATTGATAGCAGTAATGTGCGCATGCTGGCGTTTGTGCCGGTGTTGCGGGCCAAGGCAGCACTGCCGGACTACCCTGAAAGCCGGCGCGCCTGGCGCTGGTTCAAGGCGGCTGCGGCAGCGACGTCCACGTTGTTCTTGCTGGCGGCAATTCTTGTGGTCTGGTCACTGGCTAACGACCTGTACTGACCGCCGCGCCCTGGTGACAACGGGCGGATAATTTTGGCGCCAGTGTTGTCATTACTAAAACTGCCGATCAAGAAGCGGACCCATGCCAACGCCAGACCTGCCACCCCGGAACATTCATTTCCATGGCCTTCTCCACGCCTTGCGTCAGGCGCGGATGCCGGCGCTGATCGCCACGGTAATCTGCCTCGTGCCGCTGACCGCGATGCAGCTTACTTACGAGGTAGACTGGACCGGCGTCGATTTCGTTGCGGCCTTCGCCTTACTGTTCTGTAGTGGTTTTGTCTATAACCTGCTGGTTCACCGCATGAACATGACCGCCTACAAGCTGGCCACGGCTCTGACACTTTTCACCGCGGTGTTGCTGGTCTTCCTCAATGGCGCGGTGGGCTTTGTGGGCAGTGAGAACAATGCCATTAACCTGATTTTTCCTGGCGTCCTGATGGTGCTGGCCGTGGGAATCTTCGTTGCAGCTTTTACGCCCTCGGCGATGGCGCGTGCCTTGCTGGCCACTGGTCTGGCTCAGGCAGCAGCGGCAGCAATCGTACTGCTGGCCGGGGGCCACCAGCTACCGGGTGCTTCTGTCAGTGAAATTCTTGGCCTGACGGCTGTCTTCGTGGTGCTGTGGCTGGCCGCTGGCTACTTCTACCGCCGTACTGCAATAGCCAGCCTCGAAACCACGTCTCGCCAATAGCCCGCTTCGGCTTCTGCCATTTCGATCTGTGTCGCTTCACTGCGGATCGCTTCGATCCCTGCAGCGTTCGTCACACCGTTCGTCGGCAATCCCGGTGTGGGCCGTGACAATACGTTGCAATCTTTGGGTGATCCATAGCTCACCGCCCGGACGTTTTCCGCGCTGAAATCAGTTGATATTGACGTGTGGAGTCAGGCAATGAGCCGTTTGAAACTAATCGCAGCCGCCTTGCTGTTGGTGATTTTCGAAACCTATACCGCTAGCGCCAATGAGCCGACAGCATCATTCCCTGAAGATGCGGCCAGGACCATGCCGGTGGCGGAATCCGTTATGGTACTGACCAGTTAGCTGCATCTAGTCGCCGAGTAGCCCATGCTGATGCCGGCGCGGGCGTGATCTGGATTGTTGATGCAACCGTTTTGAACCAGGTAACTGTACCGTAACGACCGTTATGCTCTCTGCGAAGGGTCGGGCCCTACCCCGGCCCTTTTCTTTTTCCAGTCCGGTTTATCTTCTTATCTTCAGCCCGCCTTTTTAAAATCTCCCTGAAAACGCTGGGTACAAATAAAAAAACGGGGACGCCAGCCCAATGAAAAACCGGCGTCCCCGCACTCTCCCTTGATAAGGAGCAAAGCGGCTTGTGTTGTTGCTTCACTCGTAGCGCAGCACCATGGCCGGTCGGACCCGGGCACTCTTCCAGGACTGCGAAAATACGGCCAGGAAAGCAATTAGCGCCGACAGTCCCAGGCTGATCAGAAACGGCCAGATATCGATACTGATATCTGCCGCAAACAGGCTGATGTAACCGCTGGCCAGCACGTACCCCAATGGCCAGGCCAGAGCGTTGGCGATCAGGATCGGTCTGGCGAAATCCAGCAGCAGCATGCGCAATAAGGTCCCGCTGGAGGCGCCCATCACCTTGCGAATCCCTACTTCCTTGCGACGAATATTGGTAATGAATGTGGCATTGCCTAACAGGCCTATGCTGGCGACAAAGAAGCCGAACACCGACAGGGCGCCAATGGAAACGCTTACCGTCAGGAACATGCCGTAGCTTTCGTAGAACAGGTCATCGACAAATTCACGCCGCAGGGGAATCTCTGGCATCAGCCGGGTCCAGGTAGATTCGATGTGTTGCAGGGCGTTATTCAGGCTGGCCCGGGCAACCCGCACGATAAGGTAGGGGGCTTCGTCCGGACGCAGTATGTAGATATCACCCTCGCTACCAAAGCTCGCGAAGTCGATGAACTGGTATTTTTGCTCATCCATGCCGCCGACTATATCGAGCTCCAGGTAGAAGTCATTGGGCGTGGTGGGTGGGCCCACTTCCAGATAGATCGCTTCACCGAGGGCGTCAGCGGCGCTTTCCCAGCCCATGCTGCGAGCCGCCTGATCGTTGATAATGACCGAATACGGACCACTGGCAGAATTGAGCGTGGACAGCGGTGGCACCAGGTCTGAATTGCGGCCCCGTTCGAACTCACGCCCCACGGTAATTTGCTGCCCCATGGTTTCGGTATAGTCGTAGCCCACAAAGTGCCGACTCAGTTCAAACGACGTCGCATTGACGTCCCGTGAACGGGCATAGCTGTTGGAAGAATTGCTGATTTCCCAGGGTGGCGTATCCACTTGTGTTGCGGACAACACCGAGGGGTCCTGTCGCAGTTCATTAATCAGCAGTTCCGGGTCAACCGAGTAGTTGTCGGTGTTCACCATGATAGCGATTTTCACGTCACCGCTGTTGGCATCCAACTGCTGGGTCATGGCGCGGTTCTGGGTAAACATCACCACGGCGAGAATCATCAGCGTGCCGGAAATAAAAAACTGCACCCCAACCATCACCCCCCGCAGCCGACCGGAATAGCCGCTGGAGCCTTTCGGCCGCATCATCTGCACCAGCGGAACCCAGGCGGTACGCAGGGCGGGGTACCCGCCGGCGATGGCAACAATCACCACCATGACCAGCACCAGCCAGATCCACAGCGATGGATCAAGCAGCATCCCGGGGCCGACCCCCACTGCACTGGCGCTCAGTACCTGTAGCGCCACGCCAAGAATCGTCAAGGTCATGCCCAGGGCGATCCCCATAAACAGCAGCGCCTCATAACAGTATTGCAGCAGCAACAGGCTGCGCCTGGAGCCGAGGATTTTCTGCACGCCAATCTCCTGGCTGCGCAGGGACAATTGCGCAATAACCAGATTGGAATAGTTCAGACATCCAATCAACAACACCAGCGCACCGGCCACAATCAGAATGCTCGGCAGGCTGAAGCCGCCGGTAATGAACGCCATTTGCGTGGCGATCAGGTCACGATTGGGCAGCAGGTCAAATGACTGGATAGCGGCCCGGTCTTCCGGCATATAGGTCTGCACGAACTCATCCAGCCGGTCGTTGAATTCTGTTTCGTCGAATGGCAGGCCCTCGGGAATCTCCAGGTAAACAAAATTCGACTGGTTGCCCCAACGGTCCGCATCGGGATCGACTCCCTCGGCAATGCGGCTTTCGCGAATTGATTGTTCCCGCAGTGCCATGGGAATAAACAGCTCGGTGTTAAACAGCGACACCGGCGTCTCAATGTGGGAAGGAAAGGGCAGGGTACGGGTGACACCAGCGACAACCACATCCCATTGGTTATCGATCATCAGTCGCTCGCCCACCACGTCGGTACGACCGAACAGTTTGCGCGCGCCTGTTTCTGTCAGCATGACCGAGTTGGGTGGCAGCGGCTCGCCAGTGGACAGACCGTGCAGCGTCTCCATGGGAAAGATGTCGAAGAAGCGGTCTTCGATGAACTTGCTGTTCAGGGCCATGGACTGGTCTTCAACCACGACTGTCTGTGGAAAGCCAGGTGACGCCTTGACGATGTTGGGAATCTCGGGGAACGCGGCGCGCAGATAGCGCGCGGTGGGTTCGTTGACGATGGGGAAACGGTCCGGCAACGGACTGTCGCCCACGGCGCGGATGATGATGTTGTAGATCCGGTCGGAGTTGGGAAAGCCGCGGTCAAAACTCTGGGAGTAGTTGGAGATCAGCAGCGCCGAGACAAAGCAGGTAAAACCGATAACCAGGCTCAACAGGCTGATGGCGGTATGCAGCTTGAAGCGCAGCAGGGCCTTGAAGGCCATCCTGGTGAAGTGCGACAACATGGCCTGTTACCTCTGTTCTGAATTGCTGGTGGCTGGGTTGGCGGCCGTGTTGTCGGCCACCACAGCAAAGCGCGCGCTGGACTCACCGCCAACCACTTCGCCGTCCAGCATCTCAATGATGCGGTCGGCGCACTGACCGTGCTCGGCAGAG
Source organism: uncultured Pseudohongiella sp. (assembly GCA_965230125.1). Taxonomy (GTDB): domain Bacteria; phylum Pseudomonadota; class Gammaproteobacteria; order Pseudomonadales; family Pseudohongiellaceae; genus UBA9145. Next base: position 374,625 of record OZ245938.1, on the reverse strand, counting down.
TGGGTCACCATCAGGATCGTGACACCCTTGTCCTTGAGCATGCCGAGCATGTTCATCACATCATCGCCATTTTTGGTGTCCAGGTTACCGGTGGGTTCATCCGCCAGAATCAGCTTCGGATCGCCGACCACCGAGCGGGCCACCGCCACGCGCTGCTGCTGACCGCCGGACAGCTCCTGGGGCTTGTGCCGGGCGCGACTGCCAAGACCCACCAGCTCCAGTGCTTCATCGACGCGGCGCTTGCGCTCGGTCTTGGCCAGGCCCATGTAAAGCAGGGGCAGATCGACGTTTTCCGCCACGCTCAGGTCGTCGATCAGGTTGAAGTTCTGGAAAATAAAACCGATGTTCTGTTTGCGCAGATTCACCAGCTCATTCTCGGAGCGATTGCCTACTTCTTCGCCGTCGAAGTAGTACTCCCCGCTGCTGGGGCTGTCGATCATCCCCACCACGTTAAGCAGGGTGGACTTGCCACAGCCGGACGGCCCCATCACCGCCACAAACTCGCCCTTGGCGATGTGAATGTTGATCTGGTTGAGCGCGGTGGTTTCCATATACTGGGTACGGTAAGTCTTGCTGAGATTCTGGAGTTTGATCACGATGGCTTCCCTTGAGTCGGTTATTCTTTCCCGCGCCACTGCTGTTTTATGGGTAGCTGGCCAGCGGGTCTGGACACCCGGCTGGCCAAAAAATTACAGTCAGTGCTCGCCGTTCAGTTACTGGGTTAGACGTAGCGGGGTCGAAAGGGTTACTGATTAGTTGCCATGGCCCCGCCTCGGTGGCCGGGGTTTCCTCAAGCTGCAAGCCACGGCCTGCAAAAATTGTTGCAACGGCTGTCTTGCAAAAACCATGTTGCGAAAACCATGCCATCCGGGAATAGGTTTAAAATACAGTGCCTTAAGGCTTGCCAGGCTGGCTTGGTTCAATAGCTGATTCGCATCTGGCGCCAATTGCTGGCGAAATTCACCGGCGTGCTGGCAAACGGCTGGCATGTTTTCGGCGTACCATGGTGACTGTGCCCGCTGCTGCCGACAGCCATGGCTGAAAGCGGCGTCATGAATCAGTTATGCTGGCCGCTGACAACCCGAGGCAATAACCGAAGACCTTAACTTGAGCCTTTAGCCCCAGTCCTTAACCCCAGCCCTTAACCCCAGTCAGAGTCAGAACGAGATATTTCATGGGACCACTGTCCAGCATCCAGCTTAACCGGCAACTGGTAACCGATTGCGCCGGTACGGTGGACGATCTGGCCGAGTTTGTGGCTGCCAATCCCGGGCTGTTTGTTATTACCGGCGCTGGCATCAGTCACGCTTCGGGCATTCCGACTTACCGGGACGACATCGGTACCTGGAAATCCAATACCCCGATTCAGCACGGCGACTTCATTCGTGATCCGGCCACCAGGCGTCGTTACTGGGCACGCAGCTTTCGCGGCTGGCCCAACGTGCGCAAGGCGCTGCCCAATGGTGCCCATCGGGCTCTGGTGAGTCTTGAGGACAAGGGCTATGTCGCCACGCTGGTGACCCAGAATATCGACCGGCTGCACCAGAAAGCCGGGCATCGCAAGGTGACCGATCTGCATGGCCGCCTGGATGAAGTGCTGTGTCTGGACTGCGGAGCCGTGGTTTCCAGGGAAGACATCCAGGAACAACTATGGCAATTGAATCCCGATTTCGAGGCGCTGGACCGGCAACTGGTTGCGCTGGCCCCTGATGGCGATGCTGATGTACAGCAGGAACTGGTGGATCGGGTCACGGTACCGCATTGTTTGCGCTGTGACGGCATACTGAAACCCAACGTGGTGTTCTACGGCAGTTCAGTTAACAAGGAAACGGTGAACTATCTCTACGACCGTCTGGCCCAGGCCAGTGCGGTGCTCGTGGTTGGCAGCTCACTGATGGTGTATTCCAGCTACCGTTTCTGCAAATTTGCCCATGAAAACAACATCCCCATTGTCTGTATTAACAAGGGACTGACCCGCGCCGATGCGCTCTACACCCTGAAGCTCGACACGGAGTGTGACGAGGCGCTGAACGCGGTAGCCAGGAAGCTACCAGGTGGAACCAATTAACTGCCGTTGACCACCCGGTTAAAATCCAGCCGGGTGTCCCAGACATCACCGCAGCCGCCAGCGCTGAAACACTCAATATCAACGAAAAAGCGCCATTGATTGCCGCTGCCTTCACGGGTAACAACTATGCCGGTACCCGAGGTGGTGGTCATGGTGCTGCTGGCGCGGATGCGCGTCTCGCTTTCGCTGTAGATCGGGTAGTCGGCGTTTTGCACCGCCCAGTCACGGGCCCGGGCCCATTTGGTCTGGCACTCGGCCTGACTGCTGCAGCTGGGTACTGTGCGCCTGTACTCGTTAATCTTGGCCTGGGTTTCCGGCGATACACCGCAGGCGGTAAGCGTCAGCGTGCCGAACAGGACAAGCAGGCCCAGACAGCGCTTCAAGGTGGTGCGCAGGTAGCGACCTGGCGCGCATGATCGCGTCAAATTCATGATGGTTGAATCTCCCTGATTGTTTTTGTACTCGTTGTTCACTGTACTGCCTGTTCTTGACTTCGTGTTGCGGCTTGCCCTGGCTGCAGATGACGTTATTGGGCAAAAGGCTTACCTGTCGGGTAATTGTAATACCCACCCACCTGGCGACAATACCGGTTCTTGCCAGGCAATCGCTAGCTAATCGCCAGGCAACTGATAAACCAGTAATGCAGCCATTCCCGGGAGGAAAGCCATGACCGTAAGAAGCGCATACCTGTTATTGGCGATTGTCGGCGCAATCATGCCCTATATCTTTTTTATTGATTTCGCCCAGGCAGAAGGGATCAATCTAGCGGCTTTCCTCGGCGCATTGTTTGCCAACGGTGCCGCCGGCGGGTTTACCGCCGATCTGTTGATAAGCTCGCTGGTGTTCTGGATCTACATGTTTAATCGCCGTAACCAGGGGCCGGCGCCAGGGTTGTTTATTTTACTGAACCTGACCATTGGCTTGTCCTGCGCCTTGCCAGCCTATCTCTGGGCTGCCTCCCGGCCGGCGGTGTCAGGCAGTCAGCCGTAGTCGATCCCCTAATCTTTGTTGACCTTTGCGATAGAAAAGAGTAACTTACGGACAGCTCGATCTCTGCGTACTATTTATTTCCTTCCCGACGTCTCCAAATCTCGTCCTGTTAGTAAGTAAGTATAAGCTCGAAATCTGGCACGACCCCGCCGGCACGTGTTGTGTGTGAGCGGGCCATTACTAAGTACTACAGGAAGAAGATTATGTCCGAGAAAATTACCGGCACAGTTAAATGGTTCAACGAAAGTAAAGGTTTTGGTTTTATCGCTCGCGAAGGCGGCCCGGATGTGTTCGCACATTTCAGCGCCATTGAAGGCAGCGGTTTCAAGACTCTGGAAGAAGGTCAGCGCGTTGAATTCAACGTTGCGACAGGCGCCAAGGGCCCGCAGGCGGAAAATATTTCTCCAGCCTAAGCCCGATCGAGTATTAGCTCGCTAATACCGAACAAGCAGTACAAAAAAGCAGGCCTCAGGCCTGCTTTTTTTATGCCCCGAATTCGCTGCTCGGTCAGGCAAACTCATCCGGAAAAATTCCTCGCCATTTGATGGAGAGACGTGCCAGACCAATAATGCTGTTGGTAAAGGCACGCAGCGGTCCAGGCATGTCGGCGCGGTAGATATCCAGTAGCAGGGCGATTCTCCACTGGTCGGTATTGTTGGCCACGCTATGGGGATAGGTGTCATCCCAGAGCAATGCATCTCCATTGCCCAGGCGGAAGTTCTGGTTGGCAATGGTGAGGGTCACGCCGGGCTCACCATCTTGCGCTAAAGGTACCTGGAGCCCCATATAGAACCGGGTGATGCCTCTAAACGGGCCGGTATGGGTTGGAACCTGTTTGCCTGGCGCCAGGAAGGAGATAGATGCCGACTTGATGCTCGGATCACTCCGCACCAGATTTGCCAGGACTGGGACCCTGGTCATGTTCTCACTGATGTCGAGTCCGTAAGCGCGGACGATAAACATCCGCCATTCCTTGTTGCCATGACTGGATAACTGGTACTGCTCCGGCATCAGCTCATGAAAACGCGGCACCGACTCGATGTTATCGATGAGCTGCATGGCCTCCTCGCGCAAGACCTGCCACTGACTGGTAAACCGATGTGCTTCCGGGAAATAGTGCTGCGTGTTTAACACCGGTGGCGTACTGATAAATCTGTTATAGACGCCAGTGATGGTGCTGCGAACCAGTCGGTATGCGATGGACATGGGCAATCCTGCGCGAGTCTTGTTGGCGAGCGCCAAACGACCTGCTTGAATACTTGTTTGTGAACTGGAACTGATCGCGCGGCTGTAGCCTGAGCACCCGGATGCACGGCCAAAATCCTGCTGTAATTGCAGCTTATTATCAACAGTTTCTGATGGCGACTGTGTCTGCGGTCAGGCGCTCAGTTAATGAGTCGCGGTTCCGGGTCGCGACGACTGACTTCAATCCTGGAAAAGCCGTAAAACTGCGGTGCTGGATGAGTGACAATGATATCGTCGCCGCTGCGCTGCACCCGATTCGGCCCCAGGTTGTCCGGACAGGTCATTGCCGGCATCGGTTCTTCGCCGGCTGCCAGACTGACACCAATCTGGCGAAATACGATCAGGCACTGAGCCAGGTTGGTCATTTGCTGCTCGCGAGCGGCAAGATCATTGTTGACGGCGCTGGCGGGTTGGCCGGAAAAAACCAGCACACGCACAGCAAGCACAATCAGGCACACGGCAATGATGCCGATCTGCACCGTTACCGGATTGAGTTGTGACTTGCGACGCGGGCCACCGGATTGCGTTTCCTCGCGATCAACCTGGATCGAGCGATCCGGCTGAGCCTGGCTGGCTGTTTGCTGGTTGACGAATTTTTCGGATTCATGGTCAGCCGCGCAGCGCTCACACAGTACCGAGTCTTCCACAAAGCTGGCGCATTGGCCGCACAGCGGTACCTCGCAAGAGGTGCACTGGTCGATGGCGCGGGCGTTGGGATGGTTCTGGCAATGCATCGGCGGAAAACAGGTTGCTGGGCTACAGGACTACAGGGCTACAGGATAGCTCAAAGGTCCACGGTCAGAGCGCCTCGATTATAGTCGGTTACGACTCCGTGACCCAGTCGTCAACAGGATAAATTACTGACCGGCATCAAAATTCCGGAATTTTTTACAGCTTGTCATCCGCGCCGGATTCCTGCTCGGGCTTGCTTATCACCTCACCCTCCATGACTTCTGTTTCTTCCTCGTCGGTACGCGGATCCATTTGCAACGCAGCCTGGCCTACCGCAGAGGTGGCAACGGTGAAGTCGGTGTGATGTTCTGCGACCCGGTCACGGGAGCGGATAAACACCAGGATCAGTACTGCTCCGAGCAACAGAATCGCCGCCAGAGCGGCGAAGTAGAAGCTGGGCCCCAGGCTGTCCATGAAGCGGGAAATCACCAGTGGGCCGATAATGGAGCCGGTGGCGTTGATCATCAGCAGGCCGGTGCCAATCTCGAGAAACGACTCGGGCTCTGCGTGGTCGCTGGCCTGGGCCAGACTCAGAGCGTATATCGGCATGGCGAAGCCGCCAAAGACCAGCATCACATAGGGAATCATATCCCGGTTCAGGGTTGTCCCCGCGGCCGCCACGGCAGCTCCGCACAGCATGGCGATGAACAACACCTTGCGCCGGTCAATGCTGTCCGACAGGCGTCCCAGTGGCAGTTGCATCAGCGCACCGCCAATGATGCCCAGGGCCATCATCATGCTGATCTGGGAAATTGATAGTTCAATCTGCAGTCCGTATACCGGGCCGAGGCCGTAGTACGTGCCAGTGACCGCCCCGGAGATAAAGGCGCCCAGCGTGGCGGCCCGGGAAGTACGAATTACCAGCATCGGAGAAAACCGGGCACTGGGAATTTCCGCAGGCTGCTTGGTCCGGGTCACGCAGATCGGAATCGCTGCCAACACTACCAGCATGGCGGCGATTACAAACAGCCGATCGCCTTCCGGCGGGGCGGCGTTGAGCAGCAACTGACCCAGGGCGAGCCCAGCCAGTACAACGACCGTGTAGGCCGCCAGCACGCCGCCGCGCACCTCGTTGCTGATCAGCGAGTTAAGCCAGCTCTCGATCACCAGGTAAAGCCCGACGATGGTCACTCCCACGATAAAGCGCAGCGCCAGCCAGAGATAAATGTTGTCACCGAAACTCAGGCTCAGCAGGGCCGCGGTCATGGCGGCGGTGAGAGTGGAGAAGGTGCGCACGTGGCCAATGCGTGCTACCAGCCTGGGGATTGAGAAACAGCCAACAATAAAACCGGTGAAATAAACCGCGCTGAGATAACCCACCTCGACACTGGTCCAGCCGTTTATCTGGGCGCGCAATGGAATCAGGGCTAGCTGCAAACCGTGGCCGGTCAGCAGCAGTGCCACTCCGATCAGCAGTGACGACAAGCGGGTTATCGAGGCAAACATGGAAATCCAAATTCAGTTGCTGACAGGGGCCTGGCGCGCCAGGCTGTGACCCTTGGCCGGCTACTCCTGCCGGACAAGACTGGTTACACTCAAACGCCGATAATGACTGTTGTTTGCAAAGAGAGCGATCCCGCTATGTTAAGTAATCTGCCCGCTGCTAATCAATCGTGGCACCAACCCCTGACTGTCGGGCTGGCGCTGCTGTCTGGCCTGCTTCTGCTGGGAGGGCCTGCCGCCCACGCCAACCCCACTGAAGCCTTTCAGATCTGTCCCAGCCTGGCAGACGACATGGAGCGGCTGGCCTGTTTCGATCGCTACGTCCAGGAAGGTCCCGAAGAGGTCATGATTGATGATCAGGCCGTGCCCCTGGAAAACCTGATCGACGAGGACGGCACGCTGTTCGGGTTTGGTATCGACGGATTGACGAACCACGAGCGGAACAAGCTGGTGGCACGGATGGACGACAACGACATCAGCCGTTTGTACATGGATGCTGAATTATCGGTGAAGCACCCGATTCTGTCTCCGGTGGTGGACGTGGCGTCGTCGCTGCTGAATATTGATCGCAGCCGCAATCTGCCGCGCTTGTATCTGGCCTTCAGCACCCGTTTTTCACAGTATATTGGCTCCCGCGACTCGGCGCCGGTAATTGCGCGTCGCTACAATCCGGAAATCTTTCTACGCGTCTGGCGCGACGGCCATTACGGGCGGGCGGATCCCAGCTACTGGGACTTCGGCTACGGGCATGAATCCAATGGCCAGCAGATAGAAACCCAGGCCCTTTTTAACCAGGTTGAACAATACTATGTCTCCCAGAATCAACCGGCACGTATTGCCCGTGACAGCATCAGTCGTGGCTGGGACTACGTGTCGGTGGACTGGAACAAACAATGGAATACCGGACTGCTGCCGAATCTCAGCGGCCAGACCGAAACCGAAATCGAATACCGCCATTATCTTGAACACGGCCTGTTTCAGGGTAATCCTGAGGAATACAACGTCTGGGAAAGAGACGGCGACGACAGTAAAACCCGCGACTATTACAGCGGCTTGAGCCTGTCAGTGCAGTACGATTTTGTGAATGGTGTTTGCCCGGATTTTTTCTGTTTCGAGCGTGTCAGGCTGGAACATGAGACCGGTCACGCCAAGCCCTTTGCACACAACACCACCAGCCTGGAGCTGACCACTAATATTGCGGGCCTGCCAATCAACCTGTGGGCCCGGTCCGGCTACGACAGCGATCTGGTGGACTATTACGATTACACCAATAGCTGGGGGCTGGGTATCGAATTCCAGCGCTAGTTCGTATTGCGGGTCGCCCGTGGTCAATAACATCACAGGCGCAAAAAAAAAGCGCTGCCGGAATACTATCCGGCAGCGCTTTTTTCATCTATCGCTGTCTTGCTGTCTGACCAGGTGTTGTTTTAATTGGCCAGCGGTCCGGCGCTTATTGCCACTGGCTGGCGGGCTCATCCGGGTCGGAGCGCAGAAAGCGCATCAGGTCGGCGTGGAAGCGATCCGGAATCTCGATCTGCGGGGCGTGGCCGATGCCCGGGTAGAGCAGGATGGTGCCGTTCTGCAGTTCGCTGGCGACGTGGCGGGCATAGCGTGGGAAGTCCTCAATCAGCCCGTCTTCCTCGCCAGCCAGAACCAGGCCCTTGCTGTCGATGTGCTGCCAGTCATAGACCACCGGATCGTCATACAGCATCTGTCCCTGCAGGCGACGCACCATGGCCAGTCGCGGCCATTCACCGCTCATGGTCTGGCCGTACTGACGACGCACGAACTCCAGATGCGCCGGGGGCCAGGCCTCGGGGAAATAGCGGCGGTGTCCACGCAGAATGGATTGATAGCTGCTTTCGCCCGTGGGGCTGGCAAAGGGATCGGTCCAGGGGCGGCTCTGGCGCTGGTCGGTCAGGCCGATCTGGTTAACCATGACCACGTGGGTGGTGACGTCGGGGTAGAGCATGGCAAAGCGACTGACCACCATGCCGCCCATGGAGTGGCCTACCAGCGCCACTTCATCGATACCCAGCTCGTCCAGTAGCGCCTTCATGTTGGCGGCCACGAAATTAAAGTTGTAGGGGATAACCGGCTTTGAGGACTTGCCGTAGCCAATGCGGTCCACTGCGATCACCCGGAAGCCGGCGTCAGACAGCACTTTCAGGGTCGGGGTGTAGGCCTCGGAATAGAAGTTCATGCCGTGTTGCCAGAACACGGTCTGGCCATTGGCGCGGCCGCTGGGGGGGATATCCATGTAGGCCATGCGCATTTGCTGATCGAACCGGGTCAGTTCGAGGAAATGCACCGGATACGGGTAGGGGATTTCTTCAAAATTGGCTGATACCGGACCCCAATCAGCAGGGGCCTCCGCCGGGGGCTGTGCCGGCCAGTGGTCGTCAGCGTGGAGGCTGCCAGCCAGACCTAGCGTCAGGGCTACTGCTGTAGCAAATACTCGTGAAGTGAACTTGGCCATACGATGCTTACCTGCTTTGGTTTTGTTATGGAGTAAAAATGAAAACTGTGAACGTTTGCAGTGAATGTGTGTAGTGTGTGTCGGGTGTGTAAAAGACCACCAAGTATTTCAAATAAAGCCCGCCGTTTCAAAAGCGTTAATCCCGTTTGCGCTACCAATGGCGGTGGAAAGCGAACGCTTGTCCGGTCATGGTCGGCGGGATAGACAGCTCGAAGCGCAAAAACAATTACTGGATTACCGGTGTTGGTGGCATAATCCGCCGCCGCTTGATGCATCAAACATCCTTGACCAATACCTGAGCTAATGCCTTGACCGAACTGTTCAATGCCCCGCAGCAAGCACTTCCTGCACCGCGCAGGCCGTTATCCGATGCCGACGAGGCGCGGCTTTTTGAACACATTGCCAGTGGTATAGAAAAACAGGGATATGCGGTACTGCCCGCGGCGCTGCCAGCGGTGGTCACTGACAGCCTGCTTGACTATTTGCTGAACATCAACCTCTCGGACACTAACGATGATGAGTTTCGCGCCGCAGGGATAGGACGCGGAACTGACCAGATGCGTAATCAGTTCGTGCGCCGCGACCGGATTTTCTGGATCGATGAGCAGCACCCGGACAGCCGCCATTGGCTGGCCTGGGCGGAGCGGCTGAAGCGCTATCTGAACCGGCGTTTGTTCCTTGGACTATTCTCCTTCGAAAGTCACTTCTCTCGATACCGCGAAGGGGACTTTTATCGCAAGCACCTGGATGCGTTCAAAGGGCAGTCCAACCGGGTGTTGTCCCTGGTGACGTATCTGAACAAGGGTTGGCAGCCGGACCAGGGTGGTGAACTGGTGCTGTATACGGCTGACACCAAGTTGGCCAGTAGCAAGGACAGTGATCAGGAACTGGTGACCGTGCAGCCGGGTTTTGCCACCTTGGTGGTTTTCTTGAGCGAGGAGTTTCCCCACGAGGTTCGGGTCACGTCGCGAGAGCGCTACGCGGTGGCCGGCTGGTACCGGATCAACAGCTCAGGCCCGGACGCAGTGGATCCGCCACGCTAGTCCAGGCTAATGCACCTGAGACAGCCGGGGAATGGGGTGTGCAAGGGGAACTGGGCAGTAGACGCCCGGCACGAACTACCGGGCGCTACTGTGAGCATTACTGGCTGATCTAGTGGTCAGCACCGTCCTGGTGAACATGACCGTGTTCAATTTCCTGCTCGGTGCCTTCGCGGACATCCACCACTTCCACTTCGAAGTGCAGGGTCATACCGGCCATGGGGTGATTGGCATCGATGGTTACGTCGTCACCTTCAACTTCGGTGACCCGGACCTGGCGCTGGGCACCGCCTTCTCCCTGGGCCACAAAGGTCATGCCGGGCTCAATGTTTTCCACGCCCTGGAACATTTCCTTGTTAATGACCTGGATGAAATCTTCACGCCGCTCGCCGTAGGCATTTTCCGCGGTAATCGTGGCGTCAAATTTGGCGCCGGAAGTTTTCCCGGACAGTTCATCTTCCAACCCCTGGATCAGGTTGTTGTTGCCGTGCAGGTACTGTAACGGCGCTTTGCCCTCAGAGGAGTCCATCACGTCGCCGTCGTCGTTTTTCAGTGTGTAGTGAAGTGAAACCACACTGTTCTTGCCAATCATTAGAGTCATAACTATCCCATTTACGTTCGTGGAACAATAATGCTGACATAAATCACCAGCAGTGACCACGCCAGAGCCCAAATCAGCCAGTTTTTTCGGCTTTGTGCTATGTTTGCGTGGTTTTTGAATGCCTGACTTGCTCCAGGCTTGCCTCTTCAGTTGAGTCTCCCGTGAATTCGATTATCGATTTGTTGCCAGGACCCGTAAAAAAGTCCGTAGACACCAATGCATTGTTCCCGCAATTGCTGCTGCTTAGCCTCGTGCTGGCTTCCTGTGCGCTACCGTCGGACGACAGCGGGCAAGGTGGTGAACAAGCTGCCGTGCTGGCCGATACCGCGATGCACGCCAACGTCAGTTTCGAGCAGATACTCGCGCAGCCGGTTGACGCCAGTCCGCGGCGCATTGCCTATGGCGATGATCTGCTGCAGTTTGGCACGCTGTGGTTGGCCGCTGACAATCCAGATCCCACGACCGAGGCGCCAACCATTGTGTTCATTCACGGGGGCTGCTGGCTCAACGCCTTTGATATCGGTCACACCTTCGCGGCCAGCGCCGCACTTGCTGATGCTGGATTCAATGTCTGGTCGCTTGAATATCGGCGCACCGGTGACGCCGGCGGGGGTTGGCCCGGGACATACGCTGACATTCAGCAGGGCATTAACCAGCTGGCGCAGTTGGCGCCCATGGGCGTCAGTAGCCGCGACGTGGTGTTAATGGGGCACTCCGCTGGCGGCCACCTGGCGCTGTTGGCTGGTAGCCAGGCGGCGGCGCTGGAGGTTTCGGTGTCGCGGGTGATTGGCCTGGCGGCCATTACGGACGTGATTGATTATGCCCGCGGCACGAACGACTGTCAGACCGCCGCGGCACCGTTTATCGGTGCCAGCTATGTCGACGACCCTGACGCCTATCGCGCCGCCAATCCCGCCAGCCACGGACTGCATCCTGGCTCGGTACTGCTGCACGGTAGCGCCGACACCATTGTGCCCCTGGCCCAGACTGAACAGGTGGATGCCCGGGTAGTGGTAAGCAACGGTGCCGGACACTTTGACTGGGTGCACCCGGGCACCCCGGCTTTTGCCCTGCTGCTGCGGGTACTGGGTGAGTCTGTTGACTGAACTGGCGGGCATGATGACTGAGGCAGACATTGCCGCACTGGATGCCAGCGATCCTCTGGCTCACTGCCGCGACCGTTTTCAATTGCCGCCGGGCAAGGTCTATTTGAACGGTAATTCCCTGGGCCCATTGCCCAAAAACGCCGTGCAGCGTGCGCGCGACACGGTGGAACAGCAATGGGGCGATGACCTGGTGAGCAGTTGGAATCGTCACCACTGGATCGACCTGCCGGTTGCTGCCGGGGAAAAAATTGCCCCACTGCTGGGGGCGGCACCTGGACAAGTGGTTTGTTGTGACTCGATCTCGGTCAATCTGTTCAAGCTGCTTGGCCAGTGTCTGGCTTTGCGTCCGGGGCGACGCGTGGTGCTTTCCCAGCAAGACAATTTCCCCACCGATCTGTATGTGGCCCAGGGTCTGTCAGACCTGGTGGAGAATGAGCGTTGTGAATTGCGTACAGTGGCTGCCAATGGTCTGCTGGGTGCGCTGGACAATACTGTCGCTGTGCTGATGCTGACTCAGGTAAACTTCCGTGACGGCAGTGTCCATGACATTGCAGAATTGACCCGTGCCGCCCACGATGCCGGAGCCCTGGTGATCTGGGATCTGGCCCACAGCGCTGGTGTACTGCCGTTGGAGCTGGATCACTGGCAAGTGGATTTTGCCGTGGGCTGTGGCTACAAGTATCTGAACGGCGGGCCCGGCGCGCCGGCTTTTATCTATGCCAGTCGTCGGCACCCTGATGCTGCCGACGATGGATCCAGCAGCTTGCCCGGTCCGTTTTTACAGGGTTGGATGGGACACAAGGCCCCTTTTGAATTCAATCCAGACTTTGTGCCAGCCTCCGGCATGGCTTCCTATCTCACCGGTACGCCGCCAATCCTTTCCCTGGCGGTGCTGGATGCGGCGCTGGATCAGTTTGCCGATGTGGACATGGCGCAGCTACATTGTAAATCTCTGGCGTTGTCGCGGCTGTTCATGACCCTGGTCGCTGCCAGCCCGACATTGTCCGGGCTGACCCTGCTGACGCCGGATGCTGACATCCGACGCGGCGGCCAACTGGCTTACGCGCATGAGCAGGCGTACGGAGTCTGTCAGGCGCTGGCGGCGAAGGGAGTGATCGCGGATTTCCGTAGCCCGGATGTGTTGCGGCTGGGCTTTTCACCGTTGTTTCTTCGATTTGATGATATTGCGAAGGCGGTGAAGCATCTGGTCGACATTATTGCCGGCAAGACGTACCAGGCGCCGGACTTCAACCGGCGCAACAAGGTCACCTGAGCATTTGCTGCAAAAGCATCGCTGCCGGTAGCAAGTCGCGACGGCGGTGAGGCGCTTACTGCTCGCCTGTCGCTTCCCGGGCCCGGCGTTCTTCCGCGCGGTGTCCACGCAGAATATTCAGCATCCCGTAGTTGCCTTCGTGACAGGCATACTCGTAGATTTCATCGTTAGTGTGATCGAAGATAATCTCCCGGGTGTAGGGCGCAGTATAAGTGCCGGGATCATAGGAGGTGAGTTGATAGCGTAATGCGCTATCGCTGATACGGGTCAGGCGTTCCACATTACGTTTATCAACGGTTCTGGGTGTCGTGCTGCTGGGCTCGGAGTAGTTCGTGGTTTCAATCACCAGCGTGTCACCTTCCCACCAGCCCCGCGAGTCTCCGTGCCAGAGTTTAATCTTGTCATCGACGTGCGGTTTGTCGGTGAGCGGGATGATGCGTGCATCGTGGGCCATCTCCTGGTAAATCACCACGGTGTTTTCAGCCTGAACAATTTGCCAGTAGCTATTGTAACCAGAGCCCAGTCGCGGGGCGCCGAACGACAGGCAGCGCTCGCCCAGGGGACGATCTGTCCAGGAGTCGGCCGGGTGTTGCTCGCGGTGTTCGCGCAGTTCGCGAGCCGCGGCAATGGCTGCTTCGGTGCGCGGCGGATATTTGCCATTCGGTGGGTCAATAATCTGTGAGGTTCGGCGATGGATAGTGCGCCGCGCCATCCATTGCGAGTCGTAGTTGCCAGTGCTCGGGTCGTAGGACTGGATTTCCCCGGTGAACGCCGCTTCCAGAACGCCGCCGCCAAACAGGGCGTCTTCACCGGCCGCATAGATTTCATCCAGGCGTTGTTCCAGGAACGCCACGTCCTCATCGGTAAGAAACTCCTTGTCACCGAATACATCAGGACGTTCTACCGGGGTTATGGTGTTGTTTTCCCAGACACCCTGCAGATCGGGGTGGCCATCGATGGTGCGCGGCAGCTCCCAGTCGGGATCAACCTGCTGGGCGCCAGCACTGGCAGCGAACACGGCTATGCCGAAGGCTAATACACTGTTGCGGATCGGGCGAACGCGGGCTTTCATGGCGGGCTCCTTCTTGCAGAGGAATTGACCCTAGTGTCAACCAGTTGCGGGCGTTTGACAAGTCATGCCGCGGTTCCGCCCGCGGTCTGCTCGCAGGTCCGGGTTTACAGAGCGCTGGCGGGCAGGGTGAGGGCGCCGCGCACTGGCTGACCGTCTTGAATGCGCGGTCGATAGACTGATTGGTCCAGTTTGATTGCAATCTCGCCCAGGTTGTCCTGGCTCAAGGCCTCGGGGGGACCGTTGATGCTGATATTCTCAATCGCCCCGGTCTCGGTCACCTCAAAGGAGACGCTGCCCAGCAGTGCGGTACCCGCCAACGGCGCATCGAATGGCAGGGAATCGAGGATTCCCTGCAGGGCACGTACTGGCTGGTCCAGCAGCCGCTGGCGCAGGGCTTGGTGCTGAGGCTCATTACTCAACATTGCCCAGGCCTGGGCATACTGGCGGCGGGCGCGCCGATAGTCTTCCGCCAGCAGGTTTGCGTCACCGAGATGCAAAACCGCCTGCACGCGTTGCTCAAGGCTGGCGTCAGGATCAGCCTGCAGCGCCTCGATGGCGGCACTAAAGCTTTGGCGCATGTCTGCCAGATGCCGACGCACGGTATTGTTCTTCTCGCGCTGTTGGGCAGCGTAGTATTCCGGGTCGAGATTCTGGTTGGCGTGGCAGGCACTGGCAGATGGCTGGGCGCCGTCCACCGACATCACCAGCGGTACGCATTGCTGCAGGGAATTATGCACTGGCGCACTGTACTGGAATTCGCTGACCGGAATATTGGCGACATGCCGCGCCGCGTAGAAATAGGCCAGGCCCTGGGCGGACAGCAGGGTGGCGCGCTGCTGATGATTAAGCCGGTCGCTGTCTTCCAGGCTGGTGAGCAAACCGCGATAGATTGCCGCGGCATCCTGAACGGAACGATCTCCGCGGGGGCGGTAGACACCGGCTTGCCAGGCGCGAATCTTCCAGCTTGCCAGTTGGGTGGCGGCGGCAATGCTGCGTGGGTCATCGCTGCCGTAAAGCCGGGTCGTAATCTGGTGGGCCAGGTGATAATGGGTATCCAGGCGCTGCCATTGCTGCTTTCGATACAGCACATCGTTGAAAGCAGCTAACAATTCGAGTTGTGGCTCGGAAGCCAGCCCCTGGTTAATGCGCAGGGCCTGCAGTGCCTCGCTGTAGGAGGTGATGGCAGCGTCGTAATCACCCTGCTGTTGCTGGATGTTGGCCAGGGCCCGATAGAGTTCGGCACTACCTTCATCATGGCTGCCGTCCAGCGCCTGTACCGCTCGCTGGTAGCGCTGTTGTTGTTGCTGAAGATTTAAATGCTGTGAAACTTGTGGCTGCGGGAATTCGGTGTTGTCCTGGGCCGCGACCGGAGCGCACAGCAGCACCAGTCCCGTTGCCAGGCAGGCCAGGGAGTATTGCTTGCCAGCGGCAAGCATGACAAACAGCCGGACGGTTGACTTGAGATCGATCATGGCCAGACTCCGACCCGCTCACTCCGGTGTGAGCGGGAGCGAACATTCGGTCCAGTCATTATGACCCCAAGCATGTACGTTGCGCAAAAAAGGCTCAGCGCGCATTACCGGGAACCGTGGCCTGACAGGGCTTTTTCCGGAGTGACGGGACCCAGGTTTGTCGGGAGTAGCGACGCGAAGACTGGATGGGCGCCGGGCCGGCGGGGCGGTAACCCTGCCTCCCCGCAGTCGCGTTCGAGGTCAAAGATCACCACGGCTACGTCCATCGCTCTCAATAGCGCTTCCCCGGAAATCTGCGAAGCGCCAAAAAAAAGCGGGGTCAGTAACCTGGCCCCGCCTGCTGTTTGCGGTAACAAAAAATGAGTTCTAGAACGTGCCGTTCACCGTCAGGCTGGTTTCCACTCCGGTATGGGTGCAGCGGTATTCCAGCTCTTCCAGGACATTGTCGCGAATATGGCCAACATAGCGCCAGCGTTCGCGGCACTGGGTGCCGTCGGTGATCGCGCCGATATCAAGACGCACAGTAACGCCTCGCGGGTCCATGTACTGTGCGTAGAAATTCACCCGTGGTTCGCCGACGGTGAATTCAATGTCTTCGACGTCATAGGCAAACATGTTGCCGTCGGTGCGATCGAAATACTGCATGCCCCAGAACGCATTCCACTGCAGCAGGTCGTGACGGAAGGTAAACGAGAAGCGGCCACGGGCGTGATTGCGAAAGCGTCGTTCAACCCCCAGAAAAGGGTCGGTGACCGCGGAATCTTCCAGAAGCAGGCCGGGCATCAGCAACAGGTTGGGCATGCCCAGAAAGCTGGCGCGCACACTGGAGGTGATATTCAGCCCCCGCTCCACGCCATCGCCGATATTGCCGCGAGTGGAGCGCAGGTTGTCGGGAGTGGAGACATCAATCCAGTCGATCACGTCCTGGTGGTCGGCATAGAACAGTTCGGCGTTGACCACGCCCATGTCATTGGGAAAGCGATACTCGGTGTTGACGGAATACCGCCACTGGGTTTGCTGGCGCAGATCGGCGTTACCGGCAATGGTCTCGGCGTCCTCGTCGGTCTGGTCATTGGATGCCACAAAGTCAGAGAAGGAAAGCTGATTGACGATACGCTCAAGGGTACCGCGCAGCTGCAAAGCCGGTGAGACATCGTAGCGCAGGTCCACCTTTGGTTTGACGAAGCCAAAATCACGGGAGCGAGTAATATCGCCGGTCTGGTTGATTTCCGAAGACTCGTAAACCAGGGTTGATTCCAGGGTCATCTGGGTGTTGAGCTGCCAGTTGTGAATGATGAACGGCTCGTGGCGAATTTCCTCCACCTCGGATGCGGCGTTGGCAATAGACACCGGCACCAGGCCCTCGACGTTAGCGGATGGCGTGCCGTCGGACAGGGTGCCCAGGCGCAGTTTGGAATCCAGCAGGGTCTGGGCGCTTTCGATGCCAAATTCCACACTTTGGTCAAAGACGTTGGTGGTATAGGAGGTGCGCACGATGCGCTCCTGGGTGATGGCATCGGTATTCAGGAACAGGTTGAACTCACGGCTGGCATCCGGCAATACCTCGAAGCGGCGACGGGTATTGACCTGGTCTTCGCGGTTGGCGATGGCCAGCAGCTTGAAGCGGTCGCCATTGCCCAGTCTCAGCTCGTAGTCACCGCCAAGTTCCCAGTTGGTGGTGTCCTGCGGGTTGTTCTCGTATTCGACGAGATAGTCTGGCTGTGGAGTCGTGAGATCAGTGGTTACCCGGTCTACTGTCTGGCCGCCGTTGGTTATCCCGTACAGGCCATTCACCCGGAGACTGCTGTTGGGGGTCAACTCAAGGCCGATATTCGCGCTGATTTCGTCGTTGGGATTGTCGAATACCCGGGACTCCAACACCGTGTCGTTGGGGGAGAAATCGCCAAGAATACTACTCTCGTTGTTGAGCAGCTGCCGATAGCGGGCCCGGCGCTCATAGCTGAGCAGATAGTTCATGCCGCCGCTCACGCCGCTGATGGACAGGGAGCCGTTGGGCTGGATGGTGTCGTCCTGGATGTATTCGGTTTGCAGCTCATAGGCGAAGCTGGTGGAAGCCAGTTCTTCAAACAGGATTACGTTCACCACCTGGGCGCTGCCGCGGACATCAAGCTCGCCGGAGGTGCCGCGAAGAATACGAATCTCCCTGACCTGGTCGGCCGAGATGCTGCTCAACAGGCTACTGGTGTCATTGTTTTTGCCAGCGACGCGTTTGCCATTCACCAGAATCTGGGTGCCACCGGCACCGGCGCCAAGTCCGCGTCCACCCGAGGCCGGGTTGCCACCCGGACCGCCACCACCCGGTCCGGCGTTTTCCTGGCCGGGAATCCGCACCAGCATGTCCTGGGCAGTTACGGGCACCCATTCGGTGAAGTAGTCTGCCGAATACACCACGGTGGAGTTATTGCCACCGGATTGCTGGGCCCCAGCGGGCAGTGACCAGACGCTGAGCGCAACGCACAGCATGAGAATGCGTAATGACATGAATGCAGCCTTTCTAATTATCGTGCGGAGAGAGTCGCGGCGAGTGTTGCCCCATCCGGCAGCCGGACCAACCAAACCTCACATTGTACGGCAATGCCCTGTAGTGCGCCGCTCGTGTTACAAAGTGTTGAGATTAACCGGTACTGGTCCAGGGCAGTTTTCAGGAACCTCTGATTAATTCTGGTGGTACTTCCAGATGAGTCCGCTGGCTTCGCTGCCTCGCCTTGGCAGGCCGGCGGCAAGGCGCCTCGTCAGTGATCTCGTCTGGAGACCAGGGCAGCGGTAGAACTAATCAGAGGTTTCCAGGCATTTCAGGCGTGGTGAACCCGGAGCGCTTGCTGCATAATCGGCGCCTTGTTTTCATCCCTACCGTTGACCGGTCCGGGCCGAAGGTCCGAACCGCAGTGAGCGAGTGTCAGAAATTTAATATTTTATGTGGTTTAAAAATTTACGCTTATACCGACTTACCAAAGACTTCAGCCTGACCGCCGAGCAGTTGGCCGAGCAGTTGGCTCAGTTCCAGTTTCAGCCCTGCAGCAGTTATGAAAAATCCCGTATTGGCTGGGTCAGCCCGCTACCGGATACCGACCCTGAGATAGAGCCACCTCTGGCCCATGGGGTGGGTGAATACATTCTGATCTGTGCCCAGGCCCAGGATCGCTTGCTGCCAGCCTCGGTGGTGCGCGAGTACACCGAGGAGAAGGTTGCCGAGCTGGAGCAGCGCCAGGCACGGAAAATCTACCGCAAGGAAAAGCGGGAAATTGCCGAAGACATGGAAGCGCAGCTCCTGCCCCAGGCCTTTACCCGCAATCAGCAGATTTATGCCTATCTGGCACCGAAAGCTGGACTGCTGGTGGTCAATGCCGCCTCGGCGCCGCGCGCCGAGGAGCTGGTCAGTCTGCTGCGTGACTCACTGGGCTCGTTTCCGGTCGCACTGCCGGAAAGTAAACGTTCGCCCAGCGACGTCATGACCCACTGGCTGCGGGATCAGAAAGCCAGTGACAAATTTGCCCTGGACGAAGACTGCGAGCTGTTCAATCCCATGGATGGCAGCAATGTGATTCGCTGCAAGGGACAGGATCTGGCCAGCGACGAAATTGTTGCCCACCTGGAGGCCGGCAAGCAGGTGAAGAGTCTCGGGGTGTCCTGGAATAACCTGCTGTCCTGCAATATCGGCGACGATCTTGTCGTAAAGCGCCTGCGTTTCGAGGAGATGCAGGAGGATACCGAACAAAGCCAGGATATTAGCCCGGCCCAGAAGCTCGATCAGGAATTCGCGCTGATGAGCCTGGAGTTGGCTAATTTCTTTCAGGCGCTGTTTGCGGCCTTCGGTGGCCTGGCGGAGCCGCGCTCCCAGGAATCCGGCTAATTGCCGGCCTTGCCGCTGAGCCAGCCTGGCGCACTATGACCTGGCGCGGTTGTCGGCGCCAGAGCGACGCAAAATATGTACGTGAGCATCGAAAGTACGTTAACGTTTGAGCCTTTAATCAGGTTACTCCAGATCGAGATACCCCAGACACAGTTTCGGAGCAGACAATGAAAACTACAAGCTCTCCCGCATCCCCCAAGCCGTTGGTCAACCCAGCCCTGATTGGCGCAGTTTGCCTGGCGTTGCTGCCGCTATCTGCCCTGGCGGCAGAAGACTATCAGGTGCCGCGTACCCAGTGGGGCCAGCCGGATCTGCAGGGGGTGTGGAATTTTTCCTCCGATGTGCCCATGCAGCGACCGCCGCGCTTCGGCAATCGCCAGTTCCTGAGTGACGAGGAAATCGCCGAGATCCAGGCGGCCCGGGCGGCGCGGGATGAAAACAGCGACGCGGCGCTGGCCATCGAGGGGGTGGACGAATCCTACAACGATTTCTGGATCGAAAACGCCGGGATCGGGGATACGGTGCGCACTTCACACATTGTTTACCCGGAAAACGGGCGCCTGCCGCCCCTGGTGGAAGGGGCTATTGCCGACCAGGGTGTTTATGGCGGTGGCACTACCGGCGAATCGCGACCGGTCCGCATTGGCGCCGGTGGTATTGGCACCGACGGCCCCGAAGACCGGGGTCTGTCGGAACGTTGCCTGGTTGGCTTTAATGCCGGTCCGCCCTTTACCCCAAGTCTGTACAACAATAACGTGCAGATTTTCCAGAATCGTGACACCGTGGTAATCCTCACCGAGATGATCCACGATGCCCGGATCGTGCCGCTTTACGAGTCGGCCGCCGATCTGCCGTCGCTGGATGAAGAGATCGGGTTATATACCGGAGATTCCAAAGGCTACTGGGATGGTGACACGCTGGTTGTGGTTACCCGCAACTTCAACGGGCTGGCCGCCAGCTTTGGTTCTGCCGGGACGTCCGCAAGCAAAGTGCTGACCGAGCGCTTCACCCGGGTGGATTTTGATACCGTAAATTACGAATTCACTGTGGATGACCCTTCGACTTTTACGGATCACTTTACCGGCATCGTGCCAATGACCAAGGTGGCGGGCAATCTTTACGAGTATGCTTGTCACGAAGGCAACTACGGCATGGTAAATATTCTGCGCGGCGCTCGTGTGGAAGAGCGGATGGCCAGCGAATCTGGTAACTGATTTCCACTTTTTCACAAATTATTTTGCTGCCTGAGACAATCCTCAGGTGACTTTTGCCCATGTTTACCCTAGCTTTACCCGCCGTGGTAAGACGTGGTTCACGCGTTGCTGCACTCGGGGAAAAAATCAGTGTTTTTCCCTTCCCTGCCCTCAGGAAATGTAGGAACATTTCCCCGTACGACAAGCGCCCACTTGCCCGTTCAACCCATTACTCCAATAAGATCTATCAGGTAAGGAATACCTTTGTCCTGTCATAACCATCCCAACGCGCCCACTGCTGCTGTCTGCAAACACTGCGGTGTCGATATGTGCGGCATGTGCACGAAGTATCTTGATGACGGCGAATACTGCGAAAAATGCGCGGTAGTAGCAGAAGCCGATGCCTACATGAAATCCCGCTCGCGCACCGCAGAACAGCGGGAGGCCCAGGCCAGCCGCCAGGCGATTCACGAGGTGGACCCGGAGCTGGAGGCGCGGCAGAAATCCCAGGACAAGGATCGGGTTTATATCTGGGGCGGCATTGGTGGCGCGGCGATCATGTTGTTTGTGTCTCTGGGTATTTACGCATTTCCCAACTTGCTCACTGACTCCGAGGTGCTTGCTGCACAGGAGGCAATTCTTGAGCTGGAAGAATGTCGACTGGTGTTTGAAGAGATTGGCTATATGCTGAGCAACGGCAACATGCCCGACCAGAGCATGCGCTGCCCTGGCACGAACGTGCCCAATATTATCAGTCGCACCAGTGAAGGAGTGCGTGTCTCTCACCCGAATCCGGGACAATACGGGCTGCAGGCCATGTACGTCACCAGCGGTTCCCATGAAGTAGTGATGGTGCGTCAGGGATGAATAAACAATCCGGCTTTACCCTTATTGAGTCCATGATGGTAGTGGCCATCATCGGTATTCTCAGCAGCGTCGCTCTGCCAGCCTACCAGCAGTACAGCAACCGGGCCCGCTTTGCCGAGGCAGTACTGGCTACCAGCATCTATCGGAACGCGATCGTGGTCGGCGCCAACTCCAATCGCTTTTCTGCGCTAACCGACATGAATGAAGGCACTAACGGTATTCCGGTGGAGCAGATTCGCTCCGCCACGACACATGGCATCCATGTTCACGACGGTCAGATTATTGTCTCCTGGCGTGCCGACGGCAGTGCCATGGCGGGTATCAACTATACTCTCACTGCCCAGAGCGTGACCCCGCCCATCCGATGGGTCGAAGGCGGCACCTGCCTGTTCAACGCGCTTTGCTAGCGGCGCCGTGCCAGTAGCCTGAGCATGGCCTTGCGTTCTACAGAGGGCGCAGCGGATCAGGATTCTGGCAAAGACGCTCTCTGGCTGCCTGATATTCAGCGCTGAGCCGGGCCACCAGTTCGGCAGTGGATCTTACGTCCTTCACCGCGTTAATGCCCTGACCGCTGCCCCAGATATCTTTCCAGGCCTTGGACTTACTGCTGCCTCCGGACCCAAAATTCATTTTGGAGGGATCGCTCTCGGGCAGATTGTCCGGGTCAAGACCGGCCGCTTCGATAGAGGGACGCAGGTAGTTGCCGTGCACGCCGGTAAACAGGTTAGTGTAAACAATATCGCTGGCCGCACCTGCCACCAGTGCCTGTTTGTAGTCGGTTCCGGCATTGGCTTCTTCGGTCGCAATGAACGCCGAGCCAAGGTAGGCCAGATCGGCGCCCATGGCCTCGGCGGCCAGTACACCGTCACCGGTGGCGATGGCCCCGGATAACAGAATCGGACCGTCAAACCATTCCCTGACTTCCTGGATAAACGCCATGGGCGACAGGGTGCCAGCATGACCGCCAGCGCCGGCCGCCACGCAGATCAATCCGTCGGCCCCTTTTTCGATGGCCTTGCGGGCAAACCGGTTGTTGATCACATCGTGCAGGCAAATACCGCCGTAGGAGTGAATCGCTTCAAACACTTCCGGGCGCGCACCCAGGGAAGTAATTACCACCGGCACTTCATGCTTCACACACATCTCCACATCATGCATCAGGCGATCATTGGAGTTGTGCACGATCTGATTGACCGCGAAAGGTGCTGAAGGGCGATCCGGGTTCGCTGCATCGTGGGCAGCGAGTTCGGACTTGATGCGCGTCAGCCACTCATCCAGCACTTCCGCCGGACGGGCATTCAATGCCGGAAACGCGCCCACCACGCCAGCCTTGCATTGGGCGATAACCAGATCAGGATTGGAGATGATAAACAGTGGTGCGCCCACCACCGGCAGTGCCAGCTTGCCCTGCATGGATTTCGGTATTGGCATGAAGTTCCCCTTGTCAGTGCCGGCCGAGTATAACAGGAGTCTTCGGGCAGTCGCGGTAAACTGTGGCAGGTTGCGTTCAGGGATTCAGCTGGGTTGGATGTGGGTCACCGGTGATCTGCTGATATCTGCCGTTGCTGATCAGTTGCTGGTAAGCCGCCTGCAGACGCTCAACGGTGGCGAGTTCCGTTTGCTTGCTGAGTGCAAAATACAGTCCGGTGGACAGCGCCTCCAGGCGCACTAGCGGCACCACACGATCAGCGGCGATGCCCTGTCTTTCAAGGAAGTCCGCCATGGCCTGCTCGCTATAGGGGATCAGGTCCATCCGCCCCCGTTCCATCAGGGTCAGCCAGGGGGACGCATTATTGATATACACGATGTCGGTGAAATTCAGGCTACGCAGCAGATTGTCATAGGCATCGTCCCGGATACTGGCAGTCCGGTAGTTACGTGCCTCGGCCAGGGTGGTGGGCAGGCTCGCCTCCCGTCGGCGCAGCCCATAGAGATACGAGTCAATGCGCTGCACCAGGCCGATCCAGTGGTAGGCGTCTTCCCGTTCGGCAGTGCGCACCAGGGTATAGGCCAGCACATTGGGCTGGGTTTCAAGCGCCTGGATGTTGCGCGCCCAGGGGGCCAGGTTCAATTCATACTCCAGGCCTGCTTCCGCCATGAGCGCCTGCAGCAACTGGGTGCCAATATCGGTGGGTCGCACCGTGCCGTCCGCTTCGACTACCAGGTTTGCGGCATTGCGGACCTGGGTATAAGCCTGGATCACCGGCGCCTGTGCGTGCAGCGCAACAGGCAAGGCTGCCAGGATCAAGGCTGCTACCAGGCGACAAATGCCAGTTTTACCGGGTGCGTGATGATTCTTGCAGAAACTGTGCATAGCGTCCGTTTTGCACCAATCGGAAATAAGCCTGCTTCAAGCGGTGAGCCAGCGCCGGTTCTGTTTGCTTGCTGAGAGCAAAGTAAGTGCCCCCGGAAAGCGCTGCCAGATGGATGTGGGGTACCAGTTGCCCTTTTTCCAGCAAGCCGTCGGCTACCATGCCCGCGACTTCGCGTGCGGTATAGGGGGTGAGATCGAATCGGTCACGCTCCATCAGCAAGGCCGCCCGGCTGGCATCAGGAATGTACAGCCGCTTGCTGAAGCCAATTGCGGCAAGGTAATTGTCGCTGGCACTGCTTCGCGCAACTCCGATGCGGTAGTCGCGGGCCGCCTCCAGGGTAGCTGGTGGGCTGGTCAGCTTTCCGGCAAGGCCATAGAGATAGGTTTCGATGGGTTGAATCTTGCCGACCCAGACGTAGCGAGATTCACGGGCCCGGGTTCTGATCATGGAATAAACCAGCACATTGGCTTCCGTGTCCAGGCGCTGCACTGCCCGGGGCCAGGGGACGGTCGACACGGTGTAGTCCACACCCGCCTCGGCCATCATGTCGCGGATGAATACCGCTGTAGGGTTGGTTCCAGGCCCGGCGCTGCCCTGGTAGGAATCACCATCCACCGAACGCGGGCCGGTGAGGACCAATATTTCGTCCCGGGTTTCCTGTGCGTTCAGGCCAGCGGGATTCAAACAAACTGTCAGCAACAACAGCAACAGCTTGAACCGCCCTGGCGAGCGGCTGATACGGCAACAGATCCTGTTCGCGGGCGCGGGAGTTCGGGAATTATTGCCTGAATTGGGACACTCGAGCATTAGTTTTCAGTATTCTCCAGGGCCATGATCCGCTGATAGGTACCGTCTTCCACCAGTCGCTGATAGGCTTGGCGAAGGCGCTTGAGAATTGCTGGGTCGGTCTGTTTACTCAGAGCCAGATAGAGTCCCGTAGACAGTGCGTCCAGGTGCACGGTGGCCAGCAGTTTCTCTTGCGGCTCGGCACGCTGGGCCAGATACTCCTGGATACCATGTGCGCCAAACGGCACCAGGTCAATACGGCCCCGCTCCATCATAGTCAGCCAGGGCGTATTGTTGCCGATATGGACGAGATTGGGGAACTCCAGGTCGCGCAAATACTGGTCGGCAAAATCACTGCGAATGGTGCCAATCCGAAAATCCCGTGCCTCTTCAATCGTGCCGGGTAATTCAGCCTGCCTGGACCGCAGTCCAAACAGGTAGACCTCCACGGGCCGAATCTCTCCTACCCAGAGAAACCGGCTTTCCCGTTGCGGGGTGCGTGCCAGCGAATAGGCCAGGGTGTTGGGCTGGGTGTCCAGGATCTGCATGATTCGAGCCCACGGCACGATCCGGATATCATAGTCCAGCCCGGCTTCCTCCAGCACCGCGACAGTCAGCGTGCTGGCCGGGTTATCTACATAGGGTATGCCTTGCTGATCCCTGGCGATGTTGGCAGCATTGCGCACCTCGGTGTAGACCTGAATGCTCGGTAGTGATTCTGACGACTGAACTGGCGGAGCAGGCACCAACATGCTGGCCGTTGCCAGCACAAGCAGGGCGTGAACCGGGGCTTTTTCTCTGCACAATCCGCGCGGCCGATGCCGGGTAACACGGACCAAAAAGTGCGGCCGCGAATTTTTCAAGTGGCGCCAGAATAGACTCAGCATCGGGGTGTGGATTACCTTGGGTCCTGGTTAGGCGTTGGTAAAGTAAGTCATGGTGTCGGTCGTCATTAATTTACCCAGCAAAGGCTAACGGCAAGTATTTTGAGACAGAACTTGGCGACACGGCTGGCAGTGTACACGATCTTGATAGCGATCCTGATTGGTACCCTGATTTCTTCCGTGTCGATCTACCTAAGTTACGCCCGGACCATCACCGAACTTGAGGACACGGCAACCCAGCTTCTGGAGTTGACCCTGGATTCTGCAACGGCGGCGGTATTCCAGCTCGACCCGGAATTGGCCGGCAATGTGCTTTCCGGCCTGATGCAGTATCCGCTGTTTGTCAGGGTGAGCCTTTATGATGACCTGGGCGAAGAACTGGCAACCATTGCCCGTCCCCGGGTGCCTGCCGCCGGTCTGTCTGCCCTGGTGTCCATACCGGTACATGAGCTGAGCTATGAGCTGCCGCTAAACGAGAATGGCACCCAGGCGGGCAATCTGGTGGCACTGCTGGATCTGCAGCCGGGCATGAGCAGCTTTTATGAGCAGGCGGTCATTACTGCAAGCTCACAAATTCTGATGGCGGTGGTGCTGGCCATCGTTATTTTTATGGTGGTGGTGTACCTGGTGACCCGGCCGCTGTCGGACCTGGCTCGCTCCCTGGCTACCACCGAGCCTGGTTCGGAATCCAGGCTGAAGATACCCGCCTTACACGAAACGGATGAGTTGGGGCGTCTTACTGACTCGGCCAACAAGTACCTGGGCGCCGCCGCCGACTATCAGCGCGAGTTGGAAGGCAGCCGAGAACGTCTGCAGAGCATTCTCGACAACCTGCGTGAAGGCGTCATCGTGGTGGATGCATCCGGACGAATCCTGGAGTGCAATCATGCCACCGAGGAAATGTTTAATTTCAGGACCGAGCAGCTGGTGAACAAACCCATTATCAATCTGGTAATGGACTCCGGATTTCATGACTTCGACAAATTACTGTACGAGGTGTCACGCTACTCCCACACCGGACTGCGCTGCCGAGGCAGCAAGTCCGACCAGACCACTTTTCTGGTTGAGCTGGCCGTTGCCTGGCTCAGCACGCCGGGAATGGACCTGACCCTGTGGACGATTCGCGATCTTTCCGAGCAGGAGCAGGTGGAGCGCGAGCGGCGGGAACTTGAAGAACAGCTTCGCCAGTCGCAGAAAATGGAAGCCATTGGCACCCTGGCCGGCGGTATCGCCCATGACTTCAACAACTTTCTGGCCGGTATCAATGGCTATGCGGAGCTGGCCCTGCTCAATGATCAGCGGGGTCAACCAATCGACACCAATATCCAGCAGATCATGCGCGCCTCCAGCAAGGCATCGCAACTGGTGCAGCGTATTCTCACCTTCAGCCGCAAGCAGAAGGAGCACCGGCGCCTGATCAACCTGGCCAGTGTGGCCGATGAATGCGTGGACCTGATATCCCAGGCAATCCCGGCCACCATTTATGTGCATGCCGATCTGGGGGATCGGAATTTTCCGGTCGTTGGCGATGAGTCAATGATGCATCAGCTACTGATGAATCTGTTTGCTAATGCTGCCAGCGCCATGAAAGACAATCCCGGCGAAATTCGCCTGGAACTGAAAGTTGTCGGCTCACAGGAGACTGGTGGTAACGGAGCGCCGGACATACCCATGGTTTGTATTACGGTTGAGGACACCGGTCCGGGCATTCCGGACGCGATTCTGCAGCGTATTTTCGAGCCTTATTTCACGACCAAGAGTCCTGGCGAGGGTACAGGGATTGGTTTGGCGATGGTACACTCTATCGTCGATAGTCATGGCGGTAGAATCTCTGCCTCCAATACAGAAAAAGGTGCCAGGTTTACTATTTATCTGCCGCTCCATGAAGGCGAGGAGCCTGAAGTGTACGAAGATGCAACTGAAAAAGATAAAATCGAACTGGGCGACGGCAAGATTCTGTTGGTTGAAGACAACGAAATGCTGGCGGAAATGTTTCCCGAGCTGCTTGGTTCACTGGGCTACGAAGTGGACCTGGCTCGTGATGGTGAAGAAGGGCTGGAAAAATATCGCGCGGCCGATGGCGCCTATGATCTGGTAATCACTGACCAGACCATGCCGAGAATGAATGGCGACCGATTGATTCGCCACATCTTTGAAATTGATGCCGGGCAGCCAGTAATTCTGTGCACTGGTTACAGCGACGTTGTGGATCGGGAGAAAGTGCTGGCCATGGGGGTGAAGTGTTTTCTTCACAAGCCGCTAACCCTCGATGAAATCAGTAACGGCATCCGCGAGGCGCTGAGCTAGACTAGCCTAGTCGCAGGATCCGGCGATAAAGCAGGCGATTTCTTCAAGCATGTCATCAAACGCCGGATTAAATGTGCTGCGCCTCAGCAAGCGCCCATCCAGCATCCCATCTTCTCCAGCCAGCGACAATTCTCCGTAAACGGTATTGCTGCGATCGCTGCGGCAGCGCGGAAAGCGATCAGCGTCCCCCAGGTAAGCCAGGCACACGGGATAGTTTCCGTCCACGCCGTAGTGCGGGTCGCTGGGTGGAATGGTGAAAGCCACATGGGAATAGCCGCGAAAGCGGTGGTCAGTAGCTACGGGAACCACCTCGAGGCCCCGGCAGGCAGATGCGACTACTGACTCTGGTAACGGTCCGAACCACAGCATGCGGCTGTCGGCGTTGCTTAACCGTTGGCAATAGTAGCGCAGCGTGGTTTCACTCCTGACGGTGGTATCCTCGGCACTTACCAGAGTCAGGGTCGGGATGTCAGCGGGCTGGTTGGCTGTACTGCGAAGGCGCTGCGTCAGCCGGTAAAACTCTGCGCCGGCTGCTGTTGGGAAAGACTCATATTTGGCGGCATCGGCATCGGGAAGTTCATTAATCCACGGCCAGATTGGCCAGATCCATGGTGCCAACCAATCCTGCTCGCTGGTAGATTGAAGTCCTGGCGAGATCAGCACCATACGTTCAACAGAATCTTGCCGTGGAAAGCGGTTCAGGTGATCAAGACTCAGGGCGCCGCCATTGGAGTAACCAATCACTACCAGTCGATCGACGCTGGTTTCGAAACTCTTGACCCCGAATTCAAAAGTGGCTCGCCAGTCATCGAGGTCCGCTGCCAGCAGGTCACCCGGCACGGTCCCGTGACCAGGCGTCAGCAGGCCGCGAATCAGCGCGCAGGGATAGCGGAACTTCAGGCGATTGGCCAGCGGTCGCAGCAGGTAAGGTGAATCGGTCAATCCGTGCGCCATCAGGATTCCCAGCCGTTCTGTCTGCGTCTCATCCGCACAGTTGCTGGCGGGTGTCAGCTCAAATGGCGCGCGCATATTGGTAACCTCATCCAGGCTATAGTCACCGTAGAAGGGCTCGGGGTCCTGGGCAAAGTAATATACTCGCAGGGCATTGCGAATGCGGGCACGATTCTCCGCTACGTAATCGTCAAAATTGTCATCCGGGTCCGGTGGCACCGCGGCATAGGGAGAGGGTTGAAACCGCGCTGGTGGTGGCGTCAGCAGCCAGAAGGTCAGCAGCGCGGCGATTCCCACGGTGGTAATGGCGATCAGCAGGGTCTGGTTACGCTTGGTCATGTTGTCAGGCCTGGCTTTTGATCTTGCGGGCAACCAGGAATACTACTTCACTGCCATCGGGCTGCCACTGCACCTCAATATTAAACCCTGCGCGACGATGCGCCTCAATCAACTGATTCTCACTGAATGCCTCGAGGTGGGGAAACAGCCCCAGCAACCGGAACACTCGGCCAATGGCGCGTACTGCCCGATATTTGCCAGCCAGGCAGGCGGTGCTGGAAATAAACACGCCTTCCGGTCTCAGCAGCCGGTTAATATTGTGCAAGGTGGCATCCACGTTATCCAGCAGGTGCAGAATGTTCAGCCCGAGTATGACGTCGAAGCTCGACGGCTCGGCTTGCAGGTAATCCATGTCGGCCTGTTCAAAAGTGACGTTATCGATATCCGTCTGGCGCAGTCTTTCCTGCGCGATAGTGATCATTTTCGCGGCCACGTCCGTTGCCAGAATGTGTTTGACGAACGGCGCATGGAGTAGCGCAGTACCACCGGTGCCACACCCGAATTCCAGTACTTCGGATTCGGGGGTCAGATACTCGCGGGTAATCGCCAGTTTCTTCCGGTAGGTTTCCTGATCAGCTATGGCGTTTTTCGCATAACGCCGGGCAATCAGGTTCCAGAATGTTGCTTTTCCCATGCCGCTGCGCCCCCAACTAAAAAAACAAGTGTCACCGAAAACGCGACAGGTCGCACTGCCGTTTGTGATAGTGCTATTGCGCCCGTTAGTACCGACTATCGTGGAACCGCGATGCCTGATCAAGTCAGCAATCTGGAGTTAGATGAGCGGATAATGCGATACGGAAGGCATGACATGAGATTGTCAAAACCTCCGGCGATCATGATTTCAAGGGGTTTGCTCGCAAATCCCGCATTGGATACTTGAATTTTGCGGTTTGTCCGAGCACTCTCAAACCAATACTGGTAAGTTAAACTGACGCTGGATTACTTAGGGAATCGGGTTAGCTCAACACCTAATCAATCTCGCGCCCACCACTCCCAGACAAGCACAGACGACGCCATGACTCACTGCACAATTACACCACTGTATCGCATCGCCTTAATCCTGCTGGTCACTTTGGGGGCAAGCGCTTGCGGGAATCTGCCGCCCAGCTTTGTCACCATGAGCGAGGAAGAGTTGTATGCCTACAACATAACCCAGCCGGTGTTGAAACGGGTGCTCTGCCGGGAAGAAACCACCACTTCCAGCTACATCCGCAAGCGTCGCTGCTACACGGTGCAGGAACTGGTGGAAGCCAACACCAATTCGGTCCTGGCGCTGGACGTATTGAATTACGGCTCGAACTTCAATGCCGGTATCGGTGGCTCCCGCGACTGACCCCGACTGACTGACCAGTCTCAGGGGTAAATGCCAGCAGCGAATTGGCCTATTTCGGCTTGCGGAACATCAGTGTCATCCGGTCACTCTCACCAATTGACTCGTAGCGGGCCCGATCCTGTTGCCCGAGACGATAGGAGGGCGGCAAGGTCCAGACGCCTTCGGCATAGTCCTTGGTATCCCGGGGATTGGCATTAATCTGGGATGCAGCAACAAACTCAAACCCGGCCTGCGCGGCCAGTTCCCTGACGTAAGCCTCGGTGACATAGCCGGTGGTTTGCATGACTTCCATGCCTGCTCCTGGTGGCGCCCGGTGTTCCACCACACCCAACACACCGCCCGGTTTCAGCGCGGCATAGAAGGTCGCGAAATAATCGTGCTCCTGCCCGGCCATGATCCAGTTGTGCACATTGCGAAAGGTCAGCGCCAGATCAGCGCCCTGTTCCGGGCCAATGGCTGTTTCGCCCGGTGGGAGCAGGTGCCGAATCGTGGCCCGGCCGTAAAGCTGCGGATACTCGCGCAACTTGGCTTCGAAATTCTCGAGGCTAGGTCGGTGGTAGCCGATGGGCGAATTGGGTGAAAAATGGGCGCCATAATAGTGGCCTTCGGCGTGCAGGTAAGGTGCGAGAATTTCCGTGTACCAGCCGCCCGACGGGCCAATCTCGATTACCGTCATGTCCGGTTGCAGGCCAAAAAACTCCAGGGTGGCCGCTGGATGGCGGGCTGCATTGCGCGCCCGATTGGCCGCGCTACGATGCTCACCTGCTGCCAGCTCGCTGAGCGAGACCCCGGAATGCTGATCAGCGCTGGTCAGCGACCAGGGCAACAACAGGACACTGAGACTGAATAGAACGCTGGATTTACTAATACATAACATGGTCGGTATGCTCGGTCATGAAAACCCTGCCTACACTACTGCATTTTGTCCAATTTTGCGCCCTGGTCAGTATCCTGTGGTCAATATTCGATGGTTAGTATTCGATATAGTATCCTGCTCCTGACCGCAGCTGCTTTCGGTGCAGCAAAGCCCAACAATAAAAACATAAACACCAATCGACAATAAAAAGGACTACCTGATGAAACGTTTGCTTCCAACCTTGCTGGCCGTGCCGGCGCTGCTTGCCTCCTTCGCTGCCTACAGCCAGGAATACGTCACTATTGAAATGGAAATCGATGTCGCGGCGCCGGCTGATGAGGTCTGGGCCAGTGTTGGCGACTACTGCCACATTAGCGACTGGCTGGGACTGGACTGCGCAATCACCTCCGGCGACGGCGGAATTGGCTCGGTGCGCTCGCTGCTGGACGGACGCATCATCGAGGTTATGGTGGCACAGACGCCGCTGTCCTATGGCTATACCCAGCCGAACGTGCCTGGCGAATTCTACAACCTGTATCACGGCTTCCTCGAAGCGCGCCCGGTCAGTGCCAACCGCTCGCGACTGCTGTACACGTTGATGCTGGATCACTCCAACCTGCCGGATGCGGCCGCCAAGCAAGCCGACATTGAACGCCGTCGCGGAACTTTCGAGCGCGCCCTGGCGAGCATGAAGGAAATCGCCGAGCAGTAATCCTCGGGGCGCGGTGTCCGTCGACGGGTACCGCGCCATCAATACATGCCTGTAACCAGGCGCCAGTTACGATATACCTGCAAGGATAAATCTATAACCACGTAACAATAACAACGAACATATGGTCGTATACCTGTGAATACGTTCAATAGCCAGAGGAAAGCTCATGCCAAATCTTGATCGTCGCAAACTGTTGCAACTGGCACTCATGGGCGGTAGCGCGATTGCCGCCCCACTGGCGCTGCAATCATCCTATGCCCAGGAGCAGGAAATCGGCTGGGCCGAGCGCAAGAAGAAAGTGCGGATCCGCGGTCGATCCATGGCCTATTACGAAGCGGGCAGTGGTGATCCGATTGTATTCCTGCACGGTAATCCTACTTCGTCCTACCTGTGGCGTAACATCATTCCTCATGTGCAGCACCTCGGTCGCTGTATCGCCCCGGATATGATCGGTATGGGGGATTCAGATCCGCTTCCCGACAGTGGACCCGGAGCCTATAAATTCGCCACGCACCGTGACTACCTGTTCGATCTGTTCGAGGCTGTGGGTGCTACCGAAAACGTCACCCTGGTGATTCACGATTGGGGCTCGGGTGTGGGTCTGGCCTATGCCGAACGGTATCCGCAGCGCATCAAGGGCATCGCCTACATGGAAGCGATCCTGCGTCCCACTGCGCTGCCGCTTCCGCCGGAACCGAGTCAGGGTATTTTCTCAATTTTTCGCTCGGATCGGGGCGAGGGCGCGGTACTGCAGAATAATGTGTTCGTGGAGCAGATCCTGATTGGCGGCCTGGGTTATTTTTTGTCAGAGGCAGACAAGGCGGAGTATCGCCGCCCCTTTGTACAGCCCGGTGAAAGCCGCCGGCCAACCCTGACCTGGCCCCGCGAGTTGCCGTTCTCGGGCGGCCCCGTTGACACCACGGTGCAGGTACGGAGCTACAGCGATTGGTTGGGGCAAAGTGACGTCCCCAAGCTGTTTTTTCGCGCCAGTCCCGGTGCGTTGTTGTCTACCTCACCAGATGACGCAGAACTGCTGGCCTGGGTGCGTGGCCTGTCGAATCAGACCGAGGTATCCATCTTCGGCACGCACTACGTGCAGGAAACCTCGCCCCATGCCATCGGCCGCGGCCTGGCGGACTGGTTGACCTCGGACACGTTTGTCTGACGTGGTATCGAAATCGGTTTACCAGCAGCAATCAGCCTGGCCTTGATCGTTTGGTTGCCGGACCTGCATCCCACTGCACTGCGGCAATGGCTCCCTATTGGCAGGCAAGTTGCGCCAGGGGAAATGCCTATGCCAGGACATCGGTAAATGCAGGAGAAGCACGACATGATTGCCATCGCGCTCAAGGCCGGATTGCTTTATTTTGCCGGTGTCTTTGCCCTGGGCTTCCTGTTAGGCGGCGCGCGCATGATGCTGCTGGAGCCGACAGTCGGCGATTTGATGGCGGTGATTATCGAATCACCGATTATTCTGGCGCTGAGCTGGCTGCTCTGCCGCCGCGCAATCGAGCGTCTTCAGGTTCCTGCAGAAGTATCCGCTCGCCTGCTGATGGGTGGCGTTGCCCTGACGGTTCTGTTGGCGGCAGAGTACATTCTCGCCACCTTGATGTTCGCCGAATCGCCAGCCGGTTTTTTGCGCAACTGGTTAACCACAGCCGGCCTGGTGGGTCTTGGCGGCCAGATCGTGTTTGCCCTTTTTCCCTTGCTACAATTACGTCTGCCCGGATCAACAGGAAAAACAGGAAGTTAGTAACATGACCAGCCCCAGGTATTTCGAAGATTTTGAAGTTGGCGCCAGCCAGGAATACGGTAACTATGAAGTGACTGCCGACGAGATCGTCGAGTTTGCCTCGAAGTATGATCCCCAGCCGTTTCACTTGTCCGAAGAAGCGGGCAAAGCAATGCATTTTGGCGGCTTGTGCGCCTCCGGCTGGCACACCTGTGCCATGGCCATGCGCATGACAGTGAACAACATGACCGAAGGAACAGGGTCACTAGGCTCGCCCGGCATCGATGAATTGCGCTGGACCAAACCGGTATTCCCGGGAGATGTGCTGCGGGTACGTAGTACCGTGGCTGGCAAGCGTGAGTCCCGCTCCCGTGCGGATATGGGTTCGGTGTTCATGGAAAACGAAGTGCTGAACCAGAATGATGAGATAGTGCTGAGCTTCAAGCCTATCGTCATGTACAAACGACGCGAGCCGCGCAGCGCCGACCAGGGTTAACGGCTACCAGGCAGGCCTGGCCTATTGGGACGCCAGGCTCCACAGGTCGAAGCTGTCGGTACTGCCACAATGTCTGCAGCCGGCCCTCAGGACGCTTACGATTTCAGCCGGTGCATGGCGCAGACCTTGTGTCCATCGGGGTCACGCAGGTAGGCGATGTACAGTTTTCGACCGGCGTTCTCACGGATGCCTGGCGGGTTTTCAATAGCGGTGCCGCCAGCGGCTAATCCCGCCTTGTGCCAGGCGTCAGCATGCTCGGGGCTTTCGGCACGAAAGCCGATGGTCTCGCCATTACCGCAGCTGGCATCGACGCCGTCAATCGGTTTGGTCAGTGCAAAGGTGCCGTACTGGCTAAAGTAGAACACTCGACCCTTATCATCTACTACACCGGGCTCGTGGCCCAGCTCTCCCAGCACAGCGTCGTAAAAAATTTTGGCTTTGTCCAGGTCATTGGAACCCAGCATTACATGGGTAAACATAGTCTTTCCTTTTGCTAAATAGCTTGGTTGCTGAATGGCTTATTGCTGATGAGTTAAACGGTAAAGAAACAGTGCAGCGCGCTTGCTTTGATTGGGCAAGGCCGACATCAGCGCTGATTCGTCAATGGTGTGACCACCGCTGCCGCTCATGCCAAGCCCGTCGATAGCTCGCTCTACCAGGCCGGCGGTGAATGATACGTCCGCAGCACCAGCCAGACGCGGGTTAACCGGCGACACGGTGCCCAGATCCAGGTCCTGGCTGACCGCACTGTAGACACTGAGCAGGGCAGCGTTTCCGGGAGTCGGGGCCAATGGCGGATAGCCATCGGTGAACGTGATCTCGGCGCTGGTATGGGGGAAGTTCGCATTGACAATGTCGCGCATTACTCCTCTGGCCCGGTCCAGTTGCTCCAGGGACACGGCGCGCAAATCGCCGGTGACCAAGGTGCGTTCGGCAATGACATTGTTCTTGCCGAAGGCGGTACCGCTGCTGCTGCCAGCATCGTGGGTGATTTGCGTGCCGCCAACAATCCGGCCCGGATTGAAGGTCAGATTTTCTTCCTGCTGCAGATTCTGCATGAACAGCATCAGAATGCGTGAAGCCTCGTAGATGGCGCCGGGGCCGATGTCTTCGCGAAACACCTGGGAAGAGTGGGCGGGCGTGCCGGTCACCATCAGTGTCCAGCCGGAAGAGCCACGCCGGGAGACGTTGGCGGTGGCCGGATTGCCGTCACCATTTTCAAAGCCGATGGCATAGTCGGCCCA
Organism: uncultured Pseudohongiella sp.; assembly: GCA_965230125.1. Classification (GTDB taxonomy): domain Bacteria; phylum Pseudomonadota; class Gammaproteobacteria; order Pseudomonadales; family Pseudohongiellaceae; genus UBA9145. Next base: position 339,218 of record OZ245938.1, on the reverse strand, counting down.
TTGCGCGGCATCGACCAGTGCCTGCTTGCTCAGCGCCAGTGGACTGCCGCTGAGTTCTTCATCGCCGGTAATGACCACGGTGATCTCCATGTCCTGCAATTCCCCGGCATCGTATAAAGCCCTCAACGCCTGCAGCATGATGATATTGCCACCCTTCATGTCGGCGATACCGGGACCGATGGCGATGTCATCGTTGACTCGCTCGTAGCGCTGGAACGGGCTGCTGGGTTCAAACACCGTATCCAGGTGGCCGATAAGCAGCAGCTTGGGTCCATCGCCGCCACCGCGCAGATCCGCGATCAGGTGTCCGGCGCGACCCCAGTCGGCACCGTCTTCGAAGCGGGCATCGAAGCCGATGGCGGAAAAATGGGGAAGCAGATGTTCGGCCACTTCTTTTACGCCAGCAAAGTTCATGGTGCCGCTGTTAATATTGACGCTCTCAATGAGCAGTTGTTCAGCCTCGGCATTGCTGCGCTCAATAAAATCCACCATGGCCTGCTCGGTGGCATCAAGTTGTGCCAGGGCAGCGCCGGGTAAAACCAGTGCGCAAGCCAGAAGTACGATGGCGGGGTTAACCTTGAGCATGGTGTTCTCCTGAGAGTTAATAGAGGTGCCCTGTATCTGGAAATAAAAAGCCTGGATTACGCAAGCCTGGAAAAATCACGCCAAGACAAAGAATGCCGGGACAGTTACCGGAGCTGGCAAACAGCGCTGAGTCTCGCAAAGTGCCTGTCGCAGTACAAGCAGCAGGGCGGCGGATAGAGATCAGGCGGCACTGTTTTGGCGCAGCGGCGGCCGACGCGGGGTCTGAAGAAAATCTGATTATTTCTACGGGACGTGTTACAGTGCGGCCCGTTCATACCGATACAGGTGTGACGAGTGCAGTTCTTTAGCTACAGGCCCTGCTGGTTTAGTACCCTCCAGCCCGACCCTGCCCCTTCTTTCTCCCCTCGCTTTTTTATCACGCGACGGCGGAGCACGAACTTACCTATCGATTGCACATCCGTGCAACCCGGCTGTTAGCAGCCCGGAAACCACAGAATTTATAAACCGACCGCCTGGTTCCGGCCCTTTGCCGTCCGTGCGCGTGCCGCTTACATTATTGACGCATTGAATAACGAGATAATTATGACTTTTGCAACACTCGGACTTTCCGACCCCCTGCTGCGTGCTGTAGAGCACTCCGGCTACACCAGCCCTACTCCGATCCAGGAACAGGCCATTCCTGCCATTCTGAAAGGTGGTGACGTAATGGCCGCCGCCCAGACCGGTACCGGCAAGACCGCCGGGTTTGTGCTGCCTGCCCTGCATCGCCTCGGGCCGCAATCCAACGTCCAGCCCGGACGTGTGCGCGCTCTGATACTGACGCCGACGCGTGAACTGGCGGCTCAGGTTCACGAGAGCATCGAAACCTATGGCAAATTCCAGCAGCTGAAATCTGCGGTTGTATTTGGTGGCGTGAACATCAATCCGCAGTTGCGCGCATTGAAGCGCGGAGTCGACTTGCTGGTTGCCACCCCTGGCCGATTGCTTGACCTGCATCAGCAGGGCGCGGTGAAGTTCGATGACATTGAACTACTGGTACTGGACGAAGCCGATCGCATGCTGGACATGGGCTTCATTCACGCGATTCGCAAGATTCTCGGTTTGATCCCGGCCAAGCGCCAGAATCTGATGTTTTCGGCAACGTTCTCGAAAGAAATCCGTAAGCTGGCTGGCAGCATTTGCCGCAACCCGGTCGAAATAGACGTGGCACCTCGTAACTCGACGGTAGAAGCGATCAGTCAGGGCGTGTGGCATGTGGAAAAACACCTGAAGACCGATTTACTGATCGACCTGATTCAGGAATCCAAAGATCAGGTGCTGGTGTTTTCCCGCACCAAACATGGCGCCAACAAGCTGGTGAAGAAACTGGCCCAGGCCAACCTGAAAGCGGCAGCCATTCACGGCAACCGTAGCCAGGCGCAGCGCACCCGTGCCCTGCAGGAATTCAAGGACCACAGCATCCAGGTGCTGGTAGCCACCGATATTGCCGCGCGTGGAATCGATATTGATCTGTTGGCAATGGTGATCAACTATGACCTGCCGAATGTGTCCGAAGACTACGTACACCGCATCGGACGCACCGGACGGGCCGGCGCCACTGGTCTGGCGGTCTCTCTGGTAAGCTCGGAAGAGAAGAAGCTGCTGCGCGATATTGAAAAGCTGATCAAGCGCCAGATTGAAGTGCTGGGTAGCTACTACTAGGCGCCGACCCTGCTGCGAGCCAGGGGTATGCTAGCGAGCGCCGGTTGCCTGGCTAATTGTGAACTGATGGACTGATATAAAAGAGGGGCGGGTGGAACATGAAAATACGGTTCGGATACGAGATGGTTTATGACTGTCCCAAACCCACTCCGATGATCCTGTCGCTTACGGTGCATGCCTCCCGGGTATCCGACCTGCAGTCTCCGGACCATGTACAGGTAGATCCCGCTTCTCACGTGCGTGGTTATCGGGATATGTTCGGCAACTGGGTAACGCGATTGATCCTGCCCGAGGGTCAGTCGCGGGTCCACACCGACGCGATTATCCATGATAACGAAGTGGGTGACATTGTGAACCGCGATGCCATGCAGCAGGAAGTGGATTTTCTTCCCGACGATGTGCTGGTCTACCTGCTCGGCAGTCGTTACTGCGAGACCGATGTGCTAATGGAAGAGGCCTGGCGCCTGTTTTCCAGTGCGCCGTTCGGCTGGCAGCGGGTACAGGCGATATGCGACTTCGTGCATCAGCATGTGACCTTTGGCTATGAGTTCGCCCGGCCTACCAAAACTGCAGCCGATACGTACAAGGAAAAGACCGGTGTGTGCCGGGACTTTACCCATCTGGCGGTGGCTTTTTGTCGCTGCATGAATATTCCGGCCCGCTATTGCGCCGGCTATCTGCCCAATATCAATGATCAACTCCCGCAAGCTGACCCGGACTTTGCCGCCTGGTTCGAGGCCTATCTGGACGGACAATGGTATGTGTTTGATCCGCGCAATAACCTGCATCTGCAGGGGCGCATTCTTATCGCTCAGGGTCGCGACGCCACTGATGTGGCGATCAGCAATGCATTCGGCGACAACAGTCTGACCAAATTCGAGCTGCACTCTGCGCAAGTCGACTAGCCAGGTGTGACGGCGGCCGATTATTTACCGTAGCGTTTGTTGCTGGCCTGGGCATTGAGCTTCGCCAGGCTTGCCAGCTTTTCCCCTATCCGCGTTTCCAGACCGGCATCCCTGGGTGCATAGAACAGGGCGTCCTTCAGCGCTTCCGGCAGGTAGTTTTCCCCAGCCGCAAAGCCGCCGTCCTCGTCGTGTGCATAGCGATACCCGGCGCCGTGCCCGAGCTCTTTTGCCAGATCGGTTGGTGCATTGCGCAGGTGCGCCGGTACTTCCAGCGAGCCATGCTGATTGACTGATTCCTGGGCGGCAGCATAGGCGGTATACAGGGCGTTACTCTTCGGGGCACAGGCCATGTACACCGCAGCTTCCGCCAGTGCCAGGTCGCCCTCGGGACTGCCCAGCCGCGTATAGGTATCCCAGCAGTCGCGACAAACCTGCAGCGCTCGCGGGTCCGCCAGTCCAATGTCTTCGCTTGCCATCCGCGTCAGTCGTCGCGCCAGATAAATGGGATCGCAACCGCCATCCAGCATTCGCACCAGCCAGTATAGCGCCGCATCCGGTGACGAACCCCGCACCGCTTTATGCAGCGCCGATATCTGGTCATAGAAAACATCGCCCCCTTTGTCGAAGCGCCGATAGCTTTCTGCCAGCACCTGCTCCAGATGCTGGTCGGTGATCTCACCGTCTGCCATGTCGCTGAGCACTTCCAGATAGTTAAGGGTGCGCCGCGCATCGCCATCGGCCGCCCGGGCCAGACTTTGCTTCTGCTCAGGGGTCAGGTTCAGCTCCAGCTTTCCGAGACCGCGCTCTGTATCCGCCAGCGCGGCATTAATGACGCCCAATAAATCCGCTTCAATGAGCGACTGCAGCAGATACACCCGTGCCCGGGAGAGCAGGGCGTTGTTCAGCTCAAACGAGGGGTTCTCGGTGGTAGCGCCGATAAACAGGATTGTGCCGTCTTCGATATGGGGCAGAAACGCATCCTGCTGGGCCTTGTTGAAGCGGTGTACCTCGTCCACGAAGACGATGGTTTTGCGCTGGCTGTTGGCCTGCTGGTAGCGTGCCTGCTCAATGGCGGCGCGAATCTCCTTCACCCCCGCCAGCACCGCCGACAGGGTTTCAAAGTGACAGTCGCAGGACTCGGCGACGATCCGCGCCAGGGTCGTCTTACCCACGCCAGGCGGCCCCCAGAGAATCATCGAATGGGGCTGATTGTTAACGATTGCTTCGTACAGGGACTTGCCCGGCGCAAGCAAATGTCCCTGGCCGGCAAATTCTTCAACGCTGCGCGGCCGCATCCGCGCCGCCAGCGGTTCATAGGCGCGGGCTTGTTCCTGGTCGGCAAACAGGGAATCGGTCATGGGGCTATGGTAACGTACTTTTTCTCTGCCCAAGCAGGAACCTGTTAACGCCCACATCAGGAACACAATTCTATGCAAACTCTTCGTGAACTGACCCGCAACCACCCGCGCCACGGCACTGTGACCTGGATTGGACTCCGCACTGAAAAGCGCCAGCCCATGACCTCGGTAGAGTCGGTGGAGACCGATACCAGCCAGGGCCTGCTGGGTGACCGCTACCGTGGTAAGCGCGGCAATCGGCAGGTCACCCTGATCCAGGCCGAGCATCTGCCGGCGGTGGCGGCCATGGTGGGTGCCGACGAGATACAGCCGGATGCGCTGCGGCGCAACGTGGTAATTGCGGGGATTAATTTGCTGGGCCTGAAAGACCAGCGTTTTCGACTGGGCGATGCGGTGCTGGAATATACCGGACTGTGTCACCCCTGTTCACGGATGGAAGAAGTGTTGGGACCTGGCGGCTATAACGCCATGCGTGGCCATGGTGGCATCACCGCGCGGGTGATCGAAAAGGGCGCGTTTGGCTGTGGTGATGAGCTGATTCCTCTGCCAGATGTTGAAGAGTAGGTTTCAATCTCGGAACCAGGGTCGCGAAACAAGTCGCTAATCCACAGTGGCAGAACAGGCGTTGTAATTCACGCCCTGGCGCTTTGACACAATATGCTTATCCATAACGCTCGCCTGTTAAGAGAACCCACTATAACCCATGCCTGAAGGACCGGAGATCCGCCGCGCCGCTGACCGCATTGCCAGGGTGCTCGAAGGCCAGAGGGTTGAAACCGTTGCCTTCGGATTGCCGCGGCTGAGCCACTACGATGAACAGCTCAGTGGCCGCAAGGTGCTGAACCTGGAAACGCGCGGCAAGGCGTTGCTCACCCATTTCGATAATGGTTTGAGCATTTATTCTCACAACCAGCTTTATGGCCGCTGGTACGTGGTGAAGCGGGACAACTACCCAGCCACCAGCCGCTCCCTGCGGCTGGCCTTGCACACCGGCAATCACAGTGCTCTGCTGTACAGCGCTTCCGACATTACCGTCATGCCCACTGACGAGCTGGCCATGCATCCGTTCCTGGCTCGCATTGGCCCGGACATCCTTGACCCGACGCTGACCTGGCGCGATGTCTCTGCGCTGCTGCTGGCCCCGGAGCGACGCCGCCGCAAGCTGGCCGGCTTGTACCTGGACCAGGCTTTCATGGCCGGCATTGGTAACTATCTGCGCTCGGAAATCCTGTTTGATGCCGGCATCAACCCTGATGTGCGGCCAGCAGACCTGTCGCGCAGGCAGGTTAATGACCTGGCCCGCAGTACCCTGGCCATCAGCAAGCGTGCCTATGACACCGGCGGTATTACCAACCCACCGCGCCGGGTAGCGCAACTGAAGAAAGCGGGGCAGAAACGCCGTGGTTACCGTCATGCGGTATTCGGGCGGGTGAATCAGCCTTGTTATCAGTGCCGGGAAGCGATTGTGAAAGAAACCCTGGCGGGGCGGCGGCTGTACTATTGCCCTCTTTGCCAATACTGATATGCAAGTACTGAACTGATTAATGGCAAGTCAGGCTGGTCCGGGCTGCTGTTGTTTCCGTATAGATCACCATGTCGCAATCTCTGATGGACCAGGACACAAACCTGCAGCGCTGGCTGACCGCCGAGCTACGCTCCGATCACGCCGGGGAGACCGGTGCGGTGTGGATTTACAAGGGGATTCTCGCGGTCAGTCGCAACCGCCAGGTGCGTGATTTTTCCGCTGCGCATCTTAAAACTGAACAAAGACACCTGGCACTTATCAATGAGGTGCTGGCGCCGGGCGAGAGTAGCTGGTTTCTGCCCATCTGGCGGTTGGCGGGGTTTGCCACCGGCGCCCTGCCAGCGCTGTTTGGTGCCAACGCCGTGTTCGCCACTATTGCTGCGGTGGAGACGTTTGTCGATGGGCATTACCAGCAACAGATTGACCGCCTTCGGGGCGAGCCCGCGCATGCGGACATTCGTACGCTACTGATGACCTGTCAGGAAGATGAAGTGAGCCACCGGGATGAAGCACGTGATGCGCAACTGGCCACCCCCGGAATCTTGCTCAAAAGCTGGTGCTGGCTGGTGGGCGCTGGCTCCGAGGCAGCCGTGTCACTGGCGCGCTGGCGCTAGCTTTGCCGCCAGCATTCCGAAAACAGCATGCTTGCAGTTCCTAGTCCGCAGCAGTCCGTTTCGCATCCATACTCCAGGCGCCGCCACCCAGTCCTGCTGCCACCAGCAGGCCAGCCATGATGGCCATGTTCTTGATGAAGTTCTGGGTTTCGTGACCGGTCTGCAGCTCGCCGGCCGGCATGGTCCAGAAGTCGTGCATCACCACCGAAATAACCAGCGTCAGGCCCGCGAGCATGAAAGCAACAGGTTTGGTTTGCCAGCCTGCGACCAGCGCCGTGCCACCACCGATCTGCAGAATAATAGTCAGCACCAGGAAGAAGGGAATAAACACCATGCCGTGGGAAGCCATGTAGTCTACTGTGCCGCCCCAGCCGGTGACCTTGGTGATGCCGGGAACAATGAAATACAAACCGAGCAGTACCCGGCCGATAGTGACCAGTAAACGATCCATAACCAGAGGCATAGGGATTTCCTGTTGTTGTGAGTCTTGTTGAAGGTTTTTGTGGTGAGTCCAGTGGTGAGTCTTGATGTTGCGAGAAATGCGGTATGCAAAACAGCTGCCTGCGCGATACTGCCACAAGTCAGCTGGTGCGCATACCGTAGCACATCATGTCGATGGCCTCGTTTACCATCATTCCACTGTCCACGGTTTCGAAACTGGCATCTTTGGGCTGTCGCACAGACATAATAACCCCGTGCAGGGAGCCGCGCAGAATTTGTGCGGTCAGACTCGGGTCATGTACCTGTTCCGGATCGATGGTGCCATCCTTGATGCCATCATTAAGAGCCTCCACCATCATGGCATGGACTTGCTCGCGGCACTTCAGCATACCGACCATGGCGTCGTCGGGTTCCTCAGGCATAGGAAAGGTGGCCATGTTGGTCATCACGTCGAAGTAATCTGATTCATCCACAGAAAACTGGTAGTAGGCCCGGCCAATTCCCTTGATCTGCTGCATGCCATCTTCCCCGCAGGCTTTTGCGTCGGCGAAACGCGTCACCATGGACTGGGCGGCGCGCAGCATGACCGCACGCATGATTGCCGCCTTGTCTTTGAAATAGACATAAAGCAGCGGCCGACTGATCTGTGCGGCGTTGGCAATCTCATCCATAGACGCGCTGTTGTAACCCTTGCTGAAAAAAATCGACTCGGCGGCATCGACGATCTCGTCGTAGCGCTGTTGTTTTTCCCTGGCCCGGCGGGCAGTGGCTGGCACGGAATCCTTCCTCCTGAAGCGGTGAGCTGCAATGAGCAACTGACAAATTTCCTGACAACGTGTCAGAAAACAATTGACATTATGTCAGAAAATGACAAACTGTCAATTAATGACACATTGTCAGCGGTTCTGCAGCACGCTGAATAACTGACACACGGTGGATTATCCCACCGATTGCGCTCCCGGGGGACCCGCCATGTACGACGACATATTTACCGCCCGACAGCAGGTTCATGCAGACTACCGACGATTCTACCCGCGCCTGTTCATTGCTCTGGCGCTCCTCGCACTGCTGGCTGCCTGTGGTGAGAGTGATGCACTGGAAGCGGATCCCTCACAGCCTTTACAGGTTAGTGAGCAATCACAGGGCGTAGTGCCGGTGCGTGTATCGCAGGTCACTGCCGAGGTCGCCAGTGAGGTTCTGCGCTTTGCTGGCGTGGCGCGGCCGCGGCAGCGCGCCAATCTGAGTTTCCAGGTCGGAGGGACCATTGCCGCCCGTTTCGCGGAGATTGGTGAGCGGGTACAGGCTGGCGACATCGTGGCCCGCCTGTACAACCCGCAACTGGGACCGGCATCGCAAGCGGCCGAGGCTCGGCTCGCCCAGCTTATCAACGATGCCGGACAGGCAGAGCGGGATCTGACCCGCTTGCAGCACATCTACGAACAGGACCTGCTGGCCAGTCAGGATCTGGAACAACAGCGCACGTTGCTGCGCAGCACCCAGTCCGCCGTCGACAATGCCCGCGCCATTGTCAATCAGAACCAGCAGCTGCAACGGGAAAGCGAGCTGCGTGCTCCCTTTGACGGGCGCATTGAACAGGTGCTTCTGGAGCCCGGTGAATTCGCCCAGCCGGGCATAGCGGTGATGCGCATGTCTGCCGAGGACGGGCTGGAAGTGGAGGTGCAGGTGCCACCGCGCTTTCTGTCCGGGCTGTCCCTGGGTGATTCACTGCCGGTATGGAACGGTTTGAGCGGCGAGTCCTATCAGGCGTTCGTCACCGAGATTGGCGCCGGCAGCTCTCGGCGCAGCGCCCTGTATCCGCTGGTAGTCAGCCTGCAGCACACCAGTCTGCGTAGCGGAGAAGCCATGGAAGTAGGTGTGACTTACCAGCGTGGTGCGGGACTCAGTATTCCACTCAATGCAGTGATGCGTTCGGCTCAGGGACTGACAGTATTCAAAGTGGCTACTGACAGTGCCGGAACCAGTCGCGTCAGTCGCGTACCGGTCAGCGTGGACCGTATCAACGGTGATCGAGTGCAGCTGCGGCCCGGCAATCTGTCTGCCGGTGACCAGGTGGTGTATGCCGGTCTGACCCGGCTGGCCGAGGGCGACAGGATCGCGATCCTCGGCAGCAAAATTACTGGCATGACCGGCGAACCAGGCGGAGACCAGCCATGAACTTCGGTAAGGCCATCGCTGGCGTGGTGACCCAGCCGCGACTGGTGCTGCTGATTGTCGTCATGCTTACCCTGGTGGGCGTTGGCTCGCTGTCCAGTATGGCCCGACAGGAAGACCCGGCGTTTCCGGACCGCGGGGGACTGATCACCGTGCTCTATCCAGGCGCCACTGCCGAAGCTATGGAACGGCTTATTTTGGAGCCGTTGCAGGATGAAATTTCCCAGGTAGAAGAAGTGCAGGAATATCAGGCCACGGCCCGCACCGGGGTGGCGCTGGTGAGTGTCAGTCTGTTGGACAACCTGTATGACACTGATACCGGCTGGGAACGGGTGCGTATTGCCATGCAGCGCGCCGCAACCGAATTCCCGACCGGTGTTCTGGAAATGACTCTGGACGATCGGCTTACCGGGTTGCCAGCGGTAGTGCTGGCAGTGGCTGCCAGTCCGTCGGTGGTAGACCTTTCCCTGGCGGCAGAACAGCTGAAGCGTGATCTGCTGGACCTGCCAGGCCTGTCGCGTATCGAGCTGCAGGGCGAAACCGAGGAACAGATCAACATTGTCCTGCATGATGCAGAGCTGGTGCGCCTGGGTATCACTCCCAATCAGCTTGGGCAATTTATCGCCCAGCGTAATCAGGTATCACCAGGCGGATTCATTGTGGTTGGCGACCGCCGTTTGAACCTGCTGTCCAACAACGAGTTTGTCAGTCTCGAAGCCATTCGCAGTACCCAGATTCCTTTACCGCAGGGCGGTAGCGTTCCGCTGGCGGCGGTCGCCGAGGTCTGGCGTTCCGCGGTGGAACCACCAGCCCCGGCCACGTTTCAGGATGGCGAACAGGTCGTGGCCCTGGAGCTTTTTACCGTCAAGAACGAAGTGGATGCGCTGTTATTTGGAGACAATGTGCGCGCCCGACTTGAACAACTCCGACCTGATTACGAGCCGTTGGAGATTCGCGAACTGTTCTTTCAGCCGGATCAGGTGGCAGACCGTCTGAACAATCTGATGGGCAGTTTGATGCTGTCGATGCTGATTATCACCACCATTCTGTTTCTCGGAATGGGCTGGCGCATGGGTGTGACCGTGGCCATGATGCTGCCGGTGGTTACGCTGATCAGTCTTGGAATCTACAACTTTGGCGGTGGCGTCCTGCATCAGATCGCGGTCATTGGTGCGGTGATTTCGCTCGGTATCCTGATCGACAATGCCATTGTCATGGTGGAAAACATTCAGCACCGCCTCAACGTGGGAGAAACCCGGCAGCAGGCGATGCTGGGGGCGGTGGGTGAACTGGCGGGTCCCCTTGGTGCGTCTACCGGAACCACACTGGCGGCGTTCACTCCGCTGTTGTTATCCAGTGGCGGCACCGCTGACTTTACCCGCGGCATTCCGGTAATGATCATGCTCACCCTGACGGTCAGCTTTTTCCTGGCGGTCAGTATCGCCCCGCTGGCATCGGCCTGGTTTCTCAGGCCCGCCACGGTCCAGCGCAGCGCCTGGATTGACCGATTAGGCAGTAATGCTGCAGCGCTGAGCCGACGTTTTCCGAAGCTGGTGATTCTCGCCGGTGTGTTGCTGGCCGGCGGCAGTATGTTGTTGTTTCCCTATTTGAACTTCCAGTTTTTTCCCAATGCCGACCGGCCCCAGGTAGTGGTGGAGATGTTTCTGCCGGAAGGCAGCGATATCCGCCAGACTCACCTGTTGAGCCAGGAGCTGGAGACTGTTCTGCGTGACCGGCCCGGAGTTACCTCCGTCCACCGATTTGTGGGCGCGACCGGGCCGGGTTTTTATTACAACCTGCCGAACGCCACCCAGGCGCCGAACCGTGCACGACTGGTGGTAAATACCGAAACCCTTGACCAGACTGCGCCGCTGATCACCTGGGTACGGAATTACACCGGCAGTAATTTCCCCGAGTACGACATCATCGCCAGCACTCTCGCTCAGGGACCGCCACGCGCCGCGCCGGTAGAGATACGGATATTTCACGCCGCCGACGACTCCCGACTGGCGGCTGCTGAACAGGTATTCGGGCTGTTAAAAAGTTTACCTGGCGCGGTCGATGTGAAACACGACATTGACACCGGCGTCCCGGTGCTGCGCCTCAATGTTGATGACGCCAGTGCCCAGCGTTTCGGGCTAAGCCGTGCCGACGTGGCACAGACTCTTTTTGCGCGCAGTTTCGGACAGCCGGTGGAGCAATACCGCCAGGAGCTGGACCCGTTGCCAATCGTGCTGCGCAGCAGTGCGGGCACGCGCCTGGATGTCGACAACCTGCTCTCCAGCTATGTTTTTAATGCCCAGGGCGAACCAATTCCCCTGAGCCTGATTGCCCAGACCGAAGCCGGCTGGCAGGTAGCCAGTATCAACCATCGTAATGGGGTGCGGGTTCTGACTATCACCTCCGGCCTTGCCGATGGTTACAGCTTCAGTCAGGTGCTGGACGGCCTGGATGCAAGCCTGGCAGCGCAGCCGCTGCCACCGGGTACGCGCCTGGAATTTGGCGGTGATCAGGAAAGCAGCGGCGAGGCAAACAGCGCCATCCTGGCTACCGCGCCGATCGGTATTCTCCTGCTCCTGTTCTTCCTGTTGCTGCAGTTCAACAGCTACAAGCGGGTCGGGATTATTTTGCTCACTGTGCCCCTGGCCGCCGCCGGTATTTTCCCGGGGCTGGTACTTACCGATTCACCGTTTGGCTTCCAGCCACTGCTGGGCATTATTGCCCTGGTGGGGATCGTGGTGAACAACGCCATTGTGCTCGTGGATCGCATGGACCAGTCGCTACGACAGGGCGCGTCGGTGAATGATGCGGTGGATGAGGCCATTGGTCGGCGCACCCGGCCAATTCTGCTCACTACCGCGACTACAGTAACTGGCTTGCTGCCGCTGGCGTTTTCGTCCTCCACCCTCTGGCCACCCATGGCCTGGGCGATCATTTCCGGGCTGCTGGCCAGCACGGTGTTGACCTTGCTGGTGGTACCGGCGGTTTGCCGGCTGTCCCTGCGGCCAATGCAACGCAATGTGCAAGCGCTTGCCGGGAACATGCAAACTGTCTGAATTGGCAGGCCACGCAGGGTCGCCGATTCTGATGGCTGACCCACGGACGCACCCCGGTTGCCCAAGTTCACACTGTGCTATTCCGCCGATCCGCCGACATATTCCAGTTACAGGGACAGACTTTTTCCGAGTGAAGACTCCAGGATGGGAGCTGGCCTTTTTCCTTACCAGCGCAGCACCAGCACACGCGGAATCGCGACAGCAGGCAAGAGGGGTCCATGGATCAGCTGATTACTTCTTTCGAGAATCTGTTTCAGCAAATCGCCAACAGCGAAGACATCTATCTGCAGATTGGTCTGGTGATGGGCGCGCTGATTGTTGCCCCATTGCTGGCCAGCCTGATCCGGCGCCGTTTCACGGTATTTACCACCGAGCCGGAAGCGAAACAAAAAATTGGCTACACCCTGCATCAGCTTGGCGACCTGATGTCGCCGTTACTCGCGGTACTGCTTCTGAAAATAGCCGCAGACCTGACCCCTGCACTGGATCAAAGTAACTGGTTGCTGGTCGCGGCCATCACCCTGCTGGTGGTGTTTGCGTATTTCAAGGGCGTGCGCTCACTGATCTCCAACACGCTGGTGTCGCGCCTGATGCTGATCATTGGTATTCCGCTGTTGACACTGCAATCGGTTGGCGCGCTGCCAATCGTCATGGCGCCGTTGGAAGCCATTGCCGTGAACATCGGTAATATCCGGATTTCCCTGCTGGGCCTGCTGCGGGTCGCGATATTCGGTTCGTTCGTATTCTGGCTTGGCCGGGTGTCCAACAACACTGGCCAGGAAGCGATTCGGCGTCAGAAGAAGCTGGACCATCGTACCCGTGAGGTGGCCGCCAAGCTGTTCGAGATTGGCGTCTACGTGGTGGTGTTCCTGCTGTTGCTGCAAATCATGGGGGTCAATCTGACGGCCCTGGCAGTATTCGGTGGTGCCGTGGGTGTGGGCATCGGTTTTGGCTTGCAATCCATCTCGTCGAATTTCATCTCCGGCCTGATTATTCTGCTGGACCGGTCACTGGGAGTGGGGGATTTCATTGAGTTGGAAGACGGCCGCAGAGGCTATGTCACCGCTCTCAACATGCGCTCAACTACCCTGGAGACGTTTGAAGGCAAAGACATTGTTGTCCCCAACGAGAGTTTTATCTCCACCTCATTCGTGAACTGGACCCGCAAGGATCCCAAGCAGCGTTACCGCGTGGATTTCTCCGTCGCCTACGGGTCTGATATTCGCAAACTGGTTGAAGTCATCAAGGTAGCGGTGGCTGAGCATCCGCAGGTGCTAAGTGGAGAAGAGTACCCTATTGAGGAGCGCCCCGACTGCGAAATCGACAGCTTCGGTGACTCCGGGGTCAACATGTTCGTGGAGTTCTGGATCGAGGACATCGACGATGGCAAGAACCGGGTCGGCGGCGATTTACTGCTGACAATCTACGAGACCCTGCAGGAGCATGGCTTCACGATTCCATTCCCGCAGCGGGAAGTGCGCATTCTCAACGACGATCACGACGCGCTGGGGAACAAAGCACAAAAGGTCCAGGTGGACCGTGCCGGCTAATCTCCACCGGCACAGGCTCCCCCGAAGTTACTCGAAAATATTGATCAGCGCGTAGGTGATCGACGCGTCCGGCTGGGTGACCAGTTGGTGCCAGACCCTTGCTGGCACATGCAGCAGGTCACCCTGTTCAACCTGAAACTCCTGGTAACCCACCAGCTCCGGGCGCTGTGCTTCTGGCGGCTCGCCGCTGATCCAATTAATGCGCTCGCCGCCCAGGCGCGCGGTGCCGGACCCGTCCAGAATCACGTAGATATCCCACTTTGTTTCGTGAATCTCCGGCTGTGTATAGCCGGAACGATGCACGATGGAAATGTTGTGGGGCCGGTAGTCGGCATCGTCCAGTACCCGTTCGAAAATGAAGCCGGTATCCCAGATGCCATTGCCGTTGGCCAGTTCTTGCTGCAGATTCGTCTTGATTTGACCGATGGCATCCGCGTCCCAGTGCAGGTATTCCGAGGGGCGCGGCTCGTTGCTGACATTGCCAAAGATATCCTGGCCCAGAGATGATGAGTGAAGGCAGGCGATGAAAACTAACAGGGCAAAGACTCGGGTCATGGTGCACCTCTTGTTCGTGCTCAAGTGCTTAATCTTGAGAAGTTATTATTGCAGTGCTGCTGGTTACCTTCCCGGCAGCTTAGCCCCGGAACGCGTAAAAATACAGCCGCTTACGCCATGACTCTGACAGCCAGTCGACCGCGGGCATCGTGGCGCTTGCAAAGTCGTCGCCGGGTTCATACCCTGCATGGTCTCTGATCGACGCCCCGGTAGTCTTTGCATCAGTTTTTGCATCAGGATGGCGGCGTGACCCTGAATCCGGATTCGCCCATGAGCGCCACAGCGCCTGCTGAAACCGCACACAACAAGAAACTTGCAATCGTCACCGGTGCCAACACCGGCCTGGGTTTCGAAACCACTCTGGGTCTTGCGCAAGCTGGATACAAAGTGGTTCTCGCCTGCCGCACCGCGGCCAAGGCCGAATCCGCCATGGAAAAAATCATCCGCCAGGAACCGGATGCTGACCTGGCGTTCCTGCCCCTGAACCTGATTTCCCGCGGCAGCATCAAGCAGTTTGCCGCCACCTTCGTGGCGAGTTACGGCAAACTGGACCTGCTGATCAACAATGCCGGGGTAATGGGCCCGCCATTTACCATTACCCCCAACGGGCTGGAGCTGCAGTTCGACGCCAATTACCTGGGCCATTTCTATCTGACTGCAAAGTTGATCGGCGCACTGGATCAGGAACACGAAACCCGTATCGTCAATGTCTCGAGTCTCGCCGCGAAACGGGAATGGGCAGACATCTATTTCGATAATCTCAATTTCAAGGGCAGCTACGACAGTGGCCCCAGGGTATTTGGCCTGACCGGCATGGTTGCCTACAGTCAGTCCAAGCTGGCCAATGTGTTGTTTACCATGGAACTGAAAGATCGCCTGGCGGCAGCGGGTAAGCACATCAAGGCGGTGGCCGTACATCCTGGCGTGGCCAATACCGATTTGTCCCGTAATATGCCTCTGTACATGCGACTGGTGGCTCCGGTACTGGTGAAATTCATGAATGTGAGTACCCCGGCCGAAGGTGCACAGCCCACGCTCTACGGCGCCACCCAGCCCGATGTGGAGGCTGGCGATTTTATCGGCCCCACCGGCGAAGGCGAGCGTGCCGGCCCGCCGGGCAAGGTTCCCCTGCCGCCCCAGGCAGCAAACAAGGTGCTGTGTGAGAAATTGTGGGCCAGGTCTGAAGAGTTACTGGGAACCACTTTCCGGATACACTAGGGTCTTCGGGATCAACTACCAGGAACAACCGACTACTTAAAAAAACCGACAAAGCAAAAACATCAAGCCGCACAACAAAAAGAAGGAGAGTACTCGATGACGATAACCACCAGGAAAGTTCTGCCGGCAATAGTCGCTGCCATTACCGCCTGTGCCGGTGCCCAGCAGGCACTGGCCCAGGCGGGGTCAACCATCTACGACGGTGACTGGGTCAGCTACCACGGCAATGATTTCGCCCAGCGCTATTCGCCGCTGGACCAGATTAACGCGGATAATGTGGCGGATCTGGAAATCGCCTGGCGTTTTAATACCGAAAAAATCGGTCCCTCGCCCGACTTCAATAATCCTTCCACGCCACTGGAAATCGATGGCGTGCTCTATACCAACATGGGCAGCACCCGTAACGTGGTGGCGTTGGACGCCACCAATGGACAGATTTTATGGATGTGGCGACCGCGCGAGGGTGACCGCTATGACCAGGCGCCACGCAAGGGTTCCGGCCGCGGCGTGGCATTCTGGACCGATGGCAATGAGCGGCGCGTCATTGATGTAACGCCCGGCTATCAGATGGTCTCTCTGGATGCCGAAACCGGGATTCCTGACCCCAATTTCGGAACGAACGGCATTGTCGATCTCTTTGTCGGCCTGCGTAATGCCGATGATCCTCGCTATCCCTATCCCGACATCGGTCTGTCCGCCGCGCCTTTCGTTATGAATGATGTCATTGTGGTTGGCGCCGCTCACCGCACCGGTGGCCGGCCGCGTTCCAAGGATAATGTGAAAGGCGATATCCGCGGCTTTGATGCCCGCACCGGTGAGCAGCTGTGGACCTTCCATACCATCCCCGAGCGCGGCGAAGTGGGCTACGAATCCTGGCTGGGGGGTATCGAGTTCACCGGCAACTCTGGCGTCTGGGCACCGATGTCCGGTGATCCTGAGCTGGGTCATGTTTACCTGCCGGTGGAAGATCCCACCGGAGACTATTATGGCGGCGACCGCCCCGGTGCCAATCTGTTCTCCAGCGGCCTGGTGGCTCTGGATATTGAGACCGGGGAGCGTCAGTGGCACTACCAGTTCATTCATCACGATATATGGGACTGGGACGTTCCTGCGGCGCCGGTAGTTGCGGATCTGCCCAATGGTCGTGAAATTGTCATGTCGGTCACCAAGCAGGCCTGGGTGTATGCCTTTGATCGCAATACCGGTGAGCCGATCTGGCCCATAGTGGAACGGCCGGTACCCCAGGGCGATGTGCCCAGCGAGTGGTATTCACCAACCCAGCCATTCCCAACCCGACCGGCGGCGTTCGACCGTCAGGGCTTCACCGAAGACGACCTGATCGACTTTACGCCCGAGATCAGGCAACTCGCCCTGGAGGCGATCGAAGGCTATCGCCTCAGCGAAAGTCTTTTTGAGCCGCCATCACTGGCGGATTCTCCGGACGGCACCATTGGCCGTCTCGGCCTGCCGTCATCAACCGGTGGCGCTAACTGGGAAGGCTCGGCCATCGACCCCGAAACCGGTATCCTTTACGTGCCATCTCGCACACAATTACAGGTGCTGTCACTGGCGAAAAATCCGGAATCCGATATCGATCTGAGCCAGGCCTTTGGTGTGCGTATTCCCCGCGTGCAGGGCCTGGAAGTCGTCAAGCCTCCCTACGGCCGCATCACCGCCATTGATATGAATAGTGGAGATCACCTGTGGTGGGTGGCCAATGCTGACACGCCCGAACGTATTGCCGAGCATGAGCTGCTGCAGGGCGTTGATCTGCCGGACACCGGCGTCCCCACCCGAGCCGGTATTCTGCTCACCAAATCCCTGTTGTTTGTGGCGGAGGGCAACGGCAATCAGAATGCCTCGCCCCATATTCGTGCGTTCAACAAGGAAACTGGCGAGCTGATTCACAGGTGGGAGCTCCCGGATCTGCAAACCGGATTGCCGTTGAGCTATGAGCACGACGGAGTGCAGTACCTGGCATTGTTTGTCGGTGGCACCACCAGTCCGGCTGAACTGGTGGTCTACGCACTGCCTGATTGACAGTATTGCCGGGCAGGTTAGAGCACTGCTCCGCAAGCATTGTCAGCTGAGACAGGTATCATGTGTGCGCCGCCATTTTGGCGGCGCACTATCTTCGAGCCTGTTACTTTTTTACTTTCCGGTGTCGCGGTCGCCTTGCCGCGCGCCAGTCTGTGACAACTGCGGGTCCGGACCGGCACCGGCAGCAATTGCTTTTGCCTGCTGGCAGCTTTATTGCTACAACAGGGTTTCTGACCAGACCAGGGGAATCCCATGCATCGACGCCAGTTTCTGAAAGCCGCCACTGTCAACGCCGCCATGCTGGCACTGCCGCTGAGTGCGCGCCGCGCTTTTGCGGCAGACCTGCCCAGCGATATCACCGCGTTTACCGCGCGCGATTTGTCCACTGCCATCCACAACGGTGCGGTGAGCTGTGTGGAAGTGATGCAGGCTTACCTGGCGCGTATCGATCAGGTCAACCCGATCTATAATGCCATTGTCGGCCGGGTCGCTAACGATGACCTGTTGCGTCAGGCGCGGGCTGCAGATCAGGAGCTGGCGCGGGACAATTCGCGGGGCTGGATGCACGGCATGCCGCACGCGGTCAAAGACCTCGCCTCAGTGCGCGGCCTGGTTTACACCAGCGGTTCCCCCATGTTTGCCGACCGGATTGCCACCGAAGATTCCAGTTTCGTGGCGCGCCTGCGTGACAACGGAGCCATTTTCATTGGCAAGACCAACTCGCCGGAATTTGGTCTTGGCTCGCAAACCTACAATGCCGTGTTCGGCCCCACCGGCAGTGCCTGCAATCCGGCGCTCACCGCCGGAGGCAGCAGCGGCGGCGCCGCCAGCGGCCTGGGTACGCAGATGTTGCCGGTGGCCGACGGTAGCGACATGATGGGCTCGCTGCGCAATCCTGGCGCGTTCAACAATGTCATTGGTTTTCGGCCCACCGCCGGTCTGATGAATGACACACCACCCGACTCCATACCGCTGTCCACCGGCGGTCCCATGGGGCGCAATACCGCCGATACCATCGCCTTGCTCAATATCATGGCACCACGGCCACTTGCGGGTGAGTTCGCGGCGTTGGACATGGCGGGTCTGGACATCGCCTGGCTCGGTGACATCGACGGTTACCTGGCCATGGAGTCCGGCATTCTGCCGCTGTGCGAGCGCAATCTGCGCACTATAGAGAGCCAGGGTGCATCAGTTACAGCGACGCTACCGCAGTTCGATATGGACGAGCTGTGGTTTTGCTGGACCACCCTGCGCCACGCTGGTCGGGCGCGAATGATGGATTACTATGAGAACCCGGAAACCCGTGCGCTGCTGAAACCGGAACTGGTTTGGGAAATTGAGCAGAGCATGACCTTTACTGCGCAGGATATTGCCCGCGCCGAGGCCATTCGTACGCGCTGGCTGGCGGAGCTGGAACGACTGTTCGGTGACTATGATTTCCTGACCATTCCCACCGCCCAGGTATTTCCGTATTCAAAGCAGGCCCACTGGCCGCGCTTTATCGGCGCCCGGCCCATGGACACCTACCATCGCTGGATGGAAGTGGTGATTCTCGGCAGTCTCGGTGGGCTGCCGGTAATCAATGTGCCGGTTGGTTTTGATGCCAGTGGCCGACCGATGGGGATGCAGGTGATGGGTCGCCGCGGCGATGACCGCCGGGTGCTGGAATTCGGTCTGGCCTATGAAGCGCAAACCGATTATCTGGGGCAGCATCTGGAGCGGATACAAACTGTCTAGTCGGGCGTTGGGGTTCCTCAAACTTTAGCCTTCCAGCGCCTCCCAGCGTTGGTAGGCTTGTTCCAGTTGTTGTTGCACCTCTGCGACTTCTTTCAGCGTGGCATCAATGTCCTGCTTGTCGCCGGCATAAAACGCCGGGTCGGCGATCTTTGCCTGCAGTGCTTCCTGCTTGTTTTCCAGCTGTTCGATGTGCTTGAGCTGTTGCTCCAGCTCGCGTTTGTCCTTGTAACTGAGCTTTTTCTTGCCAGCACTGTCCGTCGCCGCGGGCGTTGGCTCGCCAGCCGGTTGCGCTTTCTCTGCGTCAGGTTTGCCACCGGCCTGGGCCGTGGATTTTTCTTCCAGGTCAGCCAGGCTGTTGCCCGCCCGGGTCCAGTCGCTGTAGCCACCGACGAACTCGTCGATGACGCCGTTGCCCTCGAACACCATCAGGTTGGTGACCACATTGTCCATAAACTGCCGGTCGTGGCTGACCAGCAACACGGTTCCCTGGAACTGCAGCAGGATTTCTTCCAGTAGCTCCAGGGTCTCGATGTCGAGGTCGTTGGTGGGTTCGTCCAGTACTAATATGTTCGCGGGTCTGCTGAACACCTTGGCCAGGATGGCGCGGTTCTGCTCCCCGCCGGACAATGCCTTGGCCGGCGTGCGGACCCGATCCGGAGCAAACAGAAAATCGCCGAGATAGCTAATGGCATGTTTGCGCTTGCCGTTGATCTCGATGAACTCCTGGCCGCCACAGATGTTATCGATGAGATTCTTCTCCGGATCGAGATGAGCGCGAAGCTGGTCAAAGTAGGCCACTTCCAGATTGGTGCCCAGCTTGACCTTCCCTTCTGTAGGGGCCAGTTCACCCAATATGATGCGCAGCAGGGTAGTTTTGCCGGCGCCATTGACGCCCACCAGGCCAATGCGGTCGCCACGCATCACTGTAGTCGAAAAATTTTCAATCACGGTGTTGTCGCCAAAGCGCTGGGTGACATTGGTAAGTTCCGCCACCAGCTTGCCGGAGCGCTCGCCCTGGCTGGCGGCGAAGTTAGCTTTGCCTTGCTGCACACGGCGCTGACTGCGTTTTTCGCGCATGGCTTCCAGGGCCCGCACGCGACCCTCGTTACGGGTGCGCCGCGCCTTGATGCCCTGGCGGATCCAGACTTCTTCTTCCGCCAGCTTCTTGTCGAACAGTTTATTGGCGGTTTCTTCGGCGGCCAGCTGCTCTTCGCGAAAGCGCAGAAAGCGCTGATAAGTGCCTTCAAACTCCACCAGGTGACCGCGGTCCACCTCGGCAATCTTGTTCGCTACCCGCTCCAGAAAACTCCGGTCGTGGGTAACCAGCAGCAACGCCCCATGAAAATCCTGCAGCACTTTTTCCAGCCACTCGATGGCGACGATGTCCAGGTGGTTGGTGGGCTCGTCCAGTAATAACAGTTCGGGCTCCCGCACCAGCGCCCGGGCCAGCGCCACGCGCTTGCGCCAGCCGCCCGACAGCTCAGACAGCCTGGCATCGGCGGGCAGGTCCAGTTGGCTGATCACCGTGTCGACCTGCTGCCCAAGCGACCAGCCCTGTTTGGCTTCCAGTGCATCCTGTACGCGCTGCAGCTTCGCCATGTCGGCATTCTCATAGTCGGAAATCAGGTGGTGGAACTGTGATAGCAGCTCCCCCACCTCAGCCAGGCCCTCGGCCACCATGTCGTAAACGGTCTTATCATCGCCTTCCGGCAGCGACTGCTCCAGCCAGGCGACCCGGGTATTGGGGCGCAGCCAACGTTCACCGCTTTCCGGCTGCACCGACCCGGCAATGACTTTCATCAGGGTGGTCTTGCCGGCTCCGTTGCGGCCCAGCAGACCGATACGTTCGCCACGCTCGATCTGGAAGTCGACGTTGTCCAGCAGAATATGGGTGCCAAAATTGAGGCAGGCTTTGGAGAGTTTTAATAAGGGCATATCAAGGGAAATTCAGGACGTTAAACACAAACGAGGTGCAAGTTGTAAGCTGGTGCCAGTGGCTGATAGCAGCCATGGCTGAAGCGGCGGCAAGTGTACCGCACTTTCTTCAGCAATACGCATTTCGTCACTACGCCACCCATCGATAATTATTCGATAGCTATCCCGCCATCGCAGCCCCGCCAACACGTGGCGGGCGTAGATCTGTTATGCTGGGCCCAGCGCAGGCCTGAACCAGACAGCGCCGACCCGATTGTTAGCCGCCAGGCTGCATTCGACATCTCATTTTCCACTCGACGCGCCTTCTGACTGGCTCCGGCTCAAGCGCCGCGGTCAGCTTGCGAGTGTTTTCCGAAGATTGCCGCATTTTGCTGCCGCGGCTTGTGCCGCAACGGTTCCAGGCCGCTTTTCACAACCGTTTGGTTGGCAGAGACAAACAAGAGTTCTTATGAACAATACCGTCACCCCGTCGATTTTGCGCTACCGCTTTCACACGCGGGAGATTGGTGAGTTCGATATTCACTACCGCACCCTGCGTGACAAGCAGCAGTTTGAAGATATCAACCAGGAAGCCGAGAACCTTGGCGTTTCGCCAGCCAGCTGGCCGATGTTTGGCGTGGTGTGGCAGGCAGGCGAGGTGCTGGCCGAGTTGATGACCGACTTTGACGTGCAGGGCAAACGCACGCTGGAAATCGGTTGCGGCGTCGCTCTGGCCAGTCTGGTGCTTAATAAACGCGGGGCCGATATCCATGCCACCGATTACCACCCCAGCGCCCAGGCCTACCTGGATTACAACACCGCCCTGAACGGTGATCCCCCGATCCCGTTCCTGCGTGCGTCGTGGAAAGACCCCCAGGACCCGAATTTCGGCACCTTCGATCTGATCATTGCCAGCGACGTCATGTTCGAACCCGACCATCCGGCCATGCTGGCCGGGTTTATCCAGCGCTATGCCAGGGACACCTGCGAAGTGATCATGGCCGATGCTGGCCGCGGCTACCGCAACAGCTTCACGCGCAGCATGGCCGCGCTGGGCTTTGCGGCAGAAACCCTGGATTTACGCACCGTTGAGCAAAAAGAAAAGGGCGAGCCAATCACGCCGGTGAAACCCTTCACCGACCCGGATAGTTACAAGGGTTACCCGATCAGGTTCTGGCGCGCTGCCGATAGTCAGTAAACCGTATTCACGCGCACTGCGCGCTAGCCATAGCGATAGTCCATCGCCAGATAAATCATCCCGCCCACCAGGATGTAGCACAGGCACACTACCCGGAACGTCACCGGCTCATTAGCCTGGTGAATCTCGCGCGAGGAGGTTCCATGCTTCGCCCAGACACGGCCAGTGCATAGCCCATAGCATCCGTAGCCGCTAAGCAGCAGTCCGGCCCATTGCAGTAGTTCCATGGTGACTTGTCTGGTGATTGATTGCTGAGAGGAAACTACAGCAACAGTGGGGTGAGCGCCAGCAGGTCCGGATCTGGTAAGCTTGGTACCAGGGATTTGGATTGCAGCTACGCAAGCTTGACCGGGAGCGCAGTCTTTCCGCCCTTCAGCGTCGGTAGAATCGCCTGGTCATGCCGATTGCGCCACCCAATCCGGGCCGGTAGATTGAAGACCGAGGCGGATGCGCCAAACGATTGTCACAAAAGAATGACCTGGCCAGAAGACGTCAACGCAGGCCAGTGAACTCAATAGCAGTAATGCAGAAGAACAGTAGTGTTCAATAACAAGAGAATCTTTATGAAAAAACTGCACACCGTACTATTAGTCATCAGCCTGTGCATTGCTCCATTGAGCCACGCTGACGACGTGCGTGACGCCTGCAGCGCACTGGTTATTGACTACGCCCAATACCGCGACCAGTTCGACGCCGAATCCTTCGCCAACCTGTTCACCGAAGACGGCATCCTGATCATCGGCGAGAGCAGATGGGAAGGCCGCGACGCCATTCGCGCCCGCATCGAGGCTCTGGATAGTAGCACCACTATCCGTCACCACATGAGCAGTATTCGTATCACGCAACAGGATGCGCACCACGCCACCGGCGTGAGCTATGCAGTCATCTACAGTTCACCGGCAGGCAGCAATGCGATCTCCGGCCCGGCGCTGATCGGGGACTATATTGACCGCTATGTGCTGACCGAGGATGGCTGGCGGATCAGCCATCGGGAGTTGGTGACCACACACCAGCAGCGCTGAAGCCTGAAGGGCAGTTCTGCCGATTACAAACCCAGCAACAGGAATCGGCATCGTTCCGAACGCCGCCGCTGTGCTGCTGCCCGCATGAAGCGTCTGATTCCTGTATCGCAGCCAGCGCTGGCAATCCGCTGGCTGGCGGATCGCGTAGTAACGCTCATGACAATCAAGGTATCGAGCCATGATCAACCGCTTAACTACGCCAGTCCTGTCCCTGTTCCTGCTGCTATTCCTCAACAGCACCGCCATGGCCATTGAAGAACCCGAGTATGAGGTGGTCGCCACCGACGGCGATATCGAATACCGCCAGTATGCAGCCTACCTGGTGGCGGAAACCGTGGTGGTCGGGGAGGACAGTAGTGGACGGGCCGCCAATGTCGGTTTCCGACGCCTGTTTGGCTATATCACCGGGGATAATACCGGTTCCCGGAAAATTGCCATGACCGCGCCGGTGCAACAGCAGCCCGCAGGTGAAAAAATCGACATGACCGCACCGGTTCAGCAGAACCCCGTGGCCGACGGCTGGTCGGTGGCCTTTATCGTGCCAGCAAAGTTCACCATGGACAGCGTGCCCCAGCCTACCAATCCCGAGGTAAGCATCCGCAGCATGCCCGCAAAGACCATGGCTGTGCTGCGGTATTCCGGACGCTGGACCGATAGCAATCGCCGCAAACACGCGCAGCAATTGCTGGCCGCGCTGGACAAGGCCGGTATCCAGCATCGCGGTCCGGTTATTGGAGCCGCCTATAATTCACCGTTCTCGCTGCCGTTTTTGCGCCGCAACGAAGTGATGGTGGAAGTTGCAAGCCCGCCAGCCAGCCAGGGTGTTTCCCCGCCGAGTCCCTGTTAGTGGCGCAGCGCCGGTGCGGCAGCTCTGGATTGCAAGGCGGTAAGTGGGCGGATAGGCTACGACTGTTGCCGGCTACAGCCTCGACTCAACGCCAATACTAAAATCCAACAGAGAATAAGAAAAATAACTATGAAAATCCTAACTTTCCGACAGCTGACTGCTGTTGTCACATTGACCCTGAGCTTGTTCGCAGATCCCGCCACGGCGCAATCCGATCCTCCCGAAGGCTGGGTGACCCCGTTCCCGGCTTTCCGCGTTATCGGCCCTCTTTACGGGGTGGGTATGCTGGACCTGAGCGTGTTTCTCATTACCTCCGACGAAGGCCATATCCTGATCAATACCGGCCTGGCAGATTCCACCGCGCACATCCGCGCCAACGTTGAATCGCTGGGCTTTGACTTCGACGATATCCGTATTCTGCTCACCATGCAGGCACACTGGGATCACACCGCCGCCATGGCCGAGATCAAGCAGCTCACCGGCGCCGAAGTGTGGGCCACCCCGGAAGATGCAAGAGTGCTGGAAGACGGTGGTTTTTCCGACGCCCACTTTGGTGGCCGGGAAACCTTCGAGCCGGTAACCGTGGACCGAATTATCCGGCAGGACGACACGATAACGCTCGGTGATTTAAGAATTACCGTTCACGAACATCCTGGACATACCGAGGGTAGCTCCAGCTATACCTTTGAGGTCGCCGAGAGCGGCCGTAGCTACAACGTCGGCATTATGAATATGGGCACCATCAACGGTGGCAAGCGCATTGTTATCGATCCGACTTACGACGGTGTGGCGGTAGACTTCGCGACAACCTACAACAAGCAGAAACAACTGGATGTCGATGTCTGGGTGGCGGCCCACAACGGCCAGTATGGCATGCATGACAAGTATCAACCGGGCCAGGCCTATGATCCAGAGACATTTGTCGATCCGGCCGGATTCATTCGCGCGGTGGAAGAGCTGGAAACCAGCTATCTGAATTTGATTGCCGAGGAGCTCGATCAGTAGCGCGGATCGGACCGGGAATAGCCGGTTTCTTCAAAGCCTCCCCATCGTCGCCCCAGAACATGGCAATGAAATTGCATCCGACCCCATTTGGAAGGTCTTTGCGGAGCGCATCCGGGATGCCCTTTCGAAAGTTCGACGAATCCATTTGGACCATAACGACAGCTGTTACCTGCAGAGTACTGAGTGAAGTACGAGGAGTCCCATGCAACGACGTCATTTCCTGAAAAGCTCGGCCGCATTGCTCACCGCCTTACCGATGAGTCAGGCTTTTACCGCCGAGTCTGCCCCGGGACCCTTGAGCACCCTCGCACCGGCCACCGCGCGCATGACGGATGGCGCCCGGGAGCTGGCGCCGATTCTGGCCAGCCCGGACCGCATTATAGAGATGAATGTCTGTACCCGGCCGTTTCGCGCCCAGGGGCCACGCATCGAGTCCGAGCGCTTTGGCCGCAAGACCGTGGTGCACAATTATGGGCACGGCGGCAGCGGCTGGTCGCTATCCTGGGGCAGCGGGCACCTGGCTGTGGAGTTGGCAAAGCAGACCGGTCGTAATGACATTGCCGTGATCGGCTGCGGAGCGATTGGCCTGACCACGGCTATCGTTGCCCAGCAGGCGGGAATGAACGTCACCATCTACGCCAAAGAGCGCCCGCCCTATGCGCGCTCCCATCGCGCCACCGGCGCCTGGACTCCCGACTCCAGGATTTGCTCCGCCGAGTTCGCGCCAGGCTTTGCAGACCAATGGGAGCAGATGGCACGCTATTCTTTCCGTCGCTATCAATCCCTGCTGGGTCTGGCTGGGGACCCCATCGAGTGGCGTGACATGTACCGGCTTTCGGATTATGCGCCGGACGCGCCACGGCCCGAGGAAGAAAGCACTGAGCCGGACTATCCGAATTTCACCGATGAGTTGATACCGGACCTGACGCCGCGCGCCATTGAGGTGGCCTCCCACCCGTTCCCGGCACCCTACGTGCGGCGCAGCTCATCAATGTTGTTTAACATCGCTTCCTACACGCGCTTGTTGATGGCAGACTTCTTTGCCAATGGTGGCATCATGGAAACCTACGCGCTGGAAGATCGCAGCGACTTCAACGCCGTTGATGAGCGTACCATTATCAATTGCACGGGCTACGGTGCCCGTGCCTTGCTGGCTGATGACTCGATCATTCCCGTGCGCGGCCAGACCGCCAAGCTGATGCCACAGCCGGAAGTGGATTACGGCTTCTACTATGGCGATCGCCGCGTTGCCGTCTATCCACGCCGCGATGGCATGCTGGTGCAGGCCCAGGCCGAAGGTGACTTCAACAACGCAGCCGAAAACCTGGACCCACAGGAATCGATCTCGGCCGTTCAGCGGCTGCAGGAAATTGTCGAACAGATGAAGGCCAGCGCGCGCGCCTGAGATCCGGAGTCGTACGCCCGCTGGCGAAGATCGTAACAGCACGATACGACAGGATAGAATAAGCGTGTTGCGCGTTCGTTTGCGTTGCTGCATAAGTTGCTGCGCCAATTGAATCCGAGAATTGCCGAGGAAATGGAGCCCCATGAATTCCAGTCTCAGTCTGTTGCCTGTGCTGATCTTGTGGTTAGTAATGATGGTCAATCCAGTGGGTGGTCAGGCCCAGGACGCAATGATTGATCCTGGTGTCAGCCTGGCGCTTGCTGCTGAACGCAAGGCCCGCCTTGCCAATATCAATTATCGCCTGCGTTTTGAGATCCCGGCAGATCCGTCCAGGCAGATACCGGCCATGGTGCGAGTCGAATTTGATCTGGCGACTGCGCGACAGGCATTGCAACTCGATTTTCGTGAGGACGCGGACAAACTTCGCAGTGTGTCCGTGAATGGCAGCGCGTCCGATTACCGCTTTGAGCAGGAGCACCTTATTATTCCTGCAGATGCGCTTGTTACCGGACGTAATGCGATTGAGATCAATCTGGTTGCTGGCGACAGTTCGCTGAATCGTAATCCGGAGTTTCTTTATACGCTGTTCGTGCCCGATCGAGCGCGCACCGCGTTCCCGCTGTTTGATCAGCCGGACTTGAAGGCTACCTGGGAGTTAACTCTGGTGGTACCGGCGCACTGGGAAGCCATCGCCAATGCTCCGCTGTTGGAGGTGCGCGATCTGGGTGAACACAAGGCGCTGGAATTTGCCCGTTCCGACCTGATCAGTTCCTACCTGTTTTCTTTCGTGGCTGGCGAATTCGAGCGTATAACCCGTGATGTCGGCAGTCGTCGAATTTCCATGCTGCATCGCGAGACTGATCCCGACAAAGTCGCGCGCAACCTCGACTCCGCCTTTGATCTGCATGGCGCCGCGCTGGACTTTCTTGAAGACTACACCGGTATTGATTATCCGTTCCAGAAATTTGACTTCGCGTTGATCCCCGGCTTTCAGTACGGCGGCATGGAGCACGTCGGCGCCATCCAGTATCGCTCTGACGGTATCTTGCTCGATGAATCGCCGTCCGAGAATCAGCTGCTGAGCCGCGCCAGCCTGATTGCCCATGAAACCGCGCACATGTGGTTTGGTGACCTGGTCACCATGGAGTGGTTTAACGATGTCTGGATGAAAGAAGTGTTCGCCAATTTCATAGCCGCCAAGGCGGTGAATCCCAGCTTTCCCGAGATCAACCACGAACTTGGATTTCTGGTGCGTCACTACCCCAGTGCCTATGCCGTGGATCGCAGCGAAGGCGCCAATCCCATCCGTCAGGAGTTGGATAATCTCAACGAGGCGGGAACTCTCTATGGGAACATTATCTACAACAAGGCGCCGGTGATGATGCGCCAGCTCGAGGCGCTGGTGGGCGAGGAACTGTTCCGCAATGGACTGCGTGAGTATCTCAGCCGTTATGCCAATGGAAACGCCGCCTGGCCTGATTTGATCGCAATTCTTGATGCCAGAACAGACGAGGATCTCGGCCAGTGGAGCGAGGTGTGGGTGAATACGGCCGGCCGTCCGCATTTCAGCGTGCAACCAGCACCCGGCGATGTGACCGGGATGCTGACCGTAGTGCAGCAGGACCCTACTGGTGAAGGGCGCATCTGGCCGCAAAGTTTTTCGATTACCGCCAGGGCCGGGGAGGCCAGTGTCAGAGAAAGCGTCACCAGCCTGAGCGCGGAAACCCGGGTAGCCATCGCGGCGGACCAGTCTCTGGTGGTCAACGCCGATGGTTACGGCTATGGCCTGTTTCCGGCCAGCCCCGAGGCGCTGGAGCTATGGCCTGGGATGACTGAGGTGGAGCGCGGTGCACTGCTGATTTCGCTTTACGAAAACCTGCTGGAAGGTAACGGCATCATGCCTGCCAGTCACCTCGAAGCGCTGCTGGATATCGCGCTCGCCGAGGACAACCAGCTAGTGTTGAATCTGGCGCTTGGCCAACTGGAAACGCTGTACTGGTCGTTCCTGGCTGAGTCAGAGCGCCAGGCGATCACGCCGCACATGGAGTCTGCGCTGTGGGCGGCCGTAGAGGATGCCCGGGACAGCAGCATCAAGAAACGCTATTTCGAAACGTATTACAGTATAGCGTTGACTCCCGAGGCGCTGGCCCGCGTGGAAAGTATCTGGCGCGGTACCGGCGTCGTTGAGGGCTTGAATCTGTCCGAGAATGACTTCATTGATCTGGCCAGTAACCTTGCCATCAAGCTGCCGGAACAGGCCAGGGGGATTACCGAAACGCAACTGGCCCGGATCGACAACGCAGACCGCCGCCGTCGCTTTGAATTTTTCCTGCCAGCCCTGTCCGCGGATCAGCAAACCCGCGACCGGTTTTTTGCATCGCTGGGCGAGCCTGACAACCGCGCTCGCGAACCCTGGGTGTTGGACGGGCTGCGAGCCCTGCATCATCCGCTGCGCACTGACTATTCAGAGAAGTACCTGCTAGCCAGTCTCGAGCTGCTGCAGGAAATCCAGCAAACCGGCGACATCTTTTTTCCGGCGCGCTGGCTTAGTGCCAGCCTGGGCAATTATCACAGTGAGACTGCCGTCGACACTGTGCGTGACTTTCTCTCCAGGCAACCAGACTACAACCCGCAGCTGCGCCTGAAAATCCTGCAGGCCGCTGACCCGCTTTTTCGTGCCCGGCAAATTCTGTCACGGGCGAACCAGTAACGCTGATGTTGCCAATGAAGCGAAAAAGATCAGTGCGGCCAGGTCCGCCCTACTACGCGGCCCAGGGCGCCAGCTTTTCTCTATCGGCACACGAAAAACCTGGCATAATCTGGTGCTTTCCCGGATCCTGTTAGGGCAATTTCGTACCGAAAGTAAAATCAATCGCGCCAAACCCAGTATTCAGGTTACTAGTTCAGAACCCCAAAGCAGCCCGGAAAGGAGGATACATGTTTTCTGTTAGCACACTCCGGTCCTGCCTGGCCCGACTTGCAGTCACCGCGATCCCGTCAGCCTTTTCAGCCACGGACAGCCTGGCACAGCCAGCAACCACGTCCGGGGCGCCGCTAATATCTTTCTGGATGGCAGAAGTGCCGCTTATCCCGGACATCGGCAATAATCCTCATTAAGAAGTGCGGAATTTCCAGGATTTCCAGGTTAATGACGCACAGCGATACTCTGCATTGATGCTGAGTTAAGAAAGGCCTTGAACGGTCTCATATGGAAAGTCGCACATGAAAATAATATCCCTGCTAGTAACTGACCTTTCTCAGTTACTCGGCCCCGCCGTAACCCTTGCCGAAACCAGACTCCGGCTTATCGGCAACAGATGCATCTATGGGTATGGCTTGGCTTCGCGGTTGAGCTGTGCCGACGGCCAACCCCGACCGTGTTGGTCCGGGGCAGTGACTGTGGGGCAATCGGGAGGATACCCTCGTCTGTGCAGGCTGCGAATGTCGTCAGGTGGGCAGGATGTCGAGTAAAGCCATAACCAGGCTGGTGCTGGGCTATGCTCTGGTATCACTTTTGTATATCACTTTCAGCGATTGGCTGCTGTTTCAGGCCGGGGTTGATCCGCAACGGCTGAATGAGCTGAGCATGCTGAAGGGCTGGGGTTTTGTGCTGTTGACCTCGGCAATCCTCTGCTGGTTACTGTTGCGCTTGCGGGCCAGGGAAAGTGGCCGTTACCAGGCGCTGCTGGATAACCACCACGCGATCTTTCTGGTGCTTGATCCTGATAGCGGCCGCATTGTTGACGTCAGCCGCGCTGCCGAGTCGTTTTACGGTTGGTCGCGTCGACAATTGATCGGCAAACCCATCAATGAGATCAATACCCTCAGTGCTGCCGAGCTCGAGGCCGAAATGATTCGCGCCCGGCGCAATGAAGTACCGGTATTTCATTTTCGTCATCGCCTGGCCAGTGGCGAAGTGCGTGATGTGGATGTCCAGGCCGGGCCGGTGGAACTCGACGGTCGCGAACTGCTGTTTTCCGTGATCCATGACGTCACCGAAGACCACGACAATGTACGCGCGCTGCAACGACTCAATCATCTCTACACACTGTTGTCTCGTTCTATGCAGGCGTTGCAGTACGTGCGTGATAAGCAAACGCTGTATCAGCAGATCTGCGATCTCGCAGTCGAGGAAGGCGAATTCATTCTTGCCTGGATTGGCATGCAGGATGATAAGGGTGGCGTCCGGGTTCTCGCCTACAGCGGCACTGATAAGAGTTTTATTGAGGAGGTACGTCTGGGCTTGCAAAATCACAAGCATAGCCCCGCGGCGGACATGCTGACGGGAGGGCACCTTGTACTGAGCAATGACTTTCTCGGCGATTCGCGCACCCAGATCTGGCACGCTCAGGCTGCAGAACTTGGCATCCGGTCCTCGGGCACATTTCCGTTCAGAATTGCCGGTGAGATGGTTGGCACGCTCAATGTATATGCCGGGGAGAAAAATTATTTTACTGACCGGGAGTGTGAAACCCTGCAGGGGATTGCGGATGAGATCAGTTTTGGGCTAAACAATATTGGTCGCCTGCTGGCACTGGAAACCGGTGCAGATGTGATTGCCAAGAGTCCGGTGGTGCTGTTTCGCTGGCAGGCTACGCCGGGCTGGCCGGTGGAGTTTGTGTCCGAGAACGTCGAACGCTGGGGCTACAGTGCCGCTGATTTATTATCGGGGCAATTGGCTTTCAGCAAAATTGTGTATCCGGATGACCTGGCCCAGGTTGAGGCCGAAGTGGCTGGGTTCAGTGGATCCATGGTCACCGAATTTGAGCAGCAATATCGGATAGTTACTGCGACCGGCGAGGTGCGCTGGGTTCAAGACCAGACCCGGATTGTGCGCGACAGTACCGGGCAGCCTCGGTATTTTCAGGGGACGTTAACCGACATTAACGAGCAGCGGGATGCGCAGTTGGCTCTTGAAGACAGCGAAAATCGTTTCCGTCGGGCGATAGAGGAAGCCCCGGTGCCGATCATGATGCATGCCGAAGACGGTGAGGTGCTGGCGCTGAGTGATACCTGGGTCGAGCTGAGTGGATACCGCCGGGAAGAACTGGGCAGCATCGGCCAATGGACCAGGCTTGCCTATCATGACGATTCTGCGCAGGTCGGCGAGGTCATCCAGTCACTCTATGAGCTGACTGAACGCAGAGATGAAGGCGAGTTTGAAATTCATGCTCTGGACGGCCGTCGATTGACCTGGGTTTTTAGCTCAGTCGGGCTGGGTCGTGCGATAGACGGACGTCGGGTAGCAATCAGCATCGCGGTCGACGTCACCGAGCGTAAAGCTGCGGTACAGGCGCTGGCGTCCAGCGAAGCTCAGCAACGCCGTATTCTGGAACACTCGCCCAATATGCTGTTCGTCAATCGCCAGGACCAGGTGGCCTATATGAACCCGGCTGGCCTGAAGTTGCTGGAGGCTGACTCGGCAGAGCAGATACTGGGTCGCTCTGTGTATGACCTGTTTGTACCTGATTTCCACGAGCAGATCAGTCAGCGCATGGCGAGGATGCGGATCCAGCCCGGATTATCCGCTCCGGCTGCTGTTGAATATATGCGCGCCCTGGACGGCCAGTCAGTGCCGGTGAGAATAACCGCTGTGTCCTACAAGGTTGAGGATACGGTAGAGATTCTGGTCACCGGGCAGGATGTCAGGAGCGAACTTGAGGCGCAGCAACAGATCAACGACTACCTGTCGAAGCTGGAACGATCAATATTTGGTACAGCGACAGCCATTTCACATATGGTGGAATTGCGCGATCCCTACACCGCAGGGCATGAGCGGCGCGTAGGTGCGCTGGCTGCGGCCATCGCTGCGGAAATGGGACTGGATGACCATACCCAGCAAGGTCTGCGCCTGGCGGGACAGGTTCATGATGTCGGCAAGATTCAGGTGCCTTCCGAGATTCTGAGTAAGCCCGGTCGCCTTTCGGAGACCGAATTCGCACTGGTCAAGGCCCACGCGCAGAATGGCTATGAGGTGCTCAAGGACATTGATTTTCCCTGGCCAGTGGCGGATGTGGCCAGGCAACACCACGAACTCATCGACGGCAGCGGCTATCCGCAAGGGCTGAAAGGCGATGAGATTCTGCTTGAGGCGCGCATCACTGCGGTGGCCGATGTCGTGGAATCAATGAGTTCCCACCGCCCCTATCGACCGTCCCTGGGCATTGACGTCGCGCTGAGGGAAATAGAACATGGCATGGGTACGAGTTATGACAGCGAGGTTGGTGCCGCCTGCCTGAACTTGTTTCGGAACAAGGGCTATCAGATAACGGACTGAGGAGATGGCGGAGAGATCTGTTGGCGACGAATGACGTACCGGCCTCACCTGAATCCGCTCCAGTCAGGTAAGCTATCGTTCAGAATCAGCGCTGGATACTTTGAGGGTTCTCTTGCCGACTATCATTATCGGCTTTTAACTGGAAATATTGTCTTTGCGTTGTTTGCGCAGATGCGGCTATAACCATTACGCAGCTACTAATCAGGGGTTCCTTAAATTTTCGTCCAGATAACAAGAATAACCACAACGCCAGCTACGGTAAGCAAGCCACCAGTCTGGCCTGGTAAGGAGGCAAAATGTTCACGATCCGCAAGCTCCGCTCCATCTTGATTCGTCTTTCAATGCTTTTCGCACTGGTCGCGTTGTCGGCCGCTCATACCCACGCCCAATCCGCACCGCCGCGCAGCGCTCCCGCCGACTGGGGCCCGGTTTCCATCAACCTGGAGGAGATCGAGTATCCCTATCCAGTGAGCTACATGAACTTCACCGTCTATAATGAGGATGTGCGCCTGGCCTATATGGATATCGCACCCACCGGCCGTGCCAACGGCCGCACGGTGATCTTTCATCATGGGGGGCTTTATTATGGCTGGTACTGGGCGGCGCAGGCGGAAGCGCTGGCCGCAGCCGGCTACCGGGTGATCGTCAAGGACCGCCTGGGCTGGGGCAAGTCCTCCAAACCGGTGATTCCCTACAGCATTAATCTGTGGGCCTCCAACACCGCGCGCCTGATGGACCACCTGGGCATCGAGCAGGCGGCCGTGGTGGGGCATTCCATTGGCGGGCAGATGGTCACCCGCTTCGCCTTTCTGTATCCCGAGCGCACCACCCATCTGGTCACCGTCAACCAGGTCGGACTCACTGACCGACGCCATGGTCGTGGCTTTAGCCCCCTGAGCGGCGACGCAGACGTAAACCCGGATATGGATGAAGTCTATGCTGGTTTGCTGCGTTGGGCGGAAGAAAACTATGCTACCTGGCGCCCTGAGTATCTTAAACACATGCGCATTCGTTACGGCAATCGCCTCAGCGGCGAATGGCCGCGCATGGCCTACGTGAGCCGGCTGACCGGGCAGATGCGCGGTATGGATACGGTGGTCAACGACTGGCAGCATATTGAAACCAAGACCCTGATCATGGGTGGCGAGGAAGATTACCCCTCCTTCGCCGAGGAAGCCCGGCAGGCAGCCGACACGTTCCCCAATGGCGAGGTGTTTCTGATTCCTGATATCGGCCACAACCCCCATGAGGAAGTGCCGGATATCGTCAGTGCGGAACTGCTGAGGTTTCTTGGTTCCTGAGTCGTCCTGATAGTTGGGCAGCCAGCCTTCCGGGCGAGGGCTTTCGGCCTCGTGATACGAACCGATGTGCGTCGCACCGGATGATGCATGGCGTCACTGATAGCGGATGAGCGGGCAGCAATCAAGAGCTGCTCGTATGTTGACTGGATCTGAACAACAGGGACGATGGCGGATTACGGGAATCAGTAGCAGATAAAGGCAGGCAGACCAGGCGGCCACACTTGAGACAACGAAAAGCGCCCCAATAATTTATTCCCAGCCGCCTTGGAAACAGGAACAACCCGATCATGTCCACCACCAGCATCGCCTGCCCGGCGTGTACCAAAACCAATCGCGTGCCCAGTGAGCGCCTTGGTGATAAACCCAAATGCGGCCACTGCAAAAAGCCGCTGTTCAACGCCAGGCCCATGCAGCTGACCGCGGCCAACGCCGCGGCGGTGCTCAATAACACCGACATCCCAATACTGGTTGATTGCTGGGCTTCCTGGTGTGGCCCATGCCGCAGTTTCGCGCCGGTATTCGAGCAGGCAGCATCGCGCTTTGAGCCCAGGGTGCGCTTTGCCAAGCTGGACACAGAGGCCAATCAGTCGCTTGCTGGGCGCTGGGGAATCCGTTCTATCCCGACCCTGATTCTGTTCCGCAACGGCAAGGAGGCGGACCGTGTCTCCGGTGCATTGCCGGGGCCGCAGCTTGCCAAATGGCTGAGCCAGCAAGGCATCGGCTGATCAATCGATGTGAGGATTCAAGGCCGCGAGCCTGATCCAGGATGATCACGGCAGCGCTTACCCTGTAAGGCGTTCCATGGCCGATACGTCGCGGATCACAAACACCATGTTGGTCTCACGATTACTGGTGACCGACTGCATGCGGACGTGGACATCATGTACGCCGCCTTCGAGATGTTCTATGCGGCTGTCGAACTCGGCGTAGTCATCCAGACGGTCATGCCAGCTCTTGTCCACAAACAATTCATCGATGTGCATCTTGCCCACCGTCTGCGCCGCACTGTAGCCAAAGATCGCTTCCGCCGGTTTGTTCCAGTTCTTGAGCAGCCCGACCTGGTCAGTCATCAGGATCACGTCGAGGGCGTTATCCACTACAAATTGCAGTTCCTGCTCGGACTGTTTGCGCTGCTCGTGCAGCGCGGCAATATGCTGGTTGGCTGACTCCAGTTCCAGAATGGTGATACTGGCCAGCAGCAGGGGAAACAGCAGATTCTCCAGGTAATACACCAGATAGAAAAAGTCGGTCAGGCCCAGAAACGGGACATAGACGCGGATTGCCAGCAGCACCACGCTGGTGACCCCCAGAAAGAGTTTGCCGGCACTGAGACCCGGGCGCACCCGCCAGGACTGCCAGACAATCAAGACGCTAAGCACTGACATCGGTAGCGCCGCAATGACCCATTGGCTCTGTTCGGCGGGTAGGCCTGAAACCTGTAGCGTGGCCAGCATAACCAGGAATGCCCCACTGGGCAGAGCGAGAGCCGCAAGCTCCCGTTTCCGAAACTTGCCGGAGATAGAAAACAGCCCGGCCAGAAAGCTCACACTGGCGAAAAACTGCAGGAACAGGCTAAGGCTGATGAGCAGTGCCGTTGATTCCTGCGTGCCCAGCACCGCGTTCGGTACCTGCCGCGCGATCTCCAGCATACCGGCCAGACAGAACAGCAGCAGGTACGGTTTGCGGTTGCCCAGCCAGCTCATCACCAGCAGGATCAGCATCAAGCCATTGAGCACTACGACGAAGAACTGGGCGAAATACTGGGTTGTGAGGGCGGAGGATTCCACTGCTGTTTGCTATGACCTGTTCTGTCTGTAGGTGCGACGATAGCCAGCTGTTCTGGTGGACCACCTGGGGGATCTTTTAGCGGCTCTCATTGCAGCTTTCATCTTAATCGATGATCTCAAAACTCAGCCCGGCGTGCTTCTCCAGTCGCGCAAACAGCCGGTCGTCAAACACCGTGGCCGGGGTCCAGAAACCGCCGCCGCGCTTTTCGCGGCTGACTTCCTTGCACAGGCTGATGCCCGCCTGGGCCAGCATCTTGCTGGTGGAGCCATAACCCGGGTCGCGGTCGCCGTAGACCTTGGCGGCAATCGTTTCCCCAGCCTCGGTTTCGCCATGAAAACGCAGGTCGTAAAAACCTGCCAGTTGTTCTTCGGGGCTGGGGCCTTCGCCGGGCTTGGGCAGAAACTTCAACGCGACCCAGCGCAGCGGCGGCACCGCCAACACTACCCCGGCCATGTTGGTGCCGGTAGCCAGGCGCTTGGCGCGCTTCTTACCCTTGTCGCCATCGCCGGTCAGGGTACCCTCGTCATAGACAAACCCGGAATGGTAGGGCGGTTTATGCAGGGCGTTACTGCGCAGTACGATGCGGGTATTGATCGCCGCCATGATGAATGGCCCAGCCCAGGCCTGAAAATCCTCGTCGTACTCGGTCTTCACTGTGTGCTGCCGGGCGCTATTGCCGTGATCCGACGGGCAGAGGGAGTAGGGGTCCTGCATCTCTTTGCGCAGTTCCTTGTCTCCGGCCGCTTCCTTGAAGGCATTCACGCCACTGGCAATGGTGCCGCCGGAGGCGCCGCCCTTGGTCGCCTTGACGCGCATCTTCACTTTACGGCAGTACTGCCCGAACCGCGCTTTGGCCTGGTCCTGCAGAAATTTCACGCCGAGATCCGAGGGAATGGAATCAAACCCACAGCTGTTGACGATGCGCGCGCCGCTGGCCTGGGCGGCGGCTTCATACTTGTTCAGCATGCGCCGGATCCAGTGCGCTTCTCCGGTGAGGTCGCAGTAGTCGGTGCCGGATTCGGCACAGCATTTCACCAATAGCTCGCCATACAGCGCATAAGGCCCAACGGTGGAGATGATCAGGGCTGCCTGGTCACACAGGCCGCGCATGTCTGCCTCACTGGACGAGTCGGCCACAAGGGTTGGAATGGATTCGGCCGCGTCCCCCAACGAGGCTTTCAACTCGTCAAGTTTGCGCTGTGAGCGCGCCGCCATCGCCCAGTTCAAATCCGGCTCGTGATGCTCGTTCACCAGATAGTCGCACAGGATCTTGCCAACAAAGCTGGTGGCACCGAACAGGATGATGTCGAATTCTTTATTGCTCATAACTTTCCAAAATCATAGCTCACCAAAATACAGGTGCTCAATTGATGAATTTTCGCGAATTCCAATACCGTAATCAAAAATGAGGATCGATCAAGTAACCAGGCGTAGCGAAAAGCAGTCACATGTCATTTGTCAAACCGGTATTTTGCCCGCCACAACAGCAGGGCCAGAACCAGGAACGGGGCGGCGCTAACCAGTCCGCCAGGCACCCCACCACCACTGCTGTACATCAGGTTCCACACCAGCATACCGATGGCCACTTGCAGGGTATAAAG
This sequence comes from uncultured Pseudohongiella sp., assembly GCA_965230125.1. Classification (GTDB taxonomy): domain Bacteria; phylum Pseudomonadota; class Gammaproteobacteria; order Pseudomonadales; family Pseudohongiellaceae; genus UBA9145. Next base: position 301,442 of record OZ245938.1, on the reverse strand, counting down.
CGCCGCCCAGGGGTGCATCCAGTGCTTCATTTTCCAGAAGCCAATGGCGCCCCCAAGGTAAATCAGCCAGTGCAGTGGCTCGGTTGCTTTTGCTGCCCAACCGGTGAGCATGATGCCAAACCACACCTCCTGCGCCTCGTTAACCGGTTTCGACAACAGGTCCCAGGGTACGTAGACGAACACCATAAAGCCGCAAAAAAGCATTAACAGGTTCATCCACCAGGGGCGCAGGGAGAGCTTGTGTCGAAGCGTAGTCAGGATATTCATCAGTGCAGTTCCATTGCTTTAGCAAGGGCGGGGTGATTTGTTGCGGAATTTATCCATCGGTCCGTGGCGCCAATAGCCCTTGCCGCCGTCCGCAATACGCCGCCGTCAGGCTACATCCCCGCCTGTTCCTTTACATAGCGTGCGGCCGCTTCGTGGGTGCCAAACCAGACATCGCCTTTCGCCTTGATGTGCTCGATCAGGCCTTCCAGTGCGACGATCCGTGAGCGATGGCCAATCACGTGCGGGTGCATGGTGAGCAGGAACAGCGTGCCTTCTTCCCAGGCGCGGTCAAACTCATCGATCCACACCTGCATCACGTCACGGGGATTCATGTAGCTGTTGCCGCGCGGGTTGAACAGCGGCGCATCATCGAGAATCCATTCCACCGGCAGCTCCACCACGCCAGTGGGTTCACCGTCCTGCAGCACCTCGTAGGGTCGATCATCGTGCATCAGCGAGCTCTCATAAAGAAAACCCATTTCTCGCACGATGCTCAGGGTGTTGGGACTGTGGTTCCAGGATGGCGCGCGATAACCCACCGGGCGGACGCCGGCAATGCGCTCGATCTCAGCTACCGCCTGACGCAGTAGACGCTCCTCGGTTTCGCCATCCAGCTCCGTGTTCAGCTCATGGATCCAGCCGTGCACGGCGATCTCGTGCTGGCCGGAGCGCTGAATCAGGTCCGCCTGCTCAGGGGCCAGCTTCAGGCTCCAGGCCGGAAAGAAAAACGTCGCCGGGATGTCCTCGTCATCCATCAGGTCTACCACCCGCGGCAAGGCCACGCGCGAACCATACTGTCCCTGGGACAGGGGTCCGACGCTGATCTCGCCGGTGCGCAGGCCCATCACCGTTTCATTATCCACGTCATAGGACAGCAGCACCGCCACCCGCGCGCCGCCCGGCCAGGAATCGGGATTGAGATCGCGCCCCGCCCGCACCCGGTTTACCTGCTCAAACACGTATTCTTCGGGCCAGTTCCAGGGCTCTTCCGGATCGGGGACAGTTTGTGCCTGGATGCCTGGCAGGAAAGAAAAAAGCAGGGTACCCAGTGCCAGAGCGCTGACCAGGGTGGTGAATGGGGACTTCATGGTGTGTTCCTTGAGTGGGCTTGGCTGTGGCGAACGTGCGTGTTCTGAAAGTAGCACGCCCACTCGCCTGCCTCCAATGCAGAATACGCCTCGCGCAGCGGCCGGGCGCGAGTCCGGCAAGCCCGGCGGCTCAGCACTTCGGCAATGCGGGGCTCGCTCGTCTCCGGTTTCTTGACTCCAGGCTCCAGTACCAGCTTCTATTTACCCGCTGGCCCGACAATGCCACTATTCCTGATCAGCTTCGCAATCGGCTGCGATCATCCACAAAACAACAACAGACTAAAACCTATGAAAATCTCCTTGCGCCAGACACTCCCACTTCAGCTCTCCCTGCTGTTCCTGATGCTCGCCGCCCAGGCCAGCGCCGACACCAGCGTGCTGTTCATCGGCAACAGCTTCACCTACGGCTATGGTTCGGCGTCCCGCTACTACCGGGCTGACACAGTGACCGACTTGAATCACGAAGGTATCGGCGGCGTCCCGGCACTGTTTAAATCCTTCGCCGATCAGGCGGGTCTGGACTATGACGTCTATCTGGAAACCCGCGGTGGCAGCAACATCGATTTTCATCTGGAAAACAAGCTGGGTGTCATTGGCCGCCGGCCCTGGGACGTGGTGGCGATTCATGGCTACAGCACTCTGGATGGCGAGGATCCCGGCAATCCCGACAAGCTGGTGGCCGGCGCCGCCGAGATGGCCGAATTTCTGCGCCACAGGAACCCGAACGTGGAAGTCTATCTGACCGCCACCTGGTCCCGCGCCGATCAGGTTTACGTCGAAGATCGCCCGTGGACAGGGCAGCCCATTGAGCAAATGGCCCAGGATATCCGTACCGGCTACGATCTTGCCGCCGTCACACCCGGCGTGGCCGCGGTTAACCCGGTCGGCGAAGCCTGGACCCGCGCCATGGAATTGGGCATTGCCGACCCTAACCCCTACGACGGCATCGACCTTGACAAGGTCAATCTGTGGACCTGGGATCACTACCACGCCAGCGACTACGGTTACTATCTGCATGCCCTGGTGGTATTCGGCAACGTCACCGGCCTCGACCCGCGAGCCCTGGGTGCCAATGAATGCTCAGGCTACGAGCTGGGTATGTCACGCAACGAGGTAACCATGCTGCAGCAGGCCGCGTTCGAGCAACTCGCCAGCGAGGGAAGAGTGGAAGCCAGCCCACTGGATGTTGCAGCCAACGGCGCACCCTTGCCCTGCGCAAAATAGGGACAGATTTATTTTCCGTAATTTATACCGGTGCCTTTAATATTGAATTAGCGATATTGACAGACTTGGAGGTTCTCCGTTGAAGCATGGAGATGAAGGTTTAGTGGTTCCTTGGAGCGCTGTCGTCGAATGCGGCTCGTAGTGGAGCCTCTGTGTGATTGCATCAAATGTACGGCTGGCACAGGATTTCATGCCCTCCATGTACGCATGTTGGGAGATTTTTGAAAATTTCCTTGGGACAAATAGCTTGCTTTCCGTTTTCGGGAAAGACCGCCAGTACACGCCTACTGATTGAAATCCTGAAAATTGCTGCCGTCCTCCTCGTTGTCATTTTGATGTGCATTTCGGTAATGCCCAGACCGCCATTGTTGGCGTCGATGCCTGCAACAGATTCCAATTCATCGCCCGATTCTAGCGGCAGAAGTGCCTACTGGAGCCAAGGCTGACGCAAGATTGGCCAACTTCAAGGACTTCATCCTGTGTGTTAAGGGAGCAGGCGAACTTAGCTGTTTTGCCTGGGCATTACCGCGTGCTCGGACCTGCGCATGGTCCAAAAACAAAGATTCACGGTTTGCCATATTGACTTCGCTTGCCAAGCTGCAAGTGAAGGTGTACTTTCCTGACCAGGCAATACTATATAAAACTATTATAAGAAATAACCTGATACTTGATTGTTACGGGAGTTGCCCATGCCTGCCTTTCGCAAAGAATTGACTATCCTGATACTAGGCCCCTTTGTATCTCTGGCTATGATTGTTCCAATTTCGGCCCAGACCGTTCCGGGCGAAGACATTCCCCGACTCACCAACGGTCGCCCTGACCTTCATGGCACCTGGGACTTTCGCACCATCACACCACTGCAGCGTCCGGAGGAATACGGCGACCGGGCCGTGCTCTCCGCTGAGGAGGCCGCCGAATTCGAGGTCGCGAGACAAGAGCAGCTTGATCGCGACAATTTCACCGACGAAACAGCAACCGGAGACTACAACGAATTCTGGTATGACCGGGGAAATGAAATCCTCGATTCTTTTCGTACCTCTCTGATCACCTATCCTCCCAACGGGCGTCTGCCGAAGATGACAGAGGCAGCTGAGCGAATTGCGGCCGACAAACGCGATGCCGCCGCGCTGAGTTATGGGATTGAGGTCCGGCCCCTGTCTGAGCGTTGTATTATGGGCTTCAATTCCGGCCCCCCGATGATGCCCAGCGCCTATAACAATAATGTGCAGTTGGTGCAGACCAGCCACCATGTCGTGATCCATAATGAGATGGTGCACAATGCCCGCATAGTGAAGATGGATACCGACGAGCACCGCGAAGTCCCGCGCAAGTGGGAGGGCGACTCCATCGGCTACTGGGACGGCGATACTCTGGTCGTGGAGACGCGCAACTTTGCCGGTTCAACTTCTTTCATCAATTCTAGCGAGAATATGGAACTAGTGGAGCGGTTCTGGCTGGAAGACGCGGAGACTCTCGGATACGAATTCACCGTGACAGACCCCAGCCGCTGGGAAGATTCATGGACAGCGATGTTTCCTATGGTGCGCGCAGACGAGCCTATTTACGAATATGCATGTCACGAGGGAAATTACAGTATGGTCGGGATTATGGCCGGGTGGCGCCGTCAGGAAGTTGAGGCAGAGTTTAACAGCAGTGAAGACTGAGAATTCGGTTGGTGGATACGGCAAGCACTATCGTTCCTGTGATTAGCGTATCTGCCCGCGCAGCTCAACGATTCACAAGGCTGGCGGCGATCAGGAACAAAATCAATTTACGTTCTGTTTCGTTATTGTGTTGACGCTACAAGAAAATTCCCCGTGGGTTAGAGCCGTATCGCAGCAATAATCAGTTTTCCCGGATTGGCTGGAGGAATCACTGCTGATCGGTGAGGGTCTGCAGGCGCAAGAGTTTGCCAAATTGCTGCAGCGAAGTAAGATGCGAATATATGAGGGGAAGCAATCCACGCTGACGAAGTATCAGGAAATCCTCGTTGGACAGGGCCTCCAATGCCTCCTCGTCGATCGAATAAACCCCTTCCACCTCGTACCTCGTCGTATTGATGGATTGTTGCAGTGATAGTGGGCGTGTTCTTAGCAAATGGTGGTTGGCCAGCAATTTACAGAGTGCGTTGGCCTGCAGAAACTGGCGAGTGGCTGTCAGCAATTGGTCTATGCGTTTTTGAAGATACTCGGTGTAGGCGCCCTCGGAATCGAACATGGGCTCCCCTACAGATTCGCTCAGCAGCGGGCTATCTTCGTCGATACAAACGATGGCCTCGTCTTCATCGCTGCCTGCGCGAGCCAGAGATAATGGCGTCAAGGTGAAGTTGGACGGAATGAAGCCAGGTGTCCATTGGGGAGACTGACAGTAGAGATTCTTGCCGCTGGTCAACCCCATCATCGCTGCTGGAACGAAGTCCCCCGATTCGCTGTTTCTGACGAACACCAAAGGGAATTCGGTCGCCAATCCGTAGAACTCCTGGAATGCGACGGGCACCAGGTGTTGTGAGCTGAACAAGGTAAAGTCCCTGAGTTCACTCAGTAGTAACTTACCGTGTTTTTCGAAACTGAGCGGTACAGGTTCTGCCATGATTAGAGAGTCTCCCAGATACTTAGACTACTTTGCCGGCATCGGCAATCGCCATTGGTATTTCATTGATGTGAGATCTGGAATCGAGTCTAAAAAACGACGCAATCGATAAGCGACCCCGTCCAATATCGTTAACAAGGCTATCCGGTACCGATAATTGAGCGCAATGTAGCAGGTTTGATGGATAAAGAATCAGTCGGTTGAATTTAGCCTCGATAAGCACTTCTTGTTTGAATAGACTGGTATTGCCGATGATGTATCCTGCGTATTCATGAGGATAATCTCGCACCCCTCGAAGCATTGCTTCGATAACGTGTCGGTTTTCACTTCGCAGTCTTACGGTGTTTTCGGGTTTGAAGCGGTAAAAGGCTGTGCCACCGTGAGGCGGACCGCAAAGATAGTGGACGGCGGCATATTGTCGGTCGTCGAAAGCATCGACATGGGGAATCCTTTGCGCCGCGGTGAGTTGGGATGGGTGCAATGTCGTCAACGACATCATGCAGCGATGCAAAGAGGGATCTGCGACACTATAAACAAGCTCGATAACCTTCTCCATTGCTCGTTCATATGGGCGTGGCAATCGGTCGCGTATACCTGGGTAAGCCGTGCGGTCATCGCCCACTTTGCCGAAGTAGGCCTTATTCTTCGCATAGTCCAGCAGGGATACGGGATCCGCCAGGAAGTCATCGATCACGAACACCTCTATCTCGGGGTCGTCATGCTGAACCTTTGCAATACTAATGGCCTGATTCAATAACAATTCTTGCATGGATCACAATTTATTATTTTTGGTATGGTTGGTTACTGACTTCAAACCGAGACGAACTCAGCTTGATGATTGAATCGGTTCTTTCATGAGGTGTCAACTGGAAGGTACCATGCCAAAAACTCTTCCCAAGGACGCCAAGACCATTTGTCAGTAATTGGTGTCAGGAAAACGAATTAGAAAATTGGCCCAACTGCAGGAACGGAGCAGGATTCTTGGATAATAACAATATCAAGCACATAGTTATCGTTGGGGGAGGAACGGCGGGCTGGATGTCGGCCGCGGCTCTCGCTCGGATCATTGGCACAACGCAGTGCCGCATAACGCTGATTGAGTCAGATCAGATAGGTATCGTGGGTGTCGGGGAGGCTACTATTCCTCCCTTCGTTGAATTCAACAAGCTACTCGGTATAGATGCCGATGAGTTATTACGCGCTACGCAGGGTACATTCAAACTCGGTATTGAATTTACAAACTGGGGTAGTCTGGGTCACAACTACATGCACCCCTTTGGGATGTTCGGCCGTACTGTTCGGAATGTTAATTTCTGGCACTACTGGAAGAAGGCATACGATCTGGGTCTCTCACCCGGGCTGGAGGCTTACTCATTGAATTGGGCCGCGGCTAAGCAAAACCGCTTTTTGCGCACGGGGAATCTGCCCAATTCGCCTCTTTCTCGCATCCCCCACGCCTATCATTTCGATGCCGGTATGTACGCTACCTATCTGCGTCAATTCAGCGAAAAACTTGGCGTTAGGCGTGTCGAGGGCATGGTTGAGCACGTGGCTCAGCACGCTGAAACAGGCTTCATTACCGGTATCACCCTGAAGGGTGGTCAGATCGTGGAGGGCGACTTCTTCTTTGACTGCACTGGATTTCGCGGCCTGTTGATAGAGCGCTGTCTGCAGACCGGTTACGAAGACTGGACTCAATTTCTTCCCTGCAACAGCGCCCAGGCCGTGCCGAGCGAGGAAATCACGCCCAAGCACCCCTATACCAAATCCATTGCTCACGATATTGGCTGGCAATGGCGCATCCCCTTGCAGCATCGTACCGGCAACGGCATAGTCTATAGCAACGAGTTCGGCAGCGACGAACAGGCGCGCGCAATCTTGCTGGGCAATCTCAGCTCACCAGCGCTTGCCGAACCGCGCCAATTACGATTCGTCACTGGTAAGCGCAACAAGATCTGGAACAAGAATTGCCTGGCTGTAGGGCTGTCCAGTGGGTTCATGGAGCCACTGGAATCCACCAGTATTCACCTTATCCAGTCAACCATCATGCGGTTCTTCTCATTGTTTCCACGACGCAGCGGATTCGAAGCGGAAATGGAGAGCTTTAATCAGGCCATGGACACGGAAATGTGCGCCATTCGTGATTTTATCATTCTTCACTACAAAGCCACAGAACGGGACGATGCGGAACTTTGGCGCTATTGCCGTAACATGGCTATCCCGGATTCCCTGGCAGAGAAACTCGAGCTTTACCAGTCTGGGTCCTGCCTGGCGCGAAATCGTCAGGAGCTGTTCGCCGAAGACAGCTGGCTGGCAGTGCTGGAGGGCCAGCACGTCAAAGCCCGAGGTTACAGCCCGCTGGTAGATACGCTTCCGAATGAACAGCTCAACGTCATGCTAAACGAAACCCGCGAGGTGATTGCCCAGTGCGTCGGCGCAATGCCCATGCATGAGGATTTTATCCGTCAGCATTGCGCCGCTGCCGACACTGCAGCCGCCTAGGGACAGCATATTCACAGGGTTAGCTGGTTGCTTGTCGGATTGTGGCAAGGTTAGAGGTAGCCAACGGGCAATCCCGGCAGAAGACCACAATGCCAATATGCCAAAAGAATTCTGCAGCAATGTGAATTACTCTCGCCGCGACGAAACTCGATCGGCTGGGCAATAAGTTGCGCACGAGCTAGGGCTTGGGTGATGCCGGGTCAAAATTGATGATCAGTTGCAGCAGCCAGTTTTAAACCCCGTCGATATCTCTTTTTGAAACAAGGCTTATCCCACTTGGCGGCTAGATTCTGTACTGCCGCTGCGGAAAAATTAGTACCCAAAAAATTCTGGTTTTTCCCTGACACATTGCAATGTCATGGCACCTGAAATTGAGGGGGTACGCTTGCAGTAGGCAGCGCTTCTTGTGAAGACCCGTTAAGGTTCGGGGATGCGAGCGGCACTTGACCAGTTCTATTGGTCTCTGCTGACGATGTTATACCCACGCTGTGGCCAGGATCGAAGGAACTTCGAGCGCTTGCACCAGGCTTTTCGAGCACGCTCCTCGTCTTTCGAAAGCACCGCCTCGGCCAATTCGAGCCGGGTCTTATAGTTCTTGCGCATGAGGTCCTGTGTTTCCTCGTAATTCACGCTTGCTGGGTAACTGATGCTGATCTCATTCCAGAGAATCCGGGAGAAGAGTTTCAGTAAAATATTACCGGACATCTCCGCGAAGATAGTCATCATTTCTGTCGAAAACCGGAAGGAGTCTTCCGGCATCACTTTGCCTTTGAGAATCTCCCGTTGAGAATGAATGAATGTCTCGAGTTCCTTGCACAAAGTCTCGTCCTTGCAATGCACCGCCTTGGCAACGAGCGCCTCTACAATGGGATCGGCACAATCCATGAACATGGCGCTGCTAATGAGATCTTTCGAGGACAAATATTGACTGGCGGACTTTATGGCAGTGTCGATGGAGGGTCGGCGGGAGAAATAACCACCACCCTTGCCGGGCTTGATCTTCAGCAACTGCTCGTACTCTAACATTCGAGCTGACTGGCGAAGAGTGGGCAAGCTGACACCAATCTCAGCTGCCAAATCGGCTTCTGAGCCCATATATTCGTCTTCTGGTGTGTTCAGAATGCGATCACGAAGAATGCTCGCCACCCTGTCCGCGGTGGAACTGGGTTTCAGTAACGGAATCGGCTTTGCCATATGCTATTTGCCTTTTAGCCACTTGACTACAGTGCACAGTATTTACTGGCACACCTAGTGACCAGTTTAAAAAACCGGCACCATCGGGTCTGTCTACTACGTTGAGTTGAATTAATGCCTCGAACACTCGCTACCGTTGACTGTAAACGGTGGTGTTCAGACCCTGTCGATTTTGCGAAGAGCTTATATTCTACCGGACTTCCAATAGAATTAAAGGCTTTCTTCAATTACTAACTGAACGGGTCACAAAAACAAGGGGTCGTCCAAGGGAAGCCTGTCACCGCCTCGACCAGTTCTGCATTTCATTTTGGTTCTCCAGTAACAGCTTCTGTCAGAGCCCCCTGATTTACTTTGTAGTAACTATTTACATACTCATGACTCGTCATCCAGGTCGTTTTCCTCCAGCAGTTCCAGGCGCCTGCTATCGGCCATTACTTGCTTCAGATCGTCATTCTCTTCATGACAGGCATGTTCGCGTACCGGTGTCGCTGTCCGTCGCATCTCTAACCTGGCCGTCCAGATCTCCGACCAGGTAGAAGTATCTGAAACGGTGAATTCATAACCCAGTGTGGAGGCGTTAATCAGCCAGAACTTTTCCTGTAATGACAACTGATCACTACTATGAGCGAATGCCGTGGGGGTAACGAAGTTTGTGGTCTCAATAACCAGCGTATCGCCATCCCAAAAGCCGATGGGGTCGCCACCCCTTTGGCGCATATACCGGCTGGATCGGGCGGTGCGGAGCGCAATGATTCGAGTACTGTTCACACTTTGATTGTGGATGATCACATGGTCACCGGCCTGGATGACTTGCACTAGATTGTCGATTGCGCCGGGTATCATCGGTGGTCCGGAATTAGATCCGATGAGGCAGCGCTCAGTTAGTGGGCGGGCTTCGACGCCCAAATTGGTGTCGGCGGCTTGGCGCAACCCCTTGATGCGACTTTGCCCCTGGCGTGTCAACGTGGGAATGCGCCCGCTGTCGGGTGAGGTGATCAACGAGCCGCGATTGGAACCTGGTTTGACGCCCGGCCAGGCCTCGCTGCGAGATGACCCGGCCATTGGTGTAGCGCTCTCAGTGTATTCGGCGCTTAGGTCAGGGGAAGACTCCCTGTCCAGGGAGATTGCTGGGCTGGCCAATAACTGGTTGCCTCTGTCGGTTAGCGGGCGTTCCAGCGGGATGATGCTACTGTAGTCCCAGTTGCCTTGTAGGTCTGGCCGGCCATCGGCCAGGCGCGGAATTTTCTGTTGCTGCGGGAGCTCCATATTCGACGGAAGAACGAACCACAACAAGGTCGCGCAAAAGACACCCATGCAGATTTGCACACTCTCTCGTAATCCAACATTACAAGTCATGGACGTAAGCATTCCGGGAATGATCACCAACGATTGCCGAGATTTGAGTTAGTCCGCCTGGACCGCTAGTGGTTCTCTCAATAGGGGGGGGCTCGCTAACCCGCTCCGGGCTCCATAAAGTGGGATGTAAAGCCGGTGACGAAATTCCCTCGCGGCGGCTATTCAAGAGATAGGTTTCAACGTTACTGGCAGGAGCGTTTAGTACCAGTAATACAAGCAACAAGGCTTAAGATAACGGTTGTCCTCGTTTAGCAGAGTAGCCAAGCAAGTAAATATCGTCGCCATGACGCTTTCGCTGGTGACTGGCCCCGGGCGAGGGGATCCCAACACCTCGCGGAGTTTGCCGCCAACTCCAGCGTCACGGGACGATGTGCGCGCCTGATTGGATGAGGGCGTGTTGTCGCCATGGCCTTGAAATAGGTGGGATTCGCAGACAAATTCGGCCAGTGTTTACAGCCCGAGCGCTATCTTTGTCGTTTCTACCTCTCGTATCTTGGTGTCAGGATAATTATGAGCGACTCTGATAAGTATAATGAGTCCTGGTGTTCTCCAGCGGGCCGCAACCAGTGAGAAGACAGCTAAGATTTTTACGGTGTTGGCCAACCTTTATCGTACGTTAATCGTTAGCGTAAGCATTTTGAGAAAAATAAACAATAGTTTATTAACTTATATAAGTTATATCTATGCAGATAACATTATTTATCATGCCAGCGGTATGGTGATCCGGACGGGGGGCAGCTAGTTCGGTTGGCTGTTATGGGGAATTGATGTTATCCCGGATGGCGCGGAAGCGCAGAACTCCTTCGAAAGGCAGAACTTCGCCGTCTTCCAGGCGCGGACGAAAGCGCAAGGAATGCAGGCGGTCATTGAGATAATCAAGATCTACCTGCGTGTCGTTTTCCGCCTGCAAAACATTGAATTCATCGACGACGCTGATATTTGACTCGTAAGTGCCCTTCACCCAGCGTGAAACCTTGTTTAGCGAGTTGAGGCGGAAGCGCAGCCAGGTGTCATGGTAATCGACTTGCACTAGCTGCCCCATAGCGGGGGCAATGATTGGGAAGGGGACAGCTGGCATGGATTCGAACCACTCCTGAAAGCTCAAGCTGCTAGTGATCTGCCCCTGGTCTGCCAACTCCGCGCCTCCAGGATCAGTCTCTATACTGGCAGCAAGGGCCTGTTTTATGGTGTCGTGGAACTTGGCAATGGGAAGGATTTGCGGGCGGGCGAACAACCGATTTAGTTCGGCGGGCTCCCTGCCGGCTTCCAGCAGTGACATAAACGCCTGCCGATAGGCCTCGCCAGCGCGCTCCTGATTAAAAAGAAGGTGCCAATCTGCGAGATACAAATCTACCATCGACACGGCTTCGGCTGAGGCGCTCTCACTCTCGTTCAGCAGCTCCCGCATGTCCTGCAGCAGACGCAGTCCGGCCTGGTAAAGCCGCGCCTGTACCACCCGCCGAGGTCGTACCCAGTTAGAGCCAGGCACCACCGCGCGCAATTCATAGGCGGTCGCATCGCTCCGCTCAATTGCGGCCGATTGCAGGTAAAACTGCTTGACAAGACTGTAGTGAAGGTCAATTCGGCGTGGGTCATGCCGGCCCCACACCTCCTCGCTGGTGTTGAGGGCGAGATAGATCAATTCTGCCGCTCGGCGATAATGTCTGGACTGCTGCTCCACGATATCACCGGCGACACTTAGCAGATGAAACTCACTAAGCCGGATCATCTGCGCAATCCTCTGCTCCTTCTCACTGGCTTGCCGGTTCACCACAAGCCAGTACAGATAGTCCAGCGCCATATTAACAGCGCCCCAGTCCCCTGCATGCATCAGGCTATCCAACATCGAAAAATACAGCGGGATCTGTTGATCAGTGAACAACCCCAGGTGCAAGCGCTGGATCTGAATAGCACGATCGAGGGCCATGCTGGCCTCACTATGAAGATTGAGGGAGGCGGCGGTTGCGCTCAGGGAGACCAGGTTTTCGACCAGCGAGGGATTGAGGCGACCCAGTGTTTCCTCCTGTTCCCGCAGCTGCTGTTGCAGCGCCTCGTGTCGGTTGATTAGCGAGCCAGGGTCAGCGCCTTGGCCGAACGCGAGGCCTGAACACAGGAAGCTCGCCACAGAAGCGATCAGGAATACGCGGCGAATGGCGATGATTAAAAAACCGGAGATCATTGTCTATTTGTTTCCGAAAGGTGGGACCTCAGATGGCCGTCGATTTGACCCAGGAACACGGCGGTGCGGCAGGGATCGGACAGATACGCCAACGGTAGCGGCCATCGCCTGCCATGTTACCGACTCCAGAGCGCACCGGGCCATGGGTCTGCATCAACAAAAGCCACTGCTGCGATCAACTTACTCCCAAAAACTTACACTGTCATCCGCCCTTGGACCAAGGACAGGGCCGGTCGCGGTGGGCTTGCCAACAGCCTGCCGCCGGTACTTGCGGTGGGGCAGGCACCGACTCTACTTGAATTTATTTACCAGGTTTTCATGCAGCATTTCACTGTTTCGTCACTGGACCCGCTGAATTCTTTGTCAGTACCACGATAGGGTCAAAAAAGCCGGCTAATGCAGGAATTACCAGGCTCGACACCGACCAAATTCTTCTGGAAATCGATATCCATCTGAAATATATAAAGATTTTATACTAGGAAAACATTTAATAGATTTGCCAAGTTGCAGTAAAACGCTTATGCTTCTAAGCAGCTGAACATACCGTGAAAGACTGATGATGCAGACCTAGCCTCTTCAGGTAGATCTTTTGCCAGTGTTCTGATTCCACCCAACACTCGGAAGAAGATGGTGAACAATATGCAGATACGAAACCGGACCCCGTCTATTGGCTATGGCCTCGCGCTTGCAACGTTGCTCGTGCTCCAGGGGCAGACAGTTATTGGCCAGGAATCGGCGCAGGAAGCGGAGATAACGTACGCTGGCGATGTGGCCAGCATCATTAACGATAACTGTGTTGTCTGTCATCGTGAAGGTGGTATTGGTCCGATGCAATTGACCAATTATGAGCAGGTACGTCCATGGGCGCCGCTCATTCAGCTCAAGGTCGCTAATCGTGAGATGCCACCCTATGCCTATGATCACGGCATTGGAATCCAGGATCTCCTTGGAGACTGGCGTTTATCACAGGAAGACATTGATATCGTTACTGCCTGGGTCAATCAGGGCTCACCGTCGGGCGACCTGAACGAGATGCCCTCCATGCCGGACCTGCCGGACCTGGCTGAATGGAATTTTGCCGATCGTTTCGGCCAACCGGATCTGGTTTTGGCTTCCAATTCCATCGACGTGCCAGCCAGTGGCAACGACCTTTGGGACAAGCACTTCATCAATACCGGTCTAAGCTCGGATCGCTGCATCAAGGCCGTCCAGGTCAAGCCCCGGGGTGATGCCAAAGCAGTTGTGCATCACGCCAACACTTACTTTGCCGAGATTGACGAAGACGGCAACGTCGAGCGTAGCCCGCTGACCGAATACGCCATGGGCAAGTGGGGCGAGATCATCCCGCAAGGTGTCTGTCGCAAGGCTCAGGCCGAGATTCTCGTGCAGTGGGACATCCACCTCTATCCCGGTGGTGTCGGTGCTACCGCCCCCGGCACGATGATCAAAGACAATGTGGTTGAGCTGGGAATCTGGTTGCACGATGAGGATTACGTTTCCGACATCTCCCAGGACCTGTCAACTTACCAACTGGACCAGGGCAATCTGTTCATCCCGCCCCACGGCACCGCCATGACCCAGGGCTTTCATACCTTCGACCATCCGGTGCGCATCGATAGCTTCCAGCCTCACGGCCACCTGCGTATGAACGCTGCGTCGCTGGAGATTTTCTATCCTGAAACCGGTCGTACCGAGGTTATCAGTTCTATTTCCAATTGGAGTGCAACCTGGCACCACAGCCATTTATTTGAGCCGGAGTCAGCGCCGCTCCTCCCTGCTGGTGCGACTCTGGTGATCAAGCAGTGGTATGACAATACAGAAAATAATCCGAACAACCCGGATCCACGCCAATGGGTTGGTTGGGGTCAACGCACTGCGGATGAGATGTCTCATGCCTGGATTGCGGTATCCCACCTCAACGAAGAGACCTACCAGGAATTATTGGCCCAGCGTACTGAGAACGCTAAATCCGGCAGCTCTGCGGATGACTGAATAAAAACTCGATGCAGCGAAATTAATAATAAGACTGGAGAAGTTGTAAATGCTAAGAGTTAGCGCCTTTTTATCCAGCGCGTTGTTACTGCTGACAAGCGTAGTAGCAGTATCATCCGCTGGCGCGCAACCGACGGAACGTCCACTACGGCCGAGCCCTCCAACCGGAATACCCGTCATTCCCTTCATGGAGGGGTGGTATGGAAATGAGGATGGGTCGGTCGTTGTGTCGTTTGGATACCACAACCGTAATAATGAGGCCGTCAGCATCCCGGCTGGAGAGAACAATCGGATCGAGCCGGAAAGTCTGGGCGGCATGCAGCCGGAGATATATTTTCCTGGCCGTCACCACGGTGTTTTCACCGCTACCATACCCGCCGACATGGCCGACACAACCGTCTGGTGGTACCTGAGCAGTGCTAATCAGGATCTCAAAGTTCCTGGGGAGCGAGGCTCTACAGCCTACGAACTGGATCGGAATCCCCGTCCCCAGGGCAGCGTGCAGCCGTTAATCGGTTTCAGCGAGAGTAACGTGATAGGCAGTGGTCCGGAGGGCATCGTCGCTGACCGGATCCTGCAGACTGAGGTTGGCCAAGCCGTCACTCTGGAAGTCTGGACTGAGGATCCATCCGAGCGGGACCGCACTGACCCCCGCTTCCTTAAGCCGCTCGATACTCGTGTGTCATGGTACAAACATCAGGGTCCAGGTAAGGTGACGTTTAACGCGCATGAGTCGATGGCGCTCATCGACACTGGCAATAACTCCGTTCTCGGGCTGGTACCCACGCCAGAACATGCGGTGTGGGTGAAAGAGGGTGTGGGCCCAGCAAGGGTAGAGGCTTCGTTCTCGGCACCTGGCGAATACATGATTCGCGCTCGCCTGGACAACTGGCGGTCGTCGGATAGTGACGGCCTGGATCAGTGCTGCTGGAGCAATGCTTACCAGCGTGTCCTGGTGACAGACTGACACAGTCCGTTTGTCAGTAATTCGCAAACAGAGACCACTTCACCGAGCCTTTATTGAGTCGCTGATATCCTGTCCGATGTCAGCGATTTTTATTGCCTGTTCATTCCGTAAGTCAAGCGAGCCCGCGACGACATCGATTACAATCTGACGAGGTGTCACCACATGCTTACCGGCACACTTACCAGAATCGCCGGCCTTACTGGTTTATTGGCCGTTCTGCAGGCCAATGCACAGCCTGGCGATGTCTGGACGATCGGTGAACGTACCCTGCCACCGCCGGTGCACGCCAGCCAGCAATTGGCGGGGGCAATCGCCAGAGCTCCGCAGCCAGGCCTGAGTGACAGCAGTCGCTATCCGCAGACGGACGCGGGCTGGATAGAGATGCAACAGGCCGCACGTAACGAATCCAGCACCCTGCCCTCCCTGGAAGCTGCGCTGGACCTCACTATCGAGCAATCTGAAATAGCCGGCGTAACGGTCTATGCGATTACTCCGCAGGAGGTCGCCGGAGAGCACCGCAACCATATTTTTCTGCATCTCCACGGCGGCGGCTACGTTCTTGGTGGTGGCCCGGGCGCCGCTGGCGAAGCGGCACGCATCAGTGCGAGCGCAGGCATTCGCGCCGTATCAGTGGATTACCGAATGCCGCCAGAATCGCCTTTCCCAGCAGCCGTAGACGATACTATTGCTGTATACCGGGTCTTGCTGGAGGATCACAATGCGGGGGAGGTCGCTATTGGAGGGACATCTGCCGGCGCCGGTTTGGCCTTGGCGGCTCTGTTGCAGATGAAAAATCTGGACCTGCCGCTTCCGGGCGCAGTCTTCGCGGGAACGCCATGGGCCGACCTGACCGACACTAGTGACAGTCTGCATAGCAACAAGGGTATCGACCGCATCCTGGTGACCTATGATGGACTGCTGAGGATCGGCGGCGAACTTTATTCCGACGGGAATGACCTCACCAATCCACTGATCTCACCGTTGTACGGCGACTTTGCCAGCTTTCCGCCAACGATCCTGATTTCCGGGACCCGTGACATGTTGCTTAGCGATACCGTACGCACCCACCGCAAACTACTTGCGGCTGGCGTGGAAGCCGACCTCCATGTCTTTGAAGGCATGTCCCATGCCGAATACATGATTATGCCAGAGATTCCGGAAGGCCAGGCGACGCTCACGGAAATCAGCGCCTTTTTTAAGGACCATCTCGATTGAGGCGCTGATGGCCTGGCTGCATCGGTTGCCAGTCGCGAACCGTCGCCGCGCTGCTTCGTTAGCTGCAATTTTCTCTCTGCCTTACTCTGTCCCACTCGACGTGCCGAGAAGCTTTCTTTTGGCTGCTTCCGATCATGTGAGATGTAATTCACACCCAGTATCGTCAAATGAAGTGCGACAGCAAAAACCACGTATGCGACAGTGAACATAGGCAGCATCAGGGGTCAACGGCGAAGCTGCCGTGGTTGACGACCGAGGATCCTGCCTGGTTATAAAAAAGTGGAACTATTGATGAAATTTAAAAAGTCCAGAAAGCTGGATCATCGGGCTTTTAAAACTATTCAGGCTGGCGTCAAGTTACGGTTTAATTCCTGTGCGGAGAAAAGTGACTCGTAACGGGTTTGCGAACTTCCCTAATTCGGCTAAGCGATTCAGGCGCCGAAGCTTCTATGAAACCCATTAGTCTTGGGGAGATAGAAATTGCGTCGCCAGGTTCGTGTGGTTCGGTAACAGGCTTCTTTAATATGCGGGCCTGCCGGTCAAATACGGCTCTATGGCTTGCTCCTGGCGCGCCTTTTGCACCGTTCCGAAAGTAAGAGCGTATGAAACTTTTCGCCAAATAATACGGCGAGCTCGTCTTTTTCCCTGCCAGGCTATCATCGGTAATATCAGCTAAGAGTGGCCGCCAGCGGAATCAATGCAGGCGGAACTTCACATACACCGGTAGTCTTTCGACCTGGTTGGGGAGGCTGGTGACGCTCCAGACCGAATTTCTATATCTTGGCCCACTCAAGCCAAAAATCCAATCGTGAACTCATCCTTTCTGAACCGTTCCTATAATTAAAGTTGTGGTTCAATTCAATCATAGCTATACGGGCTTTCTCAGGACGACGAACCAGGCAAGAAAAGAAGCAGTAGTTGCGCTTTCGCTCTGTTGCACATTGAAGTTTTTGTCGAGTATGTGAATTGATATGTCCATTGAGTCAAGTTCCGTAAAAAATTCCTTAATTTCTTCTTCTGAAGAAAACATCAGGTTGGCGACCTCTTCGACCAAGTGTTTGCATACCTGAATCTCGTGAGCATAACTCAAAAATTCTCGTTCCCGGTTAAATGTCATTTTCCAGGCAACATTTTGTTGGCAAAACCAATCGTACATGCCTGTGAACCCTTTTCCGGGAAAGCCTTGCAGCAATTTCAAAAAATCTTTCGCAATATTCTCCGAAAGCATCTGCCTTGCTGTGGTTAGGTAATTGGAATGGGGTGCATGAAAAACGAAATAAGCATTACCACCTGGTACGAGTACCCGCAGCCACTCTTTCATCACTTCTTTGCTGTTTCCAAGATAGGAGAACGCAAAAGAGGAAAAGAGGGCTCCATAGCTCTGATCTTGGAAAGGAAGGCTAGCCACATCGGCTTGTAAGTACCGTGTATGCATTAACCCCCGTTTGTATGGCACTTGATCGATATCAGTTATTGAGAATGCAGGATAGGCCTGGATGAGGCAGGATGATGTCACACCAGCACCAGATCCGAGATTGAGTACTTCCACAGACTCGCCTTCCAGTATTCCCTGTCGCTCGAGAAAGCTTATGATTCCATTCGCCATGGCCATTCGGTTACTGGGTAAGAAGCTATTCCAGAGTTCGGGATTTAGGTCCGGGACCGGTTTTTCTTCAACCGAAAAGATTTTTTGCTGTATGCGCTGTGGCTGGGCATCGTTGCCAAGGTCGCAAAAAAGGATTTCGAATGAGGAAAATTCACTAGTGCCGAAATCAGGGATTGTTTGACCGTTGGGCTGATTTCCCTGTCCGTGCATGATTATCCGCCATGGGCGAAAACCACGAGTCCGTAATTGCTCCGTTATCTCATCCAGAGCTGCCGTCCTGGCTGCAAATTCAGCGGGCGAGTTGCCGGCACCAATGGTGGCCATGAAAAAAGCGGCGTTATCTATTACTCTGATCAGCTTGTCTATAAAAAGCGGAATGTCTGGCAAGGCCCGTGGCTCAAGGCGGTACATAGTCACAAGGTTTCTGCGGGCGCAGTCACTTTCTTCTATCGTAGCCGCCAGACGGTCAAGTCCGTCATAAAGATCCAGATTCAATGCTCGAATCTTCGAGTTCTCTTCGCGATTGATCCGTGCATAGTCTTTAGCCAGGTTGTTGTCATTGTCGATCATTATCAGCGACTTCGGTTCACAGGTCATAACGGCGAAGTTAAGGCGGGAGGTGCCGGAAAAATTCCCGTTCGGTCGTTCCGGACCGATACCTGGAATGCGATGAAATCCCTCTCGATCGCGGCGGGCCATTGATGCGCCTAACGCGAGCTGGTCATAGCGCTCGGAGTTGACGGGCAGAAGGCCGAAGAGCTTGATGATCTGCGCTGTGCGCACGGCATCGCCGCGATTTAGGCGCACCCCCATGACCCTGCCGAGTTGCTGTGAGTCCTTGCCACTAAGACGCATATTATCGGCCAGGAACTGGGCACTATTGTTCGAGTTCACAGCACCACCATCAATGGTCCAGCCATTAAAAATCTCGCAGGCGGCCGCCAAGTTGGCACAATCGAAAAGGCGGCGCCCATTGTCTGGTAATCCGAATGTAGACAGGGTATTTCCCTGGCCAGCCAGCTCCTGCAACATGCCTGCAGGAAAATATCGGCGCAGGTCGCAGCGCAAAAAATTTTCGTAATCCCTGAACAGTGGTAAGAGATTAGCCGTGAAATCCGAGTTTAGGGAATGGATTAGCAGGCGTAGCTCTTGTAAATAGCCGGCCACGCCAATCTCGATGAGTTCCTGTTCAGTTAACGACGTGTTATTCGGCATGAAATAGAGGCGGGCAGAAAACGTAAGTGGTCTGGAGATTGGCTCACGGCCATTCTGATGAAGGTATTCTTTCACCTCGCTTGGTCGACCTGAACCAAGTTAGTCGGGATAGAGCATTTCTGCAAGACCAGCACAACAAAGCCAGGGGGAACCCTGGCTTTGTTGCTGGCAGTACTGGGAGACCAGTACGCCGATCGTTGATCCACTAGAAAGCGGGTCGCCAATCGAAAGAGACATAGTACTGTCGATAGAAGTTATCCGACAACCGGGTCTCAAATCCACCTATCTGTCCGGTCAACTGTGGTTTAAATTCGAAGAGGTTGTTTACCCCGACCGTAACGGTGATCTCGTTATTGAAAAAGTCATCGAACAGATACGTGTAGCGGGCATCAACTATGGGATCTGTACTGATGTCATCTTCTGGTTCAAACGGGTCGAACGGAAATAAATTGATCACGTTGTTGTCTCGCTCAATTTCACTCCACCAGTTTACTGACACGGAGGCGCTATGGTTGTTTCGAAACCAGTTGGTCTGCCATGACAAGTTGAGTTCCGGCAGAGGTGGCGCGATATTGGTCAGCGCGTTCTGCTTGCCAAGCACGTCCACTTCGCCTGCCGTTCTGACATCTGAGAAGATGTAGTCCATATAAAAGGTGGCATTGAGGCGTGTGTTGAACGTACCCAGATCCCCAGGAGTAAAATTATAGCTCGTTTTGAAGTCGATAAGTTCAACATCGAATTGAGCCACGTTAGCGGACTGGATCAGGACAAAATCTACTTTGCCCGTTTGACTGTTGCGGAAGATATTACCATCCGCTCCTCCTTGTGGTTGCGACGCCAGCCAGAGATCGGCCGCCTGCCTCGAAGGCGTCCCGGGCGTTGGATCATAGCTCGCTTCCGATTGCCCGGTTGCTCTGAGCATGTCCAGAAACTGGTTCCGCGTGACATCATCCTCGCTCAGGGTCCGAATGCGGTCAGAGTACTCGATGGTCTGATAATCAATGGACAACTCCAATCCATCCAGTGCGCCGGCAGGCTGCCAGGTAAACCCGAGATTTGTAATCTCAGCCGATTCCGGGTCCAGATTAGGATTGCCTGATGTACAACGCTGACCGCCAAGCAGCAATTCACCGCTAAGTGGGTCTATACCGCTGAACATGTCACCACAACCTTCGTTATTGCGCGCTGGACGAGTCTGAAAGGATGTCGGCGCAAGGAAGCTTTCGCCCCAGGATGCTCTCACTGCTAGCTCGGGCAGCAGCTCATAGCGTAATGACACTTTCGGTACGGTGGCTTCCAGGCCCTGATTCTTGAACTGCTCGTGGCGCACCGCGGCTTTAGCGGCTAGTCCCGGAAATATAGGTACTTCTACCTCAGCAAAAAGCGCCCGGGTATCGGAGACAAATACTTCATCAGGTGCCACAAATTCATCAACTGCCCCCCAGATGAAGTTTTCACCACTGGCGTTAAACGGCTCCTGGAAAGTTCTCTCTGTGAGTTCCCGCCACTGAAACCCGAAGGCTGTCAACACTGGGCCGGACGGGAGTTCGAACGCTTCGCCAGACAGCAATGATTCGAAAACTTCCAACTCGTTGCGGGCGGAGACAAAGTTTGGATTTCGATAACTAATCCAGTCGTTCAACTCCTTGCTGTTTTCCAGTCCTGGCTCGTGGAAGGGGGAGCGGGGGTCCTGAGAGCCGAAAGGATTCCACCACTGATCTCCAGAGAGGCCACCCTGTCCCGTCAGCGCTAACTGCAGGCGGGAGGTGGACGCTCCCGTAACGTCTGCCATGTTCCGGTTTTCCTGCCTGCTGTAATAGGTTTGACCAGACCAGGTATCACTTAGATCGTATTCCGCATATAACTTGGCGTTCCACATACTATAAATCGAGCGGTTGCTCCGTGAAGTATCCTGATCTATTCCTTCAGGCAAAAACTGTTCCTGAGGATGGGTCCACACGCGCCAAAGGTCAGGGGCCACGTCGTAACCAAAGGGATTGGCGGGATGCTCTTCAGGAACCAACAACAATTGGCGATTTGCATTGGGATTTGGTGAGGCGAAGGTGGTCTTGCCGTCGACGTGACGGACAAAGTTATTCAACTGAAACCCAAGATCGAGCCAGTCGGTCGCTTCCCAGTTCAGGTTGTTGTACAGGTTGTAGCGTTGATTGTGATTGATAATTTCGGCCTGGGCGCTGTACTCGAAGGTGCAGAAGCCCCCGACCGGATCACCGAACAAGGTCCCAGACGGCAAGGGGCTGGGTCCGTGACCATGGGGCGGCGTTCCTTCGTTAAAAGTGCCGCAGGACGGGTCTACCATACGGTCACCGACCAGCGAGCCGCTGTGAGCCTGACCTGGAACAATGCTGTCGACGCCTTCCAATCGTTTGAACGTCCCGGGATTGCCGGAACTGGAAGTGCCCTGAGACCTGGCGTGTTCCCGCGGCCGCTCGTACCACATAATGGGGGTTCGCAGGTAGGTCTCAAATGAACCAACATAGCTGAGGCCGTTGTCAAAGGAGCGGCCCCAAAGCGCAGACAGGCGCATCTCTTCGTTTGCGCCATCTTCCGGGCGCTGATACATGGAGCGGAAGCGCACACCATCGTATTCCTTGATGGGAATCAGATTGACCACCCCAGCTACCGCATCCGAGCCATAAAGTGCCGAGCCGCCGTCCAGAACCACTTCCATACGTTCTATGGCAATCTGGGGATAGGTGCTAGCCAATGCCGAATCAAGCGTGCGCACGCCGTCTACCAAGGTCAAGGTGGAATTCTCACCTAGTCCACGCAGGTTGAAACTTCCGCCGTTAGAGCTCTGTGGGCCGTCCTGGCCTCCCAGCACAACAGCTACAACATCAACGTTCTGAACATAGGTCAGATCGCGTATGTATTCGGACATATTAGGCGCACCAGAATTCTCTATGTCCTCCGCGGTGATGGTATCCATCGCCGTGTCGCCGGCAAAGGCGCTGTTACGAAGAAACGAGCCGGTGACGACGACTTCCTCAATGCTGCCGTTGCCGCTGCTGTCCTGAGCCTGTGCTAATGCGGGCAGCACCATGCTCGAAGCTAGGGCAGTGTGAATGAAATAAGGGAGGGCCTTGGGACGAAAACGCTTGGGCATATTCTTTTCCTCTTGCTAGTAGTTTTTATTTTTAGCTTTCTTTTTCTTGTTGCTTCTTTAACTACACTGCTTCTCTCGATCACATCTCCTTCACTGACAGCACAGCGCAATTCGCGGTTTACACAGAGCATTGACTGCCACTGACTTCTTTATATTGCTTGTGCGCAACTCGGATAGTGAGCGAAAAGGCGAGCCTAAACCCACCGAAGAAGAGGCTACCATGAAAATATTATATCTAACAAAACGTTTTACTAATTAATAGTTATATAAGTTCAAAAACCCGTGAAAATCGTGGTAAAAAATCTACTACAAGAGCTTATTGTCAATGGGCCCGTATCGGGCGCATCGATAATTTGAACAAGTGGTATTGGGCAGCAATGGGTGTGCGGCCCTGCACAGGGCATCACTCGAGTAGATATTGATGGAAATGGACAAGTCTTGGGTTCGGAGTTAGCCTGACCCTCAGTTCCAAGGCCTTCATGGTTTCCGCAATGCCGCTTGTACTGAAGAATGCATGGATAGCTCTGTGTGCCATGTGCACTTTTGCATTGATAGTCATTCCCGTGGTCGCTCAGGCGCAGCGGGCCATCTATTCAGAAGATTTGCTCCAATTGCCAACTGTATTCGCCAAGGGAGCAATTTATCGTGTCGATTTGCAGTTGATAAGAGGGGCCCGACCTTTTCGTTTTACGTTGCTCAATGCACAGTTGGTGGAGAACGTCTCGGATACGGACGCTATCTTTGAAGACGATATGCTGGTCATAAAGTCCGTGGGTGTCGCCGGAGTCTTACACTGGGCCAAGTTACGTCTGGTGGATACTGAACCAGTTGTTTTCGAATTATTCATCGCCGGAATAGACGATGCTGATGACGACAACGATGGATTGGAAGATACTTTTGATGAAAACCCAATGACCCCCGAGCTGTGTAATCATCCCCTCTGTATGAGAGAACCTTCCTCCACCGGGCTGCCGGTGCGTGATTCTCTTTACAAGGGGTACAGGGAAGACCCACGGGCCCCGACGATAGATTTGGGAGTAAGGCATTTCTAAAATAGAAATAGGGACAAAGCCAATTTCCCATCACGAAGCGGAGAGGCCTTAGGGATATGTGCGGGGAATTGCCTCCGACCCTTTTTTCCGCGCTTATTTACGGCCAATGACCAAGCTCGCAACCTTCAACTACACTGAATTGAAAGCGCTTTGACTACAAGGACCGTATCATGGCTATTTCAACGATTGACACGCATAAATTCGTGCGGCGTCTCGAAAAGGCTGGCATGTCGCTGGACCTGGCAGAGGTGCAGGCGGAAGTGTTAAATGAGGCATTCACAGTGAATCTGGAATCTCTGGTCACCAAGGACTATTTCGAATCGAGACTGGAAACTCGATTCGCTAAGCAAAAGTCTTATATTGATTCCAGCATTTCGGAGCTTGCCGCGCGCGTCGATGCCAACTTCCGTATCCAGAACTGGATTCTTGGGGTAGTTACCGCTGCCGTGATCCTGCCCTACCTCGAACGCTTGCTGGCGCTCTGACCCGGTCTTTGCGCGTCCTCAATCTCGAAACATTACAACGGTCCGCGTGCAATTATGGTCAGCCGGCGTTTGCGATCTCTTTCTTTAACGCCTCTTGCGCCAGCTTATTTACACTTGTGCCTTTCACTTGCGCTGTGATTGCCAGTTGCTCGTGCAGGTCAGGCGAGATCCTGAGGTTGAACTTGCCGGAGTAATGGCGGCGCGGCTCGATACCCTTTTCACTGCATACCTCAAGGAAGGTGCGTAAGGACTTCCTGAATTCCGATCGCAACTCCTTCGGGTTGCGGCCATAGAAATCTGCGCCGCCATTCAATCCCAGGATTTCTCCCCGGAATGTATCAAGTTCTGCGTCGTACTCAATCCTGGCGTGATAGCCTTCCAGTGTCATCTTGTTCATGGCGATATCCTGTGCTGATTTAACCATTTACGAATGCTGGCAACAGCCCCTTTGTCAGTGTTCGCACTTGGGTGAGGACGGTGAAATATTCGAACCTCCCCGAACAGAATCACCGCAACCCGGCTACCTTCGCGCTCACTGACCTCGGCGCCCAGCTCGATAGATGGCGCTTCGATATCACGTCACTGGATATTGGCGCTCACCGGGCGTGCGAAAATAGCTTCCAGAGTTCTCTGATGCTTCCGTTTCACATTCGAACTAGTACCGTATTGTGGTACCACCTAAAGAGGCTTGAGCAACAGGGTAAAATCTGAAGATTGATGGCAAACTACCGCAACAACCGCGCCTTGAAACTCTTCCCCTTGATCTTGCCCTCCGACAGCACCGCCAGCGCGAGCTTGGCGATCTGCTGCTCAACGGCCACGTAGGCAAACGTGTCGAACAGCGTAATCTTGCCAATCTGCTCTCCGGCAATCTCACGATCAGCCGTCAGCGCGCCCAGCAGGTCCCCGGGGCGGATCTTGTTTTTGCGCCCGCCATTCACCGACAGGGTAACCATCGGCGGATAGTGCTTAAAACCCGGGGGCACCACCAGGGTGTCGGCGGCAAGCAGTGTGGCCGGCGCACCCTGATAGTTCTCGATGGCGCGCAAGCGGCGACTCTCCGACTCCGTAAACAGACTCACCGCAAGCCCCGTGGCGCCAGCCCGGGCGGTGCGGCCAATGCGGTGAATATGCACTTCCGGGTCCGGGCTGAGCTCATAGTTGATCACTGCCGCCAGCTCTTTCACATCCAGGCCCCGGGCGGCAACGTCGGTGGCGATCAGGATCGACAAGCTCCTGCCGGCAAACCGGGCCAGCACCTGATCGCGCTCGAACTGCTCCAGATCACCGTGCAGCGCCCGGGCGGAAAGGTCACGATCCTGCAGCGTCCTGGTGAGCTGCTCGCACTGCTGTTTGGTGTTGCAGAACACCAGGCAGGATTCCGGCCGGTAGTGGGCGATCACCTGGTACAGGGTTTCGCTGCGCCGTGCCGGGTCCACTTGAACAAACACCTGCTCAATAGCGGGCTTGTCCTCGGCACTGGCCACACGAATGTCTACCGGGTCGCGCTGCACCGTGCCGCTGATGGCCTGAATGCCATCGGGGTAGGTGGCCGAAAACAGCAGGGTCTGCCGGGACGGGGGCGTTCTGGCAATGATCGCCATGATGTCGTCATGAAAGCCCATATCCAGCATGCGGTCCGCTTCATCCAGCACCAGCGTTTGCAGGTCATTGAGCTGCAGGGTCTGCTTGTCCAGATGTTTCAGGATGCGCCCCGGCGTGCCCACCACGATGTGCGGGTCCCGCTTCAGTGACGCCAGCTGTGGCCCCAGGGGTTTGCCGCCGCACAGGCTCAGCACCTTGATGTTCGCCAGCTGACTGGCCAGGCCGCGGATTTCGGTGGTCACCTGATCCGCCAGCTCCCGGGTCGGGCACAGCACCAGGGCCTGGGTGCTAAAGGTTCCGACGTCGAGCTTGTTGAGCAGCCCCAGGGCAAACGCCGCGGTCTTGCCGCTGCCGGTTTTCGCCTGGGCGATCACATCCTTGCCGTCCAACAGCGCGGGTAAGGACTGCGTCTGAACAGGGGTCATGGCAGCGAACTTCCGCGCTTCGATGCTGGACAGAAGTTCCGGGCGCAGGGGGAGGGTGTCGAACGCAGAAGCAGTCATAGGGGTGAGTAAACCAGGGCCATCCGGGGGGTTGGGTAAACGACTTGGGTAAACCACTTGGGCAAACCAGGAGAGCGCGCATCATAACAGAGTTCGCCGCGCAGTCCGCGGCGTGAGCATACTGGCTGTGCCAATCGACGGGCGATCGGGCTACACTGCGTGCCCGGCTAGCGTCCTGAGAAACAACAGCCCCACCTATGGCCCTGAAACCAACCATCTACAAACTGAAACTCGCCCTCAGCGATCTCGATCGCGGCGTGTACGAGTCGCTGAACCTGACCGTCGCCCGGCATCCATCGGAGACCCTGGAACGTATGATGGTGCGCATCCTGGCATTTTGCCTCAATGCCCGGGAGCAACTGACCTTCTGCAAGGGCCTGAGCGACACCGAGGAGCCAGATCTGTGGTGCCACAGTCTCGATGGCAAGCTGGAGCTGTGGATCGATGTGGGCGAGCCGGCACCGGAGCGCATCAAAAAGGCCACCCGCATCGCCGCCGAGGTCAAAGTCTATTGCTTCAACCACAAGGCCAGCACCTGGTGGGAGCTCAACCGCGAGGCCTTTGCCGCCTTGCCAGCGTCGGTGATCCAGTTTCAGTGGCCGGAAATCCAGGCGCTGGCGAAGCTGATGGGCCGCACTATGGACGCCTCCATCACCATCACCGACGGTTCGATTTATGTGGCCACCGAGTCCGGTGAATGTGAGGTTGCCACGTGCCAGCTGCAGTGAGCTGCGCGGCCTTTTATGCAGAGCGGCTGGTGAGAGGTCTTTGCTGTCACTCCTGCTTACGCCCAATCCTGCCCATCATTGATGAATGGACGCCATGACAGACGATACAAGCAACAAGACTGATACCACCCGATACCTGCTCAAAGCAGCATCCCGCTTTCTGTTTCCCTACAAAAAACAGATTCTGAAAGCTGGCATCGCGCTCATCGTCACCGCCGGCCTGAACCTGGCCATGGTGCAGTACGTGCGCATCATCGTCGACCAGGGTTTTGTAGCGGCCTCCACCAGCATGTTGAACCAGGCGATCCTGGGTTTTCTGGTGATCGCCGTGCTGCAGGCCATCGGCACCTTCGCCCGCTTCTACTACGTGTCCTGGCTGGGCGAGCGGGTCACCGCCGACATGCGCAAGGCGGTGTTCTCCCACATCATCGGCCTGCACCCCGGCTACTTCGAAGCCAACCTCAGCGGCGAGATCCAGTCCCGCATCACCACCGACACCACGCTGATCCAGTCGGTGATCGGCTCTTCCGCCTCCATCGCCCTGCGCAACCTGCTGCTGCTGATCGGTGGCATCCTGTTCCTGTTCATCACCAATCCACGCCTCACCAGCGTGGTGCTGATCTGCATCCCGCTGGTGGTCGGCCCTATCATGTTCTTCGGCAGACGGGTGCGCTGCCTGTCCCGCAGCTCCCAGGACGAGATCGCCAACGTCGGCGCCTACGTGGGGGAAAGCATCCAGCAGATCAAAACCGTCAAGGCCTACAACCACGAGGAAGACGACCGCAGCCGATTCAGCGGTCACGTGGAGAAAGCCTTCGACGTGGCGCTGCAGCGCATCAAGACCAACTCCATCCTCATCACCGCGGTGATGACCCTGGTATTCGTCGCCGTCGGCATCCTGATCTGGGTCGGCGGCCGCGACGTGATCAACGGCGTCATGTCCGCCGGCGAACTCACCGCCTTTGTCATCTACGCGGTGATGGTGGCGTTAGCAGTAGCAGCTATCAGCGGCGTCATCGCGGAACTACAGCGCGCCGCGGGCGCCCTGGAGCGGCTGATGGATCTACTGCACGCCGAAAACGAAATCGAAGCGCCGGAAAATCCGAAATCCTTCAGCGGCAAACCCAGCGGCGCCCTGAGCCTGGAAGCGCTGACGTTTTCCTACTCCTCACGTCGCGACTCCAAGGCCCTGGACGGCATCACCCTGGACGTTAAACCCGGCGAAAGCATCGCGTTAGTCGGTCCATCCGGCGCCGGCAAGTCCACCCTGTTCGACCTGATCCTGCGCTTCTACGACCCGGATGAAGGCGCCATCAAACTCGACAACATCGACATAAGAGACCTGGACCCGCTGGAACTCAGACGCCACATCGCCATCGTCTCCCAGCAGCCCGCCATGTTCACCGGCAATGTCTGGGACAACATCCGCTACGGCCGCCCCAGCGCCAGCGACGCCGAAGTCAAACAAGCCGCCGAACTGGCCTACGCCGACAACTTCATCCAGCAACTCCCGGACAAATACGACAGCTTCCTCGGCGAATCCGGCGTCCGCCTGTCCGGCGGCCAGAAGCAGCGCATTGCCATCGCCAGGGCAATACTAAAAGACCCGGAGATCCTGCTGCTGGACGAAGCCACCAGCGCCCTGGATGCCGAAAGCGAACGCCAGGTGCAGAAGGCACTGGATGGCCTGATGCAGAACCGCACCTCGCTGATCATTGCCCACCGCCTGGCGACGGTGAAGAATGTGGACCGGATTGTGGTGATGGAAAACGGCAAGCTGATAGCGCAGGGGACGCACAAGGAGTTGATGGGCAGTTGTGGGTTGTATGAGAATTTGGCGCGACTACAGTTCAGTGATGCGGCGGCTTAGCGGGCGGGCGAGGGGAAAGGGTTCGACCTGCTGGCCGCCAATAGCTCTGGCCGGTGTCATCCAAAATACACCCTATATGTTGTATTTTTACGGGCTGCACAGTCGGTAGCGCATATACAATATATAAGTTGTAATCTGCCTGTTGAACAAC
Source organism: uncultured Pseudohongiella sp. (assembly GCA_965230125.1). Taxonomy (GTDB): domain Bacteria; phylum Pseudomonadota; class Gammaproteobacteria; order Pseudomonadales; family Pseudohongiellaceae; genus UBA9145. The sequence continues at coordinate 272,527 of OZ245938.1, read as the reverse complement.
ACATAAATAGTATATACAGTGCATACAACTTATTAAGTGTATTTCCGGCAGGCGATGACTTTCACTGAACAGATCAAAAAACGGCGTCTGGCCCTGGGCCTGAAACAGTCCGACATGAAGATGCGCGTCGGAATGAATCAGCAGCAGTACCAAAAACTGGAAGCCGGGGGAAACCCGCGGCTGGGTACTCTGGAACTGATTGCGCAAGGTCTGGAGGCGGAGCTGGTGCTGGTTCCCAGGGACAAAGTGCGGGCAGTCAGACAACTGCTGCAGGGTTCGGATGCCGGGGAGAAGACAAGCGCAGGCTCCGGCGAGATCGCGGATGATCCCTGGGAAGGCATGCTGGACAACTGACGGAAACGGCGAATGGTCACCGAAAGCGTTGAAGTTCTGCACCTAAGCCTGCATGGCGTCAGCGTGGGCTATCTCGTCGGTTATCAGAACGGGCGCAATGTTCTTGTTTTTGATCCCGCGTATCAGCATGACGCCAACCGCCCCACCCTGACCTTGACAGGTTTGCGTGAACACCAGGCCAGCGCCAGGCTGTACAGCAACCCCTGGAGCCGGCAGCAACGGCTGCACCCGGTACTTTCCAACCTGTTGCCGGAAGGCAGTTTGCGGGAGTGGATGGCACAGGAATTGAAGATTCACCCGGACAATGAGTTTCCCCTGTTCAGCGAACTGGCGCATGACTTGCCTGGGGCGCTGGTGGCTGTGCCGGTGGGTCCGGCAGACATTCCCGATTGGGCTCTGGACCATCACGCCAGTATTGCAGCGTTGCCGCGCGAAAGAAAAGCAGGTCAGGTTCGCTTTTCACTGGCCGGGGTGCAAATGAAGTTTTCCATGTTCACAGTCGACACCCACTTTCGCCTTTCGCAGAACGATCAGTTGGGAACGTGGATTATCAAAACCCCTTCTGCCCGGCACCAACAGGTGCCCCGCAACGAATACACGATGATGACGCTGGCTGGCCTGGCCGGCATCGATATACCGGAAATCGCGCTGGTGCCGATGGACAACCTGGAAGGCCTGCCGGCACTCAATCTGCCGAACGAGAGAGAGGCGTTTGCCATTAAGCGCTTTGACCGGAACGGAGATCAGGGCAGGGTGCACACCGAGGATTTTGCCCAGGTGCTTTTCAAATATGCCCATGACAAGTATGGCGGGGCAAATTTCGAAAGCATCGGCAGAATCGTTTATGAATACACCGGCCGCGGTCTGGCTAACTGTCAGGAAATGGCCAGGCGCCTGCTGGTGAACATTCTCCTGGCCAATGGCGACGCTCACTTGAAGAACTGGAGTCTGATCTACGCCGACAAGGTGACGCCCGAACTGGCGCCCGCCTATGACATTGTTTTCACTAAGGCCTATATCGAGAACGAGCGGGAGATTTCCTTAAACATGGCCGGCACGAAAAAATATTCTGAATTTTCCTTCGCCCACTTCGAAGCCTGGGCGAACAAAGCAGGCGTGCCATGGAAGGCAGTAAAACCTCACCTGGAGGATGTGCTGGAAAAAGCGCGGCAGCGATGGCCTGACTTTTTGCAGGAGGCACCCTTGTCGGCGCCGCACAGAGCCGCACTTCGGGATCACTGGAGACAACTCCACGGCGACTTCCGCCTGGTTTAACAACACGAAAGAGAATAGTAACTCTGCGCTTGCCGCGGCGATGTCTTTTGTTAATCTATCTCTATTGACTACCAGGTCAAATCGTCCGGTATCTGAAAATCCGCGTAAAAGTCGTCTTCTTCGCTGGTAGTATTTTTCTGCGCCTTGAAAATCACCGCCTTCGCATCACGTTGTTCGATTTTTTCCGCCACAACCATGGGCACTAAAACGTAGTTGCGACCCTGTCTATCCTGCCGGGCAACGATGGCCAGTGCACCGCGACTGAGTTGATCAATCTGGGTTTGGCTAACGTAAATGTGCTTGATGACATTCGCATCGGAAAAATTGAATTTCTGATCACCATCCTTGGCGACAGTGTTCATTTCAATAAGCTGTTTGATCTGCGCGGCCAATGCATTTTGTTCGGCTTTTCTATTCTTCTCCAGATTCAGCTGCCGATCTCGTTCAATTTTCTCAGCCTTGGCCCGCTCCAGCTCTACCTTGGTCTGATCAACGGCAGGGTTTTTGGTGTTGCGCGCAATTTTTTCCTGCTTCTTCTTGGCGCGCTTGAGCTGCTTGGCTTTCTTGTCATCTACCAAGCCAGATTTCTTGAGTTGATCTTGTAGGGAGTTGGACATAATTCTGGTTCTGTTCTAGCCGACTGCAACTCATTGCAGGCAACAGCGTTTGTATTTGTTACCGCTGCCGCAGGGGCAGGGATCGTTACGGCCAGCCCGTGGCTCGCTGCGCCGGATGGTCTGACCACCGGTAGCGAGTGGCTCGCGCCGCGCCAGCCAATGCGCATGCAGTGCGCATACCGCAGGAGTAATCAGCTGCTGGATCTGTTCGGTTTCCGCGCTGCTGCAGTGATGCCCCGACCACTCAGTCAATTCCGTGAAAGCCAGAATCGGCACCAGCAGTTCTGCGACCTCCTCCCCACGTGAACGCCAGGAAGAATCGGCCAGGGCAACGCCTCGTATATACCCCTCACACCAGCCATCCACTATCAGGTGAGTCTTTTGGTCGACTTCTCGCTCAAGAAAAATGGGTTCAAGCGCAGTGGGCTGAGTCATCATTATGTCAGCGATACTGTTCATATGCCGAACCAGCAGGGAAAAAATCTCCTGGAAATCGTCTATACGATCCCACGTCGGCTCAAAGTCACCCCACACTGCCGGCAGCCACCGTGAGGGGGGTACAACCTCAGGGCCACTGACCAGCGCGGTGAACAGTCCGTCCAGGGTCGAGATGCCCATGACGCCTTCGTCACTGTCTTCGGTAACGGCGTCTTCATCGATGCGGTCCAGGAGGAAGCGATCGAGCCGTTCCAGTTCTTCTTGAGAAAGCATTTCATCCAGTGCGGACATAGGCAAACAGTAGCCCAATACAGCGCCAACTACAAAAGGAAAACACTGTTGAAAGGAGGGAGTAAAGTGGAGGTGTAGGTGTAGATGTAGGTGGAAGTAAGATGAAGGTGGGGTCGTAGCGGCTACGCCGACAGTGCCGCCAGCCTCTCCAGCAGGGGAATGACCACCGCCGCAATCACGATCGCCTGGGTCCAGGTGAGGAAGCGCAGGCGACTGTCGATCTGGGCGAAGCGGACATCCATGTAAGCCTGTTGCTGAGCAAAGCGGGTATCAATATAAGCATTCTGCTCGGCGAACCGTGTTTCCACAGAAGCATTCTGCGCGGCGAACCGTGCGTCTACAGCAGCTTTCTGTTCGGCGAACTGCGCCGCCAGGTAGTCTTTGGTGACCAGGGTATCAAGGTTCACGTTAAACGCCTCAGTCAGCACTTCGGCCTGATGCGACGGCACGCCCGCCTGTTCCAGGCGGCGCACGAATTTCAGTGTGTCGAACGTAGTAAGGCTCATCGAACAATCCCTGTCAATGTGTCTCAGTATCAGGTTCTGGTCAATGAGTAGAGACATCAGACACGATTGCCAACAGAAATTCAGTAAATTAGCGAAATCCGGGCAAGCCCGCGCATGGCGTGTTACTTGCCCGTCTCCTGCAAACCCCTGCTACTATGCCCCCATGAGCCACTACGCCGACAACGCCGAAGCCCTGCTCAGGCAATACCACCAGATGGACCCCGCCATTCTGCACCGGGACTGGCTCAAGCACTTGCCCGAGCGCCGCGGCCTGGCCTGCGACATCGGTGCCGGCAGCGGCCGCGACGCCAACTGGCTGGCGGGCAAGGGCTGGGACGTGATCGCGGTGGAGCCCGAGCCCAAATTCAGACAACAGGCCAGGCAGCACAGCCACCCCAATGTCGCCTGGCTCGATGACAAGCTGCCGGGCCTGTCCAGACTCCGCAAACTCAACCAGCGCTTCAACCTGATCCTGCTCAGCGCTGTGTGGATGCCGAAAGCGAGCGATAGGTGCTAAGGGTGCTGGACGGGCTGATGTGGAATTGCCCTTCTCTGATCATTGCCCGCGAAAGCATAGTTAAGGAACCGTCAATCTATTTGGCTTACCCTCCCCCTCTCGGTGTTCGAGCGGCGTAAAGTGCTAGTTTTATAGTTTTTCCCAAAAACTACGCTATATACCAGAAGGCACATAGAATTCTGGATTTAGCTAACTTCCTGAAAATAGATGAGAAATCAGCTTTATCCACAGTCTACTACTAATTGTGTGCACATTGCGGTAAAGACACAATATATGCCAAACTGCGCGCAGGCGGGCCACTTAAAAAGTATTCCCTAAAGGTTGACAAAACCACTGTACATAAATACAGTTCAAGCCATTCAAAAAGCCCGTCTTCGATCATGATCATCGTTATCAGTCTCACGGAGGAGACAAGATGAACGGTACTCTATTCGAAGGATTTAGCGGCATGAAATTTGACAGTTCCCGCGTGGCATTCGGTCGCCACGAGACATTTGCTCTTCGATACAGTTGGTTATCGAAGGGTTTCCAGGCCCTCTCCGAAGATCCCAAAGTATTCGAATCAGACGATGCCACTGTTGTGCTGGGTGTCGGTAAAAATATGGTGGTGGCCATTCGCTACTGGCTCAGAGCTGCCCAAATGATTCACCCCAGCGAGCCCCAGTCTACTGAGATTGGTCACCTACTGCTGGATCTAAAAAAGGGCTTTGACCCTTATCTTGAGGATGAGGCAACTATTTGGTTGATCCACTGGCTAATAGCAACTAATGCAGAGCTAGCAACGTCCTTTTTCTGGTTTTTCAATAAATTCCACAAGCCTGAGTTCACAAGCCAAGAACTCGTTACCGCGCTGAGTGATTTCGTAAAAGAAAATGTAAATCAAAATAAACGCGCGTCGGCCACCACTCTCAAGAACGATGCCCAACTCTTGCACCGCATGTATACACAATCCAAAGGCAATTCAAGAATGCCATTGGAAGAGGCGTTGGATTCACCTTTATCTCTACTGAAACTAATTACCCAAACTGCGGGTGGGCGTAGCTTTCGGTCTAAACCAGAATCGAGACCAGGTTTGCCTATAGGGATACTGGGTTTTGCTGTTTCTCAAATCATGGAACAGCGAAGTATCACTTCCATACCCATAGAAGACTTAATGTATTCGAAGACTGATTACGCAGCGCCTGGCTCCGTTTTCAGACTCACTGAAAACGACTTAATTACAAAGCTAGAGCGTTTAGTTGACTACAAGCCTGGGTTATTCGAAATAAGAGAGACAGCGGGAATCCACCAGCTCTATCGTATCGCTAAGTTTGCTCCAACCGACTACATAGAGTTGCACTTTAGTGACATTGCTCAAGGAGAGGCCGCATGAGTTTAATTGATAAGGTCTCAGTCAACGCGCACTACACGCGTTCGGTAAATCTAGAGCGGGACAATGAGTCACTCGAAGTAGTAAATGCTTACATTCCGACATCAAGAGCACTTCGAACCTTTGCGAAAGTTGCGGATACATTTCACGAGAGACAGGCTCCGCGAGCATGGTCATTGGTTGGCCCATATGGCTCTGGCAAGTCTTCGTTCGCTGTTTTCCTTTCACACCTTCTTAGTAGCTCCGATGAGTCCGCTGCAAAAGCTGCTCGCGGTATCTTGCGTGGTGCTGATAAGAGTTTGGCAGATAAGTATGTAACACCGAAAGGCACACAAGGATATTTGCGGGTTCTCGTTACCGGTGCACCAGAACCATTAGGTACGCGCCTTGCAAAAAGTTTCGCTGATGCTGCTGAGTCTTACTGGCAAGGCCGTAGAGGGAAGAAACCTCACGTTATCAGTCAGCTTCGAGAATTAAGCGAAGAGGCTGTATCAACGACTGTTCTTCTGGATGCGATCAAAGAGCTGCAGAACCAGGCGAGTAAGGCCGGACTGGGTGGAATCCTTTTAGTTATTGATGAGCTTGGCAAGTTCCTTGAATATGAAGCGAGGCATTACGGCGCGAACGATATTTTCATGCTCCAAGCTTTAGCTGAGCATGCCTGCAAAGGCAACAAAGCTAATCTTCTGATGTTCGCATTGCTTCATCAGTCTTTCGAGCAATACGCGAAGGGTCTTGGGGAAAGCCTAAGAAACGAGTGGTCGAAAGTTCAAGGTCGTTTTGAAGAAGTCCCATTTTTAGAGTCTGCAGAACAAGTGTTGCGCATCGTCTCCAATGCGCTTACCCATGACTTCTCGAAAGAAGAAAAAACAACCATAGCTAAGAAATTGGCTAATATCGTTTCTGCACTGAAGGGTATCGATGCACTGCCAGGTTCGCTCACAGAAAAGGAAGCAGTTAGTCTATTTGAAAGCTGCTACCCCCTTCATCCTGTTAGTGCCGTTTTGCTTCCACATCTATGTCAAAAGGTAGCTCAGAATGAACGGACGCTTTTTAGTTATTTGGGTAGTCACGAAGATTTTGGCCTAGTTGACATGTTATCTAAGTTCGAAAATACGAGTGATTTTATCTATCCTCATCATATCTATGACTACTTTATAAATAACCAACCGGCTGTTGTGGGCGATTACCTCACCCATCGGCGCTGGGCTGAGGTCGTGACCGCTATTGAGCGGCTGGGCGATGGCAAAGAACCGGAAGTCGAGTTACTAAAGACGATTGGCATTTTGAATATTGTTGGCAGTAAAGGCGGTTTTAAGGCAACCAAACTCTTGTTGGAAACAACCACTAAGACAAAAAAAGAATTCTCAGCAGCCGCGAAGTCCCTTGAAGGCCATTCGGTAATCACTTACCGAAAATACAACAGCGAGTATCGAGTTTGGCAAGGCAGTGATTTTGACCTCGAGGGTGCGCTGCAAGAAGAGCTCAACAATATCGGTAATTTTTCCTTAGCTGAGGAATTGAATAGCGCAAAGAGCCTGCTGCCGGTCGTTGCTCGCAGATATACCATACAGAATGGTGCGCTTAGATTTTTTGAGCCTCATTTCATTGATGCTAAAAGTTACACTATGTTCGAAAAAGAAGGAAAGGAGCCAAGAATACTGTTCTTCCTTTCAGGCGGTCAGGACGATGAAAGCCTTTTTGAAGAGCAAGTGTTGAACCATTTTTCCGAGCTCGACCTTTTAGTTCTCTGCTTGAGTGGCGTTCAGCTTCGAGACGCGGTTGCTGAAACTCAAGCGTTGAAGCGAGTGCAGATAAATAGACAAGAACTGAATACTGATCCTGTTGCGAAGAGAGAGTTCGAAGATCGCCTCACTGCAGCTAATCAATCAGAGAACGCTTTGCTTCAATCTTTATTAGATAATCCGGAAATCAATACGTGGTTTCATTTGGGGGAAAATAAGAGGGTAGCTTCTAAGCGTGGATTACAGTCTCTAATGAGCGATGTCTTAGAAAACGCCTATCACCTAGCCCCGAAAATTCGTAACGAACTAGTCAATCGGGATAATCCAACCGCTCAAGCGAACGCAGCCAGGAATAAACTCATCTATGCCATGCTCGAGCACCCGGAACAAAAAGATCTTGGCATAGAAAAATTCCCACCAGAGAAAGCGGTTTACCGTTCCTTGTTGCGGGCTACCGGTCTCCATGTCGAGCAGAAAGGCGGTGAGTGGGCGTTTGTTGAGCCTGAGTCAGATGGCCGGAAACTCACAAGGCTTGTAAAAGAGTCAAATATTCGTCCTGCCTGGGACCGGATCAACGAATTCCTCGATAGCACCGAAGAAGATGCAAAGTCATTTGCAGAATTAAATCAGACCTTGATGAGTCCTCCATACGGCGTTAAGGCCGGGGTGTTACCAATTCTGTATATTGCGGTTTTTTGTGTCTATCAGCATGAATTAGCGCTCTATGAGAATCGTAGGTATCGACCATTTTTCACCAGGGAAATGCTCGAGCGCTTTGTTAATCGACCAGATGAATATGAGTTTCAGCGTTTTCGGATTGATGGGCTTAAGGCATCAGTTTTTGAGAAATATTCGGAAGTTATTCATGGCGATAAAAAGGCACGAAATCTTCTCGAATTGGCCAAACCCCTGGCATCATTTATGGGGACATTGCCTGAATACTCCCAGAACACCAGAAGAGGGATAAGTAAACAAGCTATACAATTACGATCTGCTTTTGAACTTGCGAAATCGCCCCAGCGCTTACTACTTGAAGATCTACCTATGGCGCTCGGTTTTGAAGATCTGCAAGACAATGGTACCGAAAAGGACTTAGCAGACTTTTCTCAAAGTTTGACTGAAACACTTCGCGAACTTAGAGATGCCTACCCTGGCTTGATAAAGCGACAGCGGGAAATGCTAGCTCAGGCATTCAATATTGAGCCCGATATTAGTCTTGAAGACTTACGCCGGATCGTATCCGGTAAGTGTCACGGTCTTGAGAATTTCACGGTGGATAGCCGGGGCTTGCGAGCTTTTATCATGCGTCTCAATAAGCAAGGTAGTGACGACAAGTCCTGGTTCGAGAATATCTTAATGTTCCTAGGCCACAAACCATCGAAGAAGTGGTCTGACAGTGATCAAGACGAGGCGGAACATCGGTTAAGTGATTTTTCGCGGCGATTGATTGATCTTGAGCAATTGAGTGTGTACACCCAAAAACGCGAGAAAGGAAGCGACACCGATTTTGATGTCTATCTGCTCAGAAGTATCAAGAGGGGTGGTGATTTTCGCGATGAATTGGTGGCCGTCGATGAGAAGACAGCGAAAGCCGTGAGTTCTACTCGTAATGAATTAGAGGCCGCTTTAAACCAGCTGAGCGACAAAGAACTAAAACTAGCTGCGTTAGCTGAACTAATTGATCAATTTTTAACAGAATATCAATCTTGCGGGACACAAGCCGAGAAAGAAAAGCCCGACAGGGCTGCAAATCGAAAAATAAGCTAGCCAAATAAAACACGTTGATCTAATAAGAGAATTCTTATGCCTGCATTTACTCGATTTTTCAAGAACCAGGAGTATCGACACGTCCTTGGCATTTCTGGAGGCAAGGACAGTGCCGCGCTCGCAATTTATATTAAGGATCGATATCCAGAAATTCATGAGAAAATCGAATATTTCTTCTCCGATACAGGAGCAGAGCTTAAAGAAGTGTATGAGTTCCTTGATAAGCTTGAAGCCTATCTTGGTAAAGAAGTAATCAGGCTTTCGAGTGGTAAATCATTTGAGCACTGGTTGAAAGTGCACCATGAATATCTCCCCTCCCCGCAACAGCGCTGGTGCACTCGAACGATGAAAATCGAACCATTCGAGCGATTTGTCGGTAATGACCCTGTGATCTCTTATGTCGGCATTAGGGCTGATGAGAACAGAGAAGGGTACTTGAGCAGTAAAGAAACAATTAAAGCTGTGTTTCCATTTATAGAAGACGGAATTGTAAAAGAAGATGTTTTTAGTATACTCACAAAATCGGTGGGTATTCCTGAGTATTATAAATGGCGTTCGCGATCAGGCTGTTATTTCTGTTTTTTTCAGAGACAAGATGAATGGTTGGGCCTCAAGCGGAATCACCCTGCGCTTTTTGAACAGGCTAAGGCCTATGAAGCTCGAGAAAGAAAGAAATATTCTTGGAAAGATGGTGAGGTAGATATCGCAGGCCGTGGATACACCTGGAGCTCGCAAGGTTCTCTCGATGAGCTAGTGGAACGTGCTGAGAAAAGAGAGAAGGAGTTAGGCGTCATTACAACAGATAAGAAGCAGTCAAAATGGCAGGACATTATGAATCAATGGGAAGATGATGACGCCGAAGACCAGGCTTGTTTGATTTGCAGTTTGTAATTACCCGTACTTAGGACTGATTAAAATCTCAAAACGTACTTTATCTTTAAGTTTCTAATAAATGAGCCTGAAAGACCTCAGTTATCCTAAGGATCTGGAATACTCTTCAGATGGCCAACACGTTCCGCTCGAATTCTATTTAGAGGTATTTCCCGAGAGTAAAATCGCACTCCTGAAGCTAGGATATTTCAGTTCTAAGGCTATTCAAGTATTAGCCTATGGATTTGCCCAGTTTATTTACAATGGTGGATCCATAAAAATCATTACAAACCACTTTCTATACAAATCTGACAAAGAGCTTTTATCCATCACGTCGGATGACTTGGAGGATGAACACAATTCGAAATTCCTCTCTGATATTGAATGGCTAAGTCGTGAGCTTAGCGACGAATCGGCTCATTTCTTTAGCTGTCTTAAGTTTCTAGTTAAGATTGGTCGTGTTGAAATAATACCGGTGATGCTAAAGCCATCTCGGATGACTCATTACAAAGAAGGTGTCTTTATAGATGATGATGGGAATTCCGTTTTCGGAAGCGGTAGCTGCAATTTCACTGCAAACGGATTACTTGAAAATGGTGAAACTCTTTCAATTAGTCGGTCATGGGGAGCTGACGAAGAGCAATATAGAATATCTAACAAGCGAGATAATATTAAGTCTATTTTGAAGCGAGACGACCCTCGTTATATCTATCTGGATTCAAACGGAATATCAGATGCAATCTCTTCAATTGGTGTTGACGCAGATATCGAAGAATTGCTTCAAAAAGAGAAGGAGCTTCTGGGGAATTTCAGCTTAGAAGGTATTCGACCCATATTAGAGAAATATAAGAAAAAGCTAGATGAGCTTATTTGCGAATATAAAGAATCCCCAAGATTTCCTTACATTGAGGGTCCTAGAGATTACCAGATAGAAGCATACCAAAATTGGGTAGAGGCAGGCAGGAAAGGTATTTTTGCGATGGCCACCGGAACTGGTAAAACAATCACTTCTTTGAATTGCCTATTGAATGAATTTCATACTGTAAATCATTATCAAGCCATAATTACTGTCCCTTCGAAAGCCCTTATTGAACAATGGAATAGTGAGGTAAAGAACTTCAATTTCCGAAGCATCTATTTGGTCTCGTCTGACTACAAATGGACCGCAGATATTGATCGTTTGAATACCGCATTAGCATTTAACAGCGAGCAATCATTTATTCTCATAGTGACTTACCAGACATTCTCCGATGAGAAGTTTCAAAAAAGAATCTCGAACCTTCCCAGTCAAACACTGCTAATTGCTGATGAGGCACATAACATTGGTGGTGCAAAGATTAGAGCAATATTGCCAAAGCTAAATCTAGAAAAGCGAATAGCTCTCTCGGCAACACCAAAGCGAAAATTTGACGAGGATGGGAATCAAATAATCGAGGACTACTTTAATTCGCGCGAGCCTTATACATATAACTTTTCGATGGGTAGGGCGATTAAAGAAGGAATTCTTTGCCCCTATGATTACTATCCAAGCAAGGTGTACTTGGATGAGGAAGAAATGCAGGCATATTCTGATATAAGTAGAAAACTTCAACGGCTATTTGATCAGAATACTGGAACGTTCAGGAATAAAGAAGCTGCGGAAATACTACTTCTGGAGCGTAAAAGAATAATCCACAAGGCGGCGAATAAACTAGAAGCGTTTCGGTTAATCCTAAAGAAAGTAGTAAACGATCGTGGCAGTCTTAGTTTCAGCTTTATATACGTTCCAGAAGGGGATGAGGCGGGGGGTAAGAACTTGCTCGATGCCTATCTTAATTGCATGGAAAAAGAGTATCCAGCAGTGAAAGCGCATCATTACACATCTAGAACAGAGAACAGATCAGAGATTATGCGGCATTTTGAAGAGGGGTCTATTGATTCGTTATTCTCCATGAAGTGTTTAGATGAGGGCATAGACGTGCCGCGAGCAGAAATAGCGATATTCTGTTCGAGCACCGGAAATCCGAGGCAGTTCGTCCAACGACGGGGGCGAATACTTCGTCGGCACAGGGATAAGGAAAAGGCACTAATTCATGACCTTGTTGTGTTGCCGAAACCGGATTTTGAATCAGAGTCATTTAATATGGAAAGAAAGCTAGTTAAAGAAGAGTTGATACGAGTTGTTTATTTTGCTTCTTTGTCTCGTAATTATTACGGTGCTATGGAGGAATTTCGTGACGTCGCGGACTATTATAAGTTGAATTTGTATTTGCTTGAGGAAGAGCTAGGGGAAAGCTAAATGAGCGATCGAGACGAGATAATGTCCAAATATATTGAAAATGAGCGGCTTCAGTCACTTAGCAGCTTAGACGTGGGCGCCATTAAGAAAGTAACTTACTCAGAGCGCACGAACGATGTGCTTATTGAAGCTATTAAAATAATGGTCGCATCTGTGTGTAACAACGATGCGAAAGCCACAACCATCAAAAACGTCAACCTTCAGATTGAGAAATATCTGCAAGGGGGCAACCAATGATTCTTGAACAAATAAGTCTCTCTAACTTCGAGTGCTATTACGGGGAACATGAAAAGAATAAATTTGCCTTCGATCGAGGAATCAATTTAATAATTGGAGATAACGGGGGTGGCAAATCGAAATTGTTCGACGCGTTCTATTGGGTTCTTCATGATCAGATATTTAATACCGATGAGAGAGTATTTGTGCCTACCCGGATATATAAAGAAGGATTACTGTCCGATAAAGCCAAGAAAGAGTGCAAAATTGGTGATCCGGTTGTCGCCGAAGTGGCAATTCGCGTAATAGACAGCCTGGGAACCCAATACAGAGTTACGCGGACATATAAATCTACGCGTATTAGCGAACGAGATTGGCAAGGTGACTCAGAATCAATATTACTTATCTATAAGTTCAAAGCGCCTAGGTGGCAGCTTGAGTCTAGTGACAAACATAAAAGCATACTGAATAGGATAATACCTGGCCACCTGAAACCATATATGTGGTTTCAAGGAGAGCAAGTAGACGGCCTGATGGACTTCAAGACAAGTTCATCTTTGACTCAAGCTATAACAATGCTTTCTGATATTTCAAAATATGATGATTTGATTGAAGTGGCTGATGCGGGTAAAACAAAATCAGAAAAATCATACAGTTCTGAAATTCGTAATCGAAGTAAAAATAAAGCGGAGTCGGAAAGAATAGCAGAAAAGATCGAAAGTTTAGAGAAAAAGATAAAGCAACTGGAATTGGATAAAGAAGATTTTGCAAAGGAGCGGAACTTTGCGCAGGTCCAATTCGATAATCTTATTAATCAAATAGATGATGCAAAGTCAAAATCTGAACTTAAGCAGGAAAGGGAGCGACTAACAGAAAGCTTGACCATTTCGTCAGATGAGCTTGACAGAGAGCTATCTACGCTGAATAAAAAGTTGTTTACTGACTCTTGGATATTGAAGTCTGCCCAACCACATTTAGAAGACTATGCTTTAAGCTATCGGCGTTTTTTTGAGTCGCACTCGGAAGCCATAAATAAGCGAAATGAAGTTGTCGTAAAGCTCCCTATAGATATTCCCCAGCCAATTCATGTCAACAGTATGCTAGAGGACGAGAGGTGTTTCGTTTGTGGCAGAGAAGCTAGCAAGGGCTCAGATGCGTACGCGCATATACAATCGTTGCTGGAGCGTAAAACAAAAGAACCCCAAAAAATATTTGAGAATGATACTTCGAAATTCTATGAAGATTTATACAACAATTCGCTTGGTTATGAGCAGTTGATAAAGAAAATAGACAAGAGCATTGCTTCAAATTTTGAATATGTTGAGAAATTACGTTCGACAATACAGCATGAAAGCGATCGAATTAAGGAAATTGACGAGCAATTTGGTGAGCTTGTTGCAGATGACCGTTCTGAAGGTATAGTTCAAGAATTTAAGACTCATCAAAGGAAAATTGAAGAAAATACTGAAAAGCTCGCGCATGTTGAGAAAGACCTTGAGATAAAAAGGGGGCAGCTTAAAAAAGAAAAGACTGCAGAATCCGCATTGTCGGATGGAAGATTAAATCCAGTAATAGCGGCTGCCCAAGAAATATGGAGCGATATAGCAGCGATCTCCAAAGCTACGAGAGATGATGTTTTCGAGAAATTGATCGCTGAACTTGAAGGTTCGGCGAACAGTATATTTCAAAAGATGACCGCTGAGAATGCGTCAATAACTGGTCGGCTCAAATTGAAAATGCTCTCTTCTGACTCATGTGTTCCAGAGATAATAGGTAAAGATGGGAGCACGATGGTCGGAAGTAATGACTCAAATATAATCCTCATAAAATTAGCACTTATAATGGCAGTGGTAACTTCTCGCGCTAGATGGAGTCAGAACTACAGCCTGATTTCTGATGCTCCTACGTCCAAAATGGCAAGCAAGTATTCTCATGGCTTTTACAGGGCTTTAGGTGAAAATTTTGAGCAAAGTATTGTTATGACGTACGACTTTCTTACAGAAAGCGAGCGGAGCAATCTAGCTTCGTTTCGGGTAGGAAAAGTATATCGTATTTATGCTAATTATCCTGGCGGAGATAGGGAAGATCGTACAGATCTAGATATTGAGATTAGTGAGGTGTCGTTATGAACCAATCAGAGAATCCTGTTGAGAAAAAGATAATGAATCTAAGTCCGCGTTATTTAGAAAAGTATGAGGATTTACTGAGAAGATATTCTCAGTTTGGAGGGGGGGCAGAAGACGAACGCTATACGAAAGGCCGGTATTTTTCTAATGTCTATGAATTTTACACATTCGCTTTCTTTCTCGGTCTTTATAAGCAAAAACCTCTGAAATTGACCGAAGATGACAAATTAAAAACATTTTGGGAAGTTAAGAATTGGCAGCCTCAGGGACTTGTAAAAAATCTGATCGCTTGCGCAATTTCGAAATCCGATTTCGATATGTATCAAGTTCAGTACTTAGACTCAGATAGTCTTATAGCCAGTGAGGTTGGTAAGATTAGAACGACTATGGAGAGTTATGCCAATGGTGGATTTGAGGTGGTGACTAAAGAGATTGAATCAAACCCTGATCACGCAGAACAGGATGATTTTTTCATCCGAATGCTTGCTTGAAAAGGGGCGGTAGGGGACACCTTGACGCCCGCTCAGTTTAACGGATACTTTTATTAAGCGACAATGTCGCTCTGGGAGTATCTGCATGGTTAGAAGAAGAAAGACCCATTACGAAAAGAGTTTAAGCTCGAAGCTGTAGGACGGCTGCGGGAAACGAAGCGCCCTGCTACTGAACTGGCAATGGAGTTAGGCATCTCGTAATCAGCTCTATAAGTGGGCTGAGCAGCTGGAATCGCAGGGTGATGAGGCCTTGAGAGGCAATGGCTGTCCGAAGAAGGAAAACCGGTCTGAGGTAGTTAGTCTCAGGCAGTAAAAAAAATGACAGAGTTATTAAATTTCCCCGCCACCTTTTCAGGTCAAGCAACCAACGGGGCCGACTAAGTCTGGAAGGCAACATCAGTATTTACCTCAGTGTTCCACCCCAAACACGAATAAAGTCTGTCCACCGATAATTGCTACCCGCTGATTGCCATCCACCGCAAACCCCATCGGGTTAGTGCGCACATGCGCCCCGGTATTAAAATTCCACAGCGGATCGCCAGTCTCTTCATCCAGAGCGAAGGAATAGCCTTCATTGCTGGCCCCAAACACCAACCCACCGGCAGTCGCCATCACCCCTGACCAGGGCGGGGTCTGCAGCTCAAACTCCCACTGTTGCTCGCCAGTAGTTGCATCCAGCGCCAGCACGGCGCCGGAGGCCTGGTCGCCATCAAGCGCTTGCTCGCCGCCGCCCGGAAACGGCTGGCCGGTTTCGTATTCGGCGTCGACCTCGAGGAAAAAGGTGACGGAGGGATTAAATATCTCCATCAACTTTTCCCTTTCCTGCAGCGGATCTAATTCCTCCTTCACTTTTTTACTTTTTGAGGATAGCCCAGGGCCCAGTATCCGCCGCCGAGTTAGCCGGGGTAATCCGGGTAGTTAGTTGAAGAGCTGTGTGGAGTCGAAATCGGCCATATAGCTAATTATTTTGGAATCATCGGCATGTTGGAGCATTGGGCCTCAGATAC
This sequence comes from uncultured Pseudohongiella sp., assembly GCA_965230125.1. Classification (GTDB taxonomy): domain Bacteria; phylum Pseudomonadota; class Gammaproteobacteria; order Pseudomonadales; family Pseudohongiellaceae; genus UBA9145. The sequence continues at coordinate 256,660 of OZ245938.1, read as the reverse complement.
GGCGACAAATTGAGAAGTGATTGCCGGGGACATGGCCTGAAAAACCATTATCTGGTGGAGAATTAACAGGGTATCAGAGCGGGCATGGGATCTAACTCTGGCGTCGTCGCTCAGGCAGCTTTGGACAGAATTCGACATTGGGATAATTTAATATCGAAAAGCACCATATAATTTGATATTAATGGGAAAAGTCCTTAAGTTTGCGATCTGACATTAACCTAAAGTTGAAAAACGCCATTAAATTAGACTTTAAATGAAGGTTTCTGATTACAAATCAGGCGCTTACGAGCAGCAGTATCAATTCAAGGCATTCCTGCCAGCACCCATTAACCACCCCTGGGAAGTTGACGATGCCGAGATACAGCAGCTCCTGAGTGATGCGGACCGTGCCGTTGGCGAGCTCAATGCGTATTCTCAACTCGTGCCCAATGTCGATTTCTTCATCCGGATGCACATTTCCATGGAGGCGACCCAGTCCAGCAGAATAGAAGGGACACGCACGAATATGGAGGAAGCCTTTCTCGAGCGTCAGGATATCGAGCCGGAGAAGCGGGACGACTGGGAAGAGGTGCAGAATTACGTCCGTGCCATCAATTTGGCGATCGATAGCCTGAAATCACTGCCGCTATCAAACCGGCTATTGAAAGACACACACAGGACCTTGATGCAGGGCGTGAGAGGCGAGAAGAAAACCCCGGGGGAATTCCGGAACAGCCAGAACTGGATTGGTGTCAGTTTGAAGAACGCCGTCTTTGTCCCGCCCCATCATAGTCATTTAGCCGAACTCATGAGTGACTTCGAGAGGTTCATCCACAATGAGGAATTAAAAATTCCCCATTTGATCAAAGTGGCGTTGCTTCATTACCAGTTTGAAACTATCCACCCGTTTCTGGATGGTAATGGGCGATTGGGCCGATTGATGATTACGCTGTACCTGACAGGGTTCAATCTACTGGACAAGCCGGCATTGTATTTGTCAGATTTTTTTGAGCGCAATAAGACCAGCTATATTGATAACCTGATGGCAGTGCGTGAATCCAATAACCTGAAACAGTGGCTGATATTTTTTCTTCATGGTGTGTTGCAAACATCGAACAATTCCATCGCGGTTTTCAAGGACATACTGGAACTGAAAGGACGAATCGAACAGGGCGTGTTGCCAAGGTTTAGTACGCGCAGGCAGGACAATGCCCAAAAGCTGATCCAGTACCTTTACCAGGTTCCCGTAGTAACTATTCAGAAAGCGACGGAGTTGCTGGATATCAATACGAATACAGCAAACAGCCTGGTCACGGACTTCGTAAAATTCGGAATTCTCAGAGAACTGACAGGAAAAAAAAGATACCGCATTTACATGTTTGAGGAATACTTTACTATTTTCCATAAGGAAAGGTCTTGAAAAACCAGAGAGCCCCGCATGAGCGAATTCGAACAACTTAGAACAAAAATAGACGAGTTCGCGAAAGACAGAGACTGGAACAAGTTCCACTCACCCAAGAACCTGTCCATGGCGCTCAGTGTCGAGGTGGCTGAACTACTGGAACAGTTCCAGTGGCTCAGCGAGGAGGAATCGGCTGGCCTGACGCCTGAGCAGCAGCGAGCCGTGTCCGGGGAGATAGCCGACATTCAGATCTATCTGATTCGCCTTGCAGACAAGCTTGGCATCGATGTCGTCTCAGCGGTCGAGGACAAGTTGATCCGCAATGCCAGGAAATACCCAGCGGACAAGGTGCGTGGGAGCGCGCGGAAGTATTCTGACTATCCCGGCGGCGATAAACAGTGATCGTCTACTCCGCCACGCGCAAGGAGTTTTCCGATGATGTGCTCTCCAATCAGATAGCCGAGAAGATTCACCAGGCATTCAAGGGTCGCCTGCATTACGCCACCAGCAGGAACGAGGTGGAGTCCTGGAAGAATTCCATGCAGTACATGAATAATGTACTGCTTTCCGCCGAGACGCCCGATGATGCGCGCGTCGGCATCGAATATAAAGTCCCGCTGACGTCGAAACGCCTGGATTTCATCCTTACCGGCATGGATGAGAAGCGGCAGGACGTCGCGGTGATCGTGGAGCTGAAGCAATGGAGCTCGGCCACCGCCACGGACAAGGATGCGATTGTCGAGTCCTTTGTTGGCGGCGCCCGGCGCGAGCTGTTGCACCCTTCTTACCAGGCGTGGAGCTATGCCGCGCTAATCCGGGATTTCAACGAGACCGTGCAGAATGAGTCGATCGCGCTGAAGCCCTGCGCCTATCTGCACAATTGTGAAGACGGTGCCGGGCTCGCCGACAGCCGTTACAAGCACTACACCGATCTCGCGCCGCTGTTCCTGAGGGATGATGTATTTAAGCTGCGAGATTTTCTGAAGCGGTATGTGAAATACGGCGACCAGTCCAACCTGCTCTATCGCATCGATAATGGACGCCTAAAGCCGTCGCGGTCACTTGCCGATCATCTGTCATCGCTGTTGTCGGGGAATAAGGACTTCAAACTGATTGATGAGCAGAAGCTTGTCTACGAGCGGGCGCTGGCGCTGATTGGGGAATCCAGGGTGGGCAGGAAGCAGGTTTTTATCGTCGAGGGCGGGCCCGGCACGGGCAAGTCGGTAGTCGCCGTGAATCTACTTGTGGAAACCACCAATAGGGAGCTGCTCGCGCACTACGTGACCAGAAACGCCGCGCCGCGTGACGTCTACCAAAGCAAGTTAACCGGCCTGTTCACCAAAACCCACATTTCCAACCTGTTCAAGGGCTCGGGCGTTTACACGGACTCGGCGCCCAATAGCATGGACGTGCTGATCGTCGACGAGGCCCACCGACTGAATGAGAAATCCGGGTTTTATAAAAACCTCGGTGAAAACCAGATCAGGGAAATCATCGCCAGTAGCAAGTGCGCGGTCTTCTTTATCGATGAGAGCCAGCAGGTCACACTGGATGACATTGGCCGGATAAGCGAGATAAGACAATGGGCGAACACCCTGGGCGCCGAAGTGCACGAGGATCGCCTCGCTTCCCAGTTCCGCTGCAATGGGTCCGACGGTTACCTGTCCTGGGTCGATAACGCGCTGCAGATCAGCGAGACCGCGAATGAGACGCTGGCTGACATCGACTACGACTTCCAGGTCTTTGACTCACCCAACGCACTGTTCGACGAGATCCTGGAGAAGAACAAGCTCCTCAACAAGGCACGGTTGGTGGCGGGCTATTGCTGGGACTGGAAGGGCAAGAAAGACCCGCGCATCAAGGACGTAGTGATTCCCGAATTCAATTTCGCCAAACGCTGGAACCTCGGCTCGGATGGCAACCTGTGGATCATTCAGCCCGACTCCGTGCACGAAGTGGGCTGCATCCACACCTGCCAGGGACTGGAGCTGGACTACGTGGGTGTCATCATCGGCCCGGACCTGATCGTCCGCGACGGTGTTGTCGTCACCGATGCCGCAAAGCGTTCAAGCCAGGACAGATCCATCAGAGGCCACAAGAAACTGCTCAGGGCCGACCGGGACGCGACCCTTGCCCGACTGGATAGCATCATCAAGAATACCTACCGGACGCTGATGACGCGGGGGCAGAAAGGCTGCTATGTGTACAGCGTTGATCCGGAAACCAATGAGTACTTCAGGCGGATGATGGGGGATATTGAAGCCGTTGAAGCTGAGGGGTCGCCAGAACTTGCTATGGTGGCCGAGGAAAGCGGCAAATATTTGGATGGTAAAGATTGATTCACAGGATGACAAAGGTGACGGAGACATTAAATCCGCTGTAGCAAAGGCAAAAAGTTGATGGAGATATTTTATCCCTCCGCCACCTTTTTTCGCTGTATTCTCACTGTACACCTGCCGGGGGATTCGCATGAAAACCAAACTATCCAAGTACATTGCAGGACTGCTGTTACTCGGGCTGCTCGCAGCCAGCGCCGCTCAAAGCCAGCCTATTGGTGTCGAGGTGCCGCCGCTGGGGGCAGGGCCCTGGGTTTTCGATACGGCCGAACAGCACAGGATTCGCGTGAGCGTTGTCGCCAGCGGCCTCTCCCATCCCTGGGCCATCGCCTTCCTGCCGGGCGGCGACATGCTTGTCACCGAGCGACCCGGCCGTCTGCGCATCATCCGCGATGGCGTGCTCGACCTCAGTCCTGTCGCTGGCACGCCTGAAGTCAGAAGCGAGGGCAACGGCGGGCTGCAGGACATCGCACTCCATCCCGATTTCGCCAGCAACAAGCTAATCTACCTGACTTACATCAAGACCGTGGAGAACGGCTGGGGCGCACCGGCACTCGCAAGAGGCAAACTCGAAGCAGGCGTGCTCTCCGACGTCCGCGATCTCATCGTCACCGAGCCCTACGAGGGCAACTCCGGACTCAATTCCCGCATCGCCTTCGGCGCCGACGGCAAGCTCTACATGTCCACCGGCGGCAACATCGAAAACATCGCCCAGGAACGGACAAGCCTGCGCGGCAAAGTGCTGCGGCTAAATGACGACGGTTCAATACCAACCGATAACCCATTCGTGAATCGAGGCTATCGCCCGGAGATATACACGCTGGGCCACCGCAACACATTGGGCCTCATGCGACATCCGGTAACAGGGCAGATGTGGCAACACGAGAACGGACCCAACGGCGGCGACGAAATCAACATACTCACCCCGGGCCGCAACTACGGCTGGCCGGAGCTAAGCTTCGGACGCCACTACTCCGGCGAGCGCATCTCCGAACACCCAACCCGCGAAGGCGTGCAATCACCCTTACTGGTCTGGCTGCCCGCAATCGCAGCCGCCGGCATGACTCTCTACACCGGCGACCAGTTCCCCGCCTGGCAAGGCAATCTCTTCGTCGGTTCGCTGCGTCAGGGTGGTATAGCAGGCACGGGGCACTTGCAGCGGATTGTTTTTAACGAGCGTACCGAAGAGTTACGGCGTGAGAGTATGCTGACTGAATTAAGACAACGCATACGAGAAGTAAAGGAAGGGCCTGATGGCTTGTTGTATTTGTTGACCGATGAGGACGATGGGGCGGTGTTGCGGATTGAGCCCGCGCCTTAGAGCCAATCTGGACCTGATACAGGTATAGCCAATTAGTCAGTGTCAGGAGTGAAAAGGTGATGGAGGAATTAAAATCAGCATCAGCGCGTATCGGAACGTAAAGGCTAAGCAGGTAATTTAAAGAGCGAAATGTAGATTTTCCGTCACCTTTGCTACCTATCGGCTCATCTGCGAGGTGAGGTGGAAAGGCGTTCTAGGCAATCCCCGGCAATGGTAGCAGCAGGCCGACAATCAGCCAGATAAAGGCCAGCCACGCCAGAACAAACAGCACTTTCTCGCTGGTGGAGCCGCCGCCATGACCCGGTGCGCCATGCTGGCGCCAGTGGGAGACCAGAAACATGCCGCTCAGTGCAATAAACAGCAGGTTCAGAAAGGCGGTGTAATCCAGCGCGAAGTACTCGCGGTCGGTGACAATCCCGGACTCGGCGCCCGTCGGCAGCATGCCGAATAGCGCAAACCCGTAGTGCAGCAGCACCGCGGTGGTGACGAGGATGATGAAAAACAGCGCGAGGATATACATCGCCATGCGCCAGCCATAATACTGGGCCTGGATGCGCAGCACCGGCAGCACGACCAGGTCGCTGAAGATAAACGCCATTACCCCGGCAAAGCTGACGCCGTTTTCATAAAGCACGGCGGCCAGGGGGATGTTGCCCATGGAACCGATAAAGGTGAAAAACGCGGCGATGGGGCCGACGATGCTCTGTAACAGAATATTGAGGAAGCCAGGATCAGGCAGATCGGAGCCGATGAACAGCGCTTCAAAAAAGGCGCGCGGGACAAACGCCGCGATCACGCCGGCCACGGTGAAACCGATGGCAACATCCTTCCATACCATGGCCCATTCCATGACATAGCGATTGCCCACCTGCCGCCAGCCGTCGAGGCTGAGTATCAGCTGTTTCCAGTCGCTGGACTCGCCGTTGTCATCATCCTGCTCTGCGCTTCTGGCCTTGTCCCGGGCATGCCTGATCAATTGCTTCGGATTAGTCAGTCTGACCAGTAACCACATCAGCAGGATCAGCAGGAAGCCGCCAACATACTCGCCCACCACAAACTGCCAGCCGAGGAACACGGCGATCACGATACCCAGCTCGATCACCAGATTGGTAGAAGCCAGCAGGAATGCCAGCGAAGGCGCCAGGCCTGCTCCTTTGGCGAACAAAGAGCGCGTGGTGGATAGTGCGGCGAACGAGCAGGAACTGGAGATAAAACCGAAGAACGAGCCGAGGGCAATACTGCCGGGGCCGGTCTCACCCATACTCTTGCGCATGCGCTCCCGGGTCACAAAGACCTGGATCATGCTGCTGATCAGATAACCGAGGCCGAACGCCCAGAACGCCATCCAGAACAAGCCGGTTGTGGTGGTCGCAGCAGAATTCCACTGCTCTAAAAAAGCCTGCATAAGCCGCCAACCCTATCAGACTGGCAGTGTATTTCAAATAAAGTGCTTGAGATGTAAATTAATCGGCTGTGGGACGGCGGTTTATAGAATGTAAGGTATTCTATTAATTCGCGCGCAGGTTTCCATTATGTATGTTTTTTGTAACGTCCCTGTTCTGGCGCGAAAGTATGTTGGCGTCTCTTTTGCGTTCTTTGCTAAAGGTATGACAACATAATTTTGTCGTTCAGGAACGGCTTGTTAGCGCAGCTTGCTTTAGAATCTTGAGTCGTTTTCACAAGGAGAGCCATCGTTGTCACCATCCATTTTGGTGTTTGGGCAACTGTTTAGGAAGAACTCTGCTTCAGCTCTTGAGGTCATCTGGCTACAATATTGACGACCATCGCAACTGAAGCTATTAGAACCCGTGGTCGAGATTGATTGTGTAGATGAACTTTTTAAAGACGATATCGCTGGCGCAGATGCGGGCACAATGGGGGTGGTTGGTGTCGATGTGGATATAGTTGTAGAAGCTGGATTTTGAAGCCACTGCCACGCTCCAAAAACAACGATCGCGAGAAATACTATTTTTTTCACACTGATGTTCCTCGTTTGGCAGCGCTAACAGCTTGGCAAAAAGGCAAACGAAAAAGAATTAGCTCGACCACTATGCAGGCTTATCTGCTAAACACTGGATTCGTTAATCAGACTTGTCGGGAGCTGCGATAATTCCTGCATCGTGAAGTTGTTGCACGAGCTCTTGCTTTGCATAGTTTCGTTTCGCTGAAGTCATAAGTAGCGGTAATCCTGAGCTCTTGCATGCCTCCGTTAAAAATTTATCACGGCGTTTGCGCTTTGGCGCTTCGTGCGACCGGTCGTTAAGTTCAATAGCGCCAAGGACTGACAGGTCGAATGACCTGCACAGGACATAGTCCAAGTGTTTGCTTGAAATCTTGTTAAACGCGGCTTGCCTTGCGCTTCTTGAGGTTGTTCCTGCAGGTTTAATCACGTCGGCCAATCTGACTTTGTAAAAGATGGTAATCGAGTCATCGACTGAAGATAGCAATACACCATAGAAAGACCGTTCCGCTGCTGTTAATAACGGTGACTTGGTGGCATAACTGTACTGTGCTGGCTTCCTGCTGAGCCTAATTAGCAATTGAACCGCAATTGCTAAGCTAGCTAACACAAGCACCCAGATTGGCAACTCCATAGTTACACCTTTCCCTTGCCCTGACCGAAGGAAAAGTAAGAATCCCACAAATCTAAAGGTAGTGCTATCCTGCTACTTGTTTTCTGAACGTGGGGCACTGCTCACGTAGTAATTTTAGAAATTAAACAGAAAAGGTATGGTGTATTAACAGCTACCACTACCTCAACAACATGCAATTCATCGCCTGAACCCTCCGATAAGAAAGGTCAGAGTAGTCTGAGCGTAAGTTGGCACACCTGATTCAATGATCGTCTCTCACAATTCACTCCACCCCAAACACAAACAAAGTCTGCCCCCCGATAATCGCTACCCGCTGATTGCCATCCACCGCAAACCCCATCGGATTGGTCCTTACATGGGCCCCGGTATTAAAGTTCCACAGCGGATCGCCAGTCTCTTCATCCAGGGCGAAGAAATAGCCTTCATTGCTGGCGCCAAACACCAACCCACCGGCGGTGGCCATCACCCCTGACCAGGGCGGGGTCTGTAGTTCAAACTCCCACTGTTGCTCGCCAGTAGTTGCATCCAGCGCCAGTACGGCGCCGGAGGCCTGGTCGCCATCAAGCGCTTGCTCGCCGCCGCCCAGGAAGGGCTGGCCGGGTTCGTATTCGGCGTCGGCTTTGTAGTACACCGCCCCCATGCGCCGGTTGGGGACGAACAGCTGCTGGGTGACTGGGCTGTAGGAGGGCGAGAACCAGTTGGTGGCGCCTTGCAGGCTGGGCCAGACCAGGGTGCCTTCGCGGCTGGGTTCCTTGTTGGGGATCAGGATGGGACGGCCGTTGGCGTCGATGCCTTCGGCCCAGGTCTGGTAGGAGTATTCATTGGCGTGCAGGAACTCGCCGGTTTCGCGGTCCAGCAGATAGTAAAACGCATTGCGATTGGCCAGGGCCAGCATCTTGCGCTCGCGGCCTTCGAATTCGGCATCAATCAACACCGGGATCTGGTTGGCATCCCAGTCGTGGGTGTCGTGGGGCGTGTATTGAAAGTGCCACTGCATCTCGCCGGTGTCGGGGTCCAGCGCCAGTACGGCGCAGGTGAACAGGTTATCGCCGGGGCGCAGGTCGCCGTTCCAGTCCGGGGCGGGGTTGCCGGTGGTCCAGTAGAGCAGGTCCAGCTCCGGGTCATAGGAGCCGGTTAGCCAGGTGGAGCCGCCGCCGGTTTGCCAGGCATCGCCCTGCCAGGTTTCGCTGCCGGGTTCGCCCGGGGCGGGGACAGTGAAGGTGCGCCACAGTAGCTCGCCACTGTCGGGATCGTAGGCATCGATATAGCCGCGCACGCCGGCCTCGGCGCCGCTGACGCCGACGATGATCTTGTCGTCCAGGGGCAGGGGCGCCAGAGTCAGGGAGAAGCCGACGGCGTTATCCGCTACCGTGGTTTCCCAGCGCACCGCGCCGGTGTTGGCATCCAGGGCGAACAGGCGGGCATCGAGGGTGGCGACATAGACCTTGTCATCTAATAGCGCGGCGCCACGATTAATACGCGGGAAGCCGATGTTGAGCACGTCGTTGGAGATGTCCGGGGCGAAGTGCCACAGCAGTCGGCCAGTGGCAGCGTCGATGGCGCTGACGCTGCTGGGGGATTCGGTGAGATAAAGAATGCCATCTGACACCAGTGGCGTGGATTCCTGCAGGCCGGCGCCGCTGATGCCGGTGGCCTGCATCTGGTAGGCCCAGATCACCTTGAGCTGGTCGACATTGTTGGTGTTGATCTGGCTCAGCGGTGAAAAGCGATGGGACTTGTAGCCGCCGGAGTAGGACAGCCAGTCTGCGCCGTTGGCCTCGTCCTGAAGATGCGCGGAGTAGGGCACATCGGCGTGGCTGAGTGCGCTTGTCGCCAGTGCGGTCAGTATGGTCAGTAAAGACAGAATCAGTTTAGGTAGTGTTGCGAAGGCGGCTTTGCGCGTTGTGGAATTCGTCATTGCTCTTGTTTCCGTCTTTTAATTGATTGTCCGGCATCGCCGCAGCGAGCTGGCACTGTCTGTGTCGCTTCGTGTGCCTAGCGCAGACTCATCAGGTAAGACACCAGGTCATCAATGCGCTGATTATCAAGCACTGGCGCATAGCCTGGCATCAGCGAATGGCCGGGGACTTTCTCATAGCTGATCAGATCCTGCTTGTCGAAGGAATAGATGTTGCCAGCCAGGTCGCGCATCTGCACGGTGAAGGCATCTTCGTTGATGCGCATGCCCTCGTAGACGCCGCGCTCCGAGACAATGCGCACGGTGAGAAAGGCATTCAGCGAGCCGCGAAAGCGATCCACCAGGCGCGGCTGATCGGCTGCCGGTTCTACCAAGGCCTCGCGCAGGTAGGCGGCGTTGCGGCGCAGGCCGACGCCGGTCAGCTCCGGGCCAATGCCGATGCCTTCGCCGGACAGGATATGGCAGCTGGAACAGTTGGCCTGGGACCAGTAAATGGTCTCGCCGGTGGCGGGATTACCCGGCATCTCCTCGGGCGGCAGGCGTCCCAGGCTGCGCACGTAGGCGGCCACGTCGCGGGTGTCCGCGGCGCGCAGCTGGCGCGAGCCGGGCATGCCGGTGCCGGGGATACCGCTCTTGATGATTCGCTGCAGCGCCTCATCGTCGCTGGCGTGGGTAAGCTGCGCGCGCTTCAGGCTCGGCCCTTCGCCGCCCTCGCCCAGCATGCCGTGGCAGCGGGCGCAGAGGGTCTGGAAGTATTGCTGGCCATTGTCCAAATTAGCGTCGAGATCGGCGTTCCGGGGTGCGAGCTGGGAATAAGCGGGCGAGGAGATGGAGAGTAAAGCGGCAGCAGCAGCAAACAGCAGCGCCCACAGCCAGTGGGGCGTGGTGTTATCCGCAGCACCGGGGAGGGTCCTGGCGTTGGTCATGGTAATACTCCCAAATCTCGTTGGAACACACTGGATTAAAGCATGGCTGTTCGGCGCTCGCCAGCGGCTGCGAAGCGGCAATTATTGCGGTGCGTCAGGGCCTGCGCGACGTTGTGCTGGTGGTGGGCCAGGCCGTCAGGCAAACAGGTCAAATGTGCCGAAGTCCCCGCCCAGCAACGGGCTGCCCTGGTGACCGAGCCAGCCGTTGATCATGGTCTGATAGACTTTGCGGAAGTCGGTGGTGTGGGCCAGGTTATCTCCTTCCCCCAGACTGGTCAGACTGGTCAGACTGGGTAGTTCGCCGTAGTGTCCTCCCTTGACCTGGCTGCCCACTACGAACATCGCGTTTGCCGCCCCGTGATCAGTGCCAAGTGACACATTTTCAGGTACCCGGCGGCCAAATTCGGAAAATATCATCAGCACCACGTCGTCTGCCCGGCCGATTCGCTCCAGATCCTGCTGGAATGCAGCGACCGCATCAGAGGTGTAGGTCAGCAGGCGCTGATGCAGCGCGTTCTGGAACACGTGGGTGTCGAAGGCATTATTGCGGTAGGAAACATAATACAGTTTGGTCGGTAAGCCGGCGTCAATAAGCGAGACCACCTTGGGCAGGTCCAGGGGATTGATGCCATAGTCCACCGGCGAGCTGTAATTGCTCCAGGCCTGCCGCACCAGGGCGGAGGCCTGATTGGCGCCGCGGGCAATATTCAGCAGATACCGGCGCGACGGGTTATCCACCTGACCGACATCCGGGGTGTTCCCGAGGACGTCACGTTCCTCGGCAAAGGCCTCGCGCTGAAAGCGGGCAGGATCGTCGAATACGATTGGCACATGCCGCTGGCTGCGCACCGCCAGAGACTGGTTGTCGGCGATATTGACAATATAGTTGGCGGGGGCATCTGGCGCCATCTGGTCCGCGAGTCGGCCCACCCAGCCGTAGTCTTCGCCACTGTTGGGGGCAGCGGTATGCCAGTAGGCCATGGAAGTGAAATGGGAATAGGAGGGATTCTCATAGCCGCAACCATGCACGATGGCCATTTTGCCATCCTTGTACAGGCGCTCGAAGCCGGCCATGCCGGGATTAAAACCAAAATGATCGTCAATCCGGCGCACCGCGCTGGCCGGGATGGCGATGTTGGGTCGGTGCCGGTAATAGGCGTCGTCACCGTAGGGCACAACGGTGTTCAGACCGTCGTTACCACCGGACAGTTCCAGCACTACCAGGGTTTTGCCCGCAGCGGCGGCCCGGGCAGCCTGTGCCAGTGCCGAAGGCATGAAGAAGTTGCTGCCCAGGCTGGCAAGGCCAGCTCCCAGCCCGGCTTTGAGCAGCTTGCGGCGTCCTTGAGTTGCGGTCTTGCCAGTTGTCTTGTTGTTGTTGTTACCGCTCATGATGATTGTCCCATGGCTATTCAACCAAGTTGATATTCAGGCTGACTCATTATCAGATGCAGGGTCATGCGCAACCCGTCTTCCATGTAGGTCTCCGCCCTGGCGATGCTGTCAGTCCCCAATTCCTCGGTAAGAAACTGTACCAGCAAGCCGCGTGCTTCGGCACCGGGTGGTACACGCATGAAGCGGGCGATGAAATAGTCCACGACCTCGGCCGTGGTTTCCAGACCCTGAGCCCGCACCACGGCGCTCAGATCAAGCTGCGCTGTAGTGCGGGGAATGGGTTTTACCCGCTGGATGGCCATCTGCCAACCCCGGAAGCTGCCGTAGCGGGTATTAAAGTCCTCGTCCCGGTCGGCCAGCATATTGGACTCAGCCATGGTCTGGCCCTCGCCGACACCGGAAGGCTGGGTGGCGTTGGTAATATCCATGCCCTGCCGGATACGGCTGGCAACGCTGCGGATCTCGCTGGATGGATTGTAGCGATCCGTGGGAATGAAATTAATGTCCGGGAACAACACGTCACGGGCGAAATTGCCGCGCTCCAGTAACAGGCCCGGAGTAATCCAGCTCTGGCCCTCGGCCCAGCCAGCTACCGTTGGCGGGCGCAGCAGGGTCTGGCCCAGGGCGCTGGTGGCACGATTGAAATCCGGAACACCTGGCGCTTCATCCAGGCCAAGCTTGCGATAAGTTGATACGGCGAGTTCCACCGGGCTCTTGATATGAGTGCCTACCGAGGCAGGACTGTAAAAGTCCCGGGACAGGAAAATGCGTTCCAGCAGGGGAGCGACCTGGTAATCGGCGTCACGCAGAATAGAACCAAGTTCCGCCTGCAAAGCCGGGCTGAGATCCTGGCGTACAAAAAACCGGTACAGCTTGCCAGCGATATACTCCGCTGTAACCGGCTGTTCCATAATGATGTCGATGATTTCGACGCCATCGAAATTACCGCTGCGGCCAAGAAAGGATTTTGCGCCAGCATCGTGTTGCTCGGCATTGACCACGAAGTCCAGGCCGTCGAAATTCCAGCCGGTAAAGGCACGCGCGGCTTCGCGAATATCCTGCTCGCTGTAGTTGCCTACGCCCATGGTGAACAATTCCATAATTTCACGGGCGAAGTTTTCGTTCGGTGCGCCTTTGACATTGACGCCAGCATCAAGGAACGCCAGCATCGCCGGGTCCTGGGCGACCGCCACCATCAGGTCGCGGAAGCTGTCAGTACCCAGGGCGTGAAACAGCTCGAGCTGCTTGAGCAGCTTGCGGTAATCGCGCACCTTGCCTTCGTTGACGGCGAAGTGCCCGTGCCAGAACAGGGCCATTTTCTCCTGTAGCGGCTGGTCGGAGGCCACCATGCGATTGGCCCACCAGTAGGCGACGCGATTGGTTTCCAAAGACGAGGCGCGCAGCCAGTAAAAGAACTTGTTGACCACCGGCTGCAGCGGCCGGTTACCCCCAGCCTTCACCTTGACCCCCAGTGCTTCCCCGTTCTCCCGTGCCAGCTGTGTGGTGGCCGGGCGGCTCGGTGGAAACGGATCCAGGCCGACATCGAAGACACCGGAATGGTCAAACGCCGGCAGTTCCGTCTCTGCCGGATCGAAATAGACCAGATAGCGCACCGCATCCAGGGGGTGCATGGCGGCCAGGGTGGCAATCTCCGCTGGCGTGCCGCCGAATCCCGCCCGCTCCAGCAGGTGTGCGGCAGCTGGATAATTCCACTCACTGGCGGTGATTGGACTGAGGTCTTCCTGCCAGTCTGCAGGGCCTGTCCATTGCGCAAAGGCTGGGGATGCGACGAGCAAGCTGCAAAGCAGCAGAATCATATGCGGATGGAGCGGGAGCCTTGGGGAAATGCTGGACCTGATTGCCATGCCGGGCGCCTCTTGTGGTGCTGGGTTAACGAACCTGATCGATTTAATCATGGCTTGGCGGCGCCCGCTAGCGTTGGAGTTATGGGTTTGGGGTGCTGGGGCGGCTAGCGGGTTTCCGCATGGGTCCGGGCTCTCGGGCAATCAATACGCTAACCTGTCTTAATCCAAAATGGACGCTATAACGTTACAACGCTATAGTGTTGTCAAGCGATAGAGGAAATCTGCCATGAGTGAGTTATCCAAGCGAGCGACAGTGTATTTCGACCCGGCGCTGCACCGGGCCCTGCGGGTGCGGGCGGCAGACTCTAATCAGTCGGTCTCGGAATTGGTGGATGAAGCGGTACGGCTGCTGATGCGCGAAGATCAGGAAGATCTGGAAGTTTACGCCAGGCGCATCGCTGAGCCGGAGATAAGCTACGAGACGCTGCTGAGCGACCTGAAAAAGCATGGCAAGCTATAAGCTAGTCTTTAAGCGCTCGGTTAAAAAAGACCTGCGCAAAATTGATAAGGCGCATCTGGAAGCGATTCTGAATCGCATCGACGCGCTCACTGATAACCCCCGTCCGCCAGGCTGTAAGAAATTGAAGGGCCAGGAAGTCTACCGGGTTCGTCAGGGTAACTACCGGATCGTCTACGAAATTATCGATGATCGGCTAGTGGTAATTGTCGTTGCGGTCGGTAGTCGGGGGCGTGTTGATTTGTAAGTCTCAAAAGTCTCACAAGACCGATTGACTATAAGTTCCGCTGAGGCGGCGAGGTTGTGTTCTTGCGCGGGCCACAAAAACCCGCTTCTAATGGTGGGTTCAATGTATCGAGGGGGTGAGCGACTCTCGATACGGGCTAGGCCCACAATCCAGATTGCGTGTAAGTCAATGGCTGGTAGAGTTGCGTTGCCAGACACTTACCGGTGAACGAACAATGCAATAATCGGGGCAGACTTCTGTGACAGCAGCAAACCAGACTATTTCTTTGGATTACTATTCCGACCTGCTCTGCATCTGGGCGTATATCGCCCAGGCCAGAGTGGACGAGATCAAGAAACAATTCGGCGAACAGGTACAGGTTAACTACCGTGTCTGCAAAGTTTTCGCCGACACCAGCTACAAGATGGAAACCACCTGGAAAGCCAAGGGAGGCTATGAGGGGTTTGCCGATCATCTTCATGAAGTGGCCAAACAATACGATCACATCCAGCTGCACGAAGACATCTGGCGCAAGACGCGACCAGTCTCATCCACGCCGGCACACTTGACGCTCAAGGCTGTGCAGCAGGTGGCGCCCGACAAGTGTGTCCAGGCCATGATCGCCCTGCGTGAAGCCTTTTTCATTGAAGCGCGGGATATTTCCAGCAGTGCAGTGTTAGAGCAGATTCTTGAGCAAGTGGGGGTTTCAGTTGACCAGGTCAACGCCCTGATCAGTTGCGGCCAGGCCCATGCCCTGCTGGAAGCGGATATGCGGGATAAGGAGCTGCAGAATATCTCGGGCAGCCCTACCTATGTGCTGAATGATGGCCGGCAAAAACTGTACGGCAACGTGGGCTATGGAGTGATAGAGGCAAACATCAAGGAACTGCTGAAGTCCGCGCATATGGGGGCGGCGAGCTGGTGCTAGAGAGCTACGTTTAATGGTCGCGACGACGACCATGGTTGGGGTCAGTATCCAGCTCGCTCAAGGCGAACAAAGCCGCTAATGCATCGCGACAGATTCGGCGAACTGGGCCTGCAAAAATTCCTGCAGCGCGACGACTGGCGCAGGATAACCACTTCGTCGCGGCATAATCACGCTGAGCCGGGCCTGGCCGGCAAGCCACTCTGGTAATACCTTGACTAACGTTCCTGACGCTAACTCATCCCGGCAGGTATAGGTGGGCAAGGCGACGATCCCAAGGCCTTCCCCGGCGGCTGCTTTCAGGGTAGTCATGTCATCGCTCTTCATTCGAGGCGCAATGCTGATAGTCTCCTTCCGGCCTGATTTGTGTACCAGACTCCAGTTGTCCCCGGGTGCTTGCCAGCCCAGGGCGAGTGTCTGCTGGTTGGTGAGATCTGCGGGGGTCGAGATGTCATTGATAAGATAGTCTGGAGAAGCAAACAGGTTCCACTCAACCACAGCCAGTGGTCTGCTTATCAATGTTGAATCAGGCAGTGGGCCGGTATGGCCGCGGATGGACATATCGACACCCGAGGCGATCAGATCGATGTTCTGGTTGGTGACTTGTTGCAAGACCGTCACCTGCGGGTTGTCGGTCATAAAACGAACAATAAGCTCTTTCAGTGCAAACTGGGCCACGCCCACGGAGCAACTTATAGAGACCTTCCCGGACAGCGTATTTTTCTTCCGTTTTAGCTCTGCCTCAGCAAGTTCTACCTGCTCGACTGCAGCGCGCGCCCGCTGATAGAACACTTCCCCAAGTTCAGTGATCTTTGACTGCCGGGTCGTGCGCTGGATAAGGGTCGTATTCAAGCGCTCCTCCAGCTGCACTATGTGTCTGCTCAGTCGTGACTTGGGAATTCCCAGGGACTCTGCAGCACGGGTAAACCCGCCCTTCTCAACCACATGGACAAAATAAAAGTAGTCGTTCAGATCGATCTTTGACATGGAAGGTGGCTTTGTTTGTTCTATATATAGAATTATTTATTCGAATTATGGCTATATTCACGCCGATTGTCCCGTATTTATACTTCTCCAAACTCAACTGAACAAGGAGAAGCCGTCACCATGCACGCACTCAACACAGTCATTGATTCTTCAAAAGGCATGACCCCGGGTGCTCTGTCTTCCGTATCCGAGCCGATAAGCGGTGCCGGTCTCACCGTTGGCGGTGGCTTCAAGGCAGAGAGCTTTCGGGCTCGAGACATTGGCGATGCCATGGATCCACTGGTACTGGTGGATCACTATGTGATGACGGAGCCCACATTCGGAGCACACCCTCATGCCGGGATGTCCGCCGTGTCCCTGTTGTTTGAAGACAGTAAAGGTCTTTTTCACAACCGGGATTCGCTGGGAAATAACTTTGATCTGCAGCCCGGAGATCTGTACTGGCTTAGCGCCGGACGTGGTGCGATTCATGATGAATCGCCGCGAACCAATGCGCGCATTCATGGCTTACAGGTATTCGTTAATGTGCCGCAGACCCGGAGATTCGATCCGCCTGCATCGTTCCTGGTGCGCTCAACAGACATGCCGGTGATTGCCAGCGCTGACTATCGGGTAAAGGTGGCGCTGGGTGAGTCCAATGGCGTTCGCGGCGCGGCCTCCCCATCCACCCCGGTCACCATTTTGGATGGCACGATCCAATCAGGCGGGTGCTTCTCTCATGAGCCAGGTGCTAATCGGGGCCTGTGGGTTCAATCCGTCAGCGGTGGTCTGGACATCGTCATTGGTGACTCAGCCCGGCATATAGCCCATGGCCAAGCCATTGCCATTAAAACCGACGGCAGCGCAACAATCAGTATCAGTAACCCATCAGGAAAGGCTGTTCACTTTGCCTTGTTCGATGGTGCGCGGATCGCTGAACCCTATGTTCAGGAGGGCCCTTTCGTTATGGGCTCACGGGAACAAATCGCGGATATCAATGCGGCTTATGAAGCCGGAAAGCTGGGCAGTATTCCAGAAAAATCTTGAACGAAACTAACGTAAACCAGAGGGCATAGTTATGAACGACCATTTTCACAACCCGGAACCGCTAAATTCTGATAACGCTGCACTGGTCCTTGTTGATCATCAAGTGGGGCTTATGACGGGAGTCCGGGATTATTCCATCGCCGAGCTGAAACATAACATCGTCGGCCTGGCCAGGGCAGCACGCGTACTGAACCTCCCGATCGTGACTACCACGACCTCCTCGAAAACGCTGTGGGGCCCTGCTTTTCCCGAGTTGCAAGCAGCGCTTCCTGAACAAACCTTCATAGATCGGACCACCGTAAATGCCTGGGACGATCCTCGGGTGGAGGCCGCGATTCGAGCAACAGGCCGCACAAAGCTTATTATTGCCGGGGTTTCCCTGGAAGTCTGCGCGGCGTTTCCCGCCATGCGCGCGGTAAGAGAAGGCTTTGATGCCTACGTGGCAGTTGATGCCAGTGGAACATTTAATATCACGAAGCGGGAAACAGGAATTCTCCGGCTGAGCCAAAGCGGTGTTGTTACAGCAGACGCAGCCAGCCTGATCGTTGAAATTCTTGGAGACAACGCCTCTCCCAAGGCTGAAGAAGTATACACAGCGCTTGGAATGGACTGGGCAACGTTGGTGGGCCAGGTCCGCTTGAGTGCGGCTGCGTAGCTCACCCAGGCTTGAACCGCAATTTAAAATGGAAAATACAATGCATACTGGCAACGGAGAATTCGTCCAACCTTGTCGTCAACCAAGGCGATATAAACTGGCTGTTTTGACCTTCGCTGGCTTGCTCGCTCCTGTTTACTTTATACCGCCTGCGCTGGCGGCGGTGTTAAGTGGTCCGCGCCTGGTCACTGTCAGCGTGGCGGTCGCGGGGATTGTGGTACTCATGACTTACATAGTCATGCCGGTACTGACGAGACTCGCGGCTGGCTGGTTGTATGAGCAGCCTTTAAGAAAATCGCGGATATCAGAACAGTGACACCACATGACGGTCTTTAGCTCTGCTTTAATTCCCCAGGTTCGCCCCGGCCGCGCCTGCCGGGGTGCGTCACTCAGTAACGAGTGGCGTCGAAGGCCGGAACTTTGGCCCGGCCCGCAAAACTGGAGTACATTGGCAGGCCCGACCGAACCTTCGTGCTAGCAGACATCCTATGGGTCAAGTTACCTCCCTGTTCGCCCACAAAGTCATCGCCGTGGTGGAGCCGCAGCTCGACCGGGCGGCCTTGCTTGCAACTCTGGGCCTGGACAGTGAGGAGCCGGTGGATCCCGCACGCATGGTTGGGGATAGGGATTATTACCAGTTTCTCGAAACCATCGTCCGTGCCGAGCAGACCGGGCATACCCTGCCGCTACGCGCCGGCGCCAGCATGCGCTGCGATGAATACGGCGCCTTCGGTCTGGCCTGGAAGTCGGCGCCGACCCTGCGTGGTTCGCTGGCCCGGGCGGAACGTTATGGTCGCGTGCTCACCAGCGTGACGGCGCACGTGGTGGAAGAAGTTGAGGACGGGGTGTTCGCCCATCTGCACCGCCAGGGAGAACGCCATCTCGGTCTGCGCTTGTCCAACGAATCCACCATTGCCAGCATGCTGGCCATCAGCCAGGAAGTGGCGAGCGAACCGCTGCAGCCGCTGGCTGTCCACTTCAAGCATCCGGCGCCAGCCACTACTGCTGATCATGAGGCGCACTTTGGCTGCCCGGTGCATTTCGAAGCCGAGCGCGATGCCTTGCTGTTTCCCCATGCATCGCTGCACGTGCCGAACAAGCTGGGTGACACCGGCATCGCCAGCTTTTTCGACCAGCACCTGGAGGCCGAACTGGCCAAGCTGGAAGATGATTCGGCGCTGGATCGGCGGGTGAAGATTCAGCTTGCCAACGCCCTGAGCGAAGGAGTGCCGACCATCTCCGATATCGCTGGCAAGCTGGCCATGAGTGGGCGCAGTCTGCAACGCCGGCTGGCGGAGCAGGGCCATTCGTTTCAATCCCTGGTGGATGACACCCGGCGCGAACTGGCGGAAAAGCTGCTGGCCACCAGTGACCTGCCGCTTACCGATATTGCCTTCCTCACCGGGTTCTCCGAGCAGAGCTCATTCACCCGTGCGTTCAAGCGCTGGGCCGGGCAGACGCCGCGTTCCTACCGCCTCTCCGTTCAGGCTGGCTAGCCGCTAGACAGCCTGCCCTTTGTACTGCTGTTGTGCAATTGGCGCCATCTGCCAAAAAACTGGCAGGGTCGGTCAATCCGCCAACCTGTCGCCTCGCTAAGCTATCTCCCGTCACATCAA
The DNA here is from genome assembly GCA_965230125.1 of uncultured Pseudohongiella sp. Lineage (GTDB taxonomy): Bacteria > Pseudomonadota > Gammaproteobacteria > Pseudomonadales > Pseudohongiellaceae > UBA9145. The sequence continues at coordinate 237,035 of OZ245938.1, read as the reverse complement.
TTTACTTATGACATCAGGAGACTGTTATGCCTAACACCGAAAAAAACACCGACAAAGTCACTCTCGTTACCGGGGGAACCGGTAAAACCGGCCGCCGCATCATCGAACGCCTGCGCGCCCAGGGCGTTCCTGTCCGGGTGGGATCACGCGCCGCGCAGCCGGCGTTCGACTGGCACAACGAAGCCGGCTGGGATGCTTGCCTGGACAATGTTGATGCCATCTATATCAGTTACGCGCCGGACCTGGCGATGCCCGGGGCCAGTGATGCTGTGCAGGCGCTGATGGATAAAGCAGTAAACATGGGCGTCAGCAAAGTGGTGATTCTGTCCGGGCGCGGCGAAGAAGAGGCCCAGGCCTGCGAGCAGATTGTCATGGGCAGCGGCCTTGAGTGGACCGTGGTGCGGGCCAGCTGGTTTTTTCAGAATTTTTCTGAAGGCGCATTCATCGACATGGTGCTGTCTGGCCAGATCACCGTGCCGGCGGGCATGACTAAGGAGCCTTTCGTCGACGTGGACGATATCGCCGAGGTGGCGACCATGGCGCTCAGCCAGCCGGGCCACCATGGCGAAGTCTACGAGGTCACCGGCCCACGACTGCTGAGCTTTGCCGATATCGCCAGCGAACTCAGCCGGGCCACGGGGCGCGAGATCCACTACGTGGATGTGCCCCACGACGCGTTTGTGCAGGGAGTCCGGGACAGTGGTGCGCCGGATGATGTGGTCTGGATGCTGGACTATCTGTTCGCCACCGTGCTGGACGGCCGCAACGCCACGTTGACCGATGGTGTGCAGCGCGCGCTGGGACGCCCGCCGCGGGATTTTGCCGAGTATGCGCGGGCTGTGGCCGCTCGCGGTCTCTGGCAGCAAGCCGCCTGATTCAGGCGAGTGGCGAGCGGCGCGAAGGCGGCGAGTGATAGCCAGCGCGCCATCCGCCCCCAAACCCGGTTGCCACAGCCGGTGGCAACCGGGTGGCGCCAATCTGAATTCTTGTAGTTACTGATAACCAGGGTCCGGGAAGCAATACCCGGGCTCAGGAGGAAATTATGAATCCGACAATGCGTAAAACTTTTCTCATCCTGGCGGGCTTGGTGCTGGTGGTGATTGGATCCTACATCGGTCTGGCACCGGATCTGTATTTCGCCAGTTTCAATGCCGGCGCCTTGCCGCCAACCAGTTTTCAGAGCGAGCTCCGGGGCATGGGCGGTGGCCTGATGGTGTTCGGTGTGCTGGCTTTGTTTGCTGCGCGGGTTGAGCGGATCGAATTGACAGCGCTTACCGCGGTCACGCTGGTGTTTGCCGCCTTTGCCTGCTTTCGGGTAATCAGTCTCGTTATTGATGGCTTACCGGATGCGGCCGTGTTGCTGGCGCTGGCTATTGAAGCGCTATTCGCGGCGGTTGGACTGTATCTGTTGCGACTACTGGCGCGGCGCTCCATCGGTCCGGTGGCTGAACAAATCAGCGATGAAACTTTGGTTGCGGAGTAGCGTCATGAGCTTTCACTGGTCGCTGTATTTTTGTCTTTTTCTGGCCCTGTGGTCGGGACTGGTTGGCGGCGTATTCAAGGCGTTCTCTGAATTCATCATGGCTGCCCTGCGCCGCGCGAGGCCAGCCAGCGCCATTGAAGTCATGCAGCTAATAAATATCACCGTGCTAAAAACGGAATTCGTCGCAGCCATCCTCTCCATTGCGGTATTTTCGAGTTTGTTCGCGGTCTATGCCATGTTCAGTTTCGATGGCTATAGCCGCGCGGTGCTGGTGCTGGCTGCTTTCGTGTATGTGGCCAGCGTGTTTCTGGTGACACTGTTTGGTAATGTGCCCATGAATGAACGTCTGGCTGTGATGGACCACGGTTCGCGCGCGGCGGCCGATTACTGGCATCAGTATGGCCGGGACTGGACGCGACTCAATCATTGGCGCACCGGTGGGTCTATACTGACTGCCGGGCTGTATCTGGTGGCAGCGATCTCGCTCATTGCCAGTGACCAGGTCTAGGGACACGCTGAAAAATTGCCGCACGAGACCAGGCGATTCGGGTGCCGCCGATTGAACTGCGAACCATCGTGCCATGCAGGAAGGAATCCATGCTGAAAGCCTTATTGATTACCCTGGGAGCCAGCCTGCTGTGGTTGGCGTTCGTGATCGTCGGGGCCTTTTTCGGGCTGTGGATGCAACCCTGGGCCGCGCCCGGTGATGTCGACGCATTTCATGAGCGCGCGGCAGCGATGCTCGCAAGCGACAATCCGGGACATGCGGCATTCGTGCTGCTGGAAGACGGGATCGCGGTGACCGATTACTACTCGGAGAATGGCTTTACGGTTGATGGCGACACGGTGTTTGCTGTGGCATCAATGAGCAAGTTCATTGCAGCCCTGGCAGTCATGCAACTCGTTGAGGCAGAGCAGGTTGATCTTGATGCGCCAGTGAACAGCTATCTGAGTCGTTGGCAGTTGCCCTCCGCCGGGTATGACGGTGACGAGGTAACCGTCAGACATTTGCTGAGTCACACCGCCGGGCTGGAAGACGGGCTGGGATTTGGAGATTATGCTGCAGATGAGTCGCTGCCAGCGCTTGAGGAAGAGCTCGCCAACCCGCGCACCTCTGACGGCGCCACAGCGGTTATTGCCGCCAGTGCGGAGCCGGGCAACTGGCAGTACTCCGGTGGTGGCTACCTGGTGCTCGAATTGCTGATCGAAGAAATCACCGGGCGAACTTTCGAAGACCACGTGCAGTCGGTGATTTTTGAACCGCTGGCCATGACCCGCTCGGGCTATGGGTTTATAGGCGATGTTGCCAGCAACGCTGGCTCGCTGACCAGTGAGGGCGAACCGGCACCCTTGTATCGGTATGCATCCAGTGCCGCTACCGCCTTGCTGTCTAGCAGCACCGATCTGACCCGTCTGATACAGGCCCTCGTGCCGCAGGCCGAAGCAACAAGGTTGCTGGATGTCGAAACGCTGGATGCCATGCGGGAACCCCACGGCACAACCATGGGCGCCGCCATCTGGGGACTCGGTACTATTCTCTATGCGCCGATTGGCGACGGCGACTATTTATACGGCCACGACGGCGGCAATGACCCGGCAATCAACAGCACGCTGCGCATCAATCCGCTGACCGGCGATGCCATCATCGTGTTGGTGACCGGCCATCCGTCGATTGCCACCGAGATTGGCTCACAATGGGTATTGTGGCAGTCCGGGTATCCGGATGTGCTGGCGGTCGACTCGGTCATTGCCAGTATGCTGCTGCCGTCGGTGATCGGCCTGCTGGTGATCTTTCTTGGCTTGCTGGGCTTCGTTTTCTTGCGCGGGCCGCGGCTGCGAAGTCGCCGTTAAAACTCCGCTGTGAACTCAGCAGGGCAAGTCGTTGCCCCACCAGCGCAGGGGCGCGGGTAATACCTTTTTAATTCATTCTGGCTGTGAGCGATAAAAACCAGGTGGTCGCTCGTTGAGTGAGGGCCAGCCGGATGCTGACGATTGCGAATTAGTCGGCAGCCCATTACTCTGGGTCCTTGTCTCACTGGCGGAGCCCAGCCTATGACACGCCGAAATAATCAAAAAGACAGTCAAGCCGGGGTCAGCAGACGCCGTGTGCTGTCCGCTGCTGGCACTATCGCCGCTGCGGGGCTGTTGCCGCGAACCCTGCGTGCCCAGGCACAGCCGACCGAAGCCGAAGTGCTGATTATCGGCGGCGGTATCGCCGGGTCTTCCACTGCCTTTCACCTGGCCGAACAGGGCCATGATGTCATTCTCCTGGAACGGGGGGAGATTGCATCCGAGGCGTCCGGGCAGAACATGGGCGGGCTGGGTGGCAATGGCTGGGGCAATAATCCCGATCTGCTTTCCTATCTGACCGCTGGCGGCGTCGAAATTTTCAAGCGTATGCAGCTGGATCTTGGCTATGACATGGAGTTCCGTCTGTCCGGCACCATGACCGCCATCGATACCCCGGCGCAGTATGAATTCCAGCAGGACCGTGTGGCGACGCTGCGCGCCGGGGGCTATGACGTTGACCTGCTGTCGCCTCATGAGGCGCGCTCGATCGAGCCGGAAGCCAGCAGCGAACTGTTAGGCTTTGTGCATTCGCCGCAGCGGGGTCAGGCGGACCCGGTAAAGTCCACCCGCGCCTTTGCCCATGCGGCAAGCGTTGCTGGCGCCACAATTCACACTGGTCAGAACGTGGTGTCCATCGAGCCGCTGGCGCGCGGCTATGCGGTGCGTACCGAGTCTGGCGAATATCGTTGCCAGACCCTGGTGCTGGCCACCGGCGCCTGGTGCGGTCCCGTTGGAAAGATGCTGGATATAAACGTACCTATCGTTCCAGTTCGTGGGCAGATGTGGGCAACCGGGAGCATGCCGATGCGGGTGTTTAATACCATTGGCTCGTCGGAGTCGGCTTACGACTGGAGTATCGATAACGGTGCCGACGCTGTGACGCCGCCGAATTGCACCCACAAGAACGGCCGCCGCACCACACGCCATTTGTATGGCCGGCAACGCAAGAACGGCGAGATTATTTTCGGCGGCGACCGTGAAAGTCTTGGCTACGTGCGCACTCCTGATCCGGACGGCATTGCCGTCAATCGTCAGCATGCCGCGGAGGTAATTCCCCTGGTGGCCAGTCTGCCCATTGCCAGAACCTGGTCGGGACTGATGCCGTTCGCCCTCGACGGCGCACCAATCATCGGCAGGATCCCGCTGCGTGAAAATTTGTTTATCGTCAGCGGACTGGCGTCGTCGGGTTTTGGCCGCGGGCCCATGGCTGGCAAGCTGGTGGCGGACTATATCCACACCGGCCACCGCACGGCGGTGCTGGCGGAGTCGGATCCGGCGCGTTGTGTGACGGAGGTCTAGCTCCGACGCCTCACAATCCGTCCGCCAGGCTTTCCTCCGATGCAAACCATTCTCTCCATTGCCGTCGTCGTTGTGCTGCTCACCTCACTGGGGCTGGTTATCCGCTGGGGCAATCTGATTCTTGTCGGCCAGATGCCGACCCGTTTTTTTGCGTTCTTTGCCATTCTGTTTACTTCCGGGCTGGACGTGGGGCTGATCATGTTTCCCCTGACCGAATTCCCGGTGTATTCAACCGAGGCGGACTACGGTTTTACTAATCCCCTGGCCATCGAGTTTGGATTCTGGGGATTCATGATCTGGGTGTTTTACTTTCTGACCACGTTTTACTTCAGCGTGCTGGAGCCACGGCTGCAGCTGTTTCAGATTCCCTGGGTGAAGCTGGTGAACAACGTCATCATCATTGCCACCTGCGCCTTCACCGGCTACCTGTTCCTGACCTATCTGCCGGACTATATCCCCGCTCTTGGCACCTGGGCGCGGTTTGCGCTGGTGGCGGTGCTGGTGCTGTTTGCGGTGTGCTCCAGCACCGATATTCGCTATGTGAAAATTCTTAGCCTGTCGTCCACCTGGCTGTTCTTCGCACTGATAGCGCTGGTGTGGCGCAGCGGCGAGTTAGGGGTGAGTGGCCTGTTGACTAACCTGCAGCAGATCGGCGGTTATTTCGGGAATCTGCACCGCTTTGTGCTGCCGTTTAATGACTATCATGCGTTCTATCTGTTCTGGTGGTTTGCCTGGAGCATCATGATCGGCCAGTTCGTGGCACGCTTTGTCAGCAGCCTCACCACCTGGCAACTGCTGCTGGCGCTGCTGGTCATTCCGTCCATTCCTATTGCGCTATGGTTTTCGGTGCTGTTTGAAGTCTACGAGCAGGGCCGCGAGATCACCGGCATGTTGAATGTCTTCATGATGGCGGTGGGCATTATATTCGTGGTCAATTCGCTGGATTCTCTCACCCGGCTCTACAGCGACAACCTGGAGCTGACGGTTGAGCGGCTGGGTCGGCGCAACTATCTGGTCCTGCACTGGTGCCTGCTTTACGGGCTGATCCTGCTTTATCAATTCACGCCGCTGCAGATCGAATGGATTGGTCTGACTGTCATCTTCCTGTACGTCGGCATTGCTATGCTGATCGTGCAGCGGCGTCGCCTGCTGGGCTCACTGGCGATTTCTGAAACAACACTGAAACAACACTGACGAGGAACACGTGACGCAATACGATTACATTATTGTCGGTGCCGGCTCGGCTGGCTGTGTGCTGGCGCACCGCCTGTCGGAAGACCCGACCAACAAGGTGCTGCTGCTGGAGGCCGGCGGCAGTGACAAACATCCGCTGGTGCAGATGCCCAGTGCGCTGTCCTACCCCATGGCCATGAAGCGCTTTAACTGGGGCTACGAGTCGGACCCGGAGCCGGGTCTGGATGGCCGGCGCATTACCTGCCCGCGGGGCAAGGGCCTGGGTGGCACCTCGTCAATCAACGGCATGGTGTATGTGCGCGGCAACGCCCGGGACTGGGAAGAGTGGCCCGAGCGCGGCGCCCACGGCTGGGGCTATCGGGAATGTCTGCCGTATTTCAAGCGCGCGGAAACCTGGGTGGATGGTGCGGATACCTACCGCGGCGACGACGGCCCGCTGGCGGTGTGCAAGGGCAACGAGATGCGGCTCAACCCCCTGTATCGGGCGTTTATAGATGCCGGTGTCGAGGCGGGTTATCCGGAAACGCCGGACTATAACGGCGAGCATCAGGAAGGTTTCGGGCCCATGCACATGACCGTGAAAGACGGGATGCGGGCGTCCACCGCCTATACCTATCTGGCGCAGTGCAGGCACCGGCCCAATCTGGATATCGTCACCCATGCGCTGGTGCACACGCTGGATTTCGACGGCCGCCGTGTGCTGGGACTGACCTATGAAGTGCGCGGCAAGCGCCAGCAGGTAACGGCCCGGTGCGAGACCATCCTCGCTGCGGGCGCCATAGCTTCGCCCATGCTGCTGCAGCGCTCCGGCGTTGCCAGCCGCGAGCTGGTGGAGTCGCTGGGGATCGACCTGGTGCACGAACTGCCCGGAGTAGGGGAAAACCTGCAGGATCATCTGGAGGTGTACTTTCAATACCGGTGCAAGCAACCGGTGACGCTGAACAACAAGGTGGGCCTGCTCAGCAAGGCACTGATCGGCGCGCGCTGGCTGTTGTTCAAGGACGGGCTGGGTGCCACCAACCACTTCGAGTCCTGTGCCTTTATCCGCTCACGGGATGATCTTGCGTCTCCGGATATCCAGTACCATTTCCTGCCGGCCGCCATGCGCTACGACGGCACACCGTCCATCGACGGACACGGCTTCCAGGTGCATGTGGGTCCCAATAAACCGCGCAGTCGTGGGCATGTGCGCAGCAAGTCCCTGGACCCCAATACAGCGCCAGGTATCCTTTTTAATTATCTGCAGGACGATGAGGACAAAGCCGCCTGGCGCCAGTGCATCCGCCTGACCCGTAACATCATGCAGCAGTCTGCCATGGACCCCTATCGGGGCGACGAGATTCAGCCGGGCAGGGACATCGACGACGATGCCGCCATCGATGCCTGGGTCAAAGCCAACGTGGAAAGCGCCTATCATCCGGCGGGCACTTGCCGCATGAGCGGCGAGGCGGATGACGACATGGCGGTGGTGGACACCGAGTGTCGGGTGCGCGGCCTGGAGGGTCTGCGGGTGGTAGATGCCTCAGTGTTTCCCAGCCTGCCCAACGGCAATATCAATGCCCCAGTGATCATGGTGGCAGAGCGAGCGGCGGATATGATTCTCGGTAAGCCGCTGTTACCGGCGGCGGATGTGCCGGTGCATTGACCCAGGAAGGAACAACGAGCCAAGGTAACAAAGGTAACGGAGGGATTATTTTTTAAGCAGGTTGGGCGTTTTGAAGCGCAGTGGCTACGGATGGGTATCTGTTGAAGTGTTATCGCTGTATTGAGCTGAACCCGGCTGCAGCCAATATGGTAGCGCGCCCGGAGGAATACCCCTGGAGCAGCCTTGCAGCCAACGTCTCGGGACAATGGAACCCGGTGGTGACACCCCATGACTGCTACCTGGGCCTGGGCGCGAACGACGAGCAACGGCAGCATGCCTGCCGGGAGTGGGTACGCGAGTCCCTTGCACCGGAGGGTATTCATGCGTTTCACCAGGCAAGCCACTACTCCATGTCAGTGGGCTCGGTATTTTTCATCAAACAGATCGAGTGAAAATGGGTAGGCCGCTGGCTCAGGCTTATCAGGGGCGGCCGCGCAGGGTGGCTGCTTAAAAAGAATCCCTCCGTCACCTTTGGATACAGCAGCAATCAGGACTGGTTCTGATACTCGGTGTCACGCTCCTGCCGGTCTTGCTCTTCCTTTTTCACTGACTCTATTTCCTCCAGTACCGCATCCACATCGGCGGCCTGGCTATTCTCGGCGAAGTGGCCGGTCAACTTGCTTTCTGGCTGCAACTCGCCTTCCTCGTACAACTTCCAGATTTCTCTGGCGTATTGGGTTTCAAGCAGTTGTGGCGCGAACTGGCCGTAGTAGTTGCGCATATTGTTCACGTCCCTGGTCAGCATGGCCTCGGCGTTGTTATTGGCGGCGGCGTCCACGGCTTGCGGAAGGTCGATAATGACCGGGCCGGTGGCGTCCATCAACACGTTAAACTCCGACAAGTCACCGTGGACCAGGCCGGCACACAGCATGCGCACCACTTCACGTATCACTTTCGTATGGCCAGCTACAGCCTGTTCCGGGGTGAGTTCGATCTCGCTCAGGCGCGGGGCGACATCGCCCTGGCTGTCGGTGACCAGTTCCATGAGCAGGACGCCATCGATACAGGCATAAGGCCTGGGGACCCGCACATCCGCCTTGGCGAGTTTGAACAGGGCGTCAACTTCGGCGTTGTGCCAGGTTTCTTCCTGCTGCTCGCGGCCATATTTTGAGCCCTTCTCCATGGCGCGGCTGCGACGGCTGTTGCGGGTCTTGCGGCCTTCCCGGTAGAGTACGGCCTGCTTGAAGCCGCGTTTGCTGGCTTCTTTGTAAACCTTGGCGCAGCGCACTTCGCCCTGGCAGCGCACCACGTAGATATCTGCCTCTTTGCCGCTCATCAGTCGGCTGAGCACCTCATCGATAAGGCCTTCTTCAATCAGGGGCTGGATTCGCTTGGGTATTTTCATGGCGTCTTTGTACAGCACTCATGGTGAGAATCAAAGCTGGGAGAATGGTTTGGTTAAAAAACTTCAGGTGACTGAGAAATGTTATCACTTACCTACACGGCCCGGAAAACTCTGGCAGCAGTTAACTGCTTAACGTCGTCAGCTATTTCTGCGGCTTCCTATTTCTTCCGTACATCCCTCACAAGATAAGCGTTGCCCGACCCACGCTTCAACTCAAACAAATCTATTGCCTTCAACAGACTACTCAGATTCTTGAATCCATAGTTTCTACTATCAAACGAGGTTGTATTGGAAATGTGCGCACCTACAGGTCCAAGGGCTGCCCAGCCATCTTCGTCTTCTGTGGCCTCAATGGCCTTTCTAAGCAGATTTACCAGCTTGGTATTGGATTTAAGATTCTTGGGTCTAGCGGCGGTCTTTCCCTCGTTTTTCTCTTCATCCAGGTAAAGGAATTTTGAGCAGGCGTTAGCAAACGCGGCAGGTGTTTTCCTTTCGCCGAAGCCTAATACAACTTTGCCCTCGGCCAGAGCGCGGGTGACCAGCGGTGTAAAATCACAATCGGAGGTGACAAAACACATGACATCAATGTCCTTTGTATACATCACGTCCATGGCATCGATGACCAGGGCGATATCAGATGCGTTTTTGCCTTTGGTAAGGTCATATTGCTGGATGGGCTGGATCGCGTATTCATGGAGAAGGTCTTCCCAGGCTTTCAGGCTTGGAGATTTCCAATTGCCATAGGCTTTGCGGATCGTCACGACACCATACTTGGCAACTTCGCTGAGAACATCTTCAAATTTCTTTGCAGGCGCATTGTCAGCATCAATGAATAGCGCAATTTTTTGTCTGACTTCTTCCATCTTCGGTCCAGGCCGGTATCGGCATCCAGCTAAAAGGCTATCCGATGGTAGTGGAATATTGAGTTGAGGGACAAGCAGCGGCATTCAAAGGCGGCGGGCATTTCTGGTCTAACTCTTTGGGTCACCCTTATGTGAGCCCATCTTTTACCCTGAAACCGTGCTAAACTCCGCGCCCGCCCAAAATCCAGACGCGGTATCCACCGCTATTTCCATTCGCTACCCACAGACAAGAGTCCATCATGAGTACCCCAGAGGTAACAACCTTCGAGCAGCTGCAACTGGCTGCGCCTTTACTTCGTGTCCTGCAGGACATTGGCTACGAGACGCCTTCGCCGATTCAGGCCCAGACTATTCCATTGCTGCTGGCCGGCAGGGACGTGTTGGGTCAGGCACAGACTGGCACCGGTAAGACCGCGGCGTTTGCGCTGCCGGTACTGTCCAGACTGGACGTTGCTCAGAAAGACCCGCAGGTACTGGTGCTGGCGCCGACCCGGGAACTGGCGATTCAAGTGGCGGAGGCGTTTCAGACCTACGCGGCCCATCTCAAGGGCTTCCACGTGTTGCCAATCTACGGTGGCCAGGACTACGGCGTTCAGATTCGCGCGCTCAAGCGTGGCGTACATGTGGTAGTGGGCACGCCCGGGCGGGTGATGGACCACATGCGGCGCGGCACTTTGAAGCTGGATGGATTGAAAACCCTGGTGCTTGATGAAGCCGATGAAATGCTGCGCATGGGTTTTATTGACGATGTCGAGTGGGTTCTGGAACAGACGCCTCGCACCCGCCAGATTGCGCTATTTTCTGCCACCATGCCCGCCGAAGTGCGGCGCATTGCCAATAGCCACCTGAACAAGCCGGAGCAAGTGACAATTACCGCCAGGAAGGCAACCACCGAGCTGATTCGTCAGCGCTACTGGCCGGTGAGCGGCACCCACAAGCTGGATGCTCTGACCCGAATATTGGAAGCAGAAACGTTCGACGCCATGATCGTGTTTGTCCGTACCCGACTGGTGACCACGGAACTGGCAGACAAGCTGTCCGCACGTGGCTTTGCGGCAACCGCGCTCAATGGCGATATCGCCCAGGCGCAGCGCGAACGCACCATCGACAAGTTGAAAAAAGGCCAGCTCGATATTCTGGTGGCCACCGACGTGGCCGCACGGGGTCTGGACGTGGACCGCATCAGCCATGTCATCAACTACGATATTCCCCATGACACCGAGGCGTACATTCACCGCATCGGCCGAACTGGCCGCGCCGGTCGCAAGGGTGACGCCATCCTGTTTGCCGCGCCACGGGAGCGAAGAATGCTGGCAGCCATTGAGCGAGCTACCGGCTCGAAGATTGAGCTGATGGAATTGCCGTCAACCGAGGTGATCAACGACAAGCGCATTGCGCAGTTCAAACAGTCGATTACCGATACGCTGGCAGCCGGAGACCTGAGTCTCTACACTCAACTGATCGAGCAGTATCAGCTGGAGCACAATGTGCCAGCTGTCGAGATCGCGGCGGCACTGGCGCATATCGCGCAAGGCGATAGTTCCTTGCTGCTCAAGCCACAGCCTGCGCGCAGTGCCAAATCCCATGCCAGCGACTTCCGGGACAAACCGGACGCGCGTCGCACAACCAAGGGTGGAGCAAAAAGTCGCGAGAGAACCGGAACGGCAGGAGAGAGCCACGGCGCTCGCATGAAGTCGCTACCCCCGGCAAAAGGACTGGAGCGCTATCGCATCGAACTCGGCCACAATGACAGCGTCATGCCGGGGAACATCGTCGGCGCGATCGCCAATGAGTCGGGACTGGACAGCAAGGAAATCGGCCGGATCAATATCTATGACAGCTACAGCACGGTAGACCTGCCGCTGGAAATGCCAGAGCACATTTTTAAGGATCTCAAGAATACCCGGGTGGGCCGCAAGAAACTGAACATCACCCGCTTCACGGGTGAGCCGGAAACACGTCCGGGCGCATCCCCGCGCCCGGAGCTGGGTGATCAGCCCAGGCGCAAGAAGCCAAAATCAAAAACGGGTAAGAAGTCTGAGGCCAAGGCGGGCACAAAGGCGGCCACCAGGGCGAAAAAGCACAGCAAGTCGAAAAGATAAAAATTAGCAACAGGGACCGATTTATTTCTCACGTAGAAATAAATCCGTCCCTAAATTGCCTACCTATTTTACGCGGAGGCTGCCATCCTTGACGGCCATTTCGTAGCGCAACGTGCCCATATCCATGTTGCGCTGGCTGTCCTGGAGAAAGCGGCTGCGGACATCGAAATTACCATTGAGCACCAGCTGGTTGCCGATGCGAACCGCAGTGCGGGGGTCGCCGCGGGCAGTGAGATTGCCGAAGGCCAGGCCCAGGGAGCAGTGTCCGCCGCCAAAAGGCACGTAGTTGGTCTGGCCTTCATCGGCTGCTGCCTGGAATAACTGCTGGTTTTCAGCATTGGAAAAACACCAGGTGACACCCCGGTGATCGACGCTGTATGAATTGCAATCGGCGACAAGAACCTGGTGGTTTTCATAGGCAGCGACCGTGTCGTAGGCAATCACCCGGCCATTATCCATCCGCGAAAAACCAATACCCTCGTTGCTGATGATGGCATCGGCCACCGGCTCAGCCGCGTGCAGCGCAGACGGCAGCAGGCTGATTGTCAGTATGGCCAGGGTGGGCAAAATCCGATTGTTCATAAATATTCTCCTTCAGCCCGCTGGTGGGCTTGCGATACTTCTTAGGTAACCATTGTTGCCAATGGAGTTGGTTAAATACTGCCTGGTTTTCCTGTCACGCTAAAGCCGGTGCTGGCTGTTGCTTCGCTCAACCCTGGTCAGTTTGATTGCCGGGGCGCGTAAGCGAACCAGGCTGCCGGGTTTGTCGGGACGGATTATTCGGCGTAAAGAAGACTGTAGCCATACTCCTGGGCGCGGGTAGCAGCGAGTACTCCCGCGGCGACAAAGCGGCTGTTGGGAATAGCATTGGCCAGCAATTCAGCATAGATATCATCATAGGCCGTACCGGTGGCCGAAGACAGCATCCTGGAAAAAGACCGCGTCGCCCGGTGGCAGATGGCGAATTGCGCTCCTTTTTCGACAACCATTGGAATCGAGTTATTGCCATTGGCGCGGCTGGCAACATTCATGGGATTACTGGTCGGTGCCGGGTCTGCGGCACGATCCAGCAGACCGCCATACTTTGCCCAGATCGAATCATTGAACGCATAGGGGGTGGATGTGTGTCGAAAGCAGACGATGATCGCGTAATCGGACGCGTCGCCTTGGTACTCCTCCTCGTGAGCAGTCATAATATTATTGGCATAACGCAAGGCATTGGCGCCCCCTGGCAGGGTGGAGGAGTCAACAAACACGCGGTGATTGCCTCTAAGCTCGCCCATCCACGCATCCTTGCTGTGACGTGCCGGTTGAAAACCACCGGTTCCTTGCTGCGCCTGGGCTGATGTTGAGGCGGCCGAGGCGGCGAGTCCGGTAACCGCTGCCACACCGACACCGGTCAGCAGGGAGCGGCGCCCGATTGCAATGCTGTTTCCTGACGTTTGGTCATCATCTTTCATTTTTACTCTCCTGCTTTGTGAGCCGGCTCTTGATCGTAAAAGCCTGGGTCCCATTAGTTTATTGTACGGCTGTGAGCGCTCATAGTGAAACCAGTTCCACATTGCTGCCCAGGCCCAGTCTTCTAAGAAAATCCCGCTGTGAATCATTCACCAGAACTTTCAATCTGGCGCCATGATTGCGCAGGTTTCCCGATTCGCGAATGAAGAAATCCACGCCGGACTGATCAATGTGCGTGGCGTAGTTCAGATCAACAGTAAGATTCTCCCCCACATGGCGCTGGAATATCTCCGTCAGGTTTGCCACGGACGCATAGAACAGTGCGCCTTTGACTTTGATCAGTCTGTCGTCGTCGCGTTTCTCTTCCTTGATTTCAAGCTGGGAAATATGCAGCAGGAATACGCTGACCGAGAGGAGGACGGCGATGACAATCCCGCTGGCCAGGCCGAAGAAGACAATGCTGATCAGGGTGCACAAATAAATGACCAGTTCAGAACGGACCTGGGCGTAATGCCTTATATCGCCCCACTTGATCATGTCTGCTCCGACAATGAACAAGGTGCCGGCCATGGCAGCCATGGGCATGTAGGTCAGGATTGGCCCCAGGAAAGTGATCAGAACCAGCACAAACCCGGCCGCTGCCAGGCCCGATAACGGCGTGCGTGCCCCGAGGCTGCGATTCGCCCGAGTGCGATTGAAGCTGCCCGAGCCGGCGAAAGCCGAAAAGAACGGCGCCAGGAAATTCGCCATACCCTGGGCATAGACTTCCTTATCCAGGTCGATTTCCTGGTCTGTTTCCATCTTGAGTTCGCGCACGATTACCAGCGACTGGGCCAGGCCAATGAAAGCAATGGTGACGGCATAGGGAATCAGTTTGATACTGGTCATCAGGTATTCGATATTCACGGTGGGGATGCTGAAAGGTATCCAGCGCAGCGGCATGCGCCCCAGGTATTCCAGTTCGGTGACCGGCTGCGGCCAGATAAAGGCCACCAGCAGGCCGCATAGATAGCCGGCACAGACGGCGATGATCAGAAAATAGCGCGGTGAAAAGCGACGGGCGAAATAGCCAGCGAAGATGGTGGTCAGGCCGATACTCAGGCTGTAGGGATTGATCAGGTCCCGGGCGTCGCTGACGATGACAAACAGCTTTTCATAGAAAAACGTGGTTTGGAACGTCGACAGGTCGAGGATGCTGTCCAGGGATGCCATGATGATCAGGAATCCGGCCCCGGCAGAAATACCCGAAATCGCTGCCGGCGACAGGTACTGAAAGATCTTCGCCCCGCGCAATAGCCAGAACAGCAGCTGTATTACGCCCACCATCATGCAGAGCAGGAAAACGAAATCGATATACACCGGACTGCCGCGGCCAGCCAGGGGCAATACCGCGGCGCCGATCAATATGGCAACAGCGGTATTGGGACCGCTCATCATGGAGGAGGTGCCCAGCAGGCTGGTGAACAGGGTGACGAAAATCGCGCAATACAGGCCGTATTCCGGCTGCAGGCCGGCAAGGTAGGCGAAGGTGATGCCCTGGGGAATAACCAGGATGGCGCCAACAAATCCTGCGAATATCTCGGTGCGCCAGTTGTCCAGGCGCCTGCGCCAGCTAAACGCAGGGATCGCTTCATTGACGAGTTTGCTGATCAAGGCAGCAGGTCTTCCAGCAACTTCAGGAACTTGCTCTGCCGGGGATCTGCCGGTCGGTACTGCAGATTCAGGTAGGCCGCAACATCCAGGGCCTGCTGAAAATCCATTGAGCGTCCGTTGCCCAGCGGCATGTTGGCCCAGATGAAGCCAGCGGCTTCGGGAATGCGGTTCATGCCCGCGCCCTTATTGTAGGACTCCAGACCCCAGACCGGTGGCATGTCGGCCACACCCTGGCCTTGCTGCCCGTGGCAGGCAGCGCACTGCTCCATGTATACCGCGCGGCCATTGGCCGGATTTGGGTCATAGCCGGTATCCGGCAGAGTGGGTACACCGCGACCTGCAGGCTCGCGCCCGAGGACCTCGCCGTGGGACAGGTAGGTGACATAGGCCGCGATAGCCAGCACCTCTGGCGCGTCTTCCGGTGGCATGATGCCGTCCATGCTGTAGAGAAAGCACTCGCGAATGCGCAGACCGATCCCATTGCGCTTGCCGTTCTTGGCACGCCACTTGGGATACATGCCCGCCACGTTCAGGGGCAGGGCATCTCTGCGGGTCCCGGCCTCAAGGTGGCAATTACTGCAATTCAGGCGATTGCCCACATAGCGACTGGCGAAGTTCTGGGTGTCGGTGACGATTTCGTAGCCGTAGACCACGTTGGAGTAGTAGTCATCGAGAAACGGTTCCTGCAGCAGCTGCTCGATACTGGGCTGGCTCTGCTGGGCCACTGCCGCGCTATGACCCAGCAGCAGAAGGCAGCAGCTTAGAAAAGAGCGGGTTTGCATTTCGTCCTCCGTGTCGATGGCAAACTATCGGCCTTCATCATACAAGCCTATCAGCTGCGATGCAGCGAAGCTTAATCCGGAGGTACCTATCGCATTTATTGCGTGTTGTCGCGGTTCTACGTTTTCGGCGATGAGATTTCGCTGTCGTGTCAGCTCGCCCCGATATTGTTCATTCATGGGAAGATCGAGGGCTGTCTCGAAACTCCCGAGAAGTGCAGCCAGCGCTGACGAGCTCGTTTGCTGACGGTAGGTTTGTGCGGCATTGCCCAGGCCGGCTAATGCGGTTTGCGTGGTTTGCGGCGCTCCCGCCCCGGCAAGCTGGGCGAGATCTGCCGTGCTGTTAAGGGCGCCGCTGATTTGCGCGTGGCTGCGCAGGAAATCCGCCAGGGTCCATTCCATTGCGCTCGCCAGTTGCAGCACTTGCGCGGCTTGCTCCTGCAAGGCGCTGCGCTTTACAGCAGGAAGGCTTGCCGGGGAATGGCGCAGGCCACGGGCATCGCGCAGCAATTCAATATGGGCATGCTGCAGAAAGTCGTAATGCGCGACCTCGCCACTCTGGATTTTGCGCATCTCCCCCAGCAGCTTGTCCTGTGCTGTAACCACCCGATGCAGGGCCTCGGCATAGGCGGTCTTATGGGATCCAGTTTCGGCCGATGCCAGGTTGAAGGTGTTCAGGGCCAGGAAGAACAGCAAGCCAGTGCTCAGGATGCGTAGTGTTGCTTTTGCCAGGATTGAATTAAACATTATCTATTCCCTCCACCGTGGCCGTGTTGATCTGAGTGCATCATCTGGTGATGACCGCCGCCGCTATGTTGGCCCATGCCGCCACCACTCATACCTTCGCCATGCATGCCGCCACCCATCATGCCTCTACCACCCATACCTCCGCCCATCATGCCCATACCACGGCCTTCGAAAAACTGGCTGGTGGTGCTGCGCAAAAATGCGCTGATGTCATCGATATCCCTGGTAGCAAGTGTGCGGCCATGCTGAAGCTGCGCCATTGCCTGCACTGCTTCCTCAACAGTACTGACACGGCCATCATGAAAGTAGGGCGGCGTCAGGGCGACATTGTGCAAGGTTGGCACCTTGAACACATGCCGGTCGCTGTCCCGGCCGGTGCGTGCATAAACGCCCTCATCGCCGGGATCCGCCGCGCGGTTTATGAAATAGTCAGCGGTGTTGCCCAGGCGCTGGTAAGAGTTGCCACCGAGATTGATACCATTGTGGCAGGACGTGCAGCCAATCGCCTGGAAGCGCTCCCAGCCGCGTTGCTCCTGTGGATTTAGCGCGCTGCTATCGCCATTCAGGTAGGCATTGAAGCGCGAGTCGCTACGTATCATGTCGCGTGAATGCTGGGCGATTGCATTGCCGATATTGGCAGCCGTGACACCGTCAGCATAAAGTGCATCGAACTGTGAGGCATAAACCGGGTCATTGCTGATAAAACTCACAACTGCTTCCAGGTCGTGTCCCATCTCTACCGGATTACTGAGCGGGCCAAGCGCCTGCTCATCAAGATCGAAAGCCCGACCGTCCCAGAATTGTCGAAAGTTGAACGCTGAATTAAAAATCGTTGGCGTATTCACGCGTCCCAGTTTGCCATTAAGACCGACTGGCAATGGTCGCCGGTCTGCGCCGCCGGTCATTCCCATATGACAGCTCATGCAGGCGATCGTGTTATTGGAGGAAAGCCGGGCATCATGAAAAAGATTGAAGCCAAGTTCGCGCTTACCGGAATCTGCGGAAAAACTCCCGGCTGCCGGAATCGGCCGGGTAACAGCATCGGCGAGTCCGTGATCGGCGCCAGCCGCAATCAAAGGCGCTTCACCGCGTGCCTGTAGAAAGGCCAGGTAGGCTGCATCACCAGCTTCGTCAGCCTGCGTCGCGGCGAGGGGCAGGTAAAGTAAAATCAGTAAACCGGATAATCGTTTCATGAAGACCGCTCCTTGTTGGTCCTTTGGGAAAGGCCCACTCGTTGCTGGCAAGCGAGACAGTTCATATTTCCATTCTTGTGACACCCGACCTTTATTGCAATGAGGCATAATGTCGCAGTTCGCAGAACCTTGATCTGGGTCAAGAGTCGCAATTAAGCGAGGCTGTCGTGATTTCAGCAACATAGGTTATCAATGCAAATGGGAATGCTTACCAGTCAGCTTGTTCCGTTAGAACAACCTGCCGAATTGTTACCAAGCACGTTAAACTATGCTCCCAAGCCAGTGACGGTAAATGCCTGGCGGACCTGCCTCCTCGCCCGGTTCTCAATAGCGAATCCAGCCAGGGCCACGTCTTCAGTGACCTGTTGATCATATTCGGTAGTTTATAAATGCCCCCACCCAAACCGGCAGGAAACACAGCCCCGGCTGCACAGAACTCCCTGGGCCAGTCTGCCTGGCATGCCTTGCCAGCGGACGAGGTGATGGGAGAACTGGAGTGCGACACATCCGGCCTGGCATCCGATGAGGCCCTAATGCGGCTGGCGCGTGAAGGCGAGAATCGCCTGCCGGCGGCTCCGGGCCGTCATCCGTTGCTGCGCTTCCTTTCCCATTTCCACAACGTGCTGATTTACGTGTTGTTGGCCGCGGCGGCTATTACCAGCGTTCTGGAGCACTACCTTGATGCCGGGGTGATCCTTGCCGTGGTGCTGGCCAATGCATTAATTGGCTTTATCCAGGAAGGCCGTGCCGAGCAAGCCATGAATGCCATTCGCAACATGCTGGCGCCCCAGTCTTCGGTGCTGCGGGATGGTCACCGCCAGCGTATTGAGGCTGCCGCGCTGGTGCCCGGCGATGTGGTGTTGTTGGACGCCGGAGAGCGCGTCCCGGCGGATCTGCGTTTATTGCAGGTCAGCAGTCTGCGCATTGATGAAGCTATTCTGACCGGTGAGTCGGTGCCGGTGGAAAAGCGAACCGATCCTGTCGCTGCGGATGCCGCCCTGGGGGATCGTTACAGTGTCGCCTACAGCGGCACACTGGTGGTGGCGGGTTCTGGCCGGGGTGTGGTGGTAGAAACCGGGGTCCGCACCGGGATCGGCCAGATCAGTGGCATGCTGTCCAGTGTGAGGACCCTGGCAACGCCGCTGGTAGAGCAGATGAACTTGTTCTCCCGCTGGCTCACCTTGTTCATTCTGGCAGTTGCCGGTCTGCTGCTGGTCTATGGCTACTTCGTCCGGCAGATGGAATTCGTGGATTTGTTCATGGCCGTGGTGGGCCTGTCGGTGGCGGCGATTCCGGAAGGCCTGCCGGCAGTGCTGACCATCACCCTGGCAATTGGCGTGCAGGCGATGGCCCGGCGCCATGCCATTGTGCGCCGCCTGCCGGCAATCGAAACCCTGGGATCGGTGTCGGTGATCTGCAGTGACAAAACCGGCACGCTGACCCGCAACGAGATGATGGTGGTATCGGTAGTCACCGCGAGCCGCGAATATATCGTGGACGGGCAGGGATACGAGCCAAAAGGCAACGTGCACAGTGCCGGAGAGGCGATTGCGCCAGCAGAGGATGAACGGCTCGCAGATATGGCACGAGTCGCCACTCTTTGTAATGACTCGTCTTTGCAATACAAGGAGAACGACTGGCGAGTCGAGGGCGATCCTATGGAGGGCGCACTGCTGGCACTGGCGGGTAAACTGCAGCCCGGGGAGACTGGGCGCTTCAGCGATTGTGAACGGGTCGACGCAATTCCATTCGACGCCAGCCAGCGCTACATGGCGACGCTCAATCATGATCACCAGGGCCAGCTGTCGATCAGCGTTAAGGGGGCACCGGAGCGAATCCTGGAGATGAGCCGCAACCAGAAGTCGGCGACTGGCGAACGTGTCGCCCTGGATCGAGGTTATTGGGAGCAGCAGGTCCATGCCATCGCCGAACGCGGGCAGCGGGTATTGGCTTTTGCCTCGCTGGAAACTCCTGCGAACTCCCGGCAAATAGACGCCGATGCTATCGAGGGCGAACTGACCCTTTTGGGCCTGGTGGGTTTGATTGATCCACCCCGGACCGAAGCCATTGCAGCGGTAGCCGAGTGCCGCGAGGCCGGAATCCGCGTCAAGATGATTACTGGTGATCATGGCATGACGGCTCGGGCCATTAGTCACCAGATCGGGCTGCAGAATTCCGAGCACGTACTGACCGGGCTGGAGATTGATGCGTTGGATGATGCGCGGCTCGCGGCGATTGTTCAGGACACAGACATTTTCGCGCGCACCAGTCCGGCCCACAAATTGCGATTGGTGATGGCCCTGCAGTCCTGTGGCCTGGTAGTCGCCATGACCGGCGACGGTGTCAATGATGCACCAGCACTGAAGCGGGCCGATGCCGGTATTGCGATGGGTATGAAAGGCAGCGAGGCCGCCAAGGAAGCTTCGGAATTCGTGCTTGCCGATGACAACTTCGCCAGCATCGTTGCGGCAGTACGCGAAGGGCGGACGGTGTTCGATAACATCAAGAAGGTGATCAGCTGGACCCTGCCCACCAACGGTGGCGAGGCGATGACCATTGTGATCGCGCTTTTTCTCGGCCTGTCGTTACCGGTGACGGCCATTCAGATTCTCTGGATTAATCTCATCACTGCCGTCACGCTCGGTCTGGCGCTCGCGTTCGAACCCACGGAAGCCAATACCATGCGCCGGCCCCCGCGTCCGCGGAACACTCCATTGCTCAATGGTGAGCTGGTATGGCACATCGTGCTGGTGTCGGCCCTATTCGTGTTTGCGGTGTTTGGAATCAATCAATATGCAGGAGCATCCGGACACGAGCCGGAGTTGGCCCGCACCATGGCGCTCAACATGCTTGTCGTGCTGGAAATTTTCCACCTGTTTTTCGTTCGCAATATTTACGGAACATCGTTGACCTGGAAGGCCGTGCGCGGCACCCGCATGGTATGGTCGACGGTTATTGGCATTACTGTTGCCCAGTTTGCAATAACCTATCTGACCCCACTTCAGTACGTCTTCGATACCCGCGCGGTGCCTGTCTTTGATGGCCTGTTGATCGTTGCGGTGGGAGTGGTATTTTTTGCCATTCTCGAGATTGAAAAGCAGCTGAGGCTGACAGTTTTTGGCCGCCGCAAGGTAATCTGAGGATATCGAAAAGGGTGGCCATGGCGATCTTGAGAAAAGTTCGAGAAGAATTGATCAGAGGTTCCCTAAAGCAACGTCCATTCGCAACCGGTCGGAGAGGCCCATGAATACAGTTCGGATAATTTTTATTGCCACGACCCTGTCGATCGGCTGCATTGATGCAAACGCCCAGCAGTCCCATCCCGAGTACCCGGCGGTACAGCAGGTGGTCGACTACTTTTTCGAAAGCATCAATACCGGCAATGGTGCACTACTGGCAGGTCTCGAAGTCGATGGCGCTCAGGTGCTGAACATTCGTGAGGATGTTCCCGGCGACTATGAATTCGTAGAAAGAGCCTGGTTCGGGGAAGACAGTTTTAGTGATGGTGCGCGGCTAACCGAACGCTATTGGGATGAGCAGCTGTTGATTTCGGATCACCTTGCCGTGTTCTGGGCGCCGTATGATCTCCACGTCGACGGCGAGTTCTCGCATTGCGGAATCGATGTGCTCAATCTGATCAAAATCGACGAGCAGTGGAAAATCGGTCACGCCATGTGGACGATCCAGCGACAGGGTTGTGCGGCCTCGCCGCTGGGACCGCTCGAGCAGTAAGTGTGAAATCACAAATCAGCGGCGCCCGCATCGGGCGCCGGAGTCAATAATAATCCCGCCGTCAGCCGTGCGGTTATTCGGCCAGGTGCTGATAAATCAAATCCCTGGCCTCTGCATTGAAATTCGCTGCCCCTGGCCGTCTTGGCCCCTGGGCCTGAATCATCGACAGCCACAAAATATTATTCACCGGATCGATCCAGAACGTGGTGCCGGCGGCGCCGCCCCAGTTGTAGGTGCCCGGTCCTTGGGGTGTGTCTGCCGCCCGCGGGTCTTCGGTTACCGCGAAGTCCACACCGAAACCAATCCCGGGCTGGCCGACGCCGCCGAGTCCGTAGCTGAGGTCTTCCTCACCGGTCAGGCTGTTGGTGCGCATGATGCGCACGGATTCTGGCGTGAGAATGCGGGTGCCTTCCAGTTCGCCTTCGTTGACCAGCATCTGCGCGAATCGCGCATAGTCGTGGGTAGATGACACCAGGCCGCCGCCGCCGGATTCCAGGCGATTGGCGTCCAGGTAGCTGGGGCGGTCGCTGCGGTGCGGCTGTTGGGCGAGGGCTTCGGCTTCACGGTCCCAGTAGTGCACTTCCGCGAAGCGGTCGTGGTCTTCGGGTTTGACGTAAAAGCCAGTGTCCATCATATCCAGCGGCTCGAAGAGTCGGGTGTGCAAAAAGTCGCCGTAGTTCATGCCGCTGATCTGCTGCACGATGTAGCCCTGGATGTCGACGGCGATGGAGTAGTACCACTGTTCGCCCGGCTGTGCGAGCAGGGGGATGCCGGCAACCTTGTCGACCAGGGCATCAAGATCACTTGAAGCCAGCACGGCCTGCTCGCGGAACGCGTTGTTAACCGGATCATCGCCACTCAGGCCGTAGCCGAAACCGGCGGTATGGTTGAGCAACTCACGCATGGTGGGCTGGCGCTCCAGGGGTTCAACCTGGACGCGACCATCGTCGCTGTAGTCAACCAGCACAGTGAGGTTTTCAAATTCCGGGATAAACTTGCTGATGGGGTCATCAAATTCCCACAGGCCATCCTCCCAGAGCATCATCAGCGCTACACCGGTAACCGGTTTGCTCATGGAGTAGATGCGGAACAGCGAGTCACGGGTCATGGGGGTCTGGTCATTCAGCCGCGCTATACCGGCGTGCTCATAGGTTGCGATTTTGCCGTCTTTGGCCAGCAGCCACACCATGCCGGCCACGTCCTGGTTGGCTACCGCCTCACGCATGGCTGCATCCAGTGCCGCCAGTCCTTCAGCGTTGAAGCCCGAGTCTGCGGCTGCGACTTCCTGCCGGGGCCAGGTGTCTGCGTTCTGGGCCAGAACCGGGGCGGGCGTTAGCAGCGCAAGTGCGAATGCCATGGCCAGGGCGTGGCTGTTTCGGGTGAACTTGATGCGTAGTTTGGTAAGGATGTTGCGGCAGGTCATGACGGGCCTCTTGGAGTGGGCGGTGTTATGGGTTTTGTGATGGACAATACTATCGACACGCTGGAGGGTAAAGCAGGGCCGGTGGTAGCGGCGGTTCAACGGTATGGCGCCAGCGGCGCAGAGTTCCAGCGACCCGGTTGCTCAGTTGCTATTGCTCACCACCCGACGCTGAAGCAGTTGCAGGATCTCGCCCCGGTGATTACGTGCCTGGTTGGTGAGAATGACAAACGGGTACAGCCCATCAGGGCCGGGAATGTAACCGGCGAAGTTGTAGACCCCGGTCAGGGTGCCGCTTTTGCGCAGCACGCCATCCACCTCGGTCAGCAGCTCGGCGTGGGGCTGGAACACTTCAAGGATGCGCAGCATGGCGGCGGCGGTGCTACGTTGACTGCGGTCCAGACCAGAGCCTTCGCGCATGTACAACAATGCCGGATCTTGCCCGAACTCCGGGCCGTACAGCACCGCCAGTCGTTCCTGTAGTACCTGTCGCGCCGCTTCGGCGGTGGCCGGGTAGCCGTGCTGCCGGGCACCGAGGGTAAGGAACACCTGGTTGGCAATAAAATTATTGGAATAGCGCAGCATGCCGTCGAGATTGTTGCGCAGGGTCAGGGAACTGGCGTGGTTGTAGAACAGGGACCAGTCGTCGCTCACCGCAGCATGATAAAAGTCGGGATCGGTAACGTTGATATCTGCCTGCTCCAGAAACAGGCGAAACAGCTGTTGCGCCTGGCGCAATCCGGTGATCGGGTTCTGGCCGACATTGATCCGCTGTGGCTCGCCCGGCTGCAGGTCAGCGCCCAGTTCCCGGGCCAGGGGAGTCAGCGGTGTTTGCGGCTCGGCGGAAATCAGCTCGCCATTGGCCGCCCAGTCCAGGTTGACGGTATTAAAGTTCACCGCCAGGGCGCCGTTGCGCGCACCGTAGGGATCGCGCACCGTGGTCTCCCGTGGCAGATCGGGGTTGGGTTCGAAGGCGGAGTCATCCATGACCAGGCGGCGGACCGAGCTTAGACCCTGCGCCGCCAGACGCTGGGCAATGCTGGCGATTTCCTCGGATACCAGAAATGGATCGCCCAGACCGCGAATCAGAAGGTCGCCCTGGCTGTTGCGATAGAAATGGGTCTCGAAGCGAAAGTCTGCGGCAAGTACGTCGAGCGCCACGTGCGCCAGGGGAATTTTCAGCACCGAAGCAGGAATCAGTGGGCGGTCGGGATTGAGCTTGATCAGGTCTTCGCCATCCGGGCTGCGTAACACTACTCCGCCATCGCCGGCCAGACTGGCAATACGATCGCTGTCAGCGGCCTGTGTCACGGTCATGCCGAGCATCAGCAGCCAGGCTGTCAGTAATATCAGCCCGGGGTTGCGGCGCGGCTTACTGGTTCTGACGGTGGGCATGGGTGAAGAACTCGCGGAGCGAATGGACAGGTTACCCTTGGATAGTATCATTCCAGATAGCCAATACGCTGTTTTCCAAAACCCGATGCCCTTGGCATCGACAGGCGCTTCTGTTTCTATTCCGATTAACTCTCGTTTAAATCTCCCGCTGAATTGGTATCGTCATGACAATAACAAATACTCTGCTCCCGGCACCCGCCATTGTCCGCCTCCTGCTGGTCCTTTGCAGCCAGCTGCTGCTGCCGGTGTCCGCCGTGCAGGGCCAGGACCACTTCAATACCAAAGGGAGTCCGGCCAGTGCCCACACTGCGGCGGCCCAACAGGTGCTCCGCGATAGCCTGCCATTCAATGATCAACGGGATTTCGAGGAGTCGCGCCGCGGGCTGATTGCCGAGCCAGACTACCGCCAGATTCGCGGCGCCGCTGGCAATGTTGTCTGGGACATCAGCCGCTATGACTTTTTGCTGGATGGCCAGGAGTTAGACAGCATTCACCCCTCCTTGCAGCGCCAGGCCACCCTGAATATGAACTACGGCCTGTATGAGGTTGTGCCGGATTTCATGTACCAGGTACGTGGTTTTGATTTGGCCAACATGACCCTGGTGCGCGGTGCTACCGGCTGGATCATTTTCGACGTTCTGCTTACCTCGGAAACGGCGTCTGCGGCGCTGGCCCTGGCAAACGACACGCTCGGTAACATGCCGGTTCGGGCCGTGGTGTATTCTCACTCACATATCGATCACTTCGGCGGCGTGTTGGGTGTGACCAGCGTGGACGCAGTCGCAGCCGGGGAGGTGGAGATTATTGCGCCGCTGGGTTTCATGAGCGAAGCAATCTCGGAAAATGTCTATGCAGGCAATGCCATGTCGCGGCGCGCCGGTCTGCAGTATGGGCGGTTCATTCCCTCGAGTCCGTTTGGTCAGGTGGACTCGGCAATTGGCAAGGCCCTGGCGGCAGGGACCACCGGACTGATTGCACCCACGCGGGTGATTCGCGATGACTATGAAGAGCACAGCATCGATGGTGTGACCCTGGTGTTTCAGAATACACCTGGCACTGAGGCGCCGGCCGAGATGAACACCTGGTTTCCAGAGCAGAGGATTTTCTGGGCAGCAGAGAATATCACCGCTACCGTCCACAACATCTACACCCTGCGTGGCGCGCTGGTGCGAGACGCCCTGGCGTGGTCGCGGCAGATCAATGAGGCGCTATACCGGTTTGGTCGTGACGCCGAGGTCATGGTGTCTTCCCATAACTGGCCGCGCTGGGGCAACGCCAGAATACAGGAAGTGATGCGCGCGCAGCGCGATGCCTACGCGAACCTTAATAACCAGGTGCTGTTCCTGGCCAACCAGGGGGTCACTATTAATGAGATTCACAACGAATACCGGGTACCGGAAACGTTGCAGCAGCAGTGGCATGTGCGCCAGTATCATGGCTCAGAGTTTCACAATTCCCGTGCGGTAGTGAATCGCTATCTGGGTTACTGGGATGGCAATCCGGCGACCCTGGCGCCACTGTCACCGGCTGACTCGGCGCCGCTGTACGTGGAGATGATGGGCGGAGCGTCCGCGATTCTGGCTCGTGCCCAGGCGCTGCATGATGCGGGTGACTATCGTCTGGCGATGGAAATACTGAACAAGCTGGTCTACGCAGAGCCGGACAACCAGCCAGCGAAAGATCTGTTGGCGTCGGTGTTCGAACAGCTGGGCTATCAGTACGAAAGTGCCAGTATGCGCAATGTATTCCTCGCGGCAGCCGATGAGCTGCGTAACGGGATTCCACCGATACCGGCCGCGCGCGGCACCAGCCCGAGCCTGGCCCGCGCGATGACCACCAGCCAGTGGTGGGATTCGGTGGCCACCCGGGTGGACAGCGAGCGCGCCGCGGGACTTAACTTCATTATCAATTTCCGCCTGCCGGACACCGGTCAGGACTTCGTGGTAGAGATGAGCAACGGTACGCTGACCAATATCGAGGGCTACCAGGCTGACGATGCCGATGCCACGATCACTATGGCCCGCAGCGACCTGGATCAGGTGATCATGGGCCAGGCAACGCTGGCGGAGCAGCTCCAGGCCGGCAATGGCAGTGTGCAGGGTAATGCGCAGGTGCTGCGTGAGCTGGCCAGTACCCTGGCGGCTTTCGATCCCGCATTCGAGATTCTGCCGGGCACCGCTCCCTAGGGGCTATCCTGTTTAATGTTCATCCTCTTGATATGCTCTGGATCAATAAAGCGAAGGGTTCAGAAAAGAAGCGAAGAATGAAAGGAAAGTGGGGCGGAAAACAACGCCCCTATGAATGACGCGTGACCACATCGATAGCTCCAGAAAAGGAAGGCAACACCATGAAACTGATTCGAATAAGCTGTGTTTTGCTCGTCAGCCTGACGCTTGCCGCCTGTGCGGCCGACGACGAGCGTCGCTATGTGAACATGAGTGCGGCCGGTGGCACTGGCTCGCCGTTCTCCGGCGCAGTATTGGCGGATGATACGCTGTATATTTCCGGCATGTTGGGCACGATCAACGGCCAGCTACCGGCCGACCCTGCCGATGAAGCACGCGCCATGCTGGATCGTATTCAGGCGACTCTGGTGGAAGCCGGAATGACCATGGATGATCTGGTGCATGTCACCGTATATACCACTGACCTGGCGCTTTACGGCGTGTTCAACGAGGTGTACCGCAGCTACTTCAGCGGTCCGTTTCCGGCCCGGGCGTTCATCGGCGCTGGTTCACTGCTTTCCGGCGCCCGCTTTGAGATGCAGTCTATTGCCGCGCAGGATTGACGGCGCTCGACTCGCATCAGGGATCGGATCGACACAGGATCGAAATAGGGGTCGGTTTTATTCTCCTTTTCCCCGCGGCGCGTTCGGCAATTAAATAAAACTGTCCGCTTTCTGGGAGCGTTCTACTGTGAACGCCATTCTGAGACACGGCTTCTGACTATGACCGCCATCACCGATCCCCACCAGCGCGCCGCCGCCGCCCTGAAAAACCTGTTTGTTGCCGATTCTCTGGCCATGCCGGTGCACTGGTATTACAACCCCATGGATATCTTCAGGCAGTTCCGGGGAGGTATCACCGGGCTTGAAGACGCACCGGCGAGCCATCCGTCATCAATCATGTCGCTACATTCCACCTCGAAGGGTGGGCGCGGCGGCCATGGTGCCGGACGTGGTCAGCGGGAGATCGTCGGCGAGGTGATATTAAAAGGACGGCGGCAATTCTGGGACAAAGCCAATGTGCACTATCACCATGGCATGAAGGCCGGACAGAACACCCTGAACGCGCACTGCACCCGGGCGGTGATGCGCATGCTGGCCGAAAACGGTGGACACTACGACCAGGACGCGTTCCTGAATGCATACATTGACTTGCTGACGGCTGAGCCGCCGCAGCATCCGGATACTTATGCCGAGTCTTACCACCGCGGCTTTTTTGCCAACCTGGAAGCTGGCAAGCCTGCCGAAAAGTGCGGCGCGGTGACTCACGATACCGCTTCCATTGGCGGTCTGGTGACGATTGCGCCCATTGTCTTTGCCGAACGGCTGGCCGGTACATCGCTGCAGCGTGTTCAGGAAATCTGTGAGCAGCATCTGCTGCTAACCCACCCCGATGACTACCTGGCCAAGATGTGTCGCGATTACGTGGGTTTGCTGGATGAGCTGCTGTTTCTGGAGGACCCGGAAACCGCGCCAACTGTCATCAGTGCCTGGAGCAAGCGCAGCATCAGTCTGCAGCTGTCGGAGATCATGCCCAAGATCCATAGCGATAATGATGTGGTGGGGCGCCTGTTTTCCTCCGCCTGCTATATCACCGACTCCTGGCCCAGTGTCCTGTATCTGGCCTTCAAATACTGTGCAAAGCCGGAAGCGGGCCTACTGTCGAACACCAACCTGGGCGGCGACAACGTGCATCGCGGCTCCGTGTTGGGAGTGATACTGGGACTGGCAAACGGCAGCGCGCTCGACGGCCTGTATGATCAGCTGCAGGACAAGGCAGCGCTGGACAATGAGATAGCGGCGCTGATTGGTTGACTCTGCTGTTACCGGGAGTGCGAGACTGCCCGGTTTCTCCTTTGCGTGATTCTGTATTACCCTGCTTGTCCCTGATGATTTCCCGCTGTGAAACGCAGCCGATGCCATGGCAAGCCTGCAATCCTGGTTAGCATCCCTTTCTGCGACACAGCGTCTGTTTCTGGTCGTGCTGGTGGTGGTGGCGGCGCATCTGTTGGTGCTGTTGATTCGCCGGGCAACAACCCACTGGATTCATCTGTCCAGCAAGCACAGCAACCGCAAGGCGATTTCCCTGCTCAGCCTGGCGTCCAGCACGCTGATTTTTGTGTTCTATTTTGCTGCTGGCGGTTTTTTACTGACCGAGCTGGGCGTGCCGATTGCTGCCTATCTGGCAAGTGCCTCCATTATCGGCCTGGCTGTGGGTTTCGGTTCACAGGGCCTGGTGCAGGATGTGGTCACGGGGATGACCTCGATTTTCTCGGATGTCTACGACATTGGTGACATGGTGGAAATCAGCGCCCAGGTAGGTGTGGTGAAGAAAATCGGGCTGCGTTTTCTTGAGATTGAGAATCCGCTGGGAGCGCGAGTGATGATTCCGAACCGGTCGATCGGCAATGTGATCAACTACCGGCGAGGCTATATTCGTTGTATCGCCGACATCACGCTACCGCCAGAACAGGACGCCACGCCTCGGGGGCAGCTTATCGAGCGCCTGAAGCTGCTCGCCCAGGGAGTCCATGAACAGTTCCCCGGAATTCTGGTCACTCCACCGGCCATTGAGGGTGAAAAACAAACCAGCGCCGGACGTCACTTTTTACGTATCAAGTTCCGGGTCTGGCCGGGGCGTGGTACACCCATCGAGCAGTCATTCAAACAGGAAGTGGTTCAGGAGCTGGCCCGGCTTGATTCGGCCTACAAGGACTGGATGGTGGCGGTTTACTACGAGATAGAACCCAAGCATTGAGCGCGCGACAGCGATACTGCCGCTCGCACAATTTGACGGGGAACAATCCTGCCCTCAGTTCTCCACGTCCTGACCGTATTCACCCAGCGGCGGCAGGTCCGCAGGTTCAAGCACCGGGATTGGCTGCGCCCTGAGCTGCTCCTCGAGAAACTCAATTGCCGCCATCAACTGCTGGTCCTCGTCGTTGAACAGCGCATGGGGTTCGGCGATTACCTCTATGTCAGGTGAAATACCCTCGCCTTCAATCAGCCAGCGACCGTCAAGACCATACTGCGGCAGCTCGGCGACCCGCGACATGCCGCCGTCCGCCAGCTCGTTACGGTCGGTGAGCCAGATGCTGGCCCCGGCAGTACGCTCACCGATCAGGGTGCCCAGCTCCAGTGCCTTGATGCCAGCCGCAACGGTCTCGCCGTCGGAATAGGTGCCCGCATTGATTAACACCGCCAGATGACCCCGAAAGGCGTGTTGCATGTTGGTGAAGGTAGGCCCCCCGGGTTCGGACTGCCAGAATGCCCAGGCTTCGCGCAGAAACTGCTGGATAATCCAGCTGTCGATGTTGCCACCGCTGTTATCCCGGACATCGAGAATGAGCGCATCCAGATGCGCCTGGGGAAAGAAATCCCGCGCAAAGCTGGCCACGTCGCCGCCGCCCATGGCACGCAGGTGCAGATAACCGACGTTGCCGCCGGTGGCCTCGGCCACATAGTTGGCGTTGGCACCGGTCCAGTCACGATAGCGCAGCATGGTCTCGGCACCGGTGGAAATCGGCGCGACCACGTTGTTGAGCGTTTCGGCGCCGCGCATGGTGGTAAGCAAGGTTTGCTCGCCAACCCGGTTCAGCAGAGCCCGTTCCAGGTCGGCGCGACTGGCAACCGGGCGGTTGTTAATGGCGGTGATTACATCACCGACAGCGATGTCGTCCTCCGGTTGACTTAGTGGGCCGAGGGTATCAGGTAGCCCACTTTCCCCCTGATAGATCTCAATGATCTCCAGGCCGTTGGCATGGAGTGCATAGCGCGCACCCAGGCTTGCGACGCTGGCGGTCTCTTCGTCTTCAGGCTGGTCGCCGGCGCGAATTTGCGAATGCAGGATGCCGATTTCCGAGGACATCTGGCCGAGCAGATCATTCAGGTCACTGCGGTGGCCGATGCGGGCGGCCAGCGGCAGGAGACGGTCACGTACCTGGCTCCAGTTCACGCCGCGCATGGTGCTGTCATAAGCGAAGTCGCGATGCATCCGCCAGGCGTCCAGGAACATTTGTTGCCATTCATTGGCTGGCTCAATGGCCAGTCGCCAACCCTGGGTGCGGACCCGGTAGTCGGACAGATCTTCGGGTGCTTCGTCGCCCACCGGTACGATTGCCAGGGTCGGCGAGTTGCCGCGGGTGCGAAAAAATACCTGCTCGCCAGCGTGGTCAAGCTGGTAGTCGGCCACGTTGGCCGTAAACGACGTGAACTCCGGATCGTCATGGGTAACAGGCAGCGACTTCAGCACCGGCCCGGCTTCCTCCTGGTCCAGCACAAAAAGGTGGTCTGCTGCGCTTTGTAGATTGCGGTAGTTGCCAGCATCAACGGGGACCTTGAACAGTCGCTGTGCTGCGCGTTGCCAGTCGATGGGTAATGACACAGTGCTGCTGCTTTCTTGTTCTGTTTCGCCGGCCGTTTCACCGTTTTCACTAGCATTGCTTTTGGGCGTCAGCTCGTCCGGTTCTGCGAATGGGAATACCGCGCTGGCCATCAGGGGTAGCGCGTACAGTTCCACACGCTGATTGAACCCGGTGCCCATATTGCGATCTCCCCAGGGTGAGCCGGGCGACGGCTGAAAATTACGTTCCGAGAGAAAATAGAGCCACTCACCATCATGGGAAAAGGCCGGGTCATAGGACAGATATTTCTCACCGCTTACCTGCACATTGCCGCCTTCCAGCAGGTCGTGAACAACGATGACCCGGCTGTCATCCCGCTCGCCAGGGGTATGAAATGCCAGATAGCGACCATCGGGTGAGAAGCTGAATCCGCCAAAGACATCGTCACGGGTAGAGAGCATCTCCATAACCACCGTGTTCTGGTTGGTTTCCAGATCGAGCTTCCAGAGCCGCTGTGACTTGTCACTGTGAATTAACCAGCGGCCATCCGGTGACGGGGTCAGCCGCCAGCGGTGATCGTCAGCATCAAAAGTGAGTTGCTCGCCACTGCCGCTACCGTTGACGGCAAAGCGCCATATCTCACCTCTTTGATCCTGATCGACAATGGCATAGACCCAGTCGCCATTGGCACCAGGTACCGCGGCGCGGGCCCGGGCGGTATTGCCAACTGGCAACTCCACGCGGCGCTGCTGGTCAGTGCGGGCGAGGGTGACCCGGCCGCGGGCAGTGATGGCGACACCCTCACCGTTGCCACCGAGATTCGCGTCATTCATATAGGTCAGCGGGTCATCTATCCAGCGTAGTCGGGTGCGGTCGCGATCGGTGGCCAGGGCTATGTTGATCTGCTGCTCACTGTTGTTGGCGATGTCGTAAGCGTAAATATCGGCGCCACGATGGTAGTGAATGACGCCCTCACGCAGCGAGGCCTCTCGCAAACGCCAGCCGGAAAAGCGGGTGTGCTGGCGAATGTCTCCACCGTTTGAGTTCATCGACCAGATATTGTCGTAGCCTGACTCGTCGCTGACGAAGTACACGCGGCCATCCCAGAACATGGGGCTTTCAATGGGGCCGCCAAAATCGGCAGCCAGCCGCACCGCTTCGGCATCCTCTTCGAGATTAAAACGCCACAGCTGTGACATCCCGCCGCCGCGATAGAGTCGCGCATTATCAGACACAGTGGAGATGCCGTGGCGGGTAAAGAACAGGGTTTGGCCATCATCGGCAAAGCTGCCGGTGCTGGCGTAGCGCAGTGGCACGCGCTCAACAATCATCGTGTCCGGGTCTACCAGGCGTAGTTCCCTGACCCGCGTGGCGCCTTCCATGTTGCGACTGGTATAGAGGATGCGGCCATCAGGAGCCCATTCGGCAATCTGCACGGCCACGCTTTCGAAGGTAATCTGTCGGGGTGCGCCACCGGCGATGGGCATCACATAAATCTGGGCGATACCATCGAAGCTCCCCACAAAGGCAATCTGCTCGCCGTCCGGAGATATCAGCGCCTGGGACTCCAGTTCATCGTGGGTGGTCAGTCGCTGCGCCAGGGTCTCGCCGGTGTTGAGGCGCCACAGGTCACCCTCGGCGCTGAATACCAGGGTGTCGCCGTGGGCACTGGGCCAGCGATAGTAGCCTTCCGCTGCTGTGACGGCATCGCTCGCCGTGGCGGACCAGCCCAGCAGCACGGTAATTAATATGAATGAAGAGGCAAAACGGTGACGGTTGAGCATCGTCTATCTCCAGGTCAGCGTGGTGTCAGGATGCGATGAATGCGAATGCCCGGACAGGATTCGGGCCATTGCCTGAAAGATTGACAGTTGCTTGCAGTGAATTCAAATGGCAGCGGTTGCTGATATGGAGTTTCTGGAATGATTGTCGGGGTCAGTACCCGCAGCGGGCAGACCAATGGGCGATGCGATGGCCCGGAAAATGCAGTATCGTGGGCTTATCAAAGATTCAGTCTGGAGACGCTCAGATGCGCTATATGTTTACTAACTTGTTCACCAGGTTATTCACCAGGATGCTGCCTGTTGTGGTTGTTTGCCCGCTTTTGGCGCAGACGGTGAATGGCCAACCGGTGCGGGACTGGCGGATGGCCAACGAGCAAGCCATTCTGACCACTTATTTTGAGCTACTGAGTATCCCCAACGTGTCGCGCGACAACGGCGATACCAGCGCCAATGTGCCGGTATTGCGGCGCCTGCTGAGCGAGCAGGGTTTTACGGTGACCACTTCTGCGGATCGTTACCCGGAAGATGCCAACGCACCGGTGGTGTTTGCCCGTTATCAGGCCGAGGACCCGCGCGGCACACTGCTGCTTTACATCCACTACGATGGCCAGCCGGTAAACCCGGCCCTGTGGGTCCATTGCGCTCCATTCCAGCCCTGTCTGGTAGACGGTGATCGTGTGGTAGATATCGAAAGCACTACGGTGTTCGATCCAGATTGGCGCATCTATGCGCGCTCTGCATCTGATGACAAGGCACCCATCATGTCCCTGGTGCAGGCCATGGCGGCGCTACGGGCAACCGGGCAGGCGCCCAGCTGGAACCTTATTGTGATTCTGGACGGCCAGGAGGAAAGCGGTGCGGGGAATTTCCGGCGCTATGTGCAGGCGCATCCCGAGGAATTTCAGGCAGACCTGGCGATCACTCTGGACGGACCGCGCCATCCCAGTACCCTGCCCACGATGTACTATGGCGTCCGTGGCGGTGCCTCACTGCTGGTCAAAGTGCACACCGCCGCGCAGGATTTGCACAGCGGCAATTACGGCAACTGGGCGCCGGATGCCTCGGTGCGTCTGGGGCGCCTGCTGACGTCCATGAAGGCCGAAGACGGTCGGGTCACCATTGACGGTTTCTATGACCAGGTGACGCCACTGACCGAAACCGAACGCGCGGCGGTGGCGGCGATACCTGATATTGAAGACGAGCTGGCCGACACCTTTGGCATCGCCGCACCGGAGCAAGCCAATCAGCGCCTGGAAGCCAAGCTCAACCTGCCCACTCTGAATATCCTGGCCATGGATAGTGGCGGCGGCCTCAGTGCACCGAGCCGTACGGCGATCCCGGGATTTGCCCAGGCGCGGATTGCCATGCGCCTGGTGAATGGCATCGATCCGCAGCGGCAACAGCAGGTGGTGATCAATCATGTCCGCGATCAGGGTTATCAGGTGATTGAAAATCGCGAGCCGACCCTGGAAGAACTGCAGCGCTACCCGTTACTGGCCAGCGTGCACTATGGCGGTGGCCGGGCAGCCACCCGCGTTTCCATGGAAGAGCCGTTAGGCAACAGTGTGGCCCTGGCGTTGACCCTGGACGGTGTGCAGCCGGTACGCCTGCCCACCCTGGGCGGCAGCCTGCCGTACGGTGATTTTTCCCAGGGACTGGGCATTCCCACCTTCGGTGTGGCACTGGTGAACCATGACAATAATCAGCACGGTCCCAATGAGAACCTTAAGCTGACCAACCTGTGGCAGGGCATCGAGATCGTGTCGCGGCTGGTGACGATGCCGGCGCCCTGATTCTCGCCGTATCAGGAAATCGTTCCTATACTCCCGAATAAGAGCAGAGGAGTGTAGAATGTCCATCAGTACTTTTGACACGTTAAAGTATGTCCGCCGCCTGGAGCAGGCCGGGATGACCCCGGAATTAGCTGAGGTTCAGGCGGAGGTTCTAACTGAGGCATTTAAGGTGAATCTGGAAGATCTGGTAACCAAGGACTATCTGTCAGCCCAGCTAGCAGTCCTGGAGTCCAGAATGGACACCCGCTTCGCGGAAATGAAAGCGGATTTCGACAGCAAATTCCGCACCCTCTACGTCATGTTCTCAATAATCATGGCGGCCGTAATCCTGCCGTATCTCGAGCGAATTCTGGCGCTGTAAGTACCACTTTTTCGCATAGTTATAGTCAGTCAGGTGCCTGCGTGGCAGTGATTCCTTCCCAACCGCCTGTGCGCACCCGCTCCGCTTCGTATTAATCTACCGCTATCTCCCTGACGTAGCTGCTTACTCACACTCAACAGGGACGTTTGCATGTCACTCACCGAAGGCCCGGTACGGGACAAACTGTTCCGCCTCTGGTTGCCCATGATCGGTGGCGTTCTGGCCGTGAAGGCCATTGATATTTCCGATGCCTACTTCGTCGGACAACTGGGCAGCGACTCGCTGGCAGCCATCTCCTTCACCTTCCCGGTGGTCATGACCCTGATCAGTCTGTCCATCGGCCTGAGCTCGGGTGCGTCCTCGGTACTGTCCCGGGCCATCGGCGCTGGCGCCGGTCAGGATCGACAGCAGGGCATTGTGGCAGGTACTGTGGGACTGGCGACGCTGATCTCGATCGTGCTGGCGATCGTCGGTTTTCTCATTATTGAACCCTTGTTTCGTTTGCTCGGTGCTGAACCTGAATTGATGCCGGACATCGTTGGGTTTATGCGTATCTGGTTTGCTGGCAGTCTGTTCCTCATTCTGCCCATTGCGGTAACCGGCTTGATCCGCGCCACCGGTGACGGTGCCACGCCGGCAATACTAATGGCGTTTATCGCGGTGCTTAACATCGGCCTGAATCCGGTATTTATCTTTGGGCTTGGACCGGTTCCGGCGCTGGGTATGGAAGGTGCCGCGGTGGCGACGGTCATCGCCCGGGCGCTGGCCACGATACTTGCCTGTCAGATGCTGTGGAAGCGAGGTTTACTGGATCTGTCCCTGGAGCCGTTGCGTCGCGGCGTGCGCCAGTGGCGCGAGATTTCCGTGATTGGTCTTCCCGCGTCTTTATCGACGTCGTTGAACCCGGTAGCCCTGGCCATTGCCACCGCGGCCGTGGCAACACTGGGCACTGATCAGGTCGCGGCGTTTGGTGTGGTGACAAAAATAGAAGCATTCGCGGTGGTCCCACTGCTGGCCCTGTCGTCTGCTTCTGCGCCATTTGTCGGTCAGAACAGCGGCGGTGGCAATGAAGAACGTTCCCGGGAAGCGCTGTTGTGGTGTTGTGGTATCGCTGGCGTGTGGACCGTGTTCATTGCCGTGGTGCTGGCGCTGGTTGCCCGGCCTTTGTTGCTGCCTGCGTTTACCGACAGCGGCGATGTCATTGCATTCGGCGCATTGTATCTGATGATTGTTCCCTGGACCTTTGCTGGCTATGGCATCACTGTGGCGCTGAGTGCTGGCATGAACGGACTGGGACGCTCGATCACCGCGCTGTGCATTAGCGGTGGACGGGCTATTGGTTTGCTGGCGCCGCTGGCCTGGCTGGGGGTATTGTTCGGTGATTTTATCGGCGTTGCAGCCGGCGTTGCCACGGCCAATGTGATTGCCGGTCTGGTGAGTGTGGTGGTGATCTTCCGCCACAATTTACAAGTCAGGGAGAAAGAGTATTCAGCAAAAACTGAATCGACCGGGAAGTCTGGTCAGCCTGCCGCTTCCGGAAACGCTGCGTAACCAGGCAAGCTATTGTTAAGGAACCCCTGATTAATTCTATCGGTGCTCTGCGGGAGTCCGTCCTGAAGCGGAGCAAAAAAATACCGGCAAGATAGAATAAACTTGCCGGCATTTTTAATGCTTGGCTTGAGTGATCAAGCCAGGGTTTTCCAGTTAGGCTGTTAGTGAACACCTGATTCAGTGTTCCAGGGCCTCGGCGTCTTTTTCGTCCACCAGTTTGGCTTCCTGGTCTTTACGGGATGCAAATTTATCACCGATCTGGCCCTTGTCGTCGTCGCCTATTTCCTTGTGGGCGCGCTTGAAGATATCTTCCTCTTCTTCCTCAATGTGATGCAGGTAATCGTGCTTGAGGGTTTTGAAGCGCTGCAGCCAGCCGGGATTGGAAAACTCCATCTCGTTCAATTCAGCCATGATCTTGTCCAGCTTCTGATGTTCATGAATCGAGTGGCGCGCGTCGGGTTGACCCGCCTCGGTGGAGATGAGTTTGGCGTACAGGGTTTCTTCCTCGGCGGCAGCGTGGGCTTTCACGTCATAGAAGAACCGGTACCACTGTTGGCGCCGGGTGTCGGAGTCGCCCTCGGTATTCTCCAGCTTGTCGAGTAATTCGCGATGAAAGTCGTGATCGGCTTTGATGCGCTTGTAGATTGACATAGTTGTTCCTCATTCACGTGAGTCAGGAACAACGAGAATCATTGGTGCCTGGATCAGGTGGTTTTCTGCAACATCTGAGAGCCAGCCATGACGGGGCCAGGCGCTGAGCCTGTATGCAAACTGCAAACACTGGCGGCACGGCGATCGGTAGAATTAATAGCAGGTTCTCTAGAAGTCTCCGAATGACTCCAGGCCCAGGCGATCAGTGTAACGACTTTCCACGACATCCTGTTTGCGAAGTTGACCGTCATACAGGCGTTCTACATCAGAGGCTATCAGCTCGACAGCATCCAGTTCCTTGCGGTCCACCTGTGCCAACTGCATGATTGAGCCCCAGAGCGCAAGCATGCGGTTATCGATAACGCGTTCTTCATTGAGCTTGGCCCACTCGGCGCCGATGGCAATACCCAGCTCTTCCATTTTTGTTTCCAGAGTCTCACGCTGCTCCGCATCAATGCGCTCAAGCAGCTGGTCTTCTATATCGAGCCAGCCGCGAGGATAGACCACAGTGCCCTGGTAAAAACTGACGATCCAGCCCAGATAGGCGTCTCGTGGCTGCAGTGACTGGTTGCGCTCGTCCTGCAGGTAGGTGCCAACAAACACTTCCCGCGGCGGAATCTCGTCGGGCCAGTTGCGCCCACGCAGTGAAGCGCAGGCCGCCAGCGACGACACCAGCAAAATTAGCAGTGCGGCGCGTAGCAGCGGCGCGGCGGCAACCTGAGGCGATGAAAGAATTGTGAGATGCATGGCTATCGTTAACGATCCGGTCGCTTAATCAGATTGATTTTAACGTTTGTTCAAGCGCTTCGACATCCGCCGGTTCGGGCTTGCCAAAGCGATATTGACCATAAATCTCCAGAAACCGCCGGGCGCTGGCTCGACGCTGTTCGCTCCAGTCCTGAGGCAGGTTAGCGGCGTAGGCCGCGGCTGTCCATGACGGCTGCTCTGGCAGGCCCGTGGTTTTCAGGAACCGTTGCCATAGCCTGCGCCAGCGCCTGGCAGTGTCAGTTCCGGCCTCGCGGCGAGTGCGGATCCGGCGGTATTCACGGGCAAACAGAAACACCAGCACGCCGAGGCCGCCCCAGGTGATTGCGGTAGCCGCAAACTGGTTTTCCAGCACTGCATCGACAAATGCCTGCCATTGCCCGGCCAACCGATGATACCACTGGCTAAGGGGCGGCGAGTCGTAGCCGCCAAAAAATGCGGCGATGCTGGCCGGTGTCGGGTCCACCGTGTGCCAATAACCATCCTCATCCTGCCATTCCACCCAACTGTGGGCGTCCCGTTCCCGCACCAGGTATAACTCCTCGTTTAACTGTTCGTGCACCAGGTAGCCACCCACCAGGCGACTGGGGATGCCGTTGGCACGCAGTGCCAGGGTAGTGGCGGATGCGAACCAGAAACAATAGCCCGCCTTGTCGTTCAGATAGAAATCGTGGAATGGTTGCTCCGGGTCGAAATCGGTTTGCAGTGTGTAATCCCGGCCGAGGAAGTAGGTGACTATGTTGTCGGCGGTGGCCTGGCGATTGTTGGCTGCGAAACTGGCACTGCGAGCCTGAAGCTCATCATCCCAGAATTCTGGCAGGCCAAGAGTTTCCGGGTTGACCCGGTCCGGGCCGGTAGCTGCGCCGGTTTCCAATTCCCAGCGCGGGTCAGCGCCGCGCTCGAAGTTCGGGGTCAGCACGTCCGCCGCATTACGGCTGATGGCGCTGAAGCGGCCGCTAATGTGTGTGGTGTCAGGCGGGATGAACAAAAAGTCATCGCCTTTCAGGCTGGATACTGACAGCGACTGCCGGGTTGCGTTATCGCTCATGAAATTGTGATTGTCGATGGCATAGCGCCACTGGTCGCTGTCCAGCAGCTGCGCATCAAAGCTGGAATAAGACTGTACTGTGCGTTCCGAGGGTAGCCAGACCAGTTCACTGTTCAGGCTCACCAGACGGTTACCGACCATATAACGGTTGGGCAAGCGGTCACTGCGAATCCGCATCACCGGATCGTTGGAGGGGCGTAAAAACACCGAGGGGCGCAGCGTCTGGTAGGGTGAAAAACCGGTGGGCGTAAAATCCCGGCCGCTGGGCATGATGTTGCCTATTGCCGCCACCAGCGGCGCCTGACCAGCCGCAAGTCCGCCGTTCATCAACGGCACCACGAGCACTACCGGTACCAGCATCAACAAACGTGGCAGTAACGCCGGTCCGACTCGCTCTGCCAGCAGTACCACACAGGCCAGTACCATGCCGGCCAGGGCCAGCAGAGAAGCACGCTCGCCAAACAGCAGGGTGACCGCGGCTTCACCAGGGCTAATCAGCAGCAGGCTCAGCATTCCCCACACCAGAATAGCCTGGCTATCGCGGTCGATGGCGCGGCTGGCCTCATTCATGTCCTTGGCTGCGAAGCGCCAGATCAGGTACAGCAGCAGGCTGATCATAATGCCTGCACCAAAGCCGTTGTCCTGGGGCCAGGAGTCTTCCATCGCCCAGTCTTCCAGAACCTGGTTGCCGGTTAGCGCACCGGTGGCAAAGAGTACAAAGGTCAACCCTGCTGTGGGCCGCTCCACGGTGACTATTCTTAGTGCAGCGAGCAGGGCCAGGCCGCTGC
Source organism: uncultured Pseudohongiella sp. (assembly GCA_965230125.1). Lineage (GTDB taxonomy): Bacteria > Pseudomonadota > Gammaproteobacteria > Pseudomonadales > Pseudohongiellaceae > UBA9145. Next base: position 197,349 of record OZ245938.1, on the reverse strand, counting down.
CGAGCCAGGCCACGATTGGCAGCTCCATGGACAAGCCCAGGTGCCAGGAGAGTACCAGCAGGAATGCTGCCAGAGAGCTGTGCCCCAGAGAAATCATTGCTTGCGCCCCTGGGCAGCGGGTACCTGGATTTCCACAAACTGCGAGCCTACCGGTAGGCTGCCCGCGTCTGCTTCACGCTCGGCAATGAAGAACACAAGGGTCAGAACGCCATTGGCCTGATTGCGTTCTACAAAGCTGCGCGCCGTGTCACTCCAGCGACCGGTTACCAGGATATGCAGACCGTTTGGGTTGTGAATGCTATCCGGCAGCAGGCGCGGGTTGTCTTCCAGTGCGTGCTCCAGGGTTTTGGCTGGCTGACAGCCGGCAATCAGTCTGTCGAAGTCCGTCGGAGTCTCCAGCGTGTGCCACTGCGAGCCGGTGGCCAGTGCCGACAGGGTAAAGCCCTCGTTCTGAGCTGATCGGCCGATTTCAACTGCCAGGGCCAGGCGTTGCTCCAAGGGTGTGTCATCTATCGGGCGCCGCTGCCAGGGAAGGAAGTCGGTCAGGCTCAAATCGACAATCAGGTAGACCTGGTCCCTTCTTACTTCTTCTGCCCCTGCAAAGATCTTGGTCATCGGCTGTCCCAGGCGACTACCAGCGCGGTGATCCAGGCGCCGCAATGAGTCACCTACCTGGTACTGACGTGAGTGCGAGTATTCCAGCGATGGGCCTTTGCGGGTGTTTTTAGTTCCCAGCTGCAGTTTCTTGCTGGCTTGCTCCGCTACTTTGCGCAGCGACGGCACCGGCGTGTGCAGGGTTTCCGGCAAAACTGCCACGTCACAGGGTGCAGCCAGTCGCTGGGTGTAGCGAGTCAGGAAAAACGGAAAATAGGATTCCACCGCCACACCTGCCAGCGAATAGTGTCCGCGCTTGCTCGGGGTAAACGTCACCGGTACGGTCAGCACCGCGCCGGGGGCAAGACTGGGCAAGTGCGGGCGCTGCCATTCTTTTGGCCAGTTGGCCTGTGGCACCACCATTTCCCGCACGGTGAAGTTGTACAGGCCTCGGAGACCCTGATTATGCACGATTAATTTTGACGTTAATGGTTGTCGGGCTATACCGGATACCGGTGCGCGCCGTTCCACACTCACTCGCGGACGGAAAACGAAACCCAGCAAAGCGCTCCACAGCAATAATGAAAGCCCGGCCGCCGCAGTCAGCAGAAACAGGTTGCTGTTGGCGCGATAACTGAACAAAAACGTCAGCAGACTACAGACAAACAGAATTTTGCCCGGGCGAGTCAGTCCATCGTAGAAATAGCGGCGCACGGCGCGCAGCACAATACGCATCTTCGCCTCGTGCCAGCGTGGCACCAGGCGCAGGTTTGAGAACCAGCGGAACAGCCGCCACCAGTGAATGGCAACGAATTCGTCCTTGACCCGCAGGGGCTTGTCGGCCAGTTCGCTCATGGGCATGGCAAGTAACCAGGGTCTCCGCTCTGGCGCCCCAGGTAGTTAATGGACTGGTGGCTAACGGGGAAGTGGTACTTTCTCAACAATCGCTTGCAGCAGTTCATGAGCGTGACCACTATCGCTGTCGCGTCCGTGTCGGGGTAGAACGCGGTGATCCCACACCGGCGGGATCAACTTCTGAATGTCTTCCGGGGACACCTGACGCCTGCCTTTTGCCAGGGCGTAGGCCTTGCTGGCGATGGCCAGATGCATGGCACCGCGCGGCGAGATGCCAAGTTTGATAGCCTCGTCTTCGCGACTCGCGCGGGCGAGGTCGATGATGTAGCGGGCCAGATCCGGGTGCAGGTAAACGGTGTCGCAGCTTTCACGCAGCGCGCGAATTGCATCTTTATCAAGTACCGCGGTGGCCTCGGTGCGCGTCGTCTCGCCGTAGTCGCCCAGTAGATGCAATTCGGCATCGAGACTGGGATAACCGAGGCTGATGCAGGTCAGAAAACGGTCCAGCTGGGCTTCCGGCAGCGGGTTGGTGCTGTCGAAATCAATCGGGTTTTGCGTCGCGATTACGGTAAACAGATCGGACAGCGGGTGGTTGGCGCCGTCAGCGGCCACAAAGCCTTCTTCCATGGCCTGCAGGAATGCAGACTGACTTCGAGTAGGCGCGCGATTGATCTCGTCGGCGAGCAGAAAATCAGTAAAAATCGGTCCGGGGGAAAATTCAAACCGCCCCTCATTCTGTTTGTAAACCGCTCCACCCAGAACGTCGGCAGGCAATATGTCATTGGTGAACTGCACACGGTTGAAATCCAGTCCCAGCACCCGGGCCATGGATTTTGCCAGGGTGGTCTTGCCGACCCCGGGCACGTCTACTACCAGGACATGGCCGCGGGCAATAATGCTGGCCAGCAATAACTCGATGACGAAGTCATTTCCCAGCCAGTGGCGGGCGAGACTCTGGTGCGCCTGCTCAAGAAGGTCAAGCAGGTACTCGGTGTTATCGGCGCTAGCCTGGGCCTGGGTGTTCATGGGTTCGACTCACAATACGGGATGCTTATCTAAACAGATGCCCGGCGAAATAAAAAGTACGCTGTGACGGTTCTGCGGGCTGTGTCCGGTGGCAATCAGGCCTGCAACCAGTGCAGTCATAGTCACCATGAATTACCCTGAGACGTTGAGCCTGCCTAGAACGTGGTCTGGACAGACAGGGTCAAGCGCCGATAGCGGCTGCTGCAGGAATCCTCGGTGACGCGCAGCACGCCGTTGATAGTACCGCCATCAAAGCGCTGCCGGAGTCGGCAGCGTGAAGCGTCCAGCGTGTTGTCAGACTCGAGGCGAAAAATTACGTCGTCGAACCAGATTTTTTCTACGAACAGGTCAACGCCACGTTGTCCAAATTGCTGGGTAATAGTGTTGGCATCAATATCGTATTCACCGCCATAAAACGGATAGCTGTATTCGAGCCCATAGCTCATCCGCAGATCGGTGAGATCGTGACGAAAATCCATGCCAGCGAAGCCGCGGCCGCCGGTGCGCTGCTTGTTGTTCAGAAACGGGTCGATGATCTCGGAATCGAAGGCGCCAAAATCGATGCTGAGAATGGCATCGGGCAGGTTAACGAAGCCGAGTCGCGTGCTGACGTCCATACGCACGCCATAGCGTTCCGACGGGCCCACATTGCCGGTCGCCGTGATTGGATTATCCGGATCGGTGGTGGCATTGATGTTGCCGATGAAGTCTTCCACATCGGCATAGAATAACCGGGTATTGAGTACGCCCGCGTCATTGGGCAGGCGATATTCCAGTTGTGCCTGGTAGCGCCATTCTTTCTGTGGCACCAGCTCGGGGTTTCCAGCGTCTGCATCGATTTCGCGGTCGCCCCCGTCGGCGGTGGCGGCAAAGTTGCTGAAGCTGAGCTGGGAGATGTTGCGCTCGACAGAGGCGCGGAACTGGAAGTTGTCGGCGATGTTGAAGCGATAGTCCACTGACGGGCGCCAGAACTGAAAATCCCGGGTCTTGCTGACTTCACCCGACTGGGCTATCTCGGAGGTCTCGTAAAACAGGCTGCTTTCCAGTGACATCCGATCGTTTAGCGTCCAGTTGTGAAAGGCAAAGCCCTCGTAGCGAATCTCCTGTACCTGGGTGCCCTGGTTCGACGAAGACAGTATGGGCGGCAAACCACCATAGCGATCCGAGGGCGGTTCCGAGCCTGACGCACTGCCGATAAACAGGCTCGAGTCGAGTCGGGTCTCAGCACGTTCCAGGCCAACGCGCAGGCTCTGGTCATCGGCCAGGGAAAAGCTGTAGTTGCCCTGGACAATCCGTTCGCTGGTGTTGCGGTTGGATTCAATAAACAGGTTTTTCTCCAGCGCCGTATCGGCCGGTTCCGCTTCGAAGCGTTCCCGGACGCTATCGCGCACTTGATCGTTGACCACGAACAGCATGAGAAAACTCGAGCCATTGGCAAAACTGTACTCGTAGTCGCCGCCAATCTCCCAGTCATTCTCGACGTTCTGGTTGCGTTCCTCTTCCAGGCGTTCTATCGGGCCGGCATCGGTATATTCGGTAAAGTCACGGCGAATAGGCCGAGGATGGTCGCCGTCACTAAGCTGGGTATTGAACTGCATGCGGTGCGCGCCAATGCTGTAGCTAAGATTGCTGGACAGCGTGTATTCATCCTGGTCGCGGATGGTGGTGGCGAACAGGTTGCCGACCACGGTACCGTCAGGCCCGAACTGAACCTCGCGATTGTCGCGATTTTCATAATTGGGACGGGCCTCCAGGTTAATCAGCGCCTGGAAATTTCCCTGCTGGCGTGAATAGGCCACCGAGCCACCCGTTTCAAAGGTGTCATCGTGATTAAGCCGGTTCACCAGTTGTACCGTGGTGCTGGATCTGGACTGGACCGCTTCCAGCACCACGTTAATCACCTGGCTGGCACCACGTACGTTCAGCGATCCGGACGTGTTGCGGATAATCTCGATGCGCTGCACCTCGCCGGCAGTAATGCGGTCCAGTTGATCGCGGGGCGAGTTGTCCTTGCCGGCGATGCGCTGACCATTGATCAGCAGGTTGCCGCCAGTGCCCAGGCCACGGCCACCGCCACCACCACCGCGAAGGTCAAGTCCGGGAATGCGGTCCAGCATGTCGTTGGCGGTAATCGGATTATAGGGCGTGAAGAACTCCGCTTCATAAACCACGGTAGACCCATCATCGCCCGCTTCCTGGGGCTGGCTAGCGCCCGCGTCCAGCACGACATCATTGTCTATTTGCTGGTCAGGTGCCTGGTCGGCTTCCTGCGCCCAAACCGGGTAACTTCCGAGACAGATGGCGATGAGGGTAAAAAGTTGGGGGATCGAAAACAGCGCGCGTCTTGTGGAGTGGGGCTTCATGTTGAGCTGCTTGAATTACTACAAAGCCGCCTAAAATAACGAAAAAATGCCGATAATGCAGCCCCAATAGGATGACTAACCTGTCAATCAGGCGGTTACGAGGCAGGCGCCCGGATCAGGGGCAGGGTTAGATAAGGATTGGATAAGGATTGAAAAGAAAGCTCAGAATATTCGTAACCAGGATGAACATGGGTGGGTCGAATGAGTATCGAGAACAGCAATGGCCTGGCCAAAAGTCAGGCCAGGCGCAAGAGCAGGGGTTGCAGGACAATCAGCGCTGCCGCTGCGCGGGCTCGCCAGCTGAGTGTCGCCCGCAGTGCCGGCAATAAGCTGGCTAGATGCTGTGCAGGGCGGGCATGACCACGATCAGTGCAATGGCCCCGACAGCGAAGGCGTAAAACGCAACATTCTTGCTCAGCATGGTAATCCCCTATTTTTTATAGTTGCTTTGGGTTTTTTATCAGTATCGGCTTGCAAGCTTAATTGCTTGCCGCTTCAGCCTTGCGGCCAGCTCCCGTGGCACCGTGCCTGGTGTCCGGGCGGGTCTTTATCAACCAACTTTACTGTACTGATATCAATTTGTAACAACCTTTTACAGCCAGCGCAAGCACTGTAAGCAGTTGATTTTTCTCGTGTTACAAAAGGGAACACATCGTTGCGCTGGTTGCCAGGGGCGGGGAATATGGGTAACCGTTTCGCCGGTCTGGTTCGGCCATCTACATCGCGATGACCGTCGGGTAGATGCCTTCTCCAAGCACGAAACGTGAGCCTACCGCCCCCACCACCGCGGTTTGCCGGGACAGGTTGAGGCCTGCTCGCAAGCGAAAGAGCGGCTCAATGCCGGTGCAGTGACCTGCCATCAGGTTCTCGACCCCAATTTCCCGCAATCGGTCAGCGGTCCAGCCCAGGGTCTGGTCACTGGCGGCAAACAGGTGCAGGCCACCCATCAGGGCATGAATCGCCCCATCCTGGATTGTATTCTGGATCTGCTGTAGCGCATTGACTACTCCCGAGTGCCCGCAGCCCAGGAGCACTATGGGGCCGCTGTCGGTGCGCACCACCAGGGCCTGGCTTTCCGGCACATGGTCCTCGACCCACTGGTTGTTCAGGCTGACCTGAATGCTGGAGCCGTAATTGCGTTCCGGGTGTGGACGAGCCACCGGACCGGATACCCAGACCGCAGGCGCAATCTCGGCAGCGCCAGAGTGGATAACAACCTCCATGCCTGCAGCCTCGATCTCCCGGCGCATGGCAATCATCTGGTTGGCTTCGCCATGGTCGCCGTTGACGCGACGCCGGGAGTGAAATAGTCCTTCGGCCACGTGCAGGCGCCGCATGGCATTGGGGTTGGCGGCTCGCAGCTCGGCAATCAGCGGCAGGATGCCAGCGGAGTGATCAAAGTGAAAATGACTGAGCACCATGTCGGTGACGCAGGTCAGGTCCACGCCCAGGGTCTCGGCATTGTGAATGACCGTATCCGGATAGCGACCGGCGTCGAACAGGATGCAGCGGCCATCCACCTCCACCAGGGCGGAAAGGCCCCATTCGCCGATGGCCGCGCCGTTGGCAAGATTGGAGGACAGGATGGTGACTTCTACATTGTCGGCAACGGCCTCGTCGCCGGCGGCGTGACCCGGTGCGGCAGCGACCAGGGAAAGCAACAGCAGGGACCAAGCGGCGCCGAGACTGGCGCGGAGTTGCTGGAAAATGCGGAAGGTATGCTGCAGTCTGGTGAGAGTCATGGCGCCTGCTCCATTTGTTATTGTTGCCTGGAGTATTGCATTAATCGACCAATCCGGCGACCCGGCCTGAGGCTGTCGACGGTAGTGGCGCAGATCGAAACTGATTTCGAAGATGGGCGGTCCGGAAAAAGACTGGGTACCTTAGGGCGGGCGATTTTTCAAACTGCGGCTGCACCGTCGATAGCTGTGGATCTACCATCGGCAATGCTTTTTTTGAAGGCGTGAAGGCATAAAAAAAGGCGAAGCAGCCGAAGCTGCTTCGCCCTGGTCAAGCAAGTGTTACCGGGCCGATTGCGCCTAGTAGTCCATGTCCGACATGCCAGCACCATGGCTGTGGGCAGATTTGTCCTGCGGTTTGTCAGTGATCATCACCTCGGTGGTCAGCATCAGCCCGGCAATGGAACCTGCGTGCTGCAGGGCGGAGCGGGTTACCTTGGTGGGGTCGATGATGCCAGCTTCGATCATATCGCCGTAGGTTTCAGTCTGGGCGTTATAGCCGTAGCTGCCTTTCTTGCCGCGAACCTTGTCCAGCACCACGCTGGGCTCAACGCCGGCGTTGCTGACGATTTGTCGGAACGGCTCTTCCATGGCGCGCAGGGCGATGGACACACCGATCTTCTGATCGTCGTTGACGGTTTTCACCTTGCCGGCGATAGCGTCGGCGGACCGGATGAGGGCCACGCCACCACCAGGGACGATGCCTTCCTCGACGGCTGCCCGGGTGGCATGCAGGGCGTCGTCCACGAGGTCCTTTTTCTCTTTCATTTCGACTTCGGTGGCGGCTCCTACCTTGATTACCGCGACGCCACCGGCGAGCTTTGCCACTCGCTCCTGCAGCTTTTCCTTGTCGTAATCGGACTTGGTGTTTTCGATCTCGGTGCGGATCTGGGCAACGCGGGCGGCAATGTCTTCTTTCTTGCCGGCGCCGTCCACTACCGTGGTGCTGTCCTTGTTGATGACCACACGCTTGGCCGAGCCGAGATCCTGGATGTCAGCCTTGTCCAGCGCCAGGCCTACTTCCTCGGAGATTACGCTACCGCTGGTCAGAACCGCCAGGTCCTGCAGCATGGCCTTGCGGCGGTCACCAAAACCAGGCGCTTTGACGGCAGCAACCTTGATGATGCCGCGCAGGTTGTTGACCACCAGCGTAGCCAGGGCTTCGCCTTCGATGTCCTCGGCGACAATCAACAGGCTTCGGCCGTTCTTGGACACGCTTTCCAGAATCGGGACGATGTCGCGCACGTTGCTGATCTTCTTATCGAACAACAGCACGAACGGGTCTTCGAGTTCTACCTGCATTTTGTCCTGGTTATTGATGAAGTAGGGAGACAGGTAGCCGCGGTCAAACTGCATACCTTCAACCACATCCAGCTCGTTTTCCAGGGACTTGCCTTCTTCGACAGTGATCACGCCGTCTTTGCCAACTTTCTCCATGGCTCGCGCCAGGATGTCACCAATGTCGGTGTTCCAGTTGGCCGAGACCGTGGCGACCTGGCCAATGGCCTTGTTGTCGTCACAGGGCTTGGAGAGTTTCTGCAACTCCACGGCTGCAGCTTTTACCGCAGCTTCAATGCCGCGCTTGAGATCCATGGGATTGTAGCCGGCGGAAATCGCCTTATGGCCTTCACGGAGCATCGCCTGGGCCAGTACAGTAGCGGTGGTAGTGCCGTCACCGGCCACATCGGCAGTCTTGGAAGCCACTTCCTTGACCATCTGGGCGCCCATGTTTTCGAACTTGTCCTTCAGTTCGATTTCCTTGGCAACGGTAACGCCGTCCTTGGTGACCTTCGGAGAGCCAAAGGACTTGTCCAGGACCACATTTCGACCTTTCGGGCCCAGGGTGACCTTGACGGCATCCGCCAGAACGTTAACGCCCTTGAGCATGCGCTCCCGGGCTGAATCTGAAAAACGAATGTCTTTGGCGCTCATGCTGCTTTCTCCAGTGCTGCATCTTCGATGACAGCGAAAATATCAGATTCGTTGATGATGAGGAGTTCCTCGCCATCGATCTTGATTTCAGTGGGGGAATACTTGCCGAACAAAATGCGGTCGCCGATGCTAACGGCCACCGGCTGCAGTTCGCCGTTGTCCAGGCGCTTGCCTGGACCGACTGCGACGACTTCGCCCTGGTTGGGTTTTTCAGCGGCGGAGCCGGGCAGCACGATGCCGCCGGTGGTGGTAGTTTCAGTATCAAGACGGCGAACTACGACGCGGTCCTGCAGGGGTCGAATAGACATGAGAAAAACCTCCTTCTCGAAGCAAATCTCTCAATTGTTGTTGTCAAAAACGGCCGTGCGGCCATTCAATAAATTCCGAACCGGCAGGGAAGGGCGCCGCCGTCAGCTCCGGGACCGAGCCTGACGGGAGAGAACAACCGTTGCAGCGGCCCTACTCTCCGGTGGATGTGCTTATGTGGCCGGCCAAGGGGCTTTTCAAGAGCTGACGACAAATATTTCTTTCGGAGGCGGGCAGCAAAGAGTCTAGAAATTGAAGACTTCGGTCTCACCGGTGCCTGGGAAATAACGGAATCCGCTACCGACGCCGGGTACGCCACCAGGAGGCCTGATGGTGGTGCTGTAGGTCCAGTAATAATTGCCGACGTCAGGATTCGTGTTATTGCGGGTGACCAGGATATCGAAGTCCTTGAAATTATTGTCATCCACCTGGTTGCGGCGGCGCAAGGTAAAACTGTGCGTCAGCAGCTGATTGAATACCGCAATGCAGTCATTCAGGGACATGGCGTCGGCCGTATCAGTGCCGCCGTTTCCTACCGGGTAGCCGAGGCCTGGATCAACTCTAACCAGGGTGCCGCCCAGATCTACCTGCGGCCCCTGGTTGGCGCTGGTGCCCTGGGGTTTTCCGGCTACCAGCCACTTGATTCTGGCATTCAGTGCTCCCTGACCGACGGTTGTTGCAGTCTGTTCGATGACTGCAATGCGCGCTTCATCGGAGACATCAAGAAAGCGCGACAGCGCAGACCTGGCCAGGATGCCGAGAATGGCAATGACGACGATCAGTTCAACTATGGAGAATCCCCTGGCGCCCTCATTGAGGCGGCCTGGGCCCGTGAATTGCATGGCTGGAAGTGGTTACCGTCATGACGGAAGGTTGGCGAGCAGTTAGATAACTATATCAGTCTGTCTGGCGCGATAATGAGACGTTATTCCCCACTTTGCCCTGGAAAAGCGCAACATAAATGTCGTATACCCACTCCGGGAAGCGCCAGTGGCCGCAGGTAAGTCATTGCCATGAATCGTGACAACACGTCCCATGACTCTTTAAAAGGCAATTGAACTGAAAGAATTTTCTGGTCTATATTGGCCCAGCGAACCACTGGTTGCAGTCAGGAGGTATCCATGAGGTTTGATCCGCAATTAGTCCCGGTCACCGAAACATCCCTCTCCAACTATTTCAGCGAGCGCCTGACGCGCTACGCGAAACGCTTTCAACCCCCTCCCCACGAAGACACCTGCTGGTACCTTGGTAACCTGCTCGATCGTCTTGGTCGCAGTGAGCAACTGTTCAGCTACGAGGACGGTCGTATGACCCTGCGGCCATTGGCACTGCTCTATGGTGATGCAGTGGAAGCCCGCAATGAACGGGAACGTTGCCTGCTGCTCCAGCAGTTGGGCGACATGTCTCTTTTCCTGGGTGCGCTGTTCCCGCAGCGCTGGGCCCGCCACGGTATCAAGCAGGACTATTTCATCGGTATGGGCGGCGGCGCCTATGACTATCTGGCCGATAACGCTCGCAACAACCGCCATATTTTCTCTGAGCTGTCGTCCACGTTCACCCGTATGCTGGATATGGTAGCGAACGCCTGCTCCCGTACCCAGCAACTCGGTGCCGAGGAAATACTGGCGCTGTATCAACGCTGGCTACACAGCAAGGATCCGATGATTGCCGCACAGCTCAAGGCCATTGGCATTGAACTGGAGGGCAGTGGCAACCTCCATTAGTGCGTCAACTGTTGGTTTGAATGACAGTTGGCTTGATTCTGGACTGCAAGTTGCATAATGATGTCCTGAAACCAGGTAGCGCAGAGGTCACGATTACTCCGTAATCTACCGGGCAAACCTGGCAGGCTCGTGGAGGCTCTTTGTGCACATTAATAAATGTCTTTTAGGAATCCAGACAGGCGCCTTGTTTGCGGCGATGGTCAGCTTGCCTGGCCTGGCCCAAACCGGGGCGCAGGATGGCGAATGGCGGCATTACGGTGCCGATCCGGGGCACAGCAAATTCTCTCCCCTGGCACAGATCAATGCTGACAATGTGCAGCGGCTGCAGGTTGCCTGGACCTGGGAATCGGTCGACAGTGACATCCGCGCCAACAACGAAATCATTCGCCAGCGCGGTTCATTCCGCAGCTACGCCTATGAAGTAACACCCTTGATGGTAGGAGGCGTGTTATACACCACCACCTCACTGGGCCAGATTGCCGCCATTGACCCGGCGACCGGTGAGACGCTGTGGAGTTTCGATCCGGTGCTGTACGTGGATGGCCGGCCAGCGGTGCACGGATTTATGACGCGGGGCCTGGCCTACTGGACTGACGGCAACGAAGAGCGTTTGTTGTACGCCGGCGGACGAACCTTTCTGCTTTCGATTGATCCGGCTACCGGGCGTCCCGACCCGGGCTTCGGACCAGGCGGCCGTGTGGATCTTAAGCGCGGTCTGGGTCGCACCATTGATCCCGGTCTCTATGCGGTCAGCTCGCCGCCGATTGTGGTTGGCGATGTCGTCGTTGTCGGTTCAGCAATGACTGAAGGTACGGATTATCGGGAAGCCCCACCCGGACACGTGCGCGGATTCAATGTGCGTACTGGCGAGATGGAATGGATATTCCACACCATTCCCCAGCCAGGCGAATTTGGTCATGACACCTGGCCGGAACAGGCCTGGGAATTTACCGGTGGCGCCAACGTCTGGACCATGATGAGCGCCGATCCGGAGCTGGGCCTGGTGTACCTGCCGGTGGGTACTACCGTGCCAGACTACTACGGAGGCCATCGTCACGGCGATAACCTGTTTGCCAATTCACTGGTGGCTCTCGATGCCGCGACCGGTGAGCGGGTCTGGCACTATCAGATGGTGCACCACTCGGTGTGGGACTACGACCCGCCAGCGGCTCCAAATCTGATCGATATTGTCGTCGACGGTAAACCGATCAAGGCGGTGGCCCAGATTACCAAGCAGGGCTTTACCTTTGTTTTTGATCGTGCCACTGGCGAGCCAGTCTGGCCCATAGAAGAGCGTCCGGTTCCGCAATCCATGGTCGCTGGCGAGCAGACTTCAGCCACCCAGCCGTTTCCCAGCAAGCCACCGCTGTTTCTGACCAACGGGGCGACCGAAGCTGACCTGATCGATTTCACCCCGGAGCTGCATGCCGAGGCCCTGGAAATTTTCAATGCCTATCACGCCGGACCGCTGTATACGCCTCCTGCTCCCGGAGACAATATCATTAGGCCCGGCTGGAGCGGCGGGGCTAACTGGTGGGGAGCGGCATTCGATCCGTCTACCGGCCGGTTGTTTGTGCCAAGCTGGGCACACTTTTCCACGGTGCGCATCGAACCGCCAAGCAACAATAATTCAGATCTGACTATCCGCCCCCGGGTGCGGGATCTTGCGGGTCCCGAGGGATTGCCGTTATTCAAGCCACCCTATTCGCAGCTGGTTGCCCTGGATATGCATCGCGGTGACAAGCTCTGGCATGTGCCGGTCGGCGAAGGGCCAAGAGACCATCCGGCCCTGCAGGGACTGGAGTTGCCGCTCCTTGGTAACTTCGAAAAACTGGGTGGCCCCCTGTTGACCAGCGAATTGCTATTTATTGGCCAGGGCTTCGAAACCAATCGCCTGGGCGCCTACGACAAGGACAGTGGTGAAGAGCTGTGGTGGATGCAGTTGCCGGCACGCTTTCATGCTGCGCCGATGACCTACATGGCTGATGGCAAGCAATATATCGTGTTTGCGATCGGTGGCGGTAGCGGAGGTGATTCGGAGCAGTTGCTGGCGCTGGCACTGCCCTGAGAGGATGGCTGGCCCATTTCTGGTACATTAGTTCAACAGGGGTAAGAGGTATTTCAAGATGCGTGGATTGATTCTGACCGTGGCACTATTGTCGTCGGCGATAACCAATGCCCAGATCTCCGGCCAGATGGACGAGCGCGATCCGATTGTGGCCGCCTCCGTAGTGTTGTCCTCCGCTCTCGCGTTAGAGCAGTTTGAAGAATTCTGCCGGTCTCGACATCCGCGTACTGCGGCACTGGTGAGCGACGCACGTCAGCAATGGATGGATCAGCACCAGGCGCTGTACCTGAAAGCGCAAATGATTTACGAGGAATTACTGAGCTTCGAACAGCGCAGCTCCCTGCGCGCACGTCAGCAAGCTGAACATGAACGTATTGTTGCCGCGGTCTCGGAGGCCCCGGGTGCAGAAAGTTTTGAGTTTTGTTCTGCGGTGAACACCACGTTCCAGGCACCAGACAGGATGCTGACCAATCGTGAGCAGCTTGTGTCAACGCTGGAGAGTTTCGCTCCCTGAGCGCAGTTGCAGCCGCGTTCTAGTGACCTGGTAACATGCTGAGCAATATCACTGGTAATCAGTAGCGCGGAAACCATTACCTCAGGGGTAATTGTTTACAGTAGCTTACACGCACACACTGGCGTCTCCTGATTGCTTCGAGACGGCTCATGATCCCACGCTCCTTGTTGTTGCTTGTCCTTATTCCGTTTGCCTTGTTGTCGGCTGTTGCTCTGTGGGAGTACGGTTATCTGGGCATTGTGCTGCCGCACTTCCAGGCCTGGAATGCCGGTCAGGTCTTTGCTGATCTGGTAATCGCGCTGGGATTGGTGATGGTCTGGATGTTTCAGGATGCCCGGCGTCATGGGCGCAATCCATGGCCGTGGATTGCAGTGACCTGCGTCACGGGGTCGTTTGGTCCGCTACTGTATCTATTAACCCGACCCCGGGATCAGCTGCCCGGGTGATCCAGCAAGGCGTGCAGAAAGGCCGGGCCGTAGCGTTCCAGTTTTTTATCGCCGACGCCGCTGATCTCGCCCATCTCTTCCAGGGTGGCCGGCTTCTGCACGCACATCTCCTGTAGCGTGCTGTCATGAAAAATCATGTACGGTGGCACGCCAAGCTCGTCAGCGAAATCCTTGCGGCAGGCACGCAGTTTTTCAAACAGGTCCATTTCTGCATCTGAGGCCAGCTCCACTTTTGGCTTTCTGACCGCGGCGACCTTGACCTTTGTATCCTTGCGCAACTCGACCGCTTCTTCACCGCGCAGTACCGGGCGGCATTTCTCTTCAAGACGCAGGGCGCCATAGCGCTCCAGGTCCACGCTCATGTAGCCACGCGCCACCAACTGGCGGAACACCGAGCGCCACTGGTTGTTGTCCAGTTCATCGCCAATGCCATAGACCGGCAGGTTCTGATGACCAAACTGGAAAATCTTGTCGGCATTGCTGCCGCGCAGTACATCGATCAAATGATTCACACCAAAGCGCTGGTCGGTGCGCCAGGCGGCGCTGAGAGCCTTGCGTGCGGACTCGGTGGCGTCCCAGGTGTCCGGTGGCTGCAGGCAGGTATCACAGTTGCCACAGGGTGTTGGCAGGCTGTCGCTGAAGTACGCAAGCAGCGCCTGGCGCCGGCAGCTGGTGATCTCGCACAGCCCGAGCATGGCGTTGAGTCGATGCTGTTCGGCGCGCTTGTGTTCCTCGCTGCCCTGGGAGCCTTCCATCATCTGCCGAAGCTTGATGACATCCTGCAGGCCATATACCAGCCAGGCGTTGGCGGGCAGGCCATCGCGGCCGGCACGGCCGGTTTCCTGATAGTAGGACTCAATGGTTTTGGGCAAATCAAGATGAGCGACAAAACGCACGTCGGGTTTGTCGATGCCCATGCCAAAGGCAATGGTGGCGACGATGATGACGCCTTCCTCACGCAGGAAGCGGGCCTGGTGGCGGGCGCGGATCTCGGCGCTGAGGCCAGCATGATAGGGCAGCGCGGTAAAGCCCTGACCGGCCAGCCAGTCGGCAATCTCCTCGGTCTTTTTACGCGACAGGCAGTAAACAATGCCCGCGTCATGGAGGTGTTCGTCCTTGAGGAACTTCAGTAGCTGTTGCTTGCCATTGTTCTTCAGGCCGATGCGGTAGCGTATGTTGGGGCGGTCAAATCCGGCAATGAACTGCTGGGCGTCTTCGAGCTGCAGGCGGGTGATGATTTCCTGACGGGTTCGCACATCGGCAGTGGCGGTCAGGGCGATACGCGGCACATCGGGGAACAGCTCGTGCAGCAGGGTAAGCTGCAAATAGTCGGCGCGAAAATCATGTCCCCACTGGGACACGCAGTGCGCCTCGTCGATGGCGAACAGGGCAATCTTGATCTCCTGCAGTAGCTGCAGGGTGCGGGCCTGGGTCAGACGCTCCGGCGCGATGTAAAGCAGGTCAAGCTCATCGTTACGCAGCGCCTGTTCGATGGATTGCACTTCGCTGAAATCCAGCGTGGAATTTAAAAAAGCAGCGCGCACCCCCACCAGGCGCAGGGCATTCACCTGATCCTGCATCAGGGCGATGAGCGGGGAGATGACAATGCCACAGCCGGACCGGGCCAGAGCCGGGATCTGGTAGCACAAGGACTTGCCGCCGCCAGTGGGCATCAACACCAGGGCATCGCCGCCGGCCATCAGCGTGTCGATGATCTGGTCCTGGGGCGGGCGAAATTGCGTGAATCCGAAGACGGATTCCAGGATTTCCTGGGGGGCGTTGGGAACTGTTGCGGTAGCGGCTGTCATGCAGCCGCAAGTATAGCTGCCAGCCGGGCGGCTGGCAGCATTTGATTCAAATTCCCATGGACCCGGCGTCGGTCGCGCCGGGATTCACTCACCTGGCTTTAATCAACAACCACATTGCGCACCACATCATAGTAGTCGCTCACGGCGCGGCGAAAACGATCAACCGGCACTTGCTCGTCATTGCCGTGCACACCGGTGTGATCATCCTGGGCGGTAATCAGCGGATTGAACCCGTAGCTGACGATGCCCAGGTCGCGGGTGAAATGGCTGTCGGTGAAACCGGTGCTCACCGAGGCCTGGACCCGTGATCCCGGGTGCAACTCCGCGGTGACGCGCTCAATGGCCTGGAACAGGCGATTGTTGGTGGCGGAGATGGCAGGAGTGAAGGCCATGATGGTGGAGATTTCGACACCGGTGTGATCAATCATTTCCTGAAGCTCGCTGATGAACTGCTCAGCCGGTTTGTCCGGCAGAATACGGCAGTCGATCTCACCCCAGGCTTCTGGCGGATTGGTGTTGATCTTGCTGGAGCCGTTAAGTCGGGTAAGGGAGCAGGTGTCCCGAATCAGGGAATTGTGTCCCGGACGCTCTTCGTGGAGCCGGGCCATGAATTCCTCGTCGTTGATAGACTGCTCGATATTTGCGTAATAGGGCGCCCAATCCGGGTCCATGTCGATGGACAGGCCGGCAAAATACTCGGCAACCGGCCCGATCACCCGCGGCGGGAAGGGATTGTTGTGGATCGTGTGAAAGGCCTCAACCAGGCGGGTTACCGAGGTTTCCGGGCGCGGCGATGAACCGTGTCCCGGGGTATCGATCGCCGTCAGGCGCAGCCACACCGGAACTTTCTGGGTGACTTCCACGCCGAACACGATTTCGCCGCCGTCGACCCGGGCGCCGCCGCCTTCGTTAAGCAGGAAGCCGGCGCCTTCGAAAATTTCCGGGCGATTTTCGATCAGCCAGCCGACGCCAAAGAAGCCGCCGGCTTCTTCATCGGCGGTGGCCAGAAAAATCACGTCGCGATTCAGCTCGGCACCGGAGCGATGCAGGCTCAGGAAGGTAGCCAGTTGGGTAATGCCCAGCCCTTTCATGTCGCGGGCGCCGCGGCCGAGAATCTGGCCGTCACGGATTGCGCCGGACAGTACCGGAATAGTCCAGAATTCCTCATCGGCGGGTACCACGTCGGTATGCTGCAACAGGATCAGCGCGGGCTCATCGCCGCCCTCAAGGCGGGCCCAGATGTTGCCGCGGCCTGGCGCACTCTCGGCTGTTTCATAGGCAATGCCTTCGGCGTCGAAGATATCAGCATAGAACTCCACGGCACGGGTTTCATTGCCGGGTGGATTAATAGTGTCCACCTGGATCAGCTGTTGCAGCCAGGCAACGGCTTCATCTTCGAGACTGTCGGTAATCTGGGCCTGAGCAACGCCTGCTGAAATTAGTGAAGCGACGGCTGTCAGGAAAGAGACGAGACGATAACGCACGGGACGTTCTCCTGTTCAGTGTGTTGGTGATTGGTTGATGACTGAATTGCCGAATCCACAAGCGGAATTCGAGTGTTTTGGCATTAAACCATACGGCCCGGGGGCTGTCCCGGGCTGGCGGGTGGATTTGAGTTGAGGAAAATTAATCTATGATATGGCCGGTGCCGTGTGCAGTCAGGTCAAAGCACCGGCCGCGACGCCAGCCCCGTGGGAGCGCAGGGTCAGAGGCGCACTGATGCCAAGTGAGTGCTCACTGGGGGTAGGATGCGAGGCGGGCAGGGAAAGGCAAACCACCCGGCCTGGCACGCGACAAGCTCGCCGGGCCGGGTGGTTAACAGGTCAAAAGACTTACTGGGTCAGGCTGGCCTGGGTGATGACGTAGGCGCGAATCGCTTCGGCGTCGCCGTCTTCCAGTACCTCGGCAAAGGACACCATGCCGCCATCCTGCAGTTCGCCTTCCAGTACTACTGAATTCCAGGTTTCCACGGTGGCCAGGCGATGGCTCATGCGCAGGTCAGGGTAGATGTCCGGACGCGTGGAGAACGCGGACGGGCCGTGGCACACCGCGCAGTTGTCGTTGTAGGCGGATTCGCCCTGGGAAATCAATTCATGGGTAGCCTCAATCTGCGGCAACACAAACTCACCTTCCTCCACGGATGAAGTCACCGGACCGGCAGGCAGCTGGGCTTCGCCGCCGAGACGGAATACCAGCAGGCGGGAGTTGTTGGTAGACGCGGTAGTAGTGGCTTCGCTGGCACCGGGCCCCTCGCTGGGCAGGGCCGGTGAGCCCACCAGCAGGGCGATGTGCTGCTGACCGTCGACATTAAACGTAGCCGGCGCAGCCATTACGCCAGCCTGCACCAGGGTTGACCAGACGCGCTCACCTGTGGCGTCGTCATAGGCCACAAATTCGCCGGAGCGATTGCCCTGGAAAACCAGCCCACCACCAGTGGCCAGCACGCCGGCATTACCGGTGCCGACCTCATGCTGTACCTGCCAGACCGCTTCCTGGGCAACCGGATCCCAGGCTTTCAGCAGAGAGGCATTAGTGGGCGGATTCGGTGAACTCATTACCAGCTGGAAGCCACGACCGAAATCGACGCCGGTGTTCCAGCCGTCGGGATCGGGAACGAATTCATTGTCGGCCACGTAGCCCATGAAATTCTCGGTAACCGGGATATAAACCAGGTTGGTGCGCTGGCTGAAAGCCATCGGGTACCAGTTGTGTCCGCCCAGGGGGCCAGGTAGCACAATTGCGGGTTCGCCGGTTTGATCGAACCGCGCTGAAGGCACTTCCACGGGTCGGCCAGTCTGCATATCGACATGAGTGGCCCAGCTGACCGGTGTGTAGGGTTCGGCAGACAGTAGCTCGCCGCTGGCTGCGTCCAGCACGTAAAAGAAACCGTTCTTCGGTGCCTGCATGACCACCCGACGCTGCTCGCCCTCGATTTCCAGATCCGCCAGCATGATGTGTTGAGTGGCGGTGTAGTCCCAGGTTTCGCCGGGAACCGTCTGATAGTGCCAGGCATAGCTGCCGTCATCGGGGTCGATGGCAACAATGGACGACAGGAACAGGTTGTCACCGCCCTCGGGGCTGCGCAGGGCCTGGTTCCACGGCGAGCCGTTACCGACGCCAAGGTAGAGCAGGTCCAGATCCGGATCATAAGCCATGGCGTCCCAGACGGTGCCACCGCCGCCGAGATTCCACCACTGGCCGGTCCAGGTCTGGGCAGCATTGGCCATCAGGTCGTTTTCGAAGCCGTCAGCCGGATTACCCGGGACGGTATAAAAACGCCAGGCCTGTTCACCGGTGTCGGCGTGGTATGCGGTGACATAGCCACGTACGCCGTATTCGGCACCACCGTTGCCAATCACTACCATGCCCTTGATGACGCGCGGTGCGCCGGTAATGGTATAGGGCAGGTCCTGATCAACGGTGACTTCTTCCCAGAGCACATCCCCGTTGGCTGAATCCAGTGCCACCAGGCGGCCATCCAGGGTGCCGACAAAGATCTTGCCGTCCCAGGCGGCCACGCCGCGGTTGACCACGTCGCAGCAGGCATCGCGGCCCTTGGCGGGATCAACTTGTGGGTCGTAGGTCCAAAGATGCTGACCGGTGCGCACATCGAAGGCATGCACCAGGCTCCAGGCCGTGGAGATATACATGGCGCCGTCCACCACCAGCGGTGTGGCTTCCTGGCCGCGGCTGGTGGTCATGTCGGCGTACCATGACAGGGAGAGTTGATCGATGGTATCGGCGTTAATCTGGTCGAGCGGGCTGTAGCGCTGCTCGGCATAGGTGCGCCCGTAAGACAGCCAGGCGTCGTGTTCATCAGCAGCGCTGTTCAGGCGCTCCTGGTCAATGGCGGCCTGATAGTCTCCCTGCGCCAGCGCAGCCAGCGGCAGGGTGGCGAATACAACCCCCCAGGTCAGATTTCGTATGGACATGAAAGAACTACCTTTTCTAATTGGTGAAGCGGGATTTCTTGGGATTCCAGCGATTCAAGAGATTCGTGAAGAGAGCGGAAGTTTGCCACAGTTGCAAACAGTCCGTCTATTCAGCGTCCCCGGGGTGCGACCAGCGGTGTTGCAGCCACGATAACGCTGCCCTGATTTCGTTCATCGCCCATTACCGGGAATTGTTTTCAGGCCCTTATTGCGTCTCTGTTTGTTGTGCACATCTGCAAGGTGTGGTCGCGCTGGGCAGGAGGGGATTGTGTTGTCTGCAGGCTTGATTTTCCTCCGATCAGGACTGCGAAGGGAGGTGCAAAGAAAACTGCGAGAGGGCTTTGCTGTCCCGGCTGTCACTGGGCGAGCGGATGTGGGAAGGCAGGGTTGGCGACCCGCCAATTAAGGCCGGCGCTGAACGCAGGAAAAAGACCGTTTTTCAGGGCTTTTTCTGGAGTGAAGGGACCCGGGATGGGCGCCGAGCCGGCGGGGCGGTAACCCTGCCTTCCCGCAGCCGCGCTCGAGGTCGCCGCTCTACATGAATGGATGTGCACCAGACAACGGCTCTTCCCGCAAATCTGCTAAGAACCTTTATGTTCTGCCATAGGTGTCTTAATCAGCCGCCAGTCTGGACGTGCAGGGCGTCCACGTAATACCAGCTACCCTTGTGACGCAGGAAAACCGACTGCTCACGATGCACCTGCTCCTGTCCCCTGGCATCAAGGTAGCGGGCCACAAAATCCACCGCGCCCTTGTCGCCCTGCTGGCTGCTGTCGAGAATGGTCAGTCCCTGCCAGTCTGCGGTTTTCAGCGACAGCGATTCGGCGCTTTCTTTGGGGCGATTGCTCGGCACCCAGGTGGCCAGGAGGTACTCGCCAAAGCCGCCCAGGGCGTAGGCACAATAGCGTGAGCGCATGAGTTGTTTCACGGTGCGCGGTTTGGCCTTGCCGGTCAGAAACGGTTGGCAGCAGCGCGCAAACGGTTTGCCGGAACAGCAGGGACAGTCAGTTTCAGCCATAGTGATACAGGTAACTATTCAGTGGGTAGTGAGTCAACGGTAGCGCAACATGTCGCGGCTCAACTGGTCAATGCGAGTCACGCCCATCAGTTTCATGTCCCGCTCGATTTCGGATTTCATATTGCCCAGAGCTTTTTCCACACCCGGCTGGCCAGCGGCGGCCAGGGCATACAAATACATGCGCCCGCCGGAACAGGCTTTTGCACCAGCAGCGAGAGCTTTGAGGACATGGCTGCCGCGGCGGATGCCGCCGTCGCAGATGACGTCGATCTTGTCGCCCACGGCATCGGCAATTTCCGCGATCTGGTCAAAGGGGGCACGTGACCCATCCAGCTGCCGGCCGCCATGGTTGGACACCATGATGGCGTCGGCGCCGATGTCCACCGCCTTTTTGGCATCAGCCACGCTCATGATGCCTTTCAGACAGAATTGGCCACCCCATTTGGCGCGCAAGGCCTCGGCATCAGACCAGTCCATCGACTGATCCAGCATCTCGGCAAAATAATCGCCAACCGATACCGCCACATTGGAGCCCTGGGTTACGAAGTCCTTAAGCTCCGCGAGCTCAAACGGTTCGCCCAGAAAATAGTCCTTTGCCCAGCCCGGATGCAGGGCAAAACTGGCCAGGCTTTTCAGGGTCAGGCGCGGCGGGGAGGTAAACCCGGTGTACAGGTCACGCTCACGATTGCCACCGGTAATGGTATCCACGGTGAGCGCCAGGGCATTGAAATTCGCGGCCTGGGCGCGCTCCACCATGGCGTCATTGAGGCCGCGATCTTTATGGAAATAGAACTGAAACAGCTTTGGCGTGCTGATCAGCTTGCCGATTTCCGCGAGACTGACTGTGCCCAGCGCCGATACGCCGAAGTAGGTCCCGAATTTTTCCGCCGCCCGGGCAACCGCACGTTCACCGTCGCGATGAAACAGACGCTGCAGCGCGGTGGGGGAACAAAACAGGGGCATGGCCAGTTTCTGGCCCAACACTTCAACGGACATATCGATGTCCGCAACGCCAGCCAGCACATTGGGCACCAGGTCGCAGTCAGCAAACGCGCTGGTGTTGCGGCGGTAGGTCACCTCATCGTCGGCGGCGCCGTCGATGTAGTGAAATATTGGCCCCGGCAGACGCTGTTTGGCCAGCAGGCGCAGGTCTTCCACGTTGTGACAATGTTTCAGGCGTCGGAACATGAGGCTGGTTGTTCTTCCTTATTCCAGTTTCCGATTGAAGGGGCTGTGACCATGGGTTGGGGTGATCCGGACTGCGGCAAGTCTATCCTTTCTCCCTGCTTTGACCAACAGTGGCTGAAACTGCGCCAGACAGAGCCCTGGCCGGTGGGTGTTGCTGATCGCGCAGATACCCGGTCTGCGTTGGTCTCCGTTGTTAAAAGGCAATACACTGGGTGCGCCAGCTTAGCCTGACCAGGCTATTCAAGCCGTAACCAGGTCCGGCCTACAAGCTCAAGCCCAAGCCAAAAGGAGAGGTCCATGTCAGTTCAATCATATCCCGGTACCTTGCTACCAAGACTCTGTGTTTCGAAGTTCTGCGCGGCCTTGTTGTTCAGCGCCGCTTTTACCGCCACCCAGGTCCAGGCCGATTCCGCTGCAGAGTTGGTGGCCAATGCCTTGATCCACGGTGATCGCCCGGCCGCGGATGTCGCCGATGATGCGCGGCGCATGCCGCTGGAAGTGCTGGCTTTTGCAGGCATCGCCGAAGGCATGCAGGTTTTTGAAATGGAAGCCGGGGGTGGCTACTACACCGAAATTCTCAGCCGTGTGGTGGGTCCGGCTGGCAGCGTGATTATGCACAATCCACCCCCCTTCGACAGTTTTGTCGGCGATCAACCGGAACAACGCGTCGCGCGTCTGGCCAATGTGCGTCTGAGCAAAACCAATTTTGATGCCCTGGATGCCCCGGATAACTCCATGGACATGGTCACCTGGATTCTCGGGCCCCATGAGTTGTGGTTCGAACCGGAAGGCATCAGTCTGGGTAATCCCGCTGGCAGCTTCGCGGAGATCGCCCGGATCCTGAAGCCGGGTGGTGTGTTTCTGGCCATTGATCACCAGGCTGCACCCGGAGCTCCAGCAGAAGTCGGCGGCACGCTGCACCGGGTTCGCGGTGACCTGATTACTGACTACGCCGAGGCCGCTGGTCTGACGGTGCTGCGCAGCTCCAATTTACACCTGAATGATGATGATCCGCTCACCAACGGGGTGTTTGATCCGTCTATCCAGGGTCAGACCAGCAAGTTTGTGGTGCTATACCGTAAATAGCGCTTGTCGCAGTAACCAGTCGGCTGCCGCCCGGGGCGGCAGCCGACGATTCACATTCTGAATCCCCTCAATTTTTCCGATTCAAGCAGACCGGTGCTGATACCAGGAAACCATGCCGCTTACTCGTCGACAATCCCTGAAGCTACTTGCCACCAGTTCGGTTGGTGGTGTGCTGGGCTGGCCGCTAGCGGTTCCTGCCCAGGATGAAACTGGTCAGCGTCTGGCATTGCCGCACGATTATGACGGCGAGCTCAACCAGGGGGTCCGCCAGTTTGACCTGCGCCTGCAGCAGGGCAGCCGCCGGTTTCTGTCGGGACTGGATACTCCCACCTTCGGCGTTAATGGTGATTTTCTCGGCCCGACCCTTCGGTTTCGGCGCAACGAGCGCGTCTCGCTCAAAGTAACCAATAACCTTGGTGAGACCAGTTCGCTGCACTGGCACGGATTCCACCTGCCTCCGGAAACAGACGGTGGCCCCCATCAGCCCGTGGCAAATGGTGAGACCTGGAACCCGGAATTTGAAGTACTGCAGTATCCCGGTACCTACTGGTATCACTCGCATTTGCCGCACAAGTCAGGCGAGCAGGTCTATAAGGGCCTGGCTGGCCTGATCATTGTCGAAGACGAAGATGGACAGCCGGAGTTGCCGTCGGAGTACGGCGTTGATGATGTGCCGGTAATTCTCCAGGATCGCCGCTTTCATGATGACGGGGGGTTTGATTACCTGACCCGTTATGAAGACCTGGTGATGGGTAATATGGGCGACCGGATTCTGGTCAATGGAACTCTCAATGCAAGATTCCGTCCCAGCACGCGCCTGCTGCGCTTGCGACTGCTGAATGCGGCCAATGCCAGAACCTTTAACCTGGCATTCAGTGACAACCGGGAGTTCGTGCAGGTTGCCAGTGATGGTGGCCGGTTGGAAGCACCGGTGTCCATGCAGTCTCTTCGCCTGGCTGCGGCCGAGCGCGCCGAGATCCTGGTCAGCTGTCAGCCGGGCGAATCCTTCCGGCTTATCAGTCTCGGAAGGAACAATGATTATAGCGTGCCACCTGGCGCCATGAACCGTATGCTGCGCAATTTAAACAGTGAGGAATTTGAAATACTTGCTTTTAACGCCGAATCGTCACTGGAAGACCGGCTTGAGATACCAGAGCAGCTTGCTGAGATCTACCGGTTGCCAGTAGAAGCGGCAAGCAACACTCGTCGCTTCACGCTGCGCATGGGTGCCGGTATGCGCAGTGGCGCAGACCGTGGTCCAGGTAACGGGCCGCGAAACGGGACTGGTGGCGGCTCCGGTGGGGGTAATTACTTTATTAATGGCCGGATCATGGATATGGGCTTTATCAATGAGCGCATTCCACTGAACACCACGGAAATCTGGGAAGTATACAATGACTCGCCAATGCTGCATCCATTCCACATCCACAACGGCCAGTTCCAGGTGCTGGACCGAGATGACGCACCGCCGCCGGCCAATGAAATGGGGTGGAAAGATACGGTGCGTGTGGATCCAGGTGAAACGGTTCGCCTGATCATGCGCTTTACTGATTACGCTGACGAGAACAACCCTTATATGTACCATTGCCACATCCTCGAGCATGAAGATCGGGGTATGATGGGGCAGTTTGTTCTTATCTAGCACCGATTTCCTGATAATGTATCGGCCGTTCAAATAAGAGATTGCGGCGATAACCAGGGCAAGCGCCACGCCCGGCAGACTTACCCAAAGCACCGGTAGACTTGACCAGAGGTTTCCTGATGCC
This sequence comes from uncultured Pseudohongiella sp., assembly GCA_965230125.1. Taxonomy (GTDB): domain Bacteria; phylum Pseudomonadota; class Gammaproteobacteria; order Pseudomonadales; family Pseudohongiellaceae; genus UBA9145. The sequence goes on along the minus strand of OZ245938.1, from coordinate 172,984 downwards.
TGAATCCAGAAATATTACTCGCCGGGAATTTTTACAGCAGCTGGGAATTGCCGGCGGTGCCGCCAGTGTGTATCAGGCCATGCTCACCATGGGCCTGCTGGTGCCGGGTGATGCCCGCGCGGCAACCCAGCGCCAACAGTGGCGGGACTGGTCGCGGCTGAATGCGGCAGGCCCGAAGCCGACTGTTGCCGTATTGGGTGCCGGGATAGCCGGATTGACGGTGGCCTATGAGCTGAAACAGGCCGGTTACCCGGTGACCGTGATCGAAGCCCGGGATCGACCCGGTGGACGCAGCCATACCCTGCGTGCCGGCGATAGCCTGGTTGAGACCACCGGCTCTCAGATCTGTCAGTTCGATGCCGACGACGAGCTTTACTTTAACGCCGGGCCCGCGCGTATCTCCCAGCACCACAGCAATCTTCTGGGCTACTGCCGGGAGTTAGGCGTGCCGCTACAGGCGTTTATTAACGACAACCGTGGTGCCTATATACACAGCAGTTCGGCATTCGGCGGGCAGCCGAGGCGTGCCCGGGAAGTGATCACCGCGATGCGCGGCACGATCGCCGAGCTGTTGGCCAAGGCAATTAATGCCGGGGCCCTGGATACCGAGATTGGCTTTAGCGAGCGGGCCCAGGTGCTGGCGGTGCTGCGGGATTTTGGTGCCCTGTCCCAGTTCAATACTTTCAACGGGTCTACTCGAGCCGGCGTTGTTGCAGGCACCGGTGGCCTCACCCCGGCGCAGCCGATTCCGCCGCTGGGCTATGAAGACGTATTTCTGGATCCGGGCGTGCCCTTTGTGCCGAGCTTTGCGGAGACCTATAACCAGGCTGCCACCATGCTGCAGCCGGTAGGCGGCATGGACCGGATTGCCCAGTCCTTTGCAGCGCAGCTTGAAGCAGAGATATTTTACGGCGCCGAGATAACCGCGATTCGCCGCGCTGGTAATCGGGTGCGACTGGAAGGCCGCACGGCAACCGCCGAAGGAGCGCTGGAAGTCGACTATGCCGTGGTGACGATCCCGCCCAGTGTCCTGCGCAACATTGCCAATGATTTCAGCAGCGCGGCACGAAGCGCTATCGCCAGTGTCCAGTACGCGAATCCCACCAAGATTGCTTTTCAATCGCCGCGCTTCTGGGAAAGTGAAGACGAGATATATGGCGGCATCAGCTGGACCGATCCGGAAATCCTGCAGATCTGGTATCCGGCCAATGGTTTCGGCAGGGAGCAGGGGGTGATTGTCGGTTCGTATTTGTTTGGCGGCAGTGATGCCACCACGTTCGGCAACCTGCAGCCGCAGGCGCGAATCGAGCTGGCGCTGTCCCGCGGCGAGCGAGTTCATCCGCAGTACCGCGCCAACCTCAAGCGCGGCATCTCCGTGGCCTGGAACAAGGTGCCCTACACGCTGGGTGGCTGGTCGGTTTCAACGCCTTCATCAGTATTACAGGCGCCAGATGGCCCTTTTCTGTTTGCCGGCGACCACCTTTCATATCTGCCCGGCTGGCAGGAAGGCGCAGTGATCTCGGCAATGAACGCATTGTCCAGGCTGATGGCACTGGAGGCGGCCTGAGTATTGCCCATGCCTCACCGGTGCCGATGGCAATCAGTCTGGCAGGCTGTAGGCAATGACATAGCCGCCGGGAACATCTTCGACGATAGCGGCCTGGTTTGAGCCAGCCTCGGTGCTTAGCCCGCCGCTGCCGTCAGGAACCGTCACCAGCACGTATTGCTTGCCGGTTTCCGGGCTGACATAGGTCATTGGGGTGGCGGTGGAGGTGGCCGGGAGATCGTCGGTCCACAGCTCGCGGCCGTTCATCAGGTTTATGGCGCGCATCGTTGCATCCTGCACACCACCAATGAAAATCAGCTCGCCGCCGGTGACGATGGAGCCGGCGTTGTAAAACATGCCCATGGGTAGCGGCAGGCGGCTGGGAATACCCAGTGGTCCCTGGCCGCGCGCAGTGCCTAGTGGGCGACGCCAGACTATCTCCTGGCTGGCAAGGTCGATGACAGCCATGTCGCCGTAGGGCGGTGCCAGGCAAGGGGCGAAGATCGGTGACAAAAAGAAAAAGGAATACACTGCGTAGGGCGTGCCAGCCTGCGCACCCCCGATTCCGAAGCGCTGGCCTTCCTGTACCTGGTCACGGGGGAACAGACGAACCACGGACGGCATGTGCAGGGTATTGACCACCATTAACTGATTGACCTCGTCGACCGCGACGCTGCCCCAGTTCTGCCCGCCGCCGACACCGGGATACTCAAGCGTGCCCTGGACGCTGGGAGGCGTCAGGGGTCCCTCATAGCGCAGGCTCTTGAATTGAATTCGGCAGGCGGCGTGATCAAACGGAGTGATTCCCCAGGTGTCGTGTTCCGTCAACAGGCCGTGAGTCAGCTCGGGCATACCAACGGAAAACGGTTGCGTGGGTGTGGTGTACTCATCCGGCAGGTCGGTCGGTGGGGTCGGCAATTCAGCCACTTCCGTCAGCGGTTCGCCGGTTTCGCGATCGAGCAGAAAGATCTCCGCACGCTTGGTGGGCACGATCACCGCTTTACGCATTTCCCCATCAATGGGAACGTCCACCAGGGTTGGTTGGGACGGCACATCGTAATCCCAGATGTCATGATGGGTGGTCTGAAAATGCCACCTTACCCGGCCGGTCTCGGCGTCCAGCGCGACCACCGAGCTGGCATATTTCTCCATCGCCTCACTACGGTGCCCGCCCCAATAATCCGGCGTGGCGTTACCGGTGGGTACGTACACCAGCCCCAGTTCCTCATCGACGCTGGTCAAGCTCCAGACATTCGGTGTGCCGCGGGTGTAGCTTTCTCCCGGAGCTGGCAGACCGGTACGGTCCTCGCGCCCCATATCCCAGGCCCAGACCAGTTCGCCGGTAACCGGGTCGAAACCGCGGACAACCCCGGAAGGCTCTTCAATTTCCTGATTGTCAGTTACCCAGCCGCCGAGGATCAGCACATCGCGCGCGATGCTGGGCGGTGAGGTGACGAAGTAAAAGCCTGGCTTCACCTCTCCCATGCCGGCCAGCAGGTTTACTTCACCGTCGACTCCAAAATCCTGACAGGGTTGACCGGTGTCCTTGTTTACCGCAACCAGCCGTGCATCGGTGGTGGCGGTAAATATTCGTTCCGGGCAATCACTGCTGTTGCTTGTATCTGGCAGCGCATAGTGGGTAACACCGCGGCAGGTGTCCCAGAATCCAAACATGGGCGATTCAATCTGCGGATCGTAGCGCCAGCGCTCTTCGCCGGTATCGGGGTCCAAAGACAGCATGATGTTGCGGCCGGTGCACAGATACAGTCCATCTCCCACCTGGATCGGCGTGCCCTTGAACTCACCGGACACGCCAGTGCGAATTTCCCAGGCGCGCTCCAGTTGTTCCACGTTTTCGACATTGATCTGGTCAGCGGCAGCATAGCGCGTGCCGGTTTTTGAGGAGCCATAGTGACGCCACTCGCCGGTGGCGTTGCTTACCTGCCCGGAGCCCAGCGCGCTCGGCGTGCCGACTTCGTAGCCGGTGTTGGCAATAAAGACAGCAACAATAAACACGGCAAAGGCACCGGCACTGATTTGCGCCGGTCGCTGTTGCCACAGCGGCTGGGTTGGACCCTGCCATAATCCGCGGCGCACGCGCGGCAACAGAAACCACAGGCCGAGCACGGTAAAGAAGGCGACCCGGGGTGCCAGCGGCCAGGCGGCCAGGCCGACTTCATAGAAGGACCACAGGTAGGTGACAACAAGAAAGGCGCCGTACAGCAGCGCGCCGCGGTGATCTCCGCGGAATACCAGAACGGCCACGGTCAGCAGCATGACACCGGCGGCAGCGTAATAAAACGAGCCACCCAGCTGCAGCAAAATAATTCCCAGCCAAAGCAGGCCGGCTCCGCAGAGACCGGTGACTATCGCCAGGGCGCGTGGTTTTGGATAGGTAGATTTCGAATCAGACACGTGGCTCTCCCCCCGAGTGCTGTTGTCATTTGCGCGCCATCATCGCACAAAGTGTCGGGAGGCGGAATCTGCTAGCGGCGCGTGCCGGTTACTGTGCGGTTGCCCTGTTGGGAGAACAAGGTGCCACTGAGTTCGTTGCCATTGACGGTGCCGGAAAAGTTTACCCGGTCGCTGGCCGTGGGTTCCATGGAGCCGGTTGTCCAGGACACGCGACTGCCGGCCAGTTCGACAGCGGTGGTGATGCTGCCGCTGTCCCGTGCAAGGGTTATCTGGCCAGCATCGCTAATGGTCCAGATCTCCTGTCGGGTGTCCTGGCCATCGCCGACTTGCACCTGCCAGGTGCCTACCGCAACGGGCTGGATATCGCAGGCGACCAGCGCGCCGATCGCCAGTGCGATGAGCAGGCGCCATCGGGATCGCGGGCACGGGGATTTGGTTCGCTGGGGTGATTCCGGGGTTGATTTCAAAGACAAGAGTCGTCGCAGTTCCATGACAACTGGATTATGGGCACCACAATTATTTCAGACAAGTCTCTGCGAAGCCTTCCGGGTTGATAAAGGTGCCCTTGCCGCTTATGTCAGCCGGGCAGGCTGAAATCCGGCGACCGAGTTAGTTGGCTGCCAGTGCGGGGTAAACGCGCCCGTACAGTTGCCGTAGATGCGCCCGGGCGGAGTCGGTGAATTCGTCATTATGGACACGCAGAATATGCACCCATTCTGCAGTGACCTTGCTGAGAATGGAATTCATCTCGGCGGTGTCTGCTGCGTTCATGGCAAACCTATAGTCGCCTAGCAGACTTTCAAGTTCAGTTCGGTGCTCCTGCAGACGCTGGCGGGTGGTCGCGGCGAGCTGACCGTAGTAGCGTGCGATCGTTTCCGCCGGAGATTGGGTAGCTGGCGTCGCAACATAGTCAATGCGATCACCGCTGATCGATAGCAGGCTATCGGCATCGGCCGCCATTGCTGATGGTGGCAGCATCCACAGTGCCAGGAACATAACCAGAATTGATGCCCGGCGTCGCGTAGCCATGCTGGCCGGTGAGTTTGCGTAGATTCTGTCCAGTAGTGAGGCCATTGACCAGGCTGTTGCGCTATTTGCGGCTGCCTTTGAGAAAGCGTTTAAAGATGTCACCCAGGGTTCTCTCTTTCAGGTCAGTCAGTTCACCGGCATCAAAAAACGTGGAGCCACAACTGGCGCAGTTTTCAACCCAGATATGCGGCTGGGCTGGGTCCTCGATCTTGTCCATCTGGATCTTGCAGCGCGGACAGCTGATCTCATCGATCTTGTCGTACTTTCTGCCCAGCGCCCCAGATCCGGTGTCGATGTTATCCTCCGGTCCCCAGATCGCCAGCAGTTTCTTGGTAGCACCGGCGGGAATCAGCAAGCCGTAGCACTTGTTGCAGCGTTCGATGGTGATCTCATCCTGAACCGTGCGCGGCTCCAGGCCACCTTCACATTTGGGACAGCTGACTTTATCCGTTTCCGTGGTTTCCATGCCATTTCCCCTTAGCTGGTAATTAATTGGCAATTACACTTCTGGGTGACTGATCAACTAATAAACAAACCCTGGCTGCGCGAATCGGGCCGCAGGGCGAACGCCAGCGCTGTGGCAATAATACGACAAGACACAGACAGGATAGTGAGGGTGTCGACAAAAATACAGAAGCGATCAATACCATGGGGCACACGACTACTGGCTGCGGGTGACTTTACGTTATTGTTGATAATGGTTATCATTTGCAACAAATTTTGAATAAACCCGGAAATAAGCGAGCGATTTAATGAATTCCCAATCACAACTGTTTCAAAAGCTAACTGCAGTGCTGGGACTGAGCCTGATTCTGGCTTCCGGCAGCGCCCTGGCCAACGGACCGATCGGCGACCATGTTAATGACCTGCAGGCACACCTGACCGAGTATTCGGAAGAAGTGCAGTGGCTGATCGACCAGGTCGACGGTATTGTCAGTAACTACGAGCGCGGGGGCCTGGCCAATGCCGAACCGGCAGCCGTGGCGGATCACTGGGAGGCAGTGAAGTTTCACGCCGCCATTGAAACCAACTATATCCCGATTTACGCCTCGATCTGGCAGGGTCTGTTTGGTGTTCGCCAGGCTATTGAGCAGGAGCAGCCGGTTGCCGATGTCCGAGTCCAGCAGGCCATGCTGGAGCAGTCGCTGTGGCAGGCTCTGGGCGCGGTGAAGGTTGCGGCCCAATACCAGCAGCGCGGTCTGGTTGCCACGATTGAGGGCACCGAGGCGACTACCCCGGTTGAAACCCTGGATGAAATCAAGATGCGCCTGGATCGAGTGGTGGCCAAGTACGCTGAGCGCCTGCCGGAAGAAGCCACCAGTATTGTCTTTGATACCTATCTGTCCCGGTTTGAAGGGGTGGAAGGCGACCTGATTGAGCAGGATGCTGACCTGGTGGAAGATCTGGAAGTAGATTTCAATGTACGTCTGCCGCAATCCATTGAGCGCGGAGAAACCGTCGATCAGGTGCGCGCCGTGGTACAGGCCATGCAAACCAAGCTGGACCGCGCCAAGGCCCTGCTTGAGGAGGCCGAGCAGAACCGCTCCAGCGTATTCTAAGTGCAGCGTCGATCCTTTCTTCAATCCCTGACCGCCGCTGGCGGTCTGGGCTATTTGCTGGCCTCGCCTGGTGGTGTGCTTGCCCAGCCGGGTGAGGGCGCCAGCGCGATATCCGTGGATGCCTTGCCGAAATTGCAGGGTGAATTAACCCTCTATCTGGGCCGCGGTGAAGGCGGGCTGTATGAAAATGTGCTGGACGCTATCCAGCAACGTAATCCCGATTTTGAGCTCAATATCCGCCGCGGCCCCACCGCGGCGCTGGCCAACGCCATTGTTGCCGAGGCCAATGCCGGGGTACGCAGGGCCGATGTGTTCTGGGCAGTGGACTCCGGCGCCATTGGCCTGGTGAGCGCCGAAGGTCTGGCGCGGACCCTGCCGGATGATCTGACAGCCCAGCTCAAGCCAGGATTTCGTTATCCGCAATGGGCACCGGTAACCGGCCGGATTCGTACCCTGCCTTTCAATACCGATCGCGTCAGTCGAGAGCAGATTCCCGATGCTGTGATGGCGCTGCCGCAAAGCGGTCTGCGCATCGGCTGGGCGCCAGCGTATGCCTCGTTCCAATCTTTCGTCACTGCCATGCGCCTGCTTGAAGGCGAGCAGGCGACCGCTGAATGGCTGCGGGCGATGGATAAGACTGCCCGGTCCTATGCTGGCGAGTTAGGTGTGGTGATGGCCGTGGAGCGCGGTGAAGTCGATCTTGGTTTTGCCAATCACTACTATACTCTGCGCCTGAAAGCCGGCAAGCCGGATGCCACCGTGGATCTGGCGTTCACCAATAACGACGCCGGCTGCCTGGTAAATGCTTCAGGCATACTCGCCCTGAGCGAGGGTGATTTACCCATCAATTTCATCCGCTATCTGCTGACCCGCGAAGTGCAGTCCTACCTGGCCACAGAAGCTTACGAAATACCCCTGGTCGGGAGCGTCGCGCCGCCGGAAGGATTACCCGCGCTGAGCACTATTTCGCCTCCCGAGTTAGACCTGACCCTGCTGGCCGACCTGCGTCCGACCCTGGACCTGATGCGTGATGTCGGCGTGCTATGAACGCCTGGCCCAGATCCTACCCGCTGGCGCTACTCATCGCGCTGGTTGCGGTGTCTCCAGTCGTGGTGCTGTTTGGCCTGGTGGACGACACCAGTAACCTGTTCGACACCCGCAATCTCGATCTGCTGCTCAACACCCTGTTACTCATGGCGCTGACCGTGTTGGGTGCGACAGTGCTGGGTGTGCCCCTGGCATTGCTCACCGCGTTCGTTCGCCTGCCTTTTAATAAACTGTGGTTGATCCTGTTGGCGGCACCGCTGGCCATGCCCAGCTATATTGGCGCATTTACGTTCTATGCGGCGTTTGGTCCTGGCGGCGAGATTGAGAATCTGGTGGGTTTAGCCACGCCATCGGCTTCCGGACTGTGGGGTGCTGCTCTGGTAATGACACTTTACACCTATCCGTTCGTGCTGCTCACCACCCGTGCTTCATTGCTCAGTCAGGATGCCAGTCTGGTCAACGCCGCGCGCACCCTGGGCATGTCTCTCACTGGTGCGCTATGGCGCGTGGTGCTGCCGCGAGCTGTTACCGGTATTGCCGCAGGCGGTTTGTTGGCTGCGCTTTATGCGCTATCGGATTTTGGGACGCCGGCAATCATGGGGCTGGACACCCTGACCCGGGTTATTTATGTGGAATACAATGCTTTCGGGCTGAATCAGGCGGCGATGCTGTCGCTGCAGCTACTGGCGATTGTTGGTCTGGTGTTGTTTCTGGAATCGCGTTTAAAGGTCACCCAGGAACGGCCCGGTCGTAGCCTGACTCTCTGGCCCCGGGGTTGGCAAATCCCTGCACTGGTGGTGGCTGCCGCGCCGGTGATACTGCTGGCGATCGTGCTGCCCCTGTCGGTATTCAGCATCTGGCTGGTGCGAGAAGGCAGCGGTGGTTTTGAGCTTGCCTTTGCCTGGAATTCAACCTATGCCTCCCTGCTGGCCGCCCTGGCGGCGGTGGTGTTCGCGGTCCCGGTAGCCTACGCGGCGCTGGGTGGCCGCATCGGTCGCATCCTGGAACGAGTTACCTATCTTGGTTTTGGTGTACCGGGCATCGTCATGGGCACGGCGCTGGTCTACATTGGTTTGCAGTTGCCGTTTATGTATCAAACCCTGGGCCTGTTGGTGTTAGCCTACGTGCTGCGTTTTTTGCCGCTGGCGGTGGGTACGGTACGCTCTACAGCCGAAAAGCTGGATGCCAGCCTGGTGAAAGCGGCGCGCGTGCTGGGCGCGGGACCCCGTGAAGTTTTTCAGCGAGTGACGCTGCCCCTCACCCTGCGCGGTATGGTAGCCGGTGCCGCACTGGTTTTTCTGGAGGCAATGCGGGAACTGCCGGCTACCTTGCTGCTCGCGCCCACTGGATTTGAGACACTTGCCACCTATTTGTGGCGCGTCTACGAGGCTGGTTATTTTGGCCGGGCTGCAATCCCGGGGTTGCTGCTGGTAATCATGTCCGGGCTGGGGCTGGCGTTGATGTTGTCTGGTGAGCGCCGCGCCGAGTTCGCGGTTTTTGAAGATGACAAGCCCTGATCCTTGAACAACAAAATCATGCTTGAAGTACAACACCATGCTTGAAATACAACACCTCAGTGTGGATTACGGGACAACCCGTGTGGTCAGTGATCTCAATCTTGTCCTGGGGGATGATGAGATCCTGATGCTGGTGGGGCCTACAGGCTGTGGCAAAACCACCATCCTGCAGGCGGTGGCCGGATTGATACCCATTGCCCAGGGCACGATAGCACTCGGCAATTGGCAGGCCAGCCCCGGCCGCCAGATTCCGCCGGAGAAGCGTAATGTCGGTATGGTGTTTCAGGACTTTGCCCTGTTCCCGCACCTGACGGTGATTGAGAATGTCGCCTTCCGATTAAGTGAGCGCTCGCCGGCAGATCACTGGATTGATCTGCTGAGGCTGAATGACTTTCGCAGCGTCAAGCCAGCCACTTTGTCGGGCGGCCAGAAACAGCGTGTCGCCCTGGCCCGCACCCTGGCGCACCAGCCAAGCCTGGTGCTGCTGGACGAACCGCTATCCAATCTTGACGCTGCGCTCAAGGACAGTCTGCGCTGGGAAATTCGCACTGCCCTGAAGTCCGCTGGCGTTCCGGCCATCTGGGTCACTCACGACCAGGAAGAAGCGCTTTCCGTGGGTGACCGACTCGGCGTGCTGCGCAACGGTGTGCTGGAACAACTTGCCAGCCCGGAAGCCTGCTTCAGCGAACCCGCCAGCCGCTTTGTCGCCGGTTTCCTCGGCGAGGCAAGTTTTCTGCCGGGGCAGTTGGAAAACGGGTCAGTTGTCACCAGTCTGGGTCCGGTCCCGGCTACCCCTATCGGTGCTGCCTCGGCCAATGTGGATTTGCTGCTGCGACCCGATGACCTTTCTGTCAATCAGCTGGATGATGGTGGCAATGGCAAAATCGCCTGGGTGCGCTATGAAGGAGGCTCCTGGCTGTATTCGGTAGAACTCGATGAAGGCGTTAACGTACAGGTTCGCGCCAGTCATGAGAACCAGATAAACCGTGGTGCACGGGTTTACCTCAAGGTGACCACCACGCACCCGTTGGCAGCTTTTGCCAGCGACCTGTAACACTTGCCTGCCAAGTTGCTCTGACTCGCAGCAATCTCCTGCCTTCGCGTTGCGCCGTCTGAAGGCCAGTGACCCGTCTGAATTAATACCCGTCTGAATTAATAGAGGTGCCCTCTAATAATTAGTCGGTCCCGACTATCAGCATCCTCTACCATCGAGCCTGGGATGGTTTCATTGCTGTTGGGTTGCAAGTTCTGGCAGTATTCCTGGCAGGGATCCCTTAACTCTACAAGAAGGCAGGCAATGCTGAAGCGCAAGGCGTTGCTGTCAGGACTTCTGATGACAGCCATTACCACTCAAGCCGATGAGATACGTCCCGGTGTGCTGCGCACTCCTGACAGCCGCTTTGAAAATTTGCCCGGCTATGATTTCGAGCCCAACTATGTCGAGATCGAAGGCTACCGGGTGCACTATCTGGATGAAGGGCCAGCGGACGGCGACGTGGTGTTGATGCTGCATGGCGAGCCGACGTGGTCGTACCTGTATCGGAAGATGATCCCGATTATCAGCGCCGCAGGCTATCGCGCCATCGTGCCCGACCTGATCGGCTTTGGCCGCTCCGACAAACCCACAGACATGGATGTGCATACCTATGCCTTTCATGTCGATACCCAATCGGCACTGGTGAAAGCACTGGGCCTCAATGACGTAACGTTTGTCGGGCAGGATTGGGGCGGGCTTATCGGGCTACGAGTGGTGGCAGAAAATGAGGATCGATTTGCCAGGGTCGCCATTGCCAATACGGGCCTGCCGGCTCCTTTTGGTGATCACTCGCCATTGAGTGATGCCTTCATGGCCTGGAAGCGTGCCAATCAGGCGATGATTGAGCGGGGCGATATGCCGGTGGGCAATATGGTGGCCGGTAATGTGGGAGACCCGTCACTGGCTGCAGCATATGATGCGCCGTTTCCTGAGGCTCGTTACAAGTCCGGTCCACTGATCATGCCGCAGCGCGTACCTGTTACCGCCGATGACCCGGCCGCGGCGGACAATCGCGCGGCATGGGAAGTATTCCGGCACTGGGACAAACCGTTTCTGACTTCATTCAGCGATGGCGATCCGATCACGGCCGGTGGGGATGCGATTTTTCAGCGCCTGATCCCAGGCGCAGCAGGTCAGCCCCACACTACCATCACTGGCGCCGGTCACTTTCTCCAGGAACAAAAAGGCGAGGAATGGGCACAGCTGCTGGTCGATTTCGTTCGCGCCAATCCCCGATAGTCGAGATCACCGCAGGCTTCGATTATCATCCCGGTTCTATCCAAGAGGGATGCACAGATGACCAGAATAATACTGCTGGCGACAGCATTGCTGCTCAACCTGTCGGTGTCGGCACAAACTGCCGGGCAATGGAAAATCATTCACGCGGGCACTCTACTGGCTGACGCACGCGAGGCGCCAGTTACCGAGCAGAGCGTGATCGTCAGAAACAACCAGATCGTGGAAATCCGCCCGGGTTATGTACAGCCCGGTGAGGTCAGTGGCACCGCGAATGCGCGAGTGGTGGATTTGCGCAACGCCTTTGTCATGGCTGGGCTAATTGATTCCCATACCCATATTCTCAGTCAGCAGGAACCGAATCGCCGCGAGATTGCGGTCACCCGGACACCGGAATTCAGCACGCTGATGGGCTATGAGTACGGCATGCGCACCCTGCGTGCCGGGTTCACTTCTATTCGCAACGTCGGCGCCAGCCGCAACGCCATTTTTGCGCTGCGCGATGCGATCAACCAGGGTATCGTCATGGGGCCGCGCATCCGTGCTGCGGGCCAGGGTATTACTCCCACCGGCGGCCACGGTGACGGCGGCGGGTTCCGCGATGATGTGTTCCCCGAACCGCATTCCGGGGTGTGTGATGGACCTAGCGAGTGTCGCAAGGCAGTACGGACACAGATTAAATACGGCGCCGATCACATCAAGTATGTTGCCACGGGCGGTGTGTTGAGCATGACCGCAACCGGTACCGAGCAGCAGTTCACTGATGAGTCGCAGATTGCCCTGATCCAGGCGGCTCATTCTATGGGGCGCAAGGTCGCGGCCCATGCCCATGGCAAAACCGGCATGATGGCGGCGCTGCGAGCCGGTGTGGATTCCATCGAGCACGGTTCCTATCTGGATGAAGAAGTTGCCGACCTGTTTGTGGCAACAGGGGCTTATCTGGTGCCGACCCTGATAGCCGGCCACACCGTCGAGCGCATCGCCAGCGAGCGACCGGATTTTTACCCGCCGGAAATCCGGCAGAAAGCGCTGGAAGTCGGACCCATCATGCGTAATGCGCTGCGCATTGCCCACGAGCGCGGCGTGAAGATTGCCTTTGGTACCGATGCCGGGGTCAATGACCATGGTACCAATGCCTACGAGGCGGTGCTGATGCACAATGCGGGCATGCCAGAACGCGATATCCTGATCTCCGCCACGGTCAACGCCGCCGATCTGATGGGTATTCTCGACTTTGCTGGCACTCTCGAGCCCGGCAAGGACGCCGACATCGTCGCCTACCGCGGCAATCCACTGAGTGACATTGCTACGCTGATGTCTCCGGCATTTGTCATGGCCCGCGGCAACGAGGTGAATCTGGATGTCCCGCCAGTGGAGCTGTTTCCCTGGCCGAATCTGTAGTTCAGGGGCGCCTGGCAGTCAGGCCTGAAACCTGGGCCTGAAACCTGGGTCTGAAACCAGGGCCCAGAGAGGTTGAAAAGACTTATTCCGGGCCGCTCAAGCAGGTGCTCACTTACGTGTAGTCACCTGTTTATCGCGGGCTTAGCAGGAGGGTATCCAGGCCGCCTCCCCCTGCCCACACTCTGTCTCTGTTTTCAGGGGGCGCGCCTGATGCCCATTGACAGAACACTGCTCCGACCCCATTGTCACGATCCAACATCAGACTGCTTAAACCGGATTCTGCGTATAAGCAGCACTTTAAATTGGGCACTGGCCCTGGAGCACAGATGACAATGAGTACCATGCACTTCACGCGTCCTTTTAAGCTGTCGAGACTGGCAGGACTGGCGACAGTCGCGCTGCTGGTGAACTGCACCACGATCGATCCCTATACTGGCCAAGAGCGCACCAGCCGTGCGGTGCAATATGGTGCCATAGGTGCGGTCGTGTGTGGTCTGGTGGGCGCGACCGAGAACAGCCGTCGGGCACGCAACGCTGCTGCCGGCTGCGGCGCCATTGGCGCCGGCGTGGGTGCTTACATGGATGCCCAGGAAGCAGAACTGCGTGAAGAATTGGCGGGTACCGGCGTCCGCGTGCAGCGTGACGGTGATCAGCTGCAGCTGGTTATGCCAGGCAACGTCACGTTTGCCACCAATGAATACACGGTAAAGCCGGAATTCACACCGGTTCTCGATTCCGTAGCCAAGGTACTCTACAAGTTCACCGATACGCGCCTGCAGGTGAGTGGCCATACCGATTCCACCGGTGCCCGTGATTACAACTACAACCTGTCCGACCGGCGTGCGAATAGCGTTGCCAACTATCTGGCTACCCAGGGCATTGATCAGGATCGGCTGATCGTGGAAGGTCGCGGACCGGATCAGCCGGTAGCCAGCAACGAAACGGCCGCTGGCCGCGAACAGAACCGTCGGGTGGAATTGCGCATAGTTGCCCGGGAAGCCTGACCAGATTCTGCTGTAACGCATGCCGCTGGCCAGGGATGGCGGGCGGTGTGGTTGCGCAGCCGCCGCCTCGATATTGCTTGCGAATCGACACTGTTTAACTGATCGACTCTCCCCCCAGCCCCCACCGATTGACCTGCAGCCCAAGCCAGTCCAGCCTTAAGTACTCCCTGCTACTATCCTCTCCGTAGTGTGTTACACAATTTGTAACACTTTCCCGGTCAGAAAATTGACCTAGATCAGAATCCCCTGGTCCGCCATCCGCACAATCAGTATCCAGGCATTTCTGAGTAATGCCCCGACACTAAAACACCTGCTTGGCAGAAACTCGGTTTCGATGCTGGTGTTTCAAAATAGGTTTCGAATTGGAGAGGATCATGAAGAAAACCAGTGTAATCGGGCTATTTTCTGCGCTGGCCATGGTGCCCGCGCTTGCTGGCGCCGATGAAGGCAAGGCGGAACACCCCACCTATGCAAAAGAAGTTTCGCGAATCATCCAGGACAACTGCCAGATCTGTCACCAGCCTGGTCAGATTGGCCCTATGTCATTTACCAGTTACGAAGAAGTTCGCCCCTGGGCTCCGCTGATCCAGTTGAAAGTTGCCCAGAAGGAAATGCCGCCGTATCAATATGACGGCGATATCGGCGTACAGCATCTGAAGAACGACTGGCGCATGTCCCAGGAAGATATCGAAACAATCGTCGAATGGGTCAATGCTGGCTCGCCGTTTGGTAACCCCGAGAATCTACCCCCGGCCAAGGAATTCCCGCAGAAAGGCGAGTGGCGAATGGCGTCGGAACTGGGCGCTCCGGATCACATCATCAAATCCGCCGCCTGGGACGTGCCAGCCGAAGGCCAGGATCTGTGGTGGGAGCCGGAAGTTGATTCCGGGATCACCGAGAGCCGCTGCATCAAGGCCGTGGAAACGCTGCCGTCATCTGCAGCGCACGGTTCGACTCACCACGCCAACTCCCACTTCCTGGTAAGGAACGAGGACGGGGAATGGGTGCGCGGTGATCGCCTGTCCGAGTACGCCTACGGCAAACTCGGTGAAAAGGTGCCGGAGGGCGCGTGCCGTAAAGTGCCGGCCGATTCAAAGGTTGGCTGGAGCATTCACTACTACCCGGATGGCAAGGCCGTTCAGGATGACCAGGTGTCAGTAGGTATCTGGTACTACGACGAAGAAGATGAGTTCAGCGAGGAAGAAGCCTATCGTCAGGATCTGCGTCTTTACGCCCTGGATGGCGGCGGCGACTATCTGATTCCACCGCACGGCAAGCTGATGACCCAGGGTTTTCATTCTTTTGACCACCCGGTTCGTCTCGACAGCTGGCAGCCACACCTGCATCTGCGCGGTGTCGCCATGTCCCTGGAGGTTTTCTACCCGGAGACCGGGCGTAAGGAAACCCTTAGCCAGGTGTCCAACTGGAACGCTGGCTGGAACCATAGCCACACCTATGAAGAAGGCCATCAGCCGCTGATACCAGCCGGAGCGACACTGATCTCAACCGCCTGGTATGACAATACGGCAGACAATCCGCGTAACCCTGATCCGGACCAATGGGTAGGCGCTGGCCAGCGCACAACTGATGAGATGTCTCACGCCTGGATCGCGGTCACTCATCTCGACGATGAAGGCTACGACAAGTTGCTTGCCGAGCGGGAAGCACGAGACAACTCCATGATGGCAGGAGGTGCGCCATGAAACAGATTAATAAACTAGCTTTCGGCGCGCTTTCAGCGTTGCTGGCAAGTGCCGTAACTGTCCCGGCATCGGCCCAGCTTCCGGAACACCTGCGGGACTACAATCTGGCTACCCGCGGTGCCACGGGTGAAGCGGTTGCGCCAATGTTCAACGGCTGGTTCAAGAACGGTGATGGCTCGGTCACCATGATGTTTGGCTTTGCCAACCAGAATCGCGAACAGATTGTAAATGTGCCACTTGGTTCCAATAACTTTATTGAGCCTGCGGAATTTGATGGTGCACAGCCGACGCACTTTCCGGTCTACGATCGCGGCGGCTTTATCGGGGTGCAGGAGCGTGGTGCCTTTGCCGTCACAGTTCCCGCTGAGCAGGCCGATACCGAGGTGGTCTGGACGCTGACTTCTGGCGGCAAGACTTACTCGGTGCCGGGTCGTGCAACGTCCACGGCCTACGAGTTAAGCCGCGCACCGGCGGCCTTTGGCTCCCTGCGTCCGGCAATTCGCTTTGAAAAAAACGGCCCCGAGGCAATTGACTCCGAGGGCGTGTATGCCGAACGCATTACCGCGTCGGTTGGTGAACCTGTGACCTTGATGGCCTACGCCCAGGACCGGGGTGAACGGGAAGGCTATGAAGTCGAGAGCCTGACGTTTCCGGTTGGCAGCGAGTGGTTGCTGCATCAGGGACCGGCAATACCTGACTTCCAGCCGGTGAAGGTTTCCGGCGAGGAGCGCGGTGCGAATGGCGAAGGCAGCCTTGATGATGGCTGGACAGTCGTTCAGACCCAGGCCACGTTCTGGGAGCCAGGCGACTATGTGGTACGCCTGCGCATCGATAACTTCGAGGCGCCCGACAGCAAGTTCGATAATGTCTGCTGCTGGACTAACGCCTTTGTGCCGGTAACCGTCACGCAGTAAACCACCGGCGACTTGCTCCTGCCAGGTCGTTCAATCGCCCCGGTCCGATAGCCATCGGCCCGGGGCGATTTCGTTCTGGTGGCAGCCTTCCGGCAAGGAACCAGCACGGCAGTGGTAAACCTGATCTGGTTGGGAGACGTAAGATCCCGGTGCGCCTGGATTAGCAGGCATCATGTATACAGGCGGATCATCGCCAACCGAGGTCGATCCGATGCAGTTGCAACAACAGTTCTCTCGCCAACAATTGCTCCGGATCCTGGACCAGTCCCTGGTATATGAATGTGCGTGCCCAGCACAGGTGTGCCGGCAGATGCTGGCTCTTGCCGAACTTTTTCAGTACCAGAAAAACTGCGCGGATCGCGACGACACTGACACCCGGGAGCATCAGATCATCGCCGAAGCCACGCGAGAGTCCTATGCTGCGATGGAAAGCTGCCTTGGTGAGGTGCTGGATATGGAAGGGTGGGATCGCGACACCCTGACGCTGCCGGGCGGTTTGCGTAACCTGCAATAGGTCTTGATTATGGTCGCGCCGAGTCGCCACCTGGGCGTCGCCATTCACCGGGACAATAAAACCAGACATTAAAAGCCTGATTAGTCAGGCTCACGCCCAGCAGCTCGTGCTTGAGCGCTTCGGCCGGGCTGCCAAGCTGGTAGTTGTGGCAAACCAAATCGGCACAGATGCGCAAGCCAAAACCATTGCCATCCACGGTCAGGCCTCCTTCAAATAAATCCGCAAGACGAGAGCCGTGTTTTACCAATGCATTACTGAGCCGCTCGACATCCTCAGAGGTGACCGCATTGCAGATGGCAAATTTGAGGTTGGTCGATCCGGCCGGATCGTCGGCTTCAACCTTGACCCTGACACGACCGTCAGCACTGAATCGGGTGGCATTGTTGATCAGGTTGTACAGAGTGCGATCAAGTGCGGCGAATTCCATACAGCAGGAAGAGACTACACCGGTGAAATCGGTATTGAAATCAATCTGCGCGGTGCCGCTGGGAATGCTGTAGCTGGCGCCCGCCCACTTTTCCCTGAGCAAATCCACTCCATGGGGTATCGCCTGTAAATCCCGTTCGAGTCCTTCCTGGTCGAGATCGAAAACGCAATTGCGAATGATCTTCAGATGGTCGCGGCAGAGCATGTACAGTCGATCAAGATGATCCGGGCCAGCCAGGTTCAACTTGAATAAATCAAGCATCAAGGTGATAGCTGTTAAACACCCGGAGCGTATATCGTGGTAGGCCTTCGCTGTTTCCTTGGGCAAGGTCGACAAATCTGCGCCCTGGCCGAGATTCCCGAGAGTCTTGATTACCTTATCGTAGTCAAGCTGCTCGATCAGCCGTGACACTTCCTTGCAGCTTTCCACCGTTTCCAGATGCCGGTTTTCCAGTTCAAGCAATAGCGCCTGCAGGAAGTCGTATAAAGCAATGAGAATCGTGCGATCTTGTGCTGGCAGGGAGTCGATGCTGACGGAAGCGGTGTGATAAATATAACGGTGATTATCTGGCAACTGCATGTTGGGGCCTTTCTTTGATTCTTTCTCTCTGTTCAGCAATGTATTTTACGATTCGTGTGCGCACCCAGACTTTTTATCGACTGTTTGTGCAGCAAATGAGGTGAAATGCCGCAAACTGGATCAGGCGAACTGGGGCTTTCCACAGGATCGGTCGGCCTGGCCGGAGCTGATGTCATTGTCTGCCACTTGATGAAGTAGTACTGAAAACAGGTACGACTGAAAACAAGTGCGACAGCTAATGCAGTCCGACCACTAAGTAAATAGCCCGACCGCTAGATAGTACGACTACACGCTACTAAAAATTAATCAGATGTGAGCCTGGAGTGCCGGTTTTTCATCCGCGTGTAATTGCTGCTGACCAGATCTGCACGTGGCTATGTGGTTAATGGTAGTTAAAGCACTAGCCGTGCGGATAAAACCAGCATGGCCGGTCCGTCTGACAAGGGCCAGCAATGTACAGCAGAGCGAAGAAAGAAAGTCCCGGTGGCGAAAATTACCAGGGTGTTAGCACTGTAAGTGTCTCAACGCTGCCATTGCTGAGCTTCAGCATCTTTATCAGGCTATCAGTATCAGGTCTTGAAGTGGCATTCCTGCGGCCACCAGGCGGCCTGCCCCAGAAGCGGATTCCAGGTAGCAATGGGCGGCGGCGCTGGCGATCGCAGACAATTTCCTCTAGTCGTCAGGGACCAGCGAACCGGGAAGATTCACGGTCAGCCTACCCAGTAGTGTGGCCAGTGTCGCAACCTCGCTGTCCCGCCAGCGGTCCTGAAAAAATTGCTTGCTGGTGTTGCGCAGGGATTGCCGGGCATCGTTGACCAGTTCCTCGCCAGCGTCGGTAAGCACCGCATAGGTCAGGCGTGCATCACGTTCGTCCGGCTGCCGCGTGACAATGCCGCGCTTCTCCAGGGGAACCAGCTGCCGGGTCACGGTGGAGGCGCTGACGTGCATACGCCGCGCCAGCTCGACACGGCTAAGCCGGTGCCGCGGCTCGGAGTCGAGAAACATCAGCATCAGCATTTCCTGCAGGGACAGTCCGTGCACTGCCGACAGGCCGCCGTCCAGACGCTCGTGGATTGCTGCACTGGCGCGCAGCAGGTGTAAAAGTGTTGTGTAACTTGATTCATTCATGTCGCCAATCCTATTGCATAAAACTTGCATATGCAAGCATATTGCAAATATAGCTGCGCAAAACAGTGGTTGTCGGACAGTACAGGGTTTATCTCGCCGTCTACGTACAGCCAGCCAGAGCGGTGGTCTGCGGTCGCGCTTGAGCATTGCCAGCTGACCACCAGCCTGCCGCACCGTCAGACGTTAGCCACCGGACCCTGCGGCATATTGTCGCAGCCACAGTCGATGTGGTGTCGGAAAGGCTGTCTGATCTGGTCTGGAAGCCAGTAAATACGGTGGTGCAAACAATTCCCCAGGATCCCTGACAATGGCTGCGACAGTATGTCGCATAGGAGGATTACCGCGAAGTCACTAGCATGCTGCAATCGGAAAACATGGCAACAATGGAGATCCGCACCGTGCAAGCAGCAACAATTCAGCTATCGAAAAAGTTACTGGCGCTGGCAATTGCCGCAGCCGCATCAACAGGCGCGGTGGCGCAAGAAACCAACGTCGAGGAAATCGTCGTCTGGGGCTCAGAGCGTGACCAGAATTTCGGCAACCTCAGCCCCAACAGCATACTGACGCCCGAGGACTTCCGCTCTATCAATGTTGCCACTACAGAAGACGTGGTGAAGTTCGAGCCGTCCGTGGTCATTCGCCGGCGCTTCATTGGTGATGCCAACGGCGTGTTGGGTATGCGCGGTTCGAATATGTTCCAGACTTCCCGTTCCATGGTGTTCGCCGACGGCGTGCCGCTGCATTATCTGCTGCAGTCGCGCTGGAACGGGGCGCCGCGCTGGACCATGGTGTCGGCCAGCGAAATAGCCCAGGTGGAAGTGCTGTACGGTCCGTTCTCGGCTGAATACAGCGGCAACGCCATGGGCGGCGTCGTGGAGATCGAAACCGCCATTCCCCAGCAGCGGGAATTTCATTTCGACAGCTCCTTTTTCTCACAGACCTTTGACGACTATGGCTACGACGATACCGTCTCTGGCTTCAAGAGCTTTGCCTCTTATGGCGACAAGTTTGGCGATACCAGCGTGTACTTTTCGGTGAATCGCCTGGACAACGATGCGCAGCCACAAACCTTCCGTGCTGGCAGTGGCAGCAGTGCCGCCAATCCGCTTGCCGTCAATGGCACTATTATTGGTCCTGATGACCGTGGCCGCGCCGCAGACTGGTTCATGGACACTGGCGTGGTCGATACTGAAACCACCAACTACAAATTCAAACTGGGTCACGATTTCGGGCAGTGGAGCAGCTTGCTCAACCTGGCCTATGAGGATCGCGCTTCGGTCAGCAATGCGGCCAACACCTACGTGTTCGATGCCGCCGGCGATCCGGTTTACCGGGGCCACGTGGTGGACAATGGCCGCCAGTACTTTATTCCCGCCAGCCGCTTTGCCAGCAGCAACCTGCAGAGAGACAGTCTCAACGTCGGCGTGCGCTTGCTGGGGCAGCTGACTGATACGGTCGAACTGGAAGCCAACATCAGCCGCTTCGAAGTATTACGTGACGAGGACCGCTCGTCTGCCTCTCATCCCAACGATCCGCTGCATACCTTGCAGGGCCAGGTGTCCGATTTTGGTGATACCGGCTGGGATACCGCCGAGGTCAAACTGCGCTTCTCAGACCTTGGCGTTGATGGGCTCAGCATGGTCACCGGATTACGTCAGGAATCCTACGAGTTGAATCTGAATATTTACGATTCCGACAATTACCAAACGGGTGAAAAAACCAGCTTGAGTGGAACCAGCGGCGGTGAGACCCAGATCCGCGCAGCTTTCGCTCAGCTCAACTGGCAGCTGAATGCGCAGTGGGACACCGCCTTTGGCCTGCGCTGGGAAGACTTCGAAAGCACCAGTGGCTACTTCAACGATGATGACCCGGCTACGCCAGGACTGGATATTACCCAGGTTCCGACCCGGGAGATGGACAAGGTCTCACCAAAATTTTCGGTCGGCTTTGCCCCCAGCGACGATTGGCAGTTGCGTTACTCGGTGGCCCAGGCCTATCGCTTCCCGATCGTGGAAGAATTGTTCAGTCGCTTTGAGGCATTCAACGCCATCTCCCAGGCCGATCCGGGTTTGAACCCGGAGGACGGTGTGCATCACAACCTGATGCTGGAGCGCTACATCCCCAATGGTGTGGTGCGACTTAATCTGTTTACAGAATCGATCGAGGATGTGATCGAGGCACAAGCCACGATCCTGGATGGCGGTACCTCGCTGCGCACTTTCCTGCCGGTGGGAGAGATCGAAACCACTGGTATTGAATTTATTACCAATGCCAATGACCTGTTCATTAGTAACCTGGATGTACGTTTCAACCTCGTTTTCACTGATTCGGAAATTGTCTCCAATCCGCTGGACCGCTCCATTGAGGGCAATGTCTATCCACGCATGCCGGAGTGGCGCAGTAACCTGCTGGCTACCTATAATCTGAGTCAGAATTGGGATGTGGGCGTGAATGTGCAGTATGCTTCCGATAGTTTCGGCCGCATTGACAACAGCGACAATCAGGATAATGTCTACGGTGCGCAGGATGCCTATGAGCGGGTTGGCCTGAAATCCACCTACCGGATGAACAACGGTCTGTCGTTTGGCCTTGGTATCGATAATCTGACCAATGACGTGGCTTACGTCGCGCATCCGTGGCCAGGTCGCACATTTTACGCCAATCTGGCGTTTGACTTGTAAACCGTTGCTTGCCATCACAAGTTAGCGCCAGTAAGTAAAATCGTTGAAGCGTCGTTACACCATCAGCATATAAGGATAGTAGTTATGAAGGTCCGGGCCAGTAGTCTGTTAGTCGCATTGCTTGCCATGTTGACTGTTTTGTCAGCGCAGGCGCAGTCGGTCGATTGCGAAGCTGGCATGGTCTCGGTGCACTGTGGCGCAGCGCCCAGCGCGACGCTTGATGAACAGGGCCGTTTGTGGGTGGCGTTCGTGCAGAACCAGCACGTCTATGTCAGCCGCGCCGCTCGGCCTGGCCAACCATTTGCCGAGCCGGTAATGGTGAACCGGGTACCGGAAGATGCGGAGCACAATGGTGAGAATCGGCCCAAGATCATCATCAATGGCGATGAGGTGTATGTGTCATGGACGCTGAAGACTTCGCCGCGCTTTACCGGCGAGATTCGTTTTAGCCGGTCAACGGACGAGGGGCTCAGCTTCGCGCCGCCGCGGACCATCAATGACGACAACCTGTTTGCTGGTCACCGATTCGAGAGCCTGTACCAGACCGAATCCGGCCATCTGTATCTGACCTGGATCGACAAGCGCGATCTGCAAGCCAGTATCGACGCCGGTGAGGACTACAGTGGGGCGGCGGTGTACTACGCGGTATCGACCGATGGCGGGGCGAGCTTTTCGGAAAACTACCGGGTGGCCAACCATTCCTGCGAGTGTTGCCGGATTGCCATTGCGCCCCGAGGTACGGACAGCATTGCCATTCTCTGGCGCCAGATCTTTGGCGTGACTACCCGGGATCACGCCATTGCGGTGCTCACTCCCGATGGCGAAATGCAGGACATGCACCGTGCCAGCTATGACAACTGGCAGATTGATGCCTGTCCCCACCACGGACCCACCATGGTGTCCGGTCGCGATTTTAATGACTATCACATGAGCTGGTTCAGTAACGGCGATTTGCACCAGGGTGTGTACTATGGCCGTTTTTCGTTCGCCGATGGACGGCCGCATGCCGTGCGGGAAGTCGATGCCAGTCCGGGTGCCGGTCATCCCTATCTGGCGGTGTTGGACGATACCCTGCATCTGATCTGGAAGGGTTTCGATGGCAGTCAGTCGCTGATTTACCATCAGCAGTCACGCGACGAGGGTGAAAGCTGGTCGCCGCGCTCCGTGCTGGCCAGCACCCAGCAGGGGTCTGATCATCCACTGATTGTCAGTGGTGATGGGGCGCTCTATCTGAGCTGGAAAACTGACCAGTTTGGCTATATTTTTCAGCAGTTCGCCGGAGCCGCGGCGGAAGCGAGTGACTGATGGCCAACCGGCGTCTGACAATACTACACCTGCTGCGCGCCTTTCTCTTTATGGCTGGTAGCGGCATCGTCACAGCAGCGGCCGCGGACGACAACTTCCGGCCGTTCACTACCAGCAGCTTTGCCGAGATCAAGGCGGCCCACGCCGGTCAGGAATTTCTGGTGGGTTTGTGGTCGGTGGACTGTCCTCCCTGTCTGGTGGAGCTGGACATGATGGGCGAGATCCTCGAAGACAATCCGGACCTGCCGTTTGTACTTATTTCAACCGATCCCATTGCGGATCGCGAGTGGGCCTACGACTTTCTCCTGGATTTCGGTCTGGCCCAGCGAGAGTCGTGGATGTTTGCCGACAGCTTCGAAGAGCGACTGCGTTTCAGCATTGATCCGAACTGGTATGGGGAACTCCCGCGGAGCTACTTCTTTGACGCTGACCACCAGATGCAGTCCCATAGCGGCATCATGACCCGTGAGCTGCTGGAGCAGTGGTTCAGCCAGGATCTCGGTCTCCAGTCGTCCGCTAGCCGTTAGTACCATGGACAGGTTGCGGCCACCGGCCTAAGATGTCGTTTCCAGCCCAACTCAAAAAACCAGTTAAGCCATGAAAGCAATTAAAATTATCATGCAGATCGCGGGGTTGCTGGTGCTGATTCCCGCCGTGGCGATGGCCACCCTGCGCTTTGAAAACCGCAATAATGATGGTCCCTCCATCGTATTTCCCGGCGGCGAACTGGTGTCCGGCGACCTGTATACCGGCCCGGAGCCAAACTGGGATTTCACCCGTGATATCCAGACCATTGAACTGGAACTGGAAGACTCCGGCACCTCGCGGCTGATCTGGATCCTCAATGCGAACGGCAAGGCCTATATCGCTTCAGGATACATGGATACCTTTCTTGGCCGGCTCTGGAAGGATTGGGCCGTGGAGGCCGATACCGGATCTGGCCTGGCGGTCGTGCGGATCGACGACACCCGATACCCCCGGCGCCTGGAGCGAATTCGCTCCGGTGACGAGCTGGACGGTGTCGCCGCCAGTATGCTGCGCAAATACGCCGGTGGAGTAGTGTCTCCAGAAGGTATTGCCGGGGTCAGGGCGGCTGTTGAAGCGGGTTCAACGTGGATATTCCGGCTGGCGCCGCGGGAGTCCTGAGATGTCGCTGCGCAATTATCTCCTGACCTGTGCTGGCGTGGCAGTGGTGACCGCCGCTGTAATCCTGCTGGTGCCGGGTGTGGCGGAGACCCTGGAAGCACTGCTGCTTGGTTTTCTCTCCACTTACGCCAGCGGCTGAAGTCTGGCTAAAATCCTGTCCCGGATGCCATCCATCCCAGACTGATTGCAATCCCCGCACCACCAGATTACTGTCTGGCTGTAACTGTTTGCTACGCCAGACGTCCAAGACTTGGCAGGGATTCGCCAGGCCAGAACAGGCGGGCACCAGCAGATCGCTGATTTGGGTCTACCCGGTACGGGTAGCCCTATTGGCTGGCTGTAAAGATGACTAAAAATTGCACAGTGGTGAGTGATCGATTTCGCAATACCTGAAGAATTTTGCCGGAATATTGCCAAGTTGCTGAAATATAACAACTTATGGTTTTTTCCCGAAAAAAGCATTTTAATAATCCCACAGACATTTTTTAGTTTTCAGGGAGAACTTCGGTGCCATATTCCGGTACAGTTACCAGCTATCTTGGACCTAATAAGAACCACGGGGAATTCAGCGCGGACAGATCCAGTCCCTTCCCACGAATTTAATGATTTCACACACTGTTTTTGAGAACTGATCGAAAAACTGAGAGGAGAATCAGGATGCTACGGTTGCATACACTGAGCGCCATTATTCTGAGTCTGGGCGTAATCCCGGTCGCAGGGGCACAACAAGCTAACAACGAAGTCACGTTTCATGAGGACATCGAGCCAATCCTGCAGCGTAGCTGCCAAAACTGCCACCGCGATGGCGGGGTTGGGCCGATGCCACTGGTCACTTACGAGCAGGTTGCGCCGTTTGCGGGCCTGATCGAGTACAAGACCTCTCTGCGTGACCGCGCGGGCGCCATGCCGCCGTGGTACGTGGAAAAAGAGATCGGTATCCAGCAGTTCAAGGGCGATCCGTCCCTGAGTGACGAAGAACTCGCCATGATTTCTACCTGGGCTCGCACGGGTACGCCGAAGGGTAATCCGGCCAATGCGCCGGAGCCGCTGTCATTTGATGACTCAATCAAGTGGAAGCTGGGTCAGCCTGACTATGTGCTTGAGACCTCCGACTTCTTTATGGAAGCCGGGCGTCCCGACTGGTGGGGTGATCTGGAAAGCGTTCCCCTGGATCTTGAGCAGGATCGCTATGTGAAGTCCGTGGAAATTGTTGAGGTGAACGACGTGCCTCAGGAAGGTCCGGGCAGTGACACTGTTGGTGGCCGCTATATCTTCCACCACATGATCTGGCGCACCGAGGTGCTGGACGAAAATGGTCAGCCGATTCCAGGACAGTCGGTATCCTGGCCGGTGCACGAAGTAGCCCGTAACGGCGACATCTTCGACCCGGAAGCCGGTCCGCTGCTGAAGAAAAACTCCGCGTTCTTCACTGACTCGGTGCACATGCACTCCAACGGCCGTGACACCACTGGCCATCTGGAAATCGGTTTCCGTTTCCACGATGAAGGCTATGAGCCGAAGTACAAGTCCGGTATCAGTATTCTGGGTAACGGCTCCGATATCAGTGTTGAAGGCAATGCCGACAACCAGACTATCCATGCCTACCAGGTACTGGACGAGCACACCAAGGTCATTACCTTTGAGCCGCACCTGCACGCTCCCGGCGAACGTATGTGTCTGGAAGCGATCTGGGGCTACTCCAAGGAAACCATTTCCTGTGTCGGTTACGACCACAACTGGGTGCGTGGATATCCGTTCCATGAAGACTACGCGCCGCTGTTGCCGAAAGGCACCATCCTGCACATTACCGGTTACTTCGATAACACCGAAGACAACCCCAATGTGCCCGATGCCCGTAACTGGCAGGGTTCTGGCAACCGCTCAGTCACCAACATGTTCATCGACCTGGGTATCCGGGTAGAAATGAATGATGAGCAGTTTTACGAAGAAATGGCTGATCGCCGCGAGACCCTTGACCTTGGTCCCAACGACCACGTGATTGGCTGTCCACTGTGTCTGACACCGCTGGTGTGGCCACTTGAAGCCGACGCAGAAGAAGATCTTGACGGAAACGTTGCCGCCAACTAAGAGCAACCCGACAAGATCACGTACAACGAATGGCGGGATGCAGCAATATCCCGCCATTTTTCATTACCAAGCTTATCTGTAGTGGGAGACCTTTCTTATCGGAAAGGTGAGAGTAGAGACATGACATTCGATTTTAAAAACACCATCAAGATGGCTCTGGTGGCAGTCGCTGCTGGAACCGCGCTGTTCGCCCAACTGGCTATTGCGCAATTGCCTTATGAATACGCGCAAAACACCTACCAAAGCGGACAGCACACCGAAGTCGCCTACGAAGGCTGGCGTATTAACGATGCCGGAGCGACGGTGATGACCTTCGGTTATTTCAACCACAACTGGGAAGAAGAGCTGGACATCCCGATCGGCGAAAATAACTTCTTCACCCCTGGCGACCCTGATCGTGGCCAGCCGACCCATTTCCTGCCAAGACGCAATCGCTTCACGTTTGATGTTGTTCTTCCAAATGACTTCGATGAAGAAGACGAACTGGTCTGGGAAGTGACTTCCCCGAACGGCAAGACCCGCCGCGCCTATGGCACCCTGCGGTCTGATTACAAACTGGACAACGTGGTCATCATGTCCGAGACCGGCGCCCTGGGCGCAGGCTCTTCGGATGCGGAAACCCGTGCCAATGTCCCGCCGGAAGTGGAACTGATTGGCGACACCATTCGCACCGCGCGCGTGGGTGAACCGATTACTATCCAGACTCGGGTCACTGATGACGGCGTGCCAACTCCCTATAATCCGATGCGCTTTCTGCGAGCAGTAGGCGGTGCCGCTGCCGCATTCGCCAATCCGGAAATGATTCGTCAGCGCATGATGATGACGCCACCGCCGCGCCCGACAGTGACCAAGCACAACGGGCTGTTCCTGTCCTGGAATGTGTACCGTGCACCTGAAGACACGTCGGAACCGGTTCAGGATCTGGTCAGCTTCTACCCGCCGCAGACCAAGCCCTGGGAAGACACTCGCCCGTCGGCCAATTCTCCCTGGAGCTTTCTGTGGGTTCCACCGGAATTGCCGGAAGATGGCGTGATTGATACCGAAGTCACCTTCGACGAGCCTGGTACCTACATTCTTTGGGGCCGGGCAGATGATGGCGGTTTGTACACTGATCAGTACATCACTGTAAATGTCAGTCCCTGATTCAGGGCCATCACCTGCGTTTAGCAAGTACGTTTAGCGCAATCGTTTAGTAGAAAAGCCAGGAAGCATCTTCCTGGCTTTTTTGTCTCTGATCCTTAAAGATCCTATCAAAACCAGAAAAGTCGTATGACCAAAACAATAAGTAGCAATCGTTTTATCCGTACCAGAAGTTCATTCCTGTTGGTCGCAATTCTGCTGTCCGCCTGCGGCAGTGGTGAGCTTGATTATGCCGATCTACAGGGCACCACGTGGGAATTGACCGAACTGTTTGTCATGGGAGGCTATGAGTTCTCACCGGAAGTCCCCGGGGACTATACGTTGCGGTTCGAGTCGGATAACCGTCTGCGGGGCAACTCTGACTGCAACACCTTTACCGGGCGCTGGTCAGCCGAGGAAGCGTTTACCGTCACCAGTTTCGAACATACCCGCTCCATGTGCCTGTCAGGCAGTATTCATAATTTTTATGTGCTGCATCTCCCGGATGTCGTGAATCTCATGATGGAAGATGAACAACTGGTGGCAACCACTACGATAGAAGGCGTGCGAATGGCATTTCGGCCAGCGGACTAGCTTGCGCTGAGTGTATGAACGATTCCGCATGGCAGTATGCTTCTGGTGCTGCACGGGGTTGCTGGCGACCTTGATATCCCCGATTGAGTAAGGAGCCTCTGATCACTAGCGAGACATGGTGAGTTTCTGGACTTGATGAGGCATCTCGCTGCTGATGCCCAGGGGAAGGCTGGCCGGTGTGCAATGGCGAGAAAAAACTTTCAGGATCGCCAGGGGTGCCGGGTTGGAAAACCAGGCGCTATTGATGCCGTCGCTTAAGTGATCTTGCCAGCCAGCCAATCAGTGCGCCAATCAGAAAGATGCTGAGGTAGATAAGAACCCGGGACGCCTGTATCCGCCAGATCAGGAATTCAACGCTGACTATTTCCATGTTCTGCAGCACGAAGATAACCACAAGGGCGAGTGCGAATAGCGCGCCGGTCATTTTCAGGTTCATTGGATCGTCCTCATTCTGGTGTTGTTCTAACCCGTTGCCTGTGTGAGGTATTGCCCGGACGCATTGCGCAACAGATTGTGCACAAATTCAATCTTGCTCAGGATTGCCGAGGTGTGTACCTCCGGAACCAGGTCAATAAGCCCCATCGAGCGATTCATTTCGTTTAATAACAAGCCCAGCTCCGCATATTGATTGGCAATCTCGGCAAAATTGGTGCTGGCCGGGTCCACGGTATGGATTGCTGTAGAGTGAAAGGCGATGTCCACCACGGCGACCATATCGAGGTAGGCCGCAAAACTCTCTGCGAAATCTTCCCAGGGATGCATTGTCGCATAAGCACTTATATAGCTTTCTTCCCACCCCGGTTTGGCACCGTTGTCATAGTAGATTTGTAGCGCGGTACCGTAGTCAGGATTGTTGTGGTCGCCAAATACTGAAACACAGTCCGCCTCACAGCGATTCTTGACCAGCACGTCCCAAAAATAATGGCCCATCTCATGACGGAAGTGACCGATTACGGTTCGGTGAGCTTCCCCAAACGAGACCCGTGCCTTTTCCCGCTCCACGTCGTCTGCTTCGCGGATGTTGATGGTGACTTTGCCGTCGGCATGGCCGGTATACACTTGCTCATGCTTGTTCACGTTTAGCCACAGCAAGCGCTTCTTCGCCACATCGCCCTTGAAGTCGTAGGACAGCGGTACGGGAAAGTTGTCTTCCTTATTGCCATAGGGGACTACTAACAGATCCAGTGTATAGAGCAGGCGCCGTTTGGCAATCTCAATGCGCAGCCACTTGTCGCGGTTACCGTCTACGGAAAGATCCGGTATCGTGTCGTTGAACCGGCAATAGTCGCAAAACAGGTCTGTTTCATCAGCGCCTGCGTCCGCACTCTTGCGGCAGCGATTGCAGACTTGCTCCACCGCATAGTTGTGGCACTTGGTCAGCGCCACACCGCAATCGGTGTGGGCGCAGAAGTATTGGCCACTGTCGTCGGCGGTGATTGAACGCAGGGTACTGCATTGCGGGCACCAGCCCAGTTCACTGCTACAGCTGACACACTGCACATTTTCGAAAAACACCCGTGCGCCGCAGTTACAGTTAAAATTTTTCACTACGTGTTTGTCTCCGGTTAGCTAGAATATTGACATTCCGGTGCGGGTCGTAAAAAGTTCCAGTACCTTGATACCGATAACAGAATTGCCATAGGCGTTCAGTTCCGGGCTCCAGACGGCAATAGCCAGTTGGTCGGGAACCACCGCGACTACGCCACCGCCAACGCCGCTCTTGCCCGGCAAGCCGACGCTGTAGGCAAAGGCACCGGCCTGGTCGTAGAAGCCGGTGGTTAACATCACCGCGTTGATGCGCTTGGTCTGGCTTTCAGTGAGGATTCGCTCGCCCGTGGCCGGTACTATTCCCTGGTTGGCCAGGAACAGAAACGAGCGCGCCAGGTCCTGACAGGTCATCTGAATCGCGCATTGGTGATAGTAAACGTCCAGCACATTATCCACGGCGTGATTGATGTTGCCATGACCTTTCATAAAATTCACCAGGGCCCTGTTGGTGAAGCCGTGGGCCTGCTCTGAGCGAAACACTTCTTCATCATAAGCGACGTCGGCGCAGCGCAGCTTCTCCACAAAGCGCAGCATCTCTGAATTGGGCTCATCAAGGTGGTCAAGAAGGATGTCGGTGACCACATGGGCGCCAGCATTGATAAACGGGTTCCGGGGAATACCTTTTTCGTACTCCAGCTGTACCAGGGAATTGAATGCGTTGCCGGATGGTTCCACGCCGACCCGCTCCCACACCTGCTCGCCAATAATGCGCATCGCCAACACCAGGTTAAATACCTTGGCGATGCTCTGGATGGAAAACGGTTCGCAGGCATCGCCAACAGCAAAGCTCTGGCCGTCAATGGTCTCGATGGCGATGCCCAGCTTGTGCCCGTCAATCCGGGCCAGAGCCGGGATGTAATCAGCTACCTTGCCCTGACCGTACAGGGGCTGGACCTCTTGGTGCAGCTCATCGAGGATTGCCTGGTATTTCATGATTGTGATTGGTGTATCCAATAAAAGGTTTTTGAACTCGACGAGTGCCACATTAATCAGAGCCTGTATAACTTGTTGCAAGCTTGGCTAATATGGACGCTCCCGGGATAGCAGTCGCGGCATGCCGCTGGCCCGAGCGGGAAAAATCTGGATCTGGGTACGGCGTACGGGTTAGCCGATAATCACCCCGGTGAGAATGAAACCGCTGGTAATGGTCACCACCAGTAGCGCGCCCACTAGTCGGGGCGGCGCTGGCAGCGGCAGGTCCAGTAGCCGACAACCGATACCGATAGCAAAGCCCAGACCGATACCGGCAAGAGTGGACAGCGCAGACAGGGTTTCCACTGTGCTACTACCCGACCGGCCCGGCACTGTTACGTGCCTGGGTAGCCTGCCGACGCGCAAGATAGCGGTCGGCGGCGATATAGCCAAGAGTCATGGACATCACCACCAGCGCTCCCACCAGCGCGGTCGGGGCGGGTAACGGAATTGGCAGCAATTGGCACAGGATGCCAATGGCAAAGGCCAGAATAAAGCCAAATACGATTCTGATGTTCATGCCCACTTCCCGGGTTGGCGTTGTTGAGTAGTTTAGTTGAGTAACTATTGGTAGTAACTACTATCCTGATAGCGCTTGAGCGCGAAACTCACCAGCACGCCGATCGCGGCCGCCACCGGCACCGCAATCAACATTCCCAGTATCCCGAACAGCGATGCACCCGCCATGATGGAAAACAGAATCCACAGTGGGTGCATGCCTACGCTACCGCCCAGGAGCTTGGGCGTAATGATGTTGCCTTCCAGTAGCTGACCGACCAGAAAGATCGCGCCAATCAGCGCTACATAGGCGATTTCATTGCTCTGAAACCAGGCTACCGTGACGCTGGCCAGCAAGCCGACCGTGGAGCCAAACAGAGGTATCACCGATAGAAAGCCAGCACTGAGACCAATCAGTACACTGAAATCCAGCCCGGCCAGAGACAAGGCCACCGCGTAGATCAGACCTAACGACAGGGCAACCAATAGCTGGCCGCGCACAAAGCCGGCAATCTTGCGGTCAATCTGAACTATCAGGTCACGTATCTGCTCGTAGTTCTGGCGGGGTATCAGACTGTCCACTTTTTTGATGATGCGCTGCCATTCGCGCATCATGAAAAATGCCACTAGCGGAGTGACCACCAACAGAGACAGGAAGCTGATGATGGCGCGCCCGCCGCTCAACAGGCCAGACAATAATCCCGAGCCCAAATTGATCGCATTGCCCATATTGGAACCAACTGCCTCGCGCACCCGTTGGTTAAGCTCGCCGTCCTCAAGCTCTTGCTCCACTGAATCCAGATAAGGTTGCAGCCGATCGGCCAGCGCTTGCAGATAACCGGGAGCCTGATCTACCAGTTGCGATAACTCGCGATAGAGCGGCGGGATCAGCAGTAAAAGCAGCAATGATATGCTCAGAAAAAACGTGATCAGCAGCAGTACCGCCGCAGTGGTCCGGCCGATGTGGAGCTTTTCCAGGCGCAGCACCAGCGGGTCAAGCAAATAGGCAATAGTGATACCCAGCACAAAGGGTGTCAGGACATTGTTGAACAGCCAGAAAAACAGCGCCAACAGTAACAGGCTGGAGGCCCAGAACAGTGCCAGGGAAGCGGGTGAAACTGTGGACTTGTTGGTCAAGTAGATGCTTCCGGAATACAGTGGATTTGTGCTGAATTCTAACGTGTGTCCCTACACTGATCAGGGCTGGTTTCTGGGATCTGTGCTTGCGGGTCCAGCCGTGAACCCAATGGTAACGCATTTTCGCCAGTGCGTTCCGGCAGTCTCAGCCAGCGACAGGCGGTCGGCGTCAGCTCATGACCGGTCGAACACGTAAACGTTATAATTTTTACTAATAAAACAATACTGGTACGGCAGCCGGGAAAACAGGGAAGCAAGGGAAAAGAGTTGGACATTGCCTGGAACATTTCGGAATTCACGCGCTGGTACCTGGCGCTGTTTTTTTCCGGCGTTGTCGTTTTTTATACCATCAGGATTCTGCTCCTGAAACGGGTCGGCTCTGGAGAGCGGGTATTTACCGGGTTGCGTTTCACGCCAGCCTGGTGGAACCACCTGGCCTTTCGAGTGTTTCGCGTGCTCATCTGGTTGGCCTGCCTGCTGCGGCTGCCGTTTCCACAGCTCGACAACTATCTTGTCCTGATTCCAGCGCTGCAGGATTTTATGGTCATCGCGGCGGGCAATCTGCTGCTGACCCTGGGTTTCGCGCTCACTGTCACCGTGCATTTCAGCCTGCGCGACAAATGGAATTCGGGTATTAATCCTGACGGCCCGTCAGAACTGGTGACCACCGGGATGTATCGCTTCTCCCGCAATCCGATGTTCGTTGGGGTGGCGCTTGGCCAGTTGGGATTCTTCCTGGCCTTGCCTTCGTTGTTTTCGCTGCTGTGTTTGCCCATCGGGCTGATTGCCCTGCACCGCCAGATCAGGGCTGAAGAAATGCATCTGGCGGCGTTGTTTCCGCGCAACTATATGTCCTATGTTGCGCTGGTGCCCAGGTGGTTGTAGGCGAGACAAGGTAGTCGGTCAAGCGATGTTTTCGGACTGTGCCTTTTCAATTGAGGCCCTGCTCTAGGATCTGGGCACCCAGAGAAACACTTTCCAGTCGCGCAGCGGTTCCGAGCCTTCATAGAGTGGTTCGTCAAGCGTACGGCCAGCTTTTGCCGCCCACTGTGCCATCATGTCCAGACGCTCTTCGCCCTCGATTTCTACTGCACGTAGTGGATAGGTCGCATCACCGATGCGCAACCAGCCATTGCCACCATCGGCATTGACCCGGCGCTCCCAGTAGCCATTATCCGGCCGGGTTGCCGTGATCACGCCATCCGGTGCGCCAACCCAGGACAGGTAGTTTACAAACGGCGGGAAGCCGTCCAGCTTCATCATTAGCGGGCCCTGGATCTGGCCGTTCAGCACCGAGAAATCCTCCAGCGGTTCTGTCGGCTCGCCGCCAATAAAGACGCCTGGCATTCTACCCAGACCCTGGTTGCTCAGGTAGGGAGCGGTGGATATCCAACCCAGGACCGCCACGATGAGTATCACGCCTGCTGAAATTCCCGCAATTTTTGCCTTGTTCATATTGTTATCTCTGCTGAGGACTGTATTTGTCTGAATCCCGGGGACGGTCTACCTCGGAATATACTGAGGCTGGACCAGCAGCGCCGGGTCGGCATCGGGTTTTGGCACCAGCTTCTGTGGTCGGCCAGCCTGGTTGTCGGTGGCGTAGAGATTGCCAGCGGCATCAATATCCATGGAATGCATCTCAATCCACATATGTGGGCCATCCTCCGGCAGGTGCCAGGTGTATTCCCGATTGCCATCGAAATCGAATTTAATCAGCTTCGGTGGTCGCAAATCCGTAACCCAGGCGCTATCGGAGCCAACAATAATAGACAGCGGAATATCCAGTCCGCCCCAGGTATCGACATGTTCAAATACCGGGTAGCTGGGTGAGCTGTGGGCGGCGGTCTGCTGGAAGACCTTGACGTTGGCTGCATCGCGATCCACGGCGTAGAGTTTTTCATCGGGACCAAGGGCGAGGATATGGACACTGCTGAACTGATGGGCGGCATCACCGCCTTCGCCAAATTCCGAGTGATAGGAGCCATCGGCGTTACGAACCACAATGCGCCGGTTGCCGAGCCCGTCGGCGACCAGGAACTTGCCGTCCGGCAGGAACACGATGTCCTGGGGCAGATTGTAGTGAGTCTCGTCGTCACCCGGGACGTTCTTTTCGCCCAGGGTCATCAATAGTTCTTCACCGTCGTTGGAGAACACGTAAATGATGTGACCAGTCTCATCGACTACCCAGACACGGTTCTCGGGGTCGTAGGGGCTGATCTTGATACGGTGGGGGCCGGGTCCGTCGGTGCCGTGAAACAGATAGTCCCACTGGTCCCATACTTCCAGCACGTCACCTTCGTGATTGACGATATAGATGCAGTTGTTCCAGACGCGACCACGACCGCGCAGGATGTTCCAGCCCATGGAGCCGGCAAATCGTGTGTAGTCGTCGGGAATGGGATTCGGCAGCTCGGTTTCGCCGCGCTGCAGGAAGAATATACGGTCCGGGTTTTGTACATAGACACCCGAGTTGCCGCCCCAGGTCCGTCCCTGCTGGGCGAACGGTGGGAGCCACTGCTCAGAGGTAAACTCGTAGGGGCTGGGTCCCACCGGGCCAGCATCCTGGGCCAGGCCGTGGGTTGCCGCCAGAGTACTTGCCAGTGTACAAAGAATCAGGGTGAATACAGGCCGAATGCTTCTCAAGGCTCTTTCCTCGCTTTGTTGTAGGCTCTGCCCGACTGGACAGGTCTTTTATTCTGGTCGCCAGGAGATCAGGCGCGTTCTGATTTATAACATTTTTTTGCCAAGGGCGGAAATTCACGCTGCCGATGCCGGGCGAGGAGTACCGGCGCTGTTGTCAGGGACCGTGGGTTTCCGGCGAGCCTAGCCAGCAATGCCGCTGCGCAGCCTGGCGCGACGCATTGCCCATTCCCCGCTGAAGCGGATGCGGTAATGGCGGCTGAGTAGGGTGGTGGCAATGACGCCGATTACGCTGGGCCCGATCCAGAGAAAAATAGCAAAGTTGTCGAAATTACTCGCAAACAACTCCTCAAACAGGCGACGCCCACCAAATACTGTGAACGCGGTGTAGGCGCCCACCCCGGAGCCGATCAGCCCGCCCAGGTGCTCGGTCCACCATTGTCTGGGTCTGATCTCGGCACGGAAAATGTAGCGCAGGTTGCCGATACCGGCTGCCAGCTGGAAGGTACCGAATATCATGAACAGTATGGTGCTGGTTTGAATGCCGACCATCAGCAGCAGCAGGCCAACACCTGCCAGCAGTCCATTGAGCCCCACCAACGCTGGACGGCGCAGCGCCTGGCGGTCATCCTTGTGCAGAATAACCTGCCAACCGTGGCGGGTACTGGTCAGCACCAGAATGCTCAGGGAAAACAGGAACAGCGCAAACTGGCGCACCTCCTGAATTGCCGCAGCCCGTTCGTCAGCATCCAGCTCCACTCCCTCGGCGTGTATGGCCAGCGGGAACAGCAGATCGAGGCTGGACATAATGACGCCAGAGCCAGCCACGGTGTACATGGCATAGCCAAAAATACGCCCGAAGCGTTTGTGGTCCATATTGCCCTTGCGGGTGAAAACCGGCACCCAGAACAGCAGCAGGGCGCAGGCGCCTACAGCTATATGCAGATACAGTGCTGATTCGTGAATAAGTTGCATTAGAGTCTCCAGGGGGTTTGTGATTAGCTACGGTGGGCAGGTTACGCCGCCCGAACTGCAGCCATAAGTGCCGGAAGTCACGACCTGGAATAGGACTTTTGGCCTATAGGTCCGCCGTGGAGCCTATGCCATAATTTCTTCAACTTTAGGGGTGCCCTTTAGTCAACCTGAACAGTGCTTGTTTTGCTTCTCTCACCCGGCCAGCCGATATCCAAGCCATGAAATTTCCAGCGATCAAAAGCGAACACGCCCTGAACTTCTCGGGGGTCATGGTCACGATAATCGTTGTCGCACTCAGCGCCTACACCGTCGAGGGCACTGCACGATTCCCGGCGGTGGTTTTCCTGGCTGCGCTACAGCTCACCTGTTTTCTGCTCTACCTGTTACTGGAGAAGCGTCCGCGCTGGTTGCTGCTGTCACTGTTTGGCACGGAAGCGGTTTGTATTACGGGACTGTTTTTCCTGGTGCCATCCTCGTTCATTGCGATCCTCAGCATGGTGTGGCTGGTGCAGGCTGCGGACCTGTTTGCGACCCGGTCGGTGTTGCTGCTGTGGGGTGCAATTCTGGCGCTGTTCTCTGCCGCCCAGTTTTATCACTATGGCACCAGCGACCTGCTCGGCATGTTATCCAGCATTGTTCTCTATGCGCTGCTGCAGCTGTTCGCTATCAGTGTTTTGCAGCGTTTTATCCGCGAGAAGCGCCAGCGAGAAGAAACCGCGGCGTTGAATCGTGAACTGCTGGCTACCCGTGAGCTGCTTTCCCAGTCTGCTGCCCAGGGTGAGCGGCTGCGTATTGCCCGCGATCTGCATGACATCCTGGGGCATTATATGACTGCCCTGATTCTCAATCTGGAAGTGGCCAGCCACAAATCCGGCGGTGATGCCCGGGACAAGGTGGACCAGTCCCTGGCACTGGCGAAACTGCTGCTTGGCGAGTTGCGCACCACGGTGGGTGAACTGCGCGATGAATCGCATATCGATCTGGAGGAGTCGGTCAGAAAACTGGTGGCCGACATTCCGCTGCCGATTGAAGTGGATTTTTCCCGGGCACCGCGAATCGATGACGTGGAAGTGGCCGAAACACTGCTGCGCTGTACCCAGGAAGCGATCACCAATGTGCTTCGGCACAGCGCCGCGAGTCATTGCCGAGTGACTATGGAAGACGATGCCGGGCGCGGATTCCGTTTGCAGGTGAGCGATGACGGTGAGGGCGAAACCGACATTATTGCCGGTAATGGCCTGACCGGGATGCGCGAGCGGGTCGCCGCGCTGGGTGGCGAGCTGTCCTGGCACCGCAATAGTGAAGGCTTTCATTTACTGGTGGCGCTGGAGTCTGAAGGGCGCGCTACGTGAAGATCAAGGTGATGCTGGCTGAAGACCAGAATCTGGTGCGACAGGGCTTACGCAGTCTGCTTGAGCTGAGCGACAGCGTCACTGTGGTAGGGGAGGTGGTAGACGGCTCGGAAGTTCTCGATGGCCTGGCCGAATTTAACCCCGATGTTCTGCTGATCGATATCCGCATGCCAAAAATGACCGGCATTGAGGCGCTGCAACTGATGCAGGATAAGGGCATCACGACACCCGCGATAATTCTCACCACGTTCGACGACCATCAATTGGTTTTGGAAGGCATGAAGGCTGGCGCCAAAGGCTTTTTGCTAAAAGACGTTTCCCTGGACAGCCTGGTGAACACCATCGAAAAGGTGCACCAGGGGGAATCGCTGGTGCAGCCGGCGATCACCGAACGAATCATGAAGGGACTGTCATCATTGGCAACGACTCAGGAGCTGGACACCCCGGTTGAGGAATTATCGCCGAAGGAACTGGAAGTACTGCGGCTGATGGCTGGGGGCTACAGCAACAAGGAAATCTCCGGCGCGATTCATAAGTCTGAAGGGACAGTAAAGAACCAGGTGTCTTCAATACTGGTCAAGCTGGGCGTGCGGGATCGCACCCAGGCGGTGCTACGGGCGATCAATCTGGGTTTGCTGTAAGACGGACTGGCGAATACGGGTAGCTGAATTCCGGGTGAACAGGTAAAGGTGAAAGGTGTGAGTTTCGTGCAGGGAATTGGACTTCGGACCGCGGTACTTCGTTTGGTAACGTGTCTTCTAAAATCATTCAGTCAAGTTCCATACGCTCAATCAGCTCGCTCAGTTCGCCATTGTCGCGCATCTGATCAACTTGCGCCCGGACGTCGCGGGTCTCGGTATCGGACCCGGTACCGATCAAATACCTGATGGGTTCGTCTCGTAGCCGGGCTGCATCGGCGACGGCAAGATTATTCACCTCGATGATGCTGCGCAGAGTATCGACATACTCCTGGCCCCGTTCCGAATAATTCACCAGACCGGCTGTCAGTTCGATAGAGTCCAGCGGCTGACCGCTGTCCCGCGCTGCTGCGCGCAAGCGGCGAAACTCCTCATAGGCGGGATGCCGGCTCAGGTTGAGCATGTACGCGCGCACGCTATCAAACGGCCAGTTGTAAGTGGCTATCCTATAGTCGCCCAGACTCTCGCGTTGCGCCTCGGGAGTCATGCCGGAACCGTCGAAAGTCCACTGACCGAACAGGGCATTGCCTTGCACGGCAAATCGGGATGTGCCGTAGCCGCTTTCGTACGCCGCCTGGCCAAGCGCAAGGCCAGCGGGTACTTCATCGAGGCGATAGAGAATAGCGTCGATGATCTGCTGTTGGCCGGGCGCATCCCGAGGTAATTCGCCATCGAGTACTTCAAGGCTGCTGGCCAGTTCTGCCAAAAATTCATAGGGTGTCGCGCTCAGCGGCCGCCCGGCATTGATCGTTTCCAGGAGCGCCAGCAGTTCGGCGCGGCGCTCCCGAATCAGTTCGTTGGCGTGCAAGATCAGTGGCAACGCGAACCGGTAAAAGAACTCTTTCTTGGACTCGACCGGCAGCTCTTGCGAGCTTTCCTGCCAGCCTGGCGGAATACTGGTCAGCAGGATGCGCGGCGCTTCCAGCTGCTCGTCGCGATTGATTTCACCCCACCAGGACTCACCCATCAAGAACTGCTGCGCTTGCTCAACCCCCTGGACGATAAGCACCTCAGGCTCAGTTTGGGGCTCGAGTTCAGGAAGAGCCGGGGGCGAGACCTGGGCACGGACACTGGCGGCCATCAGCACCCACGCCAGGAGCAGGAATCCATAGCTCCCTGCTGATGGCTGTGAAATAGTTCGCAAGCGGGTGTTTTGCATAGAGTTGCAGTTTACCGGGTCTGGGCTTTTTTTGGGGGTTCATCGCGCATTTCCGGGAATTGTGACCAGGCTTCGGTTCAGGAGATTGTGAAACGGTTAATTGTGCTCATCTTGTTGCGGCCATCTGTCGGGTGGGGTGGGGAGGGGTCCGAACCCGCAGCCGCGCTCGAGGCCACTGATTTACGTGGCGATGTACACTACAACTCTGTTCACCGCATGATCGTGCTTTCCGAAAAATCTGCGAGCCCCCTTTTTTGCTGCACGTGAGAGTATTTTGGATAGTCATTGTTCATTTAACTGTGGCTGGCCCAATAATTCCGCTATCATCAACGTGAAATGACACGCGAAATCTCTGCGATGCGAAGCTTGCTAAACATTCTGTTGATTGTGATCCTGGTGTTCCCACTAAACGCGGGTGCAGCTGCGTGGATGGCGATGAGCATGGATGACGTAGCGCACCCGGAGATGGCAGGCCATTCACATGCATTGCAGGTGATGCATTCTGCCGAGCTGGATGGCGCCGCAGTCGCGGAATCCAGTTCCCCACATGGTGAGCACGATAGTGCAGACTGTGAAGAGCACTGCGCATCCTGCAGCAACCATTGCTCCAGCACCGCAATCATTTCCAGCCATCACAATCTGTTCGATAAAGATGAACAGCGTGCCGGTTATCTGGCTGGCATGACTCTTTATCACCACGAGACGCTGTTCAGACCCCCGATATCCGCCTGATCTTACGATCAGTCGGGCACTCAACTCCCTATCGAAAGACCCTCTTTAGCCGCGCCCTGCGTGGTTGTTGAGCTATCCCGTTCCCGATCGTGCTTGCTGCGTTGGTGCCGAGTGCGCCAGCCAAACGATTCAGATCAGGAGTAACTAATGAAATTCAAGCATCAGCATTGTGATTGGCGCGAAACCGAACCGCCCCAGCCTGACTCTTCGCGTCGGCGCTTCGTTCAGGGACTGGTGGCAGGAGGTGTCCTTGGCGGATTGCCGTTGGGCCACCGTTTATATGGCCAGACTCCAGCGGCTGCCGGTACCGGTGCACCAGAGCTGCGTGGCAAGGTTTTCGATCTCAGCATCGACAGACTACCGGTAAATTTCACCGGCAGTCCGCGCATGGCGACGGCTATTAACGGTTCAATACCTGCGCCTACTTTGCGCTGGAAACAAGGGGATACGGTGACGATCAATGTCACCAATCGCCTGTCGGAAACGACGTCTTTGCACTGGCATGGAATTATCCTGCCGTTTGATATGGACGGTGTGCCCGGGCTGAGTTTCCCGGGCATTCCACCGGGGGAGACTTTCCAGTATCGCTTCAAGGTGCAGCAGAGCGGCACTTACTGGTACCACTCACACTCGGGTTTCCAGGAAGTTACCGGCATGTATGGTGCCATCATCGTGGATCCATTGGATGAAGTCCGGGTGCATTCTGATCAGGATCACGTGATCCTGCTTTCGGAGTGGACCGATGAGGACCCCATGTATGTCTTTCAGAAGCTGAAAACCATGGGCCATCTTTACAATTTCAATCAGCCGACGTTTCCCGGGTTTTATCAAGACGTTGCCAATAATGGCTTGCAGGCTGCCATGAGCAAACGGGATATGTTCAACACCATGCGCATGAAGCCCACCGATCTGGCAGACCTGTCAGCGGAAACGCTCACCTACCTGATGAACGGCACGACCCCGGGTGGCAACCATACCAAGTTGTTTGCAAAAGGGCAGACGGTCCGGCTGCGGATTATCAACGGGGCGGGCAACACTTTCTTCGATGTGCGCATACCGGGCCTGGAAATGACCGTGGTGCATGTGGATGGCATCGATATTGAGCCGGTAACCGTTGATGAATTCCGCATCGGTCCTGGTGAGACTCATGACGTGCTGGTCCGCCCGGTGGAGGATGCCTACACGATATTCGCCGAAACCATGGAGCGCAGTGGCTTTGCCAGAGGCACGCTGGCATCCCGTCCCGGGCTTGAGGCGCCGCTCCCTGAGCGCCGCCAGGTGCAGTGGCTGTCAATGCAGGACATGATGGGGGTGATGCCAGCAGCGGCGCACGGCGCCACCGCGATGGCCCATGAAAACATGACCGCTCACGAAGGCGACATGGCAAACGAAACGCTTAACAACATGCCAGGTTTCCGCGCCCGACACGCCAGCTCCGAATATGGCCCGAGCACCGACATGCGCGTTGATATACCGCGCACCAATCTTGATGATCCTGGGGTTGGCCTGCGGGAGGCTACACATCGCGTATTGACCCTGGATCAACTGCACGCTCTCGACGGCGAGTTCGACCCACGCGAACCAGAGCGCGAGCTTGAACTGCACCTGACCGGTAATATGGAGCGCTACAGCTGGTCTATCGATGGGCTGGAATACGGCAAATCGACGCCAGTGCATTTTCGCCACGGCGAGAAGCTTCGTGTGCACTACCACAACGACACAATGATGACCCATCCCATGCATCTGCACGGCATGTGGAGTGACCTTGAAGACGCCAGCGGTAATTTTCTGACCCGCCGTCATGTGCTGCCGGTGCAACCAGCACAGCGGGTGAGTTTCAGCGTCACGGCCGATGCTCTGGGTCGCTGGGCCTGGCACTGTCACCTGTTGCTGCATATGGACGCGGGCATGTTCCGCGAGGTGATAGTGACATGAGCAGTGCAGCCATTCTGAAAAGTGTTTATCGACCATATCTGCCTGTGCTTGCTGCGGTGATCTTTCCGGTCATGGTTTTTGCTCAGCCTCATGATCATGCCAGCGCCCAGGTGCCAGCCGGGGAACATGCCAGCCAGGAGCTGCAGTCGATGTCACCGGCAATGACGATGCTGGAAGAACCGGTCGATGCCCGTGATCCTCACGCCTACTCTGGAGGCTACAGCCGTAACAGTGGCCCCTATTCGCTGCCGCCGGAGCAGCAGCTTAATCTGGCGGATGAAACCCGATTCATCGGGCTGTGGGTTGACCGTCTGGAAACGCGAAACGGAGATGCAGAAGACTTTCAGGAATTTGATGGGTTCGCCTGGATGGGCAACAGTTATTATCGCTTCATCCTGCGCTCGGAGACTGAATGGCGAAACCAGACGCTGGAAGACTCAAAAACAGAGTTATTGTACCGGCGCGCAATCTCACCGTTTTGGAATATCGAGATGGGTGCGCGCTACGACCATGGTGACAACGAACATCGAGAGTGGCTGGGCTTCGGTATTTTCGGTCTCGCTCCCTACTGGATCGAAGTCTCGGCTACCGCCTATTTGAATCCGGAGGGACATTCCGCCGCCACGGTGGAGCTTGAGTACGACCTGTTACTTGGCCAACGGCTGGTGCTGCAGCCCAGGATTGAAATGGATTTCTATGGTGATTCGGATTTGGCTGCCGGTCATGGCAAAGGCCTGTCGAAGAGCGTCATGGGTTTTCGTCTGCGTTACGATATTGATCGCCAGTTTTCTCCCTACCTTGGCTTTGAGCGGGTTCATCGCCATGGTGAGGCAGCCACAGTATTTGAACCGTTCGGGCAGCATCGCGAAGCACAACTGATCGCCGGCTTTCGGATTTGGTTCTAGGCGCCGGAAGAATTTGGGCTGTCGGGAATTCAATTACCGACCGCGGCCTGCGATATAATGCTCGACGATGTGAGAAACCCCGGGAATCGTAATGCTGGTTATTTTTGATTGGGACGGCACGCTGCTGAATTCATTGGCGAAGATCGCCCACTGCATGCAGCTGGCTGCTAAAGACGCCGGACTCGAGCCGTGCCCCGAGGATGAAATTCGGGGCATCATCGGATTGGGCTTACCAGAAGCAGTGGCAACCCTGTATCCCGAATTGACCGAAGCGCCTACGCAGATTCTCAGTGAGCGCTATTCGCATCATTTCCAGCTCAAGGATTCGCGCCCCTGCGAATTCTATCCGGGTGTGCGGGAAACCCTCGAGGTCCTGAAATCCGATGGTCATCATATTGCCGTCGCCACCGGCAAGAGTCGCAGGGGGCTGGATCGGGTGCTGGGCAATCTTGGCTGGGAAGGCTATTTTCATGCCACTCGTTGCGCGGACGAAACCCGTTCCAAGCCGCATCCAATGATGTTATCGGAACTGTTGGCCGAGCTGGACACCGGTGTCGAAGATGCGCTGATGGTAGGTGATACCGAATTTGACTTGTCCATGGCCGGGCAGTTGGGTATGCGCAGGGTAGGAGTGAGTTATGGTGCTCACCCTCACGAACGACTGTCCCGGCATCAACCGGAAGCTATCGTGGACAATATCAACGAGCTTCTGGAGCTGGTCGCGGATTAGCCCCGGGTTTTTGGCAGCAGCGCCCCGGTCTCACTGTCTTGCGGTATCCGCTGGCATTTACAAAGATTCGGTACGCCGATAGTCTTTGTTTCTTTGTGCCAGAATAGCAAGGCTGCCCACATGACCCTGACCCGACGCCAACTCATGGCAGCCTGCGGCTCCCTGGCTGTTGCTGCAACTGCAGTTCCTTCAGCGCTGGCTGCCAGCGCTAACTCAGCTCCGGACCGGCTGCCGTTGATCAAGCCGCGCCGCCTGCGCCCGGGCATGACTGTGGGACTGGTAACGCCGGCCAGCAATGTCCCGGAAGACCAGGATCTGCAAACCACCATGGATCTGGTACGTTCGCTTGGCTTTACCGCCAAACCCGCAGCCAACCTGTTCAGCCGTACCCAATATCTGGCTGGCACCGATCAGCAGCGTGCCGAAGATCTCAATGCCATGTTTGCCGATCCGGACGTGGACGCTATCTTCTGTGTTCGGGGAGGCTACGGCTCGGGTCGGCTGCTGCGTTATCTGGACTACGACACTATCGCTGCCAATCCCAAAGTCATCATGGGGTACAGCGATATTACCGCGATCCTTAACGCGATTTATCTGCGCACCGGTCTGGTCACCTTTCATGGGCCTATCGCCAGCGGCAATTTTTCTGAATACACCTATGAGCAATACCGAAAGGTATTGCTTGAGCCCGATACGAATACGCAAATCGCTGAACTACCAGAGTTCGAGATTCGGCCCGGCGTGGTGGACTGGGAAAACCGTCTCACCACTATCGTGCCTGGCGTCGCGCAAGGGCGACTGATTGGCGGCAATCTGGCGCTGATGGTGACGCTGCTGGGAACACCGTACGAGCCACAGTTCGACGGTGCGATACTGTTTCTTGAAGATGTCTCGGAGCCGCCTTACAGCGTGGACCGGATGCTGACCCATCTGTGGATGGCCGGTAAGCTGGAACAATTGGCCGGCGTCGTTTTGGGTAAATTCACCGATGACGACTATGACAGCAACACCTTCAGTATGGAGCAGGTGATTCGCGACCGTTTTGAACCATTGGCTATCCCGACTTTGCGCGGCGCTATGATAGGCCATGTTGAGGATAAAGCCGTGGTGCCGGTCGGTGTCGAGGCGCGGCTGGATGCCAGCGCCGGAGTGTTAACTCTGCTTGAGCCCGCTGTCGCCTGACGCTAATCGCCGATGCCAGCGCCGCACGTCCAACGTTGCGAACTTTGTCAGTGGTGTATCGAGACTGCGAATGTACATGTTGAGAACTCTTTGCCTGCTCGCCTTGCTTTTACCTGTTGGCGGCTGCGCTTTGAATTCCCCGATAATAATAGAGTCATCCAATCAAAGCAGTCGTATCGATTATGTTGTTATCCATGCCACGTCTGAAAATTTTGCCGAGTCGTTGCGCCTGTTAACCACGCCCACCGCTAATCCAGTCAGTTCGCATTACCTGATTCCGACCCTGAACGATGAGTCC
Organism: uncultured Pseudohongiella sp.; assembly: GCA_965230125.1. Taxonomy (GTDB): domain Bacteria; phylum Pseudomonadota; class Gammaproteobacteria; order Pseudomonadales; family Pseudohongiellaceae; genus UBA9145. The sequence goes on along the minus strand of OZ245938.1, from coordinate 128,235 downwards.
TATGCGCAGCGTTCACTGCGGCTTTATTCTCTGGTAGACGAGCGGCGTCGGGCCTGGCATGCCGGTGTCAGTTACTGGGCAGAAGAGGAATCGTTGAACGATCGATCCATTGGTATTGAGGTGGTGAATGAATTCAAGTGCGAAGGCACAGACAAGCCCCTGGAAGACATTACACTGTCCGAGGTGAAGTGCGAATTCCCGCCGTACCCCAGCGAACAGATTGATATGCTGATCGAGCTATTGCGCGACATTCAGGTGCGCTATCCGGGCATTGATCCAATCGATATCGTCGGGCACTCCGACATAGCCATCATGCGCAAATCAGATCCCGGTCCGCAATTCCCCTGGAAACGGCTATACGATTCAGGCATTGGAGCCTGGCCAGATCCCGGTCTCGTCACCAGCTACGCCAGCCAGTTTGCCAGGCAAATGCCTCCGATAGGTAGCTTGCAACTGGCACTACAGGCACTGGGTTATCAACTGGAGGTGAGTGGTGAATTCGACAAGCTGACACGCTTCGTGCTGCGCGCCTTTCAATTACATTTTCGGCCTGAAGACTACTCCGGGCTTGCAGATGTCGAAACGGCTGCCTTGCTATGGGCTTTAGTGACGGAATATCGTCCCGAAGCTCTGGCCAGTCTCGATTCGGGACTGTCGCCAACCTTGTTCTGGCGCGGGCACTAACCAGGAGGTCTGGCACGGCGAGCCTGCCATGTCTTGGCGTATTGTTACACGGCAGGTTGTTCCATCAGACAAGACCTGGGCTTAACGCCTGGACCAGTACCTGTTACCTGTAGCCCATGGCGAGTTCCGGGGTTCCGCCGTCGCCAAGATCAAGTTCGGTTGTTCCTGAGCCCACCAGACCTTTCGGCATGAAATTCATCGCCAGTGACTTTCTCGTTTCCGGATTATCGTGGCGCACGACTTTGTGCTTGAGATGGGAGGGAAAGATCAATAGTGAATCATTGCCCAATTCGAAATTGAACGAGGGGCCGTTGAAAACGTTGTAGTCGACGGGCTTCAGGTCAAACTGGCTCTGAAACGGTTTTTCAAAGACTATTTTCGCTTTGCTTTCTTTTGCCAGGCCAAAATAGTACACAGCACAGATCATGGCGTTGCCATGGTTGTGTATCACCGATATCTTGTTTTTCTCGGCTTTCACAAACCACGACGTAGTTAAATGAAACTTGTTCCTGTAGCGCAGGACATCGCGAGCGTATTCATTGATCATTCCCAGGATCTTGGTCTTGAATTCATTGTTGCCTTCAAGGACTTTCAGATTTTTTGAGATCTGCAGAAAGTACTCAGCATTATCGTCAGCATTGGTTGCGGCCCACTCCTGTTGTGCGTAAAGCTTTTGTATTTTCTCCTGGTCTATTCCTACATTGCTCACTTCAACAATCGGTTCCGGGAAAATTGAGTGTACTTGTGCCTTGATTGTCATCCTTTGCTTGTCTCTCGAATCGGTCCTCAGTGCAGAGAGTCTGCAGCGTAATGCCAAGGAGCCGTACATGAATGTTTGATGAAAGCTTGAGGGTGCGTTAACTGCCGCGCGATTATCACAAGCGTGCTCAGTGTTTGCCAGCCGCGTCAGCGACAGTTGCAATTTGTGACATATGTCCCCATTTAGCCCGCTAAAGGATTTTCGCCAGTGCTTTGTTGTCTAAACAGATGGTGCCAAAACAAAGCGTGCGCCAATATCCCGGCCCAAACGAGCGGCGGATACTAATTAGCGAATAACTTGGCGAATAACTCCAGCTTTGCAGGCGATGCATTTCGGTGCGGGGTCCCTTAACAGGTTTGTCACCTAAACTAATGCCTCCTAAACTAATTTCTCCTAAACAAAGTGGTTGCCAGTATCCGGACAAGTATCAGGGATGACGACTGCCCCCTGTACCGTTTATGCGCTGCAGCGATGGATTTACCAATAGAAATGGAATCGAGCATTGTCTTTTGGCGGCAAGTCCACACGCTATCAACGTAGCGCCGTCTGAATCCGGGGCGAGGGTGTGATTGGGATTAAGGGTTGAGGTAAGGGGTTGAGGTAAGGAGTCGAAGAAGGAGGTCGAGACGGGACAGTCAACCGGTTCTTTGATCAACGCCGCGGCGGGCACTATTCCAGTATTTGCCAGTCACATTGACCTGATGGTGGGCAAGGTGCTGGGTGGGCCGGCAGGCGAGCCCTGATGTGAACAAATGCTGACGGCGAGCTTGCAGTACTGGATGAGCGCAGCGCTGAAGATGGTTTTGGTCAGGACCTACAGCTCGGGTGGAACCGTCCGTGTATTGGTCGTTCAGCTACATCTGCCGTTCAATAGCAGCCGCTTGAGATTGCCCGACACCGGATCGTCGCCAAGCCACAGTTCGATCAGTGCGGGTATAAGTTCTCTGCCTGGTTCCCGGACCACCGGTACATCATTGATGCGAATTTCTTCGCCCAGCGGGGGTTGGAAAGCGAACTCGACCCGGTCCCCGAATTCCACCGCATCGTAATGTTCCTGAAGTATCTCCAGAAGTTCGCTGGAAATCTGATCGGCTAGCGGGTCCCGCCACAGGTTGGGGAGGTCCTCTGGCATATTGCCGCTGTAGAGAACATCCAGTAGAAAAACCTTGCCGGTATCGCTGCGCCGGATTTCGTCAACGCCGCGACTGTCGGCCGGAAGATACATACCCAGCAGATAGATGTCGTTGAAGAAAAATTCCCGGAGCCCGCAACCCGATAGCGTATAAACAACCCCGGACCGCTCGATGGTGTCAGGCAGGTAGCGTTCATGAATTTCCGCAGCCTGAGCAGAAATCATTGCAATAAACAGTAGCGGAAGCGACAGCAGTTGAAGCGGTAGTTTCATTAGGTCGCAAAAAAATTCAGGGAAAGACAGCCCAGGAGTATAGAGACGAAGCCTGGGTTTTGCTAACACTGGCAGGGAGCGAGACTGGAGCCAGGTAGATGGATGATGCCTTCCTGATGAATCTGGTTGAATCAGGCCGGTCAGGATTTCAGTGTTTCCAGCAACAGGCGCTGGATCTTGCGGTGGGAATCACAATCCTGGCAGTGAATTTCCTCCAGCTTGATCTGCCGGTCGCGGATCAACCGCTCCAGAGTTGGTGTGTCGATTGCCACTTGAATTGACTTTGTCATGACTTGATCTCCGCTACCGTTCACGACCTCGCGCTCTCCCGCCAGTCTGTTGGATGACCCGTTGATTGATCCATGCCGACTCAGCCCTGTCAGGCCACCGGGCGGAGACCGGGAGTTTTACCTCTGGACTCCCAGTGCCAGGGGACTGAATGTGCCGTGCCGTCGAATCGAGCTCATGTTATTGCGGTGCGCCCACAAATGCAAATGATTCTCATTTATATTTGTTGGTTTGTGGCAGAAAATCTGATGTTGGCAGTTCCCGGCTGGTAATAGCACGCGCTCAGGGAATGAAGCCCGGCCGAGAGCAGCTCCTGGTCCAGATGTTAGTAAGTTTGCAGTTCCCGGCAACTCCGGCAGGATTTGCCCAGCCAGCCCGTGTATTCTGTAAGTCCGTCGTCGCGGGTCCAGCATTCTCCTGGTTCCAGTGTTACGAAAACGTGAAATGGGTGCACCATGCTGACTAGAATCCTCGCCACTTGTTTGCTCGCCACCCTGGCCGTTGTTGCCAGCGCCCAGGAAGATCCATTTATCTATATTCTCGGTGTGGTACAGGACGCTGGCTATCCCCAGGCGGGATGCTACCGGCCGCATTGTATGCCGGGCTGGGAAGATGCACGCCTGGCGAGAGGGGCGACGTCTATTGCCGTGGTAGACCCGCGCGCCAGTCGCAAATACCTGTTCGAGGCGACGCCGGACCTGCCGCGTCAGCTGTATGACCTGAATCAGGTGGCGCCGGACTCCAGCTACCAGCTGGCCGGCGTCTTCCTGACGCACGCCCACATTGGCCACTACACCGGCCTGATGCATTTTGGGCGCGAGGTGATGGGCACCACTGGCGTGAATGTCTTCGCCATGCCCCGGATGCGCGAGTATCTGTCGACCAACGGACCATGGAGCCAGCTGGTGGAACTGAACAACATTCGGCTGCGCCGGCTGCAGAATTTCCAGACTGAACCACTGGGCGCAATCATGGTGACCCCGCTGCTGGTGCCGCATCGCGACGAATTTTCCGAAACCGTGGGTTATATCATCCTTGGTCCATCACGTTCGGCGCTGTTCATTCCTGATATCAACAAATGGGAGTTGTGGGACCGCAATATTCACGATGAAATCCGCAATGTGGACTATGCGTTCGTGGATGCAACCTTCTTCGATGGTGATGAATTGCCGGGCCGGGATATGAGCGAGATTCCCCATCCTTTCGTGGTGGAAAGCATGGCTCTGTTCGCGCCGCTACCGGAGACGGAAAAGCGCAAAATCTGGTTTATCCACATGAATCACAGCAACCCCCTGCTGGACCCGGACAGCACCGCTTACCAGACCGTAACCGGCGCGGGCTTCAATGTGGCCGGGGAAGGCATGCGGTTTCCGCTCTGATCGGCGCCCCGGGCGGCTCATAATCTGCTTCTCGGCTTATCCTGCCAGTCCCCGAACAGGGCGGATTCCGTAACATCTCGTTACCACGATGCTGGAAATTTTTGGTATTGTTCTATCAGGACATGAAATGAGGAAGTACGATGAAAAACATCAATAATGCCGCAGCGAAGTCTGTCAGCGTGGTTAATCGCGCTGCCGGTGCGTTGTTCGCGGCATCCTGCCTGTTGTCAGGGGCGGTAACCGGGCAAAACCTGGTCACCGACGATACCATTGAGTGGTACACCCTTGGCGGCGACTACGCCCATACGCGCTTTACCCCTGCCAATGAGATCACCCCGGAGAACTTTGAACAGCTGGAAGTTGCCTGGGAGTGGGATGGCACCAGCTTTGGTGGCTATTCCGGCCGATCCACGCCAACCTACGTTGACGGCAAGCTGTTTACGGTTTCCGGACCGCGTCGCAATGTAGTGGCGATTGACCCGAAAACCGGTGAAACCATCTGGTCTTACCGCTTGCCAAACACCGGCCGCTGGGAATACTCCATGCGCGCTTCCTACGGCAAGGGAATCGCCTACTCACGCATTGACGGCAAGGGCGTGGTGTATATCTCGTCCCCGGGATTCTTCCTGGTAGCGCTGGATGCCGAAACCGGCTCCCCGCTGGACGGCTTTGGCGGCCAGGTGCCCATAGAGGGCTTCCCCGAGACTGGTGTGGTCGACATGCTCGCCGATCTGGGTCATCCCTATGACCCCTACGAGGGTATCCCCCTGGAGCGTGGTTACATCACCACATCGTCGCCGCCCATTGTGGTGAATGACACCATTGTGGTGGGTAACTCTGCTGAACAGGGCTACCTGCAGGCACGGATCGAGAACGTCCCCGGTGACATTCTGGCTTACGACAAGAACACCGGCGCCTTCAAGTGGAAATTCAACGTGATTCCGCGACCAGGCGAGTACGGTCATGAAACCTGGGAAAACGACGCCTGGCAATACACTGGCGATGTCTCCTCCTGGGCGCCGTTGACCGCTGACCCGGAAAACAATCTGGTTTATGTGCCCACCAACCCGCCTACCATCGATTATTACGGTGGTTTTCGGCCGGGTGACAACCTGTTCGGCACCAGCGTGATTGCGCTGAATACCGAAACCGGTGAACGGGTCTGGCACTACCAGACCGTGAAGCATGACGTGTGGAACTACGACAACCCGTCGCCACCGATCATGATGGATTTGGAGATCCCCGGTCGCGGCACCGTCCCGGCAGTCGCCGAGGTGACCAAGCAGGGCTTTGTGTATACCTTCGACCGCTTTACCGGCGAGCCGGTGTGGCCGATGGAAATGCGCGAAGTGCCGGCCTCGGAAGTGCCAGGCGAGAAGCTGGCTACTACCCAGCCGTTCCCCACCAAGCCACCACCGTTTGAACAGCAGGGTATTACTGAAGACGATCTGATCGACTTCACCCCGGAGCTGCGCCAGGAAGCACTTGAAGTGATGGCGAGCTACCAGATGGGTCCGCTGTTTAATCCGCCAATCCACGACACCAACGACGAAGGCCTGCTGGGCTCCGCCATGTGTCCCGGTGATGGCGGCGGTGCCAACATTTATGCACCACCGACGGCAGATCCAGACACCGGCTTTTTGTATGTCGCCTCGGCCAACAACTGCAGCTGGCAGTTTGTTATTCCCGGTGAAGAAGCTGATGCGGCAATCGACGAGCCAACCGGCACCACGTTCGCAGCATACGCCAACGGTCCTCGCGGCCGTCCGCCACGCATGCGTTCCGGGCTGCCCTATGTGAAGCCGCTGTACAGCAGCATTACCGGCTACAACATGAATACCGGTGAAATTGCCTTCCGCATCCCGGCTGGCGAAACGCCAGACCGAATCCGTAACAACCCGGCGCTGGAAGGCGTGGATATCGGTGATACTGGCAGTGGCCGTGCGCCCTCCATGGTGACTACACCAAGCATGCTGGTGTATGCCGGTGTCGATCACGACGGACAAACCGGCCTGCTGTACGCCATTGACAAACTCACCGGTGAAGAACTCGGTCGTATCGAGATTCCCGGCCAGGTGCGTTACGGCATGAGCTCCTGGATGCACGATGGTCATCAGTACATCATCCTGCAGGCTGGACCCAAGCTGGTTGCTGTAGCATTGCCCGGAGCCCAGGCGGGTATGGGCAGTCACTAGTGTAGGCCGTCAGGCTCGCGCCTGACTGATCAGCCGATGCTAATAAGAAGGCCGGAAGGATATACATCCTTCCGGCCTTTTCTTTGTCCGGAATCTTTGTCTTTATTCTGAATATCTGGCAATGATCAGGATCGAACTGGTCTCAGCTTGGCCACAACAAAGCGAGCGGTGTTGTGGGTAATCAGGGACACAATCGCCAACAGGCCGATCACGACGCTGGGGATGACAGCGCCAAAGGTATAGGTCATGCCCATCACCAGGCCAAGCATCAGCTCGCCGCGGTAAATCGGGTAAACAATGCCGCCCAGCAGTAACCCTAGCAGCAGATACAGCGGCATTTGCCCCAGTCCCAGTTCGAACCCGGCAGCGATCAAGGAGCCGTAGGCGAAACCGCATACCAGCCGGTAAAACACGACTTTCCTGAGTCCCAAAATCCCGACGCCGGAATTTTCCTGTTCGGCGAAATAGTGCGCAATCCAGCCGAATAGCGGCAGAACCAGCAGTCCCCACCAGTTCGATAACGCGGGCAAGTCCTCCCGCATCAGGGGGTAGTGGGTCCGGACGCCCCCGGTCAGCATCTCAAGGGTAAGATGCAGGACCGCAAATGCCGCAATTAGCAGAACGAATAAAAGACGCTGGTCATTGTGATGCAGGCGGATTTGCATAATTAATCGGCTTCAGTAAGAGCGTTGTTGCTAATTTAAAAGACGGCCGGGCGAGGTTTTTGTTACTGCCTGATTGCTACCCGGAGCAAAAGTCCAGCGCAACAGGGGGACGACAAGCGCCGGGGTTGTATGCTGCCGGGAAACCGAATGGGGTAGTCTTATGCGAACATGACGACGGGGGACTGATGAGACAGCCTCGTCACCTTGTGGAGTAGTTCAATTCAGGTCCTGCGTTCGTCTGGGCTAGTTTCCCAGGAACAAGGTCTGAATTTTTCTGGATGTCTCCAACGAATCGCCGAATGCGGGACCTGGTGAGTGAAGCAGCCACGGCCTGAACAGAACCAGCCGGTTGAATTTGTAAGGTATGGAAAACGTTTTTTCCCAAAGGGATTCATCCAGGCCCTCAGTTTCCAGGAACTTTCGCAAGTCGTCGAAATTTTTCCACCCGTACCTGGCAAAGCCCTCGGGGGTATTCGGGGCTATCTCCAGGCCGGTTCTCTTGTGCCGCCAGAATGCGGTTCCTTCGATGCCTTTCGGGTGATCTTCAGAGAGATAAACGACGCCTGCCCATTTTGTTTCCATGTCGACATCGTAGTGGATATGAAATTTGAAAGGGTCGTCGGGGACCGTAAATCGTATTCTGCCATTGGCATTGGTAGACGAGTTTATCGACGGCTCTATGCATAGCTGCTGAAAAATTTCCCTGACCTGTGGCGACAGGTAGGCCTGTCTGGTCATGATCCCCGCGTAATTGCCGCGGGGTAATTCTTCCTGTTTGATGGCTTTCAGAGCTTCTTCGACTAACCGCTCTGGATTGCCATAAAAATCATCGACAACGATAAATCTGTTCTGCATCCTTTCGCCACTCTTGTTGCTGTGCGGAATCGCTGTTAAACGGGCCAGCCGATTCGTTTCCGTTGGTTTTGCGGGAGCTCTCCCGAACTCCGTTCGCCAAGTATATGCATTGTGTCCCTGTGCACAACCTGCATCGTCTGGACAGAGGGGCCTCGACAATGGCGCCAGGCCGCTGTTCACTGCAATGGCCTCCTCACATTAAAACGAGCCAGCTCACTATTGTATCAATCCCGCCCAGAACATTCGTCCAGACAAGGAAACGGTGCTTAGGGGGCGAACTAACTTTCTCCCAGGTAGCGAGTCAGCACCCGCTGCCATTGATCGCTGGCAATGATCTGCAGGAGATTCTGATTCAATGGTTCCCGCAACGCGCTGCCATCGGGCAGGGCTATCGCGTAATCCTGACGTTCAAAAATACCGGGCAAGATGTTGGTCTGGCGTGGGAACTCCTGATTGACCAGGTATTGCAATAGCGGCCGATCATAGACTACAGCGTCGTATTGTCCTGCAGCGAGACCGGTCAGCAGCGCTTGCAGGTCATTACTGCCCGCAAAACTTATACCTTGATCTGCCAGATATCCTGCGCTGACGGAATTGTTGACCGTTGCTACGCGGACTCCCGGCAGGTCCTCGGGGCCGGTCACTGCGGATTCCAGCTGATTGACTGTCAAACTGGTAGCAATGGCGGCGGTAAAACCTGATATCAGGATAATGGCGGCAAACATCCAGACCATGGCAATGATGCGGCCCAGGAGGGTAACCGGCGCCTTGTCGCCATAACCCACGGTTGTCATGGTCACGGCGGCCCACCAGAAACTGGCGCCTACGCCCTCGGCGGTTGTTCCACCGAACATCTCCTTGTTGTTCCTGCGTTCAGCCAGCCACAGCAATAACCCGACCAGTAGTAACAGGCCAGCCAGGGCCGTCAGTGCTGCCAGGAAATCCCAGGAGAACAGACGCTGCAGCGCGCCCCAGACCGGGTTGCCACGATTCGGAACTGCGATAGCCAGACCAGTGGTGTGAAAAGGGTGGCTGAAATCCACTGTCTCCTCACGGTCTGCAGTGACGGTCAAGGCAGCGACTGACGCATCGAGCGAGCCATCTTCCAGCCCGGTGATCAGATCGGCCAGCTCTGTTTCTACCAGCTGGTAGTCCAGGTTCAGCTGCTGAGCGACCTGATCCCACAACTCCACGCTAATGCCTGAATACTCGCCGCTGTCATTCTGGGTGACAAACGGTGGTGCGATTCGGGTTCCTACCAACAGTTGTTGCTCAGGCTGGGCAGCGGCAGACAGAGAAAAGAGCAGAGAAAAGGACAGGGAAAAAAGAGCATAGATAATCGTGCACGCTGCTTGAGTCGGCACGTGTGAGCGGAACATCAAAGGCCTCATCGGGTGGTAATAGAAGCCCTAGCCTAGCAAGGTTACAGTCTGGTTCAAGGGGTGGCGGGCATCGCAGTGATCCTGTGCCTGTGATACAAGGATGGATGGATCTGAGGACGAATAGCATTACATCTGAGACAACGGAGCCTGGAATATGAAACTTCAACACAAGGTCGGCCTGCTATTATCGGTAGTTGCGCAGATTGCACTTGGGCAGAACTCCTATCCGCACGCCAATGAACCCATTGGCAGTGTCAGAGCGGTTTACGATGGTGAGTTGTTCCCGGACACGGCTGTCAATACCTACCGGAATATTCACCGGCTGTTTCCATCACGGGTCGTTCAGACCGGCGATCATGTTTATTCCCTGCCAGTTAGCGAACAAACTGATCTGTCGCTCGAATTCGACTCGAACGGCAGCACCTATGACCTGTATGACTACATGGCAGTCAACCGGGTTGCTGGCCTGCTTGTTATCAAGGACGGGACCATTGTTTTTGAGAGCTATCAGTCAGGCAATAACGAACGAACCCGATGGATGTCCATGTCGGTGGCCAAGACGATAACGTCTACCCTTATTGGCGCTGCAGTTCAGGATGGTCATATCGAAAGCATTGACGACCTGGTTGCGGATTACTTGCCACAACTGCGGGGCACAGCCTATGACGGCGCGACGATTCGCCATGTGCTGCAAATGCGGTCGGGGGTGGAGTGGGACGAAACCTACACTAACCCGGGTTCCGACCGGCGCCAATTGCTGGAAGCGCAGATTGCGCAGCAGCCGGGCGCTATGTTGGACGTCATGGCAGGTTTGGACCGCGCGGCAGAGCCTGGCACCGAGTTCAATTACAGCACCGGCGAGACACAAATAGCCGGGGAGCTATTGCGCGCCGCGGTCAACATGCCTCTCAGCGACTACCTTTCGGACAAGATCTGGGCTCGCTTTGGTATGCAAGCATCCGCGACCTGGTGGCTGGAATCGCCGGGTGGCGTTGAAGTGGGCGGCAGCGGATTCTCGGCAACCTTGCGCGACTACGGTCGATTCGGATTATTTCTGATCAACAATGGCGTGGCTGCGGGAGAGCGCATTCTTCCGGAAGGATGGGTTGAGCAGGCTTCCAGTCCATTTATTATCAATGGCGATGAAACTGTCGACTATGGATTCATGACCTGGCCGCTGATGGGAGCGCCGGGGTCTATCCACGAAGGCGCGTTTAGTGCAATTGGTATTCATGGGCAATACATCTACATGAATCCTGACGAAGGCGTTGTCATTGTCGTACTGAGCGCGAGATCAAAACCTACCGGAATGGCCGTGGTCAGCGACAACGATTTTTTTGCGGCTATGACGGAATACCTGGAAGAAAACTAGGGTCAGGCCAGCGACAGATTGCAGCGCCAAAAGGGACGTAATTGGACCAGTCTTTCTGATTGCCGCGCAGTGAAACAGCGGTGATCTTACCGGGAAGGCGCATGTGGTGACCGGAGGTCACGCTGGTTGAGGTCGCCGGACCGGTAACTGACCATCAAGCTACTCCGGTTCGTTCGAGCCGGTATCTTTGGCTGGTCGGCGGTAACCTGGCATCATCCAGTCAAAGGAAATTGCCAAGCCGCGAATTACGAAAGTTACCATGAATCCGGCTAGTGCCGGGTCCACCCAGCGATTACCCAGAGCGTCGGCCAGCACATAGACACAGGCTCCCGAGGCAGCGGTTGTAACATAGATTTCCCGTTTCAGGATGATCGAAGGCTCGTTGCCAACCAGGTCGCGAATGATGCCGCCGACGGAGGCCGTGACCACGCCTAAAACAACCGCAACCAGCGCGCCGGTCTCGTAATCCAGTGATTTTGCGGTCCCCGCTACCGTGACAAAAGCCAGGCCCAGAGCATCGAACCACAGGAGCAGCCGGTACCGCGATTCCAGGTACGGGGCTGCCAGGTAAACAAGCACGGCGGTAACCAGGCAAATCGTCAGGTAGCTGGGATCGCCAACCCAGAATACCGGCGCCCCCAGTATCAGATCGCGAACAGTGCCGCCACCGACCCCGGTCAGTACTGCGAGCCACATGAAGGCGAGAATATCGAGTCCTTTTCGGGAGGCAACCAGCGCGCCGGTCGCCGCAAAAGAGACCGAGGCAAAGATGTCGATAAACGCAATCAGGTTCTGGATTTCCACGGACAATCCTTTCGGGTGGGGTGACGGAGGTTTCTTAATTCCAGCCAGGTTTGACAACAGATGGGTTCGGCGTCAGGACCCAGTGGTGGGGTTCAGCCCCTGCTGGCAAGGTTGTTCTGCGAATCACGGTACTTTTTACTGGCCGTAGTTATCAATCGTGAAGTACTCGGCCAGGTCAGCACACTATCAGTCAGTGTCCATTTTCCTCCTCTTGCCTGCGTCCTTCCCTTTATTTCCCGGCTTTCCTCGCTTTCCATTGCCGTCAATCGTTCCATTGTGTTTTGGTTGAAATACACATGCTGGCCGGATACTTTAACAGCTGTTCAGGTCAAGTCGATAAGGATTACACAAGACATGCACGGACTATCCAGATTATTGCTGTTCTCCATGGCAGCACTCACAGTATCGGTGATCAGCAGCCCGGCCATTGCTCAGGGGCAATTCGCTGGAGTCGAGCTTTCCATTGAACCGGTTGCTGGCAACGTGTATATGGTCCAGCGACCTGGCGGAGGCGGTAATGTTGGCGTTCAGGTTGGTTCGGACGGTGTGCTGCTGGTGGATTCTCTGTTTGCGCCGCTGGCTGATCGGCTGGTGGCTGCGGTGGGGCAGGTAAGCGATGAGGAGATTCGTTTTCTAATCAACACTCACATTCATATCGATCACGTTGGTGGCAACGAAAACCTCGCGCAACAGGGCGTGTTGATCTTTGCTCACGACAATACCCGCACGCGCTTTTTTGAGGAGCGAAACCGTTTTCCCAGGGCTGGCGGCAGTTTTGTACCGCAGCAGCCCGCCGCCGCCAGGCCGGTGATAACGTTTAACGACACCATGAACTTCCATCTTAACGGCGAGGAGGTGCAGGCGTTGCTTGCGCCACCGGCACATACCGATGGTGATGTATTCGTCTACTTTCCCGAATCGGACGTGCTGCATCTGGGCGATGTTTTTCGGACTACCAGCTATCCGATTATAGATGTCTACAACGGTGGCACCCTGAGAGGCACGATCGCCGCCCTGGACAAGGCTGTCGATCTGGCCGGGCCTGATACGAAAATCATACCGGGTCACGGACTTGAGGTGGTTGGCCGGGAAAAACTGGTGGAGTTTCGCGACATGATTCTCGACATACAGGGCAAGGTGCTGACGCTGATCCGCGAAGGCCAAAAGCTGGACGAGGTTATCTCGGCGCGGCCTACCGCGGAGTATGACGATGAGTGGACCAACGATCCGGGCTGGGGCCCGGATGATTTCATTCCGATTGTTTATTATCAGCTGGGTGGCTCCGGACGGCTGGCAGATCGCTGATGAGCCTATTCAGAATTATTGCGATCACATTTCAGGCGATGCCGATGATTTTAACCAGGCAAATTACTTTAATTATCTTGTTGCTGGTAGGTCATCAGGCTCTACACGCACAGGGCGATGACTTCGTATTCTATTCCGATCTCGCACAGAACTGGTACGAGGGGGGTGCTTACTTCGAATGGACCTCAACCACTGAAGATAATAACGAGGCCGAGGTCAGCGTTTTTTACCGAACCTGGGGTGATGAAACGAATCCAAAACTGCTGCTTATCCATGGATTTCCCAACTCCAGTTTTGATTACTACAAGCTCATACCCCTGCTTAAAGACGATTACCATATTGCCGCGCTGGATTTCCCCGGGTCCGGGTTCTCGGACAAGCCACTCGATGGCTACAATTACATGCTGGCAGAGAATGCCGAAATTGTTGACTACTTCGTGCGGGAAATAGTCGAGTTCGAAGACTTTGCACTGTATACCCACGATCGCGGCGTAAGCATCGGCCTTGCCTTTCTGGACAACTATCTGGATCACCCTGATCCTGGTTACACAATTAATTATCACTTCCTGTCGAATAGCGGCATGTTTCTACCCCTGGCCAATCTGGTGCCCTTTCAGTTTGCGCTGTTGGACACTGAAGCGGGACAGCGGATGATAGCAAACAGAGCTGCACAGCCGCGGCGTACGGATGGTGATCCGGAGTCGCTTGCCTATTCGGATATTTTCGCATTCAGGCAGGGTAATCTCTCGCTACTCTACGTGGGCCGCTACCTGTTGGAGCGTCAGGCCAATGAGGTGCGCTGGCTGGAAAACCTGCCGCGCAGTCCAGTACCGGTAGCCTATCTGTGGGGGCTGGCCGACAACGTCAATCCGATTCGCATTGCCAATCATGTCTGGTACACCTATCTCAATGAACGAGAGATTGAAAGCAGCTACTGGATTTTGCCCGCGGCCGGACATTATCCGCAACGCGATAACCCGGCCGAAGTGGCGAAGGTTATTCGCATGGCTCTCACTGGCCGGATTCCCGACCGGGACGCAGAAAGCGAGTTTATGCGCAGTTACGGGGCGGAGAGGGCTAGCGAGGATGCGGTTTTTGTTGGTCATTCAAGAATCAGGCCGCTGGATTTTCCGAGCTCCATCGAATACGCGCCTTCCGGGTACCGCGTTGTTGAATAGTTAGCGTTGAATAAATTGAGGGACTGAACAGGGCGCAATGAACAGGGCCGAAGCAGACATACCGTGGTTTGGTTCAGCCCGTATTGGTCAGCCTGTCTTGCCAATCGCTATTGTTGCTCTGATTCCATTTATCAATCTTTACCATTACACACCCGACTAAACGATCAGGTAATCGGTACTCCTCTTGCCGAACACGGGTCATGCTGTGGTTTCGCCAGGATAGAACTGAATCAGCTTTTTCAGCGACTGGACATTGGCTATGGTCTGTTCGCCGGTAGCCGGGCCTATACCTGTGTTGAAGCCAAAGGTTCCTGTGCCGCCGCGTTGTGCTACCGTACGGTGTTGCTCAGTGAAGCCATTGCCGCATTTTCCGGTGCAGAGATGACAGCAACGATAGAAACCAATTTTCTTGGCTTTGCCCATGGTGTTGTGACTACTGAGTAGACTTGTCTCAAGCATCGTCAGCGCAAGTCAGTGGCCTGAAACAATCATATTCAGTACCTGTCAAAACTCGACAAGACCAACGATTAAAAGGTTCGCCAATGAAACAATCAGATTCGAGTTCCAGACGCAGCTTTATCAAGGGTGCAGCCATGATTGGCAGTGCAGCTACCTTGACTCCGGGATCGGTTACTGCCCAATCCACCGGTATGTATACGCAAGGGGCGAACAGCGGCATTTACCCCACGCACAATGACCGCACCAAGGGCTGGTTGCGATTTATCTGGCAGAAGGCCACGACTCCCGACGACTGGGGCTATGGCGACAACATCGAAAGCCCGTGGGGCATACAGCTCCCCCGTGGCGAGATTGACTGGACGGTAGATGGCGAAGGGCCGCACCCCTGGTGGGATCAGTACAGTGCGCCGCCGATGCTGAGTTATCCGCGTTTCGATCTTGCCGATTCCAGTTACCCGATCATGCTGATGGCCGACCAGACACCGGCCTGGCGTGAGGTGTATACCCGGATCATGGACGAGTTGGCCGCCAGGCATACCTCCTACTGGGCGGCCATTGACTGGAATACCTTTATCGGACCCAGCCCGAACCGGGACCAATACGGGCCATTTAATGCCCCCGGTTATCAGCTCTGGCCCGAGCGTGTGCGTGGCAACTATGACAGACCGGGCTGGACTGCAAACGGTGTCGAGCCCTGGGGACTGCAGCCGGATCCCATTGGTGCTGACGGCAATCTGTTTTTCCGCGGCTGGTTAAACCTGGTGTTGTCTATCTACAAATATGTATCCGGCGACGACAAATGGGAGCGCCCCTGGGATATCGCCGGCTTTGAGAACGAACAGTTTGAATGGACCCAGCCGCGTATTGTTGAGCATCTGCGTCAGCAGTATATCGATCATCCCGAAGGCCCACACTGTGAAAATACCAAGATCTGGCCGTTCTGTAATTCCGCTGCCGGTCTGGGTATCTACCTGTCCGATCAGCTGGGCGTCACCAATGCCCATGGCGCTTTCGAGAACTGGGTTGAGTTCATGAAAGACAACTACATGAGCGTTAACGACCAGAACGAAATCGAATGGATGACGTTCTACTATGACCCGCTGGAAAACTTCAAAGTGAACATTCCCGGTGCCGGTGCTGGTGGCGCGGGAACCGCGTTTTACCTGTTGCCACAATCGCCGGAACTGGCCACCCAGATTTATGATGCGTTGGCCAATGCCAGCGGCTGGCGCGACCCGGCGCAGGAAGTACGCCCTAATCCGCTGGGCCAGGCCATGGCCAGAGCGCTGGGTGATGATGCGGTGGCGCAGCGGCTGCAGGCTGCCGCCGAGCAGTATTCCGAACCACGATTTTTCGGCGCGGAACTGGACCGTTTTGGCTGGTGGTCTGGTCGCGACGAACCTTGGCCGCGCGGCACTTCTACCGCCCAGCAGATGATCAGCGAAATTGCCGAGAGCAACTGGATTGAAGCCTTTCAGGTCAAGCATCTGGACAAGTACACCGCCCCCACACTGGAAGGCGTGGATTACCCAAATCTTGGCGTGGATACCGCATGGAATGACAAGGACAACGGCGTGCTGCACATCGGCACCTACGTGGGCGAGCGCAGTGCTGCGGGTCAAACCACGACCTGGCAGATTACCAACCTGCCTGATGCCGGCGCAGCGGTTGTGATACGGGACGGACAAACTCTCAGTGATGTGGAAATCATTGACGGCAATACGATCCGCGTCACCACCGACATCAGGCAACATGGCTACCAGATCTACACTGGTTATTTCGGCCAGGAAGTGGCAATCGCCAAACCCGACCCGGTGACTGTTGCCAGTGCGTCCAAAGTGGCCACTACCAGGCGTACCGCCGAACAGAATGCCAGGGCAGCTGAAGCTGTGATGGCTAGTGGTGGGGCAGGGTGCCCGTGCTGCGCAGGATCGGCCTGAACAATCCGTTTTGAAAAAACTCTGGGAGTTAAATGTTGTGAATTTAATCAATCAACTTAAAGAACTTCTGATCAACTCTACCGAAGCTCAGGAGGCCCCGCAGAGCACCGCTAGAATTGATCAGAGGTCCCTTAACAGGCATGGAGTCGCGGCGGGCCTGTTTTCACTGCTCGCGATTGTCAGCCTTACTGTCATCGCTGCAACATCCAGTGCGGCGGCTTCTGACCGCGACGTCGACACATCGGAAATCATCGTCCTCAGTGTAGAGAATATGACCTGAGTGGGATGTGTTGTTGCCGTGCGCAACTCACTTCGCAAGCTCGAGGGCATTCACTCAGTAGAGGTGGATCTGGAACTCGCCGAAGCACTGGTGCGCTATTCGCCGGATGTGGTGGATGTGCGGGCCATGGTGGATGCGACCAGTAATATCGGTTTCCCCTCCGCGGTGAAAAACACCAGTTTGGGTAGCCAGGATCAGGATACTGGTCACTGACCGGGAGTGCTATGAAGCCACGTAATTTGCTGTTGAACACCCCGCGTCTGCTTTCCGCTGCAATCTTGGCCTCCGCAACAGCCAGCCTTTGCTGTCTGGGACCGTTTCTGATGCTGGCGACTGGTCTTGGCGGTGCCTGGATGAGTCAGATAATGGCTGTAGCGCCCTATCAGCCGCTGCTGGCAGTTATTTCCCTGACGTTGGTTGCAGTGGCAGGCTGGCAGTTACTGGCGAGAAGGCCCGGCGATGGCTGCTGCGGCGAGGCGACAATCCCCGCAGCCAGGGCTCAGGTCGCTTATTATTACGTCGCCCTGAGTCTGGTCCTGATTCTGGTTTCCAGTGAGTACTGGATACCTGTGTTGGCCGGGTGACCAAACTGCGGATGAAGTAAGGTAGCAGCGATCAGCAGTCTGTTATTAACCAGGTTGCATCCTTGTATTGGGAATCGATCTGTCCCTATTATTTATCTGGTTCCCCTGTCAGTTCCTCCCCTTCCGATCTCTCTGTTATGCTGGCATTGACTTTAGAGTCAACTCTAAGGTTATGCTCGTGAAAGACACGCTCAATAACTTCTTATCGGAATGTCAGGATGATAGAGCCAGCGCAGCAATCCCACCCGCAAGCCGGAGAGTCGTTGCAAGACCCGGTTTGCCAGATGTCAGTCAGTACCGACCCGCCACATCACCTGCAGCACGCGGGTAGCGACTATTATTTTTGCAGTGCCGGTTGCAAGGAAAAGTTCTCGGCCAACCCGCAAAAATACCTGAATGGCCGCGAAACTGCGCAACCGTAAGACCCAAATGCCTGGTACATCTGCCCCATGGACCCGGAAGTTCGTCAGCAAGGCCCTGGCACGTGCCCCAAGTGTGGTATGGCGCTTGAACCGGAGGCTCCCAGCCTTGAGGAAGAAGAAAACCCGGAATTAGTGGATTTTCGGCGAAGATTTTGGGTGTCATTACCATTTACCACAACTGTGTTTGTTCTGGCCATGTTCGGTCACGGCCGGGACTGGTTGCCCGCGGGCTGGCAACCCTGGGTGGAACTGGTGCTTACCACTCCCGTGGTCCTCTGGTCAGGACAGCCATTTTTCATCAGGGCAGTTCAATCGTTATTGAATCGCAGCCCGAATATGTGGACGTTGATCGGGCTCGGTACGTCCCTGGCCTTCCTCTACAGCGTGGTGGCAACGCTAGCCCCCCAGGTGTTTCCGGACTCCTTTGTGGTCGAAGGCCAGGTGGCTGTCTACTTCGAAGCAGCAGCGGTGATAATCACCCTGACTCTGGTAGGCCAGCTCATGGAATTGAAGGCCCGGGCACAAACTTCGGCGGCAATAAAGGCCTTGCTCAATCTTGCGCCGAAAACCGCGCGTCGGGTTCTGGATGATGGTAGCGAAGAAGAAGTAGCCATTGATGACATCCAGGTGGGTGATCGATTGCGTGTCACGCCCGGTGAAAAGATCCCGGTCGATGGCATCGTCGATGAAGGGCGCAGCTCGGTGGATGAATCCATGTTGACCGGTGAGCCAATCCCGGTCAGTAAAGAAAAGGGTGACAAGGTTATCGGTGCGACGCAGAACACCGGCGGAAGCCTGATAATAAAATCCGAACTGGTCGGCGAAAACACAACCTTATCCCAGATCGTTCAGATGGTAGCGCAGGCGCAACGATCGAGGGCACCCATGCAAAAGCTTGCCGATGTGGTGGCCGGCTATTTCGTGATCGCCGTTGTGACGATTGCTGTAATGACGTTTTTTGTCTGGGGCTTTTTCGGTCCACAGCCAGCATGGGTGTACGGGCTGGTTAATGGCGTAGCTGTGCTGATTATCGCCTGCCCCTGCGCGCTGGGGCTGGCGACACCTATGTCTATTATGGTGGCGACAGGAAAAGCCGCGCAGCACGGCATCCTGTTCAAGGATGCAGCGGCGATTGAGGCGCTGTGTAAGGTTACAACTGTCGTAGTAGATAAAACTGGTACGTTGACCGAAGGCAAGCCCGTGTTTCGCAGAGCAAAATCTTTGTGTGAAACAAGCGAAAACGAGATTTTGCAGCTGGCTGCGAGTCTCGACCGGGGCAGTGAACATCCGCTGGCCCGGGCCATTGTTCAGGCGGCGCAGGAAGAAAATCTCAATCTTGATGAGGTAGAAGATTTTGATTCAAGCAGCGGGATCGGTGTGACCGGGAATGTAGCAGGTCAGCCACTGGCACTGGGCAACACCACGTTCATGGGCCAACTGGGTATTGATATCCAGTCGGCAGATGCCGAAGTCGATGATCTTCATGAAGAGGGGGCCAGCATCATTTATCTGGCGACAGATAATAAATTGCTGGGGATCTTGTCAGTTTCCGATCCGGTTAAGGAAACCACAGCTGATGCGATCCGTGCCCTGCATCGCCGGGGTTTAAAGCTGATCATGGCCACCGGTGACGGTCGAAAGACTGCCCAGGCGGTAGCCTCCCAACTGGGAATTGATGAAGTTCATAGCGAAGTCACCCCCGAAGATAAAATGCGCCTGATTGAGTCGCTGCAGGAAAAGGGTGAAGTCGTTGCCATGGCTGGCGACGGTATAAACGATGCGCCAGCACTGGCGCGCGCCGATGTCGGTATCGCTATGGGTACCGGGACGGATGTAGCTATGAGCAGCGGCCAGCTCACGCTCGTCAAAGGCGACTTACGGGGTATTGCCCAGGCACGGATTGTATCCGAACAAACAGTAAATAATATGCGCCAGAATCTGGCTTTCGCCCTGATGTACAACAGTATTGGTGTGCCGATCGCCGCAGGCGTGTTGTTTCCCTTTTTTGGAATACTGCTTTCGCCGATGATTGCTGCGCTGGCAATGAGTCTTAGTTCTGTTTCCGTAGTCAGTAATGCGCTCAGGTTGCGATCACAGAAGATTCAGTAACGCCGAAAAACCAATAGGGGCAACATGGAACCTGGCGAAGTAAAACCGGGGCAGGCAGCAGCTTAAACAGCGGAAATAGGACCACCCCGTCTTTTCCATCACAGGAAGAAGCAAACCACCGGGAGATGAGCAGGCTGTACGGTAGGGTGAGACGCAATCACCAATGTGCCAGCAGCGTCTGTGCTGGCGCATTGGCAATGCTTTTTGGGGATTAAGGTTTAGGGATTAACGGTTACGGGGTAGTAAGCGTTGGACCAGCAGCACATGTTATCGAATTTGCTGTCTGGAGCCTGGAAATTGTCCACTCTCAGGCGAATCACGTAGTCTCCGGGCTCGGTAAAAGTCACCTGGGTTGAAACTTCAGACCAGTCTTTACCGCTCACGCCTTCTTTCGCACGCATGCGTCCGGGGACGTTAGCCGTTTCTATTTCCGGCTTGGCAGGACCCTGGTGCAGGACCCAGCCAGTGCCAGGGGCGTAATATTCGTCTACACCTTCGTAACCGACTCGATCTCCGCGATCCTTGATCAACGCCGACAGCGTGACCGGTTCACCCACCGTGGTGGTCTTGGGCGCTGCGTAAATGCCTACTGAATCTGTGGATTCGGGGCCGTCCTCGCTGAATCGAATCGCTGGCCGCATTGAGCCTGCGGCTGCTGCACCGGCACTTAGCTCGTAAGCAGCTGACGTTGCGCGACCCGGTATCGAGTAAGTGTTGCCACCCGATGTCAGAGTCCAGACCACCTCGGTCCCCGCCATGTCAGCAGGTACAGTGACGCCAAACGCGCCGCGCTCCTGAATGCCAACAAAACCGCCCCGGTTGTACACGGGGAAATGCGTGGGCTGAAAGCCGTCAAACTGCTCTGGCTCGAGTTTGTTATTTGGCCCCAGTGGCACATTTACTACCATGTCACGGTTCTGGTTGGCGAAGCCGAACACCAGGGTTACTGAACCATCTTCGTTTTCAACCCACCCATTGAACATGGGGGCCACGATTTCACCTGTGGTTCCGCGAGTTGCCAGGGGATAGTCACGGAGATTTTCGGGCAGTTGGGCCTGTACCGGGGCTGCGAGAAGCAACCCCAGTGACAGTGGTACTACTATCTTTGAAACACTAGACAATCTCATCAGTCGGAACCTGCCACGCTGCGATTGTCGCGCTCCGCACGCTCGGCGAGGAGTGCCTCATAGGCTTCCTGGTCGAGATGGGAAACCGCGATCCAGGCATGAGACATTTCATCGGTAGTGCGCTGACCTGCTCCCACCCACTGATCGGGGTCGGGGTTCATGGGGTTAGCGTCGGTGTTGTCATACCAGGCAGTAATGACCAGTGTCGCACCTGCCGGAATCAGCGGCTGATGGCCATCTTCATAGGTGTGGCTGTGGTTCCAGGCGGATGTCCAGTTGGACGCCTGGCTCAACACTTCCTTGCGACCTGTTTCCGGGTAGAACACTTCCAGTGACATGGCGACTCCACGCAGGTGCATGTGCGGCTGCCAGCTGTCGATGCGAACCGGGTGGTCAAACGAATGGAATCCCTGCGTCATCAGCGTGCCGTGAGGCGGAATCATGTAGTCGCCGCCGGCGGACAGGAAGTAGGCGCGCAGGTCCTGACGATAGCTCTCTTCTTCGTTGAACTCGTCTTCTTCGTCGTAGTACCAGATGCCAATGGTTACCTGGTCATTAGGTACGGCATTGCCATCAGGGAAGTAGTGAATTTCCCACTCAACTTTTGAGTTGGCAGGAACGCGACGGCATGCACCCTTGGGTACTTTCTCGCCGAGTTTGCCGATAGCAAATTCGGACAGGCGATCACCGTTAACCCATTCGCCTTCTTCGTTCAGCACCTTGAAGTGCGAATTGGCGTGGTGAGTTGAACCGATGGCGGCTGCAGACGGGCGGGTCTCAACGGCTTTAATACAGCGGCTTTCGGTGATACCGGAGTCTACAATAGGCTCCCACCACAGATCCTGGCCTTCAGCGGGAACGTCCCAGGCTTCAGATTTAATAGTGTGGTCGGGTGGTCCCAGTTCATCGGCCAATCGGAATTCATCAACCGCGGGATACATCATTGGCTGCGGCAGATTCTCGGGATTGCCCATCGGTGAACCGGCATTGACCCAGTCTACGACAGTGTCGATATCTTCTTGAGACAGGCGCCAATCATTCTGCAGATGCTGTACGCCGACATCAGTATCGTACTGATAGGGGGGCATCTCACGGTTGGCCACCTTCATCTGAATCAGTGGCGCCCAAGGGCGTACTTCTTCGTAGCTGGTGAATGACATGGGGCCGATCGATCCAGGCTGGTGGCACACCTGGCAATTTTCCTGAATGATCCGTGACACCTCATTCGCATAAGTTGGGTGTGGAGCGGCTTCCTGGGCACTGGTTAGTGCCGGGAACGCTGCGGAAACTAGAAGTGCACTTAGAACTTTCTTATAGGCCATACTGCCATATCCTCTTGTGGGTCATGGTATTTCGAAATAGTAAGCGGAGGTCTCAAGCAAGACCCTGCAAATGTTCTTCTCAGCCAGCAATATTGCTGGTTTGAAACCCGGTCTTCAAGCGAAAAATTGTTACGAGTTGTCGATTAGATGTGACAATTTTCCGGAGCCTTACAGGTTACTATAAGGCCGCAAGGGCTGGCTATTACTGGCGTCAGGCGCATTTTGCACCAAAATGAGGCGCCAACAGGGGTTGGGGATCTGATCTCCCTTACCATGATCTCTATATAGTAGACCGTTAGGGGGCAGATTTATCGTCAGGCGTCTGTCCCGTTTATCCGGTTATCGGTGTCAATGGTGAACAGGGTTATACTGCTCAATGCACCACGATTAGTGGCAAATACAGTAGAACAAGGAGCCCGATGCTACGGTTTTTCAAAGTCGAGAACAGCGTAATACGTAACCTGGAAGCGGAGCCAGAAGCGCAGCGCGAGGCGATCAAGGCCGCTGACTGGATTGATGCCCACAGCCCGGACGAAGCGGAGCGCCTTCTGCTGGATAGTGTCGTCGCCGAGGACCTGCCACAAGCGGACGATATGGACGAGATTGAGGCCACCGCCCGCTTCTTCGTCGTCGGCTCGGAAGTCCATATCCACTCACTGTTTCTCGTGCAGGCCGATGGCCGCCATCATACCTCTTCGGTTGCCTGCATCATGCAGCCCAATCGCCTGCTGACTATTCGCGACGAAGAATTGGCCGATTTCCGATTATTGCGGATGCGGGCACGACGCGGGCAGGTGGAATGCCGGGATACCTCTGAACTGTTGCTTACCCTGATGGACCAGAAGGTGGAAAATCTGGCGGACACGATTGAGGATCTGCACCATACCCTGGAGCGGGCCAGTCATACCGTGCTGGAAGAAGTTGACTCCGAGCTTGACCAGGCCATCGACATGCTGGCGGCGCTGGAAGACAGCAGCGGCAAGATTCGACTGTGCCTGATGGACACCCAGCGGGCTATTACTTTTCTGCAGCGCCATCTGCGCGGTCAGGAAACGGCACAGGAATTCTGTCGGGAGATATTGCGTGACATCGACACCCTGATGGCCCACACCACCTTTCTATTCGAGAAGATCAACTTTCTGATGGATTCTACCCAGGGTTTCATCAACATCCGTCAGAACCAGACCATCAAGACGTTTTCCATCGCCGCGGTGGTATTCCTGCCACCCACGCTGATTGCCAGCATCTATGGCATGAACTTCAATGCCATGCCGGAGCTGGAGTGGCCCTTTGGTTACCCGGTGGCACTGGCAGCCATGCTGGCCTCAGCGATCGCACCTTACCTGTTCTTTAAATACAAGGGGTGGTTGTAAGGCTGCAGAAATTGAAGACGCAGGGGCGAAGGGCTAAAGGGGGCAAAAGGGGACGGAGGGATTAAATTTTGACCATTGTATAAAATTTAATCCCTCCGTCCCCTTTCTTCTCTATTTTATTTGGCTCCCCTGGCTCCCCTGAATGACTGGGTTGCTCGTGGTTTTGGGCTGGCCTGGCGGAATCCTCAAGGTCGCACTCGCACATACTTCCTCAGGGTTCGCTCATTAATATGCGGGTTAGGCACTGGTTCTCCTCCGTAGAGATTGCCATCACTATCGACGGTGACGAATTCTGCCCCGTTGCCCGGCAGGATATTGGGATTCGCCCAGGGGAAGCGAATGAATTCCTTCACCCAGCCCGTCTGGTATTCACCGATGCGGATGCCCATTTCATAGCCGGGATTCTGTACGTTGTCTGACTCCGAATCCGCAACATAGATACGCCCCTCATCGTCAAAGGCGATTCCGCTGGGGCGCCCGAACTGGGTCCAGGTGGCAGAGTGGTTACCCTCCTGGTCAAAAATCTGGATCCGGCTGTTGCTGCGATCTCCCACGAACAGCCGACCATCCGGAGCAATGGCGATGGCATGCAGGGCGCGGAACTGTCCCGGTGCGTAGCCAGTCTCTCCCCAGGACATAATGAATTCGCCGCGACTGTTGTACTTCACTACCCGGTTATTGCCGTTGGCGTTGTGGCCGTCTGCAATGAAGATGTCGCCGTTGGCTGCAATGGCCACATCACTGGGGGAAGTGAAATGGTTGGGGCCGTCTCCCTGTTCCCCGGGCGTACCGAGAGTCATTAATACCTCGCCGGTGGGGCTGAACTTGATGACATGATGGCCCCGATCGTCGCCCGCAGGAATATTGCTGTCGCTCACCGCATCTGTCACCCAGACATTGCCGTCGGCGTCCACATCGATTCCATGGGGCCAGATAAACATGCCGCTGCCAAAGGACTCGACCACATTACCGTCAGGGTCGAATTTCAGGACCGGATCCAGATCTGAATCAAGACACTCCGAACCGAACCGGTCAGGCCCGGCGTCGCAACGAATAACGGCCCAAATATGGCGCCCGTCGGGATCGACCTTGGCTTTACCAACCGCGCCCATCACTCTTCCTCCCGGCAGCTTCGCCCAGCCTTCGACGATTGCATAGGGGTTAGTGGAATTCTGCGCAGTGGATTGCTGAGGCAGAATCATTGAGGCGAGCAGGAATAGAGAAACTACAAAGACGTTTGGCTTGTAAGTTGACATGGGCAACCTCGGAGTATTTTTTATTGACCGTTCGAGTATAGGTAGAACCCAAGCTGTGTCAATTAGCTCGGAAGACCTCGTATAGGGGGTACTAGAAGCTTAAAAAAGAAGTAGAGAGCGGGGGCGCTGAGGACTTTGCTGAGGCATACAGCGCGAAATTTCGGGGGTTCTGTGGACACAAATAGAATAGTTAGATTATCGCAGACATTGAGTATCTTTTTGGCAATTGTCCTGTTCTACCAATTGTGATTTCAGTATTTTACTGAAGGCCCCACTGGCTCGTTAAGCTATAAAGCTATTAGTGTCCCCTATAGCAATAGCACGACTGCTTTCCCAGTGGTCTATTCTTGGCAATTAAGTTTCTTGAAACACCTAAGACCAAGGTAAAAGATACCACCACCATAATTCTTCTATAAAGACAGCCGGAGCAGCCACAGCTAATGCCTGAAATTTATTCTCGGCAATGTACCGGGAGTTATCCAGTGCGGCCCGAACCCCAAAGTATAGAGCGATTGCGGTGGGAAGAATGGAAATTAACGGCAACCACTGGGTAATTCGCAATATGAGTGGGAATCCGTAGATTATTTCGAGTGGATTGCTGGCAAAGAAAACTGTCAGATAGACCAAGTTTGGCACAATGGCTATAACTGTAAATCGGCGCACATTCTGTTCATTGGTCGATGCAAGTTGTTGATCTTTAGTATGCATCTTGCCGATGACACTCACTATCAAGGCTGCGACCATTAGCAGGACACTTGCTAGTGAAAGTAGTAGGTGAGTCCAGGGGGGCTCCTGCGCAGTTAGTCGAATGGCAAATGGTTCAGTAACAAAGCGTAAACTCATTTCATTTATGCAGGTGGCATTGGGAGCGACGCTGGGGTCATCCAGAAAACTCACAGCGATAGATGCTGGACAAGTTCCCCCGTCCAAGGGGGAGTGCGCAATACCGGGAAAGGTGTAGGCATAAGTGTTTTGCAAGTTTTCGGCCACGCTTTCAGCAAACCTAGGCGGTGTTACATGGTCAAATTCGCCAGAGAGCAGAAGTGTGGGCACGTTTGTGTGGACGGGTTCGTCTACAAAATTATCTAGCGTGGGGATATCCCAGATCTGGCAAGCTGCGGGTAAAATTTCAGTGCCGAACCATAAGGAGGATACTGCTTGTTGAAACGACGGATAGCTGCCGCCTGTTAAAATAACGTTGGGGTCGTAGGCTGCATGTTCAGAACAAAAGACTGAGTACTGGAAGCCGATGCTAAATGACGAATCGGGCAGGAAAAATCCTGGCTGTTCTTCAATAGGCCCATAGTCACCCGAAATAATTCGATCAAGTGCAAGAGGCAACTGTCCGGGTAGATTGGTGTTGTACATTACAGCAAATAGCCATTGGGCTAGACGATTGCCAGTTAGCAGAAATTCATAGGATTCGTTATTGCTGGGATTTTGCAGGGCAATCGTAACCGGATTGGTGTCGAGTCGTTCGAATAGCTGTAGCAGATTTGCAGCTAAGTTCGGAAAAGCGGCGGCGCAATTTTCAGAGTCTGCACAACGTGTCAAAAGTGCTTGGAGTGTTTCGGAGGCAATAGCGGGCATGAAAGAGACATCTGGCAAGGCAAGTGGCAAGATGGAGCCCATAATTACGCTGTGCAAACGGTCAGGGTACTCCCGCATGATGTGCTGTGTAAGTAAGGTTCCCGCGGAGTTACCATAAAGATTGAACTGCTCATAGCCCAGCCCAGCAGTGATAAAGGCGATGTCATTAGCACTTTCTATGCTGTTGAAAGCCGCTAGATTAACACCGTCGGCAACCAGCCGGTCGTGACAGGCTTTAATGGCTTTAAGTTGAAGTGTTGTTGATTCAGCGTCGCTCAAATTTTTGCTGATGGCAGAAATCTTGAAACTGGCGGTTTCGGCACATTGCAGATTTGGCTCGGCATAACGGGTGCCACGAATTTGGATAACAACCACGTCCCGCTGAGCCAAGATTGGCCGACCAACTTCTCCTGCAACACTATCAACGAAAGCATCAATATTGGACTCGCCGGGGCCGCCGGCATTGAGCACTAGAGGGTCGGGAGCAGGTTCGGTGGCAGTGCTGGGGAAGATAACAACGGGCAGTCTAAGGGTGGGGGCGTTGGGTTCGGCGTGTTGTTCAGGCACAGTGGCATAGCCGCAGATCAAATCGTTACCCTCAACTACTCCTTCCGGAACGACGAAAGGACAAGATGCCTTTTCATACATACTGGATTCGACCGTTTGAGCTAGAATCGATACTGGTAGCGCAACCAACGAGACAAGTGCGAAAAGAATAATGTGCAAACACTTCATTGTTAAAATGTAATCCCCAGCTTCTTTTTGACGATCAAAAACACATCCTTATCCTGTGTATATAGAAAATACAAAAGGGATCCAAATAAATAGAGTCATAGTGAATATACAGCGGTTTCAGGAGTGAAGTGAATGCTCACCGGGACGGAAGAGTCCAAACATGCCTGGGCATGTTTGTTCCCTGCGGGTTCCGCCCTGGCACGCTCGTAGCAAACTGCTTTCGCAGTTTGTGGTTCAAAGCTTGATTGAATCAAAATTTTCTCCCTGCGGGCGGCTTTTCGCTGTCTGCGCTGCTAACGCAGCTTTCGAATCAACGCGAAGGGTTTTTAGTAGACAATTTGACCGATTCTTAATTCGAATCAATGAGTTAAAAATGCAAAAACAGAGTGTGCTAAGAAGTGTGCCAGGAGTTTCAGGTTAATTTTGGGCAATGTATTCTTATCCAATTGATACCTCTTTGAGTATTTGTTTACATATCTGAGATGTTAGACAATTGAGGAAGGAAAATACCATGAATAAGAAAAACAAAATGGAATCCCCGGAAAAACCAGTCCGGCAAGATCCAGCAGTAGATACACCTTCCTCGCCATCGCGGCGACAACTATTCAGTGCAGCTGGCGCGTTGGGCGCGCTGGGTGTTCTTGGAAGCTTCGGCGCCGCCACACTCCCGAGGCGCGCCTTTGCTCAGGGAAATAACGATTTCGACAAGCCTGGTGACCTTCGGCCGGGTGCGCAACTGGATTCCAGGTTTCCTGTTTCCTTTTCCGAACCAGTAACCGAAGGACTGCGTCTGGTCGTTGCGTTCTTCACGGCGTTAAATCAACGCGATGTGGCGGGCATCGCCGATACTCTGCATTTTCCCTTTGCGATCTATGAAGACATTGAGCCGTTGGTGTATGAGACACGTGCGGATTTTGTAAATAATCCACCTCCGACGCTGAATGGAACAGGCAGTGGATTCACTCGCATTGCCGCAGATTCCTATGACATGCTGGAAGGTGTCAATGTGCATCTTTATTGTCCAGTTGGGGGAGTCTTTTCCCTTGACTACACCCGCTACAATGCCCAAGGGCACAAGCTATTCGATTGCCAGGGTGTGTATTCAGTGACTAATAACGATGGCCGCTGGGCAATTCAGTTGATCTCGACCATCTGGCACGAAGTTGGGTACGAAGGCAATGAACACCCGGACGCCGAAATGGCTGACCGAATCGGGGGGCAGGGATATCTATCCCAGTTTGGCTATCGTGATGAAGACGTATTAAACGATCGCAGCACGGGCCGGGGTTCCTACGAGCCCGAGTTACCTGTTGGCACCCGCCGCGCCAGCGTGTCTTTCGGCTATGGTCCTCGCGGGCGATCTCAGGATGCAAGGGACAATGATCCCATGCAGGGTTGGATTGTGAGTGGTGTCACGAGTCGTCTCAATGTCTCTGAAGTGACTGCTCAAACTGGCACCGGCACATTGAATACAAACCTTGATGAATTTATTGATTTGGCTGGCGGGACAGTGGGTGACTATAGCTATACCCGGTTACGGCCGCAGCGGCCGCTGGTACTCCACGCGACTCATGATAAGGCACATACAATCGGTGGCTATAATCGCTATACCAACGATGGAACTCTGATTTCAGAAACCCGCAGTGTTGGTATTCGAGTCTGGAAGGGAGGAAGATGGGGTGACGCCGGAGGCCTTGGGCAGGTGACTCACCATGACAGGTCCAATTCGCCAGAGCTATAATCGAAGCTAAAGGGGACACTGACAGCTTCACAACTAGGGAGAACAGGGGACGGACCACGTTTAGTATATTTCAGGGTCTCAAATTAGATGGTGCCCAGGGGATCGATAGCAGTAGATTCTCAGATCCAGGAGAGTGGTGCTTTGCGCGATTATGCTCTGAAGTAAGTCGGACTACGTGGTTCGATTCCTTAAATAGAGAAAGATGCACCAAGAGTGATGCTGATTGAGTGAGGCTTTAAAAGAGATGGTGCCCAGGGGATCGATAGCAGTAGATTCGCAGATCCAGCAGAGTGGTGCTTTGCGCGATGATGCTCTGAAGTAAATCGGACCACGTGGTTCGATTCCCTGAATAGAAAAAGATGCACCAAGAGTGATGCTGATTGAGTGAAGCTTTAAAAGAGATGGTGCCCAGGGGCGGAATCGAACCACCGACACGGGGATTTTCAGTAGGCGTGCTGGCCGATTCCTTATTTGAATCAACAAGTTGCAATCCCGGAAACAGAGTGTGCTAAGAAGTGTGCTATAAAAATTGAATAAATAACACCTGTTGGGGTTAAGAATAGATTTGTCTCTCTTTATTGCGGGGCGAGTGATCAGTGATCGATGGGGTCAGAATGGTTTGGTTTTTGATACGGAGTATCCAGATCAAAGTACTCTGACCCTGAGATATCCCCAGTAAATCTGCGATTATGACACTGCCTCTGGGTTGAACTGGATTCTGTCTAGTACGCTTAGTAACTCTTTGTCCGGTAGCCGAAAGTGCTTCTGAGCTGCAAGTAGCCTGCCCATAAAGATTGATGAGTATGCGGGTCTTTTACTTGATGAGTTGACACGCAAGCGGCGTGCATATTCAGTATTTTGGCCTGCAGTACCAACACACCAGAGAACGAACTGCGCCAAAGAAGCCAAGAGGCATAAAACGGCACGCCGCTTTGCATTCATCCGGCTGCGTTGCGACATACCCAGGCCATAACGTACTGCTTTGCAGTCGCGGAACCCTTCTTCAATTTGCATTCGGCGACGATAGATACCGGTGAGCTTTTTGGCTGCGCGATCTTTTAACGATAATGAACAGACCAACAGCCAGGGCTCTCGCTCACGGCTGGCATGGGAATGGCTTCGTTTGGATTGGCGTTGGGTACCTGTGTAAGTCAAATCCTGTCGCCGTTTTTTGGGCTGGCGTATCAGTATCAATCGCGATGGTAATGGGTTGCTGCGCACCCAATCAATCTGACCCAGGTCTTTCGCTTGTGTTGTAGCCTGATTATAGAGTCCTTTTGCCCCAAACCATTGGGTCGGATCGTCGTTGAAAGCGATAAAATCACGGCTTCTGATTCGGCCTATCCAGTGCCATCCGAGCTTCTTCTCAACATAGCTGTAGAAAGGTGTCTTGAAACCAGAATCTGCCACTACGACAGGTTTACAGCACGGAGGAACCAACGTGGCCAATTCATTCAGAAATTCATGTTGTGTCTTGCGGTTACCCAGCTTTTTGCGTGGGTGTACCTCTTCGTAGAGAGTTAGGCTGCGTCCGCCTACCGGAATCGCAGCTCTGAGTAATTGCCAGCCTTGGTCAGCGCACAGCGGAGACCAGTCGATCAGAATGATTGGTTCGGCCATGTTTTTCAGCAATTTACCAGTTAAAGCCGAATAGATTACCGGTAACTCCTGATGAAGGAATGAGTTCGACAATAGCCGATCTACTCGTTTGATCTTATGTTTGTCATAAGCGTTACCGGACATTCCTCGACCAACAGAAGTCACTGTCGCTTGGGCTCCTTCGATCAGTGACTGGACTGTGAGCCAACACGTATCGAGCCGGGTCGCATGAATATCATGGCAGCGCTTGCCGAGAGATTTATGTAACAATGTGCGGGCATACATGGTGCGTCTCCTGAGATTTGGCGATCTATTGGAGAACTTTATCGTGCCATGTATGCACTCTAATTAGCTTAACTTGTTATTTATCCTCAATATTTCATGGGGATATCTCAGACTCTGACCCCTTTGATATTTGAAAATAATCTTTTCGCTCGCGCAGACGATATGAATGCGCTACTGGTGAATACCAATTTTGCAGCGCTGCAATCCAGAGAGGATTGGGTGCGCAGTGATTATGATGATGTCAGGATTATCGCTACTACTCCGACCCGCGTAATTGTTGAATTCACTTTCCAGCGAGTAAAATCGGATGGTGATGTTTATATGCGCATACCCGCGTTATGGGTTCTTGCTTATGAGGATGGACGATGGGGTCTGAAGTTTCGTTCACTTATGGCTTCGACGGTTGATTAAATAGGGTAATAAATAGCGCAAAGACTTCTTGTGCTCTGGCAACGTAAATTGATGAGGAATGTCTCATGGTATCCCGACAACAGCTGCTAACTCTTTTTCTTTCAGTAGTCATCGGGGAAAAAGGGGACACTCACAACTTAACAACTTAAGATTCTGAAAAGTATAGCCGCGAGGTTGGCGAGCATGAGCTGGTGGACCGGGGCGGAATGATCCAAACAGCCTTAGGGCTGTTTGTCCCCTGCGGGCGGCGTTCCGCCGTCTGCGCTGCTGACGCAGCTTTCGAACCACATCGGCGGTTCTCATCCGGCCACTAAACTCCATACATAAAAAAGCCCCGCTTCGCGAGGCTTTTTTATGTATGGTGCCCAGGGGCGGAATCGAACCACCGACACGAGGATTTTCAGAATAATACGTCACCGTAGTACTAATATAATCAATAGGTTACAAGTCAATATTAGAAGTATGCTATAGAGTATGCTATATGGGTGTAAGGATTCCGCTCGAAATCTGGTTATAGAAGTCCGCAAATATCGAATGGAAAGAAAGATTTCTACATAATCCATAATCCATAAAGCTTGAGCCTGTAGCACTTACAGGGTTATGGTAGCTCACGTTGTACAAAATTCTTAGAAGATTTGTTTCAAAATGAAGAACCTAATCAAATCAAGCGCTCTACTATCCGTAGCATTCGCCGGACTTCTGCTGTCATTGTCCGTGCAGGCTGCTGCCCTAGAAGCAGAGCTCTCAAAAGTGACACTGTTCGTCGAAGGCATGATGAAAAGCCGCGGCGGTGTCACTTGAATGAGCTGACCGGATAGTGTCGTAGCAGCTCTGTCAGAGTTGCCTGGAATTCAAGAAGAGAACATCGATGTAAATCTGGACCGGGATGCGTTCACGGTGGGTTACGATGCGTCTTTGGTCGCCCTCGAAACTATGTACGAGGCGATTAGAGAGCTTGGTTACTCGCCAGGATTGCAAGCACCTGAATCTTCAGATACTTCCTCTGCTGATGAATCCGAATCTTCACCTATTGATTCCGCGCTATCCGCTGCTTTACAAACCGACAAACTCGTTCTCGTCGATTTTTCTGCAGAATGGTGTGCAGCCTGTAAAGTACTCGAAGCGCAAGTATTTTCCGATGCTTCGGTAATCGAAGCGCTGCAAAATTATGTCTTTGTTGAAGTTGATACTGACACGTTTCCGGAAAGCTCTAAAACCTATAATGTCGTCGGGATGCCAACATTGGTCGTTCTGAGTGCTAGTGGGGAAGAGTTGTATCGAAATGTCGGGCTGATTACGCCTGAAGAGTTCAGTCGAAAACTCAATGAACTAACCGTTAAATAGACTTTCTATCAACGGGCACTCTGGTACATCCTCTTTACTGCAAGAACTAATTGTTTTAGCAAGAGTCGCTTCCATTCGCTGAAGGTGATCAATTTTACTCTGCACCGAAAGCAGATGTTGCGTCGCCATCTGTTCCACTTCATTGCATGATACGGCATTGCGATCGACCAAACTGAGCAAGCTTTTGAGGTCATCGATAGTAAATCCAAGTTCACGCCCCCTCTGAACGAAATGCAGCCGCTCTTTATGCATATCGCTATATTCCCGATAGCCGTTTGCAGCCCGACGAGGCTCGGGGATAAGTCCAATCTTTTCGTAATATCTGATAGTTTCGGCATTACACCCACTGGTTGCTGCGAGTTCGCCTCTCTTCATTTTCCACCCTCTATATGACGTTTTGCTGATGATCAAATATTTGTAATTATCACTTGACCCTGTATTGGCTACAGGGTTTATGGTCTCTTCAATCGCGGTATTAGTCAACTGCAGACCGCGAAAAATGGAGAGAAAATTGAATCACTATCACGATAGCGCCGAGATTCACTCGAGTCAGAGTGCCAGTAATAACCGTGAAAAGTTGTTTGCGACAGGGAGTGTTATCGGTGCATTGGTTGCATCGTCTTGCTGCATTGTGCCGCTGATTTTGGTATCGCTGGGAATTTCCGGCACATGGATTGGTAGCCTGACCGCGCTGGAACCCTATAAACCAATTTTCCTCACAGTGACAGGATTGGTGTTGGCAGCTGGTTTCTGGCACGTCTACTTCAAGCCGAAACCGGTCTGCGAAGACGAGAGCTATTGCGCACGTCCGGTGTCAGGGCTGGTTACTCAATCTGCACTCTGGATTGCTACCGTAATTGCACTGCTATCGGCATCTATAAATTTCTGGGCCCCACTATTCTACTAATTGGAGTTAAAATTATGAAACGTATACTCGTTACTATTTCAGCATTGACTATTCTTGCGATCAGCGGCGTTTCCGCGCTAGCACTAATGCCTGGACAACAGGGAGACAACAACACCAGTGCTCAAGTAGTTGCGGAAGAAAAAACCGCCAATTTTAACGTGGAAAATATGACTTGCGCGATGTGCCCGATAACTGTTCGTAAGGCAATGGAGCAGGTTAACGGAGTGAAATCAGTTGTGGTGGATTACGACACAAAGATAGCCACTGTAGTGTTCGATCCAGCTATTGCAACGCCTGTACAAATAGGCTCTGCGTCAGCTAATGCAGGTTATCCTGCCACACCTGCTTCATAATTGCTGGGTGAACGATCGAATACTTTTTCGCCTTGGCATAACAGGAACTGTGATAGCAGCTTTATGCTGCTTCACGCCTGTGCTTGTCATTTTATTGGGTGTCGTTGGACTGTCAGCGCTTGCTGGCTACCTCGATTTCGTGCTGTTCCCAGCGTTAGCGTTTTTTCTAGTCCTTACAGCTTTTGCTTTACTGAAATTAAAGCGAAGCGAGTAAGAACTAAACGCCAACACTGAATAGCAAAAGGATGTTTGTTACCAGGATTCCATTTTATGAAGGATACTAACCCAGATTTGTTTGTCGTCGGTGCGGGATCTGCCGGATTTTCTGCTGCAATTACGGCAGCAGAGACTGGCGCAACCGTAGTTATTGCTGGAAATGGCACCATAGGGGGAACCTGTGTCAATGTAGGCTGTGTTCCGTCAAAAAATCTAATTCGCGCAATGGAATCTATTCAGTGTGCCAAGGATGCAAGCCGTTTCGATGGAGTGGAAGCAGCTGGTAGCGTTGTCGACTGGAAGGCTCTAATTCTTCAGAAACAGCAACTGGTCGATGACTTGCGCAAAGCCAAGTATGAAGACCTGCTTCCTCAGTATCCAAATATTTCATTAGTTTCAGGGCTGGCGCAATTCACTGGAAACACCGCTACTGAACTGATGGTCGAGGGAAAAGTATATCAACCCAGAAAAGTGATTATTGCTACCGGCTCAGCATCTGCTCTACCGCCAATCAATGGGATCCAAAGTATCTCGGCTTTGGATAGTACTCAAGCGCTGGAATTGGAGAGTTTGCCCGATTCGCTAATGGTTATCGGTGGCGGCGTCATTGGCTGCGAACTGGGGCAAATGTTTTCCCGGGCCGGCGTAAAAGTCACAATCTGCTGTCGTAGCCGATTACTTCCCGAGTCAGACCCACTAGTCAGTAAAGTGCTGGGTGATCAGTTTCGCAAAGAAGGGATTACTGTCTGTGAGGGTGTTGGCTATCAGGAAATTAGGCAGGAAGGGAACATCGTCAAGCTGACTTGCCAAACTAAAGAAGGTAATCAAACTATCGCAGCTAAACGTGTGCTGGCAGCATCTGGTAGAAAGCCCAATGTAAGATCACTGCATTTGGAAAAAGCGGGTATAGAAATCAATGCGATGGGTGGCATAAAAGTTAACTCTTTCATGCAAACAACAAATAGCGAAGTGTATGCGGCTGGTGACGTTACTGGCTCAGATATGTTTGTTTACATGGCAGCGTATGGCGCCAAACTGGCCGCCAGGAATACGCTGCATGGCAACACCGATATCTATAGCAATGAAACGATGCCTTCTGTGGTATTCACAGACCCACAGTTTGCAGCAGTTGGGTTGACAGAATCTCAGGCGATTGCTAATGGGTTAGTTGTAGGAACCAGCACTATCAGCCTCGACAATGTTCCGCGATTTATCACTTCCAGAAATCCTCAAGGATTCATTAAGTTGGTGGCCGATAGCAGTACGAAAAGGATTCTAGGGGCGACTATTTTGGCGCCTGAGGCTGGAGATAGCATTCAAACGATCGTTATGGCGTTAAAAGCCGGACTCACAACAGTCGAACTTGGGGAAATGCTTTTTCCCTATCTGACAGCAGTTGAAGGGCTTAAGTTAGCCGCACAAGGATTTAGTAAAGACGTGAGTAAGCTGTCGTGTTGTGCGGGCTAGTGATGTTAACGTATTTTTTGGTTTAAAATTTGCAAAATACTAATTGATGTTGAACACTTTTAGATCAAAGTTGTTCATATCCGGTAGTACCTATTACCGGAAGCTTTCTATCAAACTCTACTGCATTTGGATGACTCTACTAGACAGGGTCTAAGCAAATCCAGAATCAACTAACTAAACTACTAGTATTGAACCCTAATCCCAGCGAAAAAGCGTCTAGTAGAGTCTAAGGCGGTGTTCGTGCGCTAATTATTTGTGAAGGGAATCGGTCAGTTGAGTTTCGGCGTAGGACGAACGATTGATGCTATAGGTTTCTGGATACGCGATACATAAAGTATTCTTTTGTATCATCTGCTCTTTTTCTATAACACCGCTTTGCATCATTTGGATCTTGAAAATAATCCCAACTTTCAGCAAGTACCGCGCCTTCAATTTGTGCTTCGTTAATCCAGTGGAATTCCAAAATTTGGCTATCGGGGCTTTTGGCAACTATTTCAGCCCATTTATTGTCGACAAGTTTTTCCCAGGGTTCTGTGCGTTTTTTGGGAAACAGTTTGGGTTGTATATAAGCTCGATAAAAATCTTCTAGTGCGAGTCTTCCAAACGCCCCTACGACTATGCCAAAAAGAGTAAGTGCTACACCTGTTATCCAATCCATCCGGCATATTACCATAGCATGTGAGTAGTAGGGGTTTGTGCTCTGGGAGAAAGCGTCTAGTAGAGTCCTAAGTGGTAGATATCCAACGCTACTAAATGTAATACTTCAATGGTTGCCGTTCAGCATCTTTAGCTGAACCCATGATTAATACTTCTCCTACTTTGTTTGCGAATCTGATTGTTACGGGTAGGCCATCATTGTAATTACACGCATTATAGTTGATTTTGGTGAGTCCTAAGATATCAGTTAGGACCTGTTTAATACTAGGAAGCTTAACGGTACTTCTCAGAATCGTGACGAATAGTGGGTTTGGTGTTTCTGGTCCAATATAACTGTCAATTCTTGGCACATATCCGGTTGACCAAAGGTATGCATTCTTTTTGTTTAGTAATATGGTAGTGCCTCGCAGAGTTGGATAGTCCCCATTTCGATAAAGCTTAATGTCTCCGGTTGTCGTTTTTATTCGCACCCCAACCACATTTGTTTCTGGTGGAGCCGCATCTTTAAACGCTTCCCATTCGGCGTCATTGAAAGAAGTTTTCCCATGAATGAATAGTTCTTTTGGCATTTCTCCATGTTTTAAGCAAAATGTTTCAATCACTTTTTTAATAAGTTGCTTAGCTTCCTGTGGATGGAGATGATACTCATAGTCGTTTGTCTTCCATGGCCCGTTTGCTCCTCTAAATACAACGGCATCACCTTCATTTAAGAACATTTGTGCTGCGCAGCAAGCGTACTTCTTTGGATGATTTGGGATTACCTTGAACACTAAGCCAATGTAACAAACCCCTGGCCTGATGTTCGCTAGTTTCCAAGGAGGTTCTGGTTGGGTCTTGTAGTACAAACCTGCTGAAAGGTTCCATGCTACTGTGGCTGAATCTTGAACTTGGCGAATTTGATAGCCTGCGCTATTCAAAAATTCTTCAGGTGCTAGAGTTGTTTCACGGATTAGCTGTGAAGGATGACCTAGCTTGAGTAAACGTGCTTTAACTTGTCGATGAAAATCAGGTACATCATCAAAAATCTCCTCATCGGATTGGTCGATGACCCCGGCGAAAAGAGGCAATTCTTCTCTTTGCTTTTGCTTCTTAGAAAATTCTCCTTTCTTGAGATCAATGCCTGTTCGCTTTGCTAGAGGTTTGCAGCGTTCAAATACTAGTTCGGGAAGGACAAATATCCAAACGTCAATCGTACGTTCTTCATTGCTATCATGATATTCAATTTCGCTGACATACAGATCAACAGCCTTTCTTACCGCTTCATGTTGATTTAGAACTGATGTGGCTTCATCCAGTTTTTTGTAGTCTATTTTACACTCAGTAAATTCCGCCGGACTTATTGTGATGTTGAAAGCTTCTTCAATACCCGGGAAGTTGGATAAATGTAGGCGATTCTCCTTGTCCATTTTCCCGGGAGGAGGGATAGATATGTAGCCACCTAATTTAATAGACCAGTTCCGAAAAAAGGACAATCCGCTCTTTGTGCCAATTACTCCAATGGAGAGCTCTTTAGGTTTATCTGGGCCAGAGTGAGGACCGTATAGATACAATCCGTCCTTTGGGTGGTCAGAGATTTGGCCATGACCAAAAATTAGTCTTGGTTCGCCGATATAATCGATACGAATATCCTCATCGGTTTGTTTCATGGACTGTCTTCCTCAATGTCGAAATTTCCTAGTGTGGTTAGATCAGTCTCTTCGTCATCATCTGCTTGAGTATCTGGTAATTCTGTACTTACAGGAGAAGCCAAAGAAAGGGGGTCTTTTTCTAGCAACAGGAAACTAGATTTGGAAAGTGGGAGCTGAATGTTGTCATCTTCGCCAGAAAGGAGCTTTATATAGGCCATCAATCTGCCGTGCCATGCTTTGTTCCTCCAAACTGAACAACAACTCCTTCTGTACTTATGTTGTTTCCTCGCGTCGTCGAATACAGTGCCAGCCTCGCCGCTTTCCAGAGGAGAAAATACGACACGTGATTTAAGTCGAAAATGGAAAAAGGGCCAAAAATGGGGTGATGCAGAAACACCATATTGCCAAACTTTTCCCTGTTTTATATTTCTAAGCATTGAAGACCGGCGGCACGTACTTGCTCCCCATTGCACTCTTTTTCCAATGGGCACTTGGTCTGCCGTTACATGAAATCCCAATTGGCTCGAGTAGGCGTATTCCAGTAAATTTCTGGAGCGACAAAAATTCTCCCAGCTAACTCTAAACATTGAAGATACTATATTACTTAAATCACGTGATTCAATCTTAAGCTCTTCACATCCTGTTTTTAGCACTTCCAGCAGATTGAGTTCAGTTCGAACACGAAACTTCCCTATATCAGAAAATTCTTCATTTAGTTCTTCTTGTGTGCAAAATGAGAAAAACCCACGTTCGTGGATACCTGTAGGGCTGGCGCTGTTGCGGCAAGCAGTTAACAGTTTGTCTTTGTCCATAGCCCCTGATGGTTCGAAGTAACGAAGTATTTTTGGTGTATCTGCGATGCGGAGCCAGTTGCTTCCTAGCGTTTCTTCTCGATCATAGACTTTAATAGCTGATCGTTTTTTGTAAAGTTCCCAATTTCGATTAATCTTAACTTTACTTTTGTTCTTAGGTACATTTTGCTTCTCTAGACTTGCTATTAGTTCATGTAATCCATTGGCCCAGCTACCAATAAAATTTACATACTGTAGCTCGCCGACTCCAAACAGTTTCTTATGCTTTTTCAATCTGAGTGGAATAATGAATCTTGGGTCTGTGAGTTCTTTGGCTAGGTCTAGAGCAATGCCGATTTCTTCTTGAACACCGTCTTTTCCAAGCGTTAAATCTTGACAGCATAGAAGCATTTTAGCGGACTTATTCTGAAGCGTATTTGTAACTACTTTTCGCCATCGGTCTCCGGCTTGCAAAGATAAGATGTCAGCGAACACTGTATAACCAGCAGCTTCTAGGCGGGGTGCTAGCCAGAGAACAAACTCATCGTCTTCTGGAGTTGCTTTACTTATAAATACTGTTTCTCGCATGGGAGAACTCAATGGAGACCTTAAGTACACAGGGCCGCTAGATTCGTGGGAGTATTAGTTTACCCCTCGAGCCAAAAAATAGAAACCTGCGTATTAAACTAGAGGTTTAGCGGCAGCTAGTGTGCTTGAGTCTGCGACAGAATTATCAAGTTAGCGTTTTTAGTACTCAATTTGAGTACTAATTTTGGGGAATGTCCGTTTGAACGGACAAAGTGCTATTCAGGCTTTCCGGCTTTTTGCCAGTCTGTAAATGTGTCGCTGAGCAACTGATCTGGCGCAATGCCTAACCCATCAGCCAGTTTAAATACTGTTTTAATTGAAGCCTGTTTATTCCCTGCCTCAACGTCCTGTAAGAAGCGTATAGCTAGCCCGCTGCGCTGCGATAACTCCTCTTGAGTCATGCCTTGCTCTGTTCTGAGCTTCTTCACTTGTGCGCCAAACGCTTCCTTAATCATTCCCACAGTCTGACGCTCTACTGAGCGTGACACCACGCTCTATAGAGCGTATTATTTGGGCAAATATCAGGCTGTGGTCAGCTAATTGGCGATAAGGAGGTGCTTATGCAATGGGTGGTGTTTTTGATTGTCGGGTATATATGGGTTACTGCGACAGAGGATTGGGGATGGAACGGATGGGTGGCTTTTATATTTGGCTGCGTCTGTGCGGGTATTATCGCGGGCTTCTGGGAAGCTGTATTCGGAAAGAACCTTATGGATGGCGATGAGAAGGCTGCAGAGGCCGAAGATACTAACAAAAGCAAAAGTGGCTTTGCAGACACAGCCTTGAAGATGGGGGCTGGCTATGGAATAGGGAAGCTAACAGGAAAGAAAACCTATGCTTACGAGTGCAGGAATTGCCATCACTATGAAGAAAGATCACAACACCAAAAGATCGGCGTCAAATGTCCACGATGTGGAAGAAAAGCGATGCATATATCGAAAATATGAAATACATCGAGTGGGCTAGTTAGTTCTCTCTTGTCTTATTGAGAGCAAAGCATCATTGGCGAGGGCGAAGAACAACTGAGAGTTGAGGTTGGCTCGTTGTAGTCGGCCTGAAGTGTCGGCTTTATAGATATCAGCCCAAGTATTTGAGATCGAGAGTAAGTTCAGCCACAAGTTCAACTTAGCTTCGCTGCTTATATCTCTGCCCGTGGCATTACACATACTCAGGTAGTGCTTAGACCGGTTTAAGTAATCAATGCTGAAACGCTCCTCTGTAAGCGTCCTGTCGTGTTTCTTCAATTTCTCATATATGACTCTATGGCTCATGTATCTCCTTGTTAGTAGTTCTGCTATCCTGGAATATTTAAAGTATTCAAGTTCGATACTCCTTAATATTTACTTTATAGCTGAAAGTAATGCTTGAAAGCGCTTGGACTGATGCAGTATTTAAACTAGATGGTTATCCAGTAGTATTTAACAATAGGAAAAGCAAGCAGCCTTCCATCGAAGCCACTTATTCTCTCAGTCCAAAATCGCATAGCGTTAGATTGTCCTTTCGCACCTACTGTGTGCTGTGTATAACTAGCGCCTCATGCACTATTAGGTCATTGGGGCTGGCGACTCCCGGCATTAGATCCGCAGTTATGGATCTTTTCCGAGTGGCATATATCTTAAATCCATCATCTATAATCTCTGACCAAGCTAGCTTGAGCTCTATTGCTTTTGAGTCTTCTACCACCTCGCCGTCTACAACTACTTTTCTGTCCGATTCAAACTTTGTTATATTAGGTGGAAAGATTCTGTTATAGCGTATCGACAAAGTTTCCAGCCAAAGTGTGAGCAACTTCTGCATAAATTCCTCGGCGCTGACATGAATTGGCTTTCGCAATACAACATTGGCATGCCAGCCTCTCTTGTTTTCTCCATAGTCGAGCGAAGGAATTTTTTCAATTCTCTGATTTAGGTTGTACTTTCTCCCACGTTTAACATTGCCAAAATATTTGTCGATCTTATTGCCCCATAGGCTTACCAACCGACGCACGACATCTAAAGGTTCAGGTTTGTAGAGGCATAGGACTACACCTATATCCCACGTGTTCATGGCAGGATTTAGGTATTCATCGTTCCAAAGATGTTCTTCGCTAAGTTTGTCTGTGCGCATTACATGTATTTATGCGCAGTACTAAATAACAAGCATCAAACAGGATCAGAATGACTGCTTTTCATCGAATTGGGCTACTGGTGTACTGGAAGAAAAGCATATGAATTATGTCGATTTAATCGGACATTGTTGCGAATGTAATCCCCTCCATAAATCCGTAGCAGTTATAAGTAGGAAGTTCCATTAAACTGAAACAAAGGAGATTTCTATGCGAAAGTCACGATTTATCGATAGCCAGATATTGGCGATCCTAAAGCGGAATGAGCAAGGTGTGTCGGTACAAAGTGCCTCACTTAATGCTTCTAAGATGCTCTTGTGACAGATATATAAAATATATTTATCGTCTACTAGTCTGAAGGCTAAAAGAAGTGGTCGAAAAGGAAAGGGCATGAGGAATACGTAACGGTCTTAGAGAAAACAATGTCCGCTCACACGGACAAAGACTGACTAATTCCGCTTTTTGCCATGAGGCAACGGGAATAACCCTTGTTCCACACCCTTTATATTTGAGATTGCCTTTTGAATCAATCTGTGGGCGTGTGAAATTAGATAAGCCTTCCTTTCGGGCTCATAGAACGCATGTATAGAAGTTGGCCTTTGGCGCGAGCGTAAATCGGTCATACTATCGCTGATGTGTTTGATTTTTCTGCCAAATATATCGCGCGGAGCGAAACCGTCCGTTGCTTTGAAAGTCCCCATGGATCGATGATCGATCTCATAGATGTCAAAAAATTCCTTGTCACGTTTCTCGTTCAAGCCTTGTGCAACAGCGCCAATCGATACAGGGGGCTTATTCTCTTCTTTCATCTCATAGGCTTTAAGTGCTTTGGCCAGCGAGGTTACATCCACTTTAGTAGAGAAAGCATTATATCTAGGTTTTCTTTTTTTGAGGTGCGGCGGAGATTTCAGGTTTTCCGCGAGTATCCGGCTTATTTCCGCAAGTATTACGCTTGCTCTTGCAGACTTGGAAACTTGTATTGTGAGGAAATCATCAGATTCTAAACGATGCGCTTTGCTACCCATCTTATTAGTATCTACGATTCTGGCTGGGGCCTCTTCAGCTATAGCGAAAAGACGCACCCCCCTCTCAATCCCGGAGTCGTCTACTTCAAACCACCATTGCCAAAAACTTAGACTAAATACATCTCCAAAATCCCTGTATATGACCTTCATCCCCTTCCCATCGTTCGAACAGGCCAATTGGTACTTTTTACTTTTACGCAAGTACATATACCAATAAAAATAAAGTGATTTTTCCTTGGGTACTCCTTGCCCAACATAAGAGCGCTGACGCTTTCGCAATCGATGCTGAGAAGCCAGTGGGAATGGTTTCGGAAAGTGATATCGCTTGTTCATAGCACATTAATTATCACAAAGTATATCAAATAACAATTTTTATAGTATTTATATTTGAATAATAAATACAACCTTAATCGTCTAGCTTAGATACAACTGCGCAGTTACTCGTGTGTTGCCCGGTCTGGCCTTTATCAGGCTGGGCAACGCTTTACTAAATATCTAGTTCGCACAGTGTGCGAGAGGATGATGCTTTATGAAAAATGAAACTAACTCTCAAAATGCAAAATCGAGTGACACTCAAGCCGATGGAAATGTCGATGCACGTGTTACACGCAAGATGTCTGAAGATGAATATAGTATGGAGATCGAAGTATCCAATGATGGAGGTGCACAATCAGATTCCGCCG
Source organism: uncultured Pseudohongiella sp. (assembly GCA_965230125.1). Taxonomy (GTDB): domain Bacteria; phylum Pseudomonadota; class Gammaproteobacteria; order Pseudomonadales; family Pseudohongiellaceae; genus UBA9145. The sequence continues at coordinate 84,967 of OZ245938.1, read as the reverse complement.
AAGAACAGAATAGCTCAGTATCTGAGGGTAGTGTGTTTGATAAGATTATTGAGCGTAGCAAAGCAACAAAACAGACTTCAGAAGATGAGGCAGCGAAGGTTGAACACTCAGAATTCGAGAAAAGCTTGTTTGTAGGTGGTCAGGTAGACTGGGTTAGCTATATTGACCGTGAAAAGCTTTTTGAAGCATTCAATTATGAAGCCGTGAATACAGTAGATGTTCGTTTTTCGAGTTATCAGAAAGGGTTATTGCATCTCTTACAGCATTGCTATGGCTATTTTTATGCATTGAAAACAGATAGTGAACGATATAGCCGAGATATTAAAGACATCGATAATGCAATCAGTTCAATGAACCTTAGCAGTAACAAGAAAAATGCTCTTGAAGTTAAGATCATCAAACTTGTATGGAAAGGAACGAATATTGATCGTAGACGCATCTCAACTTACGCCAATTTGCTTAAGAACGCATGGTGTAAAGGCGAGGTCAAAGCGGGCGTTACTGACGAGAAAGGAAGTATCCTTCCCAGTCAGTTCTCCAAACAGATTGAGGTGCACGGTGGAATTAACCAATTTAGTCGTCAAAGTGCCGCGTTTCTTCGAAAGCAAGCAGAGCTTCAGAAGTCAGGGTATACAAATAGCAAAGATCGGAATATCGATCTAGTACGGGACGCTATAAGATCTGGTGTGTTCAGATACAACGATTACGAATTGACGTTGAAAGAGGTGGCAACACTAGTTCCTAGTACTGATTTCTTTAATAACTGTAGTGATGGCGAAGTGATTGTTACTCTGTGTACTTGGGATAGGTCAAGTTCCGAGCTGAAGTTGCGATACTGTTTTGGTCAAGATAACAAAGACGGAGTTGTTGATAAAGCAGAGTCTCAATATTTCGAGGAACTGAAAAAATCAGCGATAGAGAAAAAGGGCTACTGATAAGAATTGGTAACCATCAAGGATGGGCGGCTAACGTCGCTCATCCTTTTATTAGTACGGACCATTTCTACTATTTTTTGAATTAGCACCAATTTGCGAAAGAATTGAATAAGCTCTGGCGAACGTATAAGCAGTATCAATCAAAGCATCATTACTGTGTTGCTGGTAAGCGTTATAATTCTGACTGCCTTTGTACAGCCGACGCATCAATACTACGTTTGAGGATAGTTGTATAAGCCAGGCTAGTTCCCAGCGATTCAACCCGTCCTTTTTGGCGGTATCTACAACGGAATTGGCCAATTCTTTTATGCTCGATATTTGATCAGAGCTCACTTCAAGCAAACGCATACTTTCCCTCACATTTAATACTGCTATTTATCCTCGAAAATGTGTGGAATGTAGTAATTCCACACATTTCATATGGATCTATAATGGATTCAAGTACTTGTATTTATTAAGAAAAAGCCTTGCCTGAATGAATGTATGGATACACCATAAGTCCTAACAAAAACACACATTTAGGATCATTCGGTGGCAAAAATCAGGAAATTGACAGCAGAAGAGCTCCAGAAGTTGCTTCTCGTGCGCCGAGTAGTCATTAGCCCCCTGATTGGGGAAAAACTGGAGGAAGAAGAAGATGAAGCAAGCGAAGGTACTGACACCGGAAGAATTAAAACGCCTGTTAAAGATAGTGACTTTCACAAAGCACAAGGATCGTAATCGGTTAATCGTGCTATTCAGCTTTCTGGCTGGATTGCGAGCTTGTGAGCTTGCCGAATTGCGTGTGAAAGATGTTTTGTCCGTTCAAGCGGACAAAGTGGACGTCAAGGACACGATCTATTTGAAGAATTGGCAAACGAAGGGCAGTCAGGCTCAGCAGGTAGTGGTCAGCGAGCAGCTACGAAAGGAGATAGCCCTATACGTGGGCAAGCATCCTTACTTGTTAGAACATATTGAAAGCAAACTATTTCGATCGCAGAAACGTGGGGGATTTAGCAGCCAGACAGTCCAGAATCTGTTCAGATCGTTGTTTAGAGACGCCAACATCGAAAATGCGTCATCACATTCGGGAAGGAGGAGCTTCATCACTAACTTAAGTGAGAAAGGCGTTTCTGTGCGCGTAATACAGGAATTAGCACGTCATAGCAGCATGGTGACAACACAGCGTTACATAGATGTATCAGTGGACAAGTTGAAGAACGCAGTTGAGTTGATCGGTTTTGGTAAAAACTACTAGTGGATAACTGCAGAATATTCTGAAAGCATTAGTAAATTGTGTTTTCCACCATGCGTTCCCACAGTTCGTTTCGGCAAAGCACGTTGCCTTCATGAATTACTTGGCCGAAAGTGTCATCAACAACTCGCCTTCCGTTGTCGTAGACATGCACATGTATGCCTGTTTCCTGCGGTCTATCAGCTGTCCAAACAACCGCTGGAGTAGATGCCCACATCTCGAACTTTAAACCCTCATATTCAGCCATATTTAATACTCTGTCTGGCTTCATATATGTGTTGCTGTTGCTGAATTGGTCATGAAGTGGCTTTAACGGCGTAGAACAAATTTCTTCCTTGCTCCAAATACTATCGTTACCACAATTTCCGCAAAAATGCTTTCGATGAGGATTAATAGCAAAATCACCCAGATCTAGGTGAGGGTAGCCACATTTTTTGCATGATACACAGTCCATATCTCTGCCCTCTTGAATTGACCTTACAAATTCAAAAGCGGCAGGAGGCGTAACTTGAATCTTGGTAATCTCAGTATTGTCAAAGAGCCCAAGATTTTGATTATAAGAACAAATAACAGCATCAAAATCACGATCGATTAGCTTCTTTTTGTCATCAGCAAATCTTTTGTGCACATGAATTTTCGGTGAACGAGGGACTACTTGTTCGCTAGAGATAGCTGGCGGAAGTGAACACCAGATTCCAATTTCTTCAAAGTCACGAAATTCAATTTCCAGAGGGTTTACAACGTAGCTCATGCTCATCGTATGATTACTACAACTCACATCTTCAAATTTTGCAGCGGCCGCAAAATCAGCTTTTGTTCCCCAGTGCACTTGGTGAGTTTTGCAATACCATCTAGGAGCGCCGTGTCTAAATTTGCCAGCCGGTATTATTTGGCAAGGTAGAATAGCATCTGTCCCTTGTGTTCCATCAAACTTGCCTAGAACCAATTCCGAGCTAACAGCTATATTTCCAATAGTTCGGCCAGGAGCCCAACATACGGCATCGGCGTTATCGTAATCATCTATTTCAGGCTCCAGCTCGCCCTCGTTTCCCGCCTTACGGATATATCGTTTCTCAGCGGCACCATCATCTGGATTTGACCACTCGCATTCCCAGATCTCGACCTGATTGGTTTCTGTATTCAATTTCCGAGAATAGAACATATATTGCCAACTTGTTTCTTGTTGCGGACGGCCGAGCCATCTTGGTTGGAGGTATATAGCGATGATTCGTAAAGACATCGCACATATAGCACGATAATATCTCGTATGGAACGAACCGGTTGAGCTCATGTATTACCGTCGAAAGCTAATTTTATCACTTCTCAAGGCTCTTGGTAGATCAGTTTCTAAGATTGATCTGCAGAAACTCCTGTTTCTGATATCGAGGCAGCAAGAGAACCCATCGTATGAATTCGTACCCTACAAATATGGATGCTACTCATTTCAAGTGGATGCCGATAAGCGAACACTAACAAAGTATGGGTATCTCAGGAAAATTGAGCAGTGGCAATTAGATAAACGCAGGAATGAGGCCGGTGCGGTATCCACGCAAGATCTTCAATTAATTGAAAATGTCCTATCCGAGTACGGGCATTTGACAGGCAATGAACTTATTTCAGCGGTATATCGTCAATATCCATATTTCGCCATTAATAGTGAGATCGCTGAGAATTTGCTGGATAAGGCCGATCTTTCAAAAGTTACAAAGGCTAAACCAAAGACTAGTACGAGAAGGCTGCTTACTATTGGCTATGAGGGTCGACCATTTGAGTTGTACTTGAATAAGTTGATTTTGGAAAATGTGCATGTACTGATTGACGTTAGGAAAAATCCATTAAGCATGAAGTTTGGCTTTAGCAAGAATCAATTGATATCTGCCACTAGGGGGCTTGGTATAAAGTATGTTCATCTTCCCGAGCTGGGCATAGATTCATCGTTGCGAAAATCGCTCAATAATGCATCAGATTACGCGAAACTTTTTGATATTTATCGTGAAAAGACATTGCCCGCTCAAAGTAAGGCCCTTGAGACTATTTTGCAGCTTTTAGAGCACGGAAGCGTAGCTTTGACTTGTTTTGAAGAAAGTCATGAAATGTGCCACAGAGGTTGTGTTAGTGAGGCGGTGAGCTTATTAGATGAATTCAACTATGAGGTTGCTCATTTGTAGCTATGCGAACTAAAGTTCTGATCACAGTTACGACTTACCCACTCCCATCCAGATCATATGACGAATTGGTTTGTACCGCTGGGATATTGGAAGACGGTAGTTGGATTAGAATTTATCCTGTGCCGTTTCAGTTTCTAAACTTTCATAAGTATCAGTGGGTTGAGATTGATTTACTGCCCAGAGACGATCGTCGAGATTTTCGACCAGAAAGTTATCAACCGAGAAACCCAGACCTAAGTGACCTGGTTGTGTTGGAAAAAATCGACACGGAACAGAATTGGCACAATAGAAAATTAGCTTGCTTAAAGAACGTTTACACAAATATGGAGCGACTCATTGAAGATTCGAAATCTCCGAAAAATGTCTCGTTAGCAGCATTCAGGCCCAAAAAAATTCGTCGTTTGCTGATTTTAGATGACGAAAGGGAATGGAAACAAGAGTGGCTAGAACAGCTACGCCAAGTTGACATGTTCACAAAAGGAAAAGGCGAGACTGATAACGAAGCGAGGGTTCCAATCGACAAAATTCCTTATAAATTGAAATACGAATTTGAAGATGAATCTGGAAAAGTCTCGACCATGACATTGGAGGACTGGGAAATCGGTGCGCTCTACAGGAACTGCTTACGAAGTTCGGAAGGGGATGAGATTGTTGCACTAGAGAAAGTGAAGCAAAAGTACGAAACCGAATTTCTTCAAGAAAATGAGATAACTCTGTTCCTAGGAACTACCTTGGAGCATCATAGACAGAGGCATAACAATCCATTCACTATTATTGGTGTATTTTATCCAAAGAAAGAATTACAAGGAGATTTGTTGGGATAATTCTGTACTAGTAACGAGTGAGATTTGGATTGGCCGTCATCTGAGTCGAGTATAAACTGTTTTTATCTTCTCCCTGCATGCTCAGCGGCATTCATTCTCGCGCTAACTTTACTGTAGAATTTCTCAAGCATACCTACGCTTGTGCCCATCTGAACAGCGAGTTTATGTATATCACGTCCACTTGCTAATGCCTTAGTAGCGTATGTGTGCCGCAGGCTGTAGAGAGAACGATCTCTGTCATCAGCTCCCACTCTGAGATTGTGAATATCCAAGAATTTCCTAAATGCGCCCCGTAGAGCATCTGTTGTAACCCGCTCTCCGCTACGATTGACAAAAATATACTCGTCAATTCCTTCTTTCAGCATCTCTTCAAAGTCCAAATGATTTACTCGAGGGTTTAGCTCATGCAGCATTAACAGAAAAACAGCGGTCTCGTCGGTAGCAATTAGCTCTCGTTTTCCCCGCTTACCATCTACGTTAATGGCTATATAGGGAGGTTCATTGTTCTGCTCTATCTTCTGAATATGGCGCCATTTCAAGTTATAGGTTTCGGTGCCATGTCGAATACCTGTACCTGCAAGGAAGCCTACATAGCTCGACAATAGCTCTCGTATTTCCCGCGTTACTTTTCGGTGGCCAGTGTCCTTCCATAAGGCTAAATTGTATAGAATGAAATTGTATTCTTTCTGAGTGAATGCACCTCTGCTTTCGCTTTTTGTTCCCTTGTTCAACAGTTGGGGTTTAATCGACTCTGTGATCCAACCATTTAATAGTGCCTCATCGAATACTCTATTGAGAGCTGAGTTGTGCGTGTTGATAGTGCTTTGTGCAGCTTTAAAGGACTGAGCGGCGGATTGTAGTAATGCATCAACCTCGGACTTGCTTTTACCTTTGAGGTTATTAATCCGTCTTTCTTCCTTCTCTCTGCCCATTTTCTGATCTCGCCAAGTCTCGTAATCTCTGAGCAATTTGACGTTTACACTAGCGACGTCGTAGTTACCGAAAAATGGAATTAAGTAATTGTTGATCACTCTAATGTAGTCTTTGTAGATTGTTTTTCCGCTGTCCGAATCCAATTCATCTTGCATTCTCTTTAACGCAAACCTTGCGACATTCCGGAATTTTCGAGTGCTTTGAGGAAGTTTATTTTCTGCTCTAGTTGCAGCGCCATAGAATAATTTTAATGCTGCTTCTTTCGCTTCTTCGTCGTCGGAAGTTCCCGTGCTAAAACGCTCGCGTTTACCATTCGGTAGCTTAATTTCTGCTTGCCAATAATTGCTGCGATTGCGTTTGTAGAGCCTTACTTTTTTATCTATGACACTTACAGAATTCGACATGACACTAACCATTTAGTTTTCGGCAGTGTATAGCCAGTATCGTGGGAATACTAGAGTGTGCGAAAGGTGTGCGAAGAAATTTAGAGTGAAATAAGAGTGTGAGGAATTTTTAACTAACTGAAATATAAGTAAAAGATGGTGCCCAGGGGCGGAATCGAACCACCGACACGGGGATTTTCAGTCCCCTGCTCTACCGACTGAGCTACCTGGGCATTAAGAAATGCTGTCTAACTGTGTGCATCCTGCACATTTTGGCAATGCTCCGCATTGCTCCCTGCTCATCCCAGCCGCCAATCGCAGATTGGCGTCGTTCGACTGTCGCTGGAAGCTGACGCTTCCATAACGCTCGGTCTCACCCAACTGAGCTACCTGGGCGTTTTGGGCTGCTGCGCTCGGAGATGCTGCGTTGAAGCCTGATACCTCACTCGGTCACTTACCAACGAATGCTACCTCACTCGGTCACTTACCAACGTAAGCTCCTTCCCTCGGTTCAGTCTTCGCCTTGCCTCTCCTTCGCTCGCTACGCCCAAAACAGTGCTGCATTTGGGCGTCAAAACTCTGTTCTCGATTGGGCTTTTTTGCCCCCGGATTGCCCGGTGGCTGCCAAACGAGCCGCGTATTAAACCTGTCGGGGGCTTGTTAGTCAAGCACCTCTGGCGACCTTAGTCTTCAGGCGGGACGTAGCCTTCGGCCTTATCGTAATCCTCGTTATCGAGGAACTTGTCCATCTCTTGCTGCAGGTATTTGCGGGCGTCCGGGTCCATCATGTTGAGCTGCTTTTCATTGATCAGCATGGTCTGCTGGGCCTGCCATTCCTTCCAGGCCTGTTCGGAGACGTTTTCGTAGATTTCCTTGCCTTTCTCGCCTGGGTAGGGCGGTACCGCCAGACCGGGGAGTTCCTTGTTGTATTTGCGGCAGTGCACCATGCGGGTCATGGGGAGTCCTCGTGGTTGTTCGGGTGGTTGTTCGGGTCGTTGTTCGGGTCGTTGGTCTGGGCGGATAGACGGGTCATGAGCTTCTTCACCGGCGCCGCCAGGCCCACCTGCAGTGAATGGTCGAGAGGGTACCAGAGCCAGCGGTCGGAATCAGCCACGATGTCGGTGGCTTCCGGGACACTAAACAGCAGTGGTTGGATATCCAGGTGGTAGTGAGAGAAGGTGTGGCGCAGTGCCGATAGTGGCTGATGCTGTTCAGGGTGGACCGGCAGGAAAGCGGGGATAGCCCCTGGGTCGATCTCCGCGGTTTCCGGGAAAGAAAAGAGGGAGCCCCAGATACCGTTGGGCGGTCGTTTTTCCAGCAGTACGCGGTTGTCGGTATCGCGGAAGATCAACATCGACGTGGTTTTGACCGGCAGTGCCTTGCGCGGCTTTTTGCCGGGTATCTGGTCAGTAAGTCCTTGCCCATGGGCGCGGCAGTTGGCCTGTAATGGGCAGGAGTCGCAGGCCGGGCGGCTGCGGGTGCACACTGTGGCACCCAGATCCATCATCGCCTGGGTGTAGTCCGCCACGCGCGTCGCGGGCATCAGCTGATCGGCGATATCCCACAGCTGCTTCTTGATGGCGGTTTGCTCGGGCCAGCCTTCGACGGCGAGATAACGGGTCAGGACCCGTTTGACGTTGCCGTCCAGGATTGGGGCGCTAATATTCATGGCCAGTGCCGCGATAGCGCCCGCCGTGGAGCGGCCAATGCCGGGCAGGGATTCCAGTGACTCAACTGAACCGGGGAAGACGCCGTCAAATTCCCCTGCTATCTGTTTGGCCGCCTTATGCAGGTTGCGGGCCCGGGCGTAATAGCCCAACCCGGTCCACAGGTGCAGGACCTGATCCTCGTCGGCGGCGGCCAGAGCGGTCACTTCCGGGAAGCGTGTCATGAAGCGCTGGTAGTAAGGAATCACTGTCGCGACCTGGGTCTGCTGCAGCATGATCTCCGAGATCCAGACCCGATAGGGCGTCGGATTCTGCTGCCAGGGCAGGTCTTTGCGGCCATGTTGATCAAACCAGCGCAAAACCTGCCCGGCGAAGGCTTTCGGGCTGACCGGCAGGGCGGCGTTCATGGCCAGCTTCTACTAATTGTCGCGATTGCCACGGTCAAACAGGTTATTCAGCAAGCCGCGGGCCCCATCGCGAATATTCTCCGGTACTTGCTCGTCAATCACCTCGTTAAGGCGGTTGCGCACGGCGTTAGTGCCGATCTGGGTAAAGATCTGTCGCACCTGCGCAAAGTCCGGGCCGCAGTATTGGCTGACCGCGTCACTGAAGGCGGCTTCACACTGCACCGGCCAGGAAATATCGTGGTAGCGCTCGCTGATGGGGATGGTCTGGGTGAAAGGCTCGCCCAGTACCGTGAACAACAGGTCATAGTCGAAGGTGCCAGCGGCCAGGTTTACACCGCCGCTGCCGGTAATGTCGAAGTTATCCATGCGCAACTTGATTTCCTGGTTCGTGCTGAGGCCTTCCTCGAGGACAACGTAGCCGCCCAATTCGCTGAAACGCATTTCATCGGGCCATTGCTGTATGGACTCGCCGGTGGGGCTGAGCGCGGCGATGGCAGTGAACACCTGCTTGATCAAACCGATATCTACAGAATTGTCGGTGACAGCGAACGTGGTGGAACCAGTCAGAGAATCCATCAATCCGTTAACGGTAGCGCCGCTGGCAGTGTAGTCAGCCTCGAGGTTGAGATTGCCGGTGACGGAGTTAAAGCGCGAAATTGCTGGCGCCAGTTGCACCAGATTCATCTGATTCACTGAAAACTGCGAAGACAGGGCGGGAGTGCTGGCCTGGGCATCAAAGCGCAAAGCACCCTGAAGCGTGCCATTGAAGGCAGAGACGGGCGCCAGTTCCACATCCAGCACGCTGTCTTCAATGTTAGTGTAGAGATTGATATCGTCAAAGCGCATGTCATTGAGCGTAATCGACGCCAGGGACACCGAGCCCAGCAGATTCATACTGGCCAAAGCCTCTACCGGCAGCGGCGTATCGGCATCCGCATCGACCGGCGCCGGTGGCTCGTCCTGCTCCTCTGTGCTGCCCAGGTAAGGAGTGAGGTCAATATCGCCACCGATGACCGAGTAGCTCACATTCATCGGGCTGATGCCGTTGGCAAAGCGCACGCTGCCGTTGGCCTCAATGCTGGTGTCGCCCAGGGTAAGAGCCATGCTGGGCAGGGTGGCTTCAGTTTCGTTGCCGCTGAACTCCATCTGAAAGGATGCCAGTTGATCGCTGTTCAGGCCTGGCGCTGCGCCGCGCGCTTGTTCTGCCACCAGAGCGAATCGCTCCAGCAGGGTGCGCATATTGAATGGGTCGGCGCGCAGGTTGCCGGTAAACTGCGGGCTACTGTCGAAATTCACCAGGCTGATTTCACCCTGGAGCAGCAGGGGGGTCACGGTCAACGCGACGTTGTTGAAGTTCACATTGGCGTTGGTGATGTCAACGATGATGTTGCTGCGCATGCTGATCGGCACTGCTTCGCTCATGCCGTTGTTCTCAAAATCAAAATCGATCTGCAGGTCGAAAGGCCGCCCGGCCAGATTGGTATCGCGGGTTTCCAGGTTGAAGTTGTCCACCTGGTAGCGACTGCCAGCGCTGAGATCCTGGAAATCAATGGAGGTGTTGTTGATACTGATCCGGTCGAAGGTCAGATCGGCAATGCCGGAAGTGTCGTCGCTGCCGCTGCCGGGATCGGCGTCATCAGTGCTGTCGGCCATGCCTTCCACATCCCAGATGGATGAACCGTCGGCATTGACGTAGTAGTTGACGTGAAAATTGTCCGCCAGCAGTTCTTCAACCACCAGGTTGCCGCTGATCAATTGGCGCAGGTTGACGCGCAGCACGACTTCCGATGTGGACAGCAATTCCTGGCTCCGACCCGGGTTACGCAGGCGCACGTCATTCAGGGTAAGACCCAGTCGTGGCAGAAACTCAACGTTCAGGTCCCCGGCAATGGTCAAGTCGTAGCCAGTAGACTCGGCCACCACCTGCTCGATAGTGGCCTTGTGGTCGCCACTGCGGATGAAGTACACCAGGCCAACGGCGGCCACCACGACAATCAGGACGAGTACAGCAAGGATTCTCAGCAGGACTTTCATAGTTTTTGCTTGGACTTCCGGGATATTCCGGCCTAAAAATGGGGCAATTAGTGTAGCGGATAGCGCGTTCGCTTTCATCAACCCCCTGCACGCGTCTCCGACACAGGGTGGTACTGGCGGGTTAGCAATCAATACCCATGGTGGGGCATTCTTGGGCCTTCGTCGCTTTCCCTGAAGCTGGCCCGGCATTATAATGCGTGGCTTTTGAAGCCCCGGATTCCTGCATGAGCAATAAGAGCGCCTCCGCTCCCGCCGCCCGTTCCGCCTCGGTAGAACGCAACACCAAAGAAACCCAGATCAGCGTCACGATCAATCTTGATGGCACCGGCCAGCTCGAGGTCGATACCGGGCTGCCTTTTCTGGACCACATGCTGGACCAGATTGCCCGGCACGGGCTGGTGGATTTGACCATCAAGGCCAAGGGTGACCTGGAAATCGACGCCCACCATACCGTCGAGGACATTGGCATCACCCTGGGCCAGGCCATGAACAAGGCGCTGGACAAGACTGGCATCCGCCGCTATGGCCATGCCTATGTGCCTCTGGACGAGGCGCTGTCACGGGTGGTGATCGACTTCTCCGGTCGTCCGGGACTGGATTACCACGTGCAGTTTGTGAAGGGCACCGTGGGCAATTTCGACGTCGACCTGTTCCACGAGTTCTTCCAGGGCTTCGTTAATCACGCCCTGATGACCCTGCATATCGATAACCTTCGTGGCAAGAACGCACATCATCAGATCGAAACGATCTTTAAAGCGTTTGGTCGGGCATTGCGCATGGCAGTAGAGTTGGATCCCCGCACGGCGGGCACCGTACCGTCCACCAAAGGTGTCTTGTAGGGACGAAATGTGTCTTTTTCGCCAGCGTCTTGACGGCGTCGTTCTCGTATTCTCACGTATTGTCAGTGCCGCTCCACTTCCGCGTGCAGCAGCCACTCATCTGTTTAAAGCATGAATAAAGTCGCTATCATCGATTACGGTATGGGCAACCTGCACTCCGTGGCCAAGGCCGTGGAGCACGTTGGACGTGAAACCGGTCAGGCGGTGCAGGTAAACATCACCCCGGACCCGGAAGTGATTGCCGCCGCCGATCGGGTAATATTTCCCGGTGTTGGGGCGATCCGGGACTGCATGGCGGAAATCAGGCGGCTCAATGTCGGCCAGATCGTTGAGTCAGCGATGAAGACCAAGCCGGTGCTCGCCATTTGCGTGGGTATGCAGGCGCTGATGCAGCACAGCGAAGAAAACGGCGGCGTGGATTGCCTGGGTTTTCTGCGCGGGCAGGTGCGCTATTTCGGCGATGACCTGATGGACAGCACCGGGCAACGCCTGAAGGTCCCGCACATGGGCTGGAACCAGGTGCGCCAGACCCAGTCACACCCACTCTGGGCTGGCATTCCCGGTGACAGTCGTTTTTATTTTGTGCACAGCTATTACGTGGCTGAGGTGGATGCTGATAAGGTCACCGGCATGACCACCTACAACACAGATTTTGTCGCCACTCTGGCCGCTGACAATATATTTGCTACCCAGTTTCACCCGGAAAAAAGCCAGAGTGTGGGCCTGGCCTTGCTGCGCAACTTTCTGGACTGGGATGGCTCGCGTTGAATCCTGCGTCAACACTTCATCTGGCAACTCATCAGGCTGCTAGTCTTGCAGCTGATCTTGCAACTACACAAGAGATACGGACAGACAAACCATGTTGGTAATACCAGCGATTGATATCAAGGACGGCCAATGCGTCCGCTTGCGACAAGGGCGGATGGAAGATTCCACGGTGTTCGGCGACGATCCTGTGCAACAGGCGGAACAATGGCGCGCCCAGGGCGCCCGACGCCTGCACATTGTCGATCTCAACGGTGCCTTCGCCGGCACGCCGGTGAATGCCGCAAGTGTCACCGCCATCACTGAGCGCTTTCCAGACCTTCCGGTCCAGATTGGCGGCGGCATCCGTACCCTGGAAAGCATTGCCTTCTACCTGGATGCTGGCGTCAGCTATGTGATCATCGGTACCCAGGCGGTGAAAGACCCGGACTTTGTTCACCAGGCCTGCCGTGAATACCCGGGCAAAATCATCGTTGGCCTTGACGCCGTCGATGGCATGGTGGCCACCGAAGGCTGGGCCGATGTGTCCGAGATCCAGGCCATCGACCTGGCCAAACAGTTCGCCGACGACGGCGTGGAGGCCATCGTCTACACCGACATCCAGCGTGACGGCATGATGCAGGGCGTCAATATCGAAGCTACCGTGGAGCTGGCCGAGCAGTCATCTATCCCGATTATTGCCTCCGGCGGTATTGCCAAGCTGTGCGATATCGTGGATTTGCGTGAGGCGGCGAAGAGCGCGAAGGGCGCGGGTATCTCCGGTGTTATCACCGGAAGAGCGATCTACGAAGGTCGATTAAGTTTGGCAGAAGCACAGGCCTACTGCGACCGAGATTGAACGCGCTTCCTCTGGATTTGCAGAGCTGCGTTGCAGACGTTTTTCGAATCAGTCACATACTTAAATGTATGCTCCCGATCCAAAAAACGCCTGCGCCTTGCTCTACAAAGCCAGAGAAACCGCTCGAGATCGGACCCTTCGATATGCTGCGAGTGTGAATCGACAGTTTGGATTCTTGGGTATTTAATCTGAACGAACTTTTGAGCAAAGTCCCTTCGATAAATAATTCTGCAAATCGAATGGCAGTAAATCAGGGCAATAAACCAGAAAGTTTCGAACCAAAATCAGGTAGCGGCTAGCGAGGGCGCTGTGGGTGAGGCGCGGGGAATTTTTGGGGCAGGAGTTTACGACCAGTAAATGACTGCCTCAAAAATTTTCCGCAACGAAGCCCACAGTGCCCGTAGCAGACGCGGGAGGCAATAAAAATGGGGTTGGCTAAGCGAATAATTCCGTGCCTGGACTGTGACAAAGGCAGGGTTGTCAAAGGCGTTCAGTTTGTCGACATCCGCGACGCCGGCGATCCGGTCGAAGTCTCCAAGCGTTACTGCGACGCGGGCGCCGACGAGATTACCTTTCTCGATATCACCGCCAGTCATGAGGCGCGGGACACTACCGTGGATACAGTGAGCGCCATTGCCGGTCAGGTGTTTATACCCTTGACCGTGGGCGGCGGTATTCGGACGCTGGATGATATCCGCACCATGCTCAATGCTGGCGCCGACAAGGTGGCCATCAATACTGCGGCGGTGCATGACCCGGAGTTCGTGCGTCAGGCGGCGGAACGGTTTGGGTCGCAGTGCATTGTCGTCGCGGTGGATGCCAAACGTGTCAGCGCCGAAGGTGAAGAACCGCGCTGGGAGATCTTTACTCACGGTGGCCGCAAGCCCACGGGGCTGGATGCCATCGATTGGGTCAAGCGGATGGTTGATTATGGCGCCGGGGAAATTTTGTTGACCAGCATGGACCGCGATGGCACCAGGAAAGGATTTGACCTGGCGCTTAACCGGGCAGTGAGCCGGGCGGTGCAGGTACCGATTATCGCCTCAGGCGGGGTCGGTAATCTCGATCACCTGGCCGAAGGCGTGCTGGAAGGCGAAGCGGATGCCGTGCTGGCTGCCAGTATTTTTCACTTCGGGGAGCATACAATCCAGGAAGCCAAGGAGCACATGGCCTCCAGAGGGATCGAGGTCAGAATTTGATTCTTGAAGCCAGCGTCAGCGCCTGGCTTCACAACTTCGGTCATCAACCTTCAGCACAGCGACTGACTTGAATCAGTCGTTGTTCTGGGCGAAGGAACCACCGCTGGCTGACTGGCGGGGTTTGAAGGCATTAATGCCTTTCAGGACATTCAGCGCTTCGTTCAGCGGGTAGTCGGTAACCAGTACTTCCTCGGCTGAAATCAGCGCTTCGCGCATTTCTTCATTATTGTTCACTTCTTCGCTGCCGGATTCTGCCTGCAGGTGGCCTTGCAGATCTGCTTCGCTGTATTCGGTTACGTTTCTGGAACGGCGCGTTACGAAAGCATCGCCCACGGTGATGTCCGGCTCAATGCCCTGGGCCTGAATCGACCGGCCATTGGGGGTGTAGTAGCGCGATGTGGTCAGCTTCAGCGCGCGACGTTCATCCAGCGGCAGTACCGACTGCACCGAACCCTTGCCAAAGCTCTTGGTGCCCATGACGATGGCGCGCCCATGATCCTGTAGCGCGCCGGCGACGATTTCCGAAGCCGAGGCCGAGCCATTGTTGATCAGCACCACCAGGGGAACATCCGGCGCCAGGGTATCGAGCGTGGCGTCAAACGCCAGGTCATTGCCTTCCATGCGGCCGCGGGTGGAAACGATGGCGCCCTGATCAATGAACAGATCTACCGCCTTGACGGAGGCCTGCAATACCCCGCCGGGGTTGTTGCGCAGATCCAGCACCAGGCCTTTCAGGGTTTCATGCTCGGCGTACAGCGACTCCAGTTCCTCTTCCAGTTCGTCCCCGGTGTTGGTGCGGAACTGGGCGACGCGAATGTAGGCGTAGCCTGGCTCCAGCATCATGCTGCGCACACTGGCTACAGAAATCACTTCGCGGACAATGGTCAGGTCAAACGGCTCCACGCCCTCGCGGGAGATTGTCACCGTCACCTCGGTGCCGGGCTCGCCGCGCATCATGTTCGCGGCCTCTTCTGGCAGCAGTTCGCGCACCGGCTTGCTGTCGATGGCGATAATAAAATCACCGGCCTGAATGCCGGCGCGGTCGGCTGGTGTATCGTCGATAGGGCTGATCACCTTGATGTAGCCGTCTTCTCTACCTACCTCAATGCCCAGGCCGCCAAATTCTCCGGTGGTGGTTTCCTGCAGCAGATCATAATCGTCGCCGGACAGATAAGAGGAATGGGGGTCCAGTCCCGCCAGCATGCCGCGGATGGCATTTTCCAGCAGGGTGCGGTCGTCAATTTCTTCCACATAGGCGCGGCGAATGCGCTCCATCGCCTGGGTAAACATGCGCACTTCGTCAATTGGCAGTGGCAGTACCGCTTGCTCCGGCTGCTGCACCTGGGCTGAGGCTGCAGATGCAGCGATGGCCAGGGCCAGGGTCAATGGAGCCAGCAGGCGCGGGCGAATCAGTTTCGCGATCAGGGTCATGTGGAATTCCGTCGGTTGCAGGTCTGTCGGTTCAATACTGTTAATACGGACCAACCAATACTTTCAGTTTATGCGGGGCTTGGCAAACAGGTGTTGCAAATGACTACATTTGCTGGCCTGTATGCGCCAGATAATGGTGCCAAGCTGCCAAAATACAAGCGGGTTTGCGCTGGGATTGCGGTGAAAAGGCAGATAATCAGCTGCCTGAAGCCAGCCAGCGGGCAGGATCAAGCGCCGTCCCGCGGCGACGAATCTCGAAGTACAGTCCCGGTGCGCTGGCGGAGCTGCCGCGGCCAGAGGTGGCGATGACATCTCCCTGGTCCACCCAGTCGCCGGCGTCACTGGCCAGCGCCTCATTACCGCCATAGAGGCTCATGTAACCATCGCCGTGGTCAATGATGATCAGCAGGCCGGCGCCGCGCAGCCAGTCGGCAAACACCACGCGGCCGGGATGTACGGCCCGCACTGGCGAGCCTTCGCTGGCGGCAATGATGATGCCCTGGCGCACCAGGGAGCCGCCGCCGTAGCTGCTGCCAAAGCGGGATACGATCGGGCCGTCCACCGGTGAGTCGAGACTGCCCTGGCGACCAGCCAGGGGCGGCACATCGTCGAAGGAGCGAATGCCTTCCATGGCGCGCGCGATTTCCACCAGCAGGGCTTCCAGCTCTGCCTGGTCAAACTGCAGTTGCTCCAGCTCCTGGTTGCGGCTTTGAATGTCGCCGCGCAATGCTGCCAGCGCCGTGGCGCGTTCGTCGCGGGCGGCACTGAGACGATTGCTGCGCTGCTCAAGTTGTTGCTGCTGGCTGCCCAGGTCCGCCAGTTGATGGTCCAGTTGCTTCTGGACACTGCCAAGTTCTGCAAGTGTGGTTTGGAACTGTTCGATAAGCTGCAGTTGGTGGCGTGAAAATTCCCCGGCATAGTGCAGCAGGCGCGCCGCTTTGCTGGGGTCATCGCCATCCAGCAGCAGGCGCAGCCGGTTATAGTCACCGGCCATGTAGGCCGCGCGCAGCACATCACCCAGCAGGGCGGCCTGATTGTTTTTGTCCTGCTCAAGGGATTGCTGGCGCTGGCGAAGAGCCGTCAGGTCAGCTTGGGTGGCAGCAATTTCGGATTCGAGGGCACTGATTTCCTGGCGCAGATTGCTGACTTCAAGCTCCGCCTGGCGCAGCGCTTCCTGGCCCGCATCAAGCTCACTGTCAGCGCGGTCAAGCCAGGACTCGACCTCGGCAATGGCAGTGGAGACTGCCGCAAGCTGCTGGCGTGCCCGGGCATCGTCCTGGGCGTTATCCTGAGCGCTGACTGGCAACGCCAGCAGCAGGATTGGCAGGATTGATAGCGTCACTCGTAGCGGATTGCCCGCCCGGCGGTGCCTCCAGACGAGCCCTCTGGCTTCGTTGCCTCGCCTTGACAGGCCGACGCATGTCGGCGGCAAGGCGCCTCGACAGTGATCTCGTCTGAAGGCCAGAGCTTCGGTAGAATTGATCGGAGGTTCCCCAAGCTTGTTTGTCCGGGCAGTAGACACAGGCGCCTAGTTAGCGGTGCGTCGCGCGGCGCCGGAGTCGCCCAGCAATGCCTTGCCGGTCATCTCTTCCGGGATGGGCAGCTCCATCAGCGTCAGCATGGTAGGCGCCAGGTCGCACAAGCTGCCCTCGGAGCTGAAGGCAAGATCCTTGCTGCCCACATAGACCAGTGGCACCGGGCCATTGGTATGAGAGGTCAGGGGTTGGCCGCTTTCCGGGTCAACCATCTGCTCGACATTGCCGTGATCGGCCGTGACCAGCAGATTGCCGCCGGTGGACTCGATGGCCGCAACGATTCGGCCCAGGCATTCGTCGACGGTTTCCACCGCCTTGATAGCGGCCTGAAAATCGCCAGTATGACCGACCATATCGCCATTGGCGTAGTTGCAGATAATGGCATCGTACTTGCCGGATTCGATGGCTTCGACAAGCTTATCGGTAACCTCGGGCGCGGCCATTTCCGGCTGCAGATCGTAGGTTTTCACCCGGGGCGAGGGCACCAGGATACGGTCCTCGTCAGTGAATGGTTCCTCGCGGCCGCCATTGAAGAAGAACGTCACATGGGCGTATTTCTCGGTTTCGGCAATGCGCAGTTGGGTTTTGCCCTGATCGGCCAGATAAGCGCCCAGCACGTTATGCAGTTTTTCCGGCGGGTAGGCGCAGGAGGCGTCGATGTCCGCGGCGTACTCGGTCAGGGTCACGAACTCGCCCAGCAGGGGACGTTCGCTGCGTTCAAAGCCGTCGAAGTCATCATCCACAAACGCGCGGGTCAGCTCACGGGCCCGGTCGGCGCGGAAATTCATGAATACCACCACATCTCCGTCGCTGACGTTTGCTTCGGGCTCGTCGGCGCCGCGTACCAGGGTGGGCTGCACGAATTCATCATCTTCGTCGCGGTCATAGGCAGCGGCCAGTGCCGCTTCCACGGTATCAAAGCAGTATTCCGCCTTGCTGGCCGTGAGCAGGTCGTATACCGGCTGGACCCGGTCCCAGCGATTGTCACGATCCATGGCGTAGAAGCGCCCGCTCATGGAGGCGATCCGGCCTTTGCCAGTCTCGCGCAGCAGCATGTCGGCTTCCACCAGCGATTCCAGGGCGCTACGCGGTGGCGTATCGCGGCCGTCCAGAAAGGCGTGCAGGTAAACTTCGGCAACGCCGCGGTCTATGGCCAGTTTCAGCATCGCCTCGATCTGGTCTTCGTGGCTGTGAATTCCGCCCGGCGACAGCAGGCCAAACACATGCAGCGCGGTTTCGGCGTCGGCAGCCTTGTCGGCCGCGGCCTTTAACACCGGGTTGTGCTGGAAGTTACCGTCTTCTATGTCCTTGTCGATGCGGGTCAGCGACTGATACACCACCCGTCCGGCACCGAGGTTCATGTGGCCCACCTCGGAATTGCCCATCTGTCCGGCGGGCAGGCCCACCGACAGCCCGGAAGTGTCGATCAGGGTGTGGGGCCGCTCGCCCCAGAGCTTGTCCCAGTGCGGACTATTGGCGGCATGAATGGCGTTGTGTTCGCTATCCTCCCGATAGCCCCAGCCATCGAGAATCAGGAGAAGGGATGTTTTTCTGGCAGTCATCGTCAGATTTTGTGTCCTGTTGCGGAGAATGAGACGAACCTTGGGCAGTTCGACCTGAAGAAAACCAGATTATCACCGAATCGGCGATTTACTGCGACCCGCGGTATCTGTTGCTGGCTATCGGGCCGGACTGTCACTTCTTTCACCCCGCGGAGCCGTGTATACTTCACCCCTTTTTGGCGGCGGGCCCTGATTTTACTGGCTGAATGATCAGGCAAGTCAGCGGCTCTGAAACCCTCCGGGGCTCTCCAGCGCAATCGCTCAGGCAGGCTCGCTGAACCCGGAATTACCCGGATACACACGGAAATACCCGGTCCAGGGATCGGTCGGACCCCACCCAACATGGCACAATTTCTCGAGTTCATCGGCAATCACTGGATTCTGTCGACCCTGTGGATTATCACCGTGGGCGCGATTATCGCGTACCATCAGCGTGGTTCCAGTAATAGCAGTGTCGGCCCGCAGAAGGCGGTGATGCTGATCAACCGGCAGGATGCTGTTGTTGTCGATGTGCGGGACAAGAAGGAGTTTGATGCGGGCCACATCGTCGACTCAATTAATATCCCGTTCGCGAAACTGAAGCAGAGCCTGAACGAGCTGAAAAAACACAAGGGCAAGCCCCTGGTGGTGGTGTGTAAACTGGGTCAGCAGTCCGGTGAGGCCGCCAAAACCCTGAAAGAAGACGGCCATGAAGAGGTTTATCGCATGACCGGTGGCATTACCGAATGGAAATCGCAGACCCTGCCGCTGGTGCAGAAGTAAGCTGCGCTGCCTGGCCAACCCCTGATTAAATAACCCTTTAACATTAACAATCCGCTAGAGCTATCCAGACCTGACAGGAATCCACATGGCAGACACACAAGATACCAATCAAACCGCAGCCACTGGCGCTGCCGGTACTGACAACGCCCAGCAGGGCCCACAATTTGCACTGCAGCGCATTTACCTGAAAGATTGCTCGCTGGAGTCCCCGCGCAGCCCGCAGGTGTTTCAGAGTCAGTGGAAGCCCAAAATCAACTTCGACATCAAGACGCGTTCCAACAAAATTCAGGACGATGTCTTCGAAGTGGTTCTGATTCTGACCGCCGAGGCGCAGCTTGATGAGCAGGCCGCATTCCTGGTGGAAGTTCACCAGGCGGGTATTTTTACCGCCCGGGACTTTGATGAGGCCCAGCTGGAACAGTTGCTGGCGACCGTCTGCCCCAACATTCTGTTCCCCTACGCTCGCGAAGCGATCGACAACCTGGTGGTGAAGGGCAGTTTCCCGGCTCTGATGCTGTCGCCGATCAACTTCGATGCGCTGTATCAGCAGCAGAAGCAACAGGGCCAGCAGCCCGATGGCGGCGAGCAGCCAGCCACTGAGCCGGTTCAGTAAACGCCGGTTAGCGACCGCGACCGCTTGCGATTACCCGCTGGATTTGAAGCCTTGCTGACGCCAGGCTTCGTAAACCACGACTGCCGCCGCATTTGACAGGTTCAGACTGCGGCTGGCGGGCTGCATGGGAATGCGCAGCAGTCGCTGCGCACCCAGTTCTTCCCTGATTTCCCCGGGTAAACCCCGGGTCTCTGGACCCAATACCAGACAGTCATTTGCCTGATAGGCAATCTCACTGTAGTTCACGCTGCCTTTGGTGCTGATGCCGAAAATCCGGCTGCCGACATGGGCGGCCTTGAATTCAGACCAGTTTTCATAAGTGAAAAGCTCGGCAAACTCGTGGTAATCCAGGCCCGCGCGGCGCAACTTTTTGGTATCCAGATCGAATCCCAGGGGTTTGATCAGATGCAGACGGAACCCCGAATTGGCCGCCAAACGGATAATATTTCCGGTGTTTTGGGGTATTTCTGGCTGAAAAAGGACGATATTGGTCAAATTTTGATCAGCGAGCCGTAATTCGCTGCCTTATCGATTATTGAGATGAGACCCACTGGTAATTAGTGATTTTTGCATTTCTACCCGGTGTTAACCCGGCTAATTGTGACCGCTCGAACAGTTCCTGGAACCCGAATCCATACTTACCCTAGTTTATCCCGTCCGGGGACCGGGTTTGTTTTAGAATTTAATAACTTAAACGATATTCTTATAGGGCTTTTCTTGAGTTGCGCTGGCTTGTGCGCGCAACACAAGACCTGGCCCTTCTGGCACTGGCCAGAAACAGCAGGCCACGTGGGGCAGTCTAGCGTTTTCCCGGCCACACGAGGAATTACTGAGGTATTACCGAAGGCACCATGCAGCTCTTCAAACGCAAAGCGAAGTCCAACAGCCGCGTCGGTCTGGCTATCCAGTCCGATCAGCTGGTGCTTGCTCATGTGGATATCCGCAAGGGTGAGCCGTATTTGCTGCATGGCCGCACTGCGGCGCTGGAATCTGAAAAGGATGCGGGCAAGGCGCTGGAAAAGCTGGTCAAGGAGCTGGAGCTTGATGGACAGCAGGTGAGCTACGTGCTGTCACCTGATGATTACCACCTGCATCTGGTGGAAGCGCCGAAAGTCGAGCCCGAGGAATTACGCGCTGCGGTGCGCTGGAAGGTCAAGGACCTGCTGGAAATGAAAATCGACGACGCCGCTATCGATGTGTTCCAGGTACCCAAGGAAGCCTATCGCGGCCGCGACATGGTGTATGTGGTGGCATCCCAGAAATCGCGGATCAAAAACCTGATAGAGATGATTAACAATGCCGGGCTGGAGATGGCGGTCATCGATATTCCGGAACTGGCGATGAACAATATTACCCGGCGATTTATCGATGATAGCAACGGCGTGGCTTTCATGGACCTGCGCCGGACCGGCAGCACCATGAACATATCCCTGGCCGGTGATATGTACCTGACGCGCCGAATTAATACCCAGCTCGACCCGGAGGTGATGCGTTCGCCCGAGTGGCCGTCGCTGAAAGATCGCCTGGTGCTGGAGATTCAGCGTTCGCTGGACTACTACGAGAGTCAGATGGGTCGGCCACAGATTACTCGCGTCGTGGTGGCCCAGCGCCAGCACGACACTATCGAATTGACCGGTGAGCTCAATGAGTTGCTGGCTGCACAGGTAACTCCGCTGGATCTATCAGCGCACATGCAGGGCGATGAAACGCTGACGCCCGAGTATCAACAGCTGGGCTTCACGGCGATCGGCGCCACGCTGCGCGGCTTGAAAAAGCCGGGGCCAAAGCGTGACGATAACGACGGTGCTGAGCAAAGTAGTCAGGAGGCCGCCTGATGAATCAGCAGATTAATCTGTTTCTGCCGGAGTTCCGGGTCCAGAAAGATCCACTGACGGCTACCCGCATGGGTCAGATCCTTGGCGGCCTGATGGCTGTCCTGTTGCTGGTGTCGGCTTACGACCTGTTCACCCAATGGCACCTGGGGAATCGTCTGGAGCAGCTTCAGGCGACGCTGGCGGAAGAAACCACCAAGACCGATGAGCTCGATGAGGTGCTGGCCCGGCGCTCCCAGAACACCGCGCTGACCACGCGCCTGGAGCAGGCCGAGGCGCGCCTGGAATCAAGCCGGCAGATTCGTAATTTCCTGAGTCAGACAGCCCTGGGCAACGTCGATGGATTTTCCGAGTATTTCAAGGATTTGTCCCGGGCGTCCATGGAGGGGCTGAGCATTTCCGAGTTTTCGTTCAGTGAAGGCGGCAACGTAGTACAGCTTCAGGGGCAGGTGGTTGATTCTGCCATGGTGCCGCGCTACGTGAGCAACATTGAGGCAGGCCAGAGTCCGCTGCGACGAATGCGGTTCAGCCCTTCGATCTCCAAGGCCAGTGTTACCGATCCGGTGTTTTCGTTTCAGCTGACCAGTAACGTCAACGGCGGTACCGGCGATGAATGAGCAGATCCGGGAACAGCTGGCGAAGCTGGCACAGAATATTGAATCACGGAAAAAGTCCGAACGGATTATGGTGCTGGGCATCGTCACCGCTGGATTGTTCATGTTGTGGCTATCGGTGGCGTTTGATCCGCTGCAGGCAAGCATTTCCTCGATCGAGAGCCGCATTGGCAATGTCGAGCGGCAAATCACCGCGCAGCAGACCGCCTACGCCCAGATGCTGGCCGCCAGTCAGGAAGACCCTAACCGCTTCGCCAACGATCGGATCCAGGCGATCGCGCGGGAGCAGGCACAGCTCGATCAGCAGATTGCCGATCTGGCCGGTGATCTGGTCACGCCAAATCAAATGACCCAGATATTGACCACGGTGCTGGAGCGACAGTCCGGGCTGCAGCTGGTGTATTTTCAGAATCAGGATGCCCTGCCGCTGCGCGCCGGGGTTTCCGACGCCGCCACTATCCTGGCAGAAACCGGTGCCGTGAATTTTGATGACACAACGCGACAGGAAGTGACCGGGCAGGTCTATGAACACGGTCTGACCATTGAGTTCCAGGGCGATTATTTCAGCACCCTGAAGTACCTGCGTTTTCTGGAAGAAATTACCGGCAGCTTTTTCTGGGACGCGATTACGTTTCGCCAGCTGGAATGGCCTGAAGCCCATGTCACGCTTGAGATTCATACCTTGAGCACAGATGAGGGGTTCATCGGTGTTTAACATCATGGCCAGGGTGAATGCTTTGCAGATCGTCACGGCGACGCTTGTTGCCTTGAATCTAGCTTCGCTGGCAAGCGCAGACATCATCGATGGCGAAGAGTTGATTGATCCAACTCGGCCGCTGGCCGTCATGAGGGCGCAAGGTGGTGCAGACGACGCCGTGATGGACATGATTCGCAACGTTGTGCCTTCGAGTTACGACGTGAGCTTTGTGCGGGCCAGCAGCAACTCTCCGATGGCGGTGATAAACGACCAGCGGGTGACCATTGGTGATGTGATCGGTGGTGCCACGGTAGTGGCAATCGAGCGCAACAGCGTCACCTTGTCGATCAACGACGAAGAACAGCGTATCAGTGTGTTTGGCACCAGTATCAAGGCGCCAGCCGCGCAATAAACAAACAGTAATTTACGAGTTACCCGGGAACACTATGAAGTTTACGCAAGCATCAGTCATCTACACCGTGCGAAAGGTCATGGCAGCGTTCGCTGTGGTGCTTCTTGCGTCGTGCGCGACCCAGCCTGCGACCGTTCCCGATACTACGGTTCTCGCTGAAATCCAGAACACCATGGAGCGGGCGGCCCAGACTACGCAGCAACCGACGGACGAGATGAGCGAAGATGACAGCGATCTGCTGAATGAGCTGATCCCGTCGCTGTCGCTGGACGAGGAGCTGCTGGCGCCGGTGGAAGAGCGGGTATCGATCAGCTCGCCAAACCTGCCGGCGGATGTGTTCTTCAACAGCCTGGTTGCCGACACCGAATATGGTGTGGTGATCAGTGAAGATGTTGATGTGAACATCAACCTGAGCCTGCCCAACGTCACGATCGAAGAGGCCATGGATACCGTGGCGGAAATGTACAGCCTGGATATCACCCGGCGAGGCAATATCTATTCGGTCAGAACCGGGGGGCTGCGTACCCGCACGTTTACGATTGACTATCTGAATGTGCAGCGCCAGGGCAGCTCCAGTATTCAGGTGAATTCTGGTAACAACAACCAGGGCGGTGGGCTTGGTGGTGGTGGCCTCGGGGGTATTGGAGGCGGTATCGGAGGCCTGGGCGGTGGCATCGGCGGCGGCCAGATTGGCGCCTTTGGCGGTGGACTTGGTGGCGGCCTCGGGGGTATTGGTGGCGGCCTTGGTGGAATTGGCGGCGGTCTTGGCGGCGGACTCGGTGGTGGCCTTGGCGGCGCTGGCGGCCAGATCCAGACCTCCACCAGCACTGATTTCTGGTCGGACCTGGAAACGGCTATTTCCAACCTGATCGGCGTCGAAAGCGGCGGTTCCGCGAACAATGGCGGCGGGGCTGCTGGTGGCCTTGGTGGCCTTGGCGGCGGTTTCGGTGGCGGCATTGGCCTGTCCACCGCCGGTGCCCGAAACCAGTCCAGGGTTACTGAAGATGGCAAGAGTGTCCTCGTGCAACCCCTTACCGGCATCGTCATTGTCACCGCCTATCCACACGAGCTGGAACGGGTCGAGCAGTTTATAGACGCGGCCCAGGAATCATTGCGTCGTGAAGTCATCATCCAGGTGCAGTTCCTGGAAGTGATTCTGAACAAAGGGTTCCAGTACGCCCTGGACTTCAATACCTTTGGCCGCCAGGCAAACGATCCGGTGACCGGCAGTGGTTCATTCGATGGCGACTCCGATGGCCTGCTGGGCAGCAATAACGATCAGGCCGGGGAATTCATCGGCAACGAAAACGGAATACAGGGCATTGCCAATGCCTTTCAGTTCAGCACCAACTTCTCTGATTTCGATTCGGTGTTCCGCATCCTGCAAACCCGGGGCACCACTCAGGTGATTTCCAGCCCGCAGCTCAGGGTGTTGAACAATCAAAAGGCGGTATTTCAGGATGGTGACCAGGAATTCTTCCAGACCCAGGCGGATACCACGACGGTAAATGCAGGCGAGAACACGACCACCAGCGCCAACAATAACCTGCAGCAGTTTTTCTCAGGCATCTCCATGGATATCACGCCGCAGATCAGCGCCAATGGGGAAATCACTCTGCACGTGCATCCCATCATCAGCGCGGTGGATGAGCAGAACAAGAATATCGCCGGGCAGGTTGTGCCCCTGGCGCGTACTTCAACCCGCGAGATCGACAGTGTCATCAAGGCGCAGAACGGCAATATAGTAGTGCTGGGTGGGCTTGCTTTCGAGCGCAGCATCAACGATACCGCCGGCATTCCCGGCGTCTCAAAAATCCCGGTGGTTGGCGATGCCCTTGAGCAGCGCCAGTCGCAAACCGTGAAAAGCGAATTTATTATCCTGCTCAAGCCGATTATCGCCGGCGCAGAAGGCGATCGTGAAGTGTTGAACGAATCCAATGAGCGGTTCCGCGAAATCAACCGGGCCATTGACCCGTTCGCGAACAATTAGTCAGGAACGTCAAGACAATGTATCTACAACATTTTGGACTGAGAGAGTTACCGTTCTCGCTGACGCCGAACACCCAGTTCTTCCTTAACATGGCGAGCTACCACAAGGCATACAATATGCTGATGGTCTCGCTTGCCAATGCCGAAGGCTTTATCAAGATTATTGGTGAAGTCGGCACCGGTAAAACCATGCTGTGCCGCAAGGTGCTCAATACTCTTGAAGAAGATAAAGATAACTACGTCACCGCCTATATACCCAACCCGGTACTAAGCCCGAAAGGTTTGTTCCTGGCGTTTGCAGAAGAGCTGAATATCAATATTGACCAGGACGTGGGTCATCACCGGCTGCTGAAAGCCATTACCGAACGTCTGGTGGATTACTCGGCGCATAACAAGCAGGTGGTGCTGTTCATAGATGAAGCCCACGCCATGCCCGAGCAGACGCTGGAGGCGTTGCGTCTGTTGACCAATATTGAAACCGAGCAGGTGAAGCTGTTCCAGGTGGTGTTGTTTGCCCAGCCGGAACTGGATTCCCTGTTGTCACAACCGTCGTTGCGACAGCTGCGGCAGCGTATTACTTTTTCATTTCAGATCGAAGCCCTCGATCGCGATGGGGTCGAGCGCTATGTCGGTCACCGGTTGGCCACAGCGGGCTACAACGGCCCGTCGCTGTTTTCCAAGCGGGCCCTGGATTATCTCTACAAGACTAGCGATGGAATTCCCCGGGTAGTGAATATTCTCTGTCACAAGTCGCTGATGGTTGCATTCGGCAAGGGTGAGCGTACTGTGCAAATTGAACATCTCAAGAGTGCCGCCGAGGATACCGAGGGCGTTATTTTGCCAAGTTTCAATTTCAAGCCGGCGATGATCGCGGTCGCTGGCCTGGCGGTAGGTGCTGCCCTGGTCTTTTACCTGGGAGGCAACACCCTATGAGCCTGGTCAATGACATGCTCAGGGATCTGGATCAACGGCGCAAGTCGACGGATTCGTCCTCGGCATCAGCGAACCTGATGCCCGCCAGCGACATGCCGGTGGAAAAGAAAAACCGGATTTTGCTGATTGCTGCCGCTGGCTTGCTGGTGGTGGTGGCCGGTCTGGCGTATCTTTGGTCGCAACAAACCGGTGTGGGTGAGCCAAGACGGTTAAATATCGAAGCGCCCGTCGCCAGCACCACCCCTACGGAACAGGACAGTGTCGAAGCACAAACAGAATCCGCTGAATCAGGGCTTCAGCAAAACGCGCAGCAAGTAGCACAACGGCAAGACCAGGGATCAGATCCAGGAGCGCTGCAGGGAGCTGCGGGGCAAGTACAGCGCGACAGGATTGTCCAAACTACTACCGAGAGTGCCTCTGAGGAGGAAGACGATGCGGCGCCGGTGCGGCCTGAGTCAGTGGCTACAGCAGCGAACGATACACCGGTTTCATCTTCTGCAGCGGCTACCACAGAGGCTTCCGCCGTAGCCGGCGAACGACCCGATGTCGTTAATTTGCAGCAGTCGCTGGCTTCCGCATCGAGCGCTACTCCAGCTGCCGATTCGCGGCAGCAACCGGCCCAAAATGAACCGGCTGTGCGAAACAGCAATACTCTGGCGGCTAACAGTAGCTCCAGCGCGCCGGGGGGCGTGGTTAATCAGCCGCCGCCAGCGTCAGTGAAGAACGAGGCGCAGGTGTCAGCCGATCAGCAGGACACCATGGCCGTGCAGGCCGCGCTGCGCATGATTGCTGATAGCAATACCAGTGGCGCCTATGCGCACCTGGAACAGCACATATTGCAAAACCGTTATGCCCATCAGGCGCGAGAAACCTACGCCAAACTGCTGATGAATGAAGGTGAACTGCTCGCCGCCTATAACCTGGTGGAATCGGGACTGGGTCTGGCAC
This sequence comes from uncultured Pseudohongiella sp., assembly GCA_965230125.1. Lineage (GTDB taxonomy): Bacteria > Pseudomonadota > Gammaproteobacteria > Pseudomonadales > Pseudohongiellaceae > UBA9145. The sequence goes on along the minus strand of OZ245938.1, from coordinate 57,413 downwards.
CGAATCATGCTGGCTACAAGAAAGTGAAGGCGCGTATTTTGATTGCTGATGGCCAACTCGGTAATGCAGTGGAGTTGCTATCCAAACGCGCGCCTTCGGTAACTACCGATCTTGAATATCACGAGATCCTGGCCACCGCGCAACTGGCCAGCCGTGATTACCAGGGCGCACTGATCACCTATACCAGTCTGGTGCAGCAGGACCAGTCGCAGGGTAAGTGGTGGTACGGTTATGCCGCTGCCCAGGATTCGTTGGGCAATCTGCGTGCTGCCCAGCAGGCTTACAATCGCGCTGTTCAGCAGTCCAGCCTGAGCCCGAATTTGCGCCGCCGCAGCCAGGAGCGCCTCGCTGCTCTAGGCGAATAAACCAGGCGAATGAATAATCTCAATACCACAAGAAAGAAGATTCGCATTGGCGACCTTCTGGTACAGAATCAGGTCATTACTGAAGAGCAGTTGATGACCGGTCTGCAGCGCCAGAAGGAAACCGGCCTGCGGCTTGGCCGTACCCTGATAGATCTTGGTTACCTCGACGAAGACAAGTTTCTCGATTTCCTTTCTCAGCAGTTGCGCATCCCGTTCGTCGATCTGCGCCGCTATGATTTCGACGTTAACCTGGTGCAGATGCTGCCCGAAAGCTATGCCCGGCGTTATCGCGCGATCGTGCTGAGCGATGAGCGCGATGGCCTGGTGGTGGGTATGGCCGACCCCATGGACATCTTTGCCTACGATGAGCTGGAGCGCATTCTGCAGCGCCCGATCAAGCAGGCGGTGGTGCGCGAAACCGAACTGCTCAACACGCTCGATCTGGTATATCGGCGCACCGAGGACATTGCCTCGTTTGCGGAAGAGCTGGATGAGGAACTGACGGACAGCCAGTTTGACCTGGCGGCCCTGAGTCTCGAGGCGGATGACAGTGAGGCACCGGTAGTAAAACTGCTGCAGTCCATATTCGAGGATGCGGTACAGGTGCGGGCATCGGACATTCACATTGAGCCGGACGAGACGGTGCTACGCATCCGGCAGCGGGTCGATGGCATTCTCCAAGAGCAGGTGATGAAAGAGCGGCGTATCGCCCCGGCGCTGGTGCTGCGCCTCAAACTCCTGGCCGGCCTGGATATTTCCGAGAAACGTCTGCCCCAGGATGGCCGATTCAGCCTCAAGGTGCGCGACCGCAACATTGACGTGCGATTGTCTACCATGCCGCTTGAATATGGCGAATCGGTGGTGATGCGCTTGCTGGATCAGACCAGCGGCGTAAAAGATCTGGAAGAAGTCGGCATGCCGCAAGATATGCTGGCACGGTTCCGCAAACTGATCCACATGCCCCACGGTCTGGTGCTGGTGACCGGTCCTACCGGTAGCGGTAAGACCACGACTCTTTATGGTGCGTTGCAGGAGCTCAATGTGGCGGGCAAGAAGATCATCACGGTCGAGGATCCGGTGGAATATCGACTGCAGCGAATCAATCAGGTGCAGATCAATTCCAAAATCGATCTGTCTTTCGCGCGCGTGTTGCGCTCTGCCCTGCGTCAGGATCCGGACATCCTGCTGGTGGGCGAGATTCGCGACCAGGATACTGCCGAGATCGCGCTGCGCGCGGCGATGACCGGCCACATGGTGCTGTCTACCCTGCACACCAATGACGCCGTATCCAGCGCCATGCGTCTGATCGATATGGGCGCGGAAGGATTTCTGGCCGCCACTGCGCTGCGCGCCGTGGTTGCCCAGCGTCTGGTGCGCCGCTTGTGTGACAACTGCTATGCGGATGACGAGCTCGAAACCAAGGATCTGGCCTGGGCGCGATCCCTGATCGGCGATGAGGCCGACAAAATGAAGCTGAAAAAGGCTGTCGGCTGCCACCGCTGTAATAACACTGGCTACCGCGGCCGAATCGGCGTATTCGAAATCCTGGTGATGAACGATGCCCTGGCCGACGCCCTGCGCCGCGCAGATTCTGCCGATTTCGTGCGAATTGCCAAGAAAACACCGGGCTATCAGCCGTTGGTGGTGAGCGCCCTGAAAGATGCTGCCAAGGGTATCACCAGCCTTGAAGAAGTGCTGCGCGTTGCCGAGCAAGTCGATGAGTCCGAAGACTTCATAGAGTTGCCTGAAAAGCCGGCAGCATTGAGCAGCAGCGACTAGATTATGGCCCATTTTCAGTACAGTGGTCGTGATAGCAGCGGCGGAAGGGTGAGCGGCACCATCGATGCCGGCACCGCGGATGAAGTAGCGGCTGAGTTGTTCGGCCAGAATGTCACGCCTATCGATATCAAACAGGTGGCGCGCAAGCGGGCGACAGCACGCAAGCCAAAAGCCAGCGAAAATGCTTCCACGGTTGAGAATATCAACGCCTTTCTGGCTAAAAAACGCGTTGAGACCGACGACCTGATCATGTTCGCTCGTCAGATGCACAGCCTGACCAGAGCCGGACTTCCGCTGGACCGAGCGATGAAGGGCCTGGAAGCCTCGCTGTCTAATCCGCTGTTTAAATCGGTTTTACAGGACATAATCGAAGGACTGGAAAATGGCCAAAACCTGGCCACTGCCATGGGGCGGCATCCGAATATTTTCTCGGACTTGTTTCTGAGCTTAATCCATGTGGGCGAGAATACCGGCCGCCTGGATCTAGCGTTCAAGGAAGTAGGCCGCTACCTGGAGCTCGAGAAAAACACCCGTAAACAGGTAAAGAGCGCCACTCGCTATCCAATTTTCGTGATCAGCGCCATGATCGCTGCGCTGGCGGTCATTACCGTGTTCGTTATACCCGTGTTTTCCCAGACCTTCGACCGCCTCGGTGCAGAGCTGCCCTGGCAAACTGTCGTGTTAATCAACACGTCAGATTTCGTCATCAACTATTGGCCGCTTTTACTGGGCGCAGCCGTGGGCAGTTTTTTCTGGTTCAGATACTGGGTGCGCACAGAAAAGGGACGCCTGAGTTGGGATCGTCGCAAGATGCGCTTGCCGCTGGCGGGGCCAGTATTCGAAAAGGTCGCCTTGGCGCGTTTCTCCCGCACCCTGGCCATGGTATTGACCGCGGGCTTGCCGATCGTTCAGGGTTTGAACGTGGTGGCGGGTGCTGTGGGTAACGCTTACGTGGCCCGCAACGTTAACCGGATGCGGGAACACGTAGAGCGCGGTGAATCCCTGCACCGCACTGCGGTGAACAGCAAGATGTTTACACCCCTGGTGTTGCAGATGATTTCAGTGGGCGAGGAAACCGGTGCCGTGGATGAGCTACTGAGTGAAGTGGCGGAGTTCTACGATGCGGAAGTCGAGTATGACCTGAAGCAAATGAGTGATGCTATTGAGCCGATACTGATCTCGTTCATTGCAGGACTTGTGCTCATTCTGGCGCTGGGAGTGTTCCTGCCGATCTGGGATTTGAACACAGCTGTCAACCAGTGAGGGTTAGCTCAGTTGCGGAGCCAGTCGAGAAAATGGAAGCATCACGTGAGGTACATTTGGTAGACAATGGCAAAGAGATTCGACAAGCAACGTCGACAAGCCCGGCTTCGCCGAATGCGAAGCGCGGCAGGCTTTTCGCTGTTCGAGCTGGTGGTGTTTATCATTGCAGTTGCTATTATTTATGCCTATGCAGCGAACCGGTTTTCTGATTTTCCGGGGCAGGCTGAACGCGCTAACTTTTTGGCGGTGACAACTCAGATTCAATCGGCGGTGAATCTGGAAATGATGTTCGGAGTTGGAGTCGGCCGTATTTCTTCACCGCAACGTCTCGAGGGGGCTAACCCGATGGAATTCCTGCTCGAGCCACCCAGCAACTACATCGGGTCATTTGATGCGGTTGACCAGTCACGCCTGGAGCGGCGCACCTGGTATTTTGACCGCCGGCGTGGCGAACTGGTTTATCTTGCGAATGATCCCGCTGGATTGATGTGGTTGCAGAATGGTCGAGAAGTGCCGGCCACCGAGATACGATTTAGCTTAGTAGCCGATTACAGCATGCATGAGGAGGGGTCGGGTTTACCGGTCAGGGCCCTGGAATCAGCGGGAGAAACGGTCCCGATGGAGAATCAGGTTCGCAAGTTCAATGGGATAGTGATGCGGCCGGTAACTCCCTATACATGGGCTGCTCCCACAGATGGAGACTTGATGCAGGGGGCAGTGGCGGAGAGGTCCTGATATTTACCCGGAAAATACCCGCAAATGCGTGATTTTCCTAACAGTAGTTCAGTCTAAAAAGCCCCAAAATAAGGGTACAAGCTGGGAAGAAAAGGGGGATTTCCCCTGTACAGACCGAAAGGTTTGGCGAAAAATAGCGTTAAGGCTTTAGGAGCAAAGAATTCGCATTTAATTCTGGTGTTAAGTTATTAATATTTGGGCCGTTACAGAAGAAATCAGACTGCAAATTGCCCGGCACAAACAACTATTATTTTTTGATAAATCTCTAACAGGGTGGAACGTATGAAGACCTTAAAAGCTCGTGGAATGCCGAAATCTGCACAGTCAGGTTTCACAATTATTGAACTGATCGTCGTGATTTTGTTGCTGGGCATTCTCACAGCGACTGCGTTACCGCGATTCCTAGACGTAACTGACGAAGCTCACGACGCAGTAGTCGACGCAACTTTAGGCGGCTTGGTAACCGGTACTGCCTTGTTTAGGGCTGCTTATATCGCAGCCGGGGAGCCTGCTGTTAACACCCCAATTACTCAGTTTGGACTGGGCACGTTGAGGAACAATGCGAACGGATATCCGATTAGCACTACCGCTGATACGGATGGTGTTGTTGATGAACCAGCCGATTGTGTAGAGGTTTTCAATGCCTTGCTGCAGGAAGGCCGACCAGCTATGGACGCAACAGCTGTTACAGCGACCGCTGGTGGTTTAGTTGCCACTGACATTACCGGTGGTACTGGCGATTTCCAGGCCCTTCACAGTGCAGCCGCTACAACGACTTGCTACTGGGCCTACATTGGTCAATACACCACCGAAGCTGCTGCTACAGCTGCTTCTGATGTTGTGCCGATTCTCACCTACAACTCCACTAATGGCACTGTCACTCTAGAAGACAGCAGTGATTACTAAGCGTTATAGCTTGGTGAGGAAGGCTTAGTGAAGAGTCAGTTATTAATGGTCGAGTAGCGGCCAGGCTTGGGCACGATTTTGCCTTTCGCATTGCTTGGAGAAGTTTTTCATAACTCTTGCTTCAGGCTGCACACGATCTATCGCTCTAACGCTACTGCAGATGAAACTCTGGTATGCGATGAGAACGAAAGCCGAAGCGATGTACATCGCTTCGGCTTTTTGCTTTGTACTTCTAAATGATTTTGTGCGAATCATGATTGGGTCGACCAAAATGTTACTGAACCCTGGATAAATACAGTTGAAAAGTTCACTCGAAGTCGGTTTTACTCTGGTGGAAATTGTTATCACGCTAGTGATTTTGGGGGTTGTTTCCGCTTTCGCCATGTCTCGCTTTGTCGGAGTTAATACATTTAACGCCCCGGCAGTGCGCGACCAAATAGTCTCAATCGTGCGTACAGCACAACAACACGCCATGGGACGCCCTGACGTCAGTGTAACCATCACGCCAAGCGTTTCGGGAGATCGCGTCGTCATCGAAAGCAATGACGACAATGGCGCGATCAACACCTACCAGGCTGATCTTGGTGATGTCACGCTAAGCGGCGATATCAATACCACAGCGAGTTGTGGTACTACCTCTGGCTCCCAGACCATCAGCAACTCAACGCCGATGACCATAAATTTTGGTGAACTGGGCGATCTCGCCGTCAGCGGAGTAACTGGTAGCACCGGCGCCGTCACTTCGGCACTGCGAATCTGCGTCAACAATAACCCCGTCAACTCAGTGTGCGTGTCGCCATCGGGGTTCGCCTATGCCGGGGACTGCGATGTTTAGGCGGCAGGGCGGTTTGAGCTTGATTGAGCTGATTTCTACGATCGTTATTCTGGCAATCGCGCTTACGGGCATATCGGTAGTGATTCAGGGCGGGCTCAGCCAAAGCAGCGATACCTTGCTCAACGTTAGAACCACCGCCCTGGCCCAAGCCTACCTCGACGAGATCCTCGGCAAGCGCTTCGACGACAATACCCGCAACTCCGACATTCCCCCCTGCCGGCCGTCGGCGCCGCCGCCGCGGCGCTGCACCAACGAGGTTTCATTTGGACCGGATGGTGGAGAGAATCGGCAGCGATACGATGATGTGGATGACTATCACGGCCTCGACCAGGGTGATGGCCAGGTGACCCCGTTACAGGATGCGGAGGGCAATACCCGCACCGGTTACGAAAATTTTCGGGTGCAGGTATCCGTGCGTTACATCAATGTTGGCGTTGGCGGTGAAGAAGAAAACCTGGGGGTGGGCGATGAACTGGATGAAGAATTTGACGCCAAGCTGATCACGGTGACCGTGACTCATCGCAGTCTGTCTCAGGGTGTAAACTTCAGCGCCTACAAGAGCAATTTCTAGAGCACTTAATACAAATGCGGAATTGTCGAATTCAGACACTCAGTACCATATCAAAACCGCAGGGTTTCACCCTGGTGGAGATGATTGCCGCGATTGTGGTCAGTGCAATCCTGGCTATCGGCATTGTCGACTACATCGGTCGCTCAGTGGAAGGCTTTGATTCCAGTGCCGATCGCAACCAGCTGGCCAGTGCCGGCCGCACCGCTATCAGTCGGCTTGCCATGGAGCTGCATAACGCTTTACCTAATTCTATCCGCACCACGTCGGCATTGGGATCCGGCGATCAGTGTATCGAGTTTGTCCCGGTTCGCGCATCGACCAACTATATCGACCCACCTGTAACCGGTCCGGGAAGCACCACGTTTGATGTGGTGGATTTCGTCCCAACCCAGCACGGTGCTACCGACGGTTTCGCCGTGATTTATCCCAATCGCACCAACCGGATTTATGATGGCGATAACGGTTCACCGGCTGGGTGGCCGAACTTTCCGGACCGGGGGCGTATCCAGGAGATCAGCTCTATCGCGGATAGTGCGTCAGCCGATCAATCCACTATCACTCTGGTGAAGTCCCACCGGTTTAATCGGCGCTCACCCAATGAACGCTTTTTTGTCACCGACGAGCCGATCAGCTACTGCATCAAGGGCGACAAGATGTACCGCTATACCAATTATGTGTTCTATTCGTCACAGCCGGATACCGAAGAAGGGGTTAGTGGATGCGCAGTCGCGTCAGGTGATAATTGCCTGCCTAATTACAGTTCCGCCCCAGATAAAATGCTGATTACCAACAATATCGACAACACCGGTATAACTGCTTTTTCGGTTGGCAGCCAGACATTGACCCGTAATTCGTTGGTGGCTATTCAGTTGAACCTGACGTCTGACGGCGATGAAGTAAACCTGACCCATGAAGTGCTGACCAGGAGTGTGCCCTGATGATCAGGATTTCAACAGCGCAGAAAATCTCAAAAACCCGATTCTTGCAGTCCGGTATCAGCCTTCCCGCTGCGATCTTCGTTATTACGTTGATGGCGGTCCTGGCGGTGGCGATCAACGCCCTTGTCAGCCAGAACGCCCAGAGCTATGAAGAAGAGATCAACCTGACCCGTGCCTTTTATGCCGCGGAAACCGGCGCCGGATTTGCGATGAATACCATTTACCCGCCGGAAGAATATCCCGGCTATTCAACCACGGCTGAATGCGCAGCCGGGCCGCGAGTGTATACTTTCAGCGTGCCGGGCCTGAACAACTGCACTGCAAGCGTCACCTGCCAATTGATCACAATCGGCTCCGATAACTATGCAACGATTCAGAGTGAAGGGTCGTGCGGTGATGTGGAGCGCACCGTGCAGGTCAGAACGTCCTACTAGCGCCGGACATCGGCCAGTGGACTAGCCCATCAGTGACCGGCCAGAGCCAGGCCTGAGCAAAGCTAAAGACAGGCTAAAGGCAGGCAAAAGAACAAATGAAAAAACTGGCAAGGATCGGCAAGAAACGAGCAATTGCCAGCTACGACTGGGTCCAGAGCGCAAAATAGAGAATGATGGACACGATCGCCAGCGTAACCAGTGCCGTCGCGCCATAGGTCACCACCGACGGCACGCCCACGGAGGTGCGATAGGCGTCAAAATCCAGGTTCTGGTCATTGTCCCGGTGACTGGTCTCGCGTTGCACCTTGATCCGATAGTTGTCTTCTTTTTCCAGCAGTTGCCAGCCGGCTTTGGCTTCCTGCGCCAGCACCTCATGCATTTTGCCGGTGTCGGCGAACAGCGGGGTCTGGGACTGAATGACTTTGTATTCGAGATTCATAACAATTAACTTTCGGTTCGCGGGTCAGGACCGACAGGTCGCTTACAGGGCCATGCATCAGCCCACTTCTTTAACTTACAGGGGCTATTCTGCTGTTTCAGGGGGGGCTTTGCAACGTCCTTGATAGGACTTGCTGACCCTGATTTGTCCCCGGTTTTATCGTGTGCTTTTGCTGGCAACAGCCTAAATTAACGCGTATAGACCCAGGTACTCAGTCAATTAAAGGGGCACGGGGCCATGCTCCCGCGCATTCCGGAGCCCTGGGTATTAATATTTTGCTAAGTGCTTCAAATAATTCAATTTTATCTTTGGACAGGTCGGTTACCACGTGATCTGATACACGCTCTCCAGTAGCGAATTTTTGTACACCTGATTCCATGACCATAACCGCCCGAACCGATCATTCGCAGCAAGGTTCAGCCACCTGGCTACTGGGGCTAATTGTGTTCGGTTTTCTGCAGAATTTCCTGCTGACGTCGGCGGCAGTTGGCCAGACCGCCGGACCGGGTTGCAACGAAATTTCTACCACCGCATTTCCGGCGGTATCGGGCGAGCTGGTACAGCTTGAATCCTGCACCGAAGAGCGTCAGCAGGGCGGCAATAGCTCCCTGACCATCGATGTCCCCTCCGGCGTGGCTGCCGGCGATTTCCTGGTGTTTGTGCTGTCTACCGATGGTGACGGAGAAACGATCAACAATCCGTCCAATTTCAGCGCTGACTGGAGCCTGGCGGGCACCTACCTGTCCGCACCCGACATAACCTCCGAGGTCTACACCCGCGTTGCCGACGGTACCGAGCCCGGGAGCTATACCTTCAATTGGGGATCGGGCGAGCAATACTTCTCTTACATGCTGCGCTTCACCAACGCCTCGGGTCTGTTCTCTATCGACAGTGATACCGGCACCAGCAACACGGCGGTTACGCCCACCCTGACTACCAACTCCGCCGAGAATCTGATCCTGAAGATGGTCAACATTGATCGGCGGGATTTTGCCTCGTTCAATGACACCGCCGATGTCACCGGCATGTCGACTCCTTACTACAACATCATCGAGAACTCCTCGCGGCCGCCATCAGAAGGCGGTGGCGGCGCAGCCACCACCTCGGGCGCGGCGCTTTATTATTACCAGAGTGCCCAGGGTTCTGGGGCGGCGGGGACGTTCAACCTCAGCGGTAATGAAGAGTGGCATACCCGCACCATGGGCATTGAGCCCATTGAGTTTCGGATTTCCATGCCCGATACCCAGGCATCGGTGTGCAGCTTCCAGGAAGTAACCATCTCGGTCACCGACCGGCTCGGCAATGCCATGGACTGGTTTCAGGGCACCATTAATCTGAGCGCCAGCAATGCCGCTGGCGCGTCCTGGTCTGATGCGGGCTCCCTGAATGGCACGCTGAACGACCTGGGCAATGGCGATGCGAGCTATCAGTTTTCCGCTGCCGACAACGGCGTGGCGACATTCAGGTTCGATAATACCAACACCGGCGTCACCAATTTCGACATTGAATTCAACGGCATCGCTGGAGTGGAAAATTCCGGTAACGACCCGAATCTGACCATTACCGAGTGCGCCCCGGAAATACTTGCCCAATCCTGCGTTGCCAATAACGCCACCCCGTCTGCGTCTATCACCATTGGCGCCCAGGAACCGACAGTGTCTGACCGCGGCCGCATGGTGCTCATGGCCATCGGTTTGGAAGGTACCAATGATGTCACTTCCGCTACTTTCGATGTGGGTGGCAGCAACGTTGCGATGACGCAGATCTTTGAAGAAATAAACCCCAATGGCGCCGGCAACATAACAGAGCTTTGGGGAATCCTGGATAACGATATGCCGGCGGGTGCCGGTACCTACACTGCCAACTTCACCACCGCTGACAGCGATCCGACCATGTGTTTGCTGTATGTCGATTATGCCGAACAGCTCTTCCCGACAGCCGACGCTGGGACCCCAAGCAATGGCGCGGTGAACGGGTCACAGGCCCAGAACCAGCAGGATGCGATCACCACTATTACTACCACCGTAAATAATTCACTGATTCTCAGCCTGGTAGGTAATGGCTCCGGCGGGGCCGATTACTCCAGTGTGACACCGAGTCCGCCAATGTCGCGCCTGTTCGACGCGCCAGATCCAGGCGGCGGTGCAGAATTCGAAGGCAGCTCCGGAATTCTGGCCAGCGCCGGATCAATTACGGTCACTGAAACCTGGGGCGGCGGCAGCCCCCTTCGCCATTCTCATGTGGTGGCTTCGTTCCGGCCGCGGCCGGTGGTGCCTTCCGAAATACGCATTGCCCACGATGGTGAGTCAGATGTGTGTTCGGTGGAGTCGATCACGATTTCTGTGACCAACGGCAACGGCATCCCGGCAACGAATTTTACTGGCACCATCACCATCACCAATAGCGCCAGCGCCGGAGTGTGGACGGTCAACGACGCTGACAATGCCCTGGTGAACAACGGCAGCGGCTCGGTGGATTATACCTTTGCGGCTTCCGATGGCGGCGTGATCGTACTCGACTACCAGTTGTTTGCCACCGATGGCGCGTTGGACTTCAACGTCACTACTACCACGCCAGGTATTTCCTCGCCATCAGGCTCGTTCGATCCGACTCTGGATGTCACCAATTGCACCGCCGAGTTTGACATCGCCACCACCACCAATATCTGCAGCGTCAGTGAAACGGGAACCTTGACCATACGGAACCGGGACGGTGGGGTACCCACCGGCACCATTGGCACCGTGGTGCTGAACAACACCACCAGCAACGGCAACTATATCTCCACTACCGGCGCTGGCACGCTTAACAACGGCACTCCCGATGATGGTCTGGCAACCTACGAGTTTGCCAGTGGCGACAACGGCGAAGTCACGGTGGAATTCGAAGCGGACTCTCCCGATACCCTGGCATTTACCGCATCCTCCACCTACATCACGTTCGACAGTGCAGCCTCCAACGAAAACCTGCAAATCCTCGGCTGCGAATTTCGCATAAGCCATAGCGGTAACTCCGATGTCTGTTCAGTAGAAGCCGTCACGGTCTCGGTTTTCAATACCAGCGGTGTGGCGGTGACCAACTACGTGGGTACCGTCAATTTATCCACCAGTTCCGGTAACGGAACCTGGGCCATTGGCAGTGGTAACGGTACCTTGACTGATCCGGTATCCGGCGATGGCAGTGCCACCTACCAGTTTGTGCCTGGCGATAATGGAACAGTAGATCTGGACTTTTCCAACCTGAATGTCGAAGTAGTCAATTTGAATGTCTCCGACGGTGTGTCTACGGATTCCAATGCCAGCTTCGATCCGAATCTGGATATCGCAGCCTGTTCATTTCGGATCTCTTTCGATGATGGCACCGCCACGGGTTGCAGCTTCGAGGAAGTGACGATCGCCGTGTACGACAGCGGCGGTGCGGTGGCAACAGGCTTTACCGGTACGGTGTCGATCAGCACCGATACTGTCAGCGGCACCTGGGCCGACGCGGGGGGGCTTAACGGCACCCTGACGGAGACAACGCCGGATGACGGTATTGCGACCTACACCTTTGTCTCTGCGGACAACGGCACTGCGGTATTCAACTTTTCAGACAGCAGCACCGGGGATGTGAATATCAATCTGTCGGCAGGCGATATCTCGGAAGACGGTGGCTTCGATCCCACGCTAACCATCACCGGGTGTGTTCCAACCGTTGCCAACAGCGCCTGTTTCCCAGGCACGGGGCCCGGCACCGGCAATTTGTCAATTGGGGCAGCCGATCCAGGCCGCATGGTGGTCATGATCATCTGGCATATTGACGCCACTCCCCAGGATGTGACAGCTGCCACCTTTAATGGCGCGGCCATGACCGAGATCAAGGACATCGCCGGGGCCAATACCGCAATTGAAATGTGGGGGATACTGAATGCCGACCTGCCTGCTGGCGCCGGCTCTTATGCGGGCAACTACACTTTTGATGCGGCCACTGCCAATGATCCGTCCATGTGCATGGTGGAACTGTCGAATGTGGCCCAGTCGTTTCCGGCGGAAAACCTGACCACGCCGGATGCAGGACAGGTGAATGCAAATACTTTCACGGCCGACGGTGGCGCCCTGGATCTGGAAACCACCATAAGCACGGCCCAGAATAATTCGCTGGTGTTGACCGCAGCATTAAGCGACCGTGATGTGGGCGGTGCCAACAGCTGGTTTAACTCGGTGGAGCCTGACCCACCAATGACCATGCTTTTTACTGGTAGCAACGACCAGAATCCAGATGCAGGTACCGCTGGCGGCAGTCAAGGCGTCTCGCCCAGCACCGGATTTTTTACTGTCACCGATACGGATGCGCAGGACGCCGACAGCGCCGCCGCCCATATCGTTGCTGCCTTTAGTCCTTTGGTAGCTGGTGATCCCATCGTGGACGGCTATGTCCCGGTGACACTGTTCGACACCCTGTCCGGCAATATCTCCTACCGGGCCATTGGCAACACGCTGCGTACTGACTCCAATGATGATGGCGGTGCGTGCAGTTTTGTACCGGTGGGCACCGGCTCCGATGCGACACTGACCATGCCGGCCAGTTCGACGGTGCTCAAAGCCTACCTCTACTGGGCCGGATCAGGAACTACCGCGGACATCGACGACACGGTGACGTTCGGCCCGAGCGGCTCAGAAATCTCCATTACTGCGGACGAGATCTTCCAGATTGAAGGCGGCATCGTTGGAACCACCCATTATTTCGCCGGCTACAAGGATGTCACGTCGCAGATTACTGGTAACGGCAGTTACACCTTGCGAGACCTGACCGTTCAGGACGGATTCCCGTGGAGTGCATCGCAAGCCTGCGGGGGCGGTTGGGCGCTGGTGGCGATCTATTCCAACCCCAATGAAAGGTTCCGGGTTGCCAATGTGTTTCACGGATTTCAACCATTCCAGAATTCGTCATTCACCCTGGTGCCGCGCAACTTTCGCATGGCGACCACCGACAACCCAGGCGATACACCGGGTGCAGGCTTCCTTCCCAACGGCGATGTTACCCACATCACGCTGGAAGGCGATGAGACCCTGGCCAGCGGTGACGAAACTCTGGGGATTCAGACCGCGCCAGGGGTGGATGCGTACAATTCGCTGTCCAATAGCTTTAATCCGCTAACCGCAGATTTCAACTCTACCGTTACCCGTCCAATTTTCAGCAATACGTTTGGCACGGGATTTTTCGAGTTCGACAGCACTGCCGGTTTGAACGGCGATGGCTACGAGATTGACCAGGCTGGTCCGGATGCCACCGAGGCAGGTAGAACCGGAGATGAAATCGGGGCGAGTTGGGGTTGGGACGTCGATACGCACTATGTCGCCGGCAATGACTCCAGTGGTGCGCTGTGGAATTTTGCCCAGCCGGGACAGGAAGCCGAAAAAATCACTACCCGCTACAGTTCCGGTCAGGATCTGGTGCTGCTCATCTCCGAAGTGATTACCGTCACCAATTTTGACCTGGCGGACCTGGAAGTGTTCAAGACCCAGTCCGGGGATTTCAAGGTGGACGGCACCGGTCAGTATCAGTTCGAGGTGCGCAATAACGGCAATAACGGTCTCACCGGTGGAGAAGCAACCGGGCAAATACTGGTGGGTGACATTCTGCCCACCGGTCTGACCCTGGCTTCGGTTTCCGGTACTGACTGGGACTGCAGTTTGACCACCAGCAACGCCTTTACCTGTGAATATGATATTAGCGCCGATTGCGGTGTTTCGGACGGCTGCGCTACTGCCGGCCAGTTGAGCACGGGTGAATCCCTGCCGCTGATTACCGCGAATGTGAATGTGGGCGATACCGCCACGTTCCCGGTGCTGAGCACCACGGTCAAGAACGTGGTCCGCATGCAGCATAATGGCGGCAGCTGCGGCGCCCTGACTGCTGGCGTGATTCCAGCAGAATCATTCTGCGATCGCTCGCCGCAGTTCGATAACAAGAATGATCTTGATGGTGGCGCCATCGATATTATGGATCTGGATGACAAGAGCGGTGAAAACAACAATGTTGCCAGCATTACTACCGAAATTCGCGGCGTTGAAACTGACATTGGTATCGAAAAAGAGCTGAACGGTATTCTCGAAGTCGGTGAGACCGCGTCTTATACCTTGACGGTGACGAACTTTGGTCCCGACGCCACCAGTGGTGGCGCAGGCGGAACCATCACAGTGACTGATGCGCAGCCGTCCGGAATTACCTTTGACAGCGCCTCCGGTACTGGATGGTCCTGCTCAGTAAGCCCGCTGAACTGCACATTCGCGGGCTCCCTGGCGTTGGGCGCCTCAACTGAAATCACACTGAATGTGACGGTCACCGGTAGCGCCGGTCAGAGTGTCACCAACACCGCCGCGGTCTCATCGGGTAGCTTCAATTTTGACGGCAACTCATCCAATGATAATGATACCGATATCAGTACTATTGTTGCGCCACCGGTGTCTTCCAACGAGCGCTTTCTGCTCTCGGTTTCGGTGCCAGGCGACGCGACCACGATTGGCGGGTTGGGTCCGTTCCAGAACGATGACTATATTGTTTACAACCCGCTTACCGATACCGGCACGATGTTCTTCGACAACAGTGGTCTGAGCTACGGAGTTGATGACGCCGATGCGGTTCACCTATTTAAAAATGGCCACATTGCGGTGTCGGCCGCGTCCACCAGTACCATAGGTTCAAACTCCCTGGCTTTTGAACCGGAGGATATTGTGATCTGGGATCCTATTGCCGAGACAGCTTTTTCACCGGTGCTGTTTGATGGCTCGGCGATTTTTGACGGTCCGATTGGTCCCGATGAAAATATTGATGCGGTTTACGTCAGAGAGAACGGGCGGATTCTGTTCTCTACCGCAGGCCCGGCCAGTATCACTTTTAGCGCAACCACGGTGAGCTTTAATCAGGGGGATATCGTCGAGTACAACCCCAGTGATGGCTCGGCGACGATCCTTGTGGATGCCAGTGACGCCGACATTTTTGGCAGCGAGGTGCAGGTTGATGGAATTTATCTGCGGGTTGACGACAGCGACGCCGATGCCAACAAAGACGTCTTCGTGCTGTCGGTTAACGAGTCCACCACCACGATTGGCGCTTGTGGATCCTGCGACCCAGCGACTGGAACTCCGACCAGCCGCGACGACGTTGTGGAGTTGGATCTGACCGGTGCCAACCCGGCGACCGAGAATCTTTTTCTGGGCGATCAGCCGCTAGGCGTCTTTACGCCGTCTGACTCTAATCGCACGATCGATGCGCTTCATGTTGTGGAAGATGGCTATCTTGGTCACTTCGCCATCGCCCAGTCCCAGGCCGGCAGCACCTGCGAAGCCGGGCAGATCACCATCACCAAGCACAAAGGCCTGACCCATACCATCGACACGGACTACGAGGGTTCAATCCTCATCACCACCGATATTAACCAGGGTGACTGGACACTGGCGGTAGGTGGCGGAACTTTGGATAACGGCACCGCCGATGACGGCGCGGCGCGCTATACGTTTGTGCCAAGCGACAATGGCCAGGTGACGCTGTTCCTGACCGAGGAAACCGTCAGTACCATCAACGTTAATGTGACCAACGGGTTTACGCCTGAGCTTGGTTCCGAGGACCCAAATTTTACATTCAACGATGTGATCACCACGGTGACTTACCGGGATGAATGGTCTGCAGCCAGCTTTGACAATAACGACGGCACTACCTTCTGGGCGGATGACTGGCAGGAAAGCGATGCCGAGGGCAGCGGTCCGTCGTCAGGCAATATTTTTGTGAACAGCGGTGAGCTGGAATTTACCTCCACGCCGGCGAACCCGACGCCATCCATTTCCCGAACCGCCGACCTGAGCCTGTATACAGTCACCGAGACGGTGTTTCTGAATTTTGATTACCGCTATCAGTTTCTTAATTCCGGTTCGGATGTGCTGGTAGTCGAAGCGCGAGCCAGCGACAGTGATTCGTTTACGACGGTACAAACATTCTCAGGAATAGGTGGTACCAATCTGACCCCGCAGTCGTCGAGTCTCAATCTCACCAGCCTGCTGAGTTCGCCTTCCTGGTCCGATACTACCGAGATTCGCTTTCGCATTACCGGTGGCTACACCGGAACCAGCCGTTTTCTGCTGGACAATATTGAATTGGCGACCGGAACCACCGACTGCAACATTGGCTCCATTAATCATTACGAAATACGGATTGATGGTATTACCGGAAGTGCGGCCACCCTGGTGAACGGTATTCAGTGCGTTGGCTCAGTAGTAACTGTGACGGGCCACGACAACAATGACTTCCCCGCAGCTTCCAATGAGTCCATTACCCTGCGGACCTCCACGAACAAGGGTGACTGGACTTTGAGTTCCGGTCTCGGCACGCTGAACAACGGTTCGTTGGGAGACGGCATTGCCACCTACAGCTTTGCGCCTGGAGAACAGTCGGCCTCGTTCCTGTTTAACTACACCGATCCGGATACCGACCCGGAATCAGTGAATTTCAACATCACCACCGTGTACGGGGTCAAGGCCACCGAGGACCCCACGCTGTCGGTTCAACAGGCTGGGCTGCTGTTCTATAACGAGACCGCCAACAACCCCACCTCGGTGTCACCGCTGCCAACCCAGATCGCCGGCAAGCCATCCAACGTGCTGCCGGATATCAGTCTGCTGACTATTGAAGCGGTGCGCTCCAGTGACAACGATCCGCTGGCCTGCTCGCCGATTTTCGATGCGGGCAACACGTTAAGTATCGGCTTTGCCGGTGAATGCACCGACCCGGGCACCTGCTCCGCCAGCCTGTCTGATCAGCTCACCATCAACGGCACCACCATGACACCCGCCGATTCCGGTAACGTGGTGACCTTTGAGCCCATTGATATCCTGATGGTCGATCAGGGTGCTGGCCGGGTGGGTGGCGAGCTGGTGCTGAATTATGAAGACAGCGGCGACATTGTCCTGCACGCGCAGTACGAGCTGACCCTGAATAATGATATTAACGGCACCGCCACCGGGGATTTCATTACCGGCAACAGCGCCGCGATTGCCTACCGGCCGTTTGGCTTCGATATTGATTTTAACGATGACCGCAGCAGCAGTGGTCTGGCGGGAACGTCCTATGCAGCGGATGCCGATGGCACCGTGTTTGCTACCGCGGGCGTTGGCTTCAATACCAGCGTCTCTGCCATTACCTGGCAAAGCGCCGACGACGCCAATAATGACGGGGTGCCGGATGCCGGCGCGGTGCTGTCGGACAACCCGGTAACACCGAACTACGGCAATGAAACCACTGCAGCAAACTACGATGTGCGCATCAGTCTTGATCAGGTGATGGCGCCGTCCAGCGGCGTTGGCGTGCTGTCCGATACGCTGTTTCCCAGTTTCACCAACGGCGTGCAAACCAAGTCCATGGTGTTTGATGAGGTGGGTATCATTGACCTGTCGGCGCAGCTGGTGCAGTCATCCGACGGGACTACGCCCACCGGCTTTATGAGCACCGGTGTAACCCTGCGTGGCAACGTGACCAACGTCGGGCGGTTTATTCCTAACGATTTTCTGCTTAGCGGGGGAGTGCTTTCCTCGCGACCGCTGGCCAATGCCCAGGCCAGAAGTATTGCCGCGTCTGATTTCACCTACATGGGTGAGGAGTTTGGGCTTAGCGCCACAATCCAGGCCCGGAACGGCGCCGCTGGTACCGCGGTGACGCGCAACTATGTGGGCGCTTTTGCCAAGCTGGACGCGGCCGACTTTACTGT
This sequence comes from uncultured Pseudohongiella sp., assembly GCA_965230125.1. Lineage (GTDB taxonomy): Bacteria > Pseudomonadota > Gammaproteobacteria > Pseudomonadales > Pseudohongiellaceae > UBA9145. The sequence continues at coordinate 39,415 of OZ245938.1, read as the reverse complement.
CGACAAGTTTTTCGCGGTGGATGAGACAGGTGCGCCTGATGATTATTCCGCGCGGCTTGCTGCCGCCAGTACCGGGCTGTCCATTGACTGGAATACCGACCCCACCGTTGACGGTGGTGAGGCGACTCTGTCAGGTAACCTGGTTTTTGAACGACAGGCCAGTGACGCTCCGGACGGGCCTTTCGATTCCATTACTGTCGCCGTGGATACATCAGACAGTGACTCAGTACCGTTTGTACTCGACCTGGATGTGGATGGCGATACCAACGACGAGGCGGCGACCATTGGGACTGAAGAGTTCCGCTACGGGCGCCTGCTTATCGAAAACGCTTTCGGTCCGGAGCTGGAGCCCCTCGGTATCGGATTCACGATTCAGTACTGGAATGGCAGCGAATTCAGCGTCAATACTGATGACAGCAGCACAACGCTGTTTTATGACGCCTCTGAGGATGTGTCTGCCAATCGCACACTGAGCTATGTCTCGGGCACTTTCACCGATAACCTGGTGGAGGATCTGGACGACTCACTGGATGCGGGGGAAACGTTTATCGAATTCAGCGCGATCGGCGCGGACACGGATGTGGTAATCAGTATCTTTGAAGGGAGAACCCAACTGCGCTCCGGTGTCGATTCGAACTCCGACGGACTGCTTGATGATGCGCCGTTTTTCACGTCAGCACCCGGGGAGAATAATGATGGTCTGGCGAAAGTGGAATTTGACCTTGATGATGCCAGCTTACCGTTCTCGCTGGATTTCCTGTCCTATGACTGGCGTGGCGTGGGCGAGATCGAGGATGTAAACCCGGATGGCGATTATGATGATAATCCTCGTGGAACGGTTCAGTTCGGCTCGTTCCGGGGTCACGACCGGGTGATTAACTGGCAGGAAATTTACATCCGTCCCAACTGATTCTTCGGTTTGGGCCCGGTGCGCCTTGTTCAGTTCGAACAAATTCTGATTGCGTCATGCACAGGTGACGCAGTTCCCCGCTTCATCAACCAGCTGTTTGTTATCATCTCGTCCTGGCAGCCGCTGGCAATCCGGCTTCTGCCTTCATGCTTGTGCGCTTCGGGTATTGGCTCGATAGCCCGGTGCTGGTGCGTCTTTATCTCCCAGTGTTATTAGGCAACTTATTGAAATAATTGGTATTTCAGCTTGCCGCCACTGCATTCCAGCTGCGCTTTCAGCGCTGGTTGCAGTCCGGCCGGTCCCGGTTTGTCCCTGTTTTTGGGTCGCCAGGCCGAAATTCTGTGCGTATGGTTGGGGTTCTAACATCAACCGCCAGGCAGAGCCGGAGCAGGTGGATTTCAATTATCAATTCGCGCAGTCGATATTTCGTTTAACTAGCTGAAGTTATCGAGGTTTCAGACCAGCCACGGCTCGCCACAGGCATTGCGGCCAGCACTCTAGACAGTGGATCCAGCAGCCAATAAGACGTTTCGCAGGTTCAGGGACACTTCCCTGAACAGCCGACGGGTATGCAAGGTGCTCGCGGTGCTGCTGGGCGTGTATTTCTCAGCCTTTTCGGCAATCCCTGAGGCCCAGGCTGCCTGCCCGGATACCTTCTCTGCAGTTGGCGGTCAACTGGTACAGCTGCTGAGCTGTACCGAAACCAAAAATAACGGCTTCAATAACACCATGGACGTGGCGGTACCTGCTGGCACAAACAGTGGCGACCTGCTTATTACATCGGTGTCAGTTGACGGGAACCAGACTTTCAATGCGGTAGCCGGTTGGACACTGATCGGACAAACCGCTTCTTCAGGCAGCGCCACACTGGGAGTTTACAGCCGCGTCTCTGACGGTGCGGAGCCTGCCAACTACGCCTTCACCTGGTCGGGGAACGGAGTGAGTATCGCCACCATGAAGCGCTTTACGGGTGCTTCCGGGCTGGTGCAAACAACAACCAATACCGGCACCGGAACCAGTCCTACTGCACCGTCGGTTAACACGGTTGTAGATCGCAGCATGATTCTGCGGCTCGGTGGCTTCGATGACGCAGACATGGCCGTAGATCCGGCGACGATTATGAGCGGTCACACCAATATTGGTCAGGATGATGCGGGCTTTGTATTTTTCTTTTTTGATTTCGAAATCTCCAGCAGCGCTGCGTTTCGCTACCGAGCCACACCGGGCGCCAGTGGCACGGCAAATTTTAGCCTGACTGCCAGTGAAGAGTGGAATACTCGCAGTATAGCCATCGAGCCAATCCAGTTCCGCATTTCCCACTCCGGTAACGCCAGCGTCTGTGGCATTGAGCAGGTGACGATCTCGGTGACAGACAGTGCTGGCAATCCGCTTACCTGGTTCGACGGTCAGATCAGTTTGTCTGCTACCAACAGCGGCAGTGCCGACTGGGCCGATGGTCCTGGGCTGACCAATTCGATTGTCGATAATGGCAGTGGCAACGCCACCTATCAGTTTGACCCTGCCGATAATGGCGTTGCGGTATTCGAGTATCACAATCCCAATACCGCTGCGGTCAATTTCGGAGTCGAGTGGAACAACGGCGGTTCAATCTTCAATGAAAGTGCCGGATTTGATCCCGTTCTGACCGTGGATGATCAGTGTGAATTTCGCATCGAACACGATGGCGCAGCGGGTACCTGTGGTATTGAACCCATCACGATTACGCTGGTGGACAGTGCTGGTCAGCAAGCTACCCGCTACACCGGTACGGTTGATATCAGTCTCGATACCGGTAGTGGCGGTAATTTCAGTGTTAACACCGGCAGTGGAACCCTGTCCCCTGATCCGGACAACGACAATAATGGCGCTGTCAGCTATACGTTTGCCGCGGCTGATGCCGGGCAGGTGGTACTGGACTATAGCAACGTTACCGCTGGCACTATCAATTTTAACGCCAATGATTCCGGCAATGGCTTCCCGACTGATACCGATGCCCCAGGCTTGTACGACAGCAATTTGATCTTCGAAGATTGTGAAGTGCGGATCACGATTGCGGATTCTGCCAATGAATCTGACGTGTGCAGCGTTGCGCAAATCACCTTCACGGTGACCGACAGTGGCGGGGCGACTCAGGATTTTGTCGGCACCATCACCATTAGTACCGATACTTCTACGGGTAACTGGTCGGGTGGCGGCACCAATTCAGTCAACAATGGTACCGCCGGCGATGGTACCGCGACCTATGTTTTTGACGCCGCTGACAATGGCCAGGTGACGTTGGATTTCGCTAACGCGTTTGTCACGCCCGGTGGCAATCCAATCGATTTTTCGGTGACCGGAACAGCGTCGAACAGTGCGTCGGTATCCGAATCAGTCACAGTAAACGATGCCTTGACGGTGGTGGGCTGCACTGTCGATATCCAGGTGACAGATGGTAGCGCCGAAGTCTGCGAAGCTGGAGAGCTTGTCACCTACACCATACTTGACCGGGATGGTTCGCCAGCTACCGGTTACACTGGCACGCTGATTCTCAACAATGATCTGGGCGAAGGCAACTATGTTGCCAGTGGTGCCAGCGGCACCTTTGCCAATGGTGCCAGTGACGACGGTATCGCAACCTATACATTTGATGATGCAGACGATAGCGAGTTGACGGTGACCTTTACTGATAACGCGCCCAGCACCGTCAATCTTACTGCATCAGCTTCTGGTATTACCCTTGACGCCGGATCCAGTCGGCAGGTGACGACCAACGCCTGCGAGTTTCGCATTTCCTATATTGACGCGACACCAGGCGCCAGCGATGTGTGTTCGGCAGAAACGGTACGCATTACCCTGGTCAACAGTTCCGGCACCACCGTTACCAACTACACCGGCACTATCAATCTGAGCACCACAACCGGTAACGGTACCTGGACTGACTTTGACTCTGATGGCACCTTGACCGATCCGGCATCCGGTGACGGTAGTGCCAGTTATACCTTTGTAGGTAGCGACAACGGCGCAATCGATCTGACCTACGTCAATATCAACAATGAAACAGTGAATATCAACGTGGGTGATGGTGTGACCACTGACCCCCGTGACGCCATGGATCCAAACGACCCGTCTTTAACCGTAGATTTGTGTACCTTTCAATTCAGTTTTGATGGCGGTGGTGGCGGCAGTCCGCACAACGATGCCATCACTAATGCCTGCTCTCCACAGGATGTGACACTGGAGGTCTATGACAGCAATGGCAGTCTTGCTACCGGCTTCACCGGTCTGGTCACCCTGACCACAAGCACCAGTAACGGTAATTGGTCCGGAGGTGGGTCAGGGACTCTGATCGACGTGCCGGGAGATGACAACGGTCTGGCTACTTACCAGTTCGTGGGTGCTGATGCGGGTGTTGTCACGTTCTCCTATAACAACCTGAATCCCGAGACGGTGAATTTCAATGCAGTGTCCGGCGTGATAGGTGTTGACGGAACCGCTGATCCAGATCTCGAAATACAGTCCTGCTTTCCGTCGGTCGCGGCCCAGGCCTGTGCCGCCAGCGCGGGCCCATCGACCTCAGTGAGCCTGGCTATCGGTGCACAAGCCAGCAGCGCACCGTTACAGGGGCGCATGGTTGTGGTGGCCACCAGTGCAGAGGGCAACGCCGATGTGTCCAACGTGCAGTTTAATGGCGTCAATATGACGAAGATCATCGAGGAACGTATTGAGGCGGGTAATTTTGATAACAACACGGAATTCTGGGGCATCCTCGACAGCAATTTGCCCACCGCGGCAAATTCCTACACCGCCGAGGCTTTTCACAACGATAATGACGATCTGGCCATGTGTGCGTTCTATCTCACCGACGTGGCCCAGGTGTTTCCCAGTGAGGCCGCAGGCACAGCGGCCGGTACCCAGGCGACCAACACCCAGGTCGCCTCGACCATGGTAACGACCACCCAGAACAATGCCCTGGTTATCAGTGCGGTGGGTAATGGCAGCTCCGGCGACTACGACAATGTTTCGCCGAACCCGCCAATCACGCGTTTATTCAATGGGCCAGATCCTGATTCTGGTACCTTCGCGGGCAGCTCCGGGGTCGTTGCTGTGGCATCCATCACCACGGTCGATGAGACAGCGACAGCCAATCCACCCAATCGGCATTCGCATATTGTTGCCGCGTTTAATCCCTTGATCACCGGTCCGCCGGTTCCCGTCGGTTACGAACCGGTGGTGCTGTTCCAGACCTACAGCGGCAATCTCAGCTATCGCGCCATTGGTAATTCCTTTCGCACTGCGGCCAATCCGAATGCCTGTACATTCAGTAGTAGCGCCAGTGCAACCCTGACGTTGCCGGATGTGCCCGGCGGTAGTTTCGATTCCACTGTGGAAGCAGCTTATCTGTACTGGTTTGCATCGGGCGACGACAACCTGGGTCAATCGGACGCGAATGTCACGTTTACCGATCCATCATCGACGGCCACCAACATTACTGCTGACGACATTTTTCTGATTGAGAGCGTCGGTGGTGGCAACAACCTTGACTTCTTCGCCGGTTACAAAGACGTCACCGCACTGGTAACGGGCAACGGTAGCTACAGTTTGTCCAATCTTACGATTCAAAACGGTTCGCCGTGGAGTGATACCCAGGCCTGTGGTGGCGGCTGGGCGCTGATCGTGGTTTACGATAACCCATTCGAGCAATTGCGGGTGCTGAACCTGTTTCATGGATTTCAACCGTTCCAGAATTCGGCATTTACCCTGGTGCCCCGTAACTTTCGCATGGCGACGCCAGACACAACCCTGGATCTGCCCAATGGCCAGGTTACCCATGTCACGCTGGAGGGTGATGAAACTCTCTTCAATGGTGACGAGTCACTGGGTATTCAGGACACGCCGGGAGGATCAACGTTCACGCCGTTAACGACCTATCACAACCCAACCCAGGCGGAATTTAATGGCACCATTACGCGGCCAATCTTCCAGCTGGTGGACGTTGATCCGGGGCCGGGTGTGCTGCAGTACTACCTGTTCGATCCGGCTGCCGGACAGGGTGGCTACGAGATCGATTTTCCCGGCCCTGATGTAGGCCCGCCAGCGCCTGGTGCCGGAGACGCGATTGGGTCCTCATGGGGTGTCGATATCGATACCCATTATATCTCCGGCGACGGCGACGATACCGATGGCGATAATGATCTGATCAATGCCTTTGGCGTGGCCGAGGCCGAGGAAATCACCACCCGCTATAGTTCTGGCCAGGACCTGGTGATGCTGGTATCGGAAGTGATCAGCATCACCAATGCGCCCGTGGCAGATATAGAGGTATTTAAAACCGAAGTGGGATCGTTCCCGGTAAGCGGCACTGGTACCTATGAGTTTGAGGTCACGAACAATGGTAACGGCGCCTCGAGTTTCGGTTCGGCTACTGGATTGATTACGCTCACGGATACCCTGCCAGCCGGACTGACTTTTGCCAGTACCGGCGACGTGTCCGGAAACGGCTGGAACTGCTCGGTTCAGCTTGATCCCGGGGCCTTTACCTGTACCTTCGATATCGCCAATGACTGGACCGTGGCCCGTGGTGCAAATGTGGCTGGTGAACTGGGTGAAACCTCACTTGGGTCGGGTGTGGGAGAAAGTTTGCCAACCCTCACCGCCAACGTACAGATTGGTGGTACGTCGTTCTTTCCCGATCTTGGCAACGATGTTGAAAACGTAGCGCGTGTGGTGCATTCAGGCTTGGGCGGTTGTACGGCGTTCCCCATTGGCGTCTCGCCCAATCCCTCTGATTGTGCCAAGTCTCCCGAATTCGACAACGTTAACGACCTGCAGGGTGGTGCGGTCGATATCAACGATCTCGACAATAAGGCTGGTAATAACAACAATGTTGACGGGATCACTACTGAGATCCGCGGCGTCGAAACTGATCTGTCAATCGACAAGTTCGTCAACGGCGTGCTGGAAGAAGGCGGCGGCACTGGTGACGGCCAGTACACAATTCGGGTTACCAATCTTGGTCCCGACGCCACCACGGCGAATTTCACCGTTACCGACAGCGACCCGGCTTTTATTACCTTTGAATCGGTGGTTGCAGACGCAGACTGGAATTGCTCCACAATCACGCCAACGCTCAGCTGTGAATATATTGGTGCATCGTTGGCTTCCGGCGCGTCAAAAGATCTATTGCTCAATGTGACTGTCACGGGCGTGGAGGGCAACAACGTCAGCAACACGGCTTCAGTGTCGACAGGTCCATTCAACTTCGACCCAGTCTCTTCGAACGACGATGACACTGACATTACTGCGATTATTTCACCGCCGGTGTCTTCGAATGAGCGGTTCCTGTTGTCGGTGTCAACTTATCTGGGCCTTGGCGGCACGACTGATCTGGCCAACCTGAGTGGTTTTGAGGACCGCGACCTGGTGCTGTACGACCCGGTGCTGGACGAGGCGGAACTGTTCTATGACTACAGCGCCCAGACCGGCCATTCGTTCACTGACATTAATGCGGTGCATCTGCTGCCTAACGGTCAGATAGTGCTGTCCACTCGAGGACCGGGAACCAGTACCCTGCCAGCTGCTGGCGGCGGCAGTCTCAACTTTGGAGCAGAGGATCTGGTGCTCTATGACCCGTTGAGCGATACGGCTACTTTGTACTTCGACGGCAGTGCAATCTTTACAGACTCCGGCGAAGACATTGATGCTGTGTACGTTCTCGACAACGACAACGTGGTGATCTCGACGGTGGGTGATGCATCCATCGGCGGCACGTTTTTTGACAAGTCGGATTTGATCGAATACGACGCCATGGCCGGAACCGCGTCTATTTTTGTAGATGGTTCGGATAGCGATGTTTTTGGCTCGCCAGATTCGGTGCAGGTGGATGCCTTTTATGTTCGCGTTGATCCGGCGGACGCTACCGGCACTATCGATACCTATGCCTATTCCACGGATGACAGCTCGGCCACTATAGGTGCTGGCGGTACGCCTGTGTCGGGCACAACGTTCAGTCGCGATGACGTGGCAGAGCTGGATCGCACCAACGATGAATCCCAGACCCTGTTCCTGGGCAATATTCCGCTCGGCGTGTTCCGTAATAACAGTACCGGCAACCCTGATCCGGCACTACGACTGGATGCCTTGCATTTGATTGAAGATGGCTATCTCGGCCACTTCGGTATCTCCCAGGCGCAATCCGGAAGTACCTGTCAGGCAGGTCAGATCACCATCAGCAAGCACCAGGGGCTGACCCATGCATTGGATACCGACTATTTTGGATCGGTACTGATAACCACCAGCACCAATACCGGCACCTGGGGTCTGGTCAGTGGCTCCGGTACCCTGATTGATTCCACACCTGGTGATGGCGAAGCGGTCTACACGTTTGTACCCGGTGACAATGGTAATGTCACCCTGAGCCTCAGTATCAATTCCGTGACCACTGATCTTGGTGTCAATGTAACCAACGGTATCGTCTCGGAGCTGTCGTCCGAGGATCCTGATTTTGATTTCAATAATCTGGTAACCGTCGTGTCCTACCGCGACGAATTCACCACCGCGGCATTCGACAACAATGATGGCACCACTGGCTGGGATGGTGACTGGGTGGAGATCGACGATGCCGACGGGGTTAACGGTGGCAATTCCGGCGCCGGAACCGGTGTGGGTAATGTACAGATCAGCGGCAGCCTGTCACTCACCAGCAATCCGGGCACCGATTCAACGGGTCGTGACCCGAGCCTGGCCCGTAGCGCTGACTTCAGTTTGTACAACGCCACTGAGACCGTGTTCCTGGACTTCGAGTACAGCTATTCATCCCTGAATGCAGCCGATTCAATTGTGGTGGAAGTGAGTGACGATGATGGCGCCAACTGGACAGCGTTCCCCGCCTATACCGGTCTGAGCGGCAATGGTGGACCGATTTCCCAAAGCCTCAATGTGTCTACCCTGGGCGGCTCGATAAACGATTTTACCGGCACCATTAGCATTCGTTTCCGGGTGAATAACGGCTACACCCTGGCCAGCACGTTCTTTATCGACAACGTCGAATTGCGTACCGGCACAACCGATTGTGGTATCGGCCTGATCGATCATTACCAGATTCTGCACAACACCAATGGGATTCAATGCCTTGCTTCGACCATTACCATTATTGGCCACGATGCCAATCACTTCCCCTCCAATCCGCCAGGCGGGGAAGTAATGACGTTAAACACCAGCACCGGGAAAGGGACCTGGCCGTCAGTCGTCAGTGGTAGCGGCGCGCTGTCCGATCTTGGCGCCCAGGGTGCGACCACGAATACCGATGGGCAGGGTCTCTATACCTGGACTGGCACCGAAGATACCGTGGCGCTGCGGTTCAACTATACCGACCCGAGCAGTGACCCGGAGTTGGTCAACTTCAACCTGAGTGGTACCTATTCGGAAGATCTGGTTACCCCTAACCACGATGAAGATCTGTTGATTAGCCAGGCGGGTTTGCGTTTCTTTAACGAGTCGCAACAAGTGGCGGGCATACCCACCCAGATTTCCGGAAAGCCATCCAACCAGTATGCCAGCAATGACCTACTGATTTTACAGGCACTGCGCACCAGCGATGAAGATCCGAGCGTGTGCGAGCCACTGTTCCCTGATGGGCAGTCTGTCTTTGTAGAATTTGCCGCGGAGTGTGACGATCCGGATTCCTGCTCGGTCACCGCACCTGCACAACAGTTCACTGTCAATGGCGACTCAATAGCGCTGGTTGATGATAACGGTGTGACGGGGGCGTCATCTTACACCCCCGTGGAGGTGACCTTTAACAGCCAGACCACCAGCACCGGCGCGCCCATTGTGTTGAATTATAGCGATGCTGGCCAGGTTGAGCTGCATGCGCGCTACGATATTCCCTTTAACAATGACGCGGATTTCTCCATTACTTCCGAAGATTTCCTGGTTGGCAGCGACACTTTTGTGGTCCGGCCGTTCGGCTTCGATATCGATTTCAACCTGGACCGCGCCGGCGGTGGCAGCCTGTCGCGGGCGGATGACAGTGATGGGCCAGCGTTTACGCCAGCTGGTCAGGACTTCAATGCCACGCTTACTGCCCGCCGCTGGCAGGCGGTCGACGATGGCAATCAGGATGGGGTACCTGATGCCGATGCCAACCTCACCGACAACGCTGCAACACCCAATTTTGGCGAAGAAAGCACCGCCAACGAGGACGATGTGCAACTCACCCACGTGTTGGTGGAGCCAGCAGTCGCCATTGGTAGTCGCGATGGCACGCTGACCGGCGGATCGTTCAATGATTTCAGTACCGGAACCGACAGTGGTGACTTGCAGTTTGACGAGGTGGGGATCATCACCCTGAACGCGAACCTGTCCGACAATGACTACCTTAATGGTGGTCAGGATGTGCAGGGAAATGTCGTCAATGTCGGCCGTTTCTACCCCGACAATTTTAACCTCACTGCATCTGTCGCTGCCGAGGTTTGCAGCAGCGGCGATCCTTTTACCTATATGGGACAGCGCTTCCCGGTGAGCTTTATTCTTGAAGCTCGCAACGCCGATGACGTGATTACCCAGAACTATATTCGTGGTTTTGTGAAAATCGCCGGCAGTGATTTCGATGCGGATTCAGTGTTCCAGGGTGTTGACGATGTGGCATCCGCTGCCGATGTGGACTACAGCGACCGTGTGCTGTCGGTAGACGGAAGTTTCAATGTAATCTTTGATGACTTCGGCGATGCGTCCCCGGGCACGGGGGCGGTTACCGGGACTTTGATTTTTTCCCGAGAGAACGATGGCGTCGGCGTAGATGGCGCACCTGACGGACCTTTGACCGTGCGCCTTGGCACTAATGTCGAGGATTCTGACGGGGTAGCGATCTCATTGACGCCGGGCAGCGATATTGACCTTGATGACGGTGTTACCGAACCAGGTACAGCCTTGTATCGGGAAATTAGCAGCGGCGAGAATGAATTCCGCTATGGGCGACTTATTATTGATAACGCCTTCGGTCCCGAAACCGAACCCCTGGAAATTCCGGTACGTGTTGAGTACTGGACCGGAAGTGACTTTATTACCAATATCGATGATGACTGTACGGTCCTTGACTACAATACTGCAGATCCGCTGATCGAGTTTGTGCCGGGGAGTTTCGCTAACCCCACCGGGGCGCCGGAACCGCTTGATGCTGGTGACACGGTGATAGAACAGGGCAGCTCTGACTTTGAAATTACCCTGGATGATGGCAGCACTGGCGACACCAACATCGAGGCGAATCCCAACGATCCGGATCGGCCATTTATTACCAGCGCTCCAGCCAACCAGGACGTTGGTAGCGCACTGGTGGAGATTGATCTGAGCAATTCGTCACTGGCTGAACAGCTTGATTTTCTGGGATTTGACTGGCGTGGTGGGCCTGGCGAAGTCGATATTTATGATGAGGTGCCGGAAGGAGATGACTACACGGATAATCCGCGGGCCATTATTCAGTTTGGCTCCTACCGCGGTCACGACCGTGTGATTAACTGGCAAGAGATATATATTGGTCCCGATTGATGGACGGAGCTGCTGCGTTTGTGATTGCTTCGTTGTGCAAGATTCGTGAATCAGTCATTTACTAAAGTAAATTCCTGATCCCCAAATCTTCCGCGCCTCGCATGACCTTTACTCGCTGCGCTCCTCGAGTTGCTACCCTTCATTGGAGTTGTAGCTCGGTTTTGATATCAAATCGAACAGGACCTGCTTTGCGGAAGTCGTAGTGAAGGCCAAAGACAAAGGGCGTGTGAAATGAATTCACACGCCCTTTCTATTTCCTGCTTATTTGTAGGTGAGCGTTCTAGTGATCTTCGCCCAACTCTGAAGTTTTGCCATAGGAGGTGCCCAGTTCCTTGATCTTGCGGGTCAGGGTGTTGCGTCCCCAGCCGAGCAGGTTGGCGGCGTCGCGACGGCGGCCGCCGGTGTGCTTCAGGGCGATATCGATCAGGGTGCGCTCGAACAGGGGCGTGGCCTCATCAAGGATGCCGCTGTTGCCCATGCTGAGTTGCTGATCGGCCCAGGACTGCAGGGACTGGGTCCAGCTGCCGGTGCGGGCGCTTTGCACTTCCTGTTCGGCAAACTCCGGCGGCAGGTCGGACAGGTGCACTTCGCGGCTGGAGGCCATGACGGTGATCCAGCGGCAGAAATTTTCCAGCTGCCGCACGTTGCCGGGCCAGCTCAGGCTTTCAATGTACTTTTCTGTTTCCGGGCGCAGCACCTTGGATTCCACGTCCAGCTCTTCAGCAGCGGTCTTCAGAAAGTGCTGCGCCAGTTTCGGGATGTCTTCGCGACGGTCCGCCAGCTTTGGAATGTGAATACGAATGACATTGAGGCGGTGGAAAAGGTCTTCGCGGAACAGCTTTTCTTCGACCAGCTTTTCCAGATTCTGGTGGGTCGCGGCAATAATGCGTACATCGACCTTGATGGAGGTGATGCCGCCAACCCGGTAAAACTCGCCGTCGGACAGCACGCGCAATAACCTGGTCTGGGTGTCTGCTGGCATATCGCCGATTTCATCCAGAAACAGAGTGCCGCCGTTGGCCTGCTCAAAGCGACCGGTGCGCTGCTGAGTGGCGCCGGTAAACGCGCCTTTCTCGTGGCCGAACAATTCGGATTCAATCAGTTCCTTGGGAATGGCCGCCACGTTCAGCGGCACGAATGGCTGTTCCCGGCGCGGACTGTGCTGATGCAGGGCGCGGGCTACCAGCTCTTTACCGGTACCGGATTCACCGTTGATCAGTACCGAGATATTGGAATTGGACAGGCGGCCGATGGCGCGAAATACTTCCTGCATGGCTGGCGCTTCGCCAATGATTTCCTGAGTGTCCTGGTTGTCCTTGATTTCAGCATCATGGGATTTGTCGCGGCCGTGCTCCAGCGCGCGCTGGGTCATGGCTACGGCTTCATCAATGTCGAACGGCTTGGGCAGATATTCGAAGGCACCGCGGCTGTAGGACGCCACGGCACTTTCCAGATCAGAGTGGGCGGTCATGATGATGACCGGCAGATCCGGATGCTGATCCTGGATAGTGGACAGCAGTTCCAGTCCGTTCATGCCAGGCATGCGAATGTCGCTGATGATGGCGTCCGGAGACTCTTTGGCCAAACGCCGCAGCAGGTCGTCACCGTTTTCAAAGCTGGTGGTAGACAGCCCGTTCTTACCCAATGATTTTTCCAGGACCCAACGAATCGACCTGTCGTCATCAAGTATCCAAACTGAGTTCGTTCCGTTAATCATGTGTTGGCCTTTCCAATTAGACTACCTGGTGTAGTTACCGTAAGTAGTTACCTGAATTAGTTGGTTGGTGTCGTAAGTTAACTTCAATTAGTTTGGCTGGTTCGCTCAGCTAGTTGTTTTCCTGCTCCGAATCAATCGGCAAAATCACCGTGAATCGAGTTTCGCCGGGCTGGCTGTCACACTCGATCAAGCCATGGTGCTGGCTGATAATGCTGTGGGTGATCGGCAGCCCAAGTCCGGATCCGTCTGGCCGGCCGCTGATCATTGGATAAAACATGGTTTCCATGAGGCCTTCCGGAATACCGGGGCCGTTATCCACAATTTCCACGCATACCGCCAAGCGGTGGAACTTAATGCCCATGGTCACATTGCGCAGCACCCGGGTGCGCAACAGGATGCGGCCCTCACTGGGGTCGCGTTCGCTGCCGGTAATGGACTGCACAGCGTTGCGTACCAGGTTCAGCATCGCCTGAATGAGCTGCTCGCGGTCACCACGGATATCGGGAATGCTCGGGTCGTAATCCTTGATCAGCTTGATGCCAGTGTCGCGGTTATCGGCATCTACCAGGCTGCGCACCCGCTCCAGTACCTCGTGGATATTGGTGTCCTCGAATTCCAGCGGCTTGCGCGACCCCAACATGCGATCCACCAGGTTGTGCAGCCGGTCCGCTTCGCCAATGATTACATTCGTGTAGTCGGCGAGTTCCTCATCGTTGATTTCCCGTGCCAGCAACTGCGCTGCCCCACGAATACCGCCCAGCGGGTTCTTGATCTCGTGGGCCATGCCGCGCACCAGCTCGCGAGTGGTCTCGCGAGCGTGATGCAGGCTTTGTTCGCGGTTGATGCGGTTGGCATGTTCCAGCGAGCTAAGCTCCAGCAGCGCCTGGGTCTTGCCGTTTTCCTCAAACGGGTTGATGGTGTAATCCACCAGCAGTGTTTTACCGTGCATCAGGTCAAGTTCGGCCCGGCGCATGGTGTAGCTGCTCTTGTTGGTCAGCGCGTTCTGCATTTCGCGAATGTCATCCTCGGCATTTACCAGCAAGGCACCAATGAACAGTCCGTGTGCCTTGCGATCGCTGATGTCCAGCAGAGCCTCGGCGGCCATGTTCATGTACAGCAGGCGTAATTTGTGGTCCAACAAAACGACACCGGTTTTCAGGGTATCCAGCAATCGTTTATGAACGTTGTCGAGGGTCACGCTACTGCTCAAGTTGGTCACAAAGCCTTACCGGTTGCGGCTGCGCAATAACGGCACAATGGTGTTGCTATGCAATAACCAAACCAACTACATAGGGCAGAATGGTGGTGCACAGGCCCGAAAACAGGACATCCGGGAGGTTGAATCATGGTGCAATTCCTGGCGCAGGCACGATAAGAGCGCCTGCCGGATTAGTATGCACCATAATAGTGCACACAACAATAATCCGGGGTTTCGATCAGCCCGGCTGGTCTTATATTGGTCCCAATGCCTTGGCTGCGCTCCAGCGCCCAAGAAGGTTCTTCGCGGATTTCCGGGGAAGGATAACTGTGTGGTGTAAATAGACCTGTAAATTACTGCCTTGTAAATCGCTGGCCTCGAGCGCGGCTGCGGGAAGGCAGGGTTACCGCCCCGCCGGCTCGGCGCCCATCCTGGGTCCCTTCACTCCAGAAAAAGCTCTGAAAGACGGTCTTTTTCCTGCGTTCAGCGCCGGCCTTAACTGGCGGGTCGGTAACCCTGCCTTCCCACATCCGCTCATGCAGTGACAGCCGGGACATCGAAGCGCTCTTCGCACCCCGATTCAAACGTCCGATCGAAGGGTGATCAAGCTTACAAGCAACGCAACACCCACCCGGCGCGACCGCACTCTCTGATGGGCACAGCTATCAGGCCAGAACAGTATGGTCACAACTACCGGAAATGTGCGATCAGCCAAAAAAAAGCCCGGGCGGATGCCCGGGCTTCTTGCTGGTCTTACCTGGACTGTCCAGTGGTTAGCTGGCGAGACCTTCGTTGGTGCTCTTGATGATCGCCGCTGCCACTTTATAGGGATCAGCATTGGATGCCGTACGACGGTCCTCCAGGCGGCCTTTCCAGCCATCCTGTACCGTGCCGATCGGGATGCGGATTGACGCGCCACGGTCGGATACACCGTAGCTAAACATGTCGATTGACTGGGTTTCGTGCTTGCCCGTCAGGCGATGGTCATTGTTGGCGCCATAGACGCTGATGTGACGCTCGATATTCTTGCCGAATGCTTCGCAAATCTTGGTAAAGACGGCTTCATCGCCATCGTCGCGCATGGCGCCGTTGGAGAAGTTGGCGTGCATGCCAGATCCATTCCAGTCCAGGTCCTTGCCCAGCGGCTTGGGTTCCCAGTTGATGGACAGGTCGTAGCGCTCGGCGGTGCGTTCCAGCAGATAGCGAGCAACCCAGGTTTCATCCCCGGCGCGCTGTGCACCCTTGGCGAACACCTGGAATTCCCACTGTCCGGCTGCTACTTCGGCATTGATACCTTCGACATTGATGCCGGCTTCCAGGCACAGGTCCAGATGCTCCTCGACTACCTCACGACCATGGGCGTTCTTGGCGCCGACTGAGCAGTAGTAGGGTCCCTGGGGACTGGGATAGCCGCCGCGGGGGAAGCCCGGTGGCAGGTTGGTTTTAATGTCCCACAGGAAATATTCCTGCTCAAAGCCAAACCAGAAATCATCATCATCGTCGTCGATAGTGGCGCGGCCATTGGTCTCGTGAGGAGAACCGTCGGCATTCAGTACTTCAGTCATGACCAGGTAGCCGTTGGCACGATCGGGGTCCGGGAAAATGGCGACCGGCTTGAGCAGACAGTCAGAGTCGTCACCGGTTGCTTGCAAGGTTGAACTGCCGTCGAATGACCACATCGGGCACTCTTCCAGAGTTCCACCAAAGTCGTTCCGCACCATGGTTTTGCTGCGCAGGCTTTGGGTCGGCAGAAATCCGTCCAGCCAGATATATTCCAATTTTGCTTTCATTTTCTTTCTTTCTCCTAATCGCTATCGACTCAATGGGTGTCATGACAATGCTCGTCTCGGACACTACCCAGGCAGGACACGCAATCTAGCAATGTCTCGCCCGACAGGAAAGGTACCATGTCAGGCGATTATTTCCTTGGCAATGCCCTGGCGATACCAGTAATCGGGCACTGTGCCTCGCGGCATGTCTTGTGAGGATGGTTAGGAGCAAGATGTATGCCATCCAATGATGGGCTACAATGCCCGCAAATACTGGTCGCAGGACAGGCTACCAAATTGCGACGCACCATTATAGTGCCTGTATAACTATAGTGCACTATTAAAGTGCACGCATGGCAGGGGCCGGTGGATACTCCATCAGCTGGCCGCCAGCAGTCGCGACGAGTCGCCATTAAAATAATAAATCGCCCGCTGAAATCGCTAGTCTCATGCTCTTTCTGATCAAACTGTTCCCGGAAATTACCATCAAGAGCCGGCCCGTGCGGCGCCGGCAGACCCGGCAATTACGCAAAAATATCCGTGCGGTACTGGTGGAGATCGATTCCGGAGTCTCGGTCACCGGAGAATGGGACAGTATTGAGGTGCATCCCAGTGAGCAGGCACTTACTAACCCCGATGTTATGCAGCGCATCAGTGAGCGCCTGGCCAATACCCCGGGGATCAGCTTGTTTCTGGAAGTCGATAAATACCCGCTGCCGGATTTTCAGGGGATTCTCGAGCTGGTACTGGCTCAGCATGCTGACAATCTGGCGGGGAAAACCTTTGCGGTGCGCTGCAAACGCAATGGTCGTCAGGCGTTCAAATCCATCGATGTGGAGCGTTTCGTTGGTGCCGGACTGCTGGCAGGCACGGCGGCAACCGGAGTCAGTCTCGACCACCCGGATGTGACCGTCTCTGTGGAGGTGCGCCAGGATTCGTTGTACCTGGTGCGCGCCACTCATCAGGGCCTCGGAGGGTTTCCGCTGGGCTGTCAGGACGCGGTGCTATCGCTGCTGTCCGGGGGCTACGACTCTTCTGTTTCCAGTTATCTGTGCATCAAGCGCGGCATGCAGACGCACTATTGTTTTTTCAACCTGGGTGGTCGGGCCCACGAACTGGCAGTCAAGGAAGTGGCGCTGTATCTGTGGCAGAAATACCACAGCTCCCATCGTGTCAAATTCGTCACTGTGCCATTCGAACCGGTGGTGAATGAGATCCTGCAGCGGGTGGACAACGCACAGATGGCGGTGGTGCTGAAGCGCATGATGTTGCGCGCCGCGGCCCGCATTTCCGGGAACCTGGCAATCAAGGGGCTGTGTACCGGCGAGAGTGTGGCCCAGGTAGCCAGCCAGACGCTGGCTAATCTGTCAGTTATCGATGCGGTGACCGATGCCCTGGTGCTCAGGCCGTTGATCACCTCTGACAAGCAGGAGATCATCGACCTGGCCCGGCGGATCGGCACCGAGGAGTTTTCTCGCAGCATCCCGGAGTACTGCTCCGTCATCTCCCGCGGCCCCACCACCAAAGCGCGATGCGAGCGTGTTCTTGAAGCGGAGTCGCGCCTCGACATGGCGGTGCTGGATGCCGCCGTGGCAGGGGCGCACTATCAGCTCATCACCGAACTGGTGAATGACTTTGATGACAATAATGATGATGTGGATGTGGTCAGCATCGTGGCGCCGGGCGATACGGTGATCGACATCCGTCATCCGGACGAGACGGCCGCCAGTCCATTGCGCCTGGCAAACCCGGGGCAGCTCAAGGTGATTCCATTCTACCGGCTGCGAAATGAACTGGCTGACGCGGATCGGGAGCGGCGCTTGCTGCTGTTTTGTGAGCGCGGCATGATCAGCCGCCTGCATGCGGCGCATCTTCAGGACGATGGATTCCACAATGTTGCGGTGCTGAATTTTCCCCAGCCCGGAGCCGCTCCGGCGCATTAGCGCCTAACCCTACCCGGCAAGCTTTCAGGGACCATCTGTCTGAATTGGTCAGCGGCGTCTAAACCATCGTTCTGGTCCCGCGACTCGTGTATACTCGCCGCTTTTTCTACGGACGCCGACCGCAAAACCCGGAATCGGTAGCTCCCATACGGTACCCCTGAAGTGATTGAGAAGATCCGCAATATCGCCATTATCGCCCACGTCGACCATGGTAAAACCACGCTGGTGGACAAACTGCTGCAACAATCCGGCACCCTTGAGTCACGCGGAAAGGATGTGGAACGGGTCATGGATTCCAATGACCAGGAGCGCGAGCGTGGTATTACCATTCTTGCTAAAAACACTGCCATCAACTTCAAGGACTACCACATCAACATAGTGGATACGCCGGGCCACGCCGACTTTGGTGGCGAGGTAGAGCGAGTGCTGTCCATGGTTGATAGCGTGCTGCTGCTGGTGGACGCAGTAGACGGGCCCATGCCCCAGACCCGGTTCGTAACCCAGAAGGCGTTCGCCCAGGGGCTCAACCCGATCGTGGTCATCAACAAGGTCGACCGGGAAGGCGCCCGGCCACATTGGGTCGTGGACGAAGTATTTGACCTTTTTGACAAGCTCGGTGCTACCGACGAGCAGCTGGACTTTCCCATTGTCTACGCTTCGGCCATCAACGGCATTTCCGGGCATGAACCTGAAGAAATGGCGGACGACATGCAGCCCTTGTTTGAAACTATTATCGACAAGGTGCCGGCTCCGGATGTAGTGCCGGATGCGCCGTTTCAAATGCAAATCAGTGCCCTTGATTACAGCAGCTACGTTGGCGTGATAGGTATCGGGCGTGTGACAAGTGGCACTGCTAAAACCAATCAGCAGGTGGTTATCATTGACCGCGATGGCAAAACCCGCAAAGGAAAGATCCTACAGGTAAAAAGTCATCTCGGGCTGGAGCGAATCGATGTGCCGGAAGCCACTGCCGGTGAAATCATTTGTATCAGCGGTATCGAAGGATTGAAGATATCGGATACCTTGTGCGATCCGGGCAAGGTCGAGGCCATGCCGCCACTGACCGTGGATGAGCCCACCATCAGTATGACGTTCCAGGTGAACGACTCACCGTTTGCCGGTCAGGACGGCAAGCTGATTACCACCCGTAATATCAAGGAACGACTTGAGCGGGAGTTGCTTTATAACGTGGCCCTGCGGGTTCGGCAGGGAGATACTCCGGACAAGTATATTGTCTCCGGCCGCGGCGAACTGCATCTGTCGGTGCTGATTGAAAGCATGCGCCGGGAAGGGTTTGAGCTGGCAGTATCGCGCCCGGAAGTCATTCTTCACGAGGAAGACGGCGTTCAGCAGGAGCCCTACGAAGTCCTGGTCATTGACTGTGATGAGAAGCACCAGGGTTCAGTAATGGAAGCACTGGGTCTGCGCCGCGCCGAACTGCAGGATATGTTGCCGGACGGTAAGGGACGGGTGCGTCTGCAGTTCCAGATTCCTACCCGGGGCCTGATCGGTTTCCGTTCAATGTTCCTCAGCATGACTTCCGGTTCTGGACTGATGACCCATATGTTTGATCACTACGGCCCCTACAAGGACTCGGAGATTGCGTCGCGCAACAACGGTGTGCTGATTTCCATGGTCAAGGGCAAGTCACTTGGCTACGCGCTGTTTAACCTGCAGGACCGTGGCCGCTTGTTTATCGGGCCGAACACCGAGGTGTACGAGGGCATGATTGTCGGACTACACAGCCGGGACAATGATCTGGTGGTCAACCCCACCAAGGCCAAGCAGCTTACCAACGTCCGCGCCTCCGGCACTGATGAAAATATCCTGCTAACTCCGCCAGTGGTGCACAGCCTTGAGCAGGCCATGGAGTTCATTGATGACGATGAGCTGGTGGAGGTTACGCCACACCATATTCGTCTGCGCAAGAAATACCTGGCCGAGAATGACCGCAAGCGTATGAGTCGCGGCAGCGCAGATCGCGGCTAGCAGCCCGGACTCGGAATTTTCAGCAGCGCACCTGCTGCGGCCGTCCCGGTATACGCTCTGAGCGATATCGGGGCGGATCTGCTTTTTTGAAAAGACTTTCGATGCCCTCTGGTTTGCGACTGTGGCCTGTCCTAGTATAGGTGCACAAACTGTATGATTGGCCCCAGGCAATGCACGTACTCTATCCGGAAATAAAGCCCTACAAACGACACCAGCTCAAGGTGTCGGATATCCACGAGCTGTATGTAGACGAGGCGGGAAACCCGGATGGTTTGCCGCTGTTGTTCGTCCATGGTGGCCCGGGCGCGGCCTGCGACAGCAGCTCCCGACGCTTTTATGATCCGGCGATTTATCGCATCGTCACTTTTGACCAGCGTGGCTGCGGGCGCTCCACGCCGCACTGTGAGCTGGAAGAAAATACCAGCGATGATCTGGTGGCGGATATTGAAAAGATCCGTGAATACCTGGGCGTGGACAAGTGGGTGCTGTTCGGTGGCTCCTGGGGGTCTACTCTTAGTCTGCTTTATGCCCAGGCGCATCCAGCCCGGGTGCAGGCGATGATTCTGCGCGGTATTTTTCTCAGTCGGCAGTGCGACCTGGACTGGCTCTACAAAGATGGCGCCAAGCGGATCTTTCCCGATCACTGGCAGGAGTTTATTCGGCCGATTCCCGAGGTCGAGCGTGATGACATGATCGGCGCCTATTACCAGCGGTTGACCGGCAATGATGAACTGGCGCGAATGTCTGCCGCCAAGGCGTGGTCCGCCTGGGAAGGGAACTGCTCCCGCCTGCGTCCCAGCGCCGATGTCATGGCCAAGTTCACCAAACCCCATAACGCCATGGCCCTGGCCGGCATTGAGGCACATTTTTTTCGTCACAAATGCTTCATGAGAGAGAACCAGATTCTTGAGAACATGGACAGGATCAAGGACATCCCCGGACGCATTATCCATGGCCGCTATGACGTGGTCTGCCCACTGGATAATGCCCTGGCGCTGCATGCAGCATGGCCGGCTGCGGAGCTTCATATCGTGCGTGATGCCGGCCATTCGGCTTCCGAGACCGGGAATGTAGATGCGCTGATTCGCGCTACTTTTGACGTTTCCCGGGAACTGGGCGCCGTTCCGATGAACTGACTTTCTAAAGGGCACCTCTATTAATTCAGACACGTCTCTGCGGGAGTCTGTAAGCCCCTGGTGCAAGGCGCAGTCCGCAGGTAATAGCGAGCCCTATTGGCAAGGGGTGCAACGCGGCAGCAGGGGCTTACAGGCCCCGCCCTGCGGGGCCTTCAGACAGCACCCCTGACCGCGTTGTCGTTCCTTGACGGGCTGACGGCACGCCGGCGGAATGACGCCTTGTCAGTGGCGCCGTCTGAAGGCCAGAGACGTGTCTGAATTAATAGAGGTGCCCTAAAGCCGATGTTAGCGCTTCTCCAGCGAGTCAATTTTGCCGAGGTGAGCATTGCCGGACAGTCCGTGGCACGGATTGAGTCTGGAACACTGGCGTTGATCGGGTTGGAAAAAGCCGACACTCAGGCCCTGGCGGACCGATTACTGGACCGTATTCTGGCCTACCGGATGTTCAGTGACGCGGATGGAAAGATGAACCTGAGTCTCAATGATACCGGTGGTGGCCTGCTGCTGGTGTCGCAGTTCACACTGGCAGCCGCCACCGACAAGGGCCTGCGGCCGGGATTCTCAACCGCCATGCCGCCGGACCAGGCGGAGCCGCTGTATGACTATTTGGTGGAAAAGGCCCGCGACAAACATGCTGCAATTGGCTGTGGGCAGTTTGGCGCAGATATGCAGGTGGCGCTGGAAAACGATGGGCCGGTGACGTTTCTGCTGAAGGTGCGTGGTAACGGTTAACGCCGGACTCCAATTATTCGCAGGTCGGTGACTGGACTGCCGCGGCTTTGTCGGCACTTAGCTGCAGATCGCGGTTGGCTTTCATTAAGTATTCAGGCCTGGCCGGCGTCGTCTTCAGCTTCCGCCTGCCGCTTCTTGATCATCCTGCCGGCAATAATACCCAGTTCAAACAGTGCCCACATGGGAATGGCCAGCATGGATTGAGTAAAGGGGTCAGGAGGAGTCAGCAGCATGGCCACGATGAAACAGCCAACCACCACATAGGGTCGTTTCTGGGCAAGTGCTTCGGGCTCGGCCAGACCCGCCCAGATGCTGAGAAACACCGCCACGGGAATCTCGAAAGCCACGCCAAAAGCAAAGAATATGGTCAGCGCAAAGCTGAGGAAACTGCTGATATCCGGGGCCACCTGGATACCTTCCGGCGCCACCGAGATGAAAAACCCGAATACGATCCCGAACAGAATGTAGCGGGCGAAAGCAATACCGCCGTAGAAAAGCACGACGCTGGAAACAAACAGCGGGATAGCTATGGCTTTCTCGTTTTTGTAGAGCCCTGGTGCAATAAACGACCAGAGCTGGTAAAGGATGTAGGGTGCCGCCAGCAGGATCGCGACATAAAAAGTCAGCTTGAACGGAGCAAAGAAAGGCGAAGTGGGATCGATGGCGATCATGTTGGTGCCTTCCGGCAGCGCAGAGATCAGCGGCAGGGCAACCCAGGTGTAGATATCGTTGGCGAAATAAAACAGCGCAAGAAAGATCACCACGACCGCAACCAGGCATTTAAGAATGCGGTCGCGCAGCTCGACAAGGTGATCGATAAGAGTCAGTTCGTGTTGGTCTTCGGCAGAATCCATGCCCTAGTCGCCGTCAGGTGGGTCGTCTCTCTGGGCCAGCTTGGGATTCTTGCCCGTTCCGTATAACTTGTCGCGGCTCGCCTGAATTTCCTGGCTGGCCTGTGCGATCTCTTCTTTGGCAGACTCAATCTGCGGTTCGGTTTGCTCTGCCTCGGGCCTGGTTTGCTCAGGCGTGTCTTGCCCTGTTGGCGCTTGCTCTGCATTGCTGGACTGCGACGATTCTTCCCCGGAATCGTTGCTGCCGGTCTTTTGTTGCGCAACCTGCTTTTCGGTTTGTGGCGATGCGCCGGGATCGAAACTGTCGGAGTTGACGATGGTATTCACCGATCCCCTGGTCTGCTCGGCAGCAGCCTTGACCTGCTGCTTGGCCTGTTCGATATCTTCCATCACCGACTCATTATGCAGCTGGCGCCGGATTTCGTCCGCATTCAGCTCGCGCTCAATGTCGGCCTTGACCCGGTGAAAGCTGCGCCGAAAGCGACCAATCCAGAGACTGGCAGTGCGGATAGTGGCGGGGAGTTTTTCCGGGCCAATAACGATCAGCGCGACAATCGCGATCAGGATCAACTCGGTTGAATGGATATTGAACATAAGCTGACACGAAGGTGTCAGGAGAACCTATTTGTTTTCGACTTTCTCGGCAGTCGAATTAACAGTTTCCCCTTCGGAGTTGTCTTCGGACTGAGCTTCGTCTTTATCCTCAGACTCGTCATCCTTCATGGCAGTCTTGAATCCCTTGAGGGCGCCACCCAGGTCGGTCCCAATACTTCGCAGTTTCTTGGTGCCAAACAGCATGACTACGATCAACAAAATGATCAGCAGCTGCCAAATTCCAATTCCACCTACACCCATAGTACACCTCCACTCCTGCAGGCCGTATGTTATCTGGCCTGAGGATATTTAATTTGCTCGCGAGGCCTTCTCGTCAAGGCCGGATATGTTAAAGCGTTTTTGAAGTTCCTCCAACACCTGTGCCTGGCTTAGCCCCAGGTGACTCAGCATCACCATGGTGTGAAACCACAGGTCCGCGGTTTCATGGATCACCGCTTCCCGGGCTTCACTGCTGCCAGCGCCCATATCCTTTGCCGCGAGTATCGTCTCAGTCGCCTCTTCACCGACTTTTTCCAGAATCTTGTTCAAGCCCTTTTGATGCAGGCTGGCCACATAGGATGATTCCGCTGGTGCCATCTTGCGCTCTTCCAGAACCTGAGTCAGTTGCTCGAGGACATCACTCATTTCACTAATTCTTCTATCGTGTTGACGGTATCTTGAATCTGCTTGCGCGGTGCTGTCGGTCGGCACAGTGCCGGGAGGGGAAGCTCAGGACTTGCCGTACATCTCCGCCGGTTCCTTGAGCACCGGCTCCTCGGTCTGCCAGGCGTTGCCTTCCAGTCTCTGGAAGAAGCAGCTAACCCGGCCTGTGTGACAGGCGACACCGCCAACTTGCTCGACCTGGTAGCACACCGCATCGTTGTCACAGTCCAGATAGACATCAACCAGGTTCTGCACGTGGCCGGACTCCTCGCCCTTGCGCCACAGTGCGCCCCGGGAGCGGGACCAGTACACGGCGCGCTTTTCGGCAAGCGCTGTTGCCAGAGCTTCGCGATTAAGCCAGGCCAGCATCAGGACACGCCCGCTGTCAGCATCCTGGGTCACCACAGGCACCAGACCATCACTGTTCCACTGAATCTGGTCGAGAAAGACGGACATGGCTGCAAGTATGCGCTTTCACCGGGTAAAACACAAAAGATAGACGCCCAGCAGACCCAGCCCTGCGGGCAGCAGCGGCGCTGCTTGCAGGGCCGTGGCCACGGCCGGAACAGCGGCGAGCGCGGCCAGAATCAGGGCCAGAATTCCGCCATTGCGGGTCCGCCGGCGCCGCTGTTCGAGGCGTTGTTGCTCGGCGCGCTGTTGCTGGCGGAGCGCCGAGTTAATGGCTTCCAGTTGCCGGGTCTGCTGCAGCGCTTCCAGCACCATGGCCGGAAATTGTGGCAGTTGATCTATCCAGTTGGGGAGTTCGCCGCGTACCTTGTCCAGCAGAGTGAACGGACTGAGTCGCTTGCGATTCCAGCGCTCCAGGAAGGGCAGTGCCGTTTCCCAGAGATCCAGCTCGGGGTAGAGCTGCCGGCCCAGGCCCTCGATATTGAGCAGGGTTTTCTGCAGCAGCACCAGGGAAGGCTGCACCTCCATATCGAAGCGGCCAGCGGTGCGGAACAGCTCCACCAGCACATGGGCAAAGGAAATGTCCTTTAAGGGTTTCTCAAAAATTGGCTCGCACACGCTGCGAATTGCCGTTTCGAATTCGCCAACCCGGGTATGCTGTGGCACCCAGCCGCATTCAACGTGCAGTTCCGCCACCCGGCGATAATCGCGCTTGAAGATGGCCAACAGGTTCTTGGCCAGGTACTCCTGATCGGCGTCGCTCAGGGTGCCGATAATGGCGCAATCGATAGCGATGTATTTCGGGTTGTCCGGGTTTTCCCTGGAGACAAAAATATTGCCGGGGTGCATGTCGGCATGGAAGAAATTGTGTTCAAACACCTGGGTGAAGAAAATATTGACCCCGGTTTCCGCCAGCCTTTTCATATTGGTGCCGTTGGCCAGCAGGCTTGCGACATCGGTGACAGGTATCCCATAAATGCGTTCCATCACCAGCATGTTGCTGCGCGTGTAGTCCCAGTACACCCTGGGTACATACAGCACGTTGGAGTCCTGGAAATTGCGTTTCAGGTGCGAGGTATTCGCGCCTTCGGCGCGCAGATTCAGCTCATCGAAGATGATTCTTTCGTAGTCGGCAACCACTTCAATCGGGTGCAGGCGTTTGCCGAGGCTGGTTCTTGATTCGATCAGCTGGGCCAGCCATTTCAGCAGCTTGATATCGGCACTGACGATGTGCTCAATGCCGGGCCGGCGCACCTTGACCACCACCTCATCGCCATTAATCAGAGTCGCCTTGTGTACCTGGGCGATTGAGGCCGACGCCAGCGGTTCGCTGTCCAGCCAGCTGAACGCCTCGGCGATCTTCATGTCCAGGGATTCCTCAACCAGCTGTTCGATGGACGGCGTAGCAAAGGGCGGCACGTTGTCCTGCAGTGACTTCAGTTCCTCGGCCAACTCGGGATTGAGAAAATCCCGGCGAGTGGACAGCAACTGCCCGAATTTCACATAGATCGGACCCAGCTCTTCCATGGCCAGACGCAGGCGGCGGTTGCGGTCACCGAGCTTGCGGGTATTGCTGAACAGGGAAGGCAGGCGAAACGGTATCAGCAGGGTGCGTAACAGCTTCCCGCCCGGCTGACCCGTCAGGAATTCATCAAGGCGGTACTTGGCAATGATGCCGAGAACACGGACTAGACGGGGCAGGTGTGACACGCTGGAAATCCGCTATTTGGGGGAGCGCTAAGATATCACCTGCGTCAGTGGCTCACAACCGCAGATGGGCAATAATCTCTGGTTTATCAGTCGTTTAGTGTATCCAGCCGGGTGCGCAGCAAATGGGCTTTGGCGGTAGCCCGATCAATCTGCAGCCTCAGCGCATCGAGGTTATCCTGAAACGCGGTCACCGCCTGCTCATGGGGCACACTGTGTGCTTCTTCCTTGAGATAGTCCTCAATGTTGCGCTTGACGCGTTGCCGACTGTCTCGCAGCCATGCGCTGGACTCGCGCTGCAGTCGGCTGCCCTGTTCGGTCAGGGTGTCGCCGAGAAGCGGGGACAGGTAATCCTCCCACTTCAGGTCCAGCGACTGCATGGCGCGGAACAGGTCCTGGATCAGCTCGGTTTCGCCGCTGATCTGCAGCGCAGGATTGGCCAGGGGGCGCTGCTCCGGGTCGCCGGTCAGTAGCGCCAGCAGGTCCACGGCCTTACCGGCGATCCGGGCATCCGGTTTGATTGCCAGGCGCTGTGCGGGGCCAGCGCACAGGCGCACACGCTGGGCATCAAGCAACACCACGATGCTCAGGGACGGGGACTGGCTGACGATTTCTATTGCCTTGCCGGCAAACTGGCGTAGCTGTTTGCCAGCATGCGTGTCATTGGCGATGAAGCGGTTCAGGACTTGCTCGATCGGCCAAAGTGCCAGAGAAGCGAACATGCTCAACTGTCGGCCTTGAAACCAACGTGAATGGCACAGATGCCATTCATGACGTTATGATAGCGGCATTCTGTGAGACCTGCTGCCTCCATCATGGACAACAGCGTTTCCTGATCCGGGTGCATGCGGATTGACTCCACCAGATAGCGATAGCTCTCGCTGTCCCCGGTAAGCATCTTGCCCGCCGCAGGCCAGAGGCTGGACCAGGCATCATAGGCGCGGCCCAGCAGCGGGTTGCGCGGGGTGGAAAATTCCAGAACCAGTACCCTGCCACCGGGTTTCAGCACGCGCCGCATGGACGCCAGGGCCTTGTCCTTGTCGGTGACGTTGCGCAGCCCATAGGCAATAACTACACAATCGAAACTGTTGTCGGCAAAGGGCAGAATTTCGGCGTCGACCTGGGCGACTTCAACCTGCTGGCCAATGCCCTTGTCGATCAGTCGGTCTCTGCCCACCTGCAGCATGGCCTCGTTGATATCGGCCAGAACCACCTGGCCCTGCTTGCCCACCAGGGGGGCAAACTGCAGCGAGAAATCTCCGGTCCCGCCAGCAAGATCCAGTACTTTGTGTCCGGGGCGCAGGGCGCTGAGTTCCACCGTGAAGCGTTTGAGCAGTCGGTGCGAACCGAGTGACATGACGTCGTTCATCAGGTCATAGCGGCCGGCTACAGAGCGAAACACCTGGCCGACGCGCTCGGCCTTCTCGGCCACGGGAACCTGCTGGTAGCCGAAGTGGGTGGTGGATTCGCTGGCGTCGGCGGCTTCCGCGCTGGCGCCTGTGTCGGGATCTTGAGAAGTTGTCATGGCGATGACCGTTGGCGACACCGGGTTGGCGTCGGCAGCTCGAGTGCTGCGGGTTTTTGGGGAGCGAGCGTTGCCTGTTGTTGGGTTTAGGGTTGGATCAGGGTTGGATTTTAATGACCTGGGTATCGGCTGGCAATGCATCGCGGCTGGCACCGGCTTGTTCAAGCGCCGCCAGGTACGCCTGCCAGAGGCGGTCCTGGTCGAGACACAGCTCACGCAGATAGGGCCAACTGAAAATGCCAGTGTTGTGCCCGTCACTGAAATCCAGGCGGATGGCGTAGTTACCTACTGGCCGGATAGCTGTAATAGCCACGTCTCGCTTGCCGATTTGCAGTACTTCCTGCCCCTTGCCGTGGCCACGTACTTCCGCGGAGGGCGAATGCACCCGCAAAAATTCGGCACTGAGTTGAAAGCGGCCGCCATCGTCATAGGCCAGTTCAAGGATGCCGGATTTTTTATGCAACTCGATGGCAGTAGGCGTCATATTGTCAGGCCGTTAAAGGACAAAGGAACGTTAAAGAAAGGAGCGCTAAAGTATGTAACGACTCAGGTCGTCATCGCGGGCCAGTTCACCCAACTGTTTTTCCACATAGGCGCTGTCGATGACCAGCGTCTTGTTGCCGCTGGCCGCCAGGTCCGCGGCGGAGAATGACACTTCTTCCAACAGGCGCTCCATGACCGTGTGCAGACGTCGGGCACCAATATTCTCGGTGCGCTCGTTCACCTGCCAGGCAGTCTCGGCAATCCTGGCGATGCCATCCTTGCTGAAAGTTATTTCGAGATCCTCGGTGGCCAGCAACGCCTGATACTGCTCTGTAAGAGAGGCATCTGGCTCCTCCAGAATGCGTTCGAAGTCCTGAGCGGTCAGTGCTTCCAGTTCCACGCGAATCGGCAGGCGACCCTGTAGCTCGGGTATCAGGTCCGATGGCTTGGCCAGGTGAAACGCGCCGGACGCGATGAACAGGATGTGATCAGTGCGAATGCTGCCAAACTTGGTGGATACGGTAGACCCTTCAATCAGTGGCAGCAGATCGCGCTGCACGCCTTCCCGGGAGACGCCAGCGCCGCCCTGGTCATGGCGATTGGTGACCTTGTCGATCTCGTCGATGAACACGATTCCGGTTTGCTCTGCGGATTCCACCGCGCGGTTCTTGATTTCTTCCTCATTGATCAGCTTGGCGGCTTCCTCGTCCTTGACCACTTTCAGCGCCGCCTTGACGGTCATGCGCTGGGACCGCTTGCGTCCGGAGTTCATGTTGGAAAACATGTCCTTGAGCTGGCTGGTCATGTCTTCCAGCCCCGGTGGCGCCATGATCTCAACGCCAGCCTGGGATTCGGTTACCTTGATTTCGATTTCCCGGTCATCCAGTTCGCCCTGGCGCAGCTTTTTACGGAACACCTGGCGGGCCGAGGACTGGTTGTCATCGCCCATGTCCTCATTATTGTCACGGGCCTGGGGCAGCAGCACATCAAGGATGCGCTCCTCCGCCCGGTCTTCCGCCAGATACTGAACTTTCTCGATTTCCTTTTCGCGGACCATTTTGATGGACACGTCAATCAGGTCGCGAATAATCGATTCCACGTCGCGGCCCACGTAGCCCACCTCGGTGAACTTGGTGGCTTCCACTTTGATAAAGGGGGCTTCCGCCAGTCTGGCCAGGCGGCGCGCGATTTCGGTTTTACCTACGCCGGTAGGACCGATCATCAGAATATTCTTGGGGGTGATTTCACCGCGCAGGTGTTCGTCCAGCTTCATTCGGCGCCAGCGGTTGCGCAGGGCGATGGCTACAGCACGCTTGGCCTTTTCCTGGCCAACGATGTGCTTGTCCAGCTCTGAGGTGATTTCCTTGGGTGTCATCAGAGACATTTGGTCATTCCTGTATTGAACGGTGATGGTTGGACTCGAATGGTTGCACGGCGAGCTGCGTGGCGGCGCGTCGCGTTCAACTGTAGTCCAGCTCTTCAACAGTATGGTTCAGATTGGTGAACACGCAGATCTCGCCAGCGATGGTCAGGCTCTTTTCGACGATGCTGCGGGCATCAAGGTCGGTGTTTTGCACCAGAGCGCGGGCTGCCGAAAGCGCGTAGGGCCCACCGGAGCCGATGGCCATGATGGCATCTTCCGGTTCGATTACGTCGCCATTGCCGGTCACCACCAGTGAGGCTTCCTTGTCGGCTACCAGTAACAGCGCCTCAAGGCGGCGCAGGGAGCGTTCGGTGCGCCACATTTTTGCCAACTCAACGGCGGCGCGGGTGAGCTTGCCGGAGTGTTTTTCCAATTGCTCCTCGAAGCGCTCGAACAGGGTAAACGCATCTGCCGTACCACCGGCGAATCCGGCCAGTACCTGGTCTTTATACAAACGCCGCACCTTGCGGGCGTTGCCTTTCATCACGGTATTGCCCTGGGAGACCTGGCCGTCTCCGCCAATCACTACCTTGTTGCCGCGGCGCACCGAGACGATTGTTGTTCCATCAAACTGCTCCACAGCGCTTCTCCTGCTTGGTGCCGGCCTGGCAAAGGGCGTACTGGCGATAGTGGGTGTCAGGTGTCCAACCTAGCATATCCGGACCGCGTACTGCGGCTACCGGCACGAGTTGTCAGGCCCCTGACGGAACCTGAGAATATTGGGCGGTGAGCAGGAATTTCAAGGTCCCGCTGTCAGGCGATGAGGGTGGTAAGCGGCGGGGTCGGCTGGAGACTGATGACGTTGCTGCGGTGACTACTGCACGCGGGTACGGAGACTGGGAATGTTGTTGCGGCGCAGCAGGTTTTCCGCGACATCCAGCTGGCGCTGGGTGAGATAGGGTCCGGATTGCACCAGATAGAGGGTGCGGCCGGTAAGCCGTTCACTCTTAACGGTGACTTCCAGGCCCAGCGACTGCTGGCGCTGGGCTTCCTGGCGGGCCAGGGCTTCCTGTTGAAAGGCGCCGGACTGCAGTATGTAGCTGACTTCCAGCGGGGCGTCTGCCTGGGCCTCGTCGATTTCCACGGGTATTGCATCCACCGCCACCTCGTAGTTGCGAAGTTCGTGGTAGAACTCCAGCTGGAGCCCCGATTCCTGGCTGTCGTCGGCAGCGACGGACCCGGTTGCCGGTTGTTCGGTGTTGGCCATGACCGGGCTGCCTGGTTGCGCTTGCACCATCGCCGGCACATTACCGGTGACATACAGCAGTACGCTGGCGAACACGCCCAGCGCCATGCCCACCACGATGCCGGTGATCATCATTGACCAGGCAGGCGGGGTCTGCGCTGGCTTCTTTTCCAGCAGCGGTTCCGGGCGAATCTTGGCGAAATCATGGGTCACTTCGAGTGTCTCTCAACTTGTCTTTCTAACGCGTTGTTTTCACGATAAATTATTTATTAATTGCTGCCAAGCCACCTGAATTATCGGTACCCGGCCGGGAACCTGAAGCAGCATCCCGGGCAAAATCGTCCGGCTGGCCGGGTGCGCTGGTCTGGGTCACCACCTGACCAGGCCTAGACCATCTCCTGGGGGTCGACATCAAGGCTCCAGCGCAGGCCAGCCGGTACCTTCATCTGCTCCAGATGCGGCATCACTGTTGCCAACAGTTTCTGTAGCGGGGCACGGTTGCCGCTACTGATGCTGAGCTGGGCCCGAAAGCGACCGGCCCGCTTTTCCATCGGTGCAGGCACTGGCCCCAGGCACTCCGCGGCGATTTTTAACTGTGCAGCCAGCTCTTCAATTAGCTGCGCGGCAGCAGCCAGGAACTCAAGACTTGTGGCCAGTGATCTGGCTTCACTGCGCAGCAGCGCCAGGTGGGAATAAGGGGGCATCCCGGTGTCCTGGCGGCTGGCCAGCAGCTGCTGGGCAAATTCTTCATAAGGCAGGCTGGTGAGGGCCTGCAGCGTGGCGTGGCTGGCATGTCTGGACTGAATAAGGACTTCTCCACCCAGCTCGGCGCGACCGGCGCGGCCGGCAACCTGGATAATAGTTTGCGCCATTTGCTCCTGGCCGCGAAAGTCGGCGCTGAACAATCCGGCGTCGGCGTCCACGACGACTACCAGGGTAATGCCTGGGAAGTGATGTCCCTTGGCCAGCATCTGGGTGCCAATCAGGATACAGGGCTTGCCGCTTTGTACCTGATCGAGCATGGTTGCCAGGCGCTTGCGGCTGCGGGTGGAGTCGTGGTCGATACGCAGCACAGGAAAGTCGGCAAAGAGCTTCTGCAGTTGGGTCTCGATTTGCTGTGTGCCCACCCCAAAGGTGGTCAACTCGCGGCTGGCGCAGCCAGGGCAGGCGATTGGCAGTCCCTGGCGGTCGCCGCAGTGGTGGCAGCGCAGCCCCCGCGGCTGACTGTGCACCGTAAGCTGGGTGAGGCAATCCTCGCACTCGGCAACCCAGCCGCAGGTCAGGCAATGCAGCATGGGGGCAAAGCCGCGCCGGTTGATAAACGTCAGCACCTGGTTACCGCGCTCCAGTTGCGTCGCCATCTTCTGCAGGACACTGTCGGCAAACCCCGCCGCCAATGGTTGTTCGGCGATATCCACCAGTTTCAGGGCAGCAGGCTGCGCCAAACCGGCGCGCTGTGCCAGTCGCAGATGCTGATAGCGCCCGCGCCCGGCATTGAGCAGCGATTCCAGGCTTGGTGTTGCCGACCCCAGGATCACCGGTATGCCGGATTCCCGGGCGCGGAGCACTGCCAGATCGCGAGCAGAATAGCGAAAGCCATCCTGCTGCTTGAATGACGCATCATGCTCTTCGTCCACGACGATCAATCCAGGTCTGGCCAGCTCGCAAAACACTGCCGAGCGCGTCCCGATAACAATGCCGGCGCCACCGTCGCTTGCCTGCCGCCAGGCTTCCAGGCGTTCTGTATCATTCAGTCCGGAATGCAGGCTTGCCACCGGGCAGGAGAAGCGTTGCTTGAAACGGGTAAGCGTTTGTGGGGTCAGTCCTATCTCGGGTACCAGCACCAGGCATTGCTTGCCTTTGCCAAGCACCTCGGCCATAACCTGCATGTAAACCTCGGTCTTGCCGGAGCCGGTGACACCGTCCAGTAAATAACAGGCAAAGGATTCCAGCCCGGCACGAATCTGGTCCACGGCCGGTTGTTGTTCGCTGTTGAGATCCGGCAGCGCCTCGCTGATCAGGGCGTCAGTAGCAAACGCCGGCATCCGGGTGTCAGCCACGCGAAAGCGGCGCACCAACTGCCTGGATTCCAGCTGACGCAGCAACGTGACGTTGAATTCCGCGGTCGCCAGCTGTTCCCGGGTCACATCGCCTTGCCGCGCAATCCAGTCATAGAGCTGCTGCTGGCGCGGAGCTCTGGCGAGATTGGCGGAAACGGGGTCGGCCTCGGGATTGATCTGCCAGCGCTCGCCACTACCGCGCAGCGCCTCACCCTGGCGCAGACGCGCTGGCAGGGCGGCGGCCATTACCTCGCCGGGCGGATGATGATAGTAGCCAATGGCCCAGGTCAGCACTTTATACAGCGCTGGTGAGAATAGCGGCTGATCATCGAGAATGGTGCTGGCGGAACGCAGCCGCGCTTGCGGCAGGGCTGAGCCTTCGGCGGTACTCATTACCACGCCCACTACCTGGCGGCGACCGAAGGGAACCTTGACCCGCGCACCGATAGCAACTGGATCGTCGCAACCATCAGCCTGGTTGGGCGGCAGGTAATCAAACAGCTGCCGCAAGGGTGAAGGTACCGCCACACGCAGAATCAGTCCGTGATACTGGTAGGGTTGGGTGGCGCTCATCAAGGCATCAATTCAGGTCGGCGGGCAATCGGCGCAGTGTAGAAGCTTGCCCGGGGACAAACAAGGCGGGTCGAGAGCCGGTAGACCTGATCAGAGGTTCCCTGGGTTTGCTATTGGGTTCGACGATGATCGGCCCGGTCTCTTCCGGAGCCTGTCCAGGCAGATGGAATTGATGTACTGAGTCATTATCCAGGGCCGGTTAGCTTGGACAAGACTGCAGGCTGAAGTCGCCCTGGCGATGGTCTATACTTCTGCTGTTGCGCTGGCTGGCCCCGGGCTACCAGTGCGCCGGGATGTTGCACCAAGCCGCGGCTAACCGGAGTCAATAACAAGACGCTTGCCACAAGACGGTAACTATAGCGCCGACCAGAAGCGGCCAGGAACGAGGACAATAACAGCATGGACCCGGAGTCAGTACCCGCCGAACTACTCGAGGCGCGCAACAAGATCGACCAGATTGACAGCCAGATCATCAAGCTGCTGGCTGCGCGCTTTGAATACACGCATCGTATCGGCACGCTCAAGGCGGCTCATTCACTGGAGGCGCTGGATTCCAACCGGGAAGCGGAAAAGCTGGCCGAGATTCGCGCCCTGTGTGTGGAAAATGGCCTCAATCCGGAGCTGGTCAGCGACCTGTTTACCCAGATTATGGAAGAAGTGGTGCGTAACCATAACCGCCTGCGCGACAAGCAAGGCACCGGTTAAGCTGCGTTCTACCACGTCGTTGCGGTAGACAGACTCCTGAATTCCTTGCCAAGCGGCAATTCTTTGCTAGAATACGCGGCCCTCGGCAGTGGGCTGACAATCCCGTGCCAGCTGAAATCCTGTAAAAGATGATGTGGTGCAGGGCCGCTCAAACCGCTCTGTAGCGACATCCAGACTTAAGGAACCACTATGAAAGCTGATATTCATCCGAAATACGGTCCGATCAAGGCCACCTGTAGCTGTGGCAATGTCGTTGCGACCCAGTCCACCCTGGGCAAAGACATCCTGATCGACGTTTGCTCCCAGTGCCACCCGTTCTATACGGGCAAGCAGAAGATCCTCGACAGCGGTGGCCGTGTCGACCGCTTCAAGAAGCGCTTCGGCAACCGTCGCGTCTAGCGCCGCCGGCACCGCCAGGTCTGACAGCACTGGCAATAACAGCCTCGCAACGAACAATACCGGGCGCCATCAAGTCGCCCGGCTTTCCCGTGTCTGGAATTCCTCGCTTGGACGGACTCCATTGCCGGGATCGGGTTCGCATCGAAATGTCTGGCGGGGGGTGGGCAGCAGTCGGGCGACGGCTTGACCGGTGTGCAGTGGGCAAGGTGCTGGCTGCGCAGGGCTTGTTGGCCGCACAACCGTGCCAGCGGACCGTCCATCAGCACTCGCTGGCACGGTAGCGCAAGGCCTTGGACTCTCAGCAGGCTGCCAGCAGGGTCCTAGAAGATTGTCTCGGTGGATAGCTCTTCGCCAGCTTCTTCCGGCCGATCCGAGCCTGGTAGTCCTGGGTCGGCGTTGCCCGGTGCATTTTCCTCCCGAAAATATTCAAACACCGCATTGGGGTCGCCGGGTGTGGCGGGAGCACCGGTGTCCTTGTCGATCAGCCGGTCGACGACGCCATCGGGGCGGCTCATGGTATTCAACGGCGCGCCATCCAGCGCCTCGCGCATGTAGTCAATCCAGATCGGCACCGCCACGGTGGCGCCCTGTTCGCGCTCACCCAGGGGCTCCGGCTGGTCAAAGCCAATAAATACGGTGGTGGCAATGTCGCGATTGAACCCGGAGAACCAGAGCTCCTGGGGCCCGTTGGTGGTTCCGGTCTTGCCCATCAAGTCACCGCGATTCAGCTCGCGGCTGACCCTCGCACCACTGCCATCGGTAATCACCGAGCGCAGCATGGAATTCAGGATGTACGCAGCGCGCGCCTCCATAATTCGCGGCGCCGGCAGTTGCGATCCTGAATCTTCGCCGCTGAGCTGCTGGCAATTCTGCTGGCACACCACGCGTGGATTGGCCTGGTACAGCACGCCGTCGGCGTCATTGCGAATTTCCTTGATCAGCCAGGGATCGACTTTGTAGCCACCATTGGCGATGGCGGAATAGCCGGTGACAATTTCCAGCGGCTGGACGTCCTGGCTGCCCAGCGCCACGGTGAGATCGTTGCGCGGAAAATTTTCCGTGGGAAACCCGAAGCGCTTGGCGAAGGGCAGGACCGTATCTGAACCCAGCTGATCATAGAGTCGCACCGCCGGGACATTGCGGGACTGCTGCAGTGCGTAGCGCAGGGTAATGGGGCCGAGAAAATTATTCTCGTAGTTGTTGGGTCGGTAGTCGCCACGGGTAATGGGTGCGTCATTGATCGTGGTGGCTGCGGTATAGCCCTGTTCCAGCGCGGCGCCGTACAAAAAGGGCTTGAAATTGGAGCCTGGCGGACGCGGAGTAGTCACCCGGTTCACCTGGCTGCGGCGGAAATCATAGCCTCCAACCAAAGCCAGAATGCCACCGTCGCTTGGCGACATGGACACCAGGGCGCCCTGGATATCGGGTACCTGACCCAGTTCCCAGCCGGCTGCGGTTTCCTTCAAACGGATCAGATCGCCCACCTGCACCACATCGGAAGCTGTCTGGGGTGGCGGCCAGGCCTCGTTGCGGCTGCGAAACGCGTAGGCCCAGTCGATGCCTTCCCAGGGTACAGAAACAGTATTGCCTGATTTCAGCATGGCGGAAAACGACAGGCCCTGCACCGAGGTCACGATAGCTGGTTGCTGGCTGGCGTATTCGGGGACCGTTTCCAGCTGTTCCAGCCACGCGGCGCGGGGATCCAGCAAGTCAGGAGGATAATGTGCGTCCGGGCCGCGATAGCCATGACGCTTGTCGTAATAGATCTCCAGGCCATCAACCAGCGCCTTGTTCGCGGCCAGTTGTTTGTCGCCATCGATAGTTGTGACTACTTCAAAGCCACGGGAGTAAGTTTCTTCGCCGAACTCGTCATAAAGCTGCTGGCGGACCATCTCGGCGACGTAGGGTGCTGGCACCTCAATGTTGCGGTTGCGACGCTGGGCGGTGACCGGCTCGGCATTGGCCGCTTCGTATTCGGCGCGGGTAATCATGTTCTCAGCGAGCATATTGCGCAGCCGTGTCTCGCGGCGGGCAATGGCGCGCTCCGGATTGGCCAGTGGATTACAGGTCGAGGGGCAGGGCAGCAGGGAAATCATCATCGCGGCTTCAGCAAGGGTCAGGTCACTGACTTCCTTGCCGTAATACACATAAGCCGCGGCACCGATACCATCAGCGCCAGCGCCGAAGTAAATAGTGTTGAGATACAGGGTGAGGATTTCTTCCTTGGTCAGTTCACGCTGAATCTGCAGGGCAAACGGGATTTCCTTGAATTTGCGCAGGTAGACATTGTCGCTGTCAAAGGACAGGTTGTTGGCCAGCTGCATGGTAATCGTGCTGCCGCCGCCCAGTGCGTTGCCGGTGATGAAGCCGTAAAAGCCGCGCCCGAGGGACTGGATGTCCACGCCGGGGTGGGAATAAAAGCGCACGTCCTCGGTGGCAATCAGCGCATCGGTCAGCAGCGCCGGGACTTCAGCAAATGATACCGGGTTGCGACGATTGCCGATTTCATCAATGAGACGGTTATCGGCGGTATAAATCCGCAGCGGTGTCTCCAGGCGAACATCCCGGTAAGTCTCCGCAGCTGGCAGCAGTGGCGCCAGATACAGATAGGCTGCCATGGCGACCATGGTGATACCTGCCAGCGCTGCGGCGCCGAGCAACAGGCACCAACGGACGAATATTTTGAGGCGGCTACGCACGGGGACGGG
The DNA here is from genome assembly GCA_965230125.1 of uncultured Pseudohongiella sp. Classification (GTDB taxonomy): domain Bacteria; phylum Pseudomonadota; class Gammaproteobacteria; order Pseudomonadales; family Pseudohongiellaceae; genus UBA9145. The sequence continues at coordinate 2,212 of OZ245938.1, read as the reverse complement.
CTTTCCTGGAATTCGGCCTGTAAGTGACAGGCGTATGCAATCGGCGAGTGACGATTATACACCGGCGGCAGAGGAATGCCCGACCGGACGCGGGGAATTGCCTGGATTGGCGGTGGCCTGATATTCACAGTGGTGTCAACCGAATTCACGCCAGCCCGGAGACTGGACCCTGAAATTCCGGTCGCTGCCCCATAACCGGGCAGATGGCCACTAGACCCGCGCTAAGGGCTGGATTTGCCAACTGCAGGGCCGCGGTGCAAACGTGAACCGAATCAAAGATTTGAACCTTGGGCTGAGCCATTATTTAATGATGAAGTTGTTTGTTGTAAAAGTCTGATAATTAATTGAAAACTATATAAAATATTTAGTCGGCCGATACTGAAATCTGGAAGGCGGAAATTTTCTTAGGAAAAATCCCTAAGCAATTGTTTTAATTGAAAATTCGCTGTTTCGGGACAGGCTAAAACCGGGTAAATTGCGGCTTTAAGCGGCTCTTGAGACACCCTGAAACCCCACCGGGGACGGCACCGAAGCGCATTTTTTGGGAACAGATTAGTGCTGGATAAACTGAAAGACATCGCGAGTTTCGCCAAACTGGGCAATAAACCCAGCACTTTGCTGGGCGTGGATATCAGCTCGACCGCGATCAAGATCCTGCAGCTGAGCCCGGCCGGTAACGGCTACAAGCTGGACAACTACGTGATTCGCAACCTGCCAGCCAATGCCGTGGTGGAAAAGAACATCAGCGATATTGATGCCGTCGGCGAGTGCATTGGCGCGGCGGTCAGCATTCTCAAGCCGTCTTTGAAAGACGCGGCAGTCGCGGTGGCAGGCTCGGCGGTGATTACCAAGACCATCGAGATGAATTCGGCACTGAGCGACGCCGAGATGGAAAACCAGATTGTGGTGGAGGCGGATCAGTACATTCCCTATCCGTTGGATGAAGTGTCCATCGACTTCGAGCGGCAAAAACTGTCGGACCGCAACCCGGATCTGGTGGAAGTGCTGCTGGCGGCGTGCCGCCGGGAGAATGTGGAGTCGCGGGTCACTGCGCTGGAACTGGGCGGCATCACCGCGAAGGTTGTCGATATTGAGGCCTACGCCATCGAGCGAGCCTACACGCTGCTGGCGGAGCAGATCGGCGCGGACGACGACCAGACGGTGGCCATCGTTGACGTGGGTTCAATGACCACCACGCTCAACGTTATTCTGCAGGGCAGAACCATCTACACGCGGGAGCAGATGTTCGGCGGCAATGCGCTGTCTGAGGAAGTTCAGCGCCGTTTTGGTTTGACCGCGGTCGAGGCCGAAACCGGCATGAAGCGCGGTGGACTACCGGATGAATACGAGTTTGAAATCCTGGGCCCGTTCAAGGAAACGGTGGTGCAGCAGGTGTCGCAAACGCTGCAGTTCTTCTTTTCTTCCAGCCATTACAACGAGGTGGATCACATCCTGCTTGCTGGCGGCGTGGCCGCTATCGAAGGCCTGGCAGATCTTTGCCAGGAAAGTCTTTCCACACCGGTGACCGTGGCGAATCCGTTTGCCGGCATGAGTGTTGGCTCCAAGGTCAGCAAGGAAAGCCTGAAGAATGATGCTCCGGCGCTGCTTATTGCCTGTGGCCTGGCGATGCGAGGCGAATACTGATGGCGCACATCAATTTATTGCCCTGGCGGGAGCGGCTGCGGGAAGAGCGGCGCCGCGAGTTTCTGAGCATCCTGGTGGGTGTGGTGATTATTGGTGCCGGTCTGCTGTTTCTCGTTGATCGCTACTTCAATGGTGAAATCGACACCCAGACCGCGCGTAATGATTTTTTGCGCTCGGAAATTTCACAGCTTGATGCGCAGGTCGCAGAAATCAGTGAGCTGCAGCAGCAAAAAGAAGATATCCAGGCGCGCATGAACGTAATCACTGATTTGCAGGGCACGCGGCCGGTGATTGTGCGCATTTTTGATGAGCTGGTCAGAACACTACCTGAAGGGGTTTATTATGAAACCCTGGAGCGCACCGGCGATACCATCGCGATCGAGGGTGTATCGGAGTCCTATTCCCGTATTACCGAACTGATGCGTCGGCTGGATGACTCAGAATGGTTTACGGAAGCGGATTTGAGTGATATTTCCGCCGCGGACGTGGCGCAGGGCACGATCTCCAACACACTGACCTTCACGTTGACGCTGAATCTCGAACTACCGAGTCAGCAGAACGCGCAGGG